>JBLXGS010000019.1:0-128163 GCA_048381755.1 Roseobacteraceae bacterium
CGTGGTGTACTGGTTGGTCAGGAAGGTCGGGTGCTTCAGCAGGTTGATCACGAAGTCGATGTTCGTGCTCACGCCGCGGATGCGGAACTCGCGCAGGGCGCGGTCCATGCGGGCGATGGCCTTCTCCGGCGTCGGCGCCTTGGCGGTCACCTTCACCAGCAGCGAATCGTAGTAGCGGGTGATCACCCCGCCGGCGTAGGCGGTGCCGCCGTCGAGCCGGATGCCCATGCCGGTGGCCGAGCGGTAGGCGGTGATCCGGCCGTAGTCGGGGATGAAGTTGTTGGTCGGATCCTCGGTGGTGATCCGCGTCTGCAGCGCGTGGCCGGTCAGCTTGATGTCATACTGCGAGGCCTTGCCGGTGGCCTCGGCGAGGCTCTTGCCCTCGGCGATCATGATCTGCGCCTGCACGATGTCGATGCCGGTCACCTCTTCGGTGACGGTGTGCTCGACCTGCACGCGCGGGTTGACCTCGATGAAGTAGAACTTGCCGCTGTCCATATCCATCAGGAACTCGACGGTGCCGGCGCATTCATAGTTCACATGGGCGCAGATCTTGCGGCCGAGCTCGCAGAGCTCTTCGCGCTGCGCTTCCGAAAGATACGGCGCCGGGGCGCGCTCGACGACCTTCTGGTTGCGGCGCTGCACCGAGCAGTCGCGTTCGTAGAGGTGGTAGATGTTGCCCTGCTTGTCGCCGAGGATCTGCACCTCGACGTGGCGGGCGCGCAGGATCATCTTCTCGAGATAGCCCTCGCCGTTGCCAAAGGCCGCCTCGGCCTCGCGCCGCCCTTCGAGCACCTTCTCTTTCAGTTCCTTCGACGACTCGATCGGACGCATGCCGCGCCCGCCGCCGCCCCAGCTGGCCTTGAGCATCAGCGGGTAGCCGATCTCCTCCGCTTCCTTGGCGATCGCCTCGAAATCATCGCCCAGCACCTCGGTCGCGGGAATGACCGGCACGCCGGCCTCGATCGCCACCTTGCGGGCGCTGGCCTTGTCGCCGAGCGCGCGCATGGTCGCCGCCTTGGGGCCGATGAAGGCGATGCCGGCCGCGTCGCAGGCATCGACAAACTCGGGATTCTCCGACAGCAGCCCGTAGCCCGGGTGGATCGCGTCGGCGCCGGATTCCTTGGCGACGCGGATGATCTCGGGAATCGACAGGTAGGCCGCCACGGGGCCCAGCCCCTCACCGATGCGATAGGCCTCGTCGGCCTTGAACCGGTGAAGTCCCAGCTTGTCCTCCTCAGCAAAGACGGCAACTGTCTTCTTTCCCATCTCGTTGGCTGCCCGCATGATGCGGATCGCAATCTCGCCGCGATTGGCGATGAGGATCTTCTGGAATTCTGGCATTATCTTCCTCCGATTGGGACGGCGCACGGGAGGGAGCCCCGTGCGCCGCTCAGACCCGGGCATGATCCCGGATCAGCCGCGCAGGGAGCGGGCGCGGCAGCCTTCCCCCGAGCCGGGGAAGAAGTTGGAGCTGGAGCACCTGGGGCGGAGCCGCGACACGGATCGCGGGCCCCTGCCCCGGATGCCGTCAGCTCAGGGCGGCGACGGCCTCGGCGATCTTAGCGCAGGCGGCTTCAATCACCTCCATGGAGGTCGCAGTCGAGATGCGGAAATAGGGCTCCATCCCGTAGGCCCCGCCATGGACCGATGCCACGCCCGCCTGCTCGAGCAGGTAGAGCACGAAGTCGAGGTCGCTCTCGATCCTGCTGCCGTCGGGCGCAGTCTTGCCGATCACTCCGGCGCAGCTGGGGTAGAGGTAGAAGGCGCCGTCGGGCAGGGTGCAGCTGAGCCCGGGGATGTCGTTGATCAGCGCATGGGCGCGATCGCGGCGGGCACGGTAGACCTCGACCGAGGCCTCGACGCTCTCCTGCGGGCCGGTCAGCGCGGCGGCGGCGGCGGCCTGGCTGATCGAGGAGGGGCAGGAGGACATCTGCGACTGCAGCTTGTTGATCGCGTCGATCAGGAACTTCGGCCCCACCGCGTAGCCGATGCGCCAGCCGGTCATTGCGTAGGATTTCGACACGCCGTTGACCACCAGCGCCTGCTCGCGCAGCTCGGGCGCCACGCCGAGGATGCTCTCGGTCTTGAACTCCGCGTACCAGATCCGGTCGTAGATCTCGTCGCACATCACCAGCACCTGCGGGTGGCGCAGCAGCACGTCGGCGAGCGCGCCCAGCTCGGCTGCGGTATAGGCCGCGCCCGTCGGGTTCGAGGGCGAGTTGAGCACGACCCAGCGGGTCGCCGGGGTGATCGCCGCCTCGAGCGCGGCGGGCGTCAGTTTGAAACCCACCTCCTCGCCGCAGGGCACGATCACCGGGGTGCCGCCGTTGGCGACCACCATATCGGGATACGAGACCCAGTAGGGCGCCGGGATAATCACCTCGGTGCCTGCCTCGACCGTGGCCATCATCGCCACGAAGAGGATCTGCTTGGCGCCGCCGCCGACGCAGATCTGGTCGAGCGTGCAGGTGATGCCGAGACGGCTGGCGAAGTCATGCTGCACGCCCTTCCGCAGCGCCTCGGTGCCGTTCACCGGAGTGTATTTCGTGTCGCCCGCGGAGATGGCCGCCACGGCGGCAGCCTTGATCGTATCGGGCGTGTCGAAGTCCGGCTCACCGACGGTGAGGTTCAGGATCTCGCGGCCCTGTGCCTTGAGGTCACGGACCTTCTGGGCGGCGGCGACGCTGGGAGACACGCGGATCGAGGTGACGCGGGTCGCTAGTTTCTGGTTGTCCACGGGGCTCTCCTTGGAAAATCGAGAGATGAGAGATGCAGGGGGATGGGCCCGCCGGGCGCGGCTCCTGCGCGCGTTGAGGATCCGGCCTGGCGGGCCCGCGACGGCGTCGCCGCCGTCAGCTCACTTGTTGCCGGTCAGAATGACCTCGTCACCGACGCGCTTGGCGGTGCGCAGCCCGCCCGGCACTTGCAGGGTCGGCAGGAGCTCGATGAGACCGATGTTGACGTAATGCGGGGTGCCGACGGCGTATTCGACCGCATCGGCGATATCCGAGACCTGCGGCATCTCAAAGCCCTCGAAATACTTCTTCTTGGCCTCTTCGGGGCTGATCTTCTCGACATGGGCGAAGATGTCGGTCTCGACCCGGCCCGGGCTGATCTCGGTGACCCGCACGCGGCGGCCGAAGGCATCGACGCGCAACTGCCGCGAAACGGTGTGCATCGCCGCCTTGGTGGCGTGATAGGCGATGTGGCCACCGAATTCGTAATGTCCGGCCATCGAGGTGATGTTGATGATGTGACCCGCGTCGCGCGCCATCATCCCCGGCAGAAGCAGCCGCGCGAGATGGAGGCAGGCGCGCAGGTTGACGTCGATCTGCTCGTCGATGTCAAAGGCCTCGGACTGAAGCAGGCTGCCGGGACGCGAGACGCCGGCGCAGTTGACCAGCACATCGATCTCGAGCCCCTCCAGCTCGCGGGTCACCGCGGCGAGATCCGAGACGTCAACGGCGTGAGGCACGATCCCGTCGCAGTCGGCGGCAAAGGCTTCAAGCTTGTCCGCGTTGCGCGCGAAGGAGTGGACCGTGAGGCCGTTTTGCGCCAGCCGCTGCGCGATGGCACGGCCCATGCCGCCGGAGGCGCCGGTCACGAGAGCGGTTTTATAGTCGGAAAAGGGCATGGGAGTATCCTGTCTGTTCGTTGTTCCGTTGGTCCGGCCCGTGTCGGGGCCGCTATTGGGCCGTGAGCGGCGTGATCTCGCCGCCGGCACCGGCAATTGCCTGTCGAAGATGTGTGGCCAGCGCGACGGCGCCGGGCGTATCCGAGTGCACGAGGACCGATTGCACGGGCATGTCGATCTCTTCGCCGGTGACGCAGGTCAGCCTGCGCTCGGTCAGCACCCGCAGCACGCGCGCCACCACCTCGGCCTCGTCCTTCACCAGCGCGCCGGGCTGGCCGCGCGGCGCGAGCTGGCCATTGGGCAGGTAGCCACGGTCGGCGAGGAAGAGCCGGACGACCTTGCCGCCCCGCTCCAGCGCGGCGCCTTCGAGAGCGCTTCCGGGCAGCACGAGGAAGGCTATCTCCGGGTCGAAATCCATGGTCGCACGGGCCAGGGCGTCGGCGATGTCCGGATCGGCGCTGGCAAGGTTGCCGAGCGCACCGTGCGGGTTCAAGTGGGTGATCCGGTGCCCGGCGCGCCGGGCGAAAGCATCAAGCGCGCCGAGCTGGTAGAGCACATGCGCCTCGAGCTCGCCCAGATCCATGTCCATCCGGCGACGGCCAAAGCCCATGCGGTCGGGAAAGCTGACATGCGCGCCGAGATCGACACCGTGCTCGCGTGCCAGCCGCACCGTCCGGTCCATGATCACCGGGTCCCCGGCGTGGTAGCCGCAGGCGACATTGGCCGAGCTGACCTGGGCCATCAGCGCCGCATCATCGGCGATGCTGTAGGGGCCGAATCCCTCGCCCATGTCGGAGTTGATGTCGATCTTCATGCCGCCTGCTCCAGTTCGAAAAGGACGTCGCCGTAGCCGACGATCTGCCCGTCCTGCGCCATCACGGCAGAGAGCGTCCCCGACACCGGGGCGCAGACCGGCAGCTGGGCGCCATCTTCGGCCACGTAGCCGAGCACCTGCCCTTCGCAGACCGCATCTCCGGCGGCCGGGGACGTCAGGCCGTCGTCCTGTCCGCAGGCGGCGAACCGCCCGAGCCATTGGCTTTTGACCTGCTGTGGGGCGGGCTTGTCCGCAACGGGTAGCGCTGCGGTTGCCTCCGCGCCCGTCTCCGGCAGAACGAGGCGGAGGAAATCGCCCGCACCCTCGACTTCCAGCAGCCCGGTGTCTGTGCGCCGCATCGCCTCGACGAGGCGGGTCATGTCGGCTTCGCAATACATCTCAGGTCCATCCCTTCTGAAGGTCGCGCAGGTCGGCTAATTGGCGGCGCAGCGCGTCCAGATACTCGGTTTCGGCGGTTTGCGCGGCGCGCGCGCCCGCGAGATCGACCTGCCGGAACCGAAGCCTGTCGCCGGGTCGCGCCTGTCCGAGGCGCCAGAGGTCGGGCTCGATCACGCAGGCAATCTTCGGATAGCCGCCCATCGTGGCGGAATCCGCCAACTGGATGATCGGCTGCCCGCCACCGGGCACCTGAACGATTCCGGGAGTGATGCCGTGCGAGCGCAGCTCACCGGTCGTTTCTCGCACCAAATCCGGCCCCTCGAGCCGGTAGCCCTGACGGTTGCTCGCCGGCGTGACCTTGTAGGGCTGCGCGAAGAAGGCCTCGCGCGAAGCGGCAGAGAACTCATCGGTCTCGGCAGAGGGCAGGACCCGCAAAACAATCTCGGCGCGGCCCTCCTCCCGCAACGGCGGCATGCTGTGACTCAGCGCCGGAGCCGTCGCGCGCGGCGCGGAAGCGCAAAGGATATCCCCCGCTGCCAGCACCCGCCCCTCGAAGCCGCCGAAACTTTCGCGCAGCTGCGTGCTGCGCGACCCCAGCACCTGCGGCACGTCGATGCCGCCGGGCAGCCCGAGATAGACCCGCGCCCCCTGCGTCATGGCTCCGAGTTCCAGCACCTGACCGGCACGTGCGCTGCCCGTCCAGACCCGAGGCAGGGCCACCCCGTCCAGCGTGGCGCCGCAGGCCGCGCCAACCAGCGCGAAGGCACTGTCCTCGGCAAAGGCGAAGCGCGCGGGGGTAAGCGGGATCTCCAGCGTCGCGGCCCCTTCATCGTTGCCGAGCAGCAGGTTCGCCAGACGATGCGCCAGCGGATCCATCGCGCCGGCGCTGCCAAGCCCCTGCGCCCAGAAGCCGCTACGTCCGAGGTCCTGAACCGTGGCGAGCGGCGGGATCGAAAGCACCTCGATCATGCGATGACCTCCACCGGGTTGAAGCGGATCTGGTCGCCCGGTACCAGCAGCGCCGCCGGGTCCTTGCAGGGATCGAAGAAACGCACCTCGGCAGCGCCGATGGTGTTCCATCCACTGGGGCCGGCGGAGGCGGAGACCCCGGTTTGCAGCCCCGCAACCGACAGCGATCCGCCCGGCAGAGATTGCAGCGGCACCTTGCGCCGGGGCGTCTCCAGCAGCGGATCGAGCCCGCCAAGGTAGCAGTAGCCGGCATGGCTGCCGACGGCATAGACCGTGTAGTCGGGCGCTGTGTGCCGCCGCACCACCTCGTCGATGCCAAGCCCAGTCAGCGCGCAGACATCGGCCAGGTGCGGGCCGCCGGTGCCGCCATAGGTGATGTCGATCTCGAGCACCTTGCCGGTGAGATCCTTCTTGCGTCCCTCGGCCCAGAGTGCGGCGAGCTCGCGCTCGAGCGTCTCGAGACTGGCGGGCACATGGTGCAGGCGAAGGGTGAGGTTGGTCATGCCGGGCACCGCCTCGGCCACCTCCTCGCGCTGGTCGAGCGTCTCGGCCATGGCCCAGAAGCGGCGCTGGTGATCGAGGTCGAAAGGGCAGTCCACCTGGTAGACGAAAGCGCGGCTGCCGATGGGAAAAAGGCCGGTCTCAGGCATGACGGTCCCCGCGCGCGGCGAGCCAATGCTCGAAATGGTGGATCGACACGCCGCCCGCGGCGAAGCCGGGGTCGACCAGCAACTCGCTGTGCAGCGCAATATTGGCCTTCACGCCCTCGATGCGCATCTCCTGCAGCGCGCTGCGCGCTCTGGATAGCGCCTCGGCGCGGTCGGCGCCGTAGGCGATCACCTTGGCGATCATCGAGTCGTAGCTCGAGGAGACCTCCGAGCCGGGCTCGATATGGGTGTCCACGCGCACCCCCGGCCCGCCGGGCAGATGCAGCGCGGTCACTCGTCCGGGGCTGGGCGCGAAGCTCTGCGGGTCCTCGGCGTTGATCCGGCATTCGACGGCATGTCCCTCGGTGCGGATCTCGGCCTGCGTCATCGGCAGCGGCAGGCCACGCGCCACGTCGATCTGCAGCGCCACGATGTCGAGCCCCGTGACCATCTCGGTCACCGGATGCTCTACCTGGATGCGCGTGTTCATTTCGATGAAGTAGAACTGGCCGTCCTCGTAGAGAAATTCGAAAGTCCCTGCGCCCACGTAGCCGATCTCGGCGCAGGAGCGGGCACAGCGCGCGCCGATCTCGGCAATCAGCGCACGGTCGATACCAGGCGCGGGCGCCTCCTCGATCAGCTTCTGGTGGCGGCGCTGCATCGAGCAGTCGCGATCGCCGAGCCAGAGCGCCGTGCCCTGCGCATCGGCGAGCACCTGGATCTCGACATGGCGCGGCCGTTCCAGGAACTTCTCCATGTAGATGTCAGGGTTGCCGAAGAAGCGCTGCGCTTCCTGGCGGGTCAGCATGTAGGCCTCGGAGAGTGTCGACGCGTCGCGCACGATCCGCATGCCGCGCCCGCCGCCGCCGCCCGCGGCCTTGAGGATCACCGGGTAGCCGATCTCCTCGGCGATTGCGGCGATGGCATCGGGGTCCTGGGGCAGTACGCTGTCGGGTCCCGGCACGCAGGGCACACCGGCGGCGATCATCGCGGCCTTGGCCTCGACCTTGTCACCCATGCGCCGCATGACCTCTGCATCCGGACCGATCAACGTCATGCCCGCCGCGGCCACCGCCTCGGCGAAATCGGCATTCTCGGACAGGAAGCCGTAGCCGGGATGGATGAGGTCCGCCTCGAGCAGCCGCGCTGCGCGAATGACCGCAGGGATGTTGAGATAGCTCTTCGCAGCGGGGGCCGGCCCGATGCAGATGGCGGCATCGGCGAGCGCGAGATAGGGCGCGCCGCGATCCGCCTCGGAAAATCCGCAGACCACGCGCAGCCCGAGACGACGGCAGGCACGGATGATGCGCAGCGCGATCTCGCCGCGGTTGGCGACAAAGACGGTCTGTTGATCGGGGGTGGTCATGCGCGCACCTTCATCAGCACAGCGCCGGCCTCGACGGGCGCTCCGTCCTCGACGGCGATCTCCACCACCGTGCCGTCGCGATCGGCGCTCACCGAGGTCATCACCTTCATGGCCTCAATGAGGCACACGGTCTGGCCCTTGGTCACCTGGTCACCGGCGCGCACGAAGGGCGCGCTGCCGGTGTCCTTCGCAAGGTAAACGATGCCGGACAGCGGCGCGCCGATCGCATGGTGATCGGCCTCTGCGGTTGTCATTGCGGGCACGGCGGAGGCCTGATGAACAGCGGTGACGGCGGCTGTTGCCGGGCCACCGGCCGCGCCGCGGCGCAGGGTCACGCGGCGACCGTCGAGCTCGAAAGCATATTCGCCCAGGTTGCTGCGCGCCGCCCATTCCATGCTCGAGATCAGGGACTCGATTGCGATTGGCATGTGAAAACCGGCTCCTTGCTGGTCGTCTTGTTCGTTGTTTCGTCGAAACTAGCATCGCCGCTCCGCAATGATGTCAGAGCGCTTTGACATGACCTTCGCGGGCGCTTGCATAGCGAAGCGCGATCACGTCAGACCCAGATCATGTTATGGGGGCTCTCACTCCGGCGCTAATGTCCGCCCCGACGGGCACGGACCCGAAACGCCTTGGAGGATGGCCTCAAATGCCTAACATTATTACGAAATTCGAACGCGCCAAAGCAGCGGATGTCACCGCCCTCGCGAAATTCGGAAGCGCGACGATCCACGAGGCGCAAGGCCGCCTTGGCGCGCTCAGCTCGCGCCTGAAGCCCATAGATCGCGCCATGTCGCTCTGCGGTCCGGCCTTCACGGTGCAGAGCGCACCCCGCGACAACATCATGCTGCAACTCGCCATTCACTATGCCCAGCCGGGCGACGTGATCGTGGTCTCGGCGGGAGAGTACGAAGAGGCCGGCTGCTTCGGCGACGTGCTCGGCAATGCCTGCATCGCGAAGGGTATCGCCGGCGTGGTGACCGACACCGGCGTGCGTGACACACTTGCGCTCATCGAGCTTGGACTGCCGGTCTTCTCGCTGAGCGTCTGCATCAAGGGCACGGTCAAGGAGACGCTGGGCCAGACCGGGCGCGACATCGTCATCGGCGGCGAGTTGGTACGCCCGGGTGACGTGATCCGCGGCGATGCCGACGGGCTCGTGGTGGTGCGCCGCGAAGAGGCCGCCGAGGTTGCGCTGAAATCGCAGGCCCGCGAAGACGTCGAGGCCGACCTCATCGAGAAGTACAAGGCGGGGCGCACGGTGATCGACCTGTGCAACCTCGAGCCGGTGCTGAAGGCCAAGGGGCTGACCACCGACCTCTGATCTTGTCAGTGTCGCTCGGCGCCCTGCGGTCAGGGCGTCGAGCGGCGCAGGATCAGGTCGGGTTGCAGCACCTGCCGCAGCGGCGCGGCAGGGGGCGTACCCTCCAGCAGGCCCAGCACCATGTCGGCGGTGCGGCTCCCGATCAGCCCCGCGTGCACGTCGATCGTGGTGAGCGGCGGCTCGCAGATGCGGCCGATCTCGTAGTTGCCGAAGCCCGCGATCGCCAGGTCCTCGGGCACCTTCACGCCGAGCCGGCGGCACTGCGCCAGCGCGCCGAAGGCCACGAGGTCGGACACGCAGATCACCCCATCGGTGTCGGGGAACAGGGTGCGCATCAGCTCGAGACCGGAGGCGCCCTCGGTCATGCCGACCGGCGCCGCGCCGGCGGGCACCAGCCGCGTCGCCTCCAGACCATGCCCGGCCATCGCCTCGACAAAGCCGGCGCGCCGCTGCGCGCCACGGGGATCATGCGCGGTCTCGCCCCCGAGGAAGGCCAGCCTGCGCCGCCCCGATCTGACCATATGGTCGACCAGCCCCCGGACAGCGGCCTCGTTGGAGAAGCCGACGACATGGCCGATGGGCTTCGCGGGCAGGTCCCAGATCTCGATGACCGGCATTGGCGCCTTAGAGAGCAGCGCCCGCGTCTTGGCGGTATGCTGTGCCCCGGTGAGCACGATCGCCTCGGGGTTGCGGCGCAGCAGCTGCGCGATCAGCCGCTCCTCCTCCTCGGGGTCGTACTCGGTGTTGGCCAGAAGGATCTGGATGTTCCGCTTGAGCAGGCCCCTGGAAAGCTCGCGCACCGTGGCCGAGAAGTTGGCATTCTCGATCGAGGGCACGGTGACGGCAACGAAGCCCGTCCGGTTCTGCCGCAGGTTGGAGGCGGTGGAGTCGAAGACATAGCCCAGCTCCTCGGCCTTTGACAGGATGCGGGCGCGGGTCCGCGCATTGATCCCCGCGTCGCCCCGGAAGGCGCGCGACACGGTCATCGCCGAGACGCCAAGCGCGGACGCGATGTCCGACATCTTGACCTTGCCGCCCTGCGCCGCCTTCTTCATCGCCGATCTCCCTGCTGGAGCAAACACCTACCCCGCTCAGGCCGCACGGGCAACAAAGCCGCCGCGCCCTGCGAGCCGCGTCAGCACCTGCGCCGCTAAAGCCTGCGACGTGTTCTCGATGCTGACCGTCAGGGCCGCCTCGGCGGGCGCCGGGACCTCCAGCGTGGCGAGTTGGCTGTCGAGCAGCGCACTCGGCATGAAATGCCCCCGCCGTGCCCCGAGCCGTTGTCTCAGGGTGGCGCGCGTGCCGTGCAGGTAGACGAAGACCGGCTGCGCCGGGGCCGCATGCGCGCGGATCATGTCGCGATACCGTCCGGTCAGGGCCGAGCAGCCAAGGATCAGCCCCTCCTCCGCAGTCGCAAGCCTGCGTCCGCATTCGGCGAGCCAGGGCGCGCGATCCGCATCGTCGAGCGCGTGGCCTGCCCGCATCTTCGCGACATTCTCCGCCGGATGCAGGTCGTCGCCGTCAAGGAAAGCGATCCCGGAGGCGCGCGACAGCTCGGCGCCGACGGTCGACTTGCCGCAGCCGCAGACCCCCATCAACACGATATGGCGATGTTCAAAGAGAGACACTGATCGCTCCATCGACAAAGAGGATGTGCCCGTTCACGAAGCTCGAGGCACCCGAAGACAGGAAGACGCAGGCGCCGACCAGTTCCTCGACCTTGCCCCAGCGCCCCGCGGGCGTGCGTTTCTTCAGCCATGCGGTGAAGTCGGGATCGGCAACGAGGGCGGCATTGAGCGGCGTCTCGAAATAGCCTGGCGCGATGGCGTTGCAGGTCAGCCCGTGCTGCGCCCAGTCCGTCGCCATGCCCTTGGTCAGGTTCGCCACCGCGCCCTTGGTGGCGGTGTAGGGCGCGATGCCGGGCCGCGCCAGCGCGGTCTGCACCGAGCAGATGTTGACGATCTTGCCCCTGCCCCGGCCGATCATGTAGCGCGCCACCGCCTGCCCGACGTTGAAGACCGACGCGATGTTGGTCTGCAGCAGCGCCTCGAAACGCTCGGCCGGGAAATCCTCGAGCGGGCTGCGATGCTGCATCCCCGCGTTGTTCACCAAGATGTCGATCGGCCCCTGCCCAAGCTCGAACCCGTCGATCGCGCGGCGCGCCGCCTCGTGGTCGGTGACGTCGAAGCACAGTGCCTGGACATCGGCCTCGGGACAGGTCTGCTGGATGTCCTGCCGCGCGCGCTCGATTTTTGCCGCGTCGCGCCCGTTCAGCACGATCGATGCCCCGGCCCTGGCCAGTCCGAGCGCCAGGGCAAAGCCGATGCCCTGCGAGGAGCCGGTGACCAGGGCCCTGCGGCCGGTCAGTCCGAAGGTCGTCTGCAGAAAGTCGTTCCGGGGGGTCTCTCTTTCGGGGGTCACGGGGCCATCCTCTTTTGGGTGTCGACAAGCTCGACTCGCCTCAATATGTTATCGATAACTATTTTCCGTCAAGCCGAAGATTCGCCGAATTCGAGGCCCGACGCGCCTGATCGAGGAGAAGACCGCATGCCCAAACCCGTGATCCTGCAGATGGGCGCCTACCCGTCCTGGGACGAGACCCCGCTGAACGAGGCCTATGACCTGCGCCGCTATTTCGAGGCCGCGGACAAGGCCGCCTTCCTTGCCGAGCACGGTCCTTCCGTGCGCGCCATCGCGACCCGCGGCGAGCTTGGCGCCTCGCGCGAGATCATCGCCGCCTGCCCGCAGCTCGAGGTGATCTCGGTCTACGGCGTCGGCTATGACGCCGTGGATCTGGGCGCCTGCCGGGAGCGCGGCATCCGCGTCACCAACACCCCCGACGTGCTGTCCGGCGACGTCGCGGATTTCGCCGTGACCATGATGCTCGCGCAGTCGCGCGGCGTGGTGGCGGGCGATGCCTGGGTCCGGGACGGCCGCTGGGCCGCGCAGGGCGGCATGCCGCTGCAGCGCCGTGCCTTCGGCCGCCGCGCCGGCATTCTCGGCCTGGGCCGCATCGGCTTCGAGATCGCCAGGCGCCTCACAGGGTTCGGCATGCAGATCGCCTATTCCGACGTCGCCCCCAAGGACTACGCGGCGGACTGGAGCTTCGTGAAGGACGCCGAGGCGCTGGCCGCACAGTGCGATTTTCTCTTCGTCGCCGCCGCCGCGTCGCAGGAAACCCGGCACATCGTCAACGCCCGCGTGCTGAAGGCGCTGGGGCCGGACGGCATGCTGATCAACGTCTCACGGGCTTCGAACGTCGACGAAGAGGCGCTGATCGCGGCGCTGGCAGACGGCACGCTCGGCGCCGCGTCGCTTGACGTGTTCGAGGGGGAGCCGGCGCTCGATCCACGCTTCCGCGAGTTGCCCAACATCCTGCTGCAGCCGCACCAGGCCTCCGGAACCGTCGAGACCCGCAAGGCGATGGGCGAGCTCGTCCGCGCCAACCTCGCCGCGCATTTCGCGGGCGCCCCCCTCGTCACCCCTGTCATCTGAGGCATCCCCATGAAAGCGCTCGTCATTCACGCCCCGAAGGACCTCCGCCTCGAGGCTTACACCGCCGCGGAAGGCCCCGAACTGAAACCCGGCGAAGTGCGCATCCGTACCGCCGCGGGCGGCGTCTGCGGGTCTGACCTGCACTACTATCATCACGGCGGCTTCGGCACCGTGCGCCTGCGCGAGCCGATGGTGCTGGGTCACGAGGTCTCGGGCCACGTGTCCGAAATTGGCGCCGGCGTCACCGGGCTGGCCGTCGGTGATCTCGTCGCGGTCTCGCCCTCGCGCCCCTGCGGAAGCTGCGGCTACTGCCAGGAGGGCCTTCCCAACCACTGCGAGAACATGCGTTTCTACGGCTCGGCCATGCCCTTCCCGCACATCCAGGGCGCCTTCCGCGAGGAGCTGATCGTCACCGCCGCGCAATGCGCCGTCGCCAACGGCCTCACGCCGGGCGAGGCCGCGCTTGCCGAGCCGCTGGCCGTCACGCTGCACGCCGTCCGCCGTGCCGGACCGCTGCTCGGCAAGCGCGTGCTGGTGACCGGCTGCGGCCCCATCGGCCTGCTCGCCATCGCCTCGGCGCGGCTCGCCGGGGCCGCCGAGATCGTCGCCACCGACCTGTCGGACTTCACACTCGAGATGGCGCGCAGGATGGGCGCGGAGGTGACGATGAACACCGGCAGCGACGCCGAGGCGCTGGCCCGTTACGGCGCGGGTAAGGGCCACTTCCACGCGCTCTTCGAATGCACTGGCGTCGCGCCCGCCCTTCTGCCTGCGCTCGACACGATGCGCCCGCGCGGCGTGGTGGTGCAGCTCGGCCTCGGCGGCGACATCCCCCTGCCGGTGACCAAGATCGCCGCAAAGGAGCTCGACCTGCGCGGCTCGTTCCGCTTCCACGAGGAATTCGCGAATGGCGTGCTGGCGATGCGGCAGGGACGGCTCGACCTGCGCCCGCTGATCACCCACGAATTCGCCCTCGAGGACGCCGAGCAGGCCTTCCTCTCCGCCTCGGACCGGAGCCGCGCCATCAAGGCGCAAATCCGGTTCTCGTGATCGCTTTTCGTTATCGATATCTATTCCGACACCCGACCAGACCTGAAGTGAGATCCCCGTGACCCAAACCTCCGACATCGGGCTCATCGGCCTTGGCACGATGGGTGCCGCCCTCGCGCTCAACATCGCGGACAACGACCACAAGGTCAGCGTCTACAACCGCACGGCCTCCGTCACCCGCGCCTTCGTCGCCGGCGCCGGCGCGCTGGCCGAGCGGCTGGTGCCGACCGAGAGCCTTGCCGCCTTCGTGCGCTCGCTGCAGCGGCCGCGGACGATCATCCTCATGGTGCCCGCCGGTCCGGTGGTGGACCAGCAGATCGAGGCGCTGCGCGGCCTGCTCGAGCCGGGCGACCTCATCGTCGATGCCGGCAATGCCAATTACGCCGACACCAACCGGCGCGCCGAGGAGGCCGCGGTGGCCCCCTATGACTTTATCGGCATCGGCGTCTCGGGGGGCGAGGAAGGCGCGCGGCACGGGCCGTCGATCATGGTGGGCGGCGACCGCGGCAGCTGGCTGCGCCTGGCCCCGCTGCTGAAGGCGATCGCGGCGAAGCACGAGGGCACCCCCTGCGCCGCTTACATGGGACCGGCCGGCGCAGGCCATTTCGTCAAGATGGTCCACAACGGCATCGAATACGCCGACATGCAGATGATCGCCGAGACCTACAGCCTGATGGGCCGCGGCCTCGGGCTCGACAAAGCCGCGATTGCCGCCGCCTTCGAGCAGTGGAACGCCGGGCCGCTTGCCTCCTATCTCGTCGAGATCTCGGGCCGGATCGCGCGCAGTGCCGATCCGCTGACCGGCGCGCCGATGCTTGACGTGATCCTCGACAAGGCCGGGCAGAAGGGCACCGGGCGCTGGACCGCGATCGAGGCGCAGCACCTCGGCGTTGCCGTTCCGGTGATCGAAGCCGCGGTCTGCGCGCGCAACCTGTCGGCGGCACACGCGCTGCGGCAGCAGGGCGCCGATGCCTTCGGCGCGCAGCCGCAAGCGCTGCAGCCCGGGGCGCTCGACCTCGACGATCTCGAGGCGGCGCTGATCGCCGGCAAGATCCTGTGCTACGCGCAGGGCTTCGAGATGCTGACCGCCGCGTCCGATCAGTTCGGCTGGGATCTGCCCCTGCCCGAGATCGCGCGCATCTGGCGCAATGGCTGCATCATCCGCTCGGACATGCTGAACGACATGGCCAGCGCGCTCGACCGGGCGCCGGGCGAGATGCTGGTCTTTGCGCAGCCTTTCCGTGGCCTGCTCGAGCAGCACGAGGCGGCGCTGCGCAGGACCGTGCTTGCCGCGATCGGCGCGGGCATCGCGCTTCCGGCGCTCTCGGCGGGGCTCGGCTGGTTCGACAGCCTGCGGACGCGCCGGAGTCCGGCGAACATGATCCAGGCGCAGCGCGACTTCTTCGGCGCGCATGGCTTCGAGCGGCTCGACGGCCACGACGCGCCGCATGGACCCTGGGCCGCGACAGCGGCATGATGCCTCATCGTGGTGCGGCACCGGCCCGCGCCCCGATCCCCCCGATCCCGGAGACACAGACGTGATCCATGCCGCCCTCCGCTTCAGCATCTTCGGTCTCTGCCTCATGGGCGCCCTCGGCGCGGCGCTGCTGGCCGCCAGCCATACGGAGGCGCGGATCGCCCTACCGCTGCTGGCGGCGCTCTGCCTGCTCGGTCTTTATGACCTTTCGCAGCGCCGCCATGCGATCCTGCGCAACTATCCGGTGATCGGCCATCTGCGCTACATCCTCGAGAGCATCCGCCCGGAGATGCGCCAGTATTTCTTCGAGAACGATCAGGACGAGGAACCCTTCTCGCGCGACGAGCGCACGCTGATCTACCAGCGCGCCAAGAACATCGAGGACGCCCGGCCCTTCGGCACGCGCAAGCCGGTCTACGATGCGGGCTACCAGTGGCTGACCCATTCGGTGATGCCCAAGACCATCGCCGACAGCGATTTCCGCGTCACCATCGGCGGCCCCGACTGCACGCGCCCCTACGCGGCCTCGATCTACAATATCTCGGCGATGAGTTACGGCGCGCTGTCGGACAATGCGATCCTCGCGCTCAACCGGGGTGCAAAGGCCGGCGGCTTTGCCCATGACACCGGCGAGGGCGGCATCTCGGCGTTCCACCTGCAGGGCGGCGATCTGATCTTCGAGATCGGCTCGGGCTATTTCGGCTGCCGCGACGCGGCGGGCCACTTCGATGCCGAGGCGTTCCGCGAGGCCGCCGCGCATCCGCAGGTCAAAATGATCGAGGTGAAGCTAAGCCAGGGCGCCAAGCCGGGACTCGGCGGCGTGCTGCCCGCCGCCAAGATCACCCTCGAGATCGCCCGGGCGCGCGCTGTACCGATGGGGGTCGACTGCATCTCGCCCCGCGCGCATTCCGCCTTTTCCACGCCGCTCGAGCTGATGGAGTTCCTCGCCACCTTGCGCCGCCTGTCGGACGGCAAACCGGTCGGCTTCAAGCTCTGCATCGGGCACAGGCGCGAGTTCATGTGCCTCGTCAAGGCAATGCTGGCCACCGGCATCACCCCCGACTTCATCGTCATCGACGGCAAGGAGGGCGGCACGGGCGCGGCGCCGCTCGAGTTTGCCAACCACATGGGCATGCCGCTGATCGAGGGGCTGACCTTCGTGCACAACACGCTGCGTGGCGCCGGGCTGCGCGACCGCATCCGCCTTGGCGCCAGCGGCAAGCTGGTCTCGGCCTTCGACATCGCCAAGGCGATGGCGCTTGGCGCCGACTGGGCCAATTCCGCGCGCGGCTTCATGTTCGCGCTGGGGTGCATCCAGTCGCAGTCCTGCCACACCAACCGCTGTCCGGTCGGCGTGGCGACGCAGGACAGGATGCGGGCGCGGGCGCTCGTCGTGCCGGACAAGGCCGAGCGGGTCGCCAATTTCCACCGCAACACGCTGCATGCTTTGGCCGAGATCACCGGAGCCGCTGGGCTCGACCATCCCGGAGAGTTTCGCCCGCATCACCTCATGCTGCGCGAGAAGGACCGCAACGTGATCGTTGGCAACCAGGTCTATCCCGAACTGCCGGTCGGCTTCCTGCTCGAGGGGCGGGACGAAGGCGAGGGCTACCTCGCCCGCTGGCGGCGCGCCGATCCCGCGAGCTTCAGGCCCACGGACGACGGGGTCTGAGCGCTCTTACCCGGACAGGCGGTACCACGCCCGGTCAGACCGTCAGCTGGCGGGCAAGATCGATAAGGCTCTGCTTCACCATCAGCGTCGCCTCGGACAGCGGCAGTTGCGCGGACCAGCAGACCGACATGTTGGTGTGCATGTTGGGGCGCCGGATCTGGCAGATGCGCGCCTCTGGGATCCTCCGGTTCACGGCCTTGGCCGCCGAGAGCGGCAGGATCGTGTCGCCGAGCCCCTCTCCCAATGCGTTTGACAGAACCGAGACGGATTCCGTCTGCGCGATCACATGCGCGGCCAACCCGGCCCGGGCAAGCGTCGTGTCGATCACCTGCCGAAGCGTGTGGATCTTGCTGGGCAGGATCAGCGGGCGCGCGACCGCCTCGGCGAACGTCAGCTCGGCGCCGTCGGCGATAGCGTCCGAGGTGGTCACGAAATGCAGCTCTTCGGTCGAAATCTTCTCGAACGACAGGCTTGGGATCGCACCGGGGTCGAAGATCAGCGCGACGTCCATCTTGCCTGTCATGATCAGCTCGCTCATGGTTCCGCCGCCGACGTTCTCGTTCACGTAAAGCACGATCCCGGGGAAATCGTCGCGCAGCTTGCGGATTAGCTGTGCCGCCAGCAGCGAGCCGAGACCCAGCGGCGCGAGACCCACGCGCACCACCCCGCGGATGTCTTCGGAGGCGCTCTGGATGTCGAGTTCGGCCTCGTCCATCTGCCGCAGAATCAGCTGCGAGTGCCGGTAGAGCACCTTGCCTGCCTCGGTTGGCACGACGCCGCGCTTGGATCGCACCAAGAGCGGTTTGCCGTAATGGGCCTCGAGCCCCGCGATCTGCTGACTCAGCGCCGGCTGCGCGATGTGAAGAATTGCCGAAGCCCGGGTGATGCTCCCGATGTCAATGATTTTGACGAAGGAGTGGAGCTTTCTTACATCCATATCTTCAACTTTGCCTATATTTCGATCAATCTTCCGCCCAGAGAACTTATCGCACAGATCAAGGCGGGCGTTACCTTTGTGACATAAATTTTCGCGATCACATCAGAGCGAAGCGGTGTTTCTCCTCGCGCCTCGAGGTCACTAGCCTGTCTCTTACCAACAAGGATCAAGAAGGTCTCTAAGCTTCCCCGACGCGGGGTTGCAAGGGACCGGCCAGACAGGGAGAACTGCAATGACCATCCTCAAACCCCTCGCCATCGGAGCGGCCACGCTCGTCGCGGGCACCGGCCTTGCATCGGCCGAAACCAACCTGCGCCTTTCGGACGTGTTGCCGGAAGGCAATTTCATGGTGGAAAACGCGCGGACATTCGCAGAGGCCGTCTCGGACGCGACCGATGGAGAAGTGACCATCACCGTCAGCCCCGCGGGCTCGCTCGGGTTCAAGGGGCCGGACCAGCTTGGCGCCGTGCGTGACGGGCTCGTTGACATGGCCGACATCAACATCAGCCAGCAGGTCGGCAGCAATCCCCTTTTCGGCGCCGAAGGCGTGCCATTCCTCGTCAGTTCGATGGAGGAACTTAAGCAATACCACAGCTTCCTGCGGCCCGAGTTCGAAAAGCTGTTCGAGCAGTATAACCAGAAGCTGCTCTACATGGTCCCCTCGCCGGCACAGTACGTCTACCTCAAGAAGGAAGTCGAGACGATCGACGATTTCGAGGGGATCCCGGTACGCGGCGCGGACAAGAACACCGTCGACATCATCAGCAGCATCGGCATGGACGGCGTCGTGATGCCCTGGGGCGAGCTGCTGCCCGCGCTGGCCTCGGGCCGTGTCGAAGGCGTTGCCACCTCCGCCACCTCGGGGGTCGACGGCCGGTTCTGGGAATTCCTCGACTATGTCTACCCGACCAACCACACTTGGGGCTCGAACGCGGTCACCGTGAACCTGGATGTCTGGAACACCATCTCGGAAGAGGACCGCGCCGCGATCGAGAAGGTCGCCGCAGATCTCGAGCCGAGCTTCTGGGACGTCTCGCGCGACAGCGACGTGAAGAGCATCGAGACCATGGAAGCCGAAGGCATGACCCTGGTGCCGCTCTCGGACGAGCTGATGGCCGAGATCGGCGAACGGGCGACCTCTGTCCAGGACGCCTTCTTCGAGCGGGTTCCGGCCGCCAAGCCGATCGCCGACGCCTTCCTCGCAGCCAAGTCCGGCAACTGAGATGAGCGATCTGTCCAACGGCTCCGACACCTTGCAACCGGAACCACGCGGACCTGCTGCGGCCCTTCAAAGGGCCGCAGATCTGGTGTCGCTGCTGGGCGCCTGGGCCGCGGGGCTCTGCATCGTCAGCCTGACCCTGGTGGTGCTGACAGACATCCTGCTCGCCTTCTTCAGCCAGTACCTGTCCTTCGTGCCCTCGGGCACCGGCATCGGCTGGGAATACAGCGCCTACCTGATGGGAGCGGCCTTCCTGCTCGGCTCCGGCATGACGCTTCGCGCGGGCCTGCAGCTGCGGGTCGAGCTGATCATGTCGTCGAAGAAGGCCGCGCTTGTGCGGGTGCTCGAGATCGTCTCCTCAGCGCTCGGCACTGCGGTGAGCTGTGCTCTGGCCTACTGGCTCTTCGGCTTCACGCTGCGCACCTACGGCTTCGGCGAGGTCTCGCAGGAGAGCTTTACGCCGCTCTGGATTCCGCAGGCGGTTCTGACGCTGGGTGCGGCCGTTCTCGCCTTCCAGATGATCGCACGCCTCGTCACGTCGTTGGCGGGCAACCCGGTGGATTGCGCCAAGCTCGGCGCCGCCAGCGCCATCGAATAACACGACCGGACGCCGCGTCTGGCCGCTTCGCTGCAAGACGCCCTTAGATACCAAGGAACACTCACATGGGAGCTATCGTCTCCAGCCTTTTCGGGCTCCTTTTCGGGACCTTGGCCGCGGGCGCGTGGATCGGCATTGCACTGCTGTCCACCGCGATCGGGCTGACGGTCATGTTCACCCATATTCCGATCGACCGGCTTTTTCCCCAGTACGTCTTCAACATCCTGACGACCCCGGACCTTGTCGCGCTTCCGCTGTTCATCCTGATGGGCGAGTTCCTGTTCCGCACCAAACTGTCGGAAGCGCTGTTCTCGGGGCTCGCGCCCTGGGCCGGGCTGCTGCCGGGCCGGCTGCTGCACGTCAACATCGTCGGCTGCTCGATCTTCGCGGCGATCTCGGGCTCGTCGGCGGCGACCACGCAGGTGGTCGGCCGCATGACGCTCAAGGAACTTCTGTCGCGCGGCTACTCGCCCGAGCTGGCCATCGGCGGCCTTGCAGGAGCGGGGACGCTGGGCTTTCTCATCCCGCCATCGACGGTGATGATCATGTACGGCGTGCTGGCCAATGAGTCGGTGCTGCGGCTGTTCACCGCCGGCTTTCTGCCCGGCCTGTTGCTGGCCTCCTCTTTCGGCGCCTACATCATGATCCGCAGCGCGATGAAGCCCGAGCTCATCCCCGAATCCGAGCGTGCCCTCCGCCACATGCCGCTGCGCGAACGCATCGCAGCGCTGCGCGACCTGGCCCCGGCGCTCTTCCTGATCCTCTGCGTCCTCGGCTCGATGTACGGCGGGCTCGCCACGCCCTCCGAAGCCGCGGCCCTCGGCGTGGTCGGCGCCTTCCTCGTGGCCCTGCACCAGCGGGCGCTGTCGCTGCGGGTGCTGCGCGACATCGTGCTCGGCGCGGTGCAAACCTGCTCGGTCATGGGGATCATCATCCTCGGCGCTTCGGTGCTTGGAAACGTGACCTCGACGCTCGGCATCCCCGCCGCGGTGGCCAATTTCGTCACCGGGCTCGACCTGTCGCCGATCCTGCTGATCCTTGCGCTGATCCTGCTCTACCTGGTGCTTGGCACGGCGCTCGAGGGCTTCTCGATGATCGCCACGACCCTGCCGGTGGTTCTGCCGCTGGTCGAGGCCGCGGGCTTCGACAAGGTCTGGTTCGGCATCTTCATGGTGCTGGTGGTGGAAATGGCGCAGATCACCCCGCCGGTGGCCTTCAACTTCGCGGTGATCCAGAACATCACCGGGCGCAGCACCGGGTACATCGCCCGGGTCACCTTCCCCTTCCTGGTGATCATGATCCTCTTTGTGATCCTGCTCGCGCTCTTCCCGCAGATCGTCACTTTCGTGCCGGACCTGTTGCTGGGCTGATCCGCCTTCCTCCCCGACTGGGCCGGCCCTTGGGCCGGCCTTTCTTGTTTGGCGCCGCCGCGAGCCACAGACCAAATCTATGGCCCCATAGCCGCGGGCTCAGGTCCGGCGAAGCCCTCCGCATGTTATCGGCACCGCATCCTTCCCCCCCTGGAGCACTGAAATGAACGCTACGAAGGGCATCGCCCTGAAACTCCTTGCCACCCTCTCCGCGACGGCCATGCTGGCCTGTGTCCGCGGCCTTGAGGGGGCAATTCCCACAGGCGAGGTGGTCTTCTTTCGATCCATCTTCGCGCTCTTGCCGCTGCTGATCGTCTATGGCGCACGCGGCCAACTTGCCGGCATTGTCCGGACAAGATCGGTATCGGGCCATTTCGGCCGTGGGTTGTCGGGAACCGGGGGGATGTTCTTCAGCTACATGGCACTGGCCTACCTGCCGCTCGTGCAGCAGACCGCCTTCAGCTACGCCGCGCCGATCTTCACCGTGATCTTCGCGGCACTGTTTCTGGGTGAGACGGTGCGGATCTACCGTTGGAGCGCGGTGGTGATTGGGCTTGGGGGGGTCCTGATCATGCTGCTTCCGGCCACCACAAGGCCCGATGCGGGTCACGCGCTTGTCCTCGGCGGCACCGCGGCGCTGATCGCGGCCGCCTGCTCGGCCCTGTCGACCATCCAGATTCGGAAAATGACCCAGACCGAGAACCCGGCGGCGATCGTCTTCTGGTTCGCGGTGCTGACCAGCGCGATCGGGCTTGCCACCAGCCTCTTCGGCTGGAGCGTTCCGGACCCGCGCCAACTGGCGCTGCTCATCGGCTGCGGGCTGTTCGGAGGGCTGGCGCAGGTTCTCGTGACCCTGTCGCTGCGCGCCGCGCATGCCTCGCTGCTCGCGCCGTTCGACTATGTCTCGATGATCTGGTCGGTCATTCTCGGCTACGCGCTCTTCGCGTCGGTTCCCGACGTCTACACGGTGCTCGGCGCGCTCGTGGTCATCGCCGCAGGGATGTTCACCATCTGGCGCGAAGCGCAGCTGAAGGCCAACGCGGCGCGGGCGGCCTGAACGGCCGAGGGGGCGGCCGCAGCCGCCCCCATCCCTTTCTCCGAGCTGACGCGCTCATTCCGCCGCGGCGACCACCTCGTCCCAGGTGCAGCCTTTGTCGCGCAGACGCTGGCCCATGCCGCTCAACTCGAGGATATTGCCGCCGCCGCGCAGCGCCGCCATGATTTCGGCCTCCTTGGCTTCCTTCTCGCGGCCGAGCGTGCCGATGCGCGTGATGTCCTCGCGCTTCAGGCAGACCACGCCGTCGTCATCTCCCGATACGATGTCACCCGGCCGGATCACGATGCCGCCCAGCACGATGGGCTGGTTGACGGCCCCCAACGTCTCCTTGACCGTGCCCTGCATCGCGAGCCCGGTCGAGAACACCGGAAAACCCATCTCGCGGATCGCCGCGCCGTCGCGCACGCAGGCGTCGATCACCAGCCCGGCGATGCCTCGCGACATGCAGGCGGTGGCCAGCACCTCGCCGAAACCGCCCTGCGGCCTGTTGCCGCCCGCCGAGACAACCAGCACGTCGCCCGGCTGTGCGACGTTGATCGCTGCGATCAGCATGATGTTGTCGCCCGGGCTGCAAGATACGGTGATCGCCGGGCCGCAGAGCGTCAGCCCCGGCTTGACCGGCTTGATCGTCGGATCAAGCGCGCCGGTGCGGTTCTGCGCCTCGTGGATGGTGGCCGGGGTGATCGCCCGCGCCAGCGCGAGCTCGGGCTCCGAGGGGCGCGGGATGTCAGTGAGAATGTGTGCCATGAAGGGCCTCCCTTGTTTCGAGTTTGGAACGGGTGTGCGCGCGGAGCGCGAACCAGCAGGCAGAGAGGATCATCACCCCGCCCGCCACGGGCCGCAGGAGGCCCGGCATCATGAAGAGCGGTGCCGCCAGCAGGGCCAACGAGATCGCGCCGAAATAGACCCACCTGCCGCGCCTGGCCTGCGCCTGGTAAAGCGGGAAGAGCAGCGAGAGCACGGCCATCAGCAGGAAGAGCAGAGACCAGGGCCGGGTGAGGAAGTTCCCGATCTCGGGCGAGATCTGCATCGCGCGGATCAGGTTGACCTCGCCGATCGGCCCGAGAACAGTGCCGAGGATCAGCGGCGCCAGCGGGAAATTGAAGCGCACCATCAGGTAGCCGACCATCCCGAAGAGGAACATCGTCCAGACGTCGAACATCGTGTTGTTGATCGCAAAGACGCCCATTCCGGTGTAGAGCAGGATCACCCCGGCGAGGATGTAGATTGGGATGCCGACCACCCGCATGAAGATCTTTAGCGCCGCCGACTGCAGCAGCAACACGCAGACATGGCCCAGCACGAAGGCCAGCAGGATCACGTAGACGATGTCCGGCTGCTCGCTCATGAAGGTCGGGCTCGGCGCCACGTCATGCACCAGCAGCGCCGCGAGCACCGCCGCCGCCGCCGCGTCGCCGGGGATCCCCAGCGCGACCAG
Source organism: Roseobacteraceae bacterium (assembly GCA_048381755.1). Taxonomy (GTDB): domain Bacteria; phylum Pseudomonadota; class Alphaproteobacteria; order Rhodobacterales; family Rhodobacteraceae; genus Salipiger. The sequence goes on from JBLXGS010000019.1 coordinate 23,470, forward strand.
CACCATCAGCGCGCCACCCATGGTGGCGTTGTTGGCGCTCTCGGGGGCGATGATGCCCTCTTCCGCGCCCTTGCCGAAGCGTTCGGGTGTCCTGGAGTTCTTGCGCGCCTGGTCATAGGCTATGAGGTTCGAGATCGAAGCGCCCGCCGCCGGCAGCACGCCGACGAAGATGCCGATCGCGGTCGAGCGCAGGGTCAGCCCCCAGTGACGCAAGAGGCCGCGCAGCGCCTTCAGATGCTGGATGCGCACCTTGCCAGCGCCCTCCGCGCTCAGCGTCCGGCGCGCCGCCGCAAGGTTCGGCATGTCCGAGAGAAGCTGCGAGAAGGCAAAGACGCCGATGAGGATGGGCAGGTAGGCAAATCCGCCGTTCAGCTCCGAGTGGCCGAAGGTCAGCCGGGTCACGCCGTTGACCTGATCCTCGCCCACCGAAGTCGCCAGCAGGCCGATGCAGGCGGCGATCAGACCCTTGACCATGTTGCCGCTCGACAGGCTCGCGGTGATGGTCAGGGCAAAGAGGATCAGGCTGAAATAGTCCCAAGGGCCGATCTCGAGACCGATCCGGCCAAGGGGTGGCGCGAGGATGAACAGCACGCATCCCGAAAGGAAGCCACCAAGGCACGAGGCCCAGAGACCCAGCCCCAGCGCGTAGCCCTGCTGGCCGCTGCGCACCAGCGGCAGCCCGTCGAAGGTGGTGGCGACCGAGGCGGGGGTTCCCGGTATGCCCAGCAGCATGGCCGAGACCAGCCCGCCCGAGATGCCGCCCACCATGACCCCCAGCATCATCGCTAGCCCCGGCACGGTGTCCATGCCGTAGGTGAAGGGCAGGACGATCACCACCGCCATGGTGATGGAAAAGCCCGGAATGGCACCGACCAGAAGGCCGGCGAGGACGCCGGCGCTCAGCAGCAGCAGGTTCATCGGCTGCGTCATCTGGCTCAGCGCGAGGAGGAACCCGTCAAACATCGTCATCGAAGTTCCTCCTCACAGCAGCGCCCACCAGCGCCCGGCGGGCGCGAGGACGTGAAGGACATGGGAAAACAGCAGCCAGAGCGTCACCGCGGCGCCCACCGAGATGCAGAGATGCGTCAGGGCGGCGCGCAGTGACTTCGGTCCGAGGATCGAGAGCACTGCAAAGACGAAAAGGCCGCCCGAGACATAGGCGCCAAGTCGCGGCGCCAGAAAGAGGAAGGCGGCGAAGCAGGCGAAGACCGCGAGCGCGATGCCCTCTTGCGCCAGCCCGCGCGGGGCGGCGTCTTCGGTCCCGATGGGCGCTGTCGTGCTGCGCCGGCCCAGGCTCTGCACCAGAAGGATCAGCGCAAGCGCGCCGAGACAGATCAGGATGCTGCGCGGCCAGATCTCGGCCCCGAACCGGGTGCCGGGAAAATTGCGGACCTTGAAGGTCTGGATGAAGAACAGCACCGACAGCCCGAAAAGCACGGCCGCGAGCACTGCACCGGAGAGACGGTTGCTCATGAGATCACCTGGATTGAAGCGCGGGCGGGGGCCAAGGCGCGGCCCCCGCGCTTGCGGTCAGTTAGCCATGTAGATGCCGATGTCGCGCGCCACCGACTCCCAGGTATCGGCCTGTTCGGCCCACCAGGCCGAATAGGCCTCGGCATCGCGGAAGCGGACGCTGTTGCCCATCTTGCCCATCGCCTCGATCGCTGCCGGGTCCTCGAGGGCCTTGGCGATGCGCTCTTCGTAGAGCGCCACCAGCTCAGGCGCCGCGCCCGGCGGCAGCAGCACGCCGCGGGTCACGTTGATCTCGGTGTCGAAGCCCTGTTCCGCGGCCGTGGGGACATCGGGGAGGGTCGCGGAGCGCTCCTGAGCGAAGATCGCCAGCGCCTTGAGCTGGTCGGGGAAGTACTGCCGCGCATCGGACTCGCCGACCTGCCCCAGCTGCACGGTGTCGGACAGCATCGCGGTAACCCGCTCGCGCCCGCCCTCGTAGCCGACGATGTTGAATCTGACGTCGAGATCATTCTGGAACTGCAGCAGGATGAAATGCGTGTTGGAGGCGATGCTCGCCGCGGCCAGCACGTCGCCGGGGTGCTCCTTGGCATAGCTGACGAGCCCATCGAGCCCGTCGAAGGGCGCGGTGGGGGACGCGGCGAAGATCGCCGGCTCGACGTTGGTCATGGCAACCGGGGTGAAGCCGTCCCAGGAGAAATCCACGCGCCCGGTCAGGTAGCTGGCCAGGATCGCCTCGTGCTGGAACAGCATGGTGCAGCCGTCGGGATCGGCATTCACCACCTCGGACGCGCCCTTGTTGCCGCCCTGCCCGGTGATGTTGATCACCTGCAGCTGCGGCGCGAAGCCCAGGCGGTTGTAGGCCTCGGCGATGACCCGCGCCTGCAGATCGGAGCCGCCGCCCGCGCCATAGGGCACGACGAGGCGGGCCGTGCTGCAGGAAATCTCGACATCGGCCCAGGCGCTGCCGACGGTTGCCAGTGCGAGCCCGATCCCCAGCGTTGCAGTTTTCGTGATCATGGAATGCTCCTCCCAAAGCTGATGCGGCGTGGTGCCGCTGCGTCAGCCGAGGATAGAAACGCGGCCACCAATAACACAAATACATGTTGTTGATCTAACCTATATAGATTTCTAATATCAGACCGAGAGGAGACCCGGCATGGTTCTGGACTTGCGCAGGCTGAAGTACGTTCACGCGATCGCTCAGAACGGATCCCTGACGCGGGCCGCGGAATCTCTCGGCGTCGCCCAGCCAGCGCTCTCGCATCACCTGGCCGAGCTCGAGGCGCATTTCGGCTCCCCGCTCTTTCACCGCATCCCCCGCGGCATGATCCCCACGGAAGTCGGGCAAATCCTTGCCGCGCACGCCGCGTCGATCTTGCGCAGCGTCGAGGATGCAGAGGCCGCCGCGCGCAACAGTGTCGACTCGCTTGCCGGTGCGGTGACGCTCGGCCTGTTGAATACCGTCGCACTGCGCGTCGCCGTCCCGCTGTTCCAGCGCTGCTCCGAGCATTTTCCCAACATCCGCCTGTCAATCTCGGAAGGCACGAGCCAGTCGCTCAAGGAAGGGATGCAGCGACAGGACCTTGACCTGGCGGTGAACCTTTCCGAAGCGGCCGAGGGTGCGGCCAGCCCCCTTGCGACCGAAGCCCTCGTCCTGGTGACCCGGAAGCGGCCCGGAGAGTCCGACGGCCCGATCCCCTTTGCCGAGGCGACGGCTCGCCCCCTGATCATGCCGGGCCGTGATCACGTGTTGCGTCGGATCGTTGAATGGGCTGCCCTGCAAAGCGATCTCAAACTCAACATCCGTTACGAGCTGGCCGGTGGCTGGACCCTGAAATCGGCGGTCGCCGCGGGCCTCGGTGATACGATCATCGGGCGGTCGGCGGTCACCCCGGAAGAGCGCGAGGGTCTGCTGACGGTCAGGGAAATCACCTCTCCGACGCTGGAACGCAGACTTGCGCTCGTGGTGTCGCCCATGAGGGAGAGCGCTCCGGCCGTTGCGGCGGTTCGGACACTGCTGCGCGAGCTCTTTGTCGAGTTCTCAGGGGATGGAAGCTGGCAGGTCGCGTTCAGATAAGGTCGAAATATGTAACAAGTTCTGCCGCGCCCAGTCAGCCCACTCCGCGATCATCAGGTCTAGGAAAGAGTTCGCGACCAAGCGGGAGTACCCCTACTTGGGCGGGGGGAAGGCTAACAGCATCACGGCTGAAGACGGAGAGTTGGTCCGAAAGATGCTCGCCAGGAAGGGGCACGCAACGCCGCCGCTCGATCCGACAACGTTTTGGCTGACCTCAGCGGAAGTGCCTGAACAGCCCACCGGCGATATCGGCGATGTCGAAGACCCGCGCATAGAGGTGTTCGCGCGCCGCAAAGGGAGCGGAGTCTGACCCTGTCATGTCCCGCTCGACCGCGGTGACCAACCGGCGCAGACGTGTCTGGTGAACACCGAGTCGGGTCTGCACGGGATCGGCCAGGATACCCGCGAAGGCCGTTACGACGGCCGCCGATACGATCAGCATCAGGGCGACCGTGACAATGGTCAAGGGCGAGGCGCCGACAGGGAAAGCGCCGTACCAGAGGCCGCCCAGTGCACGCCCGAGCGGGAAGTTCCCAATCGCGGCGTCCATGGCGTAGGTGTCGGCCAGCGCAGGCGCCAGGGACAGCATGCCCAGCGTCAGCCGATGGAACAGCCAGGCCCCGAAACAGATTGTCAGCAGTGCCGTGGTCATTTCGGCCACGGCCGACCGGGTGCCGGTGTAGGTCTTGATTGTCGCGGCGGCGCGCTCCGCTCGCCTGCGCGTCTCATCCTCGCTCAGCGAAGCGTCATCTTGAAGCGGAGGGGCCTCGGCGAAGCGATCGGCGATGGAGCGCCCCGGACCGTCCGGCAGGGAAAAGACATGCTCGAGAAGCCCCTCCTCCACCGCGCGAGCCGTGCGCGTGGGCAGGATCAGGTGGACGCGCCCGAGAAAACCTGAAGCGCCCCTCAGACGAACCACTCCCAGCAGTAGTGAAATGAGGCGCAGGAGCGCATGAAGGGGCGCCAAGACCACGTTGAGCGGAGCACAGAGGACATCCAAACCCAGGGCCCTGCGATGCAGCCGGGCCGAGCCCGCGAGGGAGAACGTCGATTTGGCATAATTATCGACGCGTGCCCGCGCTGCAGAAAAGTAGTCCTTGGGCTCCGAAGGCTGGATCGCGCCGCGCTGCATTTTGTCCTCTCACCGGGCCGAGCCCCCTGCCCGCCCTGTTTGCAAATAAGGTGCCCGCGGCTGGCTTCCAAGCCATGAGCAATACCTAGCAGGCCTCCACACGGACGCGGCCCCGCCGCAAAAGCACTGTCTGGCCGTAGTTTATCTCCTTCACCGGCTCGGGAAGCCTCATCGGGACTTCTAGCGGTCGGGCGGAGCGGCACGAAATAGTGGCGTGCCTTAGTGGCATAAAATTGCAATAAACTTGAATAAGCCTCCACACTGCAGATACTTAGACAAGCAACTTAGTGGCACGAAATGGAGTTCCGGAGTGGCCGAGATGATCATCGCCCCTACGCGAATCGAGCCAGCCCGGATCGAGGATCTGCCGATCAAGCTGGCCGACTGCGCCCTGGCTTTAGCGACGGCTGCCACAAAGCTGGGTCGAAACTTGCCCGCCGAGACCTTGGCCGAGGTCGCCTCAATGATCCGGGTGATGAACAGCTACTACTCGAACCGGATCGAGGGCAACAACACCCGGCCCCGGGAGATTGAGCGCGCCTTGTCAGGCACTTTTGATGCCGACCCGAAGCGCCGCGCCCTGCAACAGGAAAGCGCCGCCCACGTCCGCATCCAGGCGCAGATCGATGCGAAGGCCGCAGCCGGCACGCTCGAGGATCCGACCGGACCCGACTTCATCCGCTGGCTTCACGCTGAATTTTACCGGGACCTTGACGCCTCCGCCCTGACGATCCGGGAAGGCGCGCACCCGGTGGTCATGGTGCCGGGAGAATGGCGTGATGGGGACGTGGAGATCGGCGAGCATGTGCCTCCGCCTCATGACAAGGTGTCGGCCTTCATGGATCACTTCCATGCGCGCTTCCGGCTTGACTGGCTGCACGGGCAGACGGCCCGGATCCTCGCGGTGGCCACGGCCCACCACCGGCTCAACTTCATCCATCCGTTCTACGATGGCAACGGCCGCGTCAGCCGACTCATGAGCCATGCTCTGGCCCATCATGCCGGGATCGGTGCCAGCGGCCTCTGGTCGGTCTCCCGGGGGCTCGCCCGCGGACTGGAGGGAGGTCTACCCGGGCGCGACGAGTACAAGTCAATGATGCATTTGGCCGACCGGGTCAGGCAGGGCGATCGCGACGGGCGAGGCAATCTCTCCCTGGCGGCACTGACCACCTATACCGACTGGTTCCTGAAGGTCTGTCTCGACCAGGTGGAGTTCATGGACGAGCTTCTGGGGTTCGACGGGATGGGCAAGCGTCTCGCGCGCTATGCGAAAAGCCGCGACTTCCGTGCCGGCGCGTCTGATCTGTTGCGGGCAGTCCTCGTTCGGGGCGAAGTTGACCGCGGCGATGCAGCGGCCATCCTGGGCGTGGCCCCGCGCACCGCACGCGCCGTTATCAAGGAACTCACCGATGATGGGGTGCTGGGATCCACCACGCCCCGCGCGCCCCTGCAACTGCGCTTCCCCAGTCAGACGCACGAGATGCTTTTCCCCCGCCTCTTTGAAGCCTGATGCCGCACGTCACGGGCGCGAGATCTACCTCAGGTGGAGCTAGTGTCCACGAACCAAAGCGCCGTCAATGGCATAGTGCCGAACGCATCGAGATCTGGAGTTCCAGCCAGACCAAGGCCGCAACTCCCCCGAGCATGCGGACAGGACCCAATTCTGAAATCCCGCAACCCACCACGGCACGCGCGGCATTCACCGCTCCTGTCCCTTCTGCACCCCACGCCCCCGATCTTTCTCAGCCACCTGCCCGGCAATCTGCGCCGTCCTCTCCTGCTCCCTGGAAACATTCGCCAAAGTCTGAACCCGCACCGACCTCCCAGCCTGCAGCCCCTGCGACAGGAGCTTGGCGACATTCTCCCGAGCCGCCTCGCGATCCTTTTCCGACACCCCACCGGCCCGCATCCGCGCGTCCATTTGGGCAAGCACGCTCGCCGAGCCTTTGACGGCCTGATCACCGGGCTCGTAGTGCTTGATGCGATCCTCGAGACGTTCTGAAGACATTGCCTGCTCCCGCGATTTGTCGGACACAGTGCTATTCCCCTCTGCCTCGGCTGCTGACTTTTCCTGTGGCTGCGCCTCGACGACGCTCGGCTCGCCCATATCGACCTCCGCCGCTCGCTGAATATCCCGCGCATCCCAAAGGCGCCGATGCCCCTGTCTTTCGACCTCTTCGCCGGTCCTCTTGTCGGTGGTTTTGTAAGTCACCGGCTCGACCCCCGGCGAATACAGCGTCACCTGATCCCCAACCTTGAGATCATGTTTCTCGACGGCGTCGGGCAGGGTCACGCTCCAGAGACGCTCTGCTTTTCCGCCCTCGCGCGTGAGTTCGATGAATGGCACGGGATCGGCGCCTTCGCGATTGCGGTAGGGTGCAGAGCCGATTTCGGTGATCGTGCCGGTGATCCCCTCGGCAAAATTGGCCCGCGGGATCCGCACCACGTTACCGTCTTTCGCCGGCCCGTCAGATCGCGACTGTCCCGCTGCAACATTTCCGCGCTGCGCCCGCCCACCATCCGTGCGCTCAAGAACCCGCTCGCCGATCATCTGCCCTCGGCGGCTGGCCTCTTCGCGATCCTTTTCGGATGGCCGATAACCCTGGACCTTCAGGCCCTGCGCCGTGCCCTCGATCCACATCTCGCGGCGAAACTCTTCAGGACCCCGGGCTGTGAGGTTCTGCCACCCGCGGTGCGCCGCGAGCTCGATCATGTCCATCGCGGTGCCGCGATCCGCGTTGCGGGTGCTGAGCCGGTCACCCGTGTCGCTGATTGCCGGGCGCGCGTCTTCGTAGGATCGGTAGAGATCCTGCTGATGCGCGGCCTTCGTTACCAGGAAACGGTCATGGTAGCTGGCCGGCAACGAGAACCGATCCGCCGCCGCCCGGACTTTCGTAGCATCGCTCGGCGCGATCGTCCCCGCGCCATTGTCCTCTCGCGCTGTTGCGCCTACCTCGGCCGCCGGGGATTTCACGACGTCCTCGCGCTTCTGCTCCGCAACGCGCTCATGATACGCGGTCCAGAAGTCGAGGTCGGTCTCCCCAAACCCTTCACCGGATTTGGAACCGATCTCCTTGGTCGAAACCTCGGGCAGGCTGTCCAGCGTCGGCACTGACTTTTTCACGTCCGTCCCGATGGTCACGGTCGAGGCCAGCGTGCGCGCGCCCTGCCCCACCACCTCAATGACCCGCGGCTGCTGTCCCGCATCCGCATCAGCGAACGCCCGTCCGGCCTCTGCTGCCGTGGCAAAACGCGCCACGGTCTCGTTGCCGGCATAGGAAAGGGTGAACCCCACCTCGTTCTGTTTCTCATACATGCTCATCCCTTTCGTCACCCTGCTGGTTCGCGATGTCGCCACATCCAAAGGCCTCGAGCAGTTCGATGGCGCCTTCTTTCGTTCCGATCGTTCCGGCGGTGTTGAGCTCTGCAATCTTTGCCTGTTGCTGATGTCCCGTCAGGCTCAGCCGCTCGTAGGAAATTGTGCTCGGATCAGCGATCTCCTCGTCGGACATCGGCACTTCCGCGGGTTCGCCCTTGGCGATGTTCTCCGCATGAGCGGCCTGCAGGCTGAGGATGTGATCGACCTTTTCCTGCATCTCCGCCTGGCGCGCGATCAGCATGGCATTCTGCGCCTTGACCAGGGCGAGCTCGCGCTCGAGCGTGCTGCCCGAGATGGACGGAACATCCGGCGCCGGAATCTTCGTGCGCTTGAGCAACGCAGATTCCGCGTAGTAGCGGATCTTCTTTGCCTTGATCGGCGGGTGCCCACCCACCAGCACCAAGGCCTCGCTCTGGTCCATCTGCAGCAATTCCTGCGGCAGCATGAGAGACCGCCGCTGCTCGCTCTGGCTGACGGTCGTGCCCTGGCGATTGGCCAGGTATTTGGACTTGCTCTCGCTCTGCACCTCGACGCCCAGAGTGCCGAGCCGCTCGGAGAGGTTCTTAGCCTCTGTCAGCCCCTTAGGCGTGAAGACAATGCTGACGCCAGAGTTGTCCATGTAGGCATCAGCACCATCGCGGCCGTAGATGTCGGCCAGCTGCGCCGGGGTCTGCACGATGGTCAGCACCTTGAGCCCATAGCCGGCAAAGTAGCCAATGCCGCGCTTGAAGGCGGGCAGCTCGCCCACGGAAGCGAACTCGTCCATGCAAAGGAGCACCTTGTGCTTCAGCGCCGGATTTTGCTCGGGCAGTTCCTGCATATTGGCATCGACACAGGACTGGAAGAAGAGGTTCATTAGCGGCGCGAGGCGGCCAAGGTTGTTTGGCGAGATGCCGACATAGATGGACATCGGCTTGCGCCGCAGGTCGGCAAAATCAAAGTCCGACGCCGCGGTCGCCCGGTCCAGCATGGGGTTCGCGAAGAGCCCGAGGTTGGCAGTGATGGTCGACTTGACGCTCTCGAAGGTATTCTCGCTCTTCGACAGGAAGTCGTTCAGCGTCGAGACAGTCTGCACCGAGAGTGGCCGTTCGGATTTCGCGCGGTCCTCGATGCGCTTGCGGAACGTCTTTGCAAAAGACGAGGTCAGCGTCAGCTGCCGGTAAATCTCCCCAAGGGTGAACGGCAGCTCGGGGGTTTCGGCGAGATAGCCACCGACGCCGACAAAGGCGGTCTGCGCGGCCCGGTCGAAAAACGGGTCCTTGGACGCCACAGGGATGAAGAGATCGGCCAGCCGCTGCAGATCTTCGATCTGGAATTCGCTGCCCCGGCGTACGGTCGCCAGCGGATTCCAGCGGTGGGTCTTGCCGGAAGGCTCGAGCGGATCGAAGAGGAAGACCTCCTGCCCTCCGGACTTGCGGAAACCCGCGGTCAGCGCCCAATTCTCCTTTTTGATGTCGAGAATGACAGCGGAGCCCGGCCAGTTCAGCAGGTTCGGAATGACCACACCGACACCCTTCCCCGAGCGGGTCGGGGCATAGAGGAGCACATGCTCATCCCCGCCATACAGCAGCAGGTTGTGGGCGTTGAGGTGCCCCGCCTTGTGGATCTTGAGCTTGCCGCCGTCCTCGACCGCCCTGCCCCATCTGTCCACGGGCTTGCCGTAAGTCTTGTGGGAGCGCGCCGAGGTGAAGCCCGCGATCAGACCGGCGCTCGATCGCATGCCCGCGCCCCGGATTTCGCGCTCGCGGGCAAACTCGGCCCTCCCGTGGACATTCGGCTTGGGCTTTGCCTTGAGGATGGCCGCTCCCAGGACAGCAACGGGTAAAAGCCCAGCGTAGCCGGCAAGCTTGACCCACTTCAGGGTCTCGGGATCGGTGTAACCGGCAAGCGCCGCGCGCGGCCAGAGGAGCAGGTCGCGGGGCAGATGCACCGGAACGTTGAGGCCCCACTGCAGGGCGTAGGCCGAGGTCATGAGCCCGCCCACCACGCCAATGCCGGCGGCCGCGGTGATTGCGGCGACGCGCGCCGGCGTGCCGAGACGATGCCAGTTCTGAACAATCATGCCCCGCCTCCCAATTTCCGGGCAGGATCGAAGTAGATCTCGGTGACGCGGCGCCCCACCTCGGTGCGTTTGAGCTGCACGACGACATCGACCATGTGGATCAGCATCTCCTTGATTTCGCAGCGCGTGAGATCCCGACCGGCGTCGCTTTCCTTGACCAGCAGTGCCAGCTGCTCGAAAGCGAGAGCGGGAGAGTCTGCGTGGATTGTGGTGATCGATCCGCCGTGGCCGGTGTTGACGTTCCGCAGGTAGTAAAAGGCCGCGGCATCGCGCAGCTCCTGCAGGAAGATCCGGTCCGGGCGCATGCGCAGGGCGCTTTCCAGAAGATCGCGGGCGGTGATGCGCGCCGCGCCCTGCTCCCCCTTCGAATAGATCAGCCGCACCACATTCTGATGCGGCAGGCAGAGCTCGAGCGTGTCCTCGATCGTGATCAGTCGCTCGTGCGCCGGAATGAGTGGGAGCAGCGCTTTGGAAAACGTGGTCTTGCCCGAGCCGGTGGCGCCAGAGACGAGGATGTTTTTCTTCGCCCGTACCGCCGAGGTCAGGAACGCCGGCCAGTTGTCGCCGCGGTGCAGAGACAGAAGTCTCTCGTCCTCCGCACTCAACCCGCCGGCCTGCGAACAGCTTTTCACCTGCTCAAACATGCCCTGGGCCACCAAGTCGCCCAACGTGTAGCTCTTCTGGGCCGGCTTCCGGATTGTTATGCTGATCGTGCCGTCGGGCACCGCGGGCGGCAGGACGATCTGAATGCGCTCGCCGCCCGGCAGGGCGCCAGACAGGAGCGGGGTCTGATCATTGACCTGCTGGCGCGTCCAACTGCCGACGGTGGCGACGAGACCCTGTAAAAAGGGATAGCTGAACGCCGGGGCGGAGGCCTGCTCCCAGGTTCCGGAGGCGTCTTCGACAAACAGCTCTCCGGGGCGGTTGATGCAGATCTCGAGCACATCGCTCCGCTCGAGCCAAGGCGCAAGCGGTTCTAGATGGGAGGCAAGCGCCGAGGGCACGACCCTGCTGGCAGCTCTCGGCTCTGCAAGACTCGTGTCACGCACTTGCATCATCGCAGCCGGTACACGCTGGAGAAATCGAGATCGCGGGCGACCATGACCGAGACCTCTTCACCCTGGTTCTTGCGCAGGATGACCGGCACATCGATCGTGCTCTCGAGCTCCGTCTCGGCAAGGCTGCGCGCCGCGTCGCGCGTGTTCTCATAGCTGCTCTCGTCATCCGTGCCCGAGCGGGTCGCGAGGATCAGAGCGTCATCTATGATCGACAGCATCATCGTGCCGCCGAAGCGCGTCCAGAACTGGGTGTCGATGTCGCCCTCAAGACCTGTGCGTCCCAGCGCGTCGGCACCGGGCGAGCCCAGGTTCACGATGACCCCGGCCGGTGTCTCGGCCCGGGTCCAGAGAACGAAGAGGCGTTTCTGCCCGCGTTGTAGGCCGCCCCGGTACTCGCCAACAATCTTCGTGCCGCGGTCGAGAAGGATGACAGCGCCGGTGGTGGCATAGACATCATCCGTGACGGTGCAGCGCACCATACCAGGCGCGGTGGAATCCATCGCCGTGTCGAGCGCGCAGGGGATGACGGTGCCTTGGGTGACCGTCAGATTCGGATGGGCCAGCACTCGAGCCTGCTCGGCCCCGCGCGTGCCGGTGACCAGTTCCGCGGCCAGCCCTGAGAGTTCGCGTCCGGCACCTTCGGCAGTTCCCCCGCCGAAGAGCGTTGGTGCGGCGCCTTCTGCGGACGCGACGCCTTTCGCAATACCTCCCATAGCTGAGGTCCCTGAACCCGCATGCGCCATGAGCGGGGCGCGCTTCGAGGCCTCATAGAGCTGCTCGGCTTCGCTGGGTTCTGACGACTGGCTCTGCTGCTCTTCCTGGCGCGCGCGTTCGATGGGTCCGAGCGTCTCGGGATCCTCTGCTGCCGCGGGCTCCTCGTCAGGGTCAGGCGCGGATGTCGTCTCTTCCTGCCCCGGAAGTTCCGCGGGTAGGAAATCTTCCGCGGTGCGGATCGTGCTGGCCCTACGCTCCGTCCCCTCCTCCGGGGCGGGCTCTGCGTCCCTCGGCCATTGCAGGAAGGCCATTGCGCCAAGGAACACGATGCCCGTCACGACCAGAAGCTTCTTATTCTTCTCGGTGAGCCCTGCGGATTTGGCCCCGGCGAACGACGAGATGCCCCGCTCGCCCGGAAGGGTGGCCTCTGCGGCCTCCAGCGTTTCATCGGAATTTTCAGTCTCGGCCATGCTCACTCTCCGATGATTTCGCGGCGAACGGAGGGGCTGGTGGTGCCCGTGCCGGCATCACCGCCGACCGCATAGCCCTGCCCCATGTTGTAAAGCGCGGTCACCTCTCCCCCGAGACGCAGGCGCAGCTCCGGAGCGACGTCGTGCACGATGACCTGGTTTTTCCGCACGGTGGTGTTGGCCAGACGCTCGGTGCCCGCGCTGCCGACGATGAACACGGCGGGCATGCGAGTTCGACGCGCGAAGGTCAGCACGGTCATCTCGCCATTGTCATAGGCTTGGGTCGGCTGCAGATCGCGGCTGCCGGCCGCGAGGTAGCGCCAGTTCTTCGAGCCCGACGTCGCCACCGACTCCGCAAGCCGTGCCTTGGCCGCCTGTTCCTGGGCCCGGGCCTTCTGGGTGGCAGCAACCTCGCGCCGCCGGTTGGCCTCGTCGGTCGGATAGGCAAAGCGGATCTGGAAATAGACGTCTTTGGACGTGTTGGTGATCGCCCCCTCGCGCACGATGAGCTCGAAGGAATACGTCCGGGTCGTCCCGTCGGCGCGCATCGTGGCGATCTGCAGGTTGGTCGGTGGGTTTGCTTCTCGCGCTTTCAGATAGAGGATGTTGCCGCGCGGCACGATCTCCCAGGAGACGGTATCGCCGCTGCCGACATCGATGATCTCCTCGGTCTGGGCGAAGACAACCTGCACGGTGGTGCGAATTGTGCCAACCACGCGCACGACGTCCCATTCGTTGTAGCTGACCGACCGGACCCGCGTGTCCGATCGCGAGGGACGCGGCACGTCGAGTGCAAAAACTGGCGTTGCCGCCGTCAGCACCGCGCAAGCAAGAAGAGCTGCCCGAAGCCTCATTGTGGCACCTCCGGGTCGGCCCGATAGCTTTCGACGAGAAACCCGAGAGGATTGATGGTCCGATCCTCGGCGCTGATCTCGGCCCTGCTGTCGAAGCCAAACTCGATCGTTGCAACCCAGAGCGTTTGGGTCCGGAGGTTCTCGCGCTCATTGATCGCGGTCTTGTAGAAACGGACCTGCGCGAGCTCATCGCCCAGGAAGGAGATCGATCTTATCTTGATCTCTGCACGGGTATCGGTGCCATAGATGTACTGCGGGCTGTTGGGGTTCGAGCCGTTGAAGGCATCCGAGAAGCGTGCCTGCTCCTCGGGGGCCGAGAGCAGCGTCACCTCCCGGTAGATCGCTTCGCGCTCGGCAAAGCTGTAGCCCTCGCGTTCCCGGACATAGCGCGCCAGGAAGTAGCGGGTGACATTTTCGTCGTAACTCGTGGCGCCATCACTGAGGCTGGTCATGACTTCCGGAACGCCGCTGGCGGTGTCGACACGGATCACAAAGGGCACGACCTCCTTGAGCGGCGCCATGACCCCCACCGCCGCAACGCTGGTCACAGCGAGAAGGCTTGCGACGCCGGCAATGATCCAGGCGGTGCGCTTGGAGCGCTCGGCGGCCAGGCGCAGATCATAGTCGAAGCTGCGCGCCTCTTTCAGATAGGCGGCAAATTCCTTGTCCTCTGCGGGTTTCATGTCTCCGCACCTCCCCGAGTATCTGCGATCCGGGGCGACACGCCGATTTCCTTCTGCTTTTGCAGCACCGCGTCCTGGTAGTTCCATTTGGTCGGGTTCAGCGGGCGCACCTGAGTGCCAGCGACATCCGGCAGCGGTGTGGTTGTCGCGCAGGCCGTCAGGCCGAGAACAGCCATGAGCAGGACAGAAAATTTCATCTCGTTACCTTGGAGATTTGCGGGTTGGAGAGGCCGATTTGTCGACCTCAATCTGTGCGCGTTGCCGAGCCACTCGAACTGCCGGGGCCATGGGACCGCGGGGACGTGCCGAACAGCTTGCGCTCGACCATACGCTGCGCCGCGCCGGTGGATGCCGACGTGCCGGCGCTGAGCGCCGAGGCGATGGACGGCAGCAGGAAGAAGAAGATCGTCCCGCAAGCCATCGCGACCAGAAAAGCCGAGATCGAAGCCGCGGCCTCTTCGATGTTGAAACTGGCATAGACGTCACCGATGAACGCCGTGACCGTCATCATCAGGACGATCACCAAAAGCTTCAGGATCGAGAAGTTCATGGCCTGCCCGAGCCAGGCGAAGAACCAGCCACGCGTTACCTCGAAAAGTGCGAACGCGACGAAGAGCGGACCGATTGCAGCCAATAGCGTGAGGCCGAAGTGCACAAGCAGGCTGGAAACGAAGGCAAGGGCCGCGAAGGGCACCGCAATCAGGATCAAGACCACCGAAAGGGCATACCCGTACATCGTGCCGGCCAAACCCGAGCCGTACTGTTCCTGAACTTTCACACTGATCTGGCCTGCCATTGCCATGACGGCGTCGGAGGGCAAATTCGTCGATCCCCCGGCAAGCAGTTCAACAAAATCCGGGATATCGTTCAGGATCGTGTTCCCGACCCAGGCGCTGTAGTCGCCAGCGCTAGAAACAAGGGTCCAGATGATGGCGAGTTTGACGCCCCGCAGTGTGAAGTCGAGTAACGGCTCCTGAACAGAGCCGCGGATGATCGCCCAGCCGTAGAGGATTAGGTAGATTGTCATCGCCGCGGTCAGCGGTGCCGTCAGTTCTGCCGACATCGTCGCGCTGATATCCGTCATCTTCGCCGTCAGACTCTCGACGAAGTTGTCATACAAAGCTTGCAGCATGTCCGCAGTCCCTTCCCACGCGGGCTTACATCAATCGAACGAGGGTTCTCCGAAGACGTTGCTGAAGCCCTCGCTGTCTTGATCGCGCTGCGCCGCGCGCTCCGCTTCGTCCGCATTGACGCAGTTGGCATCCTCGGCGGCACGATCAGAAACCTCGCAAGACTCGAGCATCTCGGCGCGGGCGGCGGGGTCGGCAGAGAAGTACTCTACTGTTTGGTTTTCTTCTTCCTTGCATCCAGTCAGCGCTGCACTCGCGATCAGCGTCACCAGCATCGAAGTGGCGAGTTTCATGGCAGGTTCTCCTTCTTAGAATTCGTCGGGGCCATAGATGCGCTCATAGCCAGCGCTTTCACGAGCGCGGCGCTGAGCTGCAATTTCCGCCTGGCGCTGGTCTTCGACGCGGGTCTGCGCGTCCTGCAGCATGGCAAGGCCCTGAATGCGGTTGGTGTCGTTCTGCAGCATGGCTTGCTCCACCGCGATCCTCGCGGAAAGCGCATCCATCTCCCGCTGGGTCGAGACGCCGCCAATCTTGTCGCGGAGCTGATCGAGCCCCTCGAGCCGGTCGTCCGAGAGGGTCACGATCCGCTCGCCTATGGCTGTGTCTCGCGCCGAGCGGTTGGTGATCCGGTCGAGCTCGCTGCGGTAAAAATCCTCGGCGTCGATGTCTGTGCTGCCGAGCGAGGCGAAATCCGCCGCGTCCTGGGCAGTGCTGGCCAAATCACCCAGATCGTCGATTGTCACATCGAAGTCCCGGGCGATCTGCATGGCCTCAGGCCCGAGCAGCTCTCGCACCTCAGGCGAGTTGAGTGCATTCACCACCGAGTTCATGTCGGTCATGCCGTTGATCGACGCGTAAAGGGCCTGCGCCTGCTCGAGCTCCCGCACCATCTGCGCGATCTGCTGGGCAAATTCTGCCTTGGCATTGGCCAGCGCGGTGGTGTCGATCACCGGAACGCCCTGCGCCTGCACCGGCTGGGCGAGCAAGGCGAGCAGGGTCGCGGCGCGAAACGCGTGCCGTTTCATGCCAGGTCCTTTCGTGTCGCGAGAAGCCGCGGGAGCCAATCCCGGGGCACGGGGTATTGCTGCCGTAGCTCATCCATGAGCGCGTTGGTCGCGGTGCGCCCCGACAGAACGGTCAGCACGTCGTCGAGACCGGAGAGGTCGAGATCGCAGACCACAGAATTCTGCGCCTGCTTGATGAGGAAATGCCCCATGGGCAGCTCGCTCTGTACGATCTCGAACTCGCGCTCGGAAAGACCGAACTCGTCCACCAGGTCCTTTCGGCTGGGGCGGTCCGTGCCAAAGTAAATCTGGCTGGCGCATTGCTCGATGATGGTGCGCGCGATCGGGCTTGCAATGACATCCGAAGCCGATTGCGTGCCCGCGACGATGATGCCGTTCTGCTTGCGGATCACCTTGAGCTTGTTCTTCACGAAGTCGGAAAAATACGGGTCCGACAGCGCTTTCCAGAACTCGTCGATGAAGATCGCGATCCTCTGGCCGGTGATCAGCTGCTCCACCCGCCGCATGAGATACATCATGATCGGGTTGCGGATTTCCGGATCGTCGAGAAAAGCGGTGATGTCGAAGCCGACGAGATCGGCATCGAGCGACAGCTCATCGGCGGCATTGTCGAAGACCCAGCCCAGCCGGCCCTCGCGCGTCCAGCGGTCGAGCCGAGCGCCAATGTCCTCGGCCCCGCCGCCGAACCCGAGCAGCTCGCGCAGCGCCGATAGGCTGCGCTCGGCGCGCGGAAGATTGGCAAGCCCTGCTACGGCTTGCTCAATGCGGCGTACATCGCTGGCCGAGAAGGTGGTTTGATCGCCGCCCAGCATCGATTTGACGAGAGCCACAAGGAAAGCTTGGCCAGGGGCATCGAGCTCGAGCGCCATGAACGGTGCACATCCCGTGGGCTGACCGGGCTGGAAATCGAGGTAGGTTCCGCCTGAGGCCCGCACGAAAATTTCGGCACCATGATCCTTGTCGAAAAGTACGCGCTTCACGCCAAACTTCTCGAGCTGCGAGAGCAGGAAGGTCTGCACCACGGTCTTGCCAGAGCCCGAGGGACCGCAGATGAACGTGTGGCCAAGATCGCCAACGTGGAAATTGAAGTAGAACGGCGTCCCCGCGCTCGACTGGAGCTTCGCAATAGCCGCGCCCCATTCGTTTCCGGCGCGGTGTCCAGTCGGGTAGTTGTGCAGGGGGGCCAGCGCGGTGAAGTTGCGGCTGGTCACCAGCGCTGAGCGGGCGCGATGGGCGTGGTTGCCCGGCAGCTGTGCCCAGAACTGCGGCTCTAGGCCCAGGTCCTCGCGCGCGACAACCGCGCCGACTTCCGACAACAGTGTGACCGCATCCGCGGCGCGGGCTTTCAGCGCCACCGGATCCTCGCTCAGCACGAGCAGCGAGAGATTGTGCTCGCCCATGACGAAGGTCCCGGACATCAGCTCGTCGCGTGCCGCCCGTAGCCCGTCCGCCTGCGACAGCGCCGGGTCATTGGCATTGCGCAGCCGTCCTTCCTTTAGCGACATCTGGCGCAGGGCGTCGGTCTTGCCCGCGCAGCGGAACGACTGGGTCAGGATGAACTCGAAGGGCGCGGTCAGCAGGCCATCCAGCATGTCGGGCCGGGTCCAGGCAGGATATTCCTTGAGCCCGAACATGGCCCCGTAGGTGCTGGCCTCGGCATGGCGGATCTCACAGACCTCTCGGCCAAAGATCACCCGATCGGTGTAAATCGCACCGCCGAGCGTGCCCTGAACCAGCGGGACTTCAGCAAGGCGGCCGGAAATCACCTGCTTCAGGACGCTTGCGGGCTCGGAAATCAGAATATTGCGGTTGTTGCGAACCACCGACAACCGACGCGGCCGGAACCGGCTGAGGCTCCCCGAAAGTTGTGCCGCCTTGTCATCGAGCTCGTCCAATAGCGCCTGATTCACCTCGACCAGGCGCGACCGGGCCCGCCGCATCCCGCGGACGAGGTGCTCGCTCGGGAGGTTCCGCGGCTGCATGTAGAGCGTGAGATAGATGTCGTTCCGGTAAAGGCGCTTTGCCTCGAGCCGGGCGCGGTAGGCGTCGTCGATCCAGTTGGCAAGATCGGAGGTGAACGCGCCCGCCGGATAGCCATCGTCGCGACTCCGGATCACATGGACATAAACCATCACCCCGAGGCCCGCGATGCTGCGCAGCGCATGGCTCAAAGTGTCATGCAGGACATTGATGTGGCGCGTGTCCGCCGTTCGAAAGGACGCCCCCTCGAGCTTCATCATCTGAAACGCACCGCGATTGCGCGTGATGATCGCATGCTCATCCGCATGACGCAGAAACGGCAGGTAGCGCTCAGCGGTGGTCTCGGTTCTGATCTTGCGCGCAAAGCCCATCAATCGATTTCCTCGAGCAGGTACCGTCGGCGCAACTGCAGCGGCGAGGAAGACGATCCGCCCCAGAAGCTGCGGTTTCGGCAGCGGGCATTGGTATCCAGCCACCGAAAAAGGATTTGGAAGGCGTTGGCGTCACGCTCGACGACCAGCCGCGCGAGCGCGAGAAGCGGGAGTGCCAGGGACAGATAGACAATCGAGTCCGCCACGATCATCGCAAGGCCGCCAAGCCCGCAGGAGATCGCGAAAGCCTCGATTGGAATGCCGAAGACCATTGCCGGACGCGTCAGCGCCAGGAACAACGTATCCTCGTTGAGCTTCTCCCTGGTCATCAAAGCCCCCTGCCCCGCCCTACGCGGTGATCATCGTCAGAACTTCAGAGGCCGCGAAGATCATCACGACCCCGCCGACGGCCCAGGCCGCGCGGCGCAGGTCCACGAAATTGAAAAGCCAGCCCGCGCCGATGAACATGATCGCGATGAGCGCGATCGGCTGCTTGGCGCTCTCGAACTCGTCGAGAATATTATTCAGGAAATCGGTGAACCCGGCGGCTGCTGCGGGCTGCGCGACAAGGGCCAAGATCAGGGCGAGCGAGATCGGCGCACCGGCGGACCGGTGACGTTGCAGGAAACGTTTCAAGGTGAAATCCTTCTACTGGAAGACGTGGGCTCCGGAGCCGTTTGATGTGGCGAACACATCCCAGCCCTCCGGCGGATCGGCCTGCCCGCGGGGCGCCGCCGGACGTGCCGCGGCAGCTACGGGGGCGGTCCCCTGCCCTCCCGCGAGGACGCGGTCTACATAGCCATTCGCAAATCCGCGCGTCGGCGATCCGGTGTTGTAAGATGACAGGGCCTGCCGCAGGGCTGTGCCCTTCTCCGCGCCGCGCTCACGCGCACGGACGTAGCCCTCGCGCAGCACGGTCTGCGCCGCGCCGAGGTTGCGACAGGCGTCAAAGACAGTGTCGGGCGTCAGACCAAGCCACTCGAGATTGGCGCTGTTGATCTGCCCGAGCCCCATGTCGATGGAGCCGCCCTCGGAGATCAAGCGCCGCGCAAGTTGGGCGGCCTCCTCGGCGCTTTGCGACGTGTAAGATCGCTGTCCTTGCCCATTCACACCGATTGCGTAGGGCTCAAAGCCACTCTCGGCGGCGACGAGCTTTTCCATCACGCTCGGCGAAACGCCTGGCGCGCAGTTCTCAGCCAGGACGCGGAACGCAGCGGCATTCATCGGCTCCGCGTCTGCGATCCCGGGCAAGCCCGCAAGGAGTGCTGAGAGTGTCAGAGAGAGACGCGCGCCAGAAAAAGGCAGGCGAATTTGGGCGCGGGATGCGCCCAGCCGGTCATTTGGCGTCTTGGCTTTCGGCGCCTTTCGGGATCGGAACCCAGACACCTTCGGAGCCGGGGAACGTCCGAAGATGGAAGTTGACCAGCGCGTCCGCGGATTTGAAGACGCGGTCATCTCCGGTCTTGGATGAGATGACGACGGTTTCCGACCCGTCAGGGCGGATCGCCCAAAGCTCCCAGTGCCAACCTCTGGAAGCCTCGATCGGGCGGTATTCAATTTTGCCACCATCCTGAAGGAAGCCTTGTACTGCATCGCTTGTAATCGGGCGTTGTTTTTTCATTCGGGGACACCTGTCGTCGGGATTATCTGGCCAGGTGATGGGTAACGTTGAAACACACCCAGCCACAACGAGAAAGGCCTATTTTCAAAATCGCCTTTCATGCCATTTTCGAAAAAGCATGAAACGCGAATTTGACAAAATCGGCGTTTGCTGAAATTTACCCGCTCAAGGCGCAACCTGAGGCTGCATACCCCATGTTTGTTCGCCTTAATTTCATAGCGGGCTCCCTAACGTCAACACGAAGCGTGCGGGCGCCCGGACCCTACGGAAGATGGAGGTCAGTTGACGTGGCTAAGTTGAGAATCCGGCATGCGCGGAAAATCGCCGGCGCGGCGATCCTGGCCTCCGAACTGGCAATCGGAGCGCCGCGCACGGCGCAGGCCTACCAGGTTGATTGCGCGATCCTGATTTGTCTCGCGGGCGGTTGGCCGTCCACCGCGGAGTGCGCAGAAGCCCGGGAGACCTTCATTGAGCGCATCACTCCATCGCCGATCGAGCCGCCCCTTCAAATCTGGAACTGCCCGCTCGGCGCCAGCTACGACAGAGATCGCGACCAAACTCCCCTACCCCCTCTCGTGCCAATCGCGGCGCGAAGTGCGCCAGACGTCCACGAACCTGGCACGGCGGTTCTGCCCTCGGTTCTGCGCCAGACGCTCGGGGCCATGTCCACCGACCCGATGACCCCGCTCACGTTGGCGGCGCAGGACGGCAATCAATCCCTTGCTGCCGATGTCGACATCAGCGGCCCGGAGTTTGACTTTGTCCGCTCGATCCGGGTCTATCATGTCGCTTTCGCCAGACAACGAGAGATCGGCAGCGAAGAGAGCCATTGCCGGCGCACTCAGAACGTTCAGATCGGGACCTATGGGGTGCAGGGCGCGTTTGATTGGTCAGACAGCAGCGTCGACGACCTGCCGAACGCATTCGAAGGATTCGATGGTTGGGGCGAGGATTGTCCAACCTTCCATGCCCGCGCGGTGTTTGTCGACTGGCGAGACTATAGCGGGACCTATGGGTTCGAGCAGGTGAACTACTGACATCTCCCGAAAGGATCAGCCCCTTTTAAGAAGCAAACCCCGCGAAGGCGGCAGCCTTACACGGGGAAGCTCAAGACCTTCAGGGTCTGCAAACCCTGAAAAGAACACTGACATGCTCGTGGTCTAGCAGCTTCCCGACATGACGGACAACCCCAAACCGCATCTGTGCGATCGGGAGAGGTTTGTCTGCGCGCCGCCTCGCGTTCTTGAGAAGAAGGACCGAGCAGAATGACAGCGATGCAACAATGGAGCCGTGGCCGACAACATGGCCCCTTCCCCACACTCCCCAGTGGCATGGAGCGCGATGGTTTCGTAAACCTCGTCGATGCCATCGCCAGTGCCGTCGGCATTGGGGCTGCCGCCATGATGACCTTCCGCGCGATGATCGGAGCCACGCGCCCGCGATCCTTCAAGACCGGCGCGGAGGAGCCGTGCTGCTACCTCAGCCAGACGGAGCTCGCGCGAAAGCGCGGGGTCTCCCCCTGCCGCATCCGTGCACATGAGCAGGTCCTGGAGCGCGCTGGCCTCATCGAGAAGCGGACCATGGCAAACGGTGCGCGATCCGGGTTCGCTGGCTGCGGTGTCTTCTTCGGCCGCGGTATCGCCCGCGTGCAAGAATTCCTTGGACTACGAGAGGCACTCGAGAAGACGCGCAGGGCCCACGGGCAACTCCGCGGTCTGCGCAGCGCCCACAAGCGGCGCGCGCTGATGCTCCTAACGGAGCTTGCTGACTGGACCAAAGGTGACGAGATCACCGCGGCCCTTCGGACCGAACTCGATGCGTGGCCTTCGACCGCCAAGTTGCATCGCATGTCTCTGGAAGAGTTGATCCTGCACGAAACGGAGGCTGCCGCTCTGTGCCGAAAGATCGCAGCCACGCTGAGTGAGGCGCGAAAATCAAGCGGTGGGACCTGTGAAAACGAGCGGCCTTTAATACAAGATATGACCCAAGATCCTACTCAAGGCGCTGGTCGAGTTTCGGCCAAAGCGGTGGATGACGCACGGCATTCCGATGATATCGAGCTGGAGGATCGGAGCTACAGCGACCAGGACAAACTTCCGAAGGAGGTCGGGGCTGAAGGAGAGCTGTTGAGCCGCGGGCAGGCAGGAGAAGGTCAGGCGGCGTTTCTTGGATCACTAGGGCCGGAGCGGCTCTACGCGCTTTGCTCGCCGGAGATGCAGCTTCACCTGGATATGCGCCGCTACGGACAGCGGCGGCTTGTGTTCTACGATTTCGTCGTCTCGGCTCAGAACAGGCTCTCGGAGATGGGTGCGGATCCCGCCGTGTGGAGGAAACTCCGCGGTGCGATGGGATCTGCGAGTGGTGCAATCTGTGTGCTCATCGCCGATGCAAAGCATTCGGAGCGCGCAGGAGCTGACAAATGTCCTGCGGGGGTTCTCGAAGGTATGCTACGAGATTTCCGCCGTGGAGACCTGGACCTAGTCAGAGCTTTGGCGGAGATCGGACGTCCGCAGAGAACGCGCAAGTGACGGAGTTGTGGCCCTCTGCAATCAGCGTGTTCTTGATCACAATCCTGGTTGTCTCACTGGTGCCACGAGAGTTCTGTTGCTGCGGAAATGGCATAATATTACCGCGGTAATACTTAGAGTTTTGCTTTGAGCCGAACGCAAGAATGACAGTGTACCAGAAGTGCGGTCGTGGGTCGTCGTCCTTGAGCCATCTAATGTGCGCGCTCGTCACCGAAACTATTACCGCGGTAATAGTTTCGGCGCTAAGTGCTCTTCTGCCAAGAGTTTTGAGTTAGACATCTGTAGCTCCTGTCCTACATGCTTGTAGACGATGGAGGTAGTCATCGGATGCGCAGCCTCGGCGAGTGGTGGATGCGAACATATTACCGCGGTAATATGCCTCAAGGCATTGACTAGCCATGCACCTGGAGAGTTCTTTCGCAATCTTCCTCAAGGGCTCAGCGTCCCATCGTTGCAGTGTCTCAACCCTGGCATCTGAAATCCTAGACTTCCCAAGAAGGGTGCATGTACGAATTGACGTACTCGCGGAGTATCCTCCTCAGATGAGAGTACCTCAAAAAGTTCCGTGCAAGCGCGGTCTGAGATCGACACGATCGTCTAGATGACTTCAGCTCATTATGCACCATCATGAGAAAGACAGTGCCGCAGGCCTAACGCGTCTGCTAGCGATAGGGCACCCGCCCTCATAACTCTTCAGCATTGAGAGGAGGTATCGCTCCGGGTTTCTTATCTTCGCAATGTTTTCTGCAAGGTAGTCGATGGCAACTAAGCAATTGGGTAGGCCAAGAGATCGAATTGCTCTGCCTACAGTCTCTTGTCCTAAGCCAATGAACAGAGAGAATTCAAAAGCAATCCTGACCAGGTCACGTTCGCTAGACGGGGGGTCGGGGAAGAAATCAGTGACTGTTTTGAGGTCCGACCACAGAGGTTGAATGTCGCGTCGGCGATCTGATTTCGTTGGAGTCAAATTTATATCTTTTGGTTCAGACTCTACGTGCCGGACATTTTGACCGCCATCGGCGGCAAATTCGTCCGCTAGATGCAGCTCAGCAGAGACTTCCACTTGAGGCCCGTCTGATTGCGTTTGGTTGGGCGCAGGGATCGCCTGAGTGCAAATTTGACAGACTTCAATGCTTTCCGTGACAGGAGGGGTTGACCTCGTGGCGGCTGCTTCCGCTTTCTGAATGTCGCCCTCGATGAGGGTTAGCTCGAGTTTGGTGATTTCCTTACGGCGAAATGTTTTTTGCATCCGTTCCCGTAGAGTGTCGATCCAAGAGGGTAGGGGGGTGTGCAAGGAGGCCAAGGCTTTCATTAACGCAGTAAGTCGCGCGCTTAAGGCGTTCTTCAAAGCACGCAGTGCACGGCGTTCCTCCTCTACTCGGTGGAGCATGTCGACCAGCATATCATGCGCGTCGAGGAGCGGGGCAAGGTCGACGCCATATGCATTGACAATCTCTCCTGCTGCATTTCGCTCAGGGAAGCGACGGCCGTTCCCGCTTAGTCTGCGGTGGATCAGACCTACCTCTTCCAACCGTTCCTCGCCGCGGCGAAAACGCCTCTCATCCATGCCACATGCCCGGTTCAGTATTTCGGTTACGCTCATGAATGAGAAATTCAGCTTGGCAGGGTCCAGTGGGCCATGAGGGAGGACCGACAGATGGGCTCGCAGCACCATGATTTCACGGTCTTTCAGGCCGAGCGGCTTCCGAAGCTCAGTGACCAGAGACAGCAGGTCCCAGCGATCAAGACGCCGGGTGGCGAGATCAGAGTTCGGGCAAACCGATACTATTTGCCCACGCGGATGTTCCGCGCGCATCGATGTCTTCATCTAAATTTCAGACGGCAAAAATGGACCGTTCACCGGAAATCCGGTGTTGAAAGCGATTCTCAAAGGCGCTAAAACGGTCTTTGCTACAAGTACCGAATAGGCCTCTCGGGATTTCGATCTCGGGGGGTCTTTTTACCTTGTTGTCTGCTCCTATTTTGCCTGTAGTTTTTTGTTGCCTACTTGTCTGGTATTACCGCGGTAATACCAATTTTGTCATTATTTATCAGTATCTTGCGTGAATCACTCCTCCTGGCCATCTTTGTTTTTCCGGAAATCTTCGATGAGCCCCGGGAGGCGGTCCGAGATGTAGTCTAGGAGACCTTCATCCGCAGACTTGTCGGCCCTGATCAGCAGCTGCCGTGTCTTCCGCTGTGACGCATAGCTGCCATCTAGGTAGCTCTTGGTGGTCTGCTTTGCTCTACGTGTCTGAGCCACCCGAACAGCGGGGGAGGGCGCTTGCTGAACATCCGTAGCTTTGGCTTGCAGCTTTGAAGCTAGGTCCTCGAAACGCTCGGAGCTTTCTGCGATCGAGCTATCGATGATCGGGAGAAGCTGTCCAGGCGAGACTTCGAGGTCCTTGCATAGGGTCATCAAGTTTTCCCACTTTCGACGACCGATCCCACGCGCCGCGCCAATGGCGATCACGCAATCCTCTCCGAAAAACTTATAGGTACGGACCATCTGTGAGATGAGAGCTTGTGTAATGGACAGGAACTCTGCGATCTCCCCCTGGGTAAAGCCTGCATCAGAAGCCTTCACCGCGGTGCGCGCCCTCTCAATAAAGCTAGTCTCCATGCGCGCAGAGTTCTCGATCCCTTGCGCAATGAATGCCTCCTTATCGGACATTCGGGTGATATAGCCCTTGACCGTGTCCCTACCGAGTTTACGGAGAGCTGCGAGCCGACGTCGGCCCGCCACGATCTCATAGGGCTTGTCTTGATTGACAATTCGGACAATGACGGGAATCTGCTGCCCGTTCTTGGCGATGTTTTCAACAAGCTCGTCCAACCCCTCGTTGACATCGATCCTGTCCTCAATCCGACTGCTCTGAATCTGATCGAGTTGGATGTCTTGATGCGTGCGCTCAGATTGCGTGCGTGCGGAGCTTTCGATGTAGCGAGGTGCCGCAGCCCCCCCTTGTACAAGGGAGCTGCGGCGCCGTGGCCGAGGCGCGGACCCGTGCGGATCCGTATCCTCGGGTCCCTCTATTTCTCCGAGAAGTTTCCGGGCCATCATTCACCTCCCTTTTTGGGCAGTTTGAATCCCCAAGAGGCCATGATTTCTTCTTCGACCTCGTAGGTGATGTTCTGCAGGCACTCGAAGATCCTATCGTAGGTTTTCCGGGTGCCAGCAGCTTGGGGGCCGAGCTCCATGATCGGTTGCATCGCGTTCGAACCATCACCGATCGCTGCTGAATTCAGGAAATCCGTTTTCAGCATGGCTGGGCCGAGTTGGGATCGGAGGAATGAACTTAACTGCAGCTGAGCCTGATCGTGCGGAGAATAGCGTGTCAGGATAAAGCGCATGAAGTCATACTCCTTCTCCTGCTCCACTTGCTCGACGACCTCCAAAGTGCTTGCGCCAAGGTCGAGGAATTTCTCGAGGCTGACCACGTCGAGCATGCCGGCCGACACTGGCACGAGCAGGCCGTTTGCAGCAAAGACCGCAGCGATGACGGCGAAACTCATGTGCGGCGGCGTATCGAAGAGAATCACATCGTAGTAGGCGTCGACGAGCTCCAAAGCG
The DNA here is from genome assembly GCA_048381755.1 of Roseobacteraceae bacterium. GTDB lineage: Bacteria > Pseudomonadota > Alphaproteobacteria > Rhodobacterales > Rhodobacteraceae > Salipiger. The sequence goes on from JBLXGS010000019.1 coordinate 49,601, forward strand.
TTTACGATCTTTCTGTGCCAAGGTGTTCCGCCACCATCTTGCAGCCTAAAGCTTGCCGAGGTCTCGAATTCGAATTCTGTCATCGAGAGAGAGCCGGGAACGATATCGATGTTTGGAAAGTAGGTGGGAGCGATCGCCTCGGTGATCGGGATCGGAGCATGGCTGCGGAGTACGTCGTATATTGAGGGCAGATCGTCGATGTCTGCCTTAACGTCGAAGAGATCTGACAGGCTGCCCTGGGGGTCGAGGTCGATCAGCAGTACCCTATAGCCGCGTACGGCGAGAAACTCGGACAAGTTACTCGTGAGTGAGGTCTTGGCGACCCCGCCTTTCAAATTGTAGACGGCAATGGTTGCTGGAAGGTCATTCTCGCCTTTTCTCGGGTAAAATTCCCGTGGAATCTTGCCCGCTTCGTACAAGGTCCGCTGGATCTCGTGGATCTCCTCAACGGAGAAGGTGCGCCGGTTTCCAGGCTCGAGCCTACCGTCTGGGAACCCGTCCATGTGCTTCAGGTGATGACGAAGCGTATTGTAGTTAATCCGGAGCGCTTCGGCCGTCTCTCTCACTGACAAGCGCCGCAACTCCTTGTCGGACTTGCGTTCGTCAGGGGCAAAAAGCCTTGCATTTTGTCGGGACAGCGCATCGCGAATGGTGTCACTGTAGCCCCGCATTGCCTGCGAGCCTCGAATCTTGGGCATGCTCGTCCTCGTCGTTCTTTTTACAAGGCCTACAACAACTCGACAGCGAAAATCTACAGATAGTTGTTGCGCACAGGGTTTTTTGCGGAGGATAGGTCTCGTTGTTTGTGATGACTTCCTGAAAAATATAGCAAAGACAATAATTTACTGCAGTCTGGCAGTCTGATCGCAGTATTTTTGTGCATTTGCTTCTTCCGGGACGCCTCGCCGCGGCAAAGCGATCATATGTCGCGGGCAGATTGAGTTCGACTAAAAGGGCTGCGCACAGGCTGCTCGCCGCCCACCAGCGATCTTGATCGTAGCCAAGCAATGAACCACTTGCATCGGGATCGGACGGTTCTGTGTGTCTGACGCTGCGCTCAATGATCGGTGTAGCTTGTGATGTTGCTCTGTCGGCCCGCCTGCGTGGCGCAGGATGGCCTACGGCGAGACCATCCTGCTCTTGGACTAAGCCATCTTGGGCAAGCGGATCGTCAACTCTCGGTCGTCTGGGCACATGTCACAATGGTATCGGATCATCGCGTCGGCAGTACGGAAGCATTTGGGCTGTCCAGCGACCGTGTACACGGGCAGTTCAGTCTTGCCGTCGCTGGTGACTCCGATCACATACCACAGAATCCTCTTTGTCTTGGCGTCCATTCGAGGGTCATACTGTAGTTGCCCGCCCATCTTGAGGAACTTGCGGACAGCATTCCCAAGTAAGATTTGTGCAACGCGCCTTTTCGGGAGGCCTGAGGATTGAGCCATAATCTGCTCCTTTATTTCCGGTTCTTCTGATCGCGCGCATGGAGGAAAACCATGGCAGGATAGGCTCATCGCCTCGGCTACCGCGAAGGGCGCGCGGATGGCTGGTGGTGCGTCGCAAAACGGGATCGCGAGGCATTCAGTTTGCAACGTAGTTCCCGGGCTGCTTTCGTTTTCCGGTTTCGGCGCGAACGGGTAATCTCTAGGAAAAATCATCTTTGAGTTGAACCTCGAGTTGAGGGAATCGGCGAAAAGACGCCAATCAGCGTCACATATAACATTCTGGTTTTCTTACGTATTTACGGATTTTCCGCGATTGTTTACCACCGGTGCGTCCTTCGCCCAAGGGAGAGCGGGCTCTGTCGCGCACCAGTCGCTTGAGCCGCAGGCGGCTAGACACCAGATGTGAAGCTGTATGTGCGCAGGGCATCGTGATCCTGGCTTTGTTGGGCGGAATGCCTTCGTTTCGGGGCCACGGGGTGGTCAAGGCACAGTCTATCGGCGAGACGTTCGAGCGAAGCCCGGACCGAACGCAGGTGTCGCCGGAGAGTGCCGCCTGGAAGGTGCAGTGGCGGCGGACGAGGCATCCCGCGCCGAAATGATTTGAAGAGCTGATCGGCGTGACCGAGCGCCGGGGCTGCAGAAGGAGCGAATTCGTGCCGCGTCCCATCCATTTTGCCTTGTCCTTGGTGTTCCTGATGCCACTTGCTGTGCAGGCCGAGACCTGCATCGAGCCGGTGAAGCCTGAAGCGAGCTACCTTCACGACGCCGGATACTCCGGGGATGAAATCCATGCCGAATTTGAGATGTATTTCCGTGAGGTCGAAGAGTTTCTCAACTGCTGGAACCAAGTCACGGCTGACGTGCACGAAGACGCCCGCGCGGCCGCCTACGATTTGCACGACGCCCTGCGACGATATCCAAGTAGCCGGGATGCCGAGGACGCAGTCGCAGGCCTGGGCGATTTCATCGCCTCGGACGCGCCGATGATCGACACAGGGCAACTGATCCTGTCAGTTGGGGGGCAGGGGGCGGGCGAATGAACTTCAGCACACTTCGCGACGCCGGGGCTAACGGGCCCAGCACGCGTCGAGCATTACGACGACCAAGGACCGGCGGTACCTTGGTCAGGCCAAATGGCGGGCGGGGTCCATGCGGCGATCGAGGATGCGCAGGACGAAAATGCCGTCCGACGTCGTATAGCATGGAACACGCTTTCGTAGCGGCGCAGCCCGCGGCGGACATGACTGTAGTCTACAGCGAAACTCGGATTGTCTGCCGCCGTCGCGATTTTCGCGGCGAGGCTCTTTGCGTAGCGATCAGCTTGAGCAGCGCCGAAGTGTTCGACCCCATGGAGATAGATATCGATAAGGTCCCGCTCTGCCGACCTTGATAGTTCAGTTGTCGCCACGCAGGAGGCCTTTTTGGCGGGCTTCTTGTCGTGCAGCTTCGAGGACTTCAGCGACGGAGCGATCACTCACGCCGCTTTCTTCTGCACGATCAAGCAGCGCGCGAAGCTCGTTAATCGCGGCTTCCCTGCGTTCCTGGTCGCGGCGAACGAGATCGCGGAAATACTCGCTGACGTTGCCATAGCGGCCGGTGCTGATCTGGGCCTCTACCCACTCATTCATCTGGGCGGGCATCGAGATGGTCAGTCGAGACATGGCGAACCCTCTTTCATAATAGATCACAATAGTTCGCATCTATGTGGGCTTTTTCAACCCCAATGTTCTGCTCGCTCGGCGGTGTCGGCGAACCGCTGAGTTGCGAGCGCTCGGCGCGACCAAGCCCGAGCGCGGCATGCCTTTCGGGAATCCCGGGGAAGATCGCGGACCGGATGGCCGCGGTTTTCAGGTCTATGGTTCTGGTGCTGTGCTTGCGAAGTATCGCCCGGAAGATCTCGAACGACTGATGGACAGGGTGGCGCCCATCGGTCCCGAGGAGAACTGAGTTGAGAGCCGCGCGGGGCGCGCGTCTCGCATAATCTCGAAAGTCAGGGCAGGGGGTCGACGGGCTGCGCCCGCTCACCCCCGCCCTGGCACCATCCAATAAATTGTCCGCCAACAGACCTGCCCCGGAAAGTCAAAAGACAAGCGCCGCGCGCTGCGCGTCGTCTCCGCCGGGGACCGTGTCCTCGGCCTTCGGCCTGCGGGCCGCACCATCCCCGTCTTCGATCCTTTGACTGTCCGGCTCAGGCCCGTGGGCCGGGCTTCGCTCACCCCACTCTGTTCCGCCGAAAACATGGTTTTCGCCAAATCAGAGTGGCGAGGCCGAGCCCATCGGCGGGACGCAGGCACCAAGCCCGAACCGCCTCAGAAGATAGGAGGCCGATATGGCTGAAGAGCACAGTGTATCCCAAGAGCAAGCGGGCAACGATCCCGAGGTGATCGTCCGGCAGGTGGCGGCGGCAAATGACGCATTCCGCGCCGCGATTATCCGGGGCGGACATCCGGTCCATCAGGGTAGAGTCCTTTGCACCCGGGGTGTCGCCGAAGAAGGTCTGGACTTCGTGACCCGCGCCCAGATCGCGGTGGCCGCGTTTGCGGAGTTCACCGAGGACAATGACCCCTATGGGGATCACACCTTCGGCGCGGTCACCATCGCGGGCAAGGTGGTCTGGTGGAAGATTGATATCTTCGATGCGGACTACGCCTATGGCGCCGAAGATCCCTTGGACGATGCGCAAACGCGCCGCGTGCTGACCCTGCTTTTTCCGAGCGAGTATTGATCATGGGTTCTGAAATGAAGGCGCGTCTCTTGGTCGAGGCCTGGACGCTTCTCAGGAAGGGCGATCGCTTTGGCATCGGACGCCGCTTCCTGATCCAGCACGGGGCCGTCTGAGCCCTTCGCCTCAGCCCCGATAAGGCTGAGGCAGACCTGCCTGAATCCTTCAGCGCGAACAAGGCGTCGAATGTCCGCGATCTCGCATGGCCCCACACACGTATCGACCACGGCCTCTGCTTGGCGCTGAGGCCGTAGGGGTCAGCGGATTTCCGCGGCGCCAGATTTTAGCGTCCCCTCAGAGACTTGCATATCCAGATCGCTCGGGGAATACCTACACGCAAAGGTTGATTTTGCCATGAATACTGAAACTCAGGAGCTGCTTCGCGAGCTGGCACAGAATGCCGAAAGCGTGTGCCGGCACTATCTCTCCGCCGGGCGGCGCGAAGGCAGGTACTGGCTGGTTGGCGACCTGCAGAACACGCCCGGACGCTCGCTTTACGTGCGCCTCACCGGCCCCGATGAAGGCAAGGGCGCCCGCGGCCGCTGGACCGATGGTGCGACCGGCGAGTACGGCGACCTGCTCGACATCATCAAGGCGCGGACCGGGATCGCCCGGTTCCCCGATCTGCTGGTGGAGGTCCGTGCACATCTCGGGCGCCCCATGCCGGTGGCGCATCCGAGCACACCTCGAACGCGCAAGAGCCTATCCGGCAAACGGACATCCGCAAAGCGTCTCTATGATGGGTCGGTTCCACTTTCCGGGAGTCTCGCAGAAACCTACCTCCAGCGCCGTGGCATCACTCGCGCAGCGTCCGTTTCGGCGCTGCGCTTTCATCCGCGCTGCTGGCATCGAGATTATGACGAGGCCGGGTCCAAGTCGCGTCCCGCGCTGATCGCGGCGGTGACCGACAGGGCAGGGCGCCTTCGCGGCGTACATCGCACCTGGCTGGCAGAGGATGGGTCGGACAAGGCACCCGTCGAGGTGCAACGCCGGGCCATGGGGGAACTTCTCGGCAATGCCGTGAAGATCGACGCCCCAGGCGGGTGCCTTGCGATCGGCGAAGGTCTCGAGACCATGCTGTCGCTCCGCGAGGCGCTTCCGGGTCTTCCGGTCTGGGCTGCGCTTTCTGCTGCGCACCTTGGCGCCGTCGACCTGCCCGAAGGGATCCGCCAGCTCTACATCGCGCGAGATCTCGACGATGCCGGGCAGGCTGCGGCAGACAAGCTGAGCGCGCGGGCCAGGGACGCAGGCATCTCGGTTTCAGTGCTCGAGCCCCGCCTCGGGGATTTCAACGATGACCTGAGGGAGGATGGCGTAGCCGCGCTGCGGCAGCGGCTTCTTGGTCAGCTCGAGCGCGCCGATCTGGCGCGCATCGCGCTGAAGAGTTGAGAGGGCGGCCCTGAGCGTTGCCCATCAAGTGGCCGCCATTGCGTCACTGCGTGAAACCGACCGGTGCGCGGAGTTATCCACATTTGCGGTGGGCAACTACGTGGATGGGAGCCTTGATGTTCTTTGCGTGCAAAGGCCCAACCTGCAGTGCTCAATTTCCGGGCATCTCCGTTCGCGGCCTGCGCGATTGCCGCAGCGCCAGGAGATGCTTACCGGCGAGTACTCGCCACTCAGCCCTGACATTTGAGCGCCGTCTATGGAATCTCTTGCTATGCCGCAGCGCAGCGAACACACTCATTGCCATTCCCTTACCCCGCATTCGAGGAGTTCAGCATGGGAACCCAAGCGGCCTTCGGAAAGGCTCCATACAGCATGTCGGCGCCCTATGACGCAGAAGCTGTCACGTCCGGCTTCGCCGCTTTCTCGGAGTTCGCGAGCATCGCGCTGGAAGCCGCATCTCTGTCGACGGATGTTTTCGCATCGTCGACCAAGAAGGCGTTGAGCAATCTTAGGACTTTGTCCGAAGTCCGGGAACGGTCCGAATATGGTCCAGCGATTGCGGAGTTTTCGCAGGCACAGGCCCAACTCGCTCAGGACATGGCCGCTGCACTTGCCGAGGTCATGAAGGGCTGCGGGACAGCGATGAGGGAGTTGACAGCTGAGGCGACTGACGAGGCCACCGCGGCCGTGTCGGAAGCGGCGAAGGCGCAGTATCCCGAAGCGGCACCCTCAAAGCCAGTCGGTACGGCCTCTGCACCGGTTTGACAGCGGCGGCGCGTGGAGACCGTCATTAGTTCATGAGGCGCGACGAGGCGCTCGGTTTGCCTGACACTTGGCCGATTGCGCATCATAGAGGTTGGCGAGACACGCGCACATTGCGCCGAGCTCGCATTGTTGTCGGCCGGACGTAGGTCGTGCAGCGACTGAGGTCCGGATCCAAGGTCCCTCATTGAGATTTCTGCCGATCCTGTCGAGGAATGTGTGCGAGGACCGAGCAGTGCGTCCGCCAACCTCTTCAGGCCCGGCCACCTTCTTCAGGCAGAGCATCCGGGGAGTTCCGGGTCGTGCTAAGCGCTCCGGCGCAGATCGCGATCAGAAGCGCCGCGCCGCCGACCATGGCGAAGGGTACCCGCAGCGAGGTCGCATGCGCGATGAAACCGATCAGCGGCGGTCCGAAGAGCATGGCGCCATAGCCCAGCGTTGCGACCGAGGCGATGGCCTGCCCGGCGGGCACCACGGGGTCATTGGCGGCGCGGGAAAAAGCCATGGGGATCACCGCGGCATAGCCCATGCCCATCAAGATGAACCCAGCGAGAGCGATCGGCAGCGCGTCGGTGCCGGCGCAGATCGCGTAGCCCGCCGCGGCAAGAAGCCCGCTGCCACGCGCGACCGTGGTTGCGCCGAAGCGGGTGATGAAGCTGCCGATGGTCAGCCGCATGATGACCATCGTGATGGAAAACGCCGCGTAGCCGAATGTCGCCTGGGCTTCGGGCGTGCCCAGCGTGTCGGTCAAGAAGACCGCGCTCCAATCCACCGCCGCGCCTTCGCCCAAGCCCGCCGCCAAAGCCATGACCGCCACCAGGAGCAGCGATCCGCGCGGCACCGCGAAGATCGGCGCGCGGGGCTCGCCCGCCTGCGCCAAACGCATCTGCGATTGCCATGGCAGGCGCAGGAACGGCCCGAAGAGCGCCGCAGAGAGCAGCGCGGCCAGCGCAAAATGCACCCCGGTCGAGGCGCCCGCGAGGGTCGCCAGATAACCACCGGCCGCGCCGAGCCCTGCGCCGAGACTCCACATGGCATGGAAGGACGACATGACCGAGCGCTTCATATGTCGCTCGACCTCGCTGGCCCAGCTGTTCATCGCAACATCCATCGAGCCGTGGCACATTCCGAAGAAAAAGAGCGCAGAGGCGAGCACGACTAGCGACTGCGACATCCCCAGGAAGATCACCGACCCGAGGTAGGCCAGCGCTATCCAGCGCGTCAGCCGGACCGCACCGAACCGGTCGGAGAGCCGCCCGGCGAGCGGAAACGAGGTCAGAGCCCCGGCTCCCATGACCAGCAGGAGGCTGCCGAGCGTACGCTCGTCGAGCCCAAGTCGATCGACGAAGGCGGGAATGCGCGAGGCCCAGCATCCGAGCAGAACGCCATTCAGGGCAAAAGCGGCGGCTACCGCACGCCAGGGGGTTCTGAGCTCAGGCATGACAGATTTCGATCCCTTGCTCTTTATATGGGGTGACGCTCTCCGGGCCGGCATCGGTGATCAGCATGTCGAGGTCCTGGCAGTTAAGAACGCGGTGGCGGCTGCGCCGCCCCAGTTTATCCGCGCCGGCCAGGGCAATGGACACATGGCTTGCCGCGGCCATGGCGCACTTCACCTCGGCCTCACTCAGATCATCGGCGCCCAGGCCAAAGGCCGGATCGAGACTGCAGGCCCCGAGAAAAGCGATGTCCGCCGCGACGTCGGAAAGCGCCGCGACGGCGCCATGGCCGACGGCAATCGCACCGCTCGGCGACAACCGTCCCCCGACAAGCTGCGTGTCAATGCCCGCCGCAAGGCAGGCCAGCGCCACCGCCGGAGCCGGGGTAACCACAAGGCTGTTCGGCAGGCTTGGCAGGAGTTGAGCCAGCGCGTGAACCGTTGCCCCACCGTCGAGCAGCAGAACCATGCCATCTTCGATCAGCGGCAGAGCTCTTGATGCAAGGGCCTCGTGGCCTGGCTCGGCCAATGCCATACGTTGCAGCGCGGTGCCGGAAGGGCGGCTCACGGGCATTGCCCCGCCGCGCACGCAGCGCGCCAAACCTTCTGCCTCGAGCGTCTTCAGGTCACGACGGACGGTGTCAATCGAAACCGAAAATTCCTGAGAAAGCGCGGAGAGCTCGAGCGTCTGGCCGCGTGTCAGACGCGCGCGGAGTGCGTCTTGCCGCGCGTCGGGAAGGGTGAGGGCCATGTGCCAGCCTGCAGGTTGATTCCACAAGTTGCGATCTTATGCAAAAATATGCTGATTTGTGCAATATGGTGCGGGGCATGTGCTTGCCCCTGTCGGCGAGAGGGGAGTCTCTCACGCTTCGGCGAGTGTGGTGATGGCAGATCGACACGGCGCAGAAGGTGCGGGTTTGGCCCGCGCGTGTGGCTCGACTACCGGGTTTCCTGGGCCTCATTGAGCTTGGCGAGATGGAGGCACATGGTGCTCAGCTCGTTCTCGAGTGACTTCATCTCAGGGCGGGACCGGGACCCGTTGCGCTGTCTGAGCTCCCAGAGACGGTGCCGAATTTGCGCACGGAGCCTCTCCGCGCGATAGGCGGCAAAGCAGGTCACGTTTTCGGAGCCGGGCGTCATGCGTATAGAGCTAGAGAAAGTGTGGCCCGTCGGCAATTCTTTGTCACGCGGATCGGAGGCCTAGGCAACTCCCGGCCGTCCCTGGTCGCGTGCAGTCGCCCGCGACCAGGGACACCCAGGATCGGGCCCTAGGATCGCCCCGGCTTTGCCGGCGCGCTCCCCGAGCCTTGCCCCCTGATCTCCCTGCCGGCCGAGTGCGATGCGTCCGGTCTCTACGAGCCCGGCCGAGTCGCGCCGGCATGGTCGATGCAGCGGGCAAGTCTCGTCCCTTCGGGTGACGGTCTTCCCTCGCGATGCTCGGCCTGTTGCGGGGGTCAGATAGTCAGCGGAATGTCGGGCATTTTCATTCGGATGAAAGAGATGGAGAGCCGCGCGAGGCGCGCGGCTCGCATGATCTCGAAAGTCAGGGCAGGGGATCGACGGGCTGCGCCCGCTCACCCCCGCCCTGGCACGATCCAATTGGTCGTCCGCCAACAGACCTGCCCCGGAAAGTCAAAAGACAAGCGCCGCGCGCTGCGCGTCGTCTCCGCCGGGGACCGTGTCCTCGGCCTTCGGCCTGCGGGCCGCACCATCCCCGTCTGCGATCCTTTGACTGTCCGGCTCAGGCCCGTGGGCCGGGCTTCGCCCACCCCACTCTGTTCCGCCGAAAACATGGTTTTCGCCAGATCAGAGTGGCGAGGCCGAGCCCATCGGCGGGACGCAGGCACCAAGCCCGACCGCCTCACCAGACAGGAGGCCACAAATGGCAAAGTCAGATTTCGACATCTACCAGCACGTCACCGATCAGATCATCGAGGCAATGGAGGCAGGCACCGCGCCGTGGCGGCAACCGTGGTCCGGCGGCGGTCAGACTGGTCAGTTCCCCCTGCGGTCCAGCGGCGAGCCCTACCGCGGGATCAACGTGCTGATGCTCTGGCTGGCGGCGCAATCGAACGGTTTTACCTCGGCGCATTGGTTCACGTTCCGGCAGGCCAAGGATCTGGGCGCGCTTGTGCGGAAGGGCTCGAAATCTTCCACGGTGGTCAAATACGGCACGGTCGCGCGGGAGAACGATGCGGGCGATGAGGTGACCATTCCCTATGCTCGCGCCTACCGGGTCTTCAATGCTGACCAAATCGAGGGTCTGCCCGACCACTACTACGGCGTGCCCGAGGTGCAGGAGGATCTTGGCACGCAAGCCCTGCCGGAGGTCGACGCGTTCTTTGCCGCGATCGGCGCAAAGATCACCTATGGCGGCGACCGCGCCTGCTACATTCCCTCGGAAGACCGTATCCAGATGCCGCCGGTCTCGGCATTCATTTCTCCCGAGGCGCACGCGGCAACCCTCTGCCATGAAGGAATCCACTGGTCAGGTCATCGCTCGCGGCTGGACCGTTTCAAGCTCGGATCGACCAAGGCCGACTATGCGCGCGAGGAGCTTATCGCCGAGATCGGCAGCTGCTTTCTCGGGGCAAAGATCGGCATCGAGCCGACCATCGAGGAGGCGGCGTCCTACCTTGAGGACTGGCTCAAGGCGCTGAAAGAGGACAAGCGCGCGATCTTCAGGGCAGCAAGCGCTGCGCAAAAGGCGGCGGATTTTCTGATCGCGGCGGCGGAGGCCGGTGAAAGCCAAGCTGTCGCAGCGTAAGCGAAATCAAGCCGATAGAGAGAGGGGCCCGCATGCGCGGGCCCCTTTACGTTTGCGCTCTCCTTAAGCGTGTGCATTGAGTGGCGCCGTCACGCGACCGGGTCCCAAATTTTGCCGCGCCGAGACCTTCGTCTCGCCGCGGCCTCCGGGCCCTCGGTCAGCCGCCCGGCATGTCGGGCGCCGCGCTTATGACAGGCCGGAGGGAGGACGGTTTTCCAACCGTTCCTTTGCAAACCTGCTGCATGCCGATCCTCGCCGGACGTCTGATCTTGGGCGCACCTGCCCGGAGCGCTGCGCCAGTTTTGCCCGCGACGCACCCTTGCGCCGCGGCTCCTTTTGAAACGACAGGAAAGGAGCAGGCGGTGCAGACGATCGTCATCGCAAACAACAAGGGCGGGGTGGGCAAGACAACCACTGCGTCGCAACTCGCCTATTTTCTCAAACGTGCCGGGTATTCGGTGATCGCGGTCGATCTCGATGGGCAGCGAAACCTGACCAGCGCGCTGCAGGGTGCGCGGATTATCGGCAATGCGCTGGAGATGGTCGAGAGCCGCAAGACCCCAGAGTTCACCGTGGTACCGGGCGAACTGGTGCTGATCGAGGGAGACCGCGATGTGCCGGTCAACTCGGACGATGAGGGTCTGCGCTCTGCCGTCGAGGTCCTGGGCGGATTGGGTGGTGCGGACTTCTGCATCATCGACACGCCGCCCGCCTTCACCGGGCTGGTATATGGCGCCCTCATCTCGGCGGACTTCATGCTGGCCCCGATCGAGCTCAAGCGGTTTTCGCTCGATGGCGTCGAGGCGGTGCTGCGCGCCTATGTGCAGGTGCAGCAGATTAACAAGGAAATCGGGTTCCTCGGTCTTCTGCCGTCGCGGTTCGACGCGGTGAAGAAAACCGAGCGCGAGACACTGCGCCAGGTGATTGAGGCCTACGCAAACCTTATCATCCCGCACGCGATCCGCAATCGCACCGGCTACGAGGAAGCCGAGGCGCAGGGCATCCCGGTGTTCGACGTACCGACGCGGAGCGGCAAGGAAGCTGCGGCCGAGTTCGGCGCATTTTTTGAATGGTTCATGCAGGCGATCAAGAAGAAGGAAGACTGACCATGGCTCCCAAGAAGTTCAACAGCACGACGGAGACCTTGGACCGTCTCGCCGCAAGCGGACAGCTGAGCGCCTTGATGCGCAAGAACGCGCCTTTGCCTCCGGCGCAGCGGGAGATGCCTCTCGGGGACATCGTGCCCGACCCGGAACAGCCGCGGCGCCATTTCGATGGGGAGCAGCTCGCCTCCCTATCCGCGAGCATCAAGGCGCAGGGCGTTCTGCAGGCGATCACGGTGCAGCCGTCGGATGAGGACGGCAAGCATCGGATCATCATGGGCGAGCGCCGGTTCCAGGCCGCGCAGCGCGCCGGGCTCAAGACCATCCCGGTGGTCATCCGCGAGATGACCGCAGAATTACGGATGGCGCAGCTGACGGAGAATGTGCAGCGGGCCGACCTGACGACGCTGGAGGTCGCTGAGGCGGTGGCCGCCATGCGCGCGGCAGGGCAGTCGCGCAGCGCGATTGCGCAGTCTCTGGGATGGAACGAAGGCGAGGTGTCACGGTTCGCGGCGCTCGCGGCTATGCCGGCGGCGCTCAAGGAGGCCGCGGCAGGCAACGCGCCCATCCGCGCCCTGTCTGATCTGCACGCGCTCTGGAAGAAGGACGAGGAGGCCGTATCGGCGTTTCTTGCGGAAACGTCGGCTAGGGACATTTCCCGGGTGAGCGTCGAGCGGTTGCGGGCAGAGATCGATACCAAGGATATACGCGCCGAGGAGCAGCCAACGGCCCAATCGCTTGCAGGCCAAAGAGCAGAGGCGCCCGAGGGAGTTCCCCCTATGCCGGGCGATCCCGCAGGTGTTGAGGGGCGGGCCGCAGAATCTGGCCCTTCTCTTTCCGGGGCTGTCCGGCCAGCCCCAAATGCGATGCCGCCGCAGAAAGTGGTGCAGAGTGCCGCCACGCTGCGCATCGAGCACGACGGCCGAATGGGCACGATGCACATCGAGCGCGCAACGTCTTCCAATGCATTTGTCATTGTCAGCCTCGACGGCGGGCATGAAGAAGAGCTGCCGCTGTCGGACATCAAGCTGGTGGAGGTCCGCCGGAACTAAGCCGACGAGCTAAGCCGTTCGGCGAGGCAGGGTCCGAAACGCTCTGCCGTTGGTCGTCAGAGGTCACTGCCGAGGCGTCGGAAGGGGCGATAGCCGGCGCTGATCCGCCCCCGCTGGAACGCGCCGCCTTGTGCGGCGCGTTTTCTATTTCGGCATCATCTAGCTTCCGGTTTGCGCATCCGGGAGCTGCTCCGACGGCGAGGGCGCGCCGGAAAAGGTCCTCGAAACTCGGCCTGCGGCCGCGTTCTCGGGCAGGTTCGTGGGCGCTCGGGCGTGGGATCCGCGCGCGAAAAATGTGGTCCCGGACCACATTTTGGGGTTGGGTAGGGACTAATGCAGGATAGCGCTTGCGCTGGCAATGTATTACAAAATGACTGATGCCCGAGAAATCTGCCCTCATCCAAACCCGCGTCACGCCCGACATCCGCGCCAGGCTCGAAGCCGTCGCGGAGGAGGCCGGTTTGACCGTGTCCAGTTTGCTGCGCGTGCTCGTGGAGAATGTCGTGGACGGGGAGGCGCTCCCGACGGCGGAGCGCCTGCCGTCTCGCTCCCGGCGAGAGGGCAAGGTGACCGTGCGACTGGACAAGGACGTTCGGGACGCCTTGGACGAGGAAGCACGCGAGCGCCGCGTCTCGGTTGCGACCTGGGCGGCGTCGATGATCCGGGCGCGCTACCGGGGCGGCCCGCAGCCGCTGCCAAATGACCGTCCGGCGTTTCAGCGTGCCTTTCGTCAGCTCAGTGGGGTGGCGGTGAACGTCAACCAGATCGCCCATGCGCTGAACCGGGGCGTTCTGACCGGGGCAGGGGCGGCGCTCACGGCCGAAGAGGTTCGGGCTTTGACAGCGGAAGTGGCGAGCCTGCGCAAGGAGCTGAGGGCGGTCGCGGCGGGGCGGTATCAGGTCCAGGTACTGGGAGATCGAGATGAGTGAGTTCAAACCCGAGCTCGGGTTCGAGGACTGCTGGAGCCAGCCCCGGAGCGCGCGGACACTGAAGAGTCCGGGGGGTGCCCAGGTCGGCAAGGCATCGGGCAGGACAGCGCCCGATGATAAAAGCGGGGCTGAGGTGGCGCGCGGGCGCCGTGGAGCGGCCGGTCAGGCGCAGGCGATTTCCGGGTCGGACAAGGCTCGGCTGGCCCGCGTTGTGAAGGGCGCTCCCGAGGTGATGGTGAAAGTCTCGAAGCCGGCCAGGGTCGACAAGCATGGCAATCCGATCAAGGTCTCGCGCGGCACCGAGGCGCTGCGGGTGTCCGAGCACCTCGCCTACATCAGCCGCAACGGCAAGATCGAGATCGAGAATGATCGTGGCGAGACCTTCAACGGCTCTCGCGAAGTGGCGTCGGTGTTTCGCGAGTGGCTCGAGAAGCACGACGACGCGCGGGCCGTCGGGTACGCGTCGGACCGCACCCGGATCACCACCAGCGTCATGTTCTCCATGCCGGGCAGCGTCAATGCAGAGGCCGTGAAGGACGCGGTGCGGGCGCTGGCCGAACAGGAATTCCAGGGTCGGCATGACTATGTCATGGCGCTGCACACCGACACGCATCATCCACATGTCCACCTGACCCTGCGCACCGTCGGCGAGGACGGGGTGAAACTGAGGTTTGGCAAGCCGGACCTGCAGCACTTGCGCGATACCTTCGCCGAGAAGCTGCGGCAGCGTGGGATCGAGGCGGAGTCGACACCGCGCCATGCGCGCGGCGCGACGCGCCGGGGCGAGGCAACCTCGGTTTACAAAATTCGCCAGCGTGGTGGGAAACCTCTCGTCGATGCGCGCAAGACCCGGGAGGTGAAGCGCGATCTCGAGGACAATGGTGGACGCCTGCCGCAAAAGCCTTGGGATGACGCGCTGGTGGCCCGGCGAAGCCGGGTGATGACGACCTACGGGAATGCGGTGCGCATCCTCGCGCAGTCGCAGGATCCCGAGGATCGCCAGTTGGCCGAGGCGACACGCAAATTCTCCGCAAGGCTCACCGATGTCACGACGCAGCGCGGACAGATGGCGTTGACCCTCGACATCGAGGGCAGGGGGAGGGGCGTCGGTGGGCGCAAGGGTGGCGCGGAACTTGGGTCGCGCGAGCGAGATCAGGATCGCGGGGCCGAGGGCAAGGACCACCAGAATGATCGTGGTTCTGAGCGGTAGGGGTCGTTCTGTCGAAGTGGGCCACGCTAGGCGATAGGGGCGGCGACCGTCGAAGCGCCCCGGTGGCGAGTCGAGCGCGACCCGGTCGCAAGAGGAATGGGGCCCCTCCCGGGCATTGGGTGTAAAGATCGCCTTAGAATATGCCCCGGGTCGCGCTCAGCGTTATGTTGCGTGGGTTTTGCGGACTTGTCGATGCCCACGACTGAGCTTTGCGACGAGCTGGGCGGCACCTGTGAAGTTGCTCGCCTTGAGGTGGCTGTTCAAGGAAGACTTGGCTCGAAGCCTTGTGTCTTGGGATTCAGATAGAGCAGGTGCTTTGGGACGGCGATGTCGTGGCTTTCCCGATGTCCAAGCTGACGCATCAGCGCGGTGCCGCCGCCAAAGCTCCATGGTTCGAGCGGCAATGTCTCGATGATCTCCATCGGTACCTAGAAGAGTTCACCTCAACGGTGGGGAGTAGGCGTGTTTACGCGGCGAGTGCGAGAGGGAAGGGCACCTTGGTCGCGAGGTGCTGTGCGACGGCTTTCACGGCGTTGGCATCGAGGTGCATTTCCTCGACGAAAGCGTGCTGCGCCTCCGCTTCCACCTCCGTGAAAAATGAGAAGGTGGGTCCATACGCCTTCTCCATTGCGTCAAGGCTGGAGATGCACTGGGCGAGTTCCCACGCAGACACGCCCGCGCTGTAAGGCGCGTTAACCAATGCCAGGACTTTCGACGTCACGGTCGACATCTCGCAGTTCTCCTGTTCTCGCTCCCAAAGATAGGCCTGGACCACCCACCACGCAATATCGCCTTCGGGCGCAGAGTGCGGGCGGACGTTTCGGCTCCAGGAACGCGTGCAAATCCGGCGCCGCGGACGGTGTGATGCCGGGTGGCCATCGAGGTGTCGGGCTGAGGTGGGGTGCCAGCCCGGGTCGCGCCTCTTCCCGGAACTCTGGAAGAGGCAGAGATAGGGCTGGAAGTCCATGACTGGATCACGAGGGTGACGCGGGCCAATTCGGTAGCGCCCGTCGTCACCTTGTTGCTGCCGCGATTGGGCCCGGCCTCCCGTCACCACGCCAGCTTCGGAGAGCCGGAGATCAATCACCATGGCTGCAATCATATCGTTGGGCTCGCCAAGCATCCTGTCGCCTGTGACAGTGGCTTAGCGTGGATCAGGCTGCTCCCTTGTAGGGCTCCCACACGACGCGTTCCCCAGCATGGCGTGGAATGGATATCGGCGAGACCCCAAGATCCATGGCGAACGAAAGAAGCCCCGTCAGGGTTCGGATGGTTCTTGGCTTGATGTCTCTGCCATGCACGACCAGAAGTCGGTGCTTCTGCCCTCCATTTTCAGCTAGCGCGTAGAACTTCCAGACCGCCTGGTACTGGTTGCTCACGCGCGTAGGCTCCTGCACGCATTCGACCTCGAGTTTCCCTCCGGCCTCGAGGGTCGGCTTCAGCTCTGCAATCGGGATCACCGGGGAAAACTCTCTCATACTTTTGCCTTTCACTTCAGGGTCTTTGATGTGCCGAGTGGCGTGGCGGAGGCTTGCATAATTGGGAATCGCGTTAAACATGTTGTGGCTCTGGTGGCACAACTCAGCGGTGAAATGCCGATAGACTTGAAATTGTGCATCGTTCGGACTGTCTCTTATGGATTGCCTTCGAGCCGAGGCCTCTCGGCGTGCTCAGTGAAGGCGGAACCTGAAGGATTTTTTCTCTAGCATGCGCAGGTCGAGATTTCGTGAGACCTCAAGAACAGCAACGTGGCGGCACCGATCCCCGCTTGCGACAGTGCCTTTCGAGATATATCCAATGTCGGCCCGGCTATCTGCGCCTCGCGCTGCTACCGTTGCGCGGGGTAGTATCGAAAGAACAAAGGACCAAGCAGGGATTTAGGCAGACTTGGTTGCCGATTTGTCCTGCAAGTACCTAACCAGAGCTATGCGCACCTATCTCGAGAAACGCCGCCCTGGGGTTGGGATCCTCTTCTGCCGGATGGAAATCCTGCCGAACCTCTTTGGCGAGTGGAGCCTTCATCAGGAGTGGGGCCTCGTCGGCTTGAGTTGCCAGAGCCGCATGGACTGGTTCGCTGATTGGGAGCAGGCGGTCACCGCGCTCACCACCCTCGAGGTGGCAAAGCGCCAGCGCGGCTACTGGGTTGAGCCCCAGCAGCTGGCCATGTTTGCCTGACACTCCCGCCCGATGTCTCCGGCAGGGGGCGGGCGGGCGTAGGAAATGCGCTCTCACGGCGCCGCTCAAGCCGCCCCACGCCGGACCGTCCTGAGCGCGACCACGCCGGTCGTGACGAGCATACACGCTGCGACGGCCGCGAGAGCCATATTCAGCGGCAGCAGCGTCAGAAGCGCGCTGGTCACAATGACACCGCCCGCATTCGCCGTACGCAAGAGGGCAAAAAGCTCGGCGCGGCGGTGCGGCGGCGCGAGCGCGTCGAGCACCAAGGCGTAATGGGTGCCCAGAGGGGCGAGCATCAGGCCGGCTAGAACTGCCCCCAGGATTGTCGGTACCAAAGAGCCCGAAAGGGCTGTCATTCCGATGCCGAGAGAAAACAGCGCCAGCTGCACAACGACAGCGCGGGGCGAAGAAGCCCGATTGCGGATGCTGATCCAGATGCCGCCCAGCACCGAGGCCACGCAGAGTGGCACAGTGAACAGGATGGCCATCGTCGGATCAAAGCTGAACTGCAGCGCGAGCGCGACCGCGCCGATCTCGATGGCGGCGATGGTCGCGCCGCCGGCGCCCGCGCAGGTGAGCCAGAGGAGGATTTCCGGGGTGACCAGGCGGCCGGTCGTATGGGTCTCAGGTGCAGCGGGCATGCTCGCATCGCCCGAAATCACCAGCGCGGGCAGGCTGCCCAGAACCGCCATCGCGGCAACTGCCAGGGCCGGAGAGACGGCCCCGAGACCGGAGGCCAGGACCGGGCCCAATACGAAGGTGACTTCATTCAGCGTCGCCGCAATCCCCAACGCTCGCGGCATTCTGGACGCCGAGGTCAGTGTATTGAGCAGGGCGCGCAGATAGCCATAGGTCGCGCCATTGACCAGGCCAGCCAGGGCGGCAAGCGTGACGAGGGCGGCAAAGGGGGCCCCGGCATAGAGGCCGAGGACGATCCCGGCCAGGGCTGCGCTGCGCAAAAGCACCAGGATGCGCAGGAAGGATGCGATGGGCTTGCCCCGGCCCATCCGGGTGATCGGGATCGCCCCGACGACCTGCGCCAGCGTCATGGCGAGCACCATTGCGGCGCCGAGGCGCGCGTCTCCCAGGATGGACAAGGCCACGAGGGAGAATGCGACGGGCGCAGTAGCCTGGGGCACCGTGAGCGCGGCGGAGGCCGTGAACCAGCGGAGCATCGGCGCCGAGTGCAGAGCCTGTGGCGGCTGCGCCGAGACATCTGAGGTGAGGTTGGTGTCGGTCATTGTGATTTCGGCGCGGCGATAGAGCTACAGGGACCCTTAGACGGATCAACAGGGCCGAGTGCGAAGGTGGCAGTGGCTTGGACAACGACCGCCGACACTCGGCTCCCGCAGTGCGGCTGGCAGGTGGCATTGCCGTCCGACAGGCCGGTCGCGATATGAAGAGATTTCAGATTTGGTCTGAGAGGCACTTCCAACCCTCCTGCAAGGGCCGGGCCGTTCCCGGGCATTCACTCCCATGACGGGTGAGGACGTTACCTCATGTCCCGCACCCTATCGGTCACCGGACAACTGTCAACCGGGGGCAGCGCGGTGCCCCGAGCGCGCGCGCAGGGCGGTGCAATGACGAAGAGCCTCTCGCCCCGGTTGCCGGCATCGAGCAGCCAGCCTTGGGTTGGTGCTCGAGGGTGAGCGCGGCGCGGTCGCAAGGGCTTCTCGGGCAACGGGGGCAAGGATCGCCCAGAGATCATGTGCCGAGCCGCGCTCTTGGCCATGTTGCGCGGGTTTCGGGGATGTGTCGATGCCGACGATGGGGTGTCATGCCAACACCTTCCGAGAGGCGTCGAGTAGCCTGCGCATGCCAGTCCGGAGTGTGGACCTCAGACCTGCGCAGTCAGGGATCGGCAGCTTCAAGCGAGGGCGAGGTCCGCCGCCATTTGACGGCCATCGCGGCCCTCTCGCAGATCATAGGAGACTTTCTGGTTATCATTGAGGCCGGTCAGCCCGGAACGCTCGACCGCGCTGATGTGGACGAAGACATCTTTGCCCCCGTCATCGGGGGCGATGAACCCATATCCTTTTTCAGAATTGAACCATTTGACAGTACCGGTGGGCATCGCAGTCTCTCCTGAGGGGCGGAACTCTCGGTGAGTGTAGGCGGGATCGCGCGCCGGGCGACCTCGGGGCGTGCGCTCTGCGAGGAAAGCCCTTGGGCCGTGACATCGGCGACACAGCGCTGAGCCCATGTTTTATTGTCATTCTGGTGAATGAGGCGGTTTTGCGAGAGTTCGGCGTTTATTTCTACGTGGGTGGACAAAATGGACATATTGGACTATATCTAGTGAGCAACTAGGAGGCCGCCATGTCAATGCAAAAGAGAGATGTCGTCACGGTTGACCAGGAAGCTCTGGCTCAAGCTTTCATGCAGGACGATGGCTCAGTCGACCAAGAGACGCTGAGCCGGGTTGCGGATGTCATGACCGCCGCCGCGAAAGCTGTGCTCGCGGCGCAGGGCATCGATCTTCGGGTCGCGCGAGGCCGCAAAGCGCAAGTTCGAATGAAGTCGCCGCGCTCGAAACGTGGGTCCGACGAAGCTGGGGCGGTCACTCTCGCTGGCCAAGGGCTGTCGGCCATAATCTCTTCGAAGGACGGCATTGCTTTGCTTCGGGAGCGCGCTGCCAAACTGCCGCTCGAAGCTTGGGCTGGCGAGGTGATGGGGCCCTCCAAGGCGGCGGAAGCCTTGGGGGTCCGGCGCTCTACGCTCGACAACTGGCGAACCAAGGGAGAGATCATCGCGATCCCAAAGGGGAAGGCTGCCCACGTCATTCCCATGGCTCAGTTTGTTGAGGGGAGGCCGATCACGGGGATTGGTCGTGTGCTCGATATCGCACATGGGTCAGCAAGCTTGGCCTGGAGTTGGCTGACAACGCCGCATCTGGACTTCAATGCCGAGCCGCCTATCGCCGCTTTGTCAAAGGGGGAAGAAACTGCGGTCTTCGCGGCAGCGGAGCGGAGCATCGGCTAAATGCACTTCGATTCTGCCGTTGTCGCAGATCTGACGGTCTCCATCAGACTAACACGTTGGCTCAGGATTATGCCGGCAACGCATATGAAAACGCCGTTGGGACGTGGTTTCGGCGCGTCGCGCTGGTCTTCCAAGGCTCAGGCCTTCAAGGTCATCTACGTGGGGCAGCAGATTGAAACTTCGCTTGCCGAGACGATCATTCGCGACCGGTTCGAAGCAATTCCCGTTGCGGACCGGATCTTAAACCTCTCCGAGGTGTTGAATTGGGCAATCGCGGAAGTTCACAGCAAGAAGGCATTGAACCTTCTTGATTTGACGAGCGTCGGCCCGCTGCGCATGGGCCTCGATACAGATGCAGTCGGGGCCAAGGCTCATCTGACCGGGCAGGAGTTTTCAGATGCGCTTCACGCGAAATTTCCAGAGCTAGACGGCATCATGTACCTTTCGCGTCTTACCCGTGGACGTGGCATAGCGGCCTACGACCGCAGCATTGACCAGTGCTTGACGGCTGACCCGGCGATCGGGCTCGAGTGCGTCCGGTCACTCCGTGATGTGCTAGAGGGGCTGAGTGTGACTTTGAACGATGACCTTACATAGCGCGTCAAAGTGGCAATGCTGACGCGGCGCGGGCCGACTACGGTAAGTCAATCACCATGCTTCGAGCTCTTGCCAATCAAGGGCTTGGGTTGATGCCAGCGCCTGCGAACATTGGCGCGGAAGCTGTTCCGGATGTCCTTGTTGATCAGCGCGAGGTCGAACCACTCTGGGTCGAAATGCCCCCCTGCCCAACGCAGGTTGCTCTCGTGATCCTCGTGTTCGGCGTCTTGCAGGGTTTCGATAAACTCAGCGTAAGACCAAGGACCACCGACGTCATCTGGTGGTCCTGCCCGCGCGCCTTCGAGGCATTCCGCATGGCGGGGCAGGGGATCGAGGGCCAAGATATCCTCGAGGACGACGCGGTGCCGCCAGTTGTCGCCAAAGTCATAGACATAGGTGAAGGCGATGTCGCGATCGATGAAATCCGCCATGCGCACGGTCCGGTAGTCGAAAGTCGTTGCGGTGCCGAAACCGATGTCGAGGAGCTCCGGATTGCCGTAGCGGAGTCCGCCGATGTGGAACTCATGCAGATGGCTGTCGGTCCAGCTGAACGCAGCTTGAAGAACGAGATGCAGGCGATCGAACGTCCAGGTTGACGGAAGGACCAGCCGCCTCCAGATTGGCGGATCGATGTCCTCTAGCGTGACAAGCAGGCGAACTGCATTTCGTTCCTGAACCATGCTCTTGGGGCTCCGAGCTCAGATGGCAAAATCCTCAAGCTTTTTCCCGGCGGCAATCTCTTCTGCGAGCCAGGCTGGTTTGCGACCGCGTCCGCTCCAGGTAACCTCGCGGTTCTTCGGATGGCGATATTTCGGGATCGAGGCCGGGCGTTTGGGCGCGGCACGGAACTCGGCAAGGTCCGAGAGAGAGTAGCCAAGCTCTTTGGCGATTGCGTCGACCTTTTTGAAAGCGGCGGCCTTTTGGCGCGCTTCGTAACTGGCGATAGCCGTCGCAACCTGCTTTTGGAGTTTCTTCAGGTCTTCAAGAGAAAGGACATCAAGGTCGAATTTGGACATTTATCGCTCCAGATTTTCCTGAGTGTGTATTGCAGCAAGATGCGCCTGACAATTGACATGGAGAACATGAGCGGGGTTTCCGCGGCATTTGCAATGAGATCTTGGATTTAATCTGGGTTGGATTTAGCGGCACGGCGTACCCGGTGTTCCCTGCCACGCCTGGTCGCAGCGTTCAGACCTTATAGTCGCCACCGCCTGAGTTCATGGCCTTCCAAGGTGGCAACCGGTCGCTCGGTTTAAACTACTCGCCAACGCAAGCGCGAATCCGGGCAGTCATCCACGTGTAGGATCGAGGTGGAGAAATCGCGCTGAACTGTCTCGCCGCACTCAGCTGATGGCGCAAGGAGCCGTGCGTCGTTCACGATGAGTGCGACATACCAAAAGGTGAAAAAGTCCATTGCCGGACAGGTTCGGCGGGGTGTGTTGGCTGGGAATTGAGAGGGGCGGGAGCGCTGCGACCCCAAGGGAGGAGGAGAGAGCCCGGCAAATTCCGCCAGCACGTCGCCGTGCCATACTCTTCAGATAGGAATTGCTGCGGTGCAGCGCAAGCTTCCCCGACGCAAATCTGTCCTGCGCAAGATGCCTAGAACGCTCGACGCCCAGTTTGCCGGCACGACCAGAGCTTCGGCTGAGCGTTTGAAAGCTTGGGTTTCGGCCCCACTCAGGCGCAGACCATCAGCGGGACCGCGCGACCTGGGTGGCGGGTATGCTGCACACGCATGGTGCTTCTTGTTGAGAAGTTTTTATTTCGCCCATAGATAGGGCGCAGGGTTCGGATTTGAGCTGAAAAGCTCATCTTTCCCTACCTCCCTGTTGGACTTCGGCCGAGCTTGTCTCGGCCATTTTTTTGTCTGCAGGCTTTTTCCTGCGGCGATCTCAGCCGTGCCGCAGCGCCTGCCGCGCCAGCGCGGCGATCAGGTCCGTACGCGTGACGATGCCGACGATGCGTCCGCGCTCGAGCACCGGGATGGCATCGACGTCGCCATCCGCCATCATCGGCAGCAGCGCGGCGACCGGCGAGCCGCGCGTCGCGCGCGGGCCGGCGACATTCATGATGTCCGAGGCGGTCACCGGGGTCTCTCGTCCGAGATGGACGAGCCGCCGGAAGGCGGGCAGGAAGCCGCGTTCGAGCCGCTCTGCGTCCTCGCGCGCGCGGGTGATCAGGTGGATCTGGAAGATCACCCCGAGAAATCTCTGCTCCGGCCCGACCACGGGCAGCGTGGCGAACCGATGCCGCCGGAACAGCTCGGCGACCTCGGCAAGGGTGGTGTCGCCGCCGACGGTGACCAGATCGCGCGACATGATGTCCTCGGCATTGAGCGGGCCTGCATGGTGGCTCGCGGCTTGCAGTTCGGCGGCGCCGATGAGCCGGGCCAGATCCTCGACCCCGAGGTTGAACGACTGCCGGTAGCGCTCCAGCAGCCCGGAAAGCTCTGTCTCCGAGAGCCCGAGGCGCTCGGAGGGGGCACGGTCCCCGGTGCCGTGCTGGCTGGGGGCGTCGAACTGCCGGAACGGGTAGTGCCGCCCGGTCAGCCGGGCGTAGAGCGCGGCAAGCACGACCAGCGCGGTGGTGCCCGCGGCGATCGGGGTCAGCGCGAACCAGAAGCCGAGATGGTCGATGGCCTCGGGGCTCATGGCGGCGGTCATCGCCACCGCCCCCGCCGGCGGATGCACCGCGCGGCACAGGATCGTCGCGGTGATCGCCAGCCCCACGGCAAGCGCGATGCGCAGCGCCGGATCGGCGACCAGCAGGCAGGTGGCAACGCCCACCAGCGCCGCCACGGTATTGCCGACGATGGCGGACCAGGGCTGCGCGAGGGGGCTGTTGGGCACCGCGAAGAGCAGCACCGAGGTCGCGCCGAAGGGCGCGACGAGATAGAGCCCGAGGCTCAGGTCGATCTGCGGCGAGAGCAGGAAGAGCCCGGTGATGCCAAGGCCGAGCAGCGCGCCGAGACCGGCGCGGAGCGCCTCGCCGAGGGAGACGCGCGCCACGGCGGGACCGAGGGAACGGAGGATGTGCATGGGGAACTGCCTTCTGTGCCTGCCGCGCAAAAATTCAGCATTCTGTGAAAAGTTCAACCGTAGGCCTGCGCGAAGAAGACGATGGTGGTGACCAGCCCGACGGTGACGATGAAGGTCCGCAGCAACGACAGGTCCTGCACCCTGCGGGCCATATGCGCCCCGACGTAGCCGCCCGCGGCGCAGCCAAGACCGGTGACGACCAGTGCACTCCCGTCGATCAGCCCGGCAAGGCTGTAGGTGACGACCGAGACAGCCGACAGCACCAGCGAGGCCAGCGTCTTCAGCCCGTTCATCCGGTGCAGGTCGCTCATGCCGATGAGCCCGAAGGCGGCCAGCAGCAGGATCCCGAGCCCGCCGTTGAAATAGCCGCCGTAGATCGAGACGAGCAGCAGCAGCGTCAGCGAGACCGCATCGGGCAGGCGGCGCCCCGAGGCGAGCAGCCCGCGTAGCAGCGCGGGACCGGCGGCAAAGGCCAGCGTGGCGATCAGCAGCAGCCAGGGAATGACGCCGGAAAACAGGTCCTCGGGGGTGACCAGCAGCAGCAGCGCGCCAAGGATCCCGCCAAGCATGGCGGTGACGACGAGCGCGCGCAGGCTTGGCCCTTCGCCTGCCTGGATGTCGCGGCGATAGGCCCAGCTGCTTCCGGCATAGCCGGGCAGGGCGGCGAAAGTGGCGGTGGCATTGGCCATGATCGGCGGCACGCCGACCCAGACCAGCGCCGGAAAGGTCAGGAATGTGCCGCCGCCGGCGATGGCGTTGAGCGCCCCCGCGCCGAAACCGGCAAGGGCAAGGATGGTCGTGGTCAGCATCTGGGTCCTCCTCGAGAGCGGCGCGGTGTTGCATGGCATGGCATTGGTCTGCAAATTGGTCTGGTTATCGGTCCGGAGCGGGAGGCACGGCATGACATCGAAGCGGGGGCAGGTGGTCCTGTCGGAACTCCGCGGGCTGGTGGCGGATCTTGCCTCTGAGGTCGGCGCGCGGCTGCCCGCGGAGCGCACACTTGCCCGCCAGCTCGGCTGCAGCCGCGAGACGCTGCGCGGCGCGTTGCAGGTGCTCGAGCGCGAGGGCGAGCTCTGGCGGCATGTCGGGCAAGGCACTTTCTGCGGTCCGCGGCCGCTCGGCCATCCGATCCGCGAGCAGATACTGGTGCAGGGTGCCGCGCCGATGCAGCTCATGCAGGCGCGGCAGACCATCGAGCCCTCGGTGGCCGCCGAGGCGGCGCGGCTCTCCACCGCGGAGCAGGCGGCCTATCTGGTGGATCTGGCGCGGCGCGGCCGCAGGGCGCGCACGCGGCCCGAGAGCGAGCAGCTCGACGCGGCCTTTCACCGCGGTATCGCCGAGGTGACGGGTAACCCGATCCTGCTGGGGCTGCTTGATTATCTTGCGGGAGTGCGGCGTCACGCGGCCTGGCAGCGCGAGTGGGAGCTGACCTACCGGAGGCTTGGCGTCACTGAGTTCACCGAGCGCCACAGCGCCCAGCACGAGGCCATTGCGGCGGCGATCTCGAGGCGAGAGCCGGACCGCGCGGCGGCGGCGATGCGGCTGCATCTCGAGACCATCTCGGAGGCAATGCGCGCGGCCGGGCTGCCGGCGGCGCCGGACCGGTCGCGGCGCGCATGATCGGCAAGGCGGCGCCGGTCCGCGATCGGCGTGCGGAAACGAGCGGACACGAGTTCGCCAGCCTCCCTTGAGCCGGATCCCCCGGTGCCGCAGGCTGGCCGGGATTGCCACGAGAGGAGGCCACCCTGATGGTCGATTTCGCCCGGACTATCGTGCTGCTTGCCGCGCTTGCCGCCGTCGCCGCCTGTGCCAAGGGCCCGCAGATACAACCGCTGACCAAGGGATTCGTCGAAGGCAGCTTTTCCGCGAGCGATGCGGCCGTGCGGGCATGCAGGGCCGAGCTGGCGGCGGAAACCTCGGGCAGGCTGAAGGTCGTCGGATCGCAGGCCTCGGGCGCAAGAAGCTCGGTCTACATGCGGATCGGTCCGAGCGGCGCACCCTGGCGCTGCCAGGTGGGTTCGGATGGCAGCAATCCGAGCGTCGGCTTCATGGGCTACGGCGGTATGGCATGACGGCAGGGGCCGAAGGGGACGTGTGTCCTAAGACCGGGGCGAAGTGATTGGCGCGCGTTTCGGCGGCAAACGGTGCTCCGATTTTCGTCAAGTGATCTCTGTGCTGGTGGCGCGGTCATGAACGAGCTCGCGCCCCTACGCGAACAGGTCTGCAGCTACGCCTCTACGTTTTCCACTCAGGGGCTGTCCCACGGCTCGAGGCGCAGATGACGGATGTCGCGGGCGATGGGCCGACAAAGGATATGCCGCTGCACAGCGCGCGTTATGAGGTGCGTGGCTCCGCAGGGAGTGTCGTGCATTTTCGGCGTGTCATTGCATCGCTCTGTTTTCAATACGCGATGCGGATCTGTATGACTTTCTGTCGCCACTGACGCCCTATCCGGTCATGAAGCTCGGGGGGACACAGTTCTGCACTTTCTCTTGCCCGGCGATCTGGCAATCCACAACACGATCCAAGGGCTGCCGGACAAGCGATGGGCTGGGATGCTGGCCAACCATGGGGCGGTTGCGGCAGGCGAGAATCTCGAAGCTGCAATTCGCGCCATCGAAGAGCGCGAGGCG
This sequence comes from Roseobacteraceae bacterium, assembly GCA_048381755.1. Taxonomy (GTDB): domain Bacteria; phylum Pseudomonadota; class Alphaproteobacteria; order Rhodobacterales; family Rhodobacteraceae; genus Salipiger. Next base: position 75,846 of record JBLXGS010000019.1, read on the forward strand.
GGGCCAGACGGGAAATCATGACGCGTGGCCTGTCGCCGCGCATGCTGAGCGAGAAAGAGGTTGCCGCGTTCCTCTCGCGATATGATGCGCAGGGGCAGGGCTAGTGCCTAAAGCGTGCTCGAGGTGACCGGTACCTGCGGGCGGCGGTGCGCAAGCTGCTCGCGATGGATCAGATATAGCCCGGAGCCTACGATCAGCGCGATCCCCGCCCAGACCATAGGCGCGGGGAAGTCACCGAACACCAGCCAGCCCAGGACGGTTGCCGAGGCGAGCTCAAGATATCCCAAGGGGGCGATCAGGGCCGAGGGTGCGAGCCGCAGCGCGTAGGTTAGAAAGATGTGCGACAGGGTCGCCGCGAGGCCCATGCCGCCGAGATGGACCCACGCCACGCCCTGTGGCCAAGTGGCCCCGCCGCCAAGGCTCTCTGGCAAAAGCCACAGGAATGGCAGCCCAAGGATCACCGCAGCGATGGCGGTCGTGGCCTGCTGCGCCACTGGGGCCAGACTGCGAAGCTGCCGGGTGACCAACATGTAGCCAGCGAAGGCCACCGCCGTAATCAGCGGCAGGATGGCCGCGACGCCGTGGCTTGCCAGCCCTGGCTGAACCACCAGGAGTGCGCCGCCGAACCCCACGATGGAGGCGAGGATCCGGCGCGGCCCGACGCTTTCGCCCAGCAGGGCCCAGCCGAGGAACATCAGCACGAAAGGTTCGATCTGTGCAATCGCCAGCGCGTCGGCGATCGGCATGCGCACCATGGCGCCGACGAAACCGATGGTCGCGATTAGCGACAGCGCCGCGCGTGCGATTGTCAGGACGAGTTCGCGCGGGGTCAGGCGCAGGCGGATGCGCAGGACCAACGCCAGCGCGACCATTAGCACGCCCTGCACGACGAAGCGCGCTACGGTGATCTCGGCAACGGGCAGGCTGCGCGTCGCGAGCTTCGAGCCGACATCGATAAGCGGCGCCGTGGCGCAGAAGCCAAGCATGAGCACCGCGCCGAGCAGCGGCCGGTCGAGATGCGGCGCAGCGATGGTGGGCATGAGAGGGACGTTCGTGGTTTGCATCCGCATGCCATGAGCGGAGCGCCGTTATTTGGCAAGAGGGCAGAGTCGCCCGGACCCGGCGGGCGGCGATTTTTCGGCGAAGGCAGATACTGCCACTGGGCACGCGCGGTCTTGCGGCGGACCCGTTCGAGATCAAGGTGCATCTCTCGTCTCCAAACATCCGTGACGGGGAGATGAGACGGATGGCAGAGTTGAAGACCATCGCTTGGGCTCATGTACATCGCCGTCCAAGGCTGTCCCAGCGGTTCGGACCGGATTGTGTCGGGTATCGTCTTACCATCGCGAGGTGGACTCGACTTTGACATATAGTGGGCGGAAGCATCGGGCCGCTCGGTATCAGCGTTGGGTTTGATGACCGGCGTTTTGTCAGGGTACTGGGGACGGACTGCTGTGCAGCGGTCTCACTTTTCTTGCCCTAGGGTGTGCCTATGCAACGATACTTTGAGCACCGACCCAATCACGCCAAAGCTCGGCAAATTCCACGGCATCAGATTTCAGTCTAAAGCAGACCTCGCCCTGGATGGCACGCTGCGCTGACAGGAGCTTCACGCTGTAGCCTTTGTCAGTACGTGATACCGAGATGTGCATGCTCGCCTCCCCAAGCCTACCGAGGCAGATTAGCGGGTGCACATGAAAATCTCGAGACAACACTGGCACCGCACATAGCCCCTCGCAGTGCTTTGGCGTGTTACGGTGAAACAATTGGCAGTTTGCGCAACAAAAGAGCTGACCTTGGGTAATAGTGAGTCGAATGATGCACCCATAGGGACTACGCGCTGCGGTGCTCAGCTCAGTAGACACCATGGAATTTGCCCGGCGCGGCGACGGCTAAACCTGACGCGCATACGTAGGTGCCGACGAAATCGTGGGGGCCTTGTCGTTCCGGCGGCGTGGTCGGACCAGGCGGGACCTCTACCGGCCTACGAAACGCGCAGGGCTGCTGCCGGTGATGCGCCGAAACATGGCGATGAAGGCCGAGGCCGTGCCGTAGCCGAGATCGAGCGCCACGCTCTCGACGCTGGCGCCGTCCTGCAACAACGAGATGCCCCGGACCACGCGCACGCGCTGGCGCCATTCACTGAGCGACATGCCAAGTTCTTGCGTACAGCGTCGGACCAGCGTCCGCTCACTCATTCCAAAAGCGCGGGCCAGTTGCGCATTGCTGCGTGGATCGGCAGGCGCGTCGCGAAGTGCTTCGAGCACGGGGGCCAGCAACACATCACTGGTTTCCGGTACGAAACTGTCGGCAATTGAACAAGTTTCGAGCTCGTCGACCATGACGCGCAACAGGCGGGACTGCGTCTCGGTATTAGTGAACCGGGTTTCCGCGAGACTATTGAGGATGGCGCGCAGCAATGGGGTGACAAGAAGCGAGCATGTGCGATCCGGCATCGCGTCGCAGAACTCTTCGCTGATGTACGCCGAGAAATGCACCGCGGCGCGCCGGTTGAAGCCCACGTGCTCTACGTGGGGCGGGATCCAAAAGCCCATGTGTGGGGGCGCGAGCAGATGCTGCCCCGCGAGCCGCAACTCGGTAACGCCACTGAAGGAATATACGAACTCTCCCCACGGATGCCGCATCACCGGGTATGTGGCGTTGTCAGGCATGCTCTCGAGCCGGAAGTAGATCGGCGCGGGCAGCTTATCGCGAAAAGGCGGATGGCGCAGGTGCGGCGCGCTCTGGGCTGGGTTCATTGCTGGCGGTCCGGGACGATTGTTTGGCGTATCTTCGCTATATATAGGTGATCGGCCAGTCTAAATAGGGCTCATGATTTGCCTGCCAAGGTGCGCCCATGAAACGACCCATTGATACCACCGCCATCGCCGTGATGATCCTGCTGTGCCTGATCTGGGGGCTGCAGCAGAGCGCTATGAAGATCGTCGCGGACTCGGTCGATCCAATGCTGCAGATCGGCCTTCGTTCGGCCTGTGCCGCGTTGATTGTCCTGGCGCTGAGCCGGGTGTTTCTGCGCGACCGCTGGCACCGCGGGCTGTTTTTCGGGCCCGGCCTGCTTGCGGGGGCGCTCTTTGCGCTCGAGTTCCTTCTGGTTGCCGAGGGCCTGCGCTGGACTACGGCTTCGCACATGGCTGTATTTCTCTATACCGCACCGATTTTCGCGGCGATTGGCCTGCATGTGGCGCAGCCCGACGAACGCATGGGGGCGGTGCAATGGGTCGGGGTGGCGATCACCTTTGTCGGCGTCGCTGCGATCTTCGTGCTCCCCGAGCTGCGCAGGCCGGGCGCCGCGCTGACCCCCGGGATGCTCCTCGGTGACGTGCTCGGATTGGCTGCGGGCCTCTGCTGGGGGATGACGACCGTGGTGATCCGCACCACCCGCGTCTCCGAGGCGCCGCCGGCGCAGACGCTCTTCTACCAGTTGGCTATCGCGGGGGCAGCGGCGCTTGGCTTCTGCGCACTGACGGGGCGGCTGTCGCTTGAACCGACGCCTGCGGTGATGGTCAGCCTCTCATTCCAGACGATAGTTGTCTGCAGCCTCAGCTTCCTCGTCTGGTTCCGCATGCTGCAGATATACCGTTCATCGCGGCTCGGGGTGCTCAGCTTTATGACCCCGGTCTTCGGCGTGGTCAGCGGAGCCGTCCTGCTGGGGGACGCTCTGACGTCGGAGTTTCTTCTGGGGGGCGCGTTAGTGCTTGTCGGCATGATCGTCATGCAGGCGCAGGAGTGGATCATCAGCCGCCGGGCGCTGCGCGCCGACCGGGTGCCAATGTGTGAGCGTGCCTGACCGGCAGGAAGATGAGCAGAACCCAGCAGGTGGTCCGGGTGAAATGCTGATGCACGGCTGACCTTCGATCTACTGGACTGAAGAGCTTAGGCGCAGGTACTCGATAGCCGAGCGCACTATGCGGCCGCTCCTTGTTGTAGCGCTCACGCTTGTGCATCGCCGGCAGGTAGCATTGCGATTTCTCGTGTTTATCCAGGCGCCGCTACGCGTTGCATCTGGGTTTTACATGACGAAACAGCGGCAAGCGTTTTCGGCTGCGCAGTGCTGCAGTGTGAGAGCGATCGCGAAGCCCTAGGTGCAGATTCTCGGCAATGCGACGTCGGTCGGCCTCAGAGCGGACGAGGTCGCCAGTCGTGTCGTTGCGTCTTCACTCCCGCAGGTTACAGTCGGTCGAGGCGAAATACAGAGGCGTGAGCAGTGGGGCGAGACGAGATCATTGAATCCTATCAGGGGTATATCGCGTGCTTGAACAGGCAGGGCTGGCAGGATCTGCATCTCTTTGTCGCCGACCAGGTGCAATACAACGGGGTCTCGATCGGTCTCGACGGCTACGCAAACATGCTCGTTGGGGACTTCCGCGCGATACCCGATCTCCATTTCAACATCGCAGGTCTTGTCTGCGACCCGCCCATGATTGCCAGCCGCTTGGCATTTGACTGCACCCCGGTAGGCTACCTCTTCGGCATGGCAGTGAACGGCAAAAGGGTTCGCTTTGACGAGAACGTGTTTTACGAGTTCCAGGATCGAAAGATACAGAACGTCTGGTCCGTCATCGACAAGACAAGTATTGCCGCGCAAATCTGACACATTGCAGGCCGGCATGGGCTCGAAGTTCTTCCCTGGCACGCGGTACGCCAACGACCGTAGCGGGTCGCAGCCCTGAGCGTGGCATCTTGAGCCTGAGGATTCAGGGAGCTCCTCCAAAAAACGCGCTGCCGTTTCGTCCCTTTCGCAACAAAACGATAGAAGTAGGCATGGCACCAGAAGTTCTGCAGATACCGCAAGGTAATGAGATGTTCGAAGGCTATCGGGCGGCGTTCGAAAAATACGGTTTCGCTCCCGCCGTCAAATCGCGAGGGTTCCTGTTCATCTCCGCGCAGGTCGGTGCTCGTCCGGATGGAAGTGCCCCAGAAGACGTCGCCGGCCAATCCGAATGGGCCCTGAAACGCATCAAGGAACTCCTGCGGATCGCCGGGCTGGATCTGAGCGATCTAGTCGACGTCACCAGTTATCACGTGGACATCGAAGAGACGCTTTCTGACTTCATGGAAGTCAAACAGCGCTTCATCAAGAGCCCGTTCCCTGCCTGGTCAATCATAGGCATCTCTGGGCTGAGCCGGCCCGAACTCAAAGTCGAGATCAAGGCCGTCGCTGCCCTGCGAGAATGAACGCCGGCTTTGATCGAGGTGTGGTCATCCGGCCAGATCAACACCGCGGTCAGTTAAGGGCGCATCAGGCCAATAACCTGGCAAGGAACGACGCGGCCCAATGCCTAGTGTATCAGGACTGACTGCGGCGGATAGCGGACGCGTTCGGCGAGATGGGCGGTCGGAAAATAGGAGGGGGGTGGGAGTGCGGCGACCCCAAGGGAGGAGGAGAGGGGCCGCCGCTGAAATGCGGGGCTCAGGGAGGAGGAGAGAGCCCGGCAAATTCCGCCAGCACGTCGCCGTGCTGTACTCTTCAGATAGGAATTGCCGCGGCGCAGCGCAAGCTTTCCCGACACAAATTTGGCCTGCGCAAGATGCATGGCAGGTTCGGCGCCGAAAATCCATGCATGTGCGCGGCTTCGGGGACTCGGGCCGCGGCTTGCGTCCAGATTTTCAGGCCGGATCGTGGACGCCTGTGGCGGGCACCGGGCACCGAGACCGCATTGGTAGCACCGCCCGCTCAGCGCGGGCGATGCACATGGGCGCATTGGATGAAGCCGAAGGCGACCATCAGCGCGATCATCGCCGAGCCGCCGTAACTGACCAGCGGCAGCGGCACCCCGACCACCGGCAGCATCCCCATGACCATGCCCATGTTGATGAAGAAGTAGAGAAAGAAGGTCGTGACCATGCCGAGCGCCAGGAGCGAGCCGAAGCGGTCGGTGGTGCGCAGACCCGTCGCCGTGCCGAAGGCCAGCGTCAGCATGTAGAGGCCGAGCAGGCTTGCCGTGCCGAGAAAGCCGAGCTCCTCGCCGATCGCGGTGAGGATGAAGTCGGTGTGCTTCTCGGGCAGGAAGTTGAGCCGGGTCTGGGTGCCCTGCATGAAGCCGCGCCCCGACCAGCCCCCCGAGCCGAGCGCAATCTTGGCCTGCGCGATGTTGTAGCCGGCGCCGAGCGGGTCGCTCGTGGGGTCTAGGAAGGTGTCGATGCGCCGGTACTGGTAGTCCTTCAAAAGCTGCCAGGGCGTGCCGCGGCTCTCCATCACCAGCGCGACCAGCCCGCCGATGCCGCCGAGGACCGTCGCGAAATAGAGCCAGTGGACCCCGGCGAGGAACATCACCGCGCCGCCGCCCGCGACCACCAGCAGCGCGGTGCCGAGGTCGGGCTGCTCGAGGATCAGCGCGGCGGGCAGCAGGATCAGCGCCACCGGGATCGCCAGCCACAGCGGGTGCGACACGCGCGAGACCGGCAGCCAGTCGTAATAGGCGGCGAGCACCATGACGATGGCGATCTTCATCGGCTCCGAGGGCTGCAGGCGGATCACGCCGAGATCCACCCAGCGTTGCGCCCCGCCGCCGGCGAAGCCGATGAGATCGACCAGCACCAGCAGCAGCAGGAGCCCGAGGTAGAAGAGAAACGAGAAGCTCCGCCAGACCCAGATCGGGGTCATGGCAACCGCCAGCATGACGCAGAGCCCGAGCCCGAAGCGCTTGACCTGCGACGCCATCCAGGGCTCCGCCGAGCCGCCGGCGAGCGAGTAGAGCGTGAGAAAGCCGACGCAGGCGATGGCAATCAGCAGGACGGTCAACGGCCAGTTGAGGTGGAGAAGTTTGCGAAGGCCCTTGGGCTCCGCCCGGTGATTGGCGACAAGATAGGTCATCGTGCATGCGCTCCGAACTTGGGATGGGACCCCGCCGGCACAAACCGGCGGGGTCGCGAGCCGGGGCTCAGCTGTGGGTGGCTGTCAGCGCTTCCTCGCGCTCCTCGCGGCTGCGGCGGTCGACGCCGAGCATCAGCACGATGTTTTTCGCCACGTAGATCGACGACCACGTGCCGATGACGATGCCGAAGGTGATCGCGAAGACGAAGCCGCGGATCACGTCGCCGCCCAGCACCAAGAGCGCGATCAGCGCCACCAGCGTGGTGAGCGAGGTCATCAGCGTGCGGCTCAGCGTCTCGTTGGCCGAGAGGTTCAGCAGCTCTCGCAGCGGCATCTGGCGGAACTTGCGAAGATTCTCGCGCACCCGGTCGAAGACCACCACCGTGTCGTTGATCGAGTAGCCGAGGATGGTCAGCAGCGCCGCCACGATGGTCAGGTCGACCTTCAGCTGGAACAGCGCGAAGACCCCGAGCGTGACGACCACGTCATGGATCAGCGCCGCCACCGCCCCGACCGAGAACTGCCATTCGAAGCGGAACCAGACGTAGACGAGGATCCCCGCCGTCGCCGCGCCGACGGCCATCAGCGCCATCCACAGCAGCTCGGCCGAGACCTTGCCGCCGATCGTCTCGACCGAGGTGAAGGCGATGCCCGGATCGACCGCGCGCAGGGCCTCCTGCACGCTACTCAGCGTCTCCTGCGAGAGCGCGGCATCGCCGTCCTCGGCGCCGATGCGGATCGAGACCACGTGCTGGTCGGCTGCGAAGGTCGGGTCGAAGACCTCGGTGATCACCGCGTCCTCCATCCCGAGCCCCGCCAGCGCTGTGCGGTAGGCGCCGATGTCGAGCGTCTGGTGGGTCTCGGCGCGGAGACTGGTGCCGCCCTTGAAGTCGATGCCGAGGTTGAGCCCCATGCTGGCGATCAGGAAGACCGAGACCACCACCGCCAGCGCCGAGGCCCCGAAGGTGGCGTATTGCGCGCGGAAGAAGTTGATCGAGGTCTTCTCGGGCAGGCGCGAGAGCAGGCCGGTCATCCGCAGCGTCCGCGGTTTACGCCATTCCAGCCAGCTTTGCAGCACCAGCTTGGTGACGAAGATCGCCGTGAACATCGAGGTCAGGATGCCGAGCCCCATGGTAACCGCGAAGCCGCGCACCGGGCCCGAGCCAAGCCAGAACATCAGCCCGGCGGTTAGCAGGCCGGTGAGGTTGGAGTCGAGGATGGCCGAGAAGGCGTTGTCGAAGCCCTTGCCGACGGCCCGCCAGACCGATTTCTCGACCCGCAGCTCCTCGCGGATGCGCTCGAAGATCAGCACGTTGGCATCCACCGCCATGCCCATGGTCAGCACGATCCCGGCGATGCCGGGCAGGGTGAGCGTGGCGCCGATGGCCGACAGCAGCCCCAGCAGCATCGCCATGTTCATGCCGAGCGCGAAGGTGGCGACAAGGCCGAAGCCGCCGTAGCTCAGCACCATCAACGCACAGACCGCGACCAGCCCGACGACGGCGGCGCGGGCGCCGGCGGTGATGCTGTCCTGCCCGAGCTCCGGCCCGATGGTGCGCTCTTCGAGGAACTGCAGCTCGGCGGGTAGCGCGCCGGCGCGTAGCAGGGTCGAAAGCTCGGTCGATTGCTCGACGGTGAAATTGCCGGTGATGATCCCCGAGCCGCCCGGAATGTGGCTCTGGATCACCGGCGCCGAGAGCACCTCGCCGTCGAGCACGATGGCGAAGGGCTCGCCGATGTGGGCGGCGGTGAAGTCGCCGAAGGCGCGCGCGCCGGCGCTGTCGAAGCGGAAGGTCACCGCGGGGCGGCCGTTGCGGTCGAAGCTGGCCTGCGAGTCCGTCAGGTCCTCGCCGGTCACCACGGCGCGCGGATCGAGCCTGTAGCTCATCTCTGGGTCGGTGGCCGAGGGCAGGGTCAGCGCGTCGCTGCCGCGGCCGGTGCCGAGGACCGGGTTGAACGACAGCTTCGCGGTGGTGCCGATCAGGCTCTTGAGCGCTTCGGCGCTGTCGATGCCGGGCACCTCGATGAGGATGCGGTCATCGCCCTGGCGCAGGATGGTGGGCTCGCGGGTGCCGGCCTCGTCGATGCGGCGGCGGATGATCTCGAGGCTCTGCGCGACGACGCGGTCGGTCAGCTCGGCGCGCCCGGCCTCGGTGTAGCGCAGCACCAGCGTGCCGTCTTCGTTCAGCGCCTCGATGTCGGTTTGCCCGGCGCTGCCGAGGCTGGCGACCGGCGTGGCGAAGCCGCGTGCGGCCTGCAGCGCGGCGTCCATGTGCTGCGGCTCGGAGAGCGACACGCGCAGCTCTCCGGCGGGGGCGTCGAGCCGGCGGATGGCGCCGAGCCTGCCGCGCAGCGCGTCGCGCAGTTCGGGCCAGAGCGCGTCCATGCGCTCGCGGGTGACGCTGTCCACGTCGACCTCGGCCAGAAGATGCGCGCCGCCGCGCAGGTCGAGCCCGAGGTTGACGAGATCGGAGGAGAGCCAGCCCGGCCAGCCCGGCGTCCCGGCGGGTGCCGCGGCGGTCCCGGCGGCGAGGTCGTTGTGCTGCTCGACGCGGGCGTAGAAGGCGTTGGGCAGGGCCAGCCAGAGGCAGAGGAGGCAGACGCCCCATATGCCGAGGCGTTTCCAGAAAGTTGGTCTTTGCATGATGGTTCCCGGACAGGTCCCGATGCCGGAGCAAAAAGGACGTGTCGTTATGTCGTGGTGAGAAGAGAAGTTCGGAAGAGTTGCCCCGGCGCGGGCGCTGATGGGGTCAGCGGCAGATGGGGCTCAGGGGATCATGCGAAGGGAGGGGCGCGCGGCGGATGGGCCGGACCGCCCCGGTCGCCTGCGAGGGCGCAGGCGGGCGCGGGAAACGCGCATCGCGCCGCCGCGCGGGGCGGCGCCTGATGAGATGACTGGGACGGCATTGCGCGCACCCAGTGCGGTTCGGGGCCGGCCAGATCAACGGAGCGCAGACTTGCGCGTTCGGCCGCCGCGGCGGGCAGAATACCCCGTGTCCCGGGGTGGGTGAGGCCGTCGATCGTCGCCTCGGCGGCCAGGGCGTCGGCCAGTGGCATGTGCGGCGAGGGATGCGCGATGAGCGCAGACAGCACGACAAGAAGGGCGACGAGCGCCCCGATCCTGCCGGCAATCCGCGTGACCCCGATCCTCATCGTGCTGGTCTCACAAGCAAGGCTCAGCGCCGCGGGAGCCGCGGTGCGACAGGGTGGCGACAGGTGTCCCGCCCGATGTCATGAGAGCTCCTCGCGGCTGACGAGCAACTTGTCGATGCGCCGCCCGTCAAGGTCGACGACCTCGATGGTCCAGGCGCGCCAGCTCAGCACCTCGCCGACCTGTGGCAGGCGGCCCATCTCGTCGAGCACCAGCCCGGCGACGGTGGAATAGGCGCGGCCCGGCGTCAGCGTCACGCCGAGATGGTCGGCGAACTCGTCCACCGGCATCGCGCCCGCCACCAGCATTGAGCCATCGGCGCGGATGACCAGCTCCTCCGCCTCGGGCGGGGCGCCGAAGTCGCCGGCGATGGCCTCGAGCAGGTTCATCGGCGTCACGATCCCCTCGAAATGGCCGTATTCGTCGTAGACCAGCACCATGTGCGCGGGCGCGGCGCGCAAAGTCTCGATGAGGTCGAGCGCCGGCATGCCGTCGCGCACCACCGGCGCCTCGAGCAGCCGGCCGCGCGGATCGGCGGGCGGCCCGCCGGGGCTCAGCAGGTCATGCGCGGCCAGCACGCCGATCACCTCGCCTTCGGGGCCGTCGCGCACCGGCATCCGGGTGAGCCCGCTGTCGCGCAGCTGCGCAAGAAGCCGGGCGGGCGGGTCGGTCAGGTCGAGCAGCGCGACCTCGTGGCGCGGGGTCATCAGGTCGCGCGCGGCACGGTCGGCGACGCGCATGACCCCGGCGATCATCTGCGTCTCGGCATGTTCCAGCACCCCGGCGCTGCGCGCCTCGGTCAGCACCTGCCGCACCTCGGCGTCGCTGACGTCGGAGCCGCGGTCGCCGGACTGGCCGAGCAGCGCGAGCACCGCCTTGCCCGAGCGGTCGAGCAGCCAGACCAGCGGCGCGGCGACCAGCGCGATGCCGCGCATCAGCGGCGCGACGCGGGTCGCCACGGCCTCGGGCGCGCGCAGGGCGATCTGCTTGGGGACCAGCTCGCCGACGATCAGCGACAGGTAGGTGATGACCACCACCACCCCGCCGACGCCGAGCGACTGCGCCGCCGCGGGCGAGAAGCCCCAGCCGCTGAGGCTGGCCGCCAGCCGGGCGCCCAGCGTGGCACCCGAGAAGGCGCCCGAGAGCACGCCGACCAGCGTGATGCCGATCTGCACCGAGGACAGGAAGCGGCCCGGGTCCTCGGCAAGCCGCAGCGCGGTGGCGGCGCCGCTGCGCCCCTCCTCGGCCATGACCTTCAGCCGCGCGGGCCGGGCCGAGACGATGGCCAGCTCGGACATGGCGAGCAGGCCGTTGACGAGGATCAGCGCCAGAACAATGGCAATCTCTAGATACATGGGCGGTTACCGGGCCTCGTGTGCGGGGTGGCTGTGGGCGCCTGTCTCGGGCGGGGTGCCGGCATCGCCGCGGGTCTTCCACAGCGAGTAGGCCATGCCCGCGGTCAGGATGGCGAAGGTGATGCCAAGCGACCAGACCGGAGGGAACTTCTCCCAGCCCATCAGGTCGGCGATGAAGATCTTCGAGCCGATGAACACCAGCAGCACCGACAGCGCGTATTTCAGGTAGGTGAACCGCCGCAGGATCGCCGACAGCGCGAAGTAGAGCGCCCGGAGCCCGAGGATGGCGAAGATGTTCGAGGTGTAGACGATGTAGGGATCGGTGGTGATGGTGAAGACTGCGGGCACGGAGTCGACCGCGAAGACGAGGTCGGCGATCTCGGTCACGATCAGCGCCAGCAGGAGCGGCGTCGCGTAGCGCAGGGTCCTGCCGGTGGCGGGGTCGGTCTGCTTCACGGTGAAGCCGTGGCCGTGGATCTCGTCGGTGACGCGCAGCCGGCGCTTGAGGAACCGCACGACCGGGTTGGTGGCGAGGTCATGCTCTTCCTCGCCGCCGGCAAACAGCATCTTGATCCCGGTGAGGATCAGGAAGCCGGCGAAGACGTAGAGCACCCAGTGGTACTGCTCGACCAGCGTGGCGCCGAGGCCGATCATGATGCCGCGCAGTACGATCACCCCGAGGATGCCCCAGAACAGCACCCGGTTCTGGTAGGCGGCAGGGATGGCGAAGAAGCCGAAGATCAGCGCGATGACGAAGATATTGTCGAGCGCCAGGGTCTTTTCCACCACGAAGGCGGTCAGGTACTGCGCCGCCGGCTCGGTGCCCAGCTGCCACCACACGAAGCCGCCGAAGGCAAGGCCGAGCGTGATGTAGAGCGCCGAGGTCTTCAGGCTTTCGGCGGCGCCGATCACGTGGTCGTCGCGGTTGAAGACACCGAGATCAAGCACCAGCAGCCCGATCACGATGGCAAGGAAGGTCAGCCACATCCACAGCGGCTGCCCCAAGAACAGGGTAAGAAGGATTTCCATAATGGACCTCATCGAAGGAATGAGGCTCGAGGTCCGCGGGGGGTCGTCTGGCGATCCGGGCCGGGCATCGAGCGCTCTCGATGCGGTCTGACATCACGTGCGCTTTGGCGCTCGCCAGAGGGGCCCGGCCCGCGGGTCTCGAGGTGGGGGTGACGGAGGGGGAGAACAAGGGCGCCGCGCGGGCATTTCTGCACGCGCGGTGTTGCGGGGGCGGGGGTCAGAGCGGCCATAGCAGCGCCACCGCCTTGAGCAGGGTCCAGAGCACGCCCCAGACCAGCGCGACCGAAAGCCCGGCCACGGCAAAGCCGAGCAGCAGGCACAGCCCGTCGCGCTCGAGCAGCCCCAGCGCGAAGAGGCTGATCGCCAGCGCCGGCAGCATGTTGCCCAGCGGGATCGGCAGCAGCAGGATCACCGACAGCCCAAGGCAGACGGCGCCGGCGGCGCGCATCGCAAGCGGCGTGGTCATCAGCGGCAGCCGCGGGCGCAGCAGCCGTTCGGCGCGCTCCAGCAGCGGCACGACGCGGGCGATCAGCGCGCGGAAGCCCGCCGCGCTGGTCGACCGCTCGAGGATGATCCGCGGCAGCCACGGCGGACGGCGCAGCATCAGCTGCCACGACAGGTAGACCAGCGGCCAGCCGAGCAGCCCCGACACCCCGGGCGGCATCGGCACCACGTTGGGCAGGGCGAAGACCAGCATCAGCGCCGCGCCGCTGCGACCGGCGAGCAGGGTCAGCAGGTCGCCGATCGAGACGCGCTCGGCGGCGGTTCCGGCCGGCGGGAGCCCGGCGCCGGCGCTGTGGCCGAGCAGCAGCGCCGAAAGCGGCACCTTGGGGGGCGGGGCGTGCATCATGCCGCGTTGCCCCGCGCCGCGCTGCGGGTCCCCGGCGAAGCGACCAGCTCGGCCAGTCCGCGGGCCACCTCGATGTCGCCGCGCACGATGTGATCGACGCCGCTGTCATAGAGATGCGCCACCTCGCCCTCGGCATAGGCACGGCCGAGGATCTCGAGCTGCGGGCTCGCCTCGCAGGCGCGGCGCGCCAGCGTCCCGGCCTCGAGCGCGCTGGGGATGGTCAGCACCAGCACCCGCGCCGCGGCGATGTTCGCCCGCGCCGGCAGCGTCTCGTCCTGAGCGAGCCCGGAGAGCGCCGTGTGCCCGGCGGCGCGCGCCTCGGCGCAGCGCTCGGGCTGGTCGTCGATCACCAGCACCTGCCCGCCCTCGCGCGCCAGCGCCGCAGCGACCTGGCTGCCGATCCGCCCGTAGCCGACGATCACCACGTGATCCGCAAGCTCGGAGGCGGCATCGGCGGGCGGCACGTCTGGAACCGGCGCGCCCTCGGGCAGCTCGGGCTGGCGCCGGCGCGCCAGCCAGTCGATGCCGCGGAACAGCGCCGGATTGACGAGGATCGACAGCATCGCGCCGCCGAGGATCAGGTCCTGGCCCTCGGTCGGCAGCAGCCCGAGGCCGGTGCCCAGCACCGCGAGGATGAACGAGAATTCGCCGATCTGCGCAAGGCTGGCGGCGATGGTCAGCGCGGTCTGCCGGTCGTGCCCGAAGCTGCGGACGATGCCATAGGCGACAAGCGATTTGGCTCCGACGATGATCGCCACGGTCGCCGCCAGCGCCAGCGGCGCCGCGATCAGCGCGCGGGGATCGAAGAGCATGCCGACCGAGACGAAGAACAGCACCGCGAAGGCGTCGCGCAGCGGCAGCGTGTCCGAGGCGGCGCGGCTCGACAGCGGCGACTCGGCCATCACCATGCCGGCGAAGAAGGCGCCAAGCGCCAGCGACACCCCGAAGAGATGCGCCGAGCCGAAGGCGACCCCCAGCGCGATGGCCAGCACTGCGAGGCTGAACAGCTCGTGCGAGCCGGTGCCGGCGACGTATTGCAGCGCGCGCGGGATGACCCGCCGGCCGACGATCAGCATCAGCGCGACGAAGCTGACCACCTTGACCCCGGTCAGAAGCAGGGTCGCGAGGAGGGGGCTGAGGCCGAGGGCGTGGAACAGGGCAGAGCCCTCCACGGTGGCCGGCATCGGGGCGGTGCCGCCGAGCAGCTCGGCGAGCGGCGGCAGCAGCACCAGCGCGAGGACCATCACCAGATCCTCGACGATGAGCCAGCCGACGGCAATGCGGCCGCGCTCGGTCTTGATCAGGCGGCGGTCCTGCAGGGCGCGCAGCAGCACCACGGTCGAGGCGACGGAGAGCGCGAGGCCGAAGATCAGCCCGCCGCCCCAGCCCCAGCCGAGCCCCCAGCCGAGCGTGGCGCCGACCAGCGTGGCGGCAAGGATCTGGCCGATGGCGCCGGGGATGGCGATCGCCTTGACGGCGCTCAGATCCTTCAGCGAGAAATGCAGCCCGACCCCGAACATCAGCAAGATGACACCGATCTCGGCAAGCTCCGAGGCAAGGTGCTGGTCGGCGACATAGCCGGGGGTGAACGGGCCGATCAGCACGCCGGCCAGCAGGTAGCCGGCGAGCGCGGGGAGCCGCAGCCGCTGCGCGGCAAGGCCGAAAAGGCAGGCGAGCACGAGGCCCGCAACGATGGTTGCGATGAGAGGGGTGTCGTGAAGCAAGTTGGGATGCCCTTGACTGGAAGCGTCAACATGGAGCGAGACGACTGCGCGGGCGTAGGGCCGGGCGCGCAATGGTCAACGCGGGCACCCCGGCGCCGGAGCTCCGCCAAAGGCGGCGCGCCAACGCAGTTCACCCGGCCCGCGCGGGGCGGGTCGGGGTTTCGGATGTCAGGCTTGCGGAGGGCTTCTTGCGCGGTGTCTGCCGGGCGGCAGCCCCTCGGCCAGCGGCGGCGCGCGCGGCGCGGCCAGCAGCAGGTAGCGCGGCGGCGGCGGCGTCAGCTCGGGGAGCGCCGGCAGCGCCCCCGCGGCCGGCGCCGCCGCGCGCGGCTTGTGATGGTCGATGAGCGAGATCGCCGGCGCGAGAATGGCCGCATCCGCAGTGAGCGTGGTGCGCACCGCTGCCGATAGCTCGGCCCGCTCCTGTGCCAGACTCTGCCCCTGACTGCGCGCCGAGACATCAGCCTGCATGAGCCCGATCGCTACGATCAGGCTGCAGAGCAGCAGGCGGAAGGTGGGGGCAAGGCGGGACAGGATTGCAGACATATGTTGTGGAGATGGGCGCGGCGGCGGTGAATGCAATGGGCGCATCATCGCTGGGGAAAAAAGTTTTGGCGCGCGAGGCTTGGATACCGAAACGTCATGGACGCCGGGTGCGCCGCGGATGCGCCGGGGCTGCAAGCTCGCGGGGGTGCAGTTCGGCCTGCCGCGAGACGCGGGGGTGCGGCGCGCCCTTGAGGGCGGCGCGCGGATGGGCAGACATTGCATCGAGGCGCGGGTGACGCGGGGCTGCCGATGTCGCGGTGATATGGAGCGAGCCGAAGGACTCTCCGCTGGGGTGTCGCACTTCGTGTTCGGGAAAGGGCCTTTTGGGCATCCTCAAATCAGTGAGCAGTACGGTCTGGGCCTCTGACGCCACGGCCCACAATCAGCGCTGCCTGCAGTGAGAGGTCCCGACACGAATGAGGCGCACTTCCCGAAAAAGGAAAGTGCGCCTCTGATCGTCCATACCGTGAGTGGATATGTTGCCAACCAGAGGTAGCATCGCCGACCTCCCCTTCAAGGTGTGCGTGTCTTCAAACTGATGAAGTCTGGGCGTGTTTCCGCCTCACGCGAAGGTCGCGTCGGGGAACCTCGCGCGCATCTCGGTACATGCTTGGGCAGTTTGTTCGCTGTAGCGGAGTTGTATGCTGCATTGGCTTGCGAGCGCCAAGGCCGGGCCGCGACACACTATGGCAACGTCGACGCTTTTTCGCGCACGCCAGGCTGGGCGGTCCCGCCATGGTGATCCTGACCTCGAGCCCATTCAGCGCTAATCAGGTGGGCATGACGATGAGGTCGGCTCCGTCCTGTGCTGGTTTGTGGATGCACTTGGGAAGGCACCTGAAGCGACGGGACTGCCGCGCGGAATGGGAGACAAGGTATCGGTCGCTTGCGAGGTGGCGGACTGGCCAGCAAGTGGAACATCGACGCAGCAAGGAACGGAACCCAGCGATGGTTCGCATCC
Organism: Roseobacteraceae bacterium; assembly: GCA_048381755.1. Classification (GTDB taxonomy): domain Bacteria; phylum Pseudomonadota; class Alphaproteobacteria; order Rhodobacterales; family Rhodobacteraceae; genus Salipiger. The sequence goes on from JBLXGS010000019.1 coordinate 92,294, forward strand.
GAGTGGCTACGGGTTCCGCCAGCCCTGAATCTTTCGACCTCGTCGACCCGGACGTCCTTCTGTCGACCTATCGACTTGCCCGGACCCGTTCGCCACTCAGGCCGTCGGCACGCAGATCCTTAGCTCCATCTGTATCCTTCAGGTGCTCTTCGATGGCTGCGAGGCGCCGGATGACTTCATCGCGGTAGGTGTCCGTGGCGGCATTTGTCTCCTCGGCATGGGCGTCCTGCATCGAATTGACGATGAGGCCGACCACGAGGTTCACCACCGCGAAAGTTGTAATCAGGATGAAGGGCACGAAGAACATCCATGCCTCGGGGTGCACCTCCATTACCGGGCGGACGATGCCCATCGACCAGCTCTCCAGCGTCATGACCTGGAACAACGTGTAGAGGGATTGGCCCAGGGAGCCGAACCATTCGGGGAAAGTTGCGGCAAAAAGCTTGGTCGCGATCACGGCGGCGATATAGAAGATCACCCCCATCAGCAGAAAGACCGAAGCCATCCCAGGTAGCGCGGAGATAAATCCTTCCACCACCCGGCGCAGCGTCGGCGCAACCGAGATGACCCGGAGCAGCCGGAGAATTCGGAGTGCGCGCAGCACCGCGAGCCCTCCGGTCGCCGGGGCCAGGGCAATGCCAACCACCAGAAGATCGAAGACGTTCCAGGCATCGCGAAAGAAGCGCAATCCGCGCGCATAGAGCTTGGCAGCGAGCTCCGCCACGAAGATCGCAAGACAGACCGTGTCCAGTGCGACGATCAGGTCGCCAGCGACGTTCCTCACCGCCCCGGAAGTCTCGAGCCCGAGAATGATCGCGTTGAACAGGATCACCCCCATGATCGTGTAACGTGTTGTTGGTCGGTCAAGAAAATCGGAAATGGTCTGGCGCATCCTGCGTCGGCTCCCTGTGAAATCCAGAGGCATCTAGGTTCGGCGGAGGTGATGTGCCAGCCCGAGGGAACGCTTCGCTACCTTAGTGTGATCACGATTGCGAGGTATGGCTTGGCAATCTGTCGCGGGAGGCCGCGAGGTTGTGCATCGACCCTCGATGCTCGTTGGTCTCCGTCGCATGCGCACAAGATGAGCGAGGAGACCAGTCCCTTTACCGTGGACCATTTACGACGCGCCAAGTCCGGTAGGATTTAGGCGAAGAGTACGAGCGGAGCCTGAGTGCGACCCCGATCACTGCGGGAAAAGACGTGGCGAAGCCGCTCCTGTGGCCAGTGGTTTTCGTCGCCGACCGAGGAATATCTCGAGGGCGCGTCGGGTAGCACGTCATTAGGTCTCTCGACTAGGGGCTGCATCGTCAGCGGAAGCCGTTTCGGGCATTTGTAGGGGCCACCAAGCCCCGCTGGACAGAATATTTCAAGCGGAGCCGCGGGGCGCCCTGTCATCGCGATGAGGCCCGCGATGACATCTCCGCCATGAAGCGTTGGGGAGCGTGCCGAGTGCTGGCCTCGTTCATCTGGTTGATCCGCACTGCCAACCGCGTCGAGGGTCCCGAGGCGAAATAAACGCGCCAGGGACCGAGGACCTCGGCGCGTTCCGGATGAGTAGGGGGCTCAGGCGCAGGCCGCAACCGCGCAGCCAGGGCCGCATCGAGAGCGCTTCGCGCGGGATGCTCTGTCTCAACGGCATCGAGATGCTGACGCCAGAGATGCAGGCGCGCATGCTCGAGGTGATCGAGACCGGCACGGTTTGACCGGGCGGCGCCACTGACGCGTGGCCTGTCGAGTGTGGATGATTGTCGGGACGCGCAGCAACTTTGCGGCGCTGGTCGCGCGTCCGCTTCCGCGCCGACCTTTACTACCGGCTGAGCGGGTTGACGCTGGCGCTGCCACCGCAGCGGGCGCGCCACCGGCCGGCGACCAGCGCGGCGACTAACCGCCGGGCGGGCAGGCGCCCGGCCCGGCGGCATTCATGCGGCGCAAGCAGCCCGGTTCAGCCCGTCGGCGCCGGAGGCGGCTGGTGGTCGAGCTCGCGCCGCGCGGCGCGCCAGCCCGACAGGTGATGGGCGCGCAGGATCTCGCGCAGCAGCGGTCCCTCGCGCCGCGCGAGAGCGTCGAGGATCTGCTCGTGCTCGCGCACCGCGCGCGCCCAGCGGTCGGCGTCGCGGTTGCCGACAAAGCGGAATCGGCGGATGCGAGCGGATTCGCTGGCATAGACGCGGCTGAGTGCCGGATTGCGTGCTGCATCGACGATCTTCTGATGGATGGTCTGGTTGAAGTGGAAATAGTTCATCAGCTCGCCAGCGCGCCAAGCCTCGGTCATTTTTTCCTGCAGCTCGGCGAGCTCCCTCAGGTCGGCATCTGTTGCATGCAATGCCGCGCGTTCCGCCGCGATGCTTTCCAGTCCGATCAGCACCTCGATCGAAGCCTCGACATCCTCTGTCGACAGGGTGACCACTGTCGCGCCCGCGTTCGGACGGATCGAGATAAGCCCCTCTCCCTCAAGGATTTTGAAAGCTTCACGCAGAGGTGTGCGGGAGATGTTGAGCTTTTCGACAAGGATGCGTTCATTGATGCGGCTGCCCGGCTCCAGCTCTCCGCTGGTGATCATGTCACGCACCTGCTGGGTTACGAATGCGGATCGCGTGCCGCGCGGCGGCTCGGCTTGCTGGTCTCTCATGGTCTCCTCCGATTGCATGCAAAAATAGGCATAGTGCGACGGAAAGGTGAAGATATCGTTTGACGAGTGCTTTATTGCATGCAACAGATGTGGAAATCGACCGAAATCGCACCCCGAAAAGCCGATTTCTGCCATTTTGCATGCAACTGGTAGGTCGATTCCGGCAGGAGGAAAGAATGAACCACCACAGCTACTTCGATCGTGGGACGCGCAGTGTCGAGTGCTGCATCATCGGCACCGGCGGTTTCGGCCGCAGCTTTCTGGCGCAGGGGCTGGTGGTTCCCGGCCTCTCCGTGCGCGTTGCCGTCGATCGCGAGAGCGCCATCGCGGTGGAGAGCCTGCGGTCGGTCGGCATTGCCGAGGCGGATATCCGCTCCTGCAGCGACGCCGCTGAGGCGCGGCGCGCCTGGGACGAGGGTGCCTATATCGCCGCCGGCGATTTCGCCGTGGTGGCGGACCTGCCGGTCGCGGTGGTGGTCGAGGCGACAGGCGCCCCCGAGGTCGGCGCCCGCCATGCCCGGCTGGCGATCGAGAAGGGGCGCCATGTCGCCATGGTCTCGAAAGAGGTGGACAGCGTGATTGGCCCGGGGCTTGCCGCCATGGCGCGTGAGCGCGGGGTGATCGTCTCTCCGGTGGATGGCGACCAGCCGAGCCTGCTGATCGGGTTGATCACCTGGGCCGAGGTGCTGGGGCTCGAGATCATCGCCGCCGGCAAGTCGAGCGAATATGATTTCGTCTACGACCGCGCGACCGGCAGCATGTCGGTCGACGGGCGCGTCGTGGCGGTGCCCGAGTTCGCCGGCCTGGAACGGCTCGGCGATGCCGATTGCGCCACGATGGTCGCGCGCCGGGCAGCGGCGACGGCGGCGCTGCCGCAGCGCGCGGTGCCCGACCTGTGCGAGATGACGCTGGTGGCGAACGCCTGCGGCATGTCCCCCGACCGGCCCGACCTGCATTGTCCCATCGCCCGCATCGACGAGGTGGCAACGATCCTGTGCGAGACCGGGCAGGGGGGCATCCTGTCGCGCGCCGGGGTGCTCGATGTCTTCCACTGCCTGCGCGAGCCGGGCGAGATCAGCTTTGCCGGCGGCGTCTTCGTCGTGGTGCGCTGCATCCATGACGAGACCTGGGAGCTGCTGCGCGGCAAGGGCCATCTGGTCAGCCGCAGCGGCGAGACCGCGATGATCTACATCCCGCGCCACCTTTTGGGAATGGAGGCCGCGACAACGGTCTTCGAGGTCGCGCTTCGGGGCGTGTCCTCGGGCGCCGAGCGGCTCGGGCACCATGTCGATCTGGTGGCGCATGCCGACCGCGACTTCCCGGCCGGCAGCCATCTGACCATGGGCGGGCATCACCATTCGATCGAAGGCGTCTCGTCGCGGATGCTGCCGGGTGCGGTGCTTGACGCGCAGGCGCCGGCGCCCTTCTACATCGCCTCGAACCGCGTGCTTGCCCGCGATGTCCGCGCCGGAGAGCTGATCCGCATGGGCGATCTGGTGCTGGATCCGGACAGCGAGCTTGTGCGCCTGCGGCAAGAGCAGGACCGGCAGCTCGCGGACCAGAAGCTATCGGCCTGACGCCGATCGCCGGGCTCCGGCGCCGCGGTGCCGGGGCAGGGACTTAGATGACCAATCCATAGGGAGGAAACCATGGACTTCACTTATCGGACTTTCGCACTGGCGGCCGCGGTCACGCTCGCAGCCGGATCGGTGGCGGCACAGGACAGCTACAAGCCGTCGAAGATCACGGCTTTTGTCGCGGCGGGTGCGGGGGGCGGCACCGACAACTTCGCGCGCACCGTGCAGCCGATGCTGGAAGAGCGTTTTGGCGCCAATGTGACCATCGTCAACCTGCCCGCCGCCTCGGGGGCGATCGCGCACCAGCGCACGGCTACCGCCGCGCCGGACGGGGAGTCCATCGAGTTCGCCTCGTCGACGCTGATCACCAGCCGCGCCGCGGGGCAGAACCCGATCGGGCTCGACATGCTAACGCCGGTGGCGCGGATGCAGTCCGACGTGCTGATGCTGGTGGTGAACCCCGAGAAGTACGAGAGCTTCGAGGCCTTCTTGGCCGCCGCCGAGGCGAACCCCGGCACGCTGATCATCGGCGGCACCCATGCCGCCAGCGTCGACCGGATGGCCTTTCTGGGGCTGAACGAGGCGGCGGGGCTCGACCTGAGCTTCATTCCCTATGACAACGAGGGGGCGGCCTCGGCCAACCTGCTGAGCGGCAACATCGACGGCATGTTCAACGAGATCAGTGCCATCCAGGGCTACATGGAGTCGGGCGAGATGATCCCGGTTCTGGCGCTGGCCGAAGAGCGGCTCGAGGCCTATCCTGACATTCCCACCACGATGGAGAACGGCTGGGACCTGACCTTCGGGAACGAGCGCGGCATCTTCATCAATGCCAAGACCCCGCCCGAGACCATCGGCGCGATCGAGGCGGTCTTCGAGGACATCTTCAACTCCGAGCCCTATCAGGCCTATGCCGGGCGCACCTTCCTTGACGTGCGCCCGGGCTGGCTGGGCAGTGAGGAATACCGCGCGGAGCTTGAAAAGAACCTCGCATTCTTCGAAGAGCTTCTGGCCGACAACTGATCCGCGACGGCGCCCGCCACGGCGGGCGCCAGAGTCGGATCGGAGCGGGATCGCCCGGGCGGCGCGCCGGTGCGCGCGCCGAGGGCATCAGACGGGGTTTGCCATGACGACACGATTGTACACTTTCACCGCGGTCGCGTTCCTCGCCGGCCTCTACTTCCTGTGGCAGGCGCTGCAGTTCCCGGGCAGCCACGAGGTGTCCACCCTCGTCGGGCCACGGACTTGGCCGCTCGGCGTCCTGGTGTTGATGCTGGCGCTGGTCGTCGCGATGGCCGGGCTGCTCTGGGCGCGCGGCCCCGGACAGTTCACCGGCGAGACTGACGAGGAGCTTGCGGATCTGCCGCAGGACGCGCCGGACGAGGCGGTGATGCGCGACAAGGTCACCGGACAGCGTTGGCGGCATCTGGTCATCCTCGGGCTGACGCTGGGCTACACGCTGGTGATGAGTCTGACCGGCTACCTGATCGCCACCGGGCTCTTTGCCTTCGGTGCCACTGTGGTGCTGGGCGAACGCCGGCCGCTGCGGATCGTACTCAACACCGCCGTCGCCGTGTTGATCGTCAGCGTGGTCTTTGATCGCCTGCTCAACATTCCGCTTCCGTGACGGACGCCTGAAAGGACATACGACATGCTTAGCGACCTGATGGGCGGCTTCGGCGTCGTCCTGCAGCCGATGAACCTGCTGATCCTGGCCTCGGCCGTGCTGATCGGCTTCGTCGGTGGCGCGCTTCCCGGGATCAGCGGGGTGATCCTGGTGGTGATCCTACTGCCGGTCACCTATTCGATGGAGCCCACCGGCGCCTTCATGCTGCTGACGGCGATCTACGCCTCGAGCGTCTTCTCGGGGCTGATCACCGCGATCCTTTACCGCGCGCCGGGCACCCCCGAGGCGGTGATGACCGCCATCGACGGCTACCCGATGACCCAGAAGGGCGAGGCCGGCAAGGCGCTCGGCATCGGCATCCTGTCGTCGGCGGTGGGCGGCATGTTCGGCACCATCGTACTGATCGTCGCGACGCCGCTTCTGGCGGGCATCGCGCTGAAGTTTTCGTCGCCCGAGTTCTTTGCCCTTGCGGTGCTGGGGCTGACGGTTGTGGCCTCGCTGGGTGGTAACCTGATCATGGGTGTCATCGGCGTCTGCATCGGGCTGATCATTGCCTCGGTCGGGCTCGACCCGCTGACCGGCACCGAGCGCTTTACCTTCGGCAACCTGGAGCTGATGAGCGGCATCAACCTGATCCCGGTGATCATCGGCCTCTTCGCCATCTCCGAGGTGCTCAAGCGCAGCCAGGAGGGAGACATCCACCTCTCGACCAAAAGCTTCCGGATCCGCATCTTCGACTGGCCGATCATTCGCCAAATCCGCGGCGCGATCCTCCGCTCGTCGATCCTCGGGACGGCCATCGGCATCTTACCAGGCATCGGCGCCTCGACCGCGGCAATGGTGGCCTATAGTGAGACTGTGCGCTGGTCGAAGGACCGCAGCCGTTTCGGGCGCGGTGCCCCTGAGGGCATCGCCGCGCCGGAGGCCGCCAACAATGCCGCCGCCATGGGGGCGCTCGTGCCGCTCTTTGCCCTCGGGATCCCTGGCTCGGGCACCACGGCGGTGATCCTAGGCGCCTTCATCGTGCACGGGCTGACCCCGGGGCCGACCTTCATGAGCGGCAACACCGACCTGATCTATGCGGTCTTCGTCGGCCTGCTGATCGTCAACGTGCTGATCCTCGTCTTCTCCAAACCCTTCATCGCGGTTCTGTCGAAGCTGCTCGACGTGCCCTATTCGGTGCTTGGCCCGATCATCGTGATCTGCTGCGTCGTCGGCACCTATTCGGTGCAGAACTCGATGATGGATGTCTGGCTGATGCTGGGATTCGGCCTTGCGGGCTTCCTGCTCGAGAAAATCGGCTTCCCGCTTGTCGCGATCATCCTCGGCGTGGTGCTGGGCCCGATCGCAGAGAGCGAGCTGCGCCGCTCTCTGGCCATGTCGCGGGGTGACTGGTCGGTGTTCCTGGAACGTCCGATCAGCGCCGTGCTGCTGGCCATCGCCGTGCTCCTGCTGGTGTTCACCGTGATCATGCCGATGATCCGGCGCCACCGCGAGAGCCGCGCGCAGACCCGCGACGCCTGACCTGCGGGCAAGGGCCCACGACACCAAGCCTAGAGGAAGACAGAAGATGAAGCTCGGATGCATCGGTGACGATTTCACAGGCTCCTCGGACCTTGCGAGCATGCTGGCCAAGAACGGGATGCGCGTGATCCAGTTCACCGGGGTGCCGTGGGAGCCGGCCCCGGAAGACGTGGACGCCGGGGTGGTTGCCCTGAAGACCCGCACCATGCCGGTCGAAGAGGCGGTGCGCCGGTCGCTAGAGGCGCTGGACTGGCTGCTGGAGCAGGGATGCACGCAGTTCTTCTTCAAGTACTGCTCGACCTTCGACTCGACGCGCGAGGGCAATATCGGGCCGGTGACCGAGGCGCTCATGGACCGGCTCGGTGCCGACTGCGCCGTGGTCTGCCCGGCATTTCCGGCCACCGGGCGCTCGGTTTACCAGGGGCATCTGTTCGTAGGCGATCGGCTGCTGTCGGAATCTGGGATGGAGCACCACCCGCTGACTCCGATGACCGACCCCGACATCCGCCGCTGGCTTGCCGGGCAGTCGATGCGCAGCGTGGGGCATGTGCCCGCGGCCACCGTGTTCCAGGGTGCCGAGGCCATCGCCGCGGCGATCGGTGCCGAGACCGCTGCGGGACGCCCACTGGTCGTGATCGACGCCGTGAGCGATACCAACCTGCGGGAGATTGGCGCGGCGTCACGCGGATTGAAACTGATCACCGGCGGCTCGGGCGTGGCGATGGGACTTCCGGCGATGCTCATGGCCGAGGGCGATCTCGATTCGGCGGGCGTCGCATGGGCCGGGCAGGGCGGGAAAGGGGCGCTGATCGCCGGCTCGGCCTCGAAGATGACCCGCGCGCAGATCGCGCGCTGGTCCGAGGTGAACCCGGTTCTCGAGATCACCGCGGATGCTGTGATGGAGGGCCGCGTGACGCCCGAGACCGTGGCACGGGCGGCACTCGACAGCGCCTCGCCGATGCTCGTCTACTCGTCGGCCGATCCCGCGTCGGTCCGGGCAGCGCAAGAGCGCTACGGGCGCGAGACCATCGCGGCACGGCTGGAAAGTTTCTTTGCGGAGACCGCGCGACAGCTGGTCGACGGCGGGGTGACGCGGCTGGTCACGGCGGGCGGTGAAACCTCGGGCGCGGTGGTTGAGGGACTTGGCCTGACCGCGCTGCGCATCGGTCCCGAGATCGCGCCGGGCGTTCCCGCGGTCATGGCCGAGGGGCGGGACTTGGCTCTGGCGCTGAAGTCCGGCAACTTCGGCGACGTCGATTTTTTTGCCAAGGCGCTTTCGGTGCTGGAGGCGCGGCCATGAGCGCGCTGTCCCGGCTGCGCGAGCAGGTCTGCACCTATGCGGCGACGCTCTATCAGCAGGGGCTGACGCATGGGTCGACCGGCAATATCTCGGTGCGCACGCCCGATGGCGGGCTGCTGGTGACGCCGACCGGGTCGTCCTTCCTGACGCTCGATCCGGCGCGGCTGAGCCGGTTCGACGCGCGGATGACCCATGTGGAGGGTGACGCGCCGACAAAAGAGATGCCCCTGCACAGCGCGTTTTACGAGACCCGGGGCACCACCGGGGCGATTGTGCACCTGCACGCCTGCCACTCCGTCGCCCTGTCGATGATGCCCGATGCGGACCCGGACGACTTCTTGCCGCCGCTGACGCCCTATCCGATCATGAAACTCGGCCGGGTAAAGTTGCTGCCCTATTTCATGCCCGGTGACCCGGCGATCGGCGACGCGATCCGGGGGCTGGCGGGCAAGCGATCGGCTGTGATGCTGGCCAACCACGGACCGGTCGTGGCGGGCAAGGACCTCGAGGCAGCAGTCCACGCCATTGAAGAGCTCGAGGCAGGGGCCCGGCTGGCGATGATGACGCGCGGCCTGTCGCCGCGCATGCTGGGCGACGCGGACGTTGCCACGCTGGTTGCGCGATTCAACGTGGAGTGGCAGGCGTAACACCCGCAAGACGGTGTCGGCGGATGCCGAGGCCGCCCGCTGTCAACTTCCGATCAGATCTCTGACGCTGGCCATGATGACCGAGAGCTCCTGCTCTATGGGGTCATCGTCCACCGCCTCTTCCAGCGCGATCCCCGAGCCCAGCAGCATCAGCCCGAGACGAGGATCTGCCGCGACGCGCGCCACGCGAAGAAGTCGCGCGAGGCCCATTCGATGAGGCCGCGCGCCGCGGACTTCATGCCCGAGACCGGGGCGGCCATGGAGGCGCCAAGAGGACCCGGTGCCCCGGCCTGCTTGTGCGGGCGCCGCGCGAGGGTGGTGGCGGCGACATCGCTGATGAGCGCGACCTCGCTGGCGAGGCTGCCCGTTCGCTTCCAGCCCGACGTGATTTGCCGGCGGTGGTGAAACAGGAACGCGCTGCTGGTGAGCGCCCGGTTGAACAAGAACCCCTCAAGCTCGTGCGCGCGCCACTGCACTTTACCAAGCGGGCCGGATGGGCGGAGGCACCACTTCGGCGGGCAGGGCCGGTCGCCCGGCTTGCGGAAGACGTGGTCGCTGTGCCGCACCACGGCACCGTCGCCACAGTCGGCGGCGTATCGCCAGACCCCCTGGAACCGGGTGAAGCCGATCCACGATTGCGCCGTGGCATCAAAGATCGTCTCGGGGCCCTGCGACAGCACCAGTTCGTCGATATCGCACGACAGCACCGCCCTCGCCTCCTGCAGGTAGCGCAGGCGTACGGCATTCAGGGCGCAGGTTTGCAGTTGACATAGGGCTTGAGGCCGCGCGGCCCATAGCGCAGCTCGGTGCCGAGCACCAGCGCGTCGAGCCCGGCGCGCTCCAGCACCTGCTGCAGCGCCTCATGGCCGTAGTCGGTTGACCCGTTGTCGATGAAGATGATCGCCTCGGCTCCCTGGGTCTCGGCGTGGAAACGGGCGAAATCCTCTATCCAGCACAGGTCGTTGTTCTTCGACATCGTCACGATGACGTTCCTGCCCCTGAAGCGCGCGGGCTGCGGCAGCTGCACTGCGGTTTCGATGCGCTGGCCGTCAATTTCGAGCGCGATCCTTTGCGGCCTCTGCGGGCTGCGGAGGGTGACGACACTGTGCCGATAGAAGTTCTGGATCGAGGCGCGCACATGTCTGCCATCGAGCGTTAGCCGACAGCGCTTGAGCAGACCCGCAAGGTTGTTCAGCGTGGGGCAGATCAGGGTGACGCGGCCATCGATCCAGATTGCATCGAACCACAGTGTCGTGGCGTCAAAGGCGTCTTCGTAGCCGGGGCGCCGATAGCGCGCCCGGACCCGGGATTTCCGGCGGAACTGTGTGTCCTGCAAACTCCCTGTGGCAAAGTCTTGCCCCATGGGTCATCACCTTCTCAAAACGCTCGAGCAAGATGGATATAAGTAACGCAGAAATTGCGTGCAATGGCACCGGTGGTGCGCCGCAGGGCGCGCTCGCTTTGCGACAGCGAGCAATCACGAAGCCGTTTGCGCCTCGAGAGCGAAATTGATCTGCCTGCCCCCCGTTCCTACCTGATCTGATGAACAATTTCGGCTCAACAGTCGGCAAGGCGTGCAGGATGGACGTGAACAAGCTTCTCGAAGGATTTCTCGGCTCAAAGGGCGGCGCGGCAGCCGGGCAGTCAACAGGACAGGCGCCGCAGGGCAAGCCCGCCGGGGCGGGTCTGCCCTCGGGGCTGATCGGAGGCGCTGCCGCGGGTGGCCTCATCGCGCTGCTCGTGGGCTCCAAGAAGGGCCGCAAGCTGGGCGGCAAGGCGGTAAAATACGGCGGGCTCGCTGCCGTCGGCGGGCTGGCGTACAAGGCCTATTCCGACTGGCAGACCCAGAAGACCTCGGGCACCGAGCCCGAGAGCGGCTTCGACCCTGAAAATGACCAGGACGCGCAGGGCGGTGACTTCCGGCTGGTGCTGATGCGCGCGATGATCTCCGCCGCGCAGAGCGACGACCACATCGACCAGGAGGAGCACCGCCGCATCCGTGAGCAGGTCGGGGCGTTTGACCTCGGGCCGACCGAGAAGGCGGCGCTCTACGAATACTTCTCGGAACCCGCGGACCCGGCGACCATCGCCGGGCTGGCCCGCACCGAGGCGCAAAAGGCCGAGATTTACCTCGCCTCGGCGCTCTGCATCGACCCCGACACGCCGCAGGAGCAGCAGTACATGCAGACGCTCAGCACCCGCTTGCAACTGCCGGGCGGGCTGCGCGATCACCTTGACGCTGAGGCCGCCGCCGCCCGGGATCAGATGGCCTGAGCAGCAGCAGGGCAGGGCTTGATCCTGTCCGCCTTGTGCTGGTCAATCGGGGGGTTAGCAACAGGGCGCACTTGCCATTGCATCAGTCGACCGAGCGCCCCAAAGGCAAGAGGGGAAGCGGGCTCTGGTCACCGTGGGAAGGATGTATAAACGCACAGAAGGTCCGCCCCGGCGGCCACTCTTGGTGCCGATTTATTCGGTAGCGCATCTTGGTTTTTGTAGATACATAAACTACATTGAAGACGTAGGATGCGCACATGATGATCGTCTGGGACGAGCCAAAGAGGTTGGTCAATCTGGCCAAGCATGGGCTCGACTTTTCCGACTTGGACGAGGCGTTCTTCCTGTCCTCGTTGGTCGTTCCGGCGAAGGAAAACCGTCATATGGCGATCGGACGGCTTGCGGATGGAACCATCGCAGTCGTCTTCGCTGTTCTGGGAAGCGAGGGCGTTTCGGTGATCTCGATGCGCCCGGCAAGCCGGAGGGAAAGGGAACTGCTATGACCAAGAAGCCACTTAGTGAAGCCAAGGTGCAAGCTATGATCGCCAGCGATCCCGATGCTCCGGAGGCAACGGACGCGCAACTCGCGCAGGCGACGCCCTTCAGCGAAGCATTCCCGGCGCTGGCCGAGAAGATGCGCAAGCGTACTGGCGGGCGTCCGAAGGCGGCAAACCCAAAGGTCGCGGTCTCCTTGCGCCTGGATCCCGAAGTCGTGGCGCGCTTCAAGGCGGAGGGCCCCGGGTGGCAGTCTCGCATGAACGAGGCCTTGCGGCATGCTGCCGGATTGAGTTGAGCGTCGTTACTTAGGGGGCATCTTGGTCGCACGGTCGGTAGCCCTTACCAACCCCCTTGTGTGCTTCGAAGTCGGCGTTTGTGCGACATCGGATCGCGCGCCCTGCGAAATCTGCTTCGACCCCATCATCGTCAGTTCTCCCATGCCGCAGGAGAAGTGAATCAGCAGCCAAGCCATCACTCAAGTGGAGTTTTTCAACACCATCCGGACAGAGCTGACGTTTGCTTCGGTCGTGAATTGGCTCCGTCCAAACTGATAAGAAATTACCCCCGGCCAGGTCTGGCCGAGGGTGTCAATGGCACATGCGGTGATCAGTGCGGTGCCGGAGCAATTGCCTTGAGCATATCGTCGACGTTGATGTCGAAGCTCACCATCCGCGGCGGGTATTCTTGCAGCGATTGCACAAGGCTCCCCACCATCTGGGCGGCGGGGGCAAACATCCAGGAGCGATCCTCGAGCCATGTCTCGTAGCCACGGGATTCCGTGAAGCGCTCGAAAGGATCGAGCTTGAGGTTGATCAGCTGCGGAATGACATAGTCTTCGCGCACGCCGTTGAACCAGCGGTCCTGCTTTTTGAAGAGAAGTTTGTAATCCCCGTAGCGGACACCGTTCAGTGTTGCCTCGGTGAAGTAGAAGAATTCCTTCCGCTGTGTCGGACCTTCGCCCTTGATCAGTGCGGTCTGGTCATAGCCGTCGAGGTGAATTTTCTCGAAGGTCTTGTCCCCGGCGGTGTAGCTGGTTAGCAGCTGCTCCTTCAGATCGGGTTGACCCAGCTGCGTCATGATCGTCGGGATCCAGTCCTCCATGGTCATGAACTCGCCGGTGGTGGTGCCTGCCGGGATGACCCCTGGCCACTTGACTACGACCGGAACCTTGAAGGCACCCTCGTAGCCGCCCACGCCCTTCTCGCCCCGGAACGGCTGATTGCCACCATCTGGCCATGCAACAGAATAGGCGCCGTTGTCGGTCGCAAACATCACCATGGTATTGTCGGCCACGCCCAGCTCGTCGAGAAGGCCGAGGAGTTCGCCCACGATGTCGTCCATTTCCATCATGCCGTCGGCATAGATGCCGTAGCCGCTCTTGCCCTCGTACTTCTCGGAGAGGTGGGTGTGCAGGTGCATCCGCGTCGTGTTGTGCCAGACGAAGAACGGCTCGCCCGCCTGCACGGCGTCAGTGATAAAGCGCTTCGATTCCTCGAGGATTTCCCAGTCGAGGGTCTTTTGCCGTTCAGCACCGAAGTCGCCGAGGTCCTCTATCCGCTGAGAGCCGTCTTCTTCGGCCCAAGAGTGAATAATCCCACGCTGCTGGGCGTCGCCGAGAATAGAGGGGTCCTCGGGATAGTCGTAGAGCTCCGTATATTCACCGGCGTTCAGGTGATAGAGAATTCCGAAGAACTCATCGAACCCGTGCGCCGTTGGGAGATGCTCGTCGCGATCGCCCAAGTGGTTCTTTCCGAACTGGCCAGTCGCATAGCCCAGGGGTTTGAGCATCTCGGCCAGGGTAGGGTCGGCGGCATTCATGCCTTGCTCCGCACCTGGAAGGCCGACCGTCGCCAGACCTACGCGGATCGGATACTGGCCGGTGATGAAGGCGGCCCGTCCCGCAGTGCACGAGGCCTGCGCGTAATGATCCATGAACAGCATGCCGTCCTCGGCAATGCTGTCGATATTGGGGGTCGAGCCACCCATCATCCCGCGGTGGTAAGCGGAAATATTCCACATGCCCACGTCGTCACCCCAGATCACCAGAATGTTGGGACGATCCGCTTCCTGAGCAAGGAGTGGGGCTGCGAACAAGAGCACCGACGCAATCCCGCCTGAGATCAGCTTAATATTGGAAAATCCTCGGCTGATAAGCTTGAAGTTGAATTGCCGCTACCTTCCCATACGTCACGCAAATTGCAACACCTTTTGAAGAAAGAAGATTTTCGCGGCAAGACTGCGCCTGAGAGTGCTGTCGTGACCATCTGCAATGCAGTGGCAGAGCGGCTGCTCGCGCCGCGACCGGCCCAGAACCGCTCCGGTCGCACAAGCACGATCTTCGGCGCAATCTGTGAACAATCTGATTTGTGAAGCGATCTCTTGTGCTTGATGATGCGCACCCGAAGGACCTTCCTCCTGCAGAACCGCGGATGCCGCTAAAGGGCTCGGTGCGGCCTTGCGGCAGCGCGGCGGCGGCGCCCCGGAGCCAATCTTCTTCACCGGTCCTTCGCGACATCGCTTAATATCTCGGGGTCACGCGATGTTGACGCCTGGGCCGGGAGGGACGGATGGAGAGAGTCTCATGTCCAAAATCCAACTCCCCGCCATCAAGCCGAAGCGACGCCCTTGGAACCGTGGCAGGCTCGTTGGCCAGAAACGGCCTCTGCTGCCGAAACAGGTCTGGGCGATCCGAGCGCGCCTCGAACTCGCGAGCAACCTTCGCGATCTCGCTCTGTTCAATCTCGCCATCGACAGCAAGTTGCGGGGCTGCGACCTCGTCGGTCTGAGGGTCGCCCAGCTCGTTGTCGGCGATCGTGTCCGCGAACGCGTATCGGTCATCCAGAGCAAGACGCGCCGCCCTGTTCAGTTCGAAGTCACGGAAAACACCCGAGCTTCGATCTCGGCGTGGGTGAAGCGGCCGGAGATGATCGGCTGCGCCGTCCTGTTCCCGAGCCGGTTTCATGCCAGCCCGCACATTTCGACGCGACAATACGCGCGGCTCGTCCGAGAGTGGGTGAGGGCGATCGGTCTCGAGCCGAGCGGATACGGCACGCACTCGTTGAGGCGCACCAAGGCTGCACAAATCTACCGCAAAACAGGCAATCTTCGCGCGGTCCAGCTCCTGCTCGGTCACACCAAGGTGGACAGTACGGTCCGGTACCTGGGCGTTGAACTTGAGGATGCTCTGAGCATCGCGGAGTCGGTCGACATTTGATACCTTCGGCGAACGGCGAACGCCGTTCGCCAGCTGAGACCGGACGTGCGACGATCAAAGTGCCGACGTGGGCTTCGAGCCCTTTTGCGACGTTCAGCGCGTCTTGGTTCGGCCAGTCTTTTCGCGACTGCGGCGCTTCGCGGGAGCCCGTGGACAGGATGTCGCGGCTTTGGAGCGTGTCATCGCTGGCGGCAGTCCCTCTTATCCGGAAACACCTGCGGACCGGACATCATTTCCCTTCCGCGCGCCGCCGCCGATCAGGGCAACGACGTCCGCCGCGATGCTCAGAAGATTGGCCCGCGGCGGCACCGCGACGTAGATCGGGCGCCAGTCGGGACCGAATTTCTCCTTGAACGCGCGCAGGCCTTCGAAGTTGTAGAACTGTTGGCCATGACGATAGACCAGCGCTCCGAGCCGGGTCGAAAGCGCTGCACCACGGCGGGCCTCAAGCCCGGAGAGGGGCGCATTGCCCAGCGAGAACTCATCATAGCCCTCGGCAGCGAAGTGCAGCAGCAGCTCGGTGAAAAGGAACTCCATCAGCCCGCCCGGGGCATTCTCGACATGGCGCATCAGGTCGATGGTGGCGGAGGTCTTCGTCTCGGTCAGCCAAAGGTTCGCAAAGGCCACGGTCCGCCCCTCGTGGCGCACGACGGCGATCGGGGCCTGCGACAGGACATCGGGATCAAAAGCGCCGACTGAGAAGCCTTTCTCCGCCCCCGCCTTGGTGGCGAGCCAGCTGTCCGAGATCGCGCGAAGCTCCTCCATGAAACCCGGAGCGAAGGGCGGCTTCAGCACCTCAAAGGACAGCCCGTCGCGCAGCGCCCGGTTGTGCGCGGTGCGCAGGCGCTTGCGCTCTGGACCCTGCAACGAAAAGCCCGGCAGAGGCACCACCGCCTCTTCACCCAATTTCACCAACCCCAGCCCCATCTCGAGCCAGAGCGAGATCAGGTCGGCGCCCACGGAATAGAAGACCGGGCGCGCATTGGCGGCGTAGGCGGCATCGTGGAAATCCCAGGCGAGAGGGGCAAGCTCCGAAGGCTCTCCGAAGGGCTCGTGCAGGGCAATCCAGCTGCGCCCCCGGATGCGGTACATGAGGGCGGCGCGGCCGCTTTCCGAGACCATCAGGCACTTGTCGCCGGTCAGCGCGATATTCGCCTCGGGGTCCGGTTGGGCGGCGACGATGGCCCGCACCTGCGCAAGCTCCTCGGCCGTCGGCAGGGCGTGGGTCAGCCGCCCCGGTCGCAGGGCGAAGACGAGGAGCGACAGGACCAGCACGACCATGCCGACAAGCGCGGCGCGCAGGGCGCGCGGCGCACTCGCATCGGTGGCGAACTGCCACCACAGCTCATGCGCGTAGGGCGTCGCCTTGTGGGCGAAGAACAGCACCGCGACGACCGAGGCGCCAAGCGCCGTGATCAGCAGCAGCCAGCGCAGGCCGAAGGCCTGGCGGGTCAAGCGGGTGGTGCGGAAGAACTCACGCCGCGTCGGCCAGAGGATGAGCAGCGCGGCGCCAAGAAACACCGCGCGCTCTATGTCCAGCGCATTGGCGAGGCTGGCGACGATGCCGCCCGCAAGCGCCAGCACCGCCAGCCACCACGCCCCCTGCACCCGGCGCAGCAGGCCGTGCGCGATCACCAGCATCATCGCCCCGAAGATGCTGGCCAGCAACGCGCCACCTTCGGCGATGGCCAGCGGCGTCAGCACCTCCAACTCCTCGGCGAGATCGGAGGTCGGCGGCAGCAGGCTCGAGACCATGAGCAGCAGACCCGAGCCGAGCATCATCGCGGCCATCGCCAGCGGCACCAAAGCGCTGACCGAGCGGGCCAGCGGCGCAAGGCTCTGCACCAGCGGCCCGGCGGCGCGGCTCGAGGCCATGCGCGCCTCGGTAAGGGCCAGCAGCACCAACGCGACGGCGAAGGGCAGGAGGTAGTAGATAATCCGGTAAAGCAGCAGCCCGGTGGCGGCCTGTTCGACCGGGACCGAGGCGGGCAGCGCGGCGATGACCACCGTCTCGAGCACGCCGACGCCGCCGGGCACGTGGCTGAGAACGCCGGCCATCACCGCTGCGGCATAGACGGCGAGGAACGTCGCGAAGCCGAGCTCGGAGGGCGGCAGCAACAGGTAGAGCGTCGTGGCCGCCAGCAGCATGTCGACCGCGGTGAAGACGAACTGCGCCGCCATGAGACCTGGCGTCGGCGCGCGCAGCGTAACGCCCCGCACGGTGATCTCGGTCCTGCGAAAGGCGATCCAGAACAGCAGGCCGGTGACGACGATCACGACGGCCAGTGAAACATTGCGGATCGGCCCCGACCCGAACGGCAGCAGGTGTCCAAGCGCCAGCGGATGAATGGCCAGCGCGCCGAAGCCGATGATCGTCGCCCCGAAGCCGAAGGCCACCGAGGCGAATGCGGCAATCGCGGCGATGTCCTGTGTGGAAAGTCCAAGCGCGGAATACACCCGGTAGCGCACCGCCCCGCCGGTGATCGGCCCCGCGCCGATGGTGTTGCCGAAGGCATAGCCAAGGAAGCTGCCGAGGGCGACCACCGGGCCCGGCAGGTCCTTTCCGATGTAGCGCAGCGCCGAGCGATCGTAGCCGATGAGCGCGGCGTAGCTGGCAAAAGTCGTGAGCACCGCCAGCGCGAGGATATGCCACGGCGTCGCCCTTGCCTGCGTCAGCACGCTGCGCAGGTCGACCGGGGCCAGAAGGCGGTAGAGGGCAAAGGCACCCGCCCCGAAGAGCGCCGCCGTCACGATGTAGGGCAGCAGCGGTTTCACCCGCTGCCAAGGTGTGAGGTGGGCGGTGCTGGCGTCTGTCATGGTCTGTCCCCGATGTCTTTCTTCTGGGAATGGCCAAGGCGGCTTTTCGCAAGCTGTCCGAAAGATTGGAATTTCGCAATCTTCAGTCCGGCCGGCAAAGATTACCGATACCCAATGCGAGCATCATGCGCGCGCAAGCTCCCATGCCCAGATTTCAGGAAACCCGGAAGCAAAGGAGACTTCGGTATGGAACGGATGAAGGCATTGATCGCGCAGGCGCTGGTCGCAGTTGTGGTCGCTGTGGGTATGGGGCTTGGGCTTGTGGTCATGGGCGTTGCCATGATCGTCGGCCTTGTCATCACGCTTGCCGTTCGGCTCGCAGGCCCGCAGATCCTCGCTGAGGCCGAGCGCCGCGCCACCGACCTGAGAGCCGAGGCCGCGCATCCCGTCAATGCCGAAGCCGCGCCCGTCTGAAACTGCCAGGACGCCGCGCGTACCGTCCCCCTTGTTTCGGCGTCCCAACTGGGCCCGGTGGTGTCCCTCCCGCCGGGCCTTTCTGGTCAGCCCGGGAAGGTGACGGTGACCAACAGCCCCGGCTGCGCGTCGCCAAGTGTCAGCTCTGCGCCATGGAGGTCGGCGATGGCCTTGACCAGCGCCAGCCCCAACCCTGAGCCCGGCGTTGACCGGCTGGCCTCCAGCCGCGCGAGGCGGCGCAGCACATAATCGCGCTGGCCTGCGGGAATGCCGGGACCGCCGTCTCTGACGGTGAGCATCCGACCGGTGAGCGAGAGCGCGATCTCGGTGCCCGGCGCGTGGCGCAGGGCGTTCTCGATGAGGTTCGCGACCAGGCGCGACAGCAGATGACGATCGCCGCTCACCGGGAACGGCCCCGACACCGAGCAGGTCAGCGTAGCGCCCGCATCTTCGGCAGAGGGGCCATAAATCTCTGCCATGTCTTCAAGCAATGCACCAAGGTCCACGCTGGTGAACGCCTCGCGCCCCTGGCCGCCCTCGAGTTGCGCGATCTGCAGCAGCGACTGGAAGGTCGCGATGATCTGCGCGGTCTCGGTGCTGGCCTGATCGAGGTGCTGCCGTGCCGGCTCCGGCAGGTCACTCTCGCCAAGCCGCTCGAGCCGCACAGCGACGCGCTGGATCGGAGTCTTGAGATCATGGGCAATGTCTGCGCCGATCTGGCGCAAGGCCCCAACCGCGGCTTCCTGCGCCTCGGCCATGCGGTCGAGGTCACGCGAGATGTCGCCAAAGTCCGTGTCCGGATGCGGTGCCCCGACCCGTGCCGCGAGGGTCCCCTCGCTCAGTTCGTGCAGCGTACTGCGGATCGCCTCCACGCGCGCCGTCGTCCGGCGTACCACGACGATGCCGATGGCCGAGGTCAGCATGAGCGCCGGGAGAAGGGCAAAGCCAAGGATGGCGACGAAGGTTTCTTGCAACTCGGAGACGCTGTCGCGCCCAACCGCCACCGTCAGCCTGCCAGGCTCGAGGTCCGTGTGCCGCACCAGGTAGCTGTCGGCAACCGGCTCGGGCAGGTCGATGTCGTCGTCCCCGACGATCCCTTCGGGCAAGTCTCCGCCAATGTTGGCAATTGTCTCGCCGTCCAGCTCGAGCCGGATCAGCAGAGCGCGCGTATCGGCTGCGGCAGCGATTTCGCCAGCCCGTTCGAGACGCTCTTCGGTCTCGGGGATCGCCCGGATCTCCTCGATGGTCTGGTCGGCGCGCAAAGCGATCTCGGCGCCGAGCGCCTGATGCATGATCACATAGGCAATGCCGAGCCCGACCGAGATGAAGACGGTGAACACCGCGATGAGCACCACCGAGAGCCGCAGCGGCGTCGACCGGAACCGTGTCATTCCGCGATCCGGTAGCCCGAGCCGCGCACGGTTTCGATCAACGTCACCTCAAAGGGCTTGTCGACCTTGCTCCGGAGCCGGCTCATGTGGCTTTCGACGACGTTGGTCTGCGGATCGAAATGGATGTCCCAGACACCCTCGAGCAGCATGGTCCGCGTCTGCACCCGGCCCTTGCGGCGCAGCAGGTGTTCGAGCAGCGCAAACTCGCGCGGCTGCAGGTCGATCGGCTGGCCGCCCCGGGTGACCTTGCGGGTCAGCAGGTTCATCTCAAGATCGCGCGCCCGCAGCACCGTCGGTTCGTCCGAGGGCGGCGGTCGGCGCGCCAGCGCGGCAAGGCGGGCGGAAAGCTCGCCGAAGGCGAAGGGCTTGGTCAGGTAGTCGTCGGCCCCGGCATTCAGCCCGTCGATACGATCCTCGATGCCACCAAGCGCGGTCAGCAACAGCACCGGCACCGGGTTCCTCGACGCGCGCAGAGTGCGCAGGATCGACATGCCGTCGACATCCGGCACCATCCGGTCGAGCACCATCACGTCGTAGCTGCCCGTCATCGCCTGCATCAGCCCGTCGCGGCCATTGTCCAGCAGGTCAACCACATGGCCCTCGGCGCGCAGGCCGGTGGCGACATAGTCTCCGGTCGTGGGATCGTCTTCGATGACGAGGATATGCATTGGGTCTCCCAAAGATAGGGGCGGCAGGGAAACCTGCCGCCCAAGCGGTTGTAGCGGACTGGAATGCGGCTGTCAGTCGTTGTCCTCGCCGTCCTCGCCCTGCTCGTGATCATCATCGTCATGGGTTTCCGTCACCTTGGTCACCGCGCCACTGGAGGGATCGACGAACCAGGTCTGCATCGCGCTGGAGGCGTCGGCGATCTCGACCTCGTAACCCCAGCTGCCCTGGTCGTTGTCCTCCCAGCCCGCCGAGACCGCGATGCCGCCGGTCTCATTCTGCGCGGCATCGACCGCCTGCGTCAGGGTCATGCCGCTCGCCTGGACCGCCTGGATTTCCTCGGCATCCGTCATCTCCGCGGTCGTCTCGGTGCCCGCCCATGCGGCACCGGCTACGCCGGCGGCGAGGGTCACGGGGATCAGGGGGATCAGGCTCTGGGGGATGATGCGTTTCATGGGTCTTTCTCCTCTGCGGGCCCGGCGGCGTGCCGTGACCTCGTGACAGAGAGATGGACGGCGGCCTGTGGCGGCGCATGACGATGGGATTGATAATCCGTAATGCCGAACCCCGTCACATTACGGTTTCCCAACCTTCCGGTCAGACGGGCGCAGACCCCGGGCCCCAGAACGACCTCATCGACCATTTCGGTGAGGATTTCGCCATGAAACAACTCCTGCTCGCCACGGCGCTGATTGCCTTTCCCGTGGCGGTCTTCTCCGGCGTGGAGCATTTCGTCATCGGCGCCGCGGCGCCGCGGCGGCTCCGGCGCAGCAGAGCGCCGTACCGTCGCTTGGCGATCTGTCGAAATTCGCGGCGATCGTGAGCGACACGCAGAAGATCGCGGCGACCGGCGATCTCGTCGCTGCCGAGACGCGGATCACCGACCTCGAAACCGCCTGGGATGACGCTGAGGAGGAGCTGCGCGCAAAGGCTCCGGAGGCCTGGGGCACTGTCGATGCCAGCGCCGACGCGGCATTTTCGGCGCTGCGCACAAACTCCCCGGATCCGGCACGAGTCGAAACCGCGCTGAGCGATCTTCAGGCCACGCTGGCCGATCCGACCCCGCCCGACGCGGCGGGGGGTTCAGCACAGACCCTGAACGGCATCGCCGTGACCGACGCCTCGGGGCATCCGCTGCCCTGCGAGGTAATGCTGTCCGATCTTCGCGACGCGCTGTCCGCCGGGCGCGCATCCGACACGGCCAGACCGCAGATCACCGATCTTCAGTCGAAAGCCACCGAGCGCTGCAACGCCGACGATGACCGCCGGGCGGATGCCTTCTCTGCCCAGGCTCTTGCCCTTCTCATCCCCGCGCAGGTGACGAAATGACCTCTCTCGACACAGGCATCGAGCTTCTCGACGGCCACCAGACCAACCCCCGCAACAAGGTGCCCGACGTGACCGCCGCTTTCTGGCTCATCAAGCTGATGGCGGTCACCATGGGCGAAACCGCGGCGGATTATCTCAGCGTCAATCTCGGGATGGGGCTGACCACCACCTCGCTGATGATGACGGCGCTGCTGGTCGGAACGCTGGCCCTGCAGTTCTCGCGCGACCGCTACGTGCCCTGGACCTACTGGCTGAACGTGGTGTTGATTTCCGTCGTCGGCACGCTGATCACCGACAACCTCGTGGACAATCTCGGCATCAGCCTCGTGACCTGTACTGCGGTCTTCAGCGTCGCGCTCGCCGCCTGTTTCGCGCTCTGGTACGGCGAGGAAGGCACGCTGTCGATCCATGACGTCGACAACCCGGTGCGCGAGGCCTTCTACTGGGTCGCGATCCTCTTCACCTTCGCGCTCGGCACCGCCGCGGGAGACCTCGTCGCCGAGCAGTTCGGGCTTGGCTATCTCGCCTCGGGCATCCTCTTCGGATCGGTCATCGCGAGCCTTGCCTTCGGCTACTTGGCACTTGGCCTCGACGGCATCCTCGCCTTCTGGCTGGTCTACATCCTGACCCGGCCGCTCGGCGCGTCTTTCGGAGACCTGCTGTCACAGCCGGTGGACTATGGCGGGCTCGGCTTTGGCACCGTGACCACCAGCCTCGGCTTCCTTGCAGTCATCATCGCCACCGTCGCGGCCATGAGCCTCGGCCTGCGGCGGCGCTGACCCCTCCTTCTAAAACTGCCGGGGGCGGTCCCGAGAGACCGCCCACCATGCTGCTGATCTTCAAGGACCCCCATGAGTTCGCTGACCTCGCAAATACTGCCGACCCTCGATGCCTTCGGCTTCTGGTCCTACTGGATCATCGGCCTCTCCAGCCTGCTCGAGGGATGGTGGCTCACCTCGGTCATCGTGCCTGGCACACTGGTGGTCGACGCGGGCGGCGCCCTGGTGCGTCTCGGGCATATGGATTTCATCGACCTTGCGTGGTTCGTCGGCATCGGTGCCATCCTTGGCGGCGAGCTGAGCTGGCACAGCGGCCGCTGGCTGGGCGAGCGGGTGCGGCTGCCCCAATCAGCCGCCTTCCGCCGGGCGCAGGAGCTCATCCGCAGCCGCGGCGGGCTGGCATTGGTGATCGGCAGGTTCTTCGGCCCTGTCGCCGGTTTCGTGCCCCTCGCCGCCGCCCTGGCCGGCATGGAGCGCAAACGGTTCCATGCCTGGAACATCGCCAGCGGCATCGCCTACGCCTTGGGCCATGTCACCATCGGTTACGCCGCGGGCGACATCATGGCCCGCCTCGGACCCTACCTTCCGCGCCTCCTCCTGCCGCTGGCTCTGGTGGCGGTCCTCGCGCTGGTGACATGGGCCGTCACCCACCACCTGCGCCGCGGCCTTCCGGCGCTGCGGGTCTGGGGCCGCGCGATCCGCGGGCGACTGGAAACCTGGCCGCCGCTTCTGCGCTTCACCGCCCGCCACCCGCGCGCCGCGAAGGTCATCGCGCGGCGCCTCGACCCGGAGCGCGGCCTGCTGACCACGGCGGTGACCGCCCTGCTGCTCTATCTCTGCGCCGTGTTCATCGACGGCGCTTTCGACCTTGCCTTCGTGCCGGGCACAGACGCGCTCGACCAGCGCATCGCCAATCTCGCGCATGCCTTCTGGACGCCCGGTGGGCTGAGCCTCGCGGCTTGGGTAACGCAGGCGGGGCATGTGCCGGTCGCGGCGCTGGTCGCGCTCGGCGCGGTGCTCGGACTCGCCTTCTGGGGACGCAGGGCCGCCGCCCTTGGGCTCGCCACCGCCGTCGCGGGAAACGCGCTGACGGTGACCCTGCTGAAGCTCGCCTTCGGCCGGGCGCGGCCCTCGCTGGCGTATTTCCTCGAAAGCTCGAACAGTTTCCCCTCGGGGCATGCGGCGATTTCGGTGGCGCTCTACGGCACGCTGGCCATGATGCTCTGGCGCGAAAAGCTCATCGGCCCGACCCTCGCCATCACGGCGGGGGTGACAATGGCGGCGGCGCTGGGGCTCACGCGGATCTATCTCGTCGAGCACTTCCTGTCGGACGTTCTGAACGGCTGGGTGGTCGGTGCGATCTGGATGGTGATCGGCTTTGCCGTGAGCGAAATGGCCCGGCGGAGGTCCCGCGATCCGGGCAGGCGCCGCCCGGCACTGAGCCTTTCCGCCACCTGCGCCTGTTGCGCGGCAGCGCTGGTCATCGCGATCCAAGACAATCCGACAGTGGCGCCAAGGGTCCCAAGCACAGTGACCGTGTTCGACAACCTGCCCGACGCCATCACCGGCGATGGGTTCCCGCTCGACGTGGTGACGCTGTCGGGCGAGACGCTGCCGCCAGTGAGCGTCGTGTCCACCGGGCTTTCGGTCGGCGAGATCGTGGGGCGCCTCGCCAAAGGCGGCTGGACAGAGGCGGCACGACCCGACGTGCTTTCCGGCATTGCTGCGCTCCGGCAGGACATCACCGACCACCCACAAGACAGAGCCATGGTTCTCCCCGCCTTCCTTGATGCCCGCCCGGCCACTACGACGCTGCACAGCCCCGCGCAGGACGCCGTGCTTCGGCTTTGGGGCGTGGGGCACGAGCGAACCGGCGCGCCGGTGGTCGGCTGGGCGCTCGATGCGGCGGAGGGCGCCGCCGCGGCGGCACTTCTTCCAGCGGAAGCCGCGGCGCTCTCGCTGGTCGGGGCGCAGGGCAGTCGCACCCTCGCGACCGAAGCACGCGGCACCGCCGTCCGGCTGACCGAGCTGTCGCCCAACCCACTCACCAAATGAGCCGCACTTCGCCAAGAAAGACATGAGGCACGAACACATGAGAAAAACAGCAATCCTTGCGGCGATCCTCGCGCCGCTCCTCGTCATCGCAGCAGTTGAAACACAGTGGCCCGCCTATGCCGCCTACGAACTTACCGGCATGGGCAACGCCAGCGAGACGAGAAGTGCTGCAGCACCGCAGAAGGTGATCGATGCGGTCGGAGACGCCGAAGGCGATCCCCTGACTTTGCTTGCGGTGGGCGACATCGCCAACTGCCCCGAAGCGCCGGGCCTTGCCAGCGCCTTTCCCGTCAGCGCCGATTTGATCGGCCTCGCCTCCGCCTTCGATCCGGCGACGGCCCCAGCGGTGCCAACCGTGCAGCTCACGGCGCAATGGCCGAACGCGCCGATCCTCGCGCTTGGCGATCTGGTCTACAGTTCGGGCAAGCCGGTGGAATTCTCCGACTGTTTTGACCCGCTCTGGAAGGACAATCGCGCACGCACGCTCCCCACGCCGGGGAACCACGAGTACAATACGCCCGATGCCTTTGGGTACTACCAGTACTGGGGCGAGCGCGCGGGCCCGGATGATCTGGGCTACTACGCCACGCATCACGGCAACTGGCTGATCCTCTCGCTGAACAGCGAAACCGACGCCAGCCCAGGATCGCCGCAGGCGCTCTGGCTGAACAAGACCTTGGCTGCGTCTCCCGAGGCCTGTGTTCTCGCCTTCTATCACCGTCCTGCTTATTCGCTGATGGAGCGGAGCGGGCGCGACAACGCCGTCGCGCTGTTCAAGCAACTGGAGCAGGCCGGGGCGAGCGTCGTTCTCAACGGGCACAACCATTTTTACGAACGCACCCAGCCGCTCGGCACAGACGATACGCCGGACGCAAAGAACGGGACCGTAGCCTTTACCGTCGGCACCGGTGGCGAGACGTCGCGCGAGATGCCGACGCTGGATACCACCGCCAAGGCCATCTTCGGTCATCTGGGTGTCCTGCGCCTCGAACTCGGACAACATGATTTCCAGTGGGGGTTCGTCGACGCGGAAAGCGGCGAAACGCTGGATGCCGGGCAAGCTCCCTGCAATTCCCGCCCGTCATGACCGGGAGGGCTGCGAGCACGCTCAACGTCCCATCCTTCATGGAAAATACGCTCTTGCAGCGGATGGCAGAAGCGCCCGCGCTTTGGTCAATTTGCGCTACTGCTCGACTTTGCGGCACCCGGTCCAAAGCGCTCTTGGCGGGCCGGACGCCCAATTGGTCCGTGTCTGACCGAGGCAGTCTTGCTCAGCCTTTCGAGCGGACCTTCGAACAGGGCCATGGAACAGCGCCAGACATCGCGCGTTGTGGGTGATGGGTCGCTTGGAGGGCCGGCGGCGTGCCGGACCCGGGAGGAGGCGGCTCTCTGCGAAAGTGCCTCTATGAGTGTATATTTGCATGGGCTGTCCACGGCCCTTCCCCAACATTGCCTGCGCCAAGACGAGGTGAGGGATCGCGCAGCCTTCATCTTCGGGTCGAAGTATCCGGATTTCCAGCGTCTTTCGAAAAGCTTTGACACCGCCGGGATCGACACGCGCCATTCGGTGGTGCCGCTCTCCTGGTTCTCGGACCCGCACGGTTGGTCCGATCGGGCGGAGGCCTTTGCGACCGGCGCCAGGGCGCTCTTCGTCGATGCGGCCCGCGCGGCGCTGGCGGACGCGGACTGGAGAGCTCTGAGGTCGATGTCGTCGTGACCATTTGCTCGACCGGCATCGCGACGCCGTCGCTCGAGGCGCAGGCGCTCGTCGAGATGGGCTTTCGCGAAGATGTTCTGCGGGTGCCTGTCTTCGGTCTTGGCTGCGCCGGGGGCGTGTCCGGGATGTCGACGGCCGAATTGCTGGCAGCGGGTCGGCCCGGATCGAGGGTGCTGCTCGTCGTGGTCGAGACCTGCTCACTCGCCTTCCGCGCAGACCGTCTGCAGAAGGCGGACATCATCGCGGCGGTGCTCTTCGGCGACGGCGCTGCGGCAGCCTGCCTCTCGACCGAGACGCCCCGGTCGGGGCAAAGGGTCACGCTCGGCGCGGGACACCAGAAGACCTGGCCGGATACCCTCGGGATCATGGGGTGGGACGTCGACGAGACCGGGTTCGGGGTCGTCTTCGACCGATCGATCCCCGATTTCGTCACGCAGGAATTCGGCGCCGCGGCGCAGGGCGCCCTGCGGGCGGCAGAGCTCGACGACACGCGGATCGACCGTTTCGTCTGCCACCCCGGCGGCGCCAAGGTCGTCGAGGCGCTCGAAGGCGCGCTTCACCTCGACCAGGGCTCGCTCGATGCCGAGCGCGAGACCCTGCGCCGTACCGGCAACATGTCCGCGCCGACGGTCATGTTCGTGCTGAAATCGGTGCTGGGCTCGGGCCGGACGGGGCAAATGATGGCCTGCGCCCTGGGGCCCGGCTTCACCGCCTCCTTCCTGCCATTCACCGTCGACAAGATGGCCGCCTGATGGAGATCGGAACTTCGCTTTTCCTCGGCTTCATCGTGCTGCAGCGGCTTGGCGAGCTGGCGCTCGCGCGTCGGAACACCGCGCGCCTCCTGGCCCGCGGCGCGCATGAGGTCGGCCGGGAGCATTACCCGGTGATGGTGCTCATGCATGCGGCGTGGCTGCTCTGCCTTGTCGTCTTCGGCCATGACCGGAGCCTGTCTTACGGTTGGCTCTGCATCTTCGTCGTCCTGCAGGCCCTTAGGGTCTGGATCCTCGCCAGCCTCGGGGCGCGATGGACCACGCGCATCATCGTGATCGACGAGCCGCTGATCGAGCGGGGGCCGTTCCGATATGTCGCGCACCCGAATTACATGCTCGTCGTGGCGGAGGTAATTGCCGCACCGATGGTGCTCGGACTGACCTGGATCGCGGCGCTGTTCACGCTGCTCAACGCCGCGATGCTGACCTGGCGCATCGGTGTCGAGAACCGAGCGCTTGCTCCGCTGCGCAAAGGCGCCGAGTAATCGAAGCGAACGACCGACAAGTCCGCGCTCATGCCTGTCATGGTTCAGAAGCTGGTGCCGCGCCGCTGCAAACCCGCGCAGAGCCCTTTTTTGCCATTCGAGAAAGTGAGAGCCGGGACAGATTTGGCAACCATTTGCCTGGCGACACTTGCGCGGCGAAGCTGACTTCCCTTTGCCCCAAAGCTGACAAGACGCGGACCCGGAGTCAGTCGCCCACGCCTCCGCTCGGGTCGTCGCCGTCCGAGCGTGGCGGGCGCGTTGCTCCAAGGGACAGGAACACCGGGACCAGCACCAGCAAGATCAGGATCCGGGCAAAGTGATGGGCGGCCACGAAGGCAGGGTCATACCCGAGCGCGAGCCCGATGGCCGCCATAGCCTCGACCCCACCGGGCGCGTAGGCGATCAGGATTTGACCCAGCGGGAACCCCGTCAGCGCCTGCGTGATCAGCGCGAAGACCACTGCCATCCCGAGCGCCATGCCGTCCACAACGATCCCGGCCCCCGCGAGCCGTGCCGCGGAGCGAAGATCGACCTTGCTGATCCGCGTGCCGAGCACCGCCCCGGTCGTCGTGAAGCCGAGGAAGATCATCCACGCGGGTGCCGCGCCGTGCAGCAGGTCCGCGCCGTGGGCAATGCCGCTCAGCAGGATTCCAGTCAGAAGGCAGGCCGCCGAGATACCGTGTCTTCCGGCGAAGCGCCCCAGCGGCAACCCGATGGCCAGCAGCACAGTCAGCGCCGGCAGAGGCATCGGCAGTCGCGCGCCTGTCGCCGCGCCGCTGTCCGGAGCGCCCAACACGGCGGCGAGCGGCGGCACC
The DNA here is from genome assembly GCA_048381755.1 of Roseobacteraceae bacterium. GTDB lineage: Bacteria > Pseudomonadota > Alphaproteobacteria > Rhodobacterales > Rhodobacteraceae > Salipiger. The sequence continues at coordinate 120,822 of JBLXGS010000019.1, forward strand.
AGCGTGACGAGGATGATCAGCCGCATCAGCTGCAGGATCATCACCGCCGAGGCATCCCCCTTGCCCTCGATCGCGATCGCGACCGCGTTCGACATGGTGCCGGGAGAGCTGGCCAGAACCGCGGTCTGCCATTCCAGACCGAAGGCCCGCGAGAGCAGCAGGCTGCTCGCCGCCAGCGTGGCAACCAGCGCCACCGCGAGGCCTATCAGGCTTACCGACCAGCCCGGAAGGTGCGGCACCACCGAGGAGTCGATGCCAGCTCCAAGCGAAATGCCGATAACGAGAAACGCCAGATCGCGCGCGACCAGGGGCACGGCGACCGACTGGCCAAGAGCCGCCATCAAGGCCACCGCCAGCATGGCACCCACCAGCGCTCCCGCCGGAATGCCGAGAAGGGCGGCAAGGGCCGCCCCTCCGAGGGCAGCGAGGCCCGTGAGCCCCGCCGCTTTCAAATCCTGTGACACCTGCATGGCGACCCTTAGTGTGTTTCGGCTTCACGCACTGCAATGGCACGCGCGCGGCGTCCGAGCCAGATCGGCAAGATCACGACGAGGAGTGCAAGCGCGTAGAGGAGCAGGCTCTTCCAGTTCGATACGAGGATGCTCCAGTCCCCACCCGAGATCGACAACGCGCGGCGCAGGTTGTCCTCGAAGAGCCCGCCCAGCACGAAGCCGAGGATGATCGGCGCCAGCGAGAAATCGAGCTTGCGCAGGAACCAGCCGAAGACGCCGAGCCCGGTGATCATGAACAGGTCATGCGGGTTGCCGACGATCGTGTAGATACCGATGAAGGCAAGGATCGCAATCAGCGGCGTCAGGTAGTGCTGCGGGATCGTCAGCATCCGGGCGAAGAGCCCGACCAGCGGCAGGTTGATCACCAGCAGCGCGACGTTGCCGATGTACATCGAGGCGACGAGCCCCCACGCCACCTCCGGGCGCTGCGCGAACATCATCGGGCCGGGCTGGATGTTGAACATCAGCAGCGCGCCGAGCAGGATCGCCGTGGTGCCCGATCCGGGGATGCCCAGCGTCAGCATCGGCACCATTGAACCGCCAGCCGCCGCGTTGTTCGCCGCTTCGGGGGCCGCGAGACCACGGGGGTCGCCGGTTCCGAAGGTGCCATCCTTGTCGCTGATCCGCTTTTCGGTGCCGTAGGCCACTGCCGAGGCCACCGAGGCGCCGGTGCCGGGCAGGATGCCGATGAAGAAACCGATCACCGATGAACGGGCGATGGTCCACTTGGTCGCCGCGAGATCGGCCATGCGCACGAAGCTCTTGTCGACTGGCAGCGATTTCAGCGTGCCGCGTGCTTGGTGCTCGACGAGGGTCAGAAGCTCTGCCATGCCGAAGAGGCCGACGACGACGATCAGGAAGTCGATCCCGGCCAGGATGTCCGGCAGGCCGAATGTATAACGCGGCACACCGGTGTTGGCATCGATACCGATGGTCGCCAGCATCAGGCCGATGGTCGCGCCAAGCAGCGTCTTGACGGTGCTCTTGCCGACCAGCGAGGCGAGAGATGCGAAGGCGAAGACCATAAGCGCCACGTAATCCGCCGGGCCAAAAGTCACGGCAAAGCCCGCGAGCGCCGGAGCGAAGAGCGACATCAGGATCACCGCGAATGTACCGCCTGCGAAGGAGGCCACTGCCGAGAGCGACAGCGCCCGGCCGGCCTGTCCGGCGCGCGCCATGGGATTGCCGTCGAGCGTGGTCATGACCGCGCCAGCATCGCCCGGCACATTGAGCAGGATCGAAGAGATGCGGCCGCCGTATTCGGCGCCGTAGTAGATACCGGCGAGCAGGATCAGCGCCGACTCCGGCTGGAAACCGAGCCCATAGGCGATGGGCAGAAGGATCGCGACGCCGTTGATCGGCCCGAGACCGGGCAACGCACCGATCAGTGTGCCGACGAAACAGCCGACCATCACCAGCATGAGGTTGAACGGGTCGAGCGCGACCGCGAAACCGGTCGCGAGACCGGACAGAACCGTATCCATCAGCTCTCTCCTTGCTGGTGGGTCTCGAAGAGCGGCGCGATCAGCTCGCCTTCGGGAAGGTTGAGGTCCATGAGGGTGACGCAGAGCAGCCAGCCCGCCACTCCCGCCGCTACACCGAAGCCGAGCGCGCGCAGTTTCGCTGCGCCGAGCATGGCCGACAGGATCGTGCCGAAGAGGATCGTCGACAGGATGAAGCCAAGCGGCTCGTAGAGTTCGGCATAGCCGAACAGCATGGCCACGGCGGCGGTCAGACGGAACCAGACCTTACGCGTTACGTCGAAAGCGTCGTTGTCAGGCTTCCAAAGGATGACGAGCAGGCACAGGATCGCGACGATTGACAGGATGCGCGGCCAGCTTTCCGGGCCGAGCGGGTCGTATTGAAAGGGCGCCTTGATCGCGGTGAAGGCAATGACCGCATAGCCGAGGGTCACGACCAGAAGCACCGCAGCGAAAATGCGGTTGGCCATTTTCAGCCTCCTATGTTTTGGCGTGGGCGAGCCGCGTCAGGGCCGAACCCCGATGGGAACCGGCCCTGCGCTTCTTGCGTGAACGGTTACTGGATGAGGCCGGCTTCGGTCGCGATCTCACGCAGCGTCTGCATGCGGCCCTCGATCGAGGCGCTCAGCTCTTCGCCGGACATGTTGAGCGGCAGCAAGCCCTTGTCGTGCTGGATCTGGGCGAACTCTTCGGTCGCATAGGCCGCTTCGAAGGCATCGACCCACTTCTGGTAGTCCTCGTCCGAGGTCTTGCCGCCCATGTAGAAGCCACGAAGGATGGTCCACTCGACATCGTAACCCTCTTCCTTGGCGGTCGGGATCTGGTCGAAGGGCGCTTCCAGGCGCTCGGGAGAAAGCACCGCGAGAACACGCATGTCGCCGCTGTCGAGATAGGGCACCATCTCTCCGACGTCACCGGTGTAGACCTCGATCGAGCCGCCGAGCAGCGCCGCGATCGCATCGCCGCCGCCGTCAAAGGCCACATAGCGCATCTGCATCGGCGTGCCGCCGGCTTCGCGCATCAGCAGCGCACCCTTCATCCAGTCCTGCGAGCCGACCGAACCGCCGGCACCGACGACCACGCTCTGCGGGTCGGCGCTGAGGTCGTCCATTACGTCCTTCAGCGATTGGTAGTCACTGTCGGCGCGCACCACGACCGCGCCGAAATCGGCGCCTGCGGTGCCGACCCAGCGCACCGATTTCTCGTCGAAGGCACCGTACTTGCCAGTGATGATGTTGAGCAGCGAGCCAGTCGAGAAGGCGACAATGGCGCTGCCGTCATCGGCACGGTTGGTATTGAACTGGTTGAACGCCACAGCGCCGATGCCGCCGGGCATGAAGTTGACCTGCACCGGGCTCGAAACATGGGGCGCCAGGCCGGTCTGTGCCACGCGGCAGGTCAGGTCGAAGCCGCCGCCCGGGTTGGCCGGGGCCACACATTCGGGGTGGTCGATCTCGCTCTGTGCGAAACCTGGAACGGCAAAGCCGAGCGCGCAGGCAAGCGCGGTCGAAAGATGGATGATTTTCATGGTATCCTCCCAAAGAAGTTGGCCCAAGGGGCAGGCCTTGCTTATGCGCGAGCAAGGCTGAGCTCATGCTGACGCGAAACTGACAGGACGCTGACATGCCGCGTCGTCGCGCGATGCGTACTTCCGGGGCGTGCCGCAGGCAGCTAATGTCTTCGCCATGAGAATGCTCTTGGTGGAAGACAACGACGAGCTTGCGGAGACGATCCTTGATCGCCTTCGGAGCGAAGGTCATTCGGTGGATCGCGAGGCCAACGGTGACGAGGCCAATGATCTTCTGCGTTTCTCTTCCTTCGACATTGTGCTTCTCGACATCAATCTGCCGGGACGTTCCGGCTACGATGTTCTGCGCTCGATGCGCTCGCGCGGCGACGCGACCCCGGTAATCGTGCTGACCGCCCGCAGCGAGATCGATGACCGCGTCGTAGGGCTCGACGCAGGGGCCGATGATTACATTGTCAAGCCCTTCGACTTTCGTGAGCTTTCGGCGCGTTGCCGGGTTCTGGCACGACGCCGGGCGGGGTCGTCGAGCAATGTCTTCAGCGCCGGAAGCTTCCGCTTTGACCGCGCCGCGAAGCAGGCGCACGTCGACGGCCACCAACTCGAACTGCGGGCCCGCGAGGTGCAGCTCCTGGAGATCATGCTCGACAACCTTGGGCGAATGCTGACCAAGGAAGAGGTCGCCGACAAGCTCTACACCTTTGAAGAGACTCCCAGCCTCAATGCCGTGGAGCAGCTGGTCACCCGGCTGCGCCGCAAGCTCGAGGGCGCTCCGCTGGTGATCAAGACCGCGCGCGGCCTGGGGTACATGGCATATGTCAGCGACGACGACTGAGGACCGCCACAGCCACTCGCTGAAGCGCCGCCTGCTGGCCAGCATGGCGGCTGCCTTCGTCCTGCTGCTGCTGCTGATCTCGGTGCTGCTTTGGAACTATTCGAGAGCCGCAGCGAACCGGACATACGATCTCTTGCTTGCAGGCGCCGCCCTGTCGGTCCTCGAGCGCGTGTCTTATACTTCGGCAGGTCCCACGGTAGACCTGCCGCAGTCGGCCATGGACATCCTCGCACTCGCTGCCGACGACCGGGTCGCCTATCGTGTCTTCTCGCCCAACTATGGAGAGTTGACCGGCAGGCCGGATCTGCCCGTGCCCGATAGCCTGCAGCCGTCGATTGATCCCGTGTTCTACGACGCGAAGCTCGACGAAGGTTTCCGCTTTGTCTACCAGGGACGCCAGATTACCTCGAGCCGGGGGCGCGAGTGGGTGTTCGTCCAGATCGGACAAACGCTCAACGCCCGCAAGGCTCAGAGGGATACGCTGTTCCTCTATGGCATGATCGGCCTCGGCGCGGTGTCGCTGATCGGGCTGGGCTTCGTCTGGCTTGCAATCCGAACATCGCTGGCGCCGCTCCGGGCCATCGCCGATACGCTACTGGCCCGCACACCGCGGGACCTTTCCCCGATCGAGGGAGACCCCCCGCTCGAGATTTCCGACCTCTTTCGAGCGATCAACAGCTTCATCGCGCAGCTGGTTCGCAGTCGGAACCTGACCGAAAGCTTCATTGCCGATGTCGCTCATCAGACCCGTACCTCGCTGTCCGCGCTGCAGGGGCAACTCTCTCTGGCAGCGGATGCGAACGAGTTCGACAGGATGCGAGATCGCCTCGGCAAAGCGGAAAAGCAGGCCGAGCGGACCGTGCATCTGACCAACCAGCTTCTTGCCAATGCCATGGTGATCCACCGCTCCGAAGATGCCCAGCTCGAACCCATGGACCTGCGCACGCTGGTGCGCGATACGCTGGCGGAGCTGCTGCGCGAACGTCGCTTGCGCCAGGTGTCCATCTCGTTCGACGATTCAGGCCTGCCGGAAGGAGAGGCTCCGATCAGGGGCGACGCCATCTCGATCCGTGAGGCGTTGCGGAACCTGATCGACAACGCCGTGCGGCATGGCGGTCAGGAAAATACGATCCTCATCGAGATCGACGCGGATGCGCAGGTGGTCCAGCTCACCGTCTCGGACGCCGGCCCCGGTATCGCGCGTGCAGACCTCGTTCGGGCCACCGAGCGGTTTACCTCGATCAACAGCAAAACGGCCGGATCGGGCTTGGGCCTTGCCATCGTGCGTTCGGTCGCCGAAGGCCATGGTGCGCGCCTGCAACTTGGCAGTTCGGTACTTGGCGGGCTGCGGGCAACAATCGTCTTCCCGCGGCTGCTGGTTGTCGCTCTGGCCTGTCTGCTGCTCACCATGCCGGCGAACTCCGTGTCGGCGCGCGAACTCGTCATCCACGCAGCCACCGATCCCGGCGCCATGCAGCCGCTCGTGGATGCCTTTGAGGCGAAAAGCCCCGGCTGGACGATCACATATCGCGAATACCAGACTGTGGACCTTTACCGGGAAGTGCTCGACGCCAGTCCCGAAACGCGCGCCGACGTTGTCATTTCCTCAGCTATGGATTTGCAGGTCGAATTGGTGAACCGCGGGCTGGCCAGGACCCTGCGACTCCCCAGCGCGCTCCTGCCGCCGGACTGGGCGCGCTGGCGATCGCAATTGTTCGGCTTCACCTGGGAGCCGGCGGCGATCATCTACGACAAACGCCAGTTCGATGAGAAAGACCTGCCGACCAGTCATCGGGATCTCGCATCTTTCATCCGGGAGAACGAAGCCAAGTTGCGCGGTGAGGTTGGCGGCTATGACCTGCGCAGATCGGGCATCGGCTATCTCTTCGCGACCCAGGACACGATCCAGAGCGTGCAGGCTCAGCGCCTTACGGAAGTCCTCGCTCGGGCGAATGCGCAGAGCTTCTGCTGCACGTCGGACATGCTCGACGCAATCGCGGCAGGCAAGCTGTCCATGGCGCTCAACGTAATCGGGTCCTATGCGATGAAACGCGATCCAGCGCCCGGACAAGAGAACATCGGCGTGCATTTCTTGGACGACTACAACCTCGTGATGTCCCGTACCGCTTGGGTCCCTAAGACCGCGCCTGAGCCGGAGATGGCGGAGCGTTTCGTTGCCTTCCTGCTGTCTGCAGAAGGTCAGTCGATCATCAACCTGAAGACGCCGCTCATTCCGCTTTTGCTACCGCGCGAGCAGCCTCTGGGTCTCGGGAACGTCCGCCCTGCCGGCAACGCGAGCTTCCTGCCAATAAGGCTGGGGCCGGGCCTGCTAACATTCCTGGACCGGATCAAGAGGGACGAATTCCTTCGCGGCTGGGTGTCCAGCATGGGCGCTCAAGACTACGGCCCTTGAGGCCGGAGCACGCATCGTTCGAAATTACATGTCGGCCAACTGGCTGAAATTGTCTTTGCGGGTCTTGCCGACCTTGGGTCGCAAGGTAATTCTGCCAAGCCGATGCTTGGGTCGGAATATCCCTTTGGCGCTCGACGAATGACTCGTCTGGTGAAGCAGAACTTCCACAGAGTATTGCACACACATCCTGTCGATCGTGCCGATTTCGGCGCATCCAAAAGCTCCACACCCGCCAAAATCTACAAATTCGGAACGGCCGGAATGTCCGCGAAGCCGCGGCTCTCTCTGCGCCGTCGCACGACGGCTCAGCGCCCTTTCGCGAAGTTCAGGCGATCAGGGAGTTCGCGTATGCTGCAAGAGTAGACCTTTTGGGCCGAAGCTTTCTTGATTGCCTCAGCTCGGCAATCCCGTGAGGCAGTGAATTCCTCAACGAGCTGACTTCCCGGCCCTTGAAGGCCATCACAGGCATCGCCACTTGCATCCGCGATGCGCCGGCTGATCGGCGTCGGAGTTCAACATGGTCGAGACTTGGCTGCCGCTCATCGCGGGGTTTGTGTTGCTGGTTGCTGGCGGCGA
>JBLXGS010000020.1:0-95628 GCA_048381755.1 Roseobacteraceae bacterium
ATCTTGCGGCACGCACAGGGTTATCAACAAGGCTGTCCACAAAGGCGCCGAGTCACACGCGATTCAGGGCGAGTCTCCGGGCGAGTCAGCCCAGTCCCAGGGCTAAACGCGAGTCACCTGCCGAACCGCGGGAGAACAGACCAGGCGCAGGGCATGCAGATGACCCGCCCTCCCCGAATGCAAAACGGGCAGCCGCTGCCGCGACCGCCCGATGTTCCCGACAGATAGTGGGCCCCCTAGTAGAGAGCTCCCTACCCCCCTGCCCTCTCGACCTCGGCGTTCTCTGCCTCGATCGCGGCGGAAATATCCTCGGCGAGGTTCGACAGGTGCTGGTCCAGCGCCGCATCCACCGCCTCGGGGTCACGGGCGCGTAGCGCGTTCATGATGGCGCCGTGATGCGAGACCACCCGCTCGCGGTTGCGCCGCATGGTCGCCGAAAGGAAGCGGGCGCGCCACAGCCGGGCGAGATAGGCGTGGTGGGTCTCGGCCAGCGCCTCATTGTGGGCCGCCTCGGCGATCAGCCGGTGAAACGCCATGTCCATCTCGAAGAGGTCGAGCGCATCCACGTGATCATAGGCCTCGGCGATCTGCTCGTTCAGCTCGGCGAGGCGCGACAGATCCTCCTCCGTGGCCCGTTCGCAGGCGATCTGCGCCGAGAGCTTCTCCAGCGCCAGCAGCACGACGACCTGGTCGTGCACCTCCTTGACCGTGGGCCGGGCGACGATCGGGCTGCGCGAGGGGCGGAGCACCACCAGCCCCTCCTGCGCGAGAATGCGGATCGCCTCGCGCATGGGGGTGCGGCTCACTCCCAGCTCGGCGGCATTGTCGCGCTCCTTGATCGCGGTGTCCGGAGGCAGCTTGCCGCGCAGGATATCGCGGCGCAATTGGGCCGCGATCTGCTCGGCCAGGGTGTTCTCGGCAGCGCTCTCGGACATGGTTTGCCTCTCAGTCTCGGCCGGATCGACCCGGGTGGCCGTCACAGCACTTGTCATGGACCCCGCGGCGCGGGGCGGTCCGGTATATAGACCACGGTCCCCCCTGAGGGGAAGGAGACCGGTGATTTCTGATTTGGTATACCAAAAATTGTTGATTGTCGATCCCACCCTGAGGTAGCCTCGATTCCAGATGGTATACCATCCGGTGCTGTGAGGGAGCGCCGCAACCGGGGGAAAACCCCAAACTTCTGGGAGGAAGACATGAAAATTAAGACCCTGCTGAAGGCTGCAACCGCGGCCACGGTTCTTGCTGGCCCGGCGCTGGCCCAGGACGTGACCCTGCGCATCCAGACGCACTACAACCCCGAGCAGACTTCGGGCAAGCTGGCGGCGGAATTCGTCGAGGACGTCGAGATGATGTCCGGCGGCGCCATCGACATCGAGATGTTCTACGCCTCCTCCGTGGTGGCAACGGTCGAAACCTTCGACGCGGCAGCCAACGGCATTCTCGACTGCGACATGACCGGCGGTGCCTACCAGACCGGCAAGAACGCCGGCTTCCAGTTCGTCGGCGATATCATGGGCGGCTATGACACGCCCTACCAGCAGCTGTCGTGGCTCTATTACGGTGGCGGCCTCGAGCAGGCGCAGGAGCTCTACAACGAGTTTGGCATGCAGCTGATCGGCTGGTGGGTCTACGGCCAGGAATCGCTGGTCTCCTCGACCCCGATCACCGGCCCCGAAGACCTGAAGGATTGGAAGTTCCGCTCGCCCCCGGGCATGGAAACCGAGATCTTCGCCAACCTCGGTGCCTCGCCGATCGTGATGGACTTCACCGAGGTCTTCACCGCGATGGAAACCGGCATCATTGAGGGCACCGACTACTCGGGCCTCGCGAACGACGAATCCATCGGCCTGTTCGATCTGGCCAAGCACGCCACCTACCCCGGCTTCCACTCCATGCCGTCGGACCACCTGGCCTGCAACAAGATGGTCTGGGACGGCCTGTCGGACCAGAACAAGCGCATCATCGAAACCGCCATGGAAAAGCTGGCCCTGCGCTCGGCGCTCTACTTCGAGAAGGCCAACAACGAGGCGGCTGCCCGTCTGACCGAAGCCGGCGTCACGCTGCATGACTGGTCCGTCGAAGATCGTGCCGCCTTCCGTCAGGCCGCCCAGTCCGCATGGGACGTCTGGGCCGAGAAGTCGCCGGAAGCCAAGGCGCTGGTCGAGAGCCACAAGGCGTATCTGGGCCAGCTCGGCCTGATCTCCGCCGAATAAGGCGCGCCCGCGTCTGACCTGAAAAGGCCATGCGGCGGGCCCACCTGCGGGCCCGCCGTTCCTTTCTCAAGAACCCTGTGACTCCTCCGAAAGGGTTGACCAATGTCCAATGAAAGCCTCTGGCTCGGTACCCTGCGTGGACCGGTGCGGCTGCTGGCCCTGATCAGCACCGGGCTTGCCCTGCTGGTCTACGCCTGGCTCGTGCTCAGCCAGTTCATCTCTGCAGAGCCCATCGGCATGTACGAGATGCTGCGCCCCGAAGGCCGGCCTCTGGTGTCGGTGATGCTCTGGGCGCTCTTTGCCGCCCTGCTCTTCGGCTCGCTCTACCTGTCCGACCGCCGCGGCTCGATCGAGATCGAACCCACCGGCCCGCTCGACATCCTGTCGCTGGTGCTCTCGCGCCTGTCGATGATCGGCATCATCGCGGTGGTGCTGGTGATGTTCTACGAGGTCGTGGCGCGCTACGTCTTCGAGAAGCCCACGCTCTGGGCGAACGAGCTGTCGCTGTGGATCGCGTCCTTCGTGTTCCTGCTGGCCGGGCTCTACTCGATGCAGCAGCGCAGCCACATCCGCATCTACATCATCTACGACATGTTCCCGCGCTGGCTGCAGAAGCTGGCCGACGTCATCTCGGTCTCGCTGATCTGGGTGTTCTTCCTGTGCCTGCTCTGGGGTGGCTACAATGAAGCCATGCAGAAGCTCGGCCGCATGGAGACCTTTGGCACCGCCTGGGATCCGCCCCTGCCGGCAACGCTCAAGATCGGGCTCATCATCATCATCGGCCTCGTGGCCCTGCAGGCGCTGTCGAACCTCATCGCCGACTGGAACAAGGCCCCCGAACACCATTCGCCTGCGGACGAGATCGACGAAGTCGAGATCGAGAATATCCGCCGCACGCTGGAGGACTGACTTACATGGTGGATATCGGCACACTCAGCCTGATCCTGTTGCTGGGCATGTTTGCCCTGCTGGCGATCGGGATGCCGCTGGGCTTCGCCTCCGCCTTCCTGGCGGTCGCGACGCTCGTGATGAAATTCGGCCCCGACCTGCTGTTCGGACGCTTCGGCATGGGGCCCTTCGCGGTGCTCGGCCAGGCGGTCTACCGGCAGATGGTGAACTACGTTCTCATATCGGTGCCATTGTTCATATTCATGGCATCACTATTGGAACGCTCCGGCATCGCCCGGGACATGTACAGCTCGCTGAACGTGTGGCTGTCGCGCACCCGTGGCGGCATCGCCTTCGTGACCTCGATCATGGCCGTCATCATGGCCGCCATGTCGGGGATCATCGGCGGCGAAGTCGTGCTGCTGGGCCTCATCGCCCTGCCGCAGATGCTGCGCCTCGGCTACAACCAGAACCTCGCCATCGGCACAATCTGCGCCTCGGGCTCGCTCGGCACGATGATCCCGCCGTCGATCGTGCTGATCTTCTACGGCCTCGTTACCGAGACCTCGATCAAGGCGCTGTTCACCGCGTCCTTCCTGCCGGGCTTCATGCTGGCGTCCTTCTTCATGATCTACATCTTCATCCGCACCCGGATGAACCCCGACGAGGCTCCCCTGCCCCCGGCAGACCCGGACGCCCCGGCGGGCGGTGAGAAAGCCCTCATGTTCCTCGGCTTCCTGTCGCGTTTCGGCATGTGGATCGTGGCCGTGCTGACGCTGCGCGCGCTGTTCTTCACCGTGACCGGCGCCAACGTGGTGACCGAGGGCGTGGACCCGATCCCGCTCGGCATGGTGTCGGACATCCCGTGGCTCGTCGGCGCTCTGGTGATCTTTGCCATCGTGGTCTTCTTCATCGTCGGCCGTGAGCGCACCGCCATCGGCTGGCAGATGGGCAAGGGCCTGATCGCCCCCACCGTGGTGATCGGCGTCGTTCTGGGCTCGATCTATGGCGGCATCACCGGCATCACCGAGGCCGCGGGCATGGGCGTGGTGGCGGTCTTCGTCATCGGCCTCATCCGCCGCGAGATGAGCTTCGAGGTGGTCTGGGACGCGGTCATGCGCACGCTCAAGTCCACCGGCACGATCATCTGGGTGACCATCGGCGCGGCAGCCCTCGCGGCAGCCTACACGCTCGCGGGCGGCCCGACCTACGTGGCCAACATGATCGTCGGCTCGGACCTGCCCACCATGGGGATCATCCTGGTGATGATGTTCATCTTCCTCATCATGGGGATGTTCATGGACTGGGTCGGTATCGTGCTGCTGATCATGCCGGTATTCCTGCCCATCGTCATGCGCCTGCCCCCCGAGGAGATCGGCTGGCTCGGCCATGTGGACAGCAGCTACATCGGCATCTGGTTCGGCGTGGTCTTCTGCATGAACATGCAGGTCAGCTTCCTGTCGCCGCCCTTCGGCCCCGCGGCCTTCTACCTGAAGTCCGTCGCCCCGGCGCATATCTCGCTGACCGACATCTTCCGCGGCTTCCTGCCCTTCATCGGGCTGCAGCTCCTGGCCCTTCTGGTGCTGCTGGCCTGGCCGCCTATCGTCACGCTGTTCCTGTAACGCGATCCCTTCGAAGGGGCGGCCCGCGCCGCCCCTTCGCTTGACCCTCCCCCGCCGGAGGCAGAGAGTTCCCCCACGAGAGCCGCTGGCCCCAGTGCGCCGCCCCTCTCCCCATCCGACACTCCCCAGCCGCTCCATGGAGCCGAAGCCAAGATGAAAACCGTCCGCCTTTCCGAACATGACAACGTCGTCACCGCAGTCGTCCCGCTGGAAGTGGGCGAGGAGCGCGCGACCACGCTGATCCCGCGCGGCCACAAGATGGCCACCCGCGACATCGCCAAGGGCGAGCCGGTGCGCAAATACGCCCAGATCATCGGCTATGCCGCCGAGGACATCCCGCAGGGCGCGCATATCCACACCCACAACCTGGAGTTCCGCAATGTCGAAGCCGAGTACGAGTTCGGCACCAACCTGCATCCCGCCACACCCGCGGCGCACCAGGACAGCTTCATGGGCTACCGCCGCTCGACAGGCCGCGTCGGCACCCGCAACTACCTCGCGATCCTCACCTCGGTGAACTGCTCGGCCACCGCCGCGCGGATGATCGCCCAGCATTTCACCCCCGAGAAGCTCGCCGCCTATCCCAATGTCGACGGGGTCGTCGCCTTCGTGCATGGCACCGGCTGCGCCATGGGCGGCGATGGCACCGGGTTCGAGTTCCTGCAGCGGGTGCTCTGGGGCTATGCGCGCAACCCCAACATCGGCGGCGTGCTGATGGCGGGGCTCGGCTGCGAGGTGATGCAGATCGACTGGCTGGTCCAGGCCTACGGGCTCGAGCCCGGCCCGCTGTTCCAGAAGATGAACATCCAGGACGAGGGCGGGCTGCGCAAGACCGTCGAGCACGGCATCGCGCAGGTCGAGAAGATGCTGCCCGAGGTCAACAAGGCCACCCGCACCCCCTGCCCCGCGTCGGAGTTGATGGTCGCCCTGCAATGCGGCGGCTCGGATGCCTGGTCGGGCATCACCGCCAACCCTGCCGTCGGCTATGCCTGCGACCTGCTGGTGGCGCAGGGCGGCACCGGCGTGCTGGCCGAGACCCCCGAGATCTACGGCGCCGAACACCTGCTCACCGCCCGCGCCGCGACGCCGGAAGTGGGCCACAAGCTGATCGAGCTCATCCACTGGTGGGAGGATTACACCGAGCGCAACCGCGGCTCGATGGACAACAACCCCTCGCCCGGCAACAAGAAGGGCGGGCTGACCACCATCCTCGAAAAATCCCTCGGTGCGGCGGCCAAGGGTGGCACCACGCCGCTCAACGGCGTCTACAAGTACGCCGAGCAGGTCACCGCGAAGGGCTTCACCTTCATGGACAGCCCCGGCTACGACCCGGCCTCTGTCACCGGCCAGATCGCCTCGGGCTGCAACCTCGTGTGCTTCACCACCGGCCGTGGCTCGGCCTTCGGCGCCAAGCCCAGCCCCTCGATGAAGGTCGCCTCGAACAACGAGCTCTACCAGCGCCAGACCGAGGACATGGACGTCAACGCCGGGCGCATTCTCACCGAGGGCGCGACGGTCGAAGAGGTCGGCCGCGAGATCTACGAGATGTGGCTGCGCATGGCCTCGGGCGAGCAGAGCAAATCCGAAGCGCTGGGGCTTGGCGACTACGAGTTCGTGCCCTGGCAGGTCGGCGCGGTGATGTGACTGCCGCGCCTTCCTCTCCACACAGGAAGGACAAGATATGAGCAAACCCAGCATCGGGTTCATCGGGCTCGGCCTCATGGGCCGGGCCATGGTCGAATGCCTGCAGGGCGCGGGCTATCAGGTGACCGTCCTCGGCAACCGCGACCGCAGCGGTGTCGAGGAAGCGCTGTCTCGTGGCGGCAGCGAGGCGTCCTCTGCTCGCACTCTGGCCGAGGCGAGCGACATCGTCATGCTCTGCGTCGGCACCTCCGAGCAGGTCGAGAGCCGCATCTTCGGTGAAGATGGCGTGCTTGCGGGCACCAAGGAGGGGCAGATCGTCATCGACTTCGGCACCTCCCTGCCCGGCTCGACCAAGCGTATCGGCGCAGAGTTGGCGGGCAAGGGCGCCACCTATCTCGACGCCCCGCTGGGGCGCACCCCAGCCCATGCCAAGGAGGGCAAGCTCAACATCATGTGCGCCGGGGACGAGACAGCCTATGCGCAGGTCAAGCCGGTGCTCGACGTGCTGGGCGAGAACGTCTTCCACCTCGGCCCGCTCGGCTCGGGCCACACGATCAAGCTGATCAACAACTTCTTTGCCATGACCACCGCCATGGCCATGTCCGAGGCCTTCGCCATGGGCGATGCCGCAGGCGTGCCGCGCGACAAGCTCTACGGCGTGCTGGCGGCGGGGCCGAACCATTCGGGAATGATGGATTTCGTCAAGAGCTGGGCGATGGACGGCAAGCTCGACCTCGCCTTCTCGGTGGACAACGCCGCCAAGGACGTGGGCTACTACCGCGCCATGGCCGAAGAGCTGGGCGCGCAGTCACGCATGTCCGGCTGTGCATCGGAAACGCTGGCCGAGGCCTTGCAGAACGGCTTTGCCGGGCACATGGTGCCGGAAATGGTCGACTACCTCTCCAAGCACCTGAAAGGCTGAGTTTATGTCCCTCCTCCCGGCGCGGACGCGCTGAGCCATGGCGATTGCACCCCGCGAAGACCGGACGGCTTTTGGCCTGACGCTGATGGCGCTTGCCGTGCTCGGCTTCACCTGCATCGACACCTCGGCCAAATGGCTGCTACAGCACGGCCAGCCGGCGCTGCAGGTGGTCTGGTGCCGCTACGCCGGTCATCTCGTTCTGGTGCTGCTGACCTTCCTGCCCCGCGAGGGCAAGGCGCTGTTCCGGACCGAGCATCCGTGGAAGCAGAGCCTGCGTGCCGCCGGGCTGTTCGGCAGCACCATGCTGAACTTCCTCGCGCTGGCCTACCTGCCGATCACCGTGACCACGACGATCATGTTTGCCGGCCCCATCGTGGTGACGCTTCTGGCGATCCCCATGCTCGGCGAGAAGGTCGGCCCGCATCGCATCGGCGCGGTCTGCGTGGGCTTTCTCGGGGTGCTGGTGGTGATGCAACCGTGGGGCGCGGACTTTCACCCGGCGATGCTGCTGTCGATGGGCGCGCTCTCCTGTGCCGCGGTCTATTTCATCCTCACACGGCAACTGGCGGGCAAGGAGAGCAACGCCACCTCGCAGGTCTGGGGCGGCGCGCTGCCGACTGTCCTGCTCGCCCCCTTCGTGCTGCCCGGGTGGGAAGCGCCCGAGAGCACCGGTACCGGCGTCATGCTGGCGGTGATCGGCATCTTCGGCGCGGTGGCGCATATGCTGGCCACCGCCGCGCATCGCTATGCCGACGCCTCGGTGCTGGCCCCGATGGTCTACCTGCAACTGATGAGCGCGGCGGCGGCAGGGCTGCTGATCTTTGGCACGTGGCCGACGGTCTGGACGCTGGTCGGCGCGTTGATCATCATCGGCGCGGGGCTTTACATCTGGCACCGCGAGCGCCGGCGCGGGGTGCCGCATTCGAAGATCCCGCCGCGGCTCTGACCCGGGCGACGGTCTGCCCGCGCGGCGGGATTGGAAGAGGGGGCGCCGCCCCCGCCCTCCGGGCTCCCCCGGCGTATTTTTAAAAGAGAAGAAGCGCGGCCGCCCGCGGGCCGTCCTCAGAGGGCGTAGTACTCGCGGTACCACTCCACGAAGCGGCGCACGCCTTCGGTCACCGGGGTGTATTGCGACTCGCCCGCGAGCCGCGCCAGCAGCGTGGTGTCGGCCCAGGTGGCCGGCACGTCGCCGGGCTGCATCGGCAGCAGGTTGCGCGTCGCCTCGAGACCGGTCGCCGCCTCGATCGCCTCGATGAAGTCCACCAGTTGCACCGGGCTGCCGTTGCCGACGTTGACCACCCGCCAGGGCGCGACCGGCGAGAGGCTGTCCTCGGGACCCGCGGGGGCGCCGCGCACCGGGGCGACAGGGGCCAGCCGGTAGATCGCCGCAACGAGATCGTCGACATAGGTGAAGTCACGCATCATGTCGCCGCCGTTGTAGACGTCGATCGGCGCGCCCTCGAGGATCGCCTTGGTGAACTTGAACAGCGCCATGTCCGGACGGCCCCAGGGGCCGTAGACGGTGAAGAAGCGGAACATGGTGATCGGCAGGTCGTAGAGATGCGCGTAGCTGTGCGCCATGCTCTCGGTCGCCTTCTTGGTCGCGGCGTAGAAGGACATCTGGTGGTCCGTCTTCATCGTCTCGCGATACGGCATCTCGGTGTTCGAGCCGTAGGCCGAGGAGGTCGAGGCCGCCAGCATGTGCTTCGGCGGATAGGCCCGCGCCGCCTCCAGCAGCTCGAAGGTGCCGGCAATGTTGCTGTCGAGGTAGTCGCGCGGCTGCTCGATCGAGTGGCGCACCCCGGCCTGCGCGGCAAGGTGGTAGACATAGTCGAAGCGGTGCGTCTTGAAGAGCTCCATCAGCAGGCCGCGGGTCTCGACTCGACCTTCAACGAAGGTGAAGCTCTCGCTCTCCAGTTGCGACACGCGCGCCCGTTTCAGCGCGATATCGTAATAGTCCGTCACCGCGTCGAGGCCGACGACCTCGTGGCCCTCGGCGAGCAGGCGTTTGCAAAGGTGGAAACCGATGAATCCGGCTGCGCCGGTCACGAGCGTCTTGGGCATCAGGGGCCGCCTCATTCTTCTGTCGCGACCCCGATAGGCCAGACCCCGCCGATTGTAAATCGCCGGGGCCGCTCGCGGCGGTCGACCGCGCCTGAAACCAGGTCAGATGGCGGTCAGCCGCGCCCGATGTAGGGCATGCCCGGCGCCATGACGGTAACGAACTGCACGTTCGCCTCCAGCGGCAGCGTCGCCATGTGCATCACGGTGCTGGCCACGTGCTTGGCGTCCATCACCGGCTCCACGGCGATCGAGCCGTCGGCCTGCGGCACGCCCTGGGTCATCTTCTGCGCCATGTCGGTGAGCGCGTTGCCGATGTCGATCTGGCCGCAGGCGATGTTGAACGCCCGCCCGTCCAGCGACAACGAGCGGGTGAGGCCCGTGACCGCGTGTTTCGAGGTCGTGTAGGGCGCCGAACCCCAGCGCGGTACATGCGCCGAGACCGAGCCGTTGTTGATGATCCGGCCACCCTGCGGATCCTGCCGGCGCATCCGGCCAAAGGCGGCACGGGCACAGAGGAACATGCCGGAGATATTGATCGACGACAGCTTCAGCCAGTCCTCTGCCGGGATCTCGTCGATCATCGCGCCCGGCACGTTGACGCCGGCGTTGTTGAACAGCGCGTCGATGCGGCCCCACTCGGCCATCGCCTTGTCGAAACCGGCCTCCACCGCCTCGGGGTCCGCCACGTCGAACGGCAGGACCAGCGCGTTCGGGTTGCCGTCCGCGGTCTCTTCCAGCGGCGCTTCGCGGCGGCCGACGAGGCCGACCTTCCAGCCCGCGTCCAGGAATGCCTTCGCGGTCAGCCGGCCGATGCCGCTGCCCGCACCGGTGATGATGATGCTCTGCATGAATGTCCTCCCAAGGAAACGGCGCGGGCGTTGGTCTCGCCCGCGCCGGAACAGGTTCGTGTCAGTGGTTGTCGCGCGGCAATGTGCGGGCGACCTTCTGGTAGGCCGTTGCCAGCTCCAGGCAGCCGCCGTCGGAAAGCTGGCCCACGTGCTTGCGGTAGATCTCCTGCCAGGGGGTCTGATGGACGAGCTCGGGGGCGGTCCAGTCGGCCTTGCGCTTCTCCCACTCGGCGTCCTCGACCAGCGCATTCATCGTGCTGGCGTTGAGATCGAGCCGCACCATGTCGCCGGTCTGTAGGAAGGCGAGACCGCCGCCGACCACCGCCTCGGGCGAGGCATTGAGGATCGACGGGCTTTCCGAGGTGCCCGACTGGCGGCCATCGCCGACCGTGGGCATGTGGTTGATGCCCTGCCTGATCAGCGCATCGGGGGGCTGCATGTTCACCACCTCGGCGGAGCCGGGATAGCCGACGCAGCCGACGTTGCGGATGAACAGGATGCAATGCTCGTCGATCTTCAGATCGGGGTCATTGATCCGGTCGTGGTAGTCCTCCGGCCCCTCGAAGACGATCGCGCGGGCCTCGAGGATGCCCTCCCTGCCCGGCTCGGACAGGAAGCGCTTCTGGAAGTCGGCGGAGATCACCGAGGTCTTCATCAGCGCAGAGTCGAAGAGGTTGCCCGAGAGCACCTTGAAGCCGGCGTTCTGCCGCATCGGCGCGTCGTAGGTCTTGATCACGTCGGTGTCCTGGCTGCCGAGCCCGGTGACGTTCTCGCCCATGGTCTTGCCGGTGGCGGTCATCGCGCCTTCGTGGATGCGGCCGGCCTTGCGCAGTTCCTCCATCACCGCGGGCACGCCGCCCGCGCGGAAGAAGCTCTCGCCGAGGTATTCACCGGCGGGCTGCATGTTGACCAGCAGCGGCACGTTGAAGCCGATGGTTTCCCAGTCCTTCACGTCAAGCTCGACCCCCGCGTGACGGGCGACCGCCTGAAGGTGCGGCGGGGCGTTGGTCGAGCCGCCAATGGCACCGTTGACCACGATGGCGTTCTCGAAGGCCGCGCGGGTCAGGATGTCCGAGGGCTTGAGATCCTCGTAGACCATTTCCACGATGCGCTTGCCGGTCTGGTAGGCCATGGCCATGCGTTCGCGGAACGGCGCAGGGATCGCCGAGTTGCCGGTGAGCGACATGCCGAGCGCTTCGGCCATGGCGTTCATCGTCGAGGCGGTGCCCATGGTGTTGCAATGGCCCAGCGAGGGCGCCGAGGAGCAGACCCGCGACATGAACTCGTCGTAGTCGATCTTGCCCTCCGACAGCAGCCGTCGCGATTCCCAGACGATGGTGCCCGAGCCCGCGCGCTTGCCCTTCCACCAGCCATCGAGCATCGGCCCGCCGTTGAGCGCGATGGCGGGAATATCGACCGTCGCCGCGCCCATAAGCATGGCGGGGGTGGTCTTGTCGCAGCCGGTGGTCAGCACCACGCCGTCGAGCGGGTAGCCGTGCAGCACCTCGACGAGGCCGAGGTAGCTGAGGTTCCGGTCGAGCGCCGCGGTGGGCCGCTTGCCGGTCTCCTGGATCGGGTGCACCGGGAATTCCATCGGGATCCCGCCCGCCTCGCGGATGCCCGCCTTGATCCGGTCCATCAGGAAGACGTGGATCTTGTTGCAGGGCGCGATGTCCGAACCGCTGTTGGCGATGCCGATGATCGGCTTCTCCGCCTGCAGCTCGTCGCGGGTGTATTCCTGGTTCTGATAACGCTCGACGTAGAGCGCCGTCATGCCGGGGTTATTGGGGTTGTCGAACCACTCCTGCGAGCGGAATCGCTTGTTGGCACGTGTGTCGGACACGGGTAGCTTCCTCTCCTTCGCGCGCCTCCCCGCGCGCCTCCATCAGACGCGCCGGACGACGCGGCCGTTCTTGCAGGAGCTTCCCAATTTGGTATACCAAATGCAAGAGCAATCATGGGAGGACGGGTTGCCGATGCGTAAATTTACGCGAAACGGCGGATATTTTCCGTTCGTTTTCAAAAACATGAACAGATATCCGAATCCCGCCGCCGGGAGACACCCATGACGCGATCCGCCTTCTGGCAGGGCTACCGCGACTGCACCCCCTTCATCGCCGTGGTCATTCCCTTCTCCCTGCTCTTCGGAGTCGTCGCGCGCGACGCCGGGCTCGACATCCTGCAGGTCATGGCCATGTCGGTGCTGGTGATCGCCGGGGCCTCGCAGTTCACCGCGCTGGCGCTGCTGCAGGAACATGCGCCGGTCTTCATCGCGCTGACTGCCGCGCTGGCGGTGAACCTGCGCATGGCGCTCTACTCGGCGGCGCTGGTGCCGCACGTGGGCCACGCACGGCTCGGGGTACGCGCGCTCATGGCCTATCTCATGGTCGACCAGGCCTATGCCGTGGCGGTGAAGACCTACGAGGAAAAGCCCGGCATGAGCCGCGAGGAGCGGGTCGCCTACTACTTCGGCGTCATGGCGCTGATCTGCCCCTTCTGGTACGGCTGCACGCTGCTCGGCGCACTGATCGGCACGGCGATTCCCGCCTCGCTGCATCTCGATTTCGCCGCCCCCGTCTGTTTCATCGCGATCACCGCACCGTTGCTGCGCTCGCTGCCGCACATGCTGGCGGCGGCGGTCTCGGTGGTCTGTGCGATTCTCTTCGCGGACTTCCCTGCCGGGCTGGGCCTGATCGCGGCGGCGCTGGTGGCGATGCTCGTCGGTGCGCAGGCGGAACTGGCGCTGCGCCGCCGCGCCGCGCGACGCGCCTCTGGAGGTTCGGCATGATCGACGACGCAACCTTCTGGACCCTCACCGTCCTTCTGGGCATCGGCACCTTCCTGATCCGATTCTCCTTCCTCGGCTTTTTCGGACGCAAGAAGCTGCCGGAGTGGTTCATCCTGCACCTCAAATACGTCGGCGTCGGGGTTCTGCCCGCCATGGTGACGCCGCTGGTGCTCTGGCCGCAGGCCACCGGCGGCGAGACCGAGCCCGCCCGCATCATCGCCGCGCTCGTCACCTTCCTCGTGGCGCTGCGCCTGTCGGTCACCGGCGCATTGGTGGCTGGGATGGGCACGCTCTACCTGATGCAGGCGCTGCTCTGAGCCGCACGCTCGCCGGGCTCCCCTTGTGGGGCACGAAGGGCGACACCCCGCAAATCACGTTCCGAAAAAGATGAGGGCCGGCCCCCTCCTCCGAGACCGACCCCCTGCGAAGCTCCGCCGGCTGCGAGGGCGGCGGTCTTCGCGCGATGCCGGGCGCTGTCGAAACGCGCCCCGGCGATATTCCGTCGTGTGAGAGTGCTCACTTGAAGCAGCGCCAGGGTCGAATCTGCCCATTTCCTGCGCAGACGTTCCGGGCCGCTCACGAAACTGCGATTCCCCGATAGGGTTTCGCGCCTTCATGGTATCGATACCACCGGGTAGTAGAAGTCGTCAACAGCGGCAGGTGGGTGAAGATGGCAGTCGGCAAGAAATGGGTGACGATGGGCGATGTGGCGGCCCGCGCCGGGGTCGGCAAGATCACCGTGAGCCGCGCCCTGCGCACCCCCTCCAAGGTCAGCCCCGTCACGCTGCGCAAGGTGCAGGCGGCGGTGGACGACCTCGGCTACGTGCTCGACGAGACCGCCGGCGCGCTCAGCTCGCAGCGCTCGCGGGTGGTTGGCGCACTGGTTTCGACACTGGAGGAAGCGGTGTTCGCCGCCACGGTACGCGGTCTCACCGAGGGGCTCGCCGAGGGCGGGCTGCAGCTGATGCTCTCGGCCACGCAATACGATCCCGGGACCGAGGCGGCGCTGCTGCCCACCATGCTGGGCCGACGCCCCGAGGCGCTGGTGCTGACCTCCGACGACCACACCGAGGCAGCGCATCGGATGCTGGACCGCGGCGGTCTGCCGGTGCTGGAACTCTGGGAACTGCCGAAGCAGCCCGTACATGCGGCGGTGGGCTTCTCCAACCGCGCCGCCGGGACCGCACTGACCCGCCACATGGTCGAGACCGGGCGGCGCCGGGTCGCCTTTCTCGGGCTTGACCGGCAACACGACCGCCGCGCGCGGCTGCGCATGGAGGGCTACCGGGACTGCGCCGGGCAGTTGGCCGGAGAGCGCGCTGTGGCGGTGAAGGCCAGGCCCGGTGCCGTGGGACCGGATTACGGCGCCGAGGGCCTCGCCGAGATCCTGCGCCGCTGGCCCGACACCGAGGCAGTCGTCTGCGTAAGTGACATGGTGGCCATGGGTGCGCTCTGCGAGGCACGGCGGCGCGGCATCGACGTGCCCGGGCGGCTGGCGATCTCGGGTTTCGGCGATTTCGACATGGCGCAGGACTCGGCGCTGGCGCTGACCACGATCCACATCGACGGCGCCGCCATCGGCCGCCGCGCCGCCGAGCTGATCCTGGCCGGGGACATCCCCTGCGGCCTGCGCGAGGACATGGGGTTCAGCCTCATCCGCCGCGCCACGACCTGAGTTGGCGCACCACGCACCAGCGAAAGAGCGACAGACCGCCCAGAACGCCAAAGGCGGGCAGACCACGACTGCGCACCGCCGCTGCGACGGGCAGGCGCTCGCCCGGTCGCTTCGCCTTGAGTCCGGGCGTGTCGGCGCAAGCGAGCCCCGAGCGCCTCACCCCTCCCCCTTCTTCACCTCCTCGGCCAGATCGATCCCGCCCATTTCGGCGATGCGGTCCGACAGGCTCGGCACGTAGTCCGCACCGTGCCCCGTCGCCTCGGCGGTGGCGAAGTAGTGCCGCGTCGCGGCGGCAATCAGCGCCGGGGCCCCGACCTTGGCCGCCATGGCGTTGGCGTAGCGCACGTCCTTGCCGCCGTTGAAGATGCTGAACTTGTGCGCCTCCATGTCGCGGTCCACCGCGTAGCGCATGAAGGTGTCGAAGAAGCCGTTGCCGAGTCGGCTCGAACCGATCACCTGCCGCACCGTCTGCGGCGAGATGCCGGACTTGGCGGCCAGCACCGTCGCCTCGGCATAGAGCGCCGCGTAGCTCATCGAGATGAGGTTCATCACCAGCTTCATCTTGTGGCCCGCGCCGACGCCGCCGACGCGATTGATGTTGCCCGCCCAGCACTGGATCACCGGCTCCACCCTTGCGAAGCTCTCGTCATCGGCGCCGACCATGGCGTCGAGCGCGCCTTCCTCGGCCTCCTTCGGCGTGCGCCCCAGCGGCGCATCGACCATCGCCCCGCCCTTTTCGGCCAGCTCGGCGGCCAGCGCCTCGGTCGAGGCCGGGTCAGCGGTGGAGCAGTCCACCACGATCAGCCCCGGCCGCGCGCCGGCGAGGATGCCGTCCTCGCCGCGCATCACCGCCTCGACCTGCGGCGAGTTCGACAGGCACAGGTGGATGATGTCGCACGTCTCGGCCATGGCCTTGGGCGAGGACGCCTCCTGCGCTCCCTGCCCCACAAGGTCCTCGACCGGCGCGCGGTCGCGGTTGCCCTTCACCCAGAGCGGATAGCCGCCCTTGAGGATGTTCTTCGCCATGCCATGGCCCATAAGACCGACGCCGATGAAGCCCACTACGGGTTTGTCGCTCATGAAAATCTCCTCCCAAAGATGTCTTACAGCGAGGCGGTGATGCCGCCGTCGACGAACAGCGTGTGGCCGTTCACGAAGCTTGATGCGGGGGCACAGAGGAAGACGCAGGCGCCGACCAGCTCATCCACATCGCCCCAGCGTCCTGCCGGGGTGCGCTTCTCCAGCCAGGCGCTGAACTCGGGATCGGCGACCAGCGCGGCGTTGAGCGGCGTCTTGAAATACCCCGGCGCGATGGCGTTGCAGTTCAGGCCATGCTTGGCCCAATCGGTCGCCATGCCCTTCGTCAGGTTGGTGATCGCCCCCTTTGAGGCGGTGTAAGGCGCGATGCCCGGCCGCGCCAAGGCGCTCTGCACCGAGGCGATGTTGACGATCTTGCCCGCGCCGCGCGCGATCATGTGCCGGGCGCAGGCCTGCCCGACGTAGAAGGCCGAATAGACATTGGTGCGCATCAGCCGATCGAAAGCCTCGGGGTCGAACTCCTCGAGCGGGCCGCGGTGCTGCATCCCGGCGTTGTTGATCAGGATGTCGATGGGGCCCTCTTCGGCCTCGTAGCCGTCGATGGCAGCGCGGGCGCCGCCGTGGTCGGTGACGTCGAAACCGAGCGCCTCGGCCTGCAGCCCCTCGGCCTTCAGCGCCTCGACGGCTTCTTCAAGCCGCTGGGGATTGCGCCCGTTCAGCAGCACTTTGGCGCCGGCCTGCGCAAGACCGCGCGCCAGCGCGTAACCGATACCCATGGTCGAGCCGGTCACCAGCGCGGTGCGGCCCGTCAGATCAAACAGGGACATGTTGGCTCCTCTTCCCTTGGTCCCGCCAGAGGCCCCCGGGCCTGCGGTGATCCGCAACAACCATTGACAAACCGGGGCGGGACCGTATTCAGGAAAATGGTATACCAAATGCTCCCGGATGCAAGCAGGCGCGGCGCGAAAGCTCCGGGCCGCCGGGACAGACGGCAGAGAGGACGAGGCGAGGTGAGGAGACCCGGCGCAGCCCTGTTGGACCGAGAGCGCGGCCGATGCTGAGCTTTGCCGCTGCCGTGTTCCTGCTGTTCATCACCCCCGGCCCGGGAGTGCTTTCGATCGCCGGGGTCGGCTCGGCCTACGGCTGGCGGGACGGTTTGCGCTATGGCCTGGGACTCTGGGTCGGCACCAATCTCGTGATGACTCTCGTGCTGACCGGCTTTGCTGCCATCGTCCTGTCGGTGCCCACAGTGCGGGTGGCGCTGATGGGGCTCTCGGTGTGCTACCTGCTCTATCTCGCGGCGCGCATCGCTCTGGCCGGCAGCCGCATCGCCTTCATCGAGGCCAAGACCGCGCCGGGCATCCGCGCCGGGGTGCTGCTGCAGGTGATCAACCCCAAGGCCTACGCGGTGAACACCGCCATGTTCACGGGCTTCTCCTTTGCGCCCGAGGCACTCGGTTTCGAGACCGCGTCGAAGATCCTCATCATGAACGCGATCTGGATCCCGGTGCATCTCGCCTGGCTCAAGGCCGGGGTGACCCTGCACCGGCTCAATCTCAGCTACCGCACCCAGCGGCTGATCAATTACGGCATGGCGCTGGCCATGCTGGGCGTCGTCGCGCTGGCCCTCGTGTCGGCCTTCGGCGGAACCTGACACTCAGACATCGACTATTCGGGAGGACCCTCACAATGACCAAATACACCGGATGCTGGCCCGTGGTGCCGACGCCTTTCCATGACGACGGCACGCTCGATCTGGACGGCATGAAGCGCGTGCTGGACTGCACCATCGACATGGGCGTCGACGGCATCTGCATCCTCGCCAACTTCTCCGAGCAGTTCCTGCTGTCGGACGACGAGCGCGCGATCCTGACCAAGCTCTGCGTCGAGCATGTGGCGGGCCGTGTGCCGGTGATCGTGACCATCTCGCATTACGCCACCCCCATCGCGGTGGAGCGCGCGCAATACGCCAAGGACCTTGGCGCCGACATCGTGATGATGATGCCGCCCTACCACGGCGCGCTGATGAAGGGGACTGCCGAGCAGACCTTCGAGCAGTTCCGCCAGGTGGGTGAAGTGGGCATTCCGATCATGCTGCAGGACGCGCCGCTCTCGGGCGTCGACCTGCCGGTGCCGCTGCTGGTCAAGATGGCCAACGAGATCGAGATGCTGAAGCTCTTCAAGATCGAATGTCCGCAGGCCGCCGCCAAGCTGCGCAGCCTGATCGCAGAGGGTGGTGCGGCCATCGAGGCGCCGTTTGACGGCGAAGAGGCGATCACCCTGCTGGCCGACCTCGACGCCGGGGCGACCGGCTGCATGACCTCGGCGATGATCCCCGATCAGATCCGCCCGATCGTGGTGGATTTCCTTGCCGGCAACCGGCAGGCGGCGTTCGACGGCTATGCCCGCGTGCTGCCCGCGGTGAACCACGAGAACCGGCAATGCGGCTTCCGCTCGGCCAAGCACGCGATGATGGTCGGCGGCGTGATCAAGTCGGCCTTCTGCCGCCACCCGATTGCCCCCTTGCATCCGGACACCGCTTCGATGTTGATCGAGCTGATCAAGCCGCTCGATCCGCTGGTGCTGAACTGGGGCAAGTAAGGCCGCCCGGAATCAAGGCGAAGCCGCCGGGCGAGCGCCTGCCCGTCCCGGCGGGCTGGCGCTCTGTCACCCTTGCGAGACGCACGAAGGTCGCCCGGGCTTGGCTGATATAAAGCGCGGACCTCGACCGTCGCGGCACCACCCCACGGGCAGGCACTCGCCCGGCTGTCGTAGCGCTGGCTTTGATTTCGTCCGGGCGCACCTGCGCCCGGCGCACAAATTTGGAGACCTGAGAAATGACCCTCTTCGCGCCCCTCGAGCAGCTCCTTGGCGAGCGCCTTTCGACCAGCGATGCCATCCGCGAGCAGAACGCGCGGAACGAGGCGCATTTCCCGCTCGCGATGCCCGACGCCGTGGCCTTCCCCGAGACCACCGAGGAGGTCGCCGCCATCGTCCGCTTCTGCGCCGAGACCGGCACGCCGATCACCCCCTTCGGCACAGGCACCTCGCTCGAAGGCCAGCATTTGGCGGTGAACGGCGGCATCAGCCTCGACTTCTCGCGCATGAAGAAGGTGCTGGAGATCAACGCCGAGGATCTCAACGTCGTGGTCCAGCCCGGCGTCACCCGCACCGAGCTCAACGAGGAGCTGCGCGCCACCGGTCTCTTCTTCCCGATCGATCCCGGTGCCGACGCCTCGCTCGGCGGCATGGCGGCCACCCGCGCCTCGGGCACCACGGCGGTGCGCTACGGCACGTTGCGCGAGAACGTGCTGGCGCTCGAGGCGGTGATGTCCGACGGCAGCATCATCCGCACCGGCACCAAGGCCCGGAAAAGCTCTGCGGGCTATGACCTGACGCACCTGCTGGTCGGCAGCGAGGGCACGCTGGGCATCATCACCGAGCTGACGCTCAAACTGCACGGGCTGCCCGAGGGCATCGCCTCGGCCACCTGCCGCTTTCCCTCCGTCGAGGAGGCGGTGAACTGCGTCATCCTGACCATCCAGTCCGGCCTGCCGATGGCGCGGATCGAGCTGGTCGACGAGATGATGGTGCGCGGCTTCAACATCCACGCCGGGTCGGACCTGCCCGAGCAGCCGCATCTCTTCGTCGAGTTCCACGGCAGCCCGTCGGGCGTCGCCGAACAGGCTCAGAGCTTCCGCGAGATTGCCGAGGACTTTGGCATGGAAGCCTGGGCCGAGGCCAATACCACCGAGGCCCGCAACGCCCTGTGGAAGATGCGCCACGGCGCGCATTTCGCCTCCGCCGCGCTGCGCCCCGGCGCGCAATACGGCACGTTGGCGACGGATGTCTGCGTGCCGATCTCGCAGCTCGCCGAGGCGGTGCTGCAGGCGCAGGCCGACGCCCGCGCGGCGGGTCTGGTCAGCACCATCGTCGGCCATGTCGGCGACGGAAACTTCCACTGCGCCGCGCGCTTCGATCCGAACGACCAAGCCGAGGTCGAAGCCGTCCACGCCTTCGCCGGCAAGCTCAACGAGACCGCGCTGCGGCTCGGCGGCACGGTGACCGGCGAGCACGGCATCGGCATCGGCAAGCAGAAATACATGAAGGCCGAACACGGCCCGGCGCTCGACTGGATGCGGCGGATCAAGACGGCCTTCGACCCACAGGGCATCCTGAACCCGGGCAAGCTGCTGCCGCCCGAGGACTGATGGCCCGCCCCGAACACCTGACATACAAGACTGAAGACAGAGGAGACCCCCATGCTGCCTCAGAGCAACCCCACCCCCGAAGCGCTTCTCGTTGGCCGCGTCTGGCGCCCCGGCGTCGGCCCGGCGCTGGTCGCCCTGCGCGGCGAGGTGCTGGTGGACATCACCAACAAGACCATCCCCACCATGCGCGACCTGCTGGAGAGCGATGACCCCGCCGCCACCCTGCGCGCCGCCACCGGCGAGGAGATCGGCACGCTGGCCGACCTGACCGCGGGTTCGAAAGAAGGTGCTGGCGAGGACGTGCTGCACCTGCTGGCCCCCTGCGACCTGCAGGCGGTGAAAGCCTCGGGCGTGACCTTCGCGCAGTCGATGGTCGAACGGGTGATCGAGGAGCAGGCAGCAGGCGATCCCGACGCCGCCGAGGCGATCCGCGCCAAGGTCAAATCCATCATCGGCGACTCGCTCTCGGGCATCGAGCCCGGCTCGGAGAAGGCGATGGAGGTGAAGCGCGTGCTGCAGCAGGAAGGCATGTGGTCGCAATACCTCGAGGTAGGCATCGGCCCCGATGCCGAGGTCTTCACCAAGTCGCAGCCCATGGCGGCGGTCGGCTGGGGCGCCACGGTCGGCCTGCACCCGATCAGCAAGTGGAACAACCCCGAGCCCGAGATCGTTCTGGCGATCAACTCGCGCGGCGACATCCTCGGCGCGACGCTGGGCAATGACGTCAACCTGCGCGACGTCGAGGGCCGCTCGGCGCTGCTGCTGGGCAAGGCCAAGGACAACAACGCCTCCTGCGCCATCGGCCCGTTCATCCGCCTCTTCGACGAGGCATACACGCTCGACGACGTGCGCAAGGCGGAACTGACGATGACGGTGACCGGCGAAGACGGTTTCGTGCTCAATGGCGCGTCGTCGATGAGCCAGATCAGCCGCGACCCCGCGTCGATCGTGGCGCAGACCATTGGCCGCCATCACCAGTATCCAGATGGCTTTCTTTTGTTCCTCGGCACGCTTTTTGCGCCCACCGAGGACCGCGATGCACCCGGTCAGGGGTTTACACATCACGTCGGAGACGTTGTAAGCATTTCCGAACCCGCGCTCGGCGCGCTGCAGAACACCGTCCGGCTCTCTACTGAGGCCCCGGAATGGACCTTCGGCACCGGCGCGCTGATGCGTAACCTTGCCCGGAGAAATCTTCTGTGACCGCTTTCCTCGCCCTCGGAGAATGCATGGTGGAACTGTCGCAGGCCGGAGACGGCCTCTACAAGCGCGGCTTTGCCGGCGACACGTTCAACACCGCATGGTACGCCCGCCGCCTGCTCCCGGAGGAGTGGACGGTGAGCTACGGCAGCTGCGTGGGCGAGGATGCGGTGAGCAGCGAGATGCTCGACTTCATCTCGGGCGAGGGCGTCGATGTCTCGACCATCCGGCGCATTCCCGACCGCACCGTCGGGCTCTACATGATCTCGCTCGAGAACGGCGAGCGTAGCTTCTCCTACTGGCGCGGCCAGTCGGCGGCGAAGCTGATGGCCGACGACCTGAGCTGGCTCGACGGCATCCTCAAGGGCCGCGAGATGATCCATTTCTCGGGCATTACGCTGGCGATCCTGCCGCCGAAGCAACGCGAGGCCTTCTGCGGCGCGCTCTCCCGCGCCCGCTCGAAGGGGGCGATCGTGTCGTTCGACACCAACCTGCGCCCGCGCCTGTGGGAAAGCCGCGAGGCGATGCGCGCCGGGCTGACCATGGGCGCACGCACCGCCGACATCGTGCTGCCGAGTTTCGACGAGGAAGAAGAACTCTTCGGTGATGCCTCGCCGATGGAGACCATCGAGCGCTACCGCAACGGCGGCGCGGACATGGTGGCGGTGAAGCAGGGCGGCGCGGCGCTGCACCTGTGGCAGCGCGAGGCCGGGCTGCATGAGATCGCCGCCGAGACCGTGACCGAGGTGGTGGACACCACCGCCGCGGGCGACAGCTTCGCCGCCGGGCTGCTGGCCGGCCTCGCGCAGGGCAAGGCCCCGCAAGAGGCCGCCGCCGAGGCCATGCGCCTCGCCGCCAAGGTGATCCAGGCGCGCGGCGCGCTGGTGCCCTCGATCTTCGGCTGAGCCCCGCGAAGGCGGCGATGAGCCGCCTGCCGCGACGGCACGGGGCATTGCGGCGGCGTGCCCGCGGGTTCCTGTTGACCTCAACCGGACTTGGGGAATTACGGTCGTTGCGACTCGACTGATCTTCCCCAAGGACGCGCCGTGACCCTTTCTGCCCCGAACCCCCTGCGCCGCTTCATCCTCGCCAGCGGCATGACCAACCTAGCCGACGGCGTGGCCGTGGTGGTCTGGGCCTGGCTGGCGACGCTGCTGACCCGCGATCCGATGCTGGTCACGCTGATGCCGATCACCCTGCGGCTGCCATGGTTCCTCTTTGCCCTGCCCGCCGGGGTGGTCACCGACCGGGTGGACCGACGGCGGCTGATCCTCGCCATGGATGTGCTGCGCGCCTGCGCCTTTGCCCTCGCGACGCTGACGATCTGGCTGGCTCTGCCGCTCTCCCCTGCCCCGGACAGCGGAACCGCCAGCCCCGGGCTCTTTGCCGCGCTGCTCGGCTGCGCGCTGCTGGTCGGCACCGCCGAGGTGTTCCGCGACAGCGCCGCGCAGACCATGCTGCCCGCCATCGTGCCGCACGACGAACTGGAGCGCGCCAATGGCAGGCTGTGGAGCGTCGAGATGGTTGGCAACGCGCTGCTGGGTCCGGCGGTCGGGGCGTTCCTCATCGCCTCGGTGGTCTGGTTGCCGTTTGCGCTCAATGCTTTGTGCTTCCTGATCGCGGTCGGACTGATGCGGTCGCTGCAGGGCCGGTTCACGCCGCGCCGCGCGGGCGCGCGGAACTGGAGGAAGGAGCTCGGCGACGGGCTCGCCTTCCTGCGCGGCTCGGCGCTGCTGCGGCTCTTGGCGGTGATCACCGGCGTATGGAACCTGCTGCACCAGATGGTGGTCATCGCGCTGGTGCTGCACGTGCAGGAGAACCTCGGGCTCGGCGCTTCCGGCTACGGGCTGATCCTCGCGGCGGGAGCGCTCGGCGGCGTGCTCGGTGGCTTCCTCGCCGAGCGGATCGTGCGCCGGCTGGGCAATGCCGCCTCGGCGCAATGGATGACGCTGGCGTCGGCGCTAGCCTTCGCAGCCCTGCCGCTGGCCCCGAACGGCTGGGTGCTCGCGGCGGTCCTGGCCGCCTTCGAGTTCTGCGGGCTGGTGTGGAACACGGTCTCGGTCTCCTACCGCCAGCGCCACGTGCCCGACGAGATCCTCGGGCGGGTCAACGCCACCTACCGGCTCTTCGCCTGGGGCATGATGCCGATCGGCCTGTTCCTGTCGGGCGTGGTGATCCGCGGTGCCGAAGCGGTGATGCCCCGAGGGCTGGCGCTGCAGATGCCCTTCGTCGTCGCGGCCGCCGGGGTGATCGTGCTGACCGCCTGGGCGTGGCGGCGGCTCGACGCGGGCTTTGCCGGGGCGGGCACGACAGGCGCGCGCTCGGCCTGACTGAAAAGGCCCCCGCCATGGGCAGGGGCCAAATCTCTTCGAAGAGATTTGCAACGTCCTTCGAAGGACGTTGCGCCTCGGTCCGGCAACCTCAGTTGACCGGGGTCAGCAGCTCCTTGCCCGCGATGAAGGCTGCGATGTTGTCGCGCTGGAGCTGGCCCATGGCGGTACGGGTCTCGCGCGTGGCCGAGGCCTGGTGCGGCTGGAGCACCGCGTTTTCCAGCGACAGGAACCGCGCGTCGGGATTGGGCTCGTTGAGGAACACGTCCAGCCCCGCCCCGGCGATGGTGCCCTGCTGCAGCGCCTCGATCAGCGCCTCCTCGTCGACGGTGGTGCCGCGGGAGATATTGATCAGCACGCCGGTCGGCCCCAGAGCTTCCAGCACTTCCTTGGTCACGTAGCCCGCGGTGGCCGGGCCACCGACGAGGGCGATCACCAGGAAATCCACCTCGCGCGCCAGCGACACCGGATCGGCGTGGAAGGTCCAGCCCGGCGTCTCCTTCTCGGAACGCGCGTGGTAATGCATCTCCATCTTGAAGGCGGCCAGACGGTCGGCGATCTCGCGCCCGATCCGGCCCATGCCGAGGATGCCCGCCTTCTGTCCGCTCATCTTGCGCTGCAGCGGATGCGCGCCTTCCTTGCCCCAGGCCCCCGATCGCACCCGCGCCTCGGCACCGCGCATGTCGCGGCAATAATCGAGCAGCATGGCCACGGCGAGGTCCGCCACGTCGTCGTTCAGCACGTCGGGCGTGTTGGTCACCTTGATGCCGCGCGCCGAGGCATCCCCCACGTTGATCGCGTCATAGCCCACGCCGAAGTTGGCGATCAGGCCGAGACCCGGAAAGGCATCCATCTGCGCGCCCGCAAAGGGACTGTGGCCATAGAAGGCGATGGCCTTCACACCCTTGCGCGTGTCTTCGTCCAGCGCCTGCGCAGCGTCGAGGCTTTCCACGTGGGTCCAGCCCAGCTCCGCCAGCGGTTCTCGGCTCATCTGGTCGGGCTTGCCGACTGCCAGTACGTCCGTCATCTCATTAATCCTTTTCGGTCAATCCAATGTCGCGCGCAGGGGGGCGAGCCAGCCCAGGCCCGCCGCCGTATCCCCGCCGCGCGGCTTGTATTCCGCGCCCACCGGCGCCTCCCACCCGGCCTCGGCAAAAGAGGCCAGCAGGCGTTCGAAGCAGATCTCGCCGCCGTCCGGCTCGCCGCGGTCGGGCACGGCAGCGATCTGCACGTGGCCGATCATCGGCAGATGCGCGGCGAAGCGCTTCGTCAGGTCGCCCTGCATGATCTGCGTGTGGTAACAATCGAACATGATCCGCAAGTTGCCCTGCCCGAGTGCCTCGACAATCTCGGCGGCATGTTCGACGCGGCTGAGGTGATAGCCCGCCACGTCGCGATGGTTGATCGGCTCGATCAGCACCCCCATGCCCGCCGCGCCCGCCAGTTCGCAGGCGAGGGTCAGGGTCTCGCGGTAGGCGGCCTCGGCCCCGGCCCCGCCGTCGGTGCGGCCCGCCATCACATGCACGTTCTGCGCCCCGATCGCCGCGCCGTAGGCCACCGCCTGGCGCACAGCCGCAGCGGCGTCCTCGCGCCGGTCCGGCAGCGCGGCGAGGCCGAAGTCGCCGTTTGCCACGTCGCCCGGCACGGTGTTCAGCCCGAGCATGTCAAAGCCGGTCTCCTCGAGCGCCGCCTTCATCTCCTCGGGCGGCACGTCATAGGGAAAGTGGCACTCCACCGCGTCGAAGCCGTCGCGCTTGGCCGCACGGATGCGCTCGGGCAGCGGCAACTCGGTGTAGAGAAAGCCGATATTGGCGGAAAACTTCATGTCTCAGTCCCAGTCCACGTCAAACTTGTCGACCACGCGCTGCACCTGCCCGGAGGTGAGCATGCGCGGCTGGTGCCCCTTGAGCAGCAGCGCCAGCTTGGCGGTCTCTTCCAGCTCTTCCATCGCATAGACGGCGGCCTCGAGATCCTTGCCCGCCACCACGGGGCCGTGATTGGCCAGCACCACCGCCGAACGTTTGCCGGCAAGGCCGCGCACCGCGTCGCCCATGGCCGGATCGCCCGGCACGAAGAAGGGCAGAAGCCGCACCTTGCCGAGCCGCATGACCGCGTAGGCGGTGAGCGGCGGCAAGAGGTTCTCGGGGTCGATGTCGGGCATCATCGACCAGGCCACCGCATGGGTCGAATGCAGGTGAACCACCGCCCCGGTCTTGCCGCGCGTCTCGTAGAAGGCGCTGTGCAGCGGCATCTCCTTGGTCGGCTTGTCGCCACCGATCAACATGCCCCTGTCGTCGAAACGCGACAGCCGTGCCGGATCGAGGCTGCCGAAGCTTGAGCCGGTGGGCGAGACCAGCAACCCGCCATCCTCGGTGCGGGCCGAGATATTGCCCGAGGCCCCGCCTGTGAGGCCGCGCGCGAACATCGAGGCAGCCATCTCGCAGATCTGCTCGCGCAGCTTGCTCTCGCTCATGCCCCCTGCTCCATCACACGCGCCGCCTTGGCAAAGAAGTCCGTCGCTCCGAAGTTCCCCGACTTCAGCGCCAGCACCATGTCGCCCGCGCGCATGACCGGCACGCCGGGGTCGATCTCGGGGCCGATCTCCAGCGCCTCGGGCGCAAGCGCCTCGACCACCGCGCCCGAGGTCTCGCCCCCGGCGCTGATGATCCGCTTCACGCCCTTGGCGGCCAGCGCCGCAGCGGTCCGGGCAAAGAGCCCCTCCAGCGCGGCGGCGACTTTTTCGCGGCCATGCTTTTCCTGCGCGGCCGCCACCGTTGCCGGCTCCGCAGAAGAATAGATCAGCGGCAGCCCCTCCTGCGCCAGCGCCCAGTCGGCAAGGGTGTCGGCGTCAAGACCGCCAAGCGCCTCCTCGGCGGTCACCTCACGCTTCGGCCCGCCGTGGGCGGCAACCTGCGCCCGGGTGGCGTTGGAGCAGGAGCCCGACAGCGCGACCACCTGCCCACCCTGCCCGGTCCAGGCACCCGCCTTGCCCGACAGCGCGAAATTGCCCGGCAAGCCGAGCGCGATGCCCGAACCGCCGGTGAGCAGTTTCGTGCCCTTGAGCGCCATGCCCCAAGTCAGAAGATCCTCGTCGCGGATCGCGTCGGCGATGACGAAGCCGCGGCCTGACTCCATCTCCGACGCCAGCTTCGCACGGATTGCCTCGGGTCCCTGCCAGACGGTGCTGGCCGCCACGTGGCCCACGCCCCGCGAGACTTGCGCGGCGAGCACGCGGCGCAGGTCGGGGTCAGTCATCGGGGTCAGAGGGTGGTTCTCCATGCCCGACTCCGAGAGCAGGTGATCCTGCACAAAGAGATGGCCCTGGTAGATCGTCCGCCCCGTCGCCGGGAAGGCCGGACAGAAGATCACGCTCTGCGTTCCCAAGGCATCGGCCAACGCCTCGGCCACAGGGCCGATGTTGCCCTCGGCGGTGGAATCGAAGGTCGAGCAATACTTGAAGAGGAATTGCTGGCACCCCTGCGCCTGCAGCCACTCCAGCGCCTCAAGAGACAGCTTCACCGCCTCGGCGGCGGGAATGGAGCGCGATTTCAGCGCCACCACCCCGGCCTCGACCTCCGGCGCCGCGTCGCCCTTCGGCACGCCCACGTATTGCACGGTGCGCATGCCCTGCTTGACCAGCGTGTTGCCGAGATCGCTGGAGCCGGTGAAATCGTCGCCGATACAGCCCAGTAGCATCACTCGTCTCCCGGCAGGCTGAGGCCCGCCGCACGCGCGTAGACCTTGACCACCGCGGCATCGTCGATCAGCCCGTCGCCCGCCTCGGCGGCGGATTTGAACTGCCCGAGCGCGGCCTCGGTCATCGGCACCGGCAGCTTGGCCTCGCCCGCGATGCCGCCGACGATGCCGAGATCCTTCGGCCAGATGTTGACCGCCGAGCGCGGCGTGTAGTCGCCGTCGACGATATGCGGGCCGCGGTTCTCGAACATCCAGCTGGTCCCCGCCGAGGCCGAGATCACCTCGACGATGCGCGCCGGCTCGAGCCCCTGGCTGACCCCGAGCGCCATCGCCTCGCCCATGGCGGCGAGATGCACGCCCGCCAGAAGCTGGTTCACCGCCTTCATCGCGCTGCCCGCGCCGGCCTCGTCGCCCAGACGGTGCACGGTCGCCGCCATGGAATCGAGTGCGGGCGCGGCCGCCTCGAAGGCCTCCCGCGTGCCCGAGGCCATGATCGACAGCTGTCCCTGAGCAGCCTTGATCGCCCCGCCTGAGATCGGCGCGTCGAGGTAGTGCAGCCCCTTGGTCGAGGCAAGCTCCGCGAATTCGCGCGCCTGGCTCGGCGCGATGGTGGCGCAGGAAATGATTGCCGCCCCCTGCGGCAGACGCTCGGCCGCGCCGCCCGTGCCAAAGAGCACCTCGCGCGTCTGCGCAGCGTTCAGCACCACGCAGACCAGCACCGAACTGGCGCCCAGCGCCTCTGCAAGGCTGCCCGGCGCGCCGCCTTCGGTTTCGAAGGCCGCGGTCCGCTCGCTCGAGATATCCAGCCCGTGCACCACGTGCCCTGCGCGCAGCAAGGACTGTGCCATACCCATGCCCATCGAGCCGAGCCCGATCACCGTGATCTCTGCCAAAGTGCTCCTCCCGCAAAATGGTATACCAAATGAAGATGAAGCCTGCGATGGGCAGAGTCAATGCGGGTGGTGGCGGTAACGCGCCTGCCCGGGGGCGGAGGCGAGGGGCCGGCCCCTCGCGCTCCCCGGCGTATTTGGAAAGAGAAGAAGCAGTGTGGCGCACGAACGGCACGAAAAAGCCGCGCTCGCTGGGCGGCGCGGCTTTCGCTGATACGGGAGTGTGGCGGCGCGTCAGGCGCGGTGGGCACCGTCGGACAGGGACTTCACGAAGGCCAGCACCTCCGACACCGGCTTGCCCTCTGCCATGGCGCCAACGATCGCCGAACCGACAACGCAGCCATCGGCGACGGAGGCGATGCTCTCGGCCGCGTCGGGCGTGCGGATGCCAAAGCCGACGATGACCGGCAGGTCGGTGCCTGCCTTGATCCGCGCGACCTCGGGTCCGACGTCGGTCGCCTGCGCGGCCGCGGCACCCGTGATGCCGGTGATCGAGACGTAGTAGACAAAGCCCGAGGTGTTCTGCAGGACCTTGGGCAGGCGCTTGTCGTCGGTGGTCGGCGTCGCGAGGCGGATAAAGTTGAGCCCCGCCTTCTGCGCCGGGATGCAGAGTTCCTCGTCTTCCTCGGGCGGCAGGTCGACGATGATCAGCCCGTCGATGCCCGCCTCGCGGGCCTCTTCGAGGAACTTGTCGACGCCGTGGCTGTAGATCGGGTTGTAATAGCCCATCAGGACGATCGGCGTGGTGTCATCGCCGGTGCGGAAGTCGCGCACCATCTGCAGCGTGCGGTTCAGCGTCATGCCCGCCTCGAGCGCGCGCTGGCCGGCGAGCTGGATGGTCTCGCCATCGGCCATCGGATCGGTGAAGGGCAGGCCCAGTTCGATCACGTCCACACCTGCGCCCGGCAGGCCGCGCACCAGCTCGAGCGAGCGGTCGTAATCGGGATCCCCGGCCATGACATAGGCGACGAAGCCCTTCTTTCCCTCGGCCTTCAGGGCGGCGAACTTGGCGTCGATACGGGTCATGGCGGTCCTTCCCTTGGCAGGCGAGTCTCTGGCGGCTCTCGAACCGGGGGCGCGGGCCTCCCGGAATGTCGCGAAACCTGTGCCGGATACCCAAAGGAAAATCAATGGCCCCTCTGGACCTTCGCGGCTTTGGGCTGAATGGTGTGCCCGAGGAGAGAAGGAGGACGACATGCGCATTCTGTTCACCGGCGGCAGCGGCAAGGCGGGGCGGCACGTAGTGCGGCACCTCGCAGACGAGGGGCACCGCGTCCTGAACGCGGACCTTGCGCCGCTAGGCCTGCCGGGGGTGCCGGACCTGATTACCGACCTGACCGACCCGGGGCAGGTCTGGGGCGCGATGACCTCCTACGCCGGTTTCGAAGAGCTGGAGCCCGGCGCCGGCCTGCCGAAATTCGACGCGGTGGTGCATTTCGGCGCGCTCGCCCGCATCCTGATCAAGCCCGACTGCGAGACCTACCGGGTCAACACGCTGTCGACCTACAACGTGCTCGAGGCGGCGGCGAAGCTGGGCATTGCCAAGGTGGTCTTCGCCAGCTCCGAGACCACCTACGGCATCTGCTTCGCCGACGGGGAGCGCAAGCCCGAGTACCTGCCCATCGACGAGGAGCACCCGGTTGTGCCCGAGGATGCCTACGCGCTGTCGAAGGTCTCGAACGAGGTCACGGCGCGCGGCATCCAGCGCCGCACCGGGCAGGACATCTACGGGCTGCGCATCTCGAATGTCTGCGAGGTCGAGGACTATCACCGCGACTTTCCGGCCTACGCCGAGGACCCGGCCCCGCGGTTGCGCAACATCTTCGGCTATATCGACGTGCGCGATCTGGCGCAGATGGTCAGCCGCTGTCTCGCCACCGATGGGCTGGGATTCGAGCTGTTCAACGTCGCCAATGACGATCTCGCCGTGCCGCAGGACAACGAGACGCTGCGCGCGCGCTTCTACGACGGCGTGCCGGTAAAAACCCCGATGCAGCCGCGACAGGCCTTTTACAGCAATGCCAAGGCGCGGCACATGCTCGGGTTTTCACCGCAGCACGACTGGCGCAGCACGCTGGGGGGCTGAGCCAGGGGCGCGATTTGACAGGTATCAAGGCAGGGCGCAGGCTGATGGCGCAGGCTGCGCGCAGCCAAAGGCCTGAGGATACCGTCATGACCGAGATGCCCAAAGCGCCCGACCCCGAGGAACCAGCCGGCGAGCCTGCCCCCGCGACAGAGCCCGACCCGGCCGCCGCAGCCGGGCTCGCGCTGCCCGAAGCGCCGGTCCATGTCGCCCGCCGACGCGGACCGACTCCGGACGAGATCCGCCGTGCCTTCGAGACCGGCGAGTACCCCTACACCAAGAAGATGGCCCGTCGCGGCTACGAGTTGCAGAAGGCGCGGCTGCAGGCCGAGCTGCTGAAGGTGCAGCTCTGGGCGCAGGAGACCGGCCAGAAGTTCGTGCTGCTTTTCGAAGGGCGCGACGCCGCCGGCAAGGGCGGCACGATCAAGCGCTTCACCGAGCATCTCAACCCCCGCCACGCCCGCGTCGTGGCGCTCAACAAGCCCAGCATCGAGGAGCGCGGGCAATGGTATTTCCAGCGCTACGTGGAGCACCTGCCCACCGCCGGGGAGATCGTGCTCTACGACCGCTCGTGGTACAACCGCGCCGGGGTCGAGCGGGTCATGGGCTTCTGCGAGCCCAACGAGTACCTTGAGTTCATGCGCCAGACGCCCGAGCTGGAACGGATGCTGGTGCGCTCCGGCATCCGGCTCTACAAGTACTGGTTCTCGGTCACCCGCGAGGAACAGAAGGCGCGCTTCAAGAGCCGCGAGACCGACCCGCTCAAGCAGTGGAAGCTCTCACCCATCGACAAGGCGAGCCTCGGCAAGTGGGACGAATACACCGAGGCCAAGGAGGCGATGTTCTTCTACACTGACACCGCCGACGCGCCCTGGACCGTGGTCAAATCTGACGACAAGAAACGTGCGCGTATCAACTGCATGCGGCACTTCCTGTCGACGCTGGACTACCCGGGCAAGGACCGACACATCGCCGCCCTGCCCGATCCGCTGATCGTTGGCGGCGCGGCGCATGTCATCCACCGGTCGGAGCATATTCTCGGCGCCACTCCCGGTCCGAACGGCGGACTTTGACCGCCCGAGGCGGCAGGACGGTCAGAGCCGCTTGCCGAGCCAGTCCTGCAGCGGTTGCAGCCGCGCGTAGCATTGCAGCAGCGTCGCCACCGGATCGGGGGTCAGCGCCTCGAAGATGCCGTCGATCCACAGCACGCAGCCGGGTCGCCGCATCAGCTCCTCCCGGGGACCGGGCGGCACCTCTGCCCCCGGGTCCGGGGCCGGGTCGATCCGCCCGCCGATGCGAGAGATGATACTCTCCAGCTCCTCGCCCTCGCGGCCCATGAGCGCCGCCTGCCACGCCAGCATCTGGCGGCCGTCGAAGCCAAGGATGCCCGCCCCCGCCGTGGCGTAGCCCCCGGACAATGCAAAGTACCAGGCGCGCCCATCCGGCAACGACCAGAGGGCGTGCAGATGCGTGTGAAACGGCAGCTTGTCATCGCTGAAGCGAACGTCGCGATGCGGCCGGAACAGCTTCGGTCTCGGCCGATCTCCGCTCAGCACCTCGAGCTCCGGCGTGAGCTGGGCGATCATCAACTCGGCCGGACGCTTGACCTCGCTGTCGTAGCGCTGCTTGTTGGCGTTGAACCACGCCCTGTCGTTGTTTGCCTCGAGTTCGGACAGGAAACGCCGCGCCTGCGGCGCGAACGCCGTTAGATCAATCAAACTAGCCATCAAAATTTCCCAAGGGAATCATGTCTCAAATAAGGCCAGCCTATCATGAAGTCGCGAAATGACATGCCCCTAGGTAAACCGAAGATCTACCTTTCGCCCCGGATGCGTGCGATCACATCGGCTTTCGCGGCGCTCATCGGGGTCATGACTGCCCTGCCCGTGGCGGCGCATCCGCATGTCTTTGCCGACGTCGGGCTCGCGCTCGACCTCGATGCCGATCGGCAGGTGGTCTCCGTCGAGGTCACATGGCGTTACGACGACTTCTTCTCGCTGCTGATCCTCGAGGACATGGGCCTCGATCCCGATGGCGACGGCGCGCTGACCTCCGAAGAGCTGACAGCGCTGGAGCGCTTCGACCTCGACAACTGGTACGAAGGGTTCGAGGGCGATCTCTACATGTACGCGGGCGGCGAGAAGCTGCTGCTCGGCGCGCCGGAGTTCGTCTCCGTCGGCCTCGACGCGGGGCGCATCACCTCGGTGCACCGCCGCAGCGTGCAGCCCGCAGCGGCCGACGGGCTGGTGATCGAGCCCTACGATCCCACGTATTACATCGCCTTCGAGGCAAGCCTGCCGATCACCCTGCCCGCGCCATGCAGCGCCTCGGTGCTGAAGCCCGATCTCGACGAGGCGGCGCGCAAGATGCAGGCCGAACTGGCGCAGATCCCCGAGGACCAGTTCCTCGAGATTGAGCCGGGCCGCGATTTCGCCGACCGCATCGAGGTGACATGCGCCGGCTCCTGACCATTGCCGCGCTGGCGGTGTTCGCACTCGCCGTCTGGCTCTGGGGGCTTGGCGGCGCGGACCGCATCGCCCTCCTGGCAATGGAGGGACAGCGCGAGGCGCAGAACGCCATGGCCCGCGGCCTGCGGGCCCTGCGCGCAGGCGAGCCGGGCGCTCTGCTGGCGCTGATGACCGTGTGCTTCGGCTACGGCTTCTTCCACGCCGCCGGCCCCGGCCACGGCAAGCTGCTGATCGGCGGCTACGGGCTCGGGCGGCGCGTGACGCTCTGGCGACTTTCGGCACTGGCCGTGGCCTCAAGCCTCGCACAGGCGGGCGCGGCCGTGCTGCTGGTCTACGCCGGCGTTTGGCTGCTGGGCTGGGGCCGCGAGCGCATGACCGCGGCCGCAGAGGATTGGTTCGCCCCGGCGAGCTACGCGGCGATCGCGG
This sequence comes from Roseobacteraceae bacterium, assembly GCA_048381755.1. Lineage (GTDB taxonomy): Bacteria > Pseudomonadota > Alphaproteobacteria > Rhodobacterales > Rhodobacteraceae > Salipiger. The sequence continues at coordinate 33,010 of JBLXGS010000020.1, forward strand.
CGATCGGTCTCTGGCTGCTGTTGCGCGGCGGGCGCAGGCTGTGGGCTGCGCGAGAGGCACACTATCCACACGACCACGACCACGACCACGACCACGAGGGCATCTGCCAGAGCTGCGGCCATGCCCATGGCCCCAGCCTCCAGCAGGTGGAAAAGGTCCATTCGCTGCGCGATGCGCTACTGCTGGTCGGGGCGATCGCCATCCGGCCCTGCACCGGCGCGCTCTTCCTGCTGATCCTGACATGGCGCATGGGCATCGCCAGCGCCGGCATTCTCGGTGCCTTCGCCATGGGGCTGGGCACGGCGAGCGTGACGCTGGTGGTCGCGCTGGCCTCGGTCACCCTGCGCGAAGGCACGCTGGCCCGCTTCGCCGCCGGCCCCGGCAGCATCCGGGCGCTGGCGTTGATCGAGGCCGCCGCAGGCGCTTTGGTCACAGTCCTGGCAGTGCAACTGCTCAGGAGTACACTCTGAGGTTGCGCGACTCTCCCCCGCCCCCTAAAGCCCATTTATGACGCACGAGCTCCCCTATTCCGCCCATATCCGCGCCGTTCTGGTGATGGGCCTGCCGCTGATCGGCGGCCATCTGGCGCAGCTGACCATCGGGCTCACCGACACGGTGATGATGGGCCGCTACGGGGTGCCCGAGCTTGCCGCGCTCAGCCTGTCGATGACCGTCTTCTCGGTGCTTTTCCTTTTCGGATCGGGCTTTGCCTTCGCCGTCATGCCCATGGTCGCGCAATATGCCGCGCGCGGAGACGAACCGAACGTGCGCCGCGCCACGCGCATGGCGCTCTGGCTCTCGACCGGATTCTTCCTGCTGGCTCTGCCGCTGTTCTGGTTCGCCAAGCCGCTGCTTCTGCTGCTCGGCCAGACCGATCTCGTCGCGTCCAATGCGCAGGCCTACCTGCGGATCGCCGGCGTCGGGCTGCTGCCGGCACTCGGCGTGATGGTGTTCAAGAGCTACCTCGCGGCGCTCGAACACACCCGCGCGGTGCTGTGGATCACCGTCGCCGCCGCGGTGGTGAACGGACTGGTCAACTACGCGCTGATCTTCGGCAAGTGGGGCGCCCCCGAGCTGGGCATCACCGGCGCCGCCATCGCCTCGCTCTTCGCCCATGGCGCGGCCTTCGTGGGGGTTGTCCTCTACGCGCGCCTCCGCCTGCCCGAGCATCAGATATGGTTCCACTTCTGGCGCCCCGACATGGAGATGCTGCGCGAGGTCTTCCACCTCGGCTGGCCCATCGGCCTCACGACACTGGCCGAGGTCGGCCTTTTTGCCGCCACCGCCGTCATGGTGGGCTGGCTCGGCACCGTGCCGCTCGCGGCGCATGGCATCGCCATGCAGCTCTCGGGCGCGATCTTCATGGTGCACCTCGGCCTGTCGAACGTCGCCACGGTGCGCGCCGGACAGGCCATGGGCCGCAGCGACCTGTCCTACCTCACCCGCGGCACCATGGCCGCGCAGATCCTGTCGTTGGGCATCGTGGTGATCACCGTCATCCTCTTCCTCGGCATCCCCGAGACACTGATCGGCCTGTTCCTCTCGCAGGACGACCCCGAGCGCGCGCAGATCCTGCGCGTCGGCACGCTGCTGCTGGCCATGGCGGCGGTGTTCCAGTTGGTGGACTCGATCCAGGTCATCGTGCTGGGCGTGCTCCGCGGAATGCAGGACACAAAGGTGCCGATGCTGATCGCCGCGGTGTCCTACTGGCTGGTCGGCATGCCGGTAGCCTACGCTCTGGGCTTCCCGCTCGGCTATGGCGCGGGCGGCGTCTGGATGGGGCTGAGCCTCGGCCTCGGCCTGGCCTCGGTGCTGCTCTACTGGCGCTTCTGGCACCGGCAGGTGCCGCATCTGTCGGGGCTCGCGCTTGCAAGGGGCGCAGACGGCGACTAGAAGCGGCGCGATCATACGCCAAGCCCGAGCCAAGGAGCACGACATGGGATTTCGCATGGGGATCGTGGGTCTGCCCAACGTGGGCAAATCGACCCTGTTCAACGCCCTGACCAAGACCGCCGCCGCGCAGGCGGCCAACTTCCCCTTCTGCACGATCGAGCCCAACGTCGGTGACGTGGCGGTGCCCGACCCGCGGCTCGACACGCTGGCCGAAATCGCCGGCTCGAAGCAGATCATCCCCACGCGGATGACCTTCGTCGACATCGCCGGCCTGGTGAAGGGCGCCTCGAAGGGCGAAGGCCTCGGCAACCAGTTCCTCGCCAACATCCGCGAGACCGACGCCATCGCCCACGTGCTGCGCTGCTTCGAGGATGACGATGTCACCCACGTCGACGGCCGCGTCGATCCGGTGGCCGATGCCGAGACCATCGAGACCGAGCTGATCATCGCCGACATGGAGAGCCTGGAGAAGCGCCTGCAGAACATTACGCGCAAGGTGCGCGGCGGCGACAAGGAGGCGGTCCAGCAGGAGCGCCTGATGAAGGACGCCATGGCGATGCTCGAGCAGGGCAAGCCGGCGCGTCTCGTCGAGGTCGATGCCGAGGACACCAAGCAGTGGCGCATGCTGCAACTGCTGACCTCCAAGCCCGTGCTCTACGTCTGCAACGTCGACGAGTCCGAGGCCGCCACCGGCAACGCGCTCTCGGCCAAGGTCGCCGAGATGGCCGCGGCACAGGGCAACAGCCACGTGGTGATCTCCGCCAAGATCGAGGAAGAGATCAGCCAGCTCGACGCCGAGGAAGCCGAGATGTTCCTCTCCGAGCTGGGCCTCGAAGAGGCCGGTCTCGACCGGCTGATCCGCGCCGGCTACGAGCTGCTGCACCTCGAGACCTATTTCACGGTCGGCCCCAAGGAAGCCCGCGCCTGGACCATCAAGCACGGCACCATGGCGCCGCAGGCGGCCGGCGTGATCCATGGCGACTTCGAGCGCGGCTTCATCCGCGCCGAGACCATCGCCTATGACGACTACGTCGCCGCCAAGGGTGAGCAGGGCGCCAAGGAAGCCGGCAAGATGCGCGCCGAGGGCAAGGGCTACGTTGTCAAGGACGGCGACGTGCTGCACTTCCTGTTCAACACCTGATCCACGCCACAGCGGCGGACAGGCAGCGCGGCGCTCCCTGAGGGCGCCGCGCTTTTCTTTGCGCCCACATAATGACTGCCCCAGTCGGCGGCCCAGTCGCCGGCCCAATCCTAGGCCCAGCCACCGCCCCGCCCACCAGCCATGTGCGCAGAAAAAAAGGCGCGGCCCCCGCGGACCGCGCCTTCTTCTCTTTCAAAATACGCCGGGGTGAATTGGCCGAAGGCCAAGAGGGGCAGCGCCCCTCCCTTGCCGCCCGCCGGACCTCAGGCCGCCGCCGCTGTCCCTGCCTCGAGCCCCGCCGCCTCATCGCAGCCGAGCATGATGTTGAGGTTCTGCACCGCGGCCCCCGAGGCCCCCTTGCCGAGGTTGTCGAGCACGCCGATCAGCGTCACCGCGCCGGTCGCCGGGTTGCCGTGCACCGAGAGCTCCAGCGCGTTGGTGCCGTTGAGCCGCTGCGGCATCACCCGCGGCTCGTGCACCGACGCATCGACCACCGTCACGAAACGCTCGCCGGCATAGGCCGCCTTCAGCGCCGCCTCTGCGGCCGCCATGCCTTCGCTGCCCATGGCAGGAAGCTGCACCGCCACCGCCATGCCCTGCGCGTAGGCCCCCACCGAGGGGACGAAGACCGGCACTGCGCTCAGGAGTCCGTGCTTGACGATCTCCGGCAGGTGCTTGTGGCCCTGCCCCGCCGCGTAGAGGAACGAGCCAGAGGTCTCGCCGCTTTCATACTCGGCGATCATGCCCTTGCCGCCGCCGGTATAGCCCGACACGCCCGAGATCGCCGGGCCCGAGGCCGGATCGATCAGCCCCGCGCCGACCAGCGGGCGAATGAGCGCGATGGCGCAGGTCGACCAGCAGCCGGGGTTCGAGACGTATTGCGCCGCCGCGATGGCCTCGCGCTGCCCCTCGGCCATCTCGGCGAAGCCGAAGACCCAGCCTTCGGCGACTCGGTGCGCGGTCGAGGCGTCGATGATCTTGGTGCCATGCGGCTCGGCCAGCGTCACGGTCTCGCGCGCGGCGTCATCGGGCAGGCAGAGAATGGCGACATCGGCCTCGGCCAGCGCCTCGGAGCGCGCACCGGCGTCCTTGCGTCGGGCCGGGTCCACCTGAACGAGCGTGATGTCCGCGCGCTGCTCCAGCCGCTCGCGGATCTGCAGACCGGTCGTGCCAGCCTCGCCGTCGATGAACACCTTGTGGGCCATGGCCTTCTCTCCTTGGGTAAACGTGGCGCCGCCTTAGCACGGGCGGCGCTGCAGATAAACTATCCTGCCCGTGCGCCGGATCAAAAGCCTTCGAAGGCTTTTGCACGTTTCTTCGAAGAAACTTGCCCCTATCCTTTCTCGTGGAAGAAGTCGTAGATGCGCTCGGCCAGCGCCTCGCTGACGCCGTCCACCGCCTTGAGATCCGCCAGATTCGCCCGCGCCACCGCCTTGGCCGAGCCGAAATGCTGCAAGAGCGCGCGTTTGCGCGCCGCGCCCACGCCGGGCACCTCGTCGAGCGGGTTGGCCATCTGCGCCTTGGCGCGCTTGGCGCGGTGCGTGCCGATCGCCCAGCGGTGCGCCTCGTCGCGCAGACGCTGGATGAAGTAGAGCACCGGGTCGTTGCGCTGCAACGCGAAGGGCCGCGTGCCAATGCGGTGGAACTCTTCCTTGCCGTGGTCGCGGTCGACGCCCTTGGCGACACCCACCATCGGAATGTCCTCGACGCCGAATTCCTGCATGATCTCCCAGACCGCCGAGACCTGACCGGCGCCGCCGTCGATCAGCAGCAGGTCGGGCCAGAGCCCCTTCTCGCGGTCCGGGTCCTCCTTCAGAAGCCGGGTAAAGCGGCGCGTGAGAACCTCCTTCATCATGCCGAAGTCGTCGCCCGGAACCAGCTCCTCGCCGCGGATGTTGTACTTGCGGTACTGGTTCTTCATGTAGCCTTCGGGACCGGCGACGATCATCCCACCGACGGCATTGGTGCCCATGATGTGCGAGTTGTCGTAGACCTCGATGCGCTGCGGCGGCCCGTCGAGGCCAAAGGCCTCGCCCACCCCGCGCAAAAGCTTGGCCTGTGTCGCGGTCTCGGCCATGCGCCGGGCGAGGCTCTCGCGGGCGTTGCGCGCCGCCCCCTCGATCAGCTCGGCCTTCTCGCCGCGCTTGGGCACGGCGATGTCGACCTTGCGGCCGAGCTTGCCGGTCAGCGCCTCGGACATCAGGTCGGCATTCTCGATCTCGTGGCTGAGCAGCAGCAGGCGCGGCGGCTCCTTGCTGTCGTAGAACTGGCCGAGGAAGGCCTCGAGCACCTCCGCCTCTTCCACATCCTCGCCGACGCGCGGGTAGAAGTCGCGGTTGCCCCAGTTCTGGCCCGAGCGGATGAAGAAGACCTGCACGCAGGCCTGCCCATGCTCGAGGTGCAGCGCCACCACGTCCGCCTCCTCGACGCCCTGCGGGTTGATGCCCTGCACCGATTGCACCTGCGTCAGCGCGCGGATCCGGTCGCGCAGTGCCGCGGCGCGCTCGAATTCCATCGCCTCGGAGGCCGCCATCATCTGGTCCGCCAGCCGCGCCTGCATCTCGGTCGACTTGCCCGACAGGAACCGCTGCGCATCCGCGACGCTCTCGGCGTAGTCCGCTTTCGAGATCTCGCCGGTGCAGGGCCCGGAACAGCGCCGGATCTGGAACAGCAGGCAGGGGCGCGTGCGGCTCTCGAACATCGAGTCGGTGCAGTTGCGCAGCAGGAACACCCGCTGCAGCTGGGTCAGGGTGCGATTCACCGCCCCCGCGCTGGCGAAGGGGCCGTAATAGGCGCCCTTCTCGGTCTTCGCGCCGCGGTGCTTCTTGATCTGCGGGAAGTCATGCCCGGTGGTGACGAGGATGTTCGGGAAGCTCTTGTCGTCGCGCAGCAGCACGTTGAACTTCGGCTTGAGCTGCTTGATCAGGTTCTGTTCGAGCAACAGCGCCTCGGTCTCGGTGCGCGTCGTCAGGAACATCATCGACGCGGTGTCAGAGATCATCCGCGTGATGCGCCGCGAATGCTGCGCCGAGGGCCGCGAGTAACTCGACACCCGCGCCTTGAGGTTGCGCGCCTTGCCGACGTAGAGCACCCGGCTCTGGTCATCGAGCATGCGGTAGACCCCCGGGCTGGAATCCAGCGTCCGCAGGTAGCCCTGAATGACCTCGTAGCCGCGTTTCGGCGCCGTTTTCTGGATGTCTGCTTCGTCGTCCATCACGTCGTTTCCGGTCTGTTCACGGCTTGCCTTGATTCTGGCCCTCGCTGCAATGCCGGACCCCCGAGATCAAGGATGATTACATCCACCGTTCTTGTGGATAACCCTGAGGGTCAAATCCCGGCTTCGCTGATTTTCCCTTGAATCTGGGCGGTTTCGTTGATTTGCTCGTTTTTTAGGCGATTTTATAAGATATTGATTTAACTTGAAAGTTTTCCGAAACTCACTCCAAACCCTTGAAAGCTTGACGCTTTCCTAACGGTTCCGTGAAGCCCCTGTGACACGTGTACAACTTGCCGCAGGGACTCTTCGGGAAGCTGCCACAGGGACTCCCCAAATGGGGCAAACTTCGCCCTTATTCGCGGTCACAGGTGTCCGGAGTTTCCCAGGCGAGGTGCTGGCCGCCATCGGTGCAGAGGAACTGTCCCGTGACCCCCGGCGCGTCGAGGAAGTAGCCGAGCGCACCGCAGATGTCTTCCGGGTTCGACCCGCGCTGCAGAACCGTCGCGGCGCGCTGCTTGGCGAAGCCCTCCGCGCTTTGATCGGCCCCCTGCAGGGTCGGGCCGGGCCCGATGGCATTGATCCGCACCTTCGGCGCCAGCGCCCGTGCGCCGGTCTGGGTCAGCGTCCAGAGCGCCGACTTGGCCAGCGTGTAGCTGATGAACTCCGGGGTGAGCTTGCGCAGCCGCTGATCGAGCATGTTGACGCAGAGCGCCCGCGCACGCGGCTCGCCACGATCGTCTGTCTCGGCCTCGGGGGCCTGCGCCGCGAAGCGCTGCAGCAGCACGAAGGGCGCGCGCAGGTTCGATTCCATCGCCCGGTCCCAGCTGTCGCGCGTCGCCGTATCCATATCGTCATGCTCGAAGATCGAGGCGTTGTTGACCAACACGCCAAGCGGCCCGCCGAGCGCCTCGGCCGCGCGCGCCACGAGCGTTTCGCTCTGCGCCTCGTCCAGAAGGTCCGCCTGCAGCGTCACCGCCTGGCGGCCCATGCCGCGGAGCTGCGCCGCGACCTCTTCGGCCGCCTCTGCCGAGCCGCCGTAGTGCACGGCCACGTCAAAGCCCCGGTCCCCCAGATAAAGCGCCATGGCGCGGCCCAGCCTCTTGCCCGCGCCAGTGACCAGCGCGCGTTTCTCGATACCCATAGGTCCTTCCCCCGTAACGTCGATCAGATCAGCACGGCTGCCACGTAGCCCACGTAGAGCGCCGACAGGATCACCCCCCAGATACGGCCTATGTCACGGCCAAGGAAGACGAAAGGCACGAGGATCAGGGATGCCGCGAGCATGACCCAAAGGTCGAAGCTGAGGAACTGCGGGTCCACCGGCATCGGCTTGATCAGCGAGGCGACCCCGATGATGGCCAGCAGGTTGAAGACGTTCGAGCCGATCACGTTGCCCAGTGCCACGTCGGCCTGTTTGCGGATCGCCGCCATGACCGTGGTCGCCAGCTCGGGCAGCGAGGTGCCCAGCGCCACCAGCGTCAGACCGATGACCGTGTCGGGCACACCGAACATCTCGGCGATCTCCGTGGCGCTGTCGATCAGCAGGTTGGCCCCGACCGGAAGGCCGACGAGGCCCAGAACGAGGTAGAGCGCGATCTTCCAGCCGGGCATGTCCGGATCGGCGCCTTCGGGCTCTTCCAGCTCCTCGACCTCGCAGGCCTCCTTGCCGTTCTTGCGGTGGCAGAGTGCATCCCGCACCGAATCCCAGAGGATCGCCGCCATCACCGCCAGCATCACCAGACCCGCGATCCAGTCGAAGACCCCGCGGAAGGCCAGCGCGATGAACAGCAGCGTCGCGCCGAGCATGATGACGTAGCTCTTGCGCGTGTCGTGGGTGGAAGAATGGATCACCGTAATGAGCGCCGGGATGCCCAGCACCAAGAGCACGTTGGCGGTATTCGAGCCGACCACATTGCCGAGCGCGATCCCCGGCACGCCGTCGAGCGCGGCCTGGATGGAGATCAGCAACTCCGGGGCTGAAGTGCCGAAGGCGACGATGGTCAGGCTGACGATCAGCGCCGGGATCCCCATGCGCAGCGACAGGTTCACCGCCCCCTTGACCAACGCATCCCCCGCCAGAAGCAGGATCACAAGGCCCAGGGCCGCGTAGACAAAAACCATTTCAGACCTTTCGTTCGCCGCAGGGGCACGGGCCCTTGCCGATCTTGTGCCGGCCGCAGCGCGGACATTTCTTTCCCGCCTCGCGGCGGCTCAGTCGCCCGATCCCGGGCATGCGCAGCTTGCCGAATATTCCCAGCACCGCGATCACCACGAGGAAGAGGGCGACGATCTTTGCAAGCATCTCAGAGACCGAAACGCGCGTAGCTCGCGCGCTCCTCGACCAGTCCCAGCGTCTCTTCGGCGAGGCTCAGGCCGATCCGCGGGATCAGCCGCTTCTTGGCGCCATAGCGGCGGAACTTCACCTTGTCGCCGAAACGCGCCTTCATGCCGGGCACCAGATGCGCCACGCCGTCTGCAAGCCCCACCTCGACCGCCGAGCGACCGATCCAGATCTCGCCGGTGAAGAGGTCCGGGTCGTTCTTCAGCTTGCCGCCCCGGCGCGCCTTGACCTGCGCGATGAAGGTCTCGTGCAGCTGCCCCAGGATGCGGTTCAGCCGGGCCACGTCTTCCTCGGTCTCGGGGCGGAACGGGTCGAGCATGCTCTTCGACTTGCCGGCGGTGTGCACCCGGCGTTCGATTCCCTGGCGATTGAGGAAGACCTGCGCGCCGAAACCCGCCGAGATCACCCCGATCGAGCCGAGGATCGAGCTTTCGTCGGCAAAAATCTCGTCCGCCGCTGAGGCAATCCAATAGCCGCCCGAGGCAGCCACGTCCTCGACGAAGGCATAGACCGGCACCTTGGTCTCTTCCGACAGGCGGCGGATGCGCGCGCCGATCAGCGAGCTCTGCACCGGCGAGCCGCCGGGGGAGTTGATCTCCAGCGCCACCGCCTTTGGCTTGCCGCGACGAAAGGCGCGCTCGAGCACCGGCGCCAGCGCCGCGTCGTTCAGCGAACCCCGCCCCTGCAGCCCGATGGCGCCCTGCAGACGCACGACCGAGACGAGAGGCTTGGATTTCAAAAAGGGGATCGGGATTTGCATGCGGGTGATGTAGACACCCCCCGCTGCGACGACAAGGCACCGGCAAAAAGAACCTTTGGCTGATGCCGGGCGACCCCGGCGGGCCGCTTGCAATGTCCGGCTGGGCGCATCTCGAGCGCGCGCCGAGGACTTGCCCGGAAGTCGGCCGGAGATGCGCGAGAGCGGCGATAGTCCACCCTGCCCCGGAGCGCTCAGGCCTGCGGCGGCTGGCCGTTCGAGGCCGACAAGCCGCCGTCCACGGGCAGGTTCACACCATTGATGAAACAGGCGTCGCGCGAGGCGAGAAAGCAGATTGCCGCGGCGACATCCTCGGGCTCGCCGGGGCGTCCGAGCGGCAAGCGCTCCATGAACTTCTCCATCAGCGCGTCATTGTCGAACATGTCCCCGGTCAGCGCCGAGCGGGTGATCGACGGGTTCACCGCGTTGACCCGCACCCCCGACTGCCGCGCGTCCAGCGCAAGCGCATGGGTAAGGTTGGTCACTCCGCCCTTTGCGGCGTTATAGGCGAACATGTTCCAGTCGCCGCCCGTGCCCGACACCGAGGAGGTGTTGACCACATTGCCGCAGGACTTGCGCAGCGCCGGCCAGGCAGCGCGGGTGACCATGTAGAGCCCGGTGAGATCGGTATCGATCACCTTGTCCCAGGCCGCGCGGTCAACCTCCTCGATGCTGCCCATGACCGCGGTGCCGGCGTTGTTCACCAGCACGTCGATGCTGCCGAAGTGCGCCTCGGTCTCGGCGGCGATGCGCTTGGCGTCCTCTTCTTTCGACACGTCGGCGACGACCTTCAGGACCTGCGCTTCGGGCAGGTCAGCTGCTGCCTGCGCAAGATCCTCTTCGCTGCGCGCCACCATGGCGACATTGGCGCCCTCCAGCGCAAAGCGGCGGGCCGTGGCGCGGCCGATGCCGGTGCTGGCGCCGGTGACGATCACCGTGGCGCCCTGAAACCGGTTCAGTGTCTCATAGGGGGCATTGGCGGGGTTGGCTGCGATATCTTTCATCTCGGTCTCCTTCTCTCGCGCCGCGGTGCAGCGCCTTGAGAAGGAAACCGCGCTCCCCCGCCCTCCCGTTCCCGGTTTCGAGGGCACTTGGTCGTGAGCTTGGGGTGAAGCACAGCCTTCGTGACGCCGGTCCCTCCCGCAAAGCGCCCCAGGGCCCAGACAAGGAAGGACGCCCCCGCAGTCTCCTGCGGGGGCGCCCTGAACCTCTTTTCCGAAATGCCGGCCCGGCGGGCCGGGAGCTTTACCCCGCGGCGCGGGCCGACGGTTTGAAGCTGATCCGGTCGGAGACGGTGAAACGCCCGCCGCCGGTCTTCTCGATCTTGCCGTCGCGAAGCAGCTGGCCGAAGCTGCGCAGCCGATCCTCGCGGCTGGAGTCCTGCCCTTCGACCTGGCGCACCTTGGTCATCAGCTGCGGACGCGAGAACTGCTCGCGGCCCTCGACGTAGGACAGGTAGGAAGCCGCCGCTTCCAGCAGTTCGGGAAGGTCATGCGCGCCGACGCTCTCTGCGTAATCGGCAAAGCCTCCCTGGCCTTCGCCCTCCAGCCCGTCGACGTCCGCGAGAGTCACCCGGCGCGGACGCAGCGGGGCCGCGGGGGCCTGTTCGACGGATTCATCGACGCGCTGCTCGGCGACGAGCTTCAGCGGCGCAGGGCGCTGCGGTGCCTCCTCGACCGGACGCTCGCTGCGGGTAGTCGCGGACGGACGGCGCGGGCGCACGACATCCGCGAGATCCTCGCGGTAGGGCTGCGCCTGGGCCTCGGCGTCTTTCTTGCGGCCCAGCAGGCGATCGGCACGGGTCGCCGCCACGGCGGCGCGCAGATGCGCGATCGCGCTGCGCCGACGGTTGCCCTCCGGCTCCTCCATCTGGGTGTTCGTCTCATCGAGGATGCGCGAGGCGTCATTGTCCTTGACGCTCTCCTCCGTGAGCATGACCCGCGCCGGGCTCGACAGTTTCACCGCCTTGCGGACGTCCTCATGCGCCATGCGGGAGATGGCATCCTCAAGCTCGTCGTCCCGCAGTTCGGCAGCCTCCTGCTCGGCGGCGGGCTCGTCGAAGGCCGCGGCGAAGTCTTCATCCTCCTCGTCGTCGAACTCGGGCGCATCGTATTCCGCCTCTTCGGACTGCGTGGGCGCTGTGTCATCCTGTGCCGCCGTTTTCCGGGCCGGGATATCATCGACCTCTGCGGGCTCATCCCAGTCGGCATCGTCCCAATCGGCGTCATCCCAGTTGCCGTCGTCGGCGGTCTCGGCCTCGAGGTCGGCAAGCACTGCTGCCGCCTCCACAGGGAGTTCGGCACCGGGCGCGGCGGAAAGCGTGTCGAGATCCTCGACCTCGTCCCACTCGTCCTCGAGACCGGCGGCAAGCTCTGCCTTCACCGCCTCGAGCTCACGCGCGAGTTCCGCTTCGTCTTCGGCGCTGAGACTGCTCGACGGCTTCGGCTCGTCCGTCTTTTCGAGCTGGCCGGTGGCAACAGCCGTATCGAAGGCGGCGCGGGTCACCTTGACCACGCGTACGCGGCGCGGCGTGCGGCGCGGCTCAGCATCGGGTGCCTCAGCGGCAGCGCTTTCGGCAGTCGGAGCCTTGGCAGTCGGAGTTTCCACCGCAGGAGACGAGATCGCGGGCTCGGGCTTCGCCGCGAGATCGGGCGTCAGCGCCAGCGGCTCAGGGCTGGTGGCAAGCGCCTCGACATGCTCCGGTGCCTCGTCGTCGGCCGCGCCCATCGCCTCGATCAGGCTTTCGGCAAGGCCCGCGTCATCGGTTTTCTCGTCTTCTGCACGCGAACCCGCGTCGTCGGACGCCATCGCGCCGAGCATGGCGGAGACCGCCGCGATGGTGTCGGCACCGTCACCTGCCTTTGCCGAGTCGTCCAGATCGTCCTCGGAGTCCCCAGCCAGCACCGGCGACGAAGCCGCACCACCCGAGACGACGGCACGGATGCGACGGAGCTTGGCCGCGACGCTGTCCAGTGCCTCGTCTTCCTGCAGGTCACGAGTTGGGATGGCAGGGTCGGCAACGGCCGATCCGGCGCGGCCGGACATCGCGAAATCGGTTTCCTCGTAGTCGTAATCCGTGTCCGAGCCATGGCCCGCCTCTGCGGCGAAGAAGGCCGCCTCGGCGGCGAGGCTGTCCTCACCCGGCAGATCGACTTCCTGCTCGGCGGAGAGCGCGACGTCAGTCTCGGCAGTGTCCTCGGCAGTGTCGATCTCCACCTCTGCCTCCTCCTCGGCGGCGACGCGCGCCGCGGTGGCGGCCAGGGCGTCTTCCATGCCGCGGTCGGCATCCGGTCCGACGACCGGCTCGGAGGAGATTACAGGTGCCGCGGAGGCCGGAGCGGACGCGGCAACATCGGCGAGCGGGCCGCGCAGAACGAGACGGCCCCCCTGCGCTTCTGCATCCATCTGTGCCTGCAACAGCTGAGCGGCAAGTTCCGGATCGAATTGCGGCGGTTCCGCCCCGAAGAAGCGATCCTCGCGCACCACCCCCCGAAAGAACTGCGTCGTGTCCTTGACCACACCAAGGGGATCCTCGAAGCCTTCCGCCGTGCAGGAGAAAGTGCCGTAGGACACCGTCAGGATCTTGCTTGAACTCACCATGTTCCGCTCACTTTTCACTCGATCTGCAACAGATTGTTTACCATCCACTAGGAGACGAAAGCTGACCGAATCTGAGGTTTTCAAAGTATCATTTCATGACCAAATTGTGGTCGTTTTTTCAGAAAGCCACTAAAAAGCCATGAACTTCGGACCGATCCGATCACAATCTCCCATTCTTCTCGTCGGCGGCGGCGACTGCCCGCCCGGAATGCTCACCCCGCTGCTGAACCGCTGCCCGGTGCGCGTGGCCGCGGATGGCGGGGCGGCGGCCCTGCTCGCGGCGGGGGTCGTCCCCGATGCGGTGATCGGGGATCTCGACTCCCTGACGCAGGCCGACCGCGACAGGATTCCGCCCGAGCGCGTACACCGCATCACGGAACAGGACAGCACGGATTTCGACAAGTGCCTGCGCAACCTCGACGCCCCGCTGATCCATGCCGCGGGCTTTCTGGGGGCGCGGCTCGATCACCAGTTGGCGGCGATGACCGTGCTGGCGCGGCGCCCGGACCGCCCCTGCCTGCTGGTCGGGCGCGAGGATGTCGCGGCGCTCTGCCCGCCCGAGCTGACGCTCGATCTGCCGGTCGGCAGCCGCGTGTCACTCTACCCGATGGCCGAGGTCGGCGGCAGCAGCCGCGGCTTGCGCTGGCCGATCGACGGGCTGCGCTTCACCCCCGACCAAATCACCGGCACCTCGAACGAGACCGATGCGCCGCGGGTCGAGCTGCGGCTCGACGCGCCGAAGATGCTGATCATTCTGCCGGTGCAGGCCCAGGCGTCGCTGGAGCGAGCGCTTCTCGAAGCGCCCTCGCGATGGCCCGCTCGCGCATGAGAATGTAGAGGCCGGAGGCGACGGTGACGCAGATGCCGACCGTCGCCAGCCCGTTCGGCAGATCGCCGAAGATCACGAAACCGATGATCGTGGCGAAGGGGATCTCGAGGTATTGCATCGGCGCCAGCGTCGCGCCGGGCGCGAAGCGCAGCGACCATGTCATCAGGAGGTGCGCCAGCGTACCCAGCAGCCCGATCGCAACGATCAGCCCCCAGACGGGCGGACTGGGCAGGCTCAGATCGAGCGCCGGGATAAGCCCGCCCGGCACCAGCAGCAGCACCGGCGCCATCAGCGCCACCGCCATCACCCCCGAGACCGCCTGCAGCGAGATCGCGTCGATCTCGCGCGCGATCTGCCGGGTGAGCAGCATGAAGAGCGAGAAGTTCAGCGCCACGCCCAGCGGCAACAGTGCCGGCCAGCCGACCTCGGCGAAGGCGGGCTGCACCACCAGCAGCGTGCCGACGAAGCCCACCCCGCAGGCGGCCATCCGCCGCCAGCCGACCTCTTCCCCCAGAACATAGTGGCCGAGCAGCAGCATGAAGAACGGCATGACAAAGGCGATGGCCACCGCATCCGCCAGCGGCAGATAGCGCAGCGCGGCGAACATCATGCCGATACCCAGCATATGCATGAGCGTGCGCAATACCGTCAGCCAGAGCAGCCTGCCTCGCAGACGCCAGACGCCGCGCGTCGCGATCACCAGGGGAATCAGCACCAGCGCCTGTATGGCGAAACGCAGCAGCAGCAGCTGGCCGATGGACACCTTGCCACCGAGCAGCTTGGCGGTCGCGTCCCCCATGGGTGCGACGATGCAGAAACCCAGCATCAACAGCACACCGAGGAGAGGACGATCACCAGCCATGCGGGTGAGCCTAGCCGCGCACTCTCGCCGCCACAAGACATTCCCCCATCTGCATGCGAAGCACCGCTCACGGCCATCATGCCGTGCCCGGCGAGGGCGCAAATGCGGCGACCTGCAGGAATTTCCCCGGACGCCAAAACCCGCCAAGGGCGCTTTGGACGCGGCGCGGGCGCACCAGCACCGACACCCTTTGCCGCTGTGGCCAAGAGCCGGGTTGCGCGTACATCCTGCTTGGCCTACATAGCGCCCGTTCAACACAGCCGGAATGCCTGAGACGCCCCATGGAAAACGTGATCCTTATCGTGCACCTCCTCCTCGCGCTCGCGCTGATCGGCGTCGTGCTGCTCCAGCGCTCCGAAGGCGGCGGTCTCGGCATGGGCGGCGGCGGCGGTGCCATGAGCCAGCGCGCGGCTGCCACCGCGCTCGGCAAAATCACCTGGGGCCTGGCCATCGCCTTCATCATCACCTCGATCTCCCTGACGGTGATCGCGGCGAGCGATGCCAGCGGCGTCTCGGTCATGGACCGGCTCTCCGGCTCCGCGCCGGCCACCGAAACCGACGGCTCGGCTCCGGCTCCGCTGGACACCGACGGGCTCCTGCCCCCGCCGTCGGGCGGAAATGACGCAGGCGCCGATGCGCCGATGGTTCCGAGCGCCGACTAAGAACTGCTCGACTAACAACAGCTTGAGGGCCGCCTGTCAGCCGCAACAGCATCTTGCGGTTGGCTAGACAGTGCGGCCCGAATCCTTTATACGTGGACTCCCGTGATGCTGCGGTCTTCGGGCCGTGGGTGTCCTCTTTTTTTGACGCAAATCACGGGGTCGCGCTGCCAATGGCACGTTTCATCTTCATCACCGGCGGTGTCGTTTCTTCTCTGGGCAAGGGTCTTGCCTCGGCGGCACTCGGCTCGCTGCTTCAGGCGCGGGGCTTCTCTGTCCGTCTGCGCAAGCTCGATCCGTATCTGAACGTCGATCCGGGCACCATGAGCCCCTTCGAACACGGCGAGGTCTTCGTCACCGACGACGGCGCCGAGACCGATCTCGATCTCGGCCACTACGAGCGCTTCACCGGTGTTCCGGCGCGCAAGACCGATTCCATCTCCTCGGGCCGCATCTACACCAACGTGCTCGAGAAGGAGCGCCGCGGCGACTATCTCGGCAAGACCATTCAGGTCATTCCGCACGTCACCAACGAGATCAAGGATTTCATCTCGATCGGCGAGGATGAGGTGGACTTCATGCTCTGCGAGATCGGCGGCACGGTCGGCGATATCGAGGGCCTGCCCTTCTTCGAAGCCATCCGTCAGTTCAGCCAGGACAAGCCGCGCGGGCAATGCGTCTTCATGCACCTGACGCTGCTGCCCTTCATCAAGGCGAGCGGCGAACTGAAGACCAAGCCGACGCAGCACTCGGTCAAGGAACTGCGCTCGATCGGTCTTGCGCCCGACATCCTCGTCTGCCGCTCCGAGGGTCCGATCCCGCAGAAGGAACGCGAGAAGCTCGCGCTCTTCTGCAACGTGCGCCCCGACAGCGTGATCGCCGCGCAGGATCTGCCTTCGATCTACGACGCGCCGCTGGCCTACCACCGCGAGGGCCTCGATCAGGCGGTGCTCGACGCCTTCGGCATCACCCCGGCGCCGCGCCCCAACCTCGAGAAGTGGGAAGACGTCTCGGAACGCATCCACAACCCCGAGGGCGAGGTGAACGTTGCCATCGTCGGCAAGTACACCCAACTCGAGGACGCCTATAAGTCGATCGCCGAGGCGCTGACCCATGGCGGCATGGCGAACCGGGTGAAGGTCAACGTGAGCTGGGTCGACGCCGAGCTCTTCGAGCGCGAAGACGCCGCTCCTTACCTCGAGGGATACGACGCGATCCTCGTGCCCGGCGGCTTCGGCGAGCGCGGCACCGAGGGCAAGATCAAGGCCGCTCAGTTCGCCCGCGAGCACAAGGTGCCCTATCTCGGCATCTGCCTTGGCATGCAGATGGCAGTCATCGAGGCGGCTCGGAACGTCGCGGGCGTGGCCAAGGCAGGTTCGGAAGAGTTCGACCACGAGAAGGGCGAGAAGCGCTTCGAGCCGGTGGTCTACCACCTCAAGGAATGGGTGCAGGGCAACCAGCGGGTCAACCGTTCGGTGGCCGACGACAAGGGCGGCACCATGCGCCTTGGCGCCTATGACGCGGTGCTGACCGAAGGCTCGAAAGTCGCCGAGGTCTATGGCACCACCGCAATCGACGAGCGTCACCGTCACCGCTACGAGGTCGACATCAAGTACCGCGAAGCGCTGGAAAAGGGCGGGCTCTGCTTCTCCGGCATGTCGCCCGACGGCCGGCTTCCCGAGATCGTCGAATGGCCGGATCACCCGTGGTTCATCGGCGTGCAGTTCCACCCGGAACTGAAGTCGAAGCCCTTCGATCCGCACCCCCTCTTCAAGGATTTCGTCCGCGCGGCGAAAGAGGTTTCGCGCCTGGTCTGAGCCATCGCACCTTCGAAACAAAGAACGCCCCCGCGATTATCGCGGGGGCGTTTTCGTTTGGGTTTCGCTCGCGGCCTTCGTCGCGACGCCGCGCGAGGCGATCAGGTTCCGCTTGCGCCTGCGCGCGTGCGCCATGGGCGCAGCGCCAACCGCTCGATGCGCGGCAGGAATGCCTTGAGCCTAAGCGCGGGCTTTTCCACCACCGTCCAGGAAAAGGCGGCGAAAAGCGCGGCGAGCGGCAGCGACAGGATCAGCGTCCAGTACCACGCCAGGTCACCACCGGCGAAATGGATCAGCGTCTGCTGGATGACATAGTGGTAGAGGAAGATGCCGTACGAATAATCCGCTCCTGCGATGAGCCGGATACGTTTGGGGTTCATCACGCCCAGGTAAACGGTCAGCAGGCTCGCCGGAAACACCCCGGCAATGCGATCGAAGGGGCCGAAACTGAACAGCAGCACCGACAAAACGAAGGTCACGACGACGATCATCGGCGAGCAGGGGATCTCGTCCTGCCAGAGGTAGACGTTTACGCCCAGCAAGAATGCAATCACAAGCATCCAGCCTGCCACCGCACCATGCCAGTCGCCGAAGGCCCAGTCCGTCCGAACCCCGGTCATCGTCAGCCCGAGAAGGAAGATCACTACCGTCCCAAAGAGGACAATCCTCCTGTCCCTGCGCGCGCCGAAGAGCATCAGAAGGCCCAGCGCGATATAGCAATAGAGCTCGAAGGGAACCGTCCAGAGCTGCTTGTTCGCGGCCGTATCCGGTTGGTTTTCGAAAGCCCCCGGCAAGGTGAAGGTGATGTCGTGCCCGGTCACGTTGCTCAAGTAGTGCAGGAACATCGGATGGGAGAAATACTCGGACAGGCTGTAGCTGGTGACGATCGGACCGATGAGCAGCGCGGTCAGCAAGACGTCGACCGCAAGCGCCGGGTAAATGCGGATGAAACGCAGCCCCATGAAGGTGAATACGCTGCCAGAGCGCATCATGCTGCCGGCAACCAGGAACCCGGACAACGCGAAGAACATCGGCAGCACCAGGCTCATCAGCCCGCCCATCGGGAAGGTCATCCAGAGCAGGCGTGCCACGTCCTGCCCTTCTGAAAGCGAGTAGGCATGAAGCGCGAGCACGCAGACCGCCAATATCAGCCGCATATAGTCGAAGCCGGCCGGACGTCCCCCGGCAGCCGTTACGTAGTCTCCTATCGAACGCATGTGCTTCCCCGCGATTAACGATTTGGTGTCCCTGCCAAAGATTTAGCAGGCGACTCGTTAACCTTTATGGAGAAGAACTTTGAAGTTTTCGCGGTCGGTAGTCGCAAAATATTGAGCTTGCGTCATCTTTGCAGGAAGCAAGCGCGCCAATCTCAAAGATTGCGTAGATATTGAGCTACTCTTTTTTGTTTCGCTGTACGCCCCGTCCAGACGAGCGAGCGGTTTGCATGGGCCGCCACGCTAACGAACTACGGGCAGAATTTCCCTGCATCAGGTCCGGGCGAACGACCTGCAACTGCGACCGCCGCCCGCCCAGCGCCGGTAGGCGGCGAGGCAAACCGCCCCCTACCCACTCATCTCTCCGCCGTCGACTGCCATCCGGTAGCCCACGGCAGGCTGCGCATGATCTTGCACTCGAGCGCGAAGACGTGCTGGCGCAGCTTCAGCGCCGGGCGCTCGACCCCAACCCAGGACAGATGCGCGACCAGCATCGAGACGGGCAGCGAGATCAGGGTGATCCAGTACCATTCGCGCATCCCCGGCAGCAGGTGAGCGATCAGCTGCTGTATGATGAAATGGTAGAGGAAGATGCCGTAGCTCAGGTCGGCGCTCTTCAGCACCCAAAGGCGCGGCAGGTTCATCAGCCCCAGCCCCACCGTGACATAGGCGACCGCCGCGAGCCCGAGGTACTGCCCCAGACCGCTGATACTGAAGGCGATGACGGCAACCGCCGCGGCGACGGCCACGAGATAGCCGTGGATCTGGACCTTGTCCCGGTATGCATAGAGGCAAATACCGCAAAGAAACGCGATCACCAGCGCCCGACCGGTCACCGGCCCGACCCAGGGGTCGAAATGCCAGCCCGTCCGCAGGCCCATTTTCATCACCGAGAAGGCGGTAAAGGTGAACAGCCCCAGCAACAGCACCCGCCGATCCCTGCGCCCCCCGACGAGGGCTATTAGGGCAAGACCGATGTAGCAGATCAGCTCATAGGGCACCGTCCAGAGCTGGCCGTTCGCCATACCCGGCTCGGGGTTCCCCTCGAAAGCCCCCGGCAGGTAGAGCGACGCATGGCTCACGTGACCGGTGACGTTGAACAGGTAGCGAAAGAAACCCTCGTTGGTGAAGTAGTCCGCCCAGTGCAGGCTGGTCACCATAGGCCCGATTAGCAACGCCGAGATGGTCACCTCCACCGCCAACGCCGGGTAGATGCGGATGAACCGCAACCCCATGAAGCTCAGCAGGGTCCGGCAACGGTAGAGGCTGCCCGCCACCAGGAACCCCGACAGGGTGAAGAACATCGGCAGAACGGTCATCGCCAGACCGTCTGTGGGGAAATGCGCCCAGACCGCGTTCATGTAAATCTTGTGCCCGTAGGCGATCTGCACGCTGTGAATCACCAGCACGAGAACCGACAGGATGAGACGCATGTAGTCAAATCCGCTTGGGCGCCCGCGGGCTGCCGCCATAAAATCGTCGATGGTCACCTTAACACTCCCTTGCGCACGCCTGGCTGCAGTCTGGAGTCGCCCCTCGATGCTCGGCGGGGTATGCGCGAAAAAGACGAAATATCACTTTCGATAATGACGACCATGCTCGCGCAGCTTTGGCCATTCAGCAAGCATGAAGTGCACGGAGTCCGGACTTGGCACGCTGAAGTTGTCTAAGATTTGCATGGCTCGCGCGTGCGCCTGACCATTGCCCGATTTTCGGTCACCTCCTGACCTCGGCGCGGGCGACCGCACCGGCGCTCGACTTCATCGCCCGCAGCGGCTATCTGCGCCCTGTCCGCGGGCGAGCTGCGGAAGTCCCACTGGGCGCGAGCCCGCACCACCCGTCTTCGATCTTCCAGCAGCCGAGGCCGCGATGCTGTCCTACCAACACGCCTTCCACGCCGGAAACCTTGCCGACCTGCAGAAACACGCGCTGATGGCCGAGCTGCTCGCCTATATGACGAAGAAGGACAAGCCGCTCACCTACATCGAGACCCACGCCGGGCGCGGGCTCTACGATCTGACCTCCGCCGAGGCGGTGAAGACCGGCGAGGCGGCGCTTGGGATCGAGGCGCATCAGGCGGCCTTCCGCGAGCATCACCCCTACCTGCGCGCGCTCGCCGAGGTGCGCCGCGAACACGGCCCCAGCGCCTATCCCGGCTCCCCGATGATCGCCGCAAAGCTGCTGCGCCCGCAGGACAGGATTCACCTCGCCGAGCTGCATCCACAGGAACACCAGGCACTGACCCTCGCCCTGCGCGCGCCGAATGTGTCGATCCACCGGCAGGACGGATACAACCTCGTGCAGAGCCTCTGCCCGCCGGATCCGCGCCGCGGCGTGCTGCTGGTCGATCCGCCCTACGAGCTGAAGCAGGACTACGTCGAACTGCCGAAGTTCTTCCGCCAGATCGCCAAGAAATGGAACGTCGGCGTGCTGGCGCTCTGGTACCCGATCCTCAGCTCCGCGGCGCATGTGCCCATGCTCGCTGCGCTGACCGAAGACTTCCCCGACGCGCTCTGCCACGAGATTCGCTTCCCGCCCGTGCGCGAAGGCCACCGGATGATCGGCTCGGGCATGTTCATCGTGAACCCGCCCTGGGGCCTCGCCGATGCGGCTGCGGACCTGTCGCATCGGCTGCGCAATGCCGGTGCGCTCGGCTGACCGGTTTCGACCATTGCTCACGGGCCGCAGCTGACGCAAAGTAAGCTGGTTGACAGTCTGGAGATCGGGACCGAGATGAGACGGCCACCCCTTCTGCGCGCAACGGCGTGCGGAGCAGAGCGCTTATGCCGCGCGGGCTGAAATTCTGGATGGCGGCCCCGGAGGCAACCCCTCTGGAGCCTTGCGACGTGCCGCTCGCGCTGGGGGCGCTGCTGCTGCGCGCCGCCGCCGAGGCGCAGGAGCAGCGGCCGCTCATCGGAGTCTCGCTCGTCGATGCGGTGCTTGCGCGGCGCCACGAGCTGACCCGCCGCGAAGCCGCCGAGATGCGGCTCTCGTGCCAGGCAGTTGCCGCCGCCGCCCCCGACACCGCCTGCTTTGCCGCCATGCTGGCCCGCGCCGTGGGCTATCGCGACCGGCTGGCGCTGGCGCATTGTCTCTGCGAGGTGATGGCCAGCGGCGAGACCGCTCCCGAGGACGTCGCGACCGCGCTGTGGCTCTCGGAGCACCTGCTCTTCGTCGCGCCCCGCGACCTGTCCCGCAGTCGCGCAGGCTGATCCGGGCCGCCCGCCGGGGGCGCTGCCCCCGCCCGCTGGCGCGGGCTCCCCGGGATATTTGGTCCATGTGGAAGCTCGCCTGAAAGACAGGGACCGCGGACACGGCTTCGTGCGGTGCGCCTGGAGGTCAGCCGTTGGCGAGGGCGGCGGCAGGGTCTATATCTTTTGCATGTTTGCAGATTTCCTGAAACGGCTGGTTGATCCCGGCCCCGAGCCCCTGCCCGACGCCGATGCGCGGCTGGCGCTCTGCGCTCTGCTCGTGCGTGTGGCCCGGGCCGATGAAACCTACGATCAGTCCGAACAGGACCGCATCGACCGCATCGCCGCCACGCGCTACGGCCTGTCGCCTTTCGAGGCCAGCAAGCTGCGCCGCGAGGCCGAGGCGCTGGAGGCCGAGGCCCCCGACACGGTGCGCTTCACCCGCGCGATCAAGGATGCCGTCGCCTACGAGGACCGCATCGCGGTGATCGAGGCGCTCTGGCAGGTCGCCCTGGCGGACGGCGAGCGCGACGACGAGGAAGATGCGCTGCTGCGGCTCGTTTCGAACCTGCTTGGCATCAACGACAGGGATTCGGCGCTGGCTCGGCAGCGGGTCGAAGCGGCGGGATAAGCCTTCGGCCCAGCGGCTGATTTCCGGGCAGTTGCCGATTTACGCCGCGCAACCCCGCGGGCAGGCACCGTTTTCGACATGGACAATCGGCCCGTTTTCCGCACATTCTCGCCGCCAATATCAGCAACTGCGCAAGAAGGTCCGGCTTGACCGATACAGCCCAAGTTCCAGTCATCGAGATCCGCGATCTGCACAAGGCCTACGGCGAGCTCGAAGTGCTCAAGGGGGTCAGCATCACCGCGAAGCGCGGCGACGTGGTCTCGCTGATCGGCTCGTCGGGCTCTGGCAAGTCGACGCTGCTGCGTTGCTGCAACCTGCTCGAGGACAGCCAGCAGGGCGAAATCCAGTTCAAGGGCGAGCCGGTGCGCTGGCACGGCAGCGGCCATTCGCGCCGTCCCGCCGATGCCAAGCAGGTGCTGCGCATGCGCACCAACCTGTCGATGGTGTTCCAGCAGTTCAACCTCTGGGCGCATATGACCATCCTGCAGAACGTGATGGAGGCGCCGCTCACCGTGCTCGGCCGCCCGCGCGACGAGGTCGAGGCCGCCGCCCGGCGCTACCTCGACAAGGTCGGCATCGGCGACAAGGCCGACGCTTGGCCGGCGCAGCTTTCCGGGGGCCAGCAGCAGCGCGCGGCGATCGCGCGCGGCCTGTGCATGGAGCCCGAGGCGCTGCTCTTCGACGAGCCGACCTCCGCGCTCGATCCCGAGCTGGAGCAGGAAGTGGTCAAGGTGATCAAGGATTTGGCCGCAGAGGGCCGCACGATGATCATCGTCACCCATGACATGAAGATGGCCCATGACGTGAGCGATCACGTGGTGTTCCTGCACCAGGGGCGCATCGAGGAAGAAGGCGAACCGGCCGAGCTGTTCGGCGCGCCAAAGTCGGAACGGCTGCAGGGCTTCCTGCGGTCGACCAGCCACGTCTGACGGGCGGCAGAGACCACCCCGGACACGTACCTAACCAGGGAGCAAGTTACATGAAATCCATCCTTCTCGGCACCGCCGCGCTGGCCATGACGGCCACCGTGGCACTGGCCCAGGACACCGTGCGCATGGGCACCGAGGGTGCCTACCCTCCGTACAACTTCATCAATGACGCCGGTGAAGTGGACGGCTTCGAGCGCGAGCTCGGCGACGAGCTCTGCAAGCGCGCGGAAGTGACCTGCGAGTGGGTGACCAACGATTGGGATTCGATCATCCCCAACCTCGTGTCGGGCAACTACGACACGATCATGGCCGGCATGTCGATCACCCCCGAGCGTGAAGAGGTCATCGGCTTTACCCAGAACTACACCCAGCCCGATCCCTCCTCCTACCTGGTGCTGTCCGGCAACGAGGGCATCGACCTCGGCGGCGCGGTGATCGCCGCGCAGACCGGCACCATCCAGGCGGCCTTCGTCGCCGAATCCGGCGCCACGCTGGTCGAATACGCCACCCCCGACGAGACCGTCGCAGCCGTGCGCAATGGCGAGGCCGACGCGGTTCTGGCCGACAAGAGCTACCTCGCGCCGGTCGCCGACGAGAGCGACGACGTGATGCTGCTGGAGCAGGACGAGATGATCGGCGGCGGCGTCGGCATGGGCCTGCGCCAGAGCGACACCGAGCTGAAGGAAAAGTTCGACGCGGCCATCCAGTCGATGAAAGACGACGGCTCGCTCAACGAGCTGCTGGTGAAATGGGAAATCGGCGCTCCGTTCTGAGCGCTGCAACGGCAGGGGGCCCGCGCGGCCCCCTCGCCTACGGCTGATACGACATGTTCTCCTGGTGTACCGACCCCAACGCGATCGACGGCCTGGCATGGCTGAGCTGCTACCTGACCACGGGCAAGCACCTGTCGATCTATGTCTCGGTCGGCACCGTGCTGCTGCTGCTCGCGATCACCGCGCCCGTCGCCCTGGCCTTCGGCTTCGGCGGCGCCATGGCGGCGCGCTCGCATTTCCCGCCGCTGTCTTGGGCGGGCCGGGCCTATATCGCCGTCGTGCGCGGCGTGCCCGACATCGCCTTCTTCCTGTTCTTCGTGATCGCCCTCGACCAGTTCTTCGAGTGGATACGGCACGAGGTGAAATGCCCCGACTGGGATCAGCCGATCCGTCAGGGCAATGATTTCGTGGTCTGCGCCGAGGCCAAGCTGCCGCTCTCGACCGCCGCCCAATGGGTGCACGAGACCTACGGCTTCTCGCTCGCGGTGCTGACCTTCTCCATCGTTTTCGGCGCCTTTGCCGCCAACGTACTCTTCGGCGCGATGCGGGCGGTGCCCCATGCGCAGCTCGAGACCGCCGAGGCCTACGGCATGACCCGCCGTCAGACGTTCTGGCGCATCCTTGTGCCGCAGATGTGGGTCTATGCGCTGCCCGGCCTGTCGAACCTGTGGATGGTGCTGATCAAGGCCACGCCGCTGCTCTTCCTGCTGGGCGTCGAGGACATCGTCTACTGGGCGCGCGAACTCGGCGGCTCGAAGACCGCGAAGTTTACCGACTACCCGCACCCCGACTGGCGCGTTTGGTACTTCCTGGCGCTTCTGGTCTTCTACCTCGCCTTCACCCGCGTGTCGGAAATCGTGCTCGATCGGATCATGAAGCGGCTCACCCACGGGCAGGCCACCATGGGCGGCGAAGCGCAGAGGAAGGCCTCATGAGCTGCTGGGAAACCATCGCGGACTACGGTCTGCGCTCGATCGGCATCGGCGAGCGGCTGCTGCCGCGCGACAATTTCACCCTGTGCCAGCAGGTCACGCTGATCGGCTCGGGCATGTTGTGGAACATCTACTTCGGCATCGTCGCGCTGGTGACCGGCTTCTTCCTCGCCACGGCGCTGGCAGTGGGCAAGGCGTCGAAGATTACGCCCGTCCGCAAACTGGCGGAATGGGTGATCTTCGTCTTCCGCGGCTCGCCGCTGTTCATCCAGTTCTTCTTTGCCTACTTCCTGTTCCTCAGCCTTAAGGGGGTCTCCTCGGCCTTCGACCCGCTGACCTCGGCCTGGCTGGGGGCCGCGCTGGTGCTGTTCCTCAACACCGCCGCCTACACCGGCGAGATTTTCTACGGCGCGCTGCTGTCGGTGCCCAAGGGCGATGTCGAGGCAGCGGATGCCTACGGCTTCTCGGGCTGGCCCCGGTTCAGGAAGATCGTCTGGCCGACCATGCTGCGGCTGGCCTGGCCCGCCTATACCAACGAGGCGATCTTCCTCTTCCACGCCACCACGCTGGTGTTCTTCTCCGGCTTCCCGGCCTGGCAGCAGCGGGGCGACGCGCTCTATTACGCGAATTATTTCGCCGACAAGACCTTCAACCCCTTCGTGCCCTACCCCATTCTCGCGGGCTATTTCATCCTGCTGACGCTCTGCGTGGTGGGCCTCTTCGGGCTGATCAACAAGCGGCTGAACCGGCACCTGCCGAAAGAGCGCCGCCAGAAGATGCGGATGCGCCCCCGGCTGCTGATGCGCTGAGGCGGTCCGCGGCGACAGCGACCCGAAAGCCGGACGCCGCGCGCGCCCGGCTTTCTTGTGCCCGCTGCAACCGCCGCCGGACCCCGCGCTTGCGGAACGTCGCCCAGGGTTTCATCTTTCCAAAAAATAGTCGCTTTCCGCCCCCCTGCCCCCGCTTGCCAGCCTGCATTCGAGTCGCTACGCTGAATTTGATCAAATTCTTGGACAGAAAATGACTGACCCGAAAACCTGGCTCCGCAAGAACCCCCAGGTCCGCACCATCCGTGTGGCCGCATGCGACCTCAACGGACAGCCGCGCGGCAAGCGCGTTCCTTCCCGCTTCGCCCACAAGGTCGTCGAGGACGGCACCCGCTTCCCCTTCTCGGCGCTGAACCTCGACATCTGGGGCGAGGACATCGACGACAGCCCGCTGGTCTTTGAATCCGGCGACCGCGACGGCGTGCTGAAGCCGACCGAGCGCGGCTTTGTGCCGATGCCCTGGCTCGAGGCGCCGACCGCCCTCCTGCCGATCTGGATGTTCCACGAGGGCGGCAAGCCCTACGAGGGCGACCCGCGCCATGCGCTGGCGCAGGTGGTCAACCGCTACAAGCGGCACGGGCTCACCCCGGTGGTCGCGCTGGAAATGGAATTCTTCCTGATCGACGACAGCACCCGCAAGCTGCAGGTGCCGGTCTCGCCCCGCTCGGGCAAGCGCCGAAAGGCCGCCGAGGTGCTCTCTATCCGCGCCCTCGACACCTTCGACATCTTCTTCACCGACCTCTACGACGCCTGCGAGGACATGGACATCCCCGCCGATACCGCCATCTCCGAGGCGGGTCTCGGGCAGTTCGAGATCAACATGATGCACCAGGACGACGCGCTGCGCGCGGCGGATGACGCCTGGCTCTTCAAGATGCTGCTCAAGGGGCTGGCGCGCCGCCACGGCTTCGCCGCGTCGTTCATGGCGAAACCTTACGAGGATTACGCCGGCTCGGGGATGCACATGCACTTCTCGGTGCTCGACGAAGAGGGCAACAACATCTTCGATGATGGCGGCCCGAAGGGCACCGAGGTGCTGCGCCACGCCATCGGCGGCTGCGTCAACGCGATGCACGACAGCACGCTGATCTTCGCGCCGCACCTCAATTCCTACGAGCGGCTGATCCCCGAGAACCATGCCCCCTGCGGCATCTCCTGGGCCTACGAGAACCGCACTGCCGCGATCCGCGTGCCTTCGGGCAGCCCGGCAGCGCGGCGCATCGAGCACCGCGTGGCGGGCGGCGACGTGAACCCCTACCTGCTGATGGCCACCATCCTCGGCGCGGCGCTCAACGGCATCGAGGACGAGATCGAGCCGCCCGAGCCGATCACCGGCAATGCCTATGCGCAGGACCTGCCGCTGATCCCGACCGACTGGGAATCGGCCATGGACGCCTTCGAGGCGAGCGACATCATGCCCCGCATCCTGCCGCAGGAACTGATCCGCAACCTGCTGCTGACCAAGCGCCAGGAGCAGCTCTACATGACCGAGCTGTCGCCGCTGGAACAGGTCGAAATCTACCTAGATACGGTCTGAGCACGGCCTTGCCGCGCCTTTGCGGCAAGACTACCTTCGGGCCAGACAAAGCAACGTGTGATCCATGAAAATCGGCATCCTGCAGACCGGCCTCGTCCCCGCGGAACTCGCGGCCGAGACCGGTGAATACCCCGCCTTCTTCGCCCGCCTTCTCGACGGCTACGGCTTCGATTTCGAAAGCTGGTCGGTGGTGAACGGCGACTTCCCCGAAGGCCCCGAGGCGGCGGACGGCTGGCTCATCACCGGCTCGCGCCATGGCGCCTACGAGGACCACGCCTGGATCCCGCCGCTCGAGCAGCTGATCCGCGAGATCTACGCGCAGGGCCGCCCGCTGATCGGTGTGTGCTTCGGCCACCAGATCATCGCGCAGGCGCTCGGCGGCAAGGTCGAGAAGCACCCCGGCGGCTGGGTCGTCGGGCCGACCACCTACCGCTTCAAGGACGGGCAGGAAAAGGTGATCAACGCCTGGCATCAGGATCAGGTCACCGAGCTGCCGCAAGGGGCCGAGGTCGTGGCCAGCTCGGACTTCTGCGACTACGCCGCCCTGCTCTATCCGGGCCACGCCTACACGGTGCAGCCCCACCCCGAGTTCAACGACGATTTCACCCGCGCATTGATCGACACCCGCGGCCCCGGCGTGGTCCCGCAGGACCGGCTCGACGCCGCCGGCAAGGCGCTCGGCACGCCGCTCGACCAGCGCGCCGTCGCCGATCAATTCGCGCATTTCTTCAAGCAAAAGGCTCTCGCATGACCGAGGACTGGACAGGCCAGCTTCCGCAACCCGCTACCGCCTATCTCGAAGGGCGGCGGCTCGACGAGGTCGAATGCGTGATCGCCGACCTGCCCGGCATTGCCCGCGGCAAGGCGGTTCCGGCTTCGAAATTCGCCCGGCAGGACTATTTCCACCTGCCCGAGTCGATCTTCTACCAGACGATCACCGGCGACTGGGGTGAGGCGGCGGACGAAAACGTCGGCTTCATCGAGCGGGACATGATCCTGCGCCCGGACATGAGCACGGCCACCGCCGCACCATGGACCGCCGACTGGACGCTGCAGGTGATCCACGACGCCTTCGACCGCAAGGGCGAACCTGTCCCCGCCGCGCCCCGCAACGTGCTGAAACGCGTGGTCGAGCTCTACCGCAAGCAGGGCTGGGAGCCCGTGGTGGCCCCCGAGATGGAATTCTTCCTGGTGGCCCGCAACGTCGATCCCGCCAAGGACATCAAGCCGATGATGGGCCGCTCGGGCCGACCCGCTGCCGCCCGCCAGGCCTATTCGATGACCGCAGTCGACGAGTTCGGCCCGGTGATCGACGACATCTACGACTTCGCCGAGGCGCAGGGTTTCGAGATCGACGGCATCACCCAGGAAGGCGGCGCCGGCCAGCTGGAGATCAACCTTCAGCACGGCGACCCGGTGAAGCTGGCCGACGAGATCTTCTACTTCAAGCGGCTGATCCGCGAGGCGGCTTTGCGCCACGACTGCTTTGCCACCTTCATGGCAAAGCCGATCGCCGACGAGCCCGGCTCAGCGATGCACATCCACCACTCGGTGATGGACATCGAGACCGGCCGCAACATCTTCTCCGGTCCCGCCGGAGGCGAGACCGACGCCTTCTTCCACTTCATCGGCGGGCTGCAGACCTACCTGCCCGCGGCCATCGCGGTGCTGGCGCCCTACGTCAACAGCTACCGCCGCTACGTGCGCGACAGCGCCGCGCCGATCAACCTCGAATGGGGCCGCGACAACCGCACCACCGGCATTCGCATCCCGATCTCCGGCCCCTCCGCGCGCCGGGTCGAGAACCGCCTCGCCGGGATGGACTGCAACCCCTACCTCGGTATCGCCGCCTCGCTGGCCTGCGGCTATCTCGGTCTGATGGAGGAGCTGCGACCGTCGAAGCAGTTCCGAGGCGACGCCTATGAGGGCGAGGGCGACATCCCGCGCGTGCTGGGACAGGCGCTCGACCTCTTCGACGAGGCGACCAAGCTGCACGAGGTGCTGGGTCCGGAGTTCGCCCGCGTCTACTCGATCGTGAAGCGCACCGAGTACGAGGAATTCCTCGCGGTGATCTCGCCCTGGGAACGCGAGCACCTGCTGCTCAACGTCTGAGCGGGCTCGGCCGCGGCAGGTTTCGGGGGCCCTGCCTCCGAAACCCCGGGATATTTGTGTCTAGACGAATGAAGGAAGGCGCCCCATGGATCTGCTGTTCTCCAATGATCGGCGCGGCGAGTATCCGCAGAGCTGGTACGCGGCGACGGCGGAGCTTCTGCCGCCCTTTCCAAAGCTCGAAGGCGAGGCGCGGGCCGATGTCTGCATCATCGGCGGCGGCTACACCGGGCTCTCGGCGGCGTTGCACCTCGCCGAGGCGGGGCTGGACGTGGCGCTCCTGGAGGCGCACCGGGTCGGCTTCGGCGCCTCGGGGCGCAACGGCGGGCAGCTCGGGTCGGGCCAGCGACAGGACCAGCTCAGCCTCGAGAAGATGGTCGGCGAGGCAAATGCGCGGGTGCTCTGGGACCTTGGCGAAGAGGCCAAGGACCTGTGCCGCACTCTGATCGCCAAGCACGGCATCGACTGCTACCTGCGCGACGGCGTCGCCTGGTGCGGCTCGAGCAAGGGCGACGTGGAGCACCTGCATCACTACGCCGAACACATGGGCGAAAACTACGGCTACGAGATCGAACGCATGGACCGCGACGCCTTCCATGCGCTCTGCCCCTCCCCCGACTACAGTGGCGGCGTGCTCGACATGGGCGCGGCGCATCTGCACCCGCTGCGCTTCGCGCTGGGGCTGGCAAAGGCCGCTGCCGGGGCCGGGGCGCGGATCTACGAGACGAGCCATGTGGAAAGCGTCGAACAGGGCCGCGAGGTACTGGTCCACACCGGCGGCGGCACGCTGCGTGCCAAACACGTGATCTTTGCCTGCAACGGCTATCTGGGCGGGCTGGAGCCGAAGGTCGCGGCAAAGGTCATGCCGATCAACAACTTCGTCGTCGCCACCGAACCCCTCGGCGAGCGGACCCGCGAGGTGCTGGCCCGCGACGTGGCGGTGGCCGATTCCAAATTCGTGGTGAACTACTTCCGTCTCAGCCACGACGGACGGCTGCTGTTCGGCGGCGGCGAGAGCTACGGCTACCGCTTCCCGAGCGACATCAAGGCGTTGGTGCGCAAGCCGATGCTGGAGATCTTCCCGCAGCTCGAGGACGTACGGCTCGATTACGCCTGGGGCGGTACGCTGGCGATCACCATGAAGCGCCTGCCACTGCTGGCACGGCTTGCGCCGAACGTGCTCACCGCATCGGGATACTCCGGCCACGGGGTCGGCACCGCCGTGCACGCGGGCCGTCTGCTGGCCGAAGCCGTGCGCGGACAGTCGTCGGGCTTCGACGCCATGGCGGCGCTGCCCGTGCCCGGATTCCCCGGCGGCGCGGCTCTACGCTCGCCTCTGCTGGTGCTGGCGATGAGCTGGTACGCGCTGCGCGACCGCCTCGGTCTCTGAGAGAGAATCCGCTCACGATCGGTGAATGCTCCCTGACGGGGGCATTTTCACTTGGGCGACACATTTCTCGTGTTTAAGATTTATCAAAGAAATAATTTGGATTTTGCAATATGAGCAGCCTTCCGAACATGCACGATGCGGAGCCCATCCCCGAGGAAGCCCGCACCGAGATCGACCGCCTGCTGCTGTCGGGCGACCTCTTCCGCTATACCGCGCCCGAAGATGCGCCCGTCGCCCTGCTCGAACGCGAGTTCGCCGCGCTGCTCGGATCCAAATACGCGCTGGCGGTGTCGAGCTGCTCGGCGGCACTGTTCCTGTCTCTGAAGGCGCTGGATCTGCCACGCGGTGCGAAAGTGCTTATCCCCGGCTTCACCTTTGCCGCCGTGCCCTCGTCGATCGTGCATGCCGATTGCGTGCCGGTGCTCTGCGAGGTGGGCGAGAACTACCGCATCGACCTGAAGGACTTCGAGGCGAAGCTGGGCGGCGTGGACGCGGTGATCATCAGCCACATGCGCGGCCATACCTCGGACATGGACGCGATCCTGGACCTCTGCGACGCCCGCGGCCTGCCGGTGATCGAGGACGCCGCGCATTCGCTGGGCACCAAATGGGCCGGGCGCAACATCGGCACGCTGGGACGGGTCGGCTGCTTCTCGTTCCAGAGCTACAAGCTGGTCAACGCCGGCGAGGGCGGCATCCTGATCACCGATGATGCCGAGCTGGTGGCCCGGGCGGTGATCCTCTCGGGTGCCTACGAGCACAACTGGCGCAAGCACATGGCGCCAGGTGACAATTCCGCCGAACTGGAAGAGGCCTTTGCCCGCTGGCAGAACCGCCTGCCGCTCTACAACCTGCGCCTGTCGAACCTCGCCGCCGCGGTTATCCGACCGCAGCTGACGCATGTCGAACGCCGGGTGCGCGATGGACGCCGCAACCACGACCACGTGGCGGCGATCCTCAACCGCTCGCCCTGGATCGAGGTGCCGGACAAGCTCGCACCGGAAGAGCGCGCGCCGGATTCGCTGCAGTTCAACCTCGCGGGCATGGACGATGCCGAGATGCGCGCCTTCATCGAGGTGGCGGCTGAGGGCGGTGTGAAAGTCCAGCTCTTCGGCTTGTCCACCGATAATGCCCGCGCCTTCTGGAACTGGCAGTTCCTCAAGGATATCCCCGAGCTGCCGCGCACCCGCGCCATGCTCGAGCGCGCCTGCGACACCCGCCTGCCGGCCCGGTTGACCCTTAAGGAGTGCGAGGCGGTGGCCGACGTATTGGCGCACGCGGCAGACAGCGTGATGGGGCCGCAGCGCGCTTACGGCACCTGAGGCGTCTTGGATTTGGCCGGCGGGCGGCGGCGCAGACGCGCCACCAGCCGCCCGTCGGTCACCACCAGCCCCGCCGCAATGATGCCGAGACCGAGGTAGACCCCGGCCGGCAGTTGCTCGCCGAGGAAGATGCGTCCGAAGACGATGGCGAAGGGCGGGATGAGCAGCGTCACCAGCATGAGGTTCGCAGCGCCCGCGCGGGCAAGGATCGCGAAGTAGAGGATGAAGGCCAGAGCGGTCGCCAGAAGCGACAGGCCGAGCAGCGCAGCCCAGACCTGTGCCGAATAGTCGAGCCCCGGCAGCCCCTCCTGCCAGATCTCCAGCGGCAGCATGATCGCCGCACTGCCCGCCAGCATCCCGAAGGCATTGAGCAGCGGCGGCTGGCCCGAGAGCCGCAGCTTGGCCCAGACGCTGGCCAGCGAATAGCTCAGCGCCGCCAGCAGCACCGCCCCCTGCCCCAGATTGCGCGGATCGAGCGTTGTCAGCCGGTCCGGACCGATCACCACCGCGACCCCGGCCAGCCCGAGCGCCGCTCCCGCCAGCTTGGACCAGCTCAGCCGCTCGTCGCGCAGGAGAAGCCCGGCCACCACCGCGCCCAGCACACCGGTCGAGGCGTTGAGGATAGCCGCAAGCCCGCTCTCGATATGGGTCTGGCCCCAGAAGATCAGCGTGAAGGGCAACGCGTTGTTGAGCGCGCCCATCACCAGATAGGCGCCCCAGAGCCGCGGCGCGAGCGGCACCCGAACCCCGCGCAGCCGCAGCACCAGCCAGAGCGCCATAGCGGCGATCACCACCCGGTGCAGCGTCACCTGCATGGGGCTGAGTTCGGTCAGGGCGATCTCGGCAAAGAGGAAGGTGCTGCCCCAGAGCGCCGCCAGCACGAGCAGCAGCAGGGCCGAGAGTCGATCGATGCGGAGGGTGGGTACGTGATCCATGCAGACCCTTTGCCCGAAGCGGCGGGAGAGGGAAATCCGGATCCTGCGCAAAGCCGGCAAAGGGCCGATGCGCACGCGCAGCCCTTTGCCCGAAAGCAAACCGGGCCCCGAAGGGCCCGCCGCGTCACTTGTCCATTTTCGAGAGCTTCTGCTGCAACTCCGCGAGCTGCTTCTTTATGGCAGCGAGGTCCTCCTCGCTTTCGGCCTCGGAGTCGTCCTTGCCCGGTCCGGACCAATTCGAGCCCATGTTGCCCATGTTGCCCGCCATCGCCTTGAGGAACGCTTCCTGCTGCGCCTGCATGGCCTCGAGCCCCGGGATTTTCGGCATCATGGGGTTCATCTGGCTCATGCTGTCCGCCCATTTGCTCTGGCTGTCGCGGAACACTTCGAAGCTGGCGGCGAGAAACTGCGGCACGACCGAGGTCGCCTGCGTGGTGTAACTCCGCACCAGGTCGGTCAGCACGTTGATCGGCAGCACGCTCTCGCCGCGGCTCTCGTGCTCGGCGACGATCTGCAACAGGTACTGGCGCGTCAGGTCGTCGCCCGACTTCAGATCGACGATCTGCACGTCACGCCCGTCCCGGATGAAGCCCGAGATATCCTCGAGCGTCACGTAGTCACTGGTCTCGGTATTGTAGAGCCGCCTGCTCGCGTAGCGTTTGATGAGCAGCGGTTTTTCCTTGTCAGCCACGATGGACCCTCCCTCCACGCAGAGTTGAGAAAAAGCCTATGCGAGTGCAGAAAAAAAGAAAAGCATCAGTTTCACCGGGACTTGCTGGACGCACGGTCGCAATTTGCTGCGCCGCGGCCCGAAAAATGCTGCAACATGCTGCGCAGCATCACTCCTGTGGCGCCGCAGCGAAGATGCGGTCGACGAACTCCTGCGTGCCACGGCAGAACTCCAGCGGCAGCGGATAGTCGGCTTCGCCCTTCACCGTGGCGTTGAACGCCTCGACCTGCAGCACGTAGTGATTCTCCGCCGGCCAGCGCCAGACCCGCGTCTCGAGGCCCGGTCCGTGCAGGTGCAGCTCGGCCTGGCCGAAGACCTGCACGTTGAAAGGCACCGGCAGCCGCATGACCGCCTTGGTGCCGTGCAGCACGATCTCCTGCCAGGGCGCAGCACGGGTGGAAACCCGGCCGGTGTAGATGAACCCCGCAAAGCGCGCCATGACGTGCGCGGCGACATCGACGCCGTTTTGCCAGTCGATCTCGGCGGCGAGGATATCGCCTGGTTCCTGTCCGGTGATCAGCCGGATCGAGCCGAAGGCGTAAACCCCTATATCCCGCAGCGCGCCGCCGCCCACATCCGCCTGGTTGCGGATGTTGGCCAGGTCGTCGTTGTAGAAGCTGTGGGTGCTGTCGACCCGTACCAGTTCGCCGATCTCGCCCGCCTGCAGCAATTCGCGCGCCTTGGCGAACTGCGGATGATGCGCCACCATCCAGGCCTCTGCCACCAGCTTACCTGTGGATTGCCGCACGGCGATCAGATCGTCGATCTCCTCGGCCCTCATCGCAATCGGCTTCTCGCAGAGCACGTGCTTGCCGGCCTCGGCGGCCTTGCAGGTCCACTCGGCATGCAGGCTGTTGGGCAGCGGAATGTAGATCGCGTCGATCTCCGGGTCGGCGAGAAGTGCGTCGTAGCTCTCGTGCACTTTCAGGCCGGGGGCAAAGGCGGCGAAGGGCGCGGCCTTTGCCGGCGTCGAGGTCGCCATGGCAGTCAGCGCGCCGCCCCGCGCCGCGTGAATCGCCGGCCCCATGTGGTTCTTCGCAAAATTGGCGGCGCCCAGGATGCCCCATCTGACGTGATCTGCCATGGTCTCTTCCCTTTCCAAGTCGAGCCGGATGGTAGCGCCCTGACAGGCTCCCGCAAGCGAAACGCCCGCCGCTACGCGACGGGCGTTTGAAATGTGCGCGGTGGGAGCGCTCACGCGTCCGAGAGCATTCCCTGTTCCATCGCCAGCTCGCGCATGCGCTTCTGCAGCTTCTCGAAGGCGCGCACCTCGATCTGGCGGATGCGCTCGCGGCTGACGTCGTAGATGCCCGACAGTTCCTCGAGCGTCACCGCCTGCTCGGCGAGGCGGCGCTGGGTGAGGATGTCCTTCTCGCGGTCATTGAGCACGTCCATGGCTTCGGCCAGGAGCGCGCGCCGCGCGTCCATCTCGTCGCGCTCGGCGTAGTCGGCGGCCTGATCGGCGTCCTCGTCCTCGAGCCAGTCCTGCCATTGCATCGTGCCTTCGCCCTCGGAGCCGACGGTGGCATTAAGCGAGGCATCGCCGCCCGACAGGCGCCGGTTCATCGAGATCACCTCGGTCTCGGACACGCCGAGGTCGGTGGCGATCTTTTCGACGTGCTCGGGGCGAAGGTCGCCCTCCTCCAGCGCGCCGATGCGGTTCTTGGCCTTGCGCAGGTTGAAGAAGAGCTTCTTCTGCGCCGAGGTGGTGCCGAGCTTCACCAAGCTCCAGGACCGCAGGATGTATTCCTGGATCGAGGCCCGGATCCACCACATCGCGTAGGTCGCAAGGCGGAAGCCCTTCTCCGGATCAAATCGTTTGACCGCCTGCATCAGGCCGACGTTCGCCTCCGAGATCACCTCGGCCTGCGGCAAGCCGTAGCCGCGGTAGCCCATGGCGATCTTGGCGGCGAGGCGCAGGTGGCTGGTGACCATCTTGTGGGCCGACTCGGCGTCCTGTTCCTCGACCCAGCGCTTGGCAAGCATGTATTCTTCTTCAGGCTCCAGAAGCGGAAACTTCCGGATTTCCTGCAGGTAGCGGCTGAGGCCGGCTTCCGGCGACGGTGCCGGCAGATTTGCGTAGTTGCTCACGTGCCCCTTCCTCCAATGTTATGAGGGTTAACATCCAATATGGGTGGACCCTCGATGGATTACAAGAATCCCTTACGTGCAGATATGCAGCATGGGGTGTTCAAGGTTTTCACGTGTTTAACGCAGACTCCCGCCGCCCGGATCCGGATTTCGCCGATCTCACGCAGATGCGAAGGATATGTCACTCGCCGCGCAAGGTCTGCAGCAGGTGCGCCATGTCCTGAGGCAGCTCGGCCTCGAAGCGCAGGTGCTCGCCGGTCACCGGATGCTCGAAGCCCAGGAGCGCCGCATGCAGCGCCTGCCGGTCGAAGCGGTCGACCTCGGCGATCATCTGCGGAGCCAGTGCCTTGGCCGCGATCTTGCGACGTCCGCCGTAGACCGGATCGCCGATCAGCCCGTGCCCGGCATGGGCCATGTGCACGCGGATCTGGTGCGTCCGCCCGGTCTCCAGCCGGCATTCCACCAGCGCCAGCGCCGGCGGCGTTCCGAAGGTCTCGAGCACGCGCGCGCGGGTGGTGGCGTGACGCCCCTGCCCATCGAAGTAGACCGCCTGCTTCTGCCGGTCGGTCTTGTGCCGCGCGAGGCCGGACTGGATGCGGATCACCTCGCCCGGCTCGACCGAGACGCCCTTCACTCCACGCAGCCGCGGATCGGCCGTCGTCGGTACGCCATGCACCAGCGCAAGATAGGCGCGCTCGGCGGTGTGCTTTGCGAACTGTTCGGCAAGACCGTGGTGCGCGCGGTCGGATTTGGCCACCACCAGAAGCCCCGAGGTGTCCTTGTCGATCCGGTGCACGATGCCCGGCCGCTTCATGCCGCCGACGCCCGAGAGCGCATCGCCGAAATGGAACAGCAGCGCGTTGACAAGCGTGCCGGTCGGCGTACCGGGTGCGGGGTGGACCACCATGCCCGCGGGCTTGTTGACCACCACGAGGTCCTCGTCCTCCCAGACGATGTCGAGCGGAATGTCCTCGGGGCCGATGTGGCTCTCCTCGGCCTCCGGCACGGAGATCTCCAGCACGTCGCCCTCTTCGACTTTCGCCTTGGGGTCGGACAGCACCTCGCCCGCGCGCGTCACGGCGCCCTCGGCGATCAGCTTCGCGAGGCGGGTGCGCGAGAGCGCGGCTTCCTCTGGCACATCGCGCGCCAGCGCCTTATCAAGACGCGGCGGCGGGGCTTCCCCGATGACGACGCGCAGAGGCTGCTCCATGTCCAATACTCCTGAAGATCCTGAAATCCTGCCCGAACCGGCCAACCTGCGCTTCCTTCGGCGGCTGGTCACGGTGCTTACGGCGGTGATGATCGCAGGGCTTGTAGCCATTGTGTCACTGATTGTCATCCGCTTCACGGCTGCCACGAAAGCCCCGGCACCATTGCCCGCCGAGATCACCCTGCCCTCGGGCGCGACCGCCTCGGCCTTCACCCAAGGCGGCGACTGGTACGCGGTGGTCACCACCGACGACGAGATTCTGATCTTCGACCGGCAGACGCAGGCGCTGCGGCAGACCATCGCCATCACCCCGGCCGAGTGACCCGGGGCCCCCGGCTCTTCGTCTACACAGAAATATCCAAGGGAGTCCGCGCGCAGGCGCGGACGGGGCAACGGTCAAAGGCGCAACGCAAGCAGCCCGAGGCGATCTGTTCTGATGGGGGGAAATGGTACCGCCTTCCCGGTTCGAACGGGAGACCTCTTGATCCACAATCAAGCGCTCTAACCTACTGAGCTAAGGCGGCACGCTCGGGGGAATAACGCCAGCCATTTTCGATTGCAAGCCCCAATCCTGAGTTAAATTGCACGCTCCCAGTGTTGCTCGACGAGGCGCACCCCGAAGCTGGTGACAGGTACCGAGGACACAAGGGAAAACCCGTTCTTGGCGTAAAGTGTGCAGGCGGCGCGGTGGCTCTCATGGGTCCAGAGCGTCATCCGGCTGTACCCGACGTCATGCGCGAATCCCATGCAGGTATCCAGCAGGCGCTGCCCAAGCCCCCTGCCCCGCGCCTCGGGCAGCAGCAGGAAGAGCCGCAGCTTTGCCGTAGACACGCCTGCCTTCTCCCCGCCGTCGACGCAAAAGATGCTGCCCAGCCGCACCTCCCGGTCCCAGGCGATCCAGCCGCGTTCGCGCGCCGGGTCATGCCCTGCTTCGAAGTCCCGCAGAATGCTGTCCACCAGCGGCCCGAAGCTGTCGTCGAATCCTTCGTCGCGGGCGTAAAGCTCGGCATGCTGGCGCACCAGCCACGCCCGGTCAGCGGGTCCGTAGGGCCTCAGTTCGATCGTCTCTCCCGCCGTGTACAACATGGACATCCCGCCCCCCTCGCTTGCAATATACGCGTGTCGGGTCTAAGCCCGCAGAATTCCAGTTTCATGGGGACGATCATGGGGATCAACACCGAACGCGACATCGAAGCCAACCTGCAGATCGGCCCGACCGACCAGGGCATGGTGCGTCTCTACATCTACGCCGGCGATCTCGAGATCCCGATGGATTTCGATCCCGAGGAAGCCGAGGAAATCGCCGAGGAGCTGCGCGCCGCCGCAGCCACCGCGCGCAAGGTCAAGCGCTGAGCCGCCTGCCCTCCTGACACGTCCAGATCTCACCCCCAGGCGTCGAGCCGCGCCTCGGGGTCCCGCAGCGCGTGCAGCCGCCGCGCCGCATGCGTCGCGAAACGCCGGATCAACGCATTGCGCCGCGCGCCGCTGAGCTTTTCCTCAGGTGCCATGCGCAGGATTTCCGCGTCATAGGCATCGGCGATGATCAGCCCTGTCCCCTCGGGCAGCAAGTCGGTCGGAAACGCCTCATCCACCGCCCAGAAGTAGCGGTCGCACCAGTCGAGATAGCCCCGCCACTTGCCGTCGGACATGTAATCGGCACGGCTGCTCTTGCATTCCACCACCCAGATCTCGCCCTTCGGCCCCAGCGCCATGACGTCCACCCGGCGGCCACGCTCGGGCACGAATTCCTCGACCGGGGCAAAGCCGAGACTTGCCAGGTGACGGCACACGCCCCGCGCCAGAAGCTGGCCGGGCATCATCGGGGTTTCAGGGGTCAGGCTCATGTCTCCCACTATGAACAATAGGTGAACAAACGCAAGCCGCAGGCCGCTCACTCTTTTTTGCGCCGCCGCAGCGCCTATTTCCTGTCAAATGGTTGCAGGAGGCCCCGCCCATGACAGATGCCCCGACAGACGGCATGCACGACGAGACCGACGACACCCGTTCCGCCCAGTCCAAAAGCCGTGGCATACGGCACGCGCGCGAGCTCGAGCGGCACCTCGGCTGGCTCGACACCTTCTCGGGCACGGCGCTCGGCGTGCTCTCGGTCGCCTCGGGCATCTATACCTATCTCGGGGTTTCGTCGCTGCTCGAAGAGGGCGGCGCCTTCACCGTTTTCGCCGCCATCGCCTACTCGGTGGCGGTCTCGGTGGGCATCTTCGTCTTCTGGTCCTACCTGATGCGGCTCTACCCGGCGATGCGCTCGACCCGCTCGCGCATGGGGCTGCTGGGGGCCATGGGGCTCGGGTCGCTGGCGATCATCGCCATGTCCTCTTGGCTGAACGCGGCGGCGCTGGCCGGCTCGGCAGCGGTCGAGCAGCATCTTGCGGAGACCGTGCAGGACTACCAGGGCGCGCTGGAGCGCACCCATGAAATCGCCCTCACCGGCCAGTCTCTGGAGCGCGACGTCGCCCGGGTTCGCCAGAGTTTCGAGGACCTCTCGGAGCAGGAGGCCCAGGGCTCGCTCTCCGGCCTCGCCGGGCGCGGTGCCGTCTTCCGCGTGTTGCGCCAGAAGGCCGCCGAGCTATCCTCCCTTGAAGCCCAGATCGCCGAACAGACGCCACTGGTCGACAGCGCCTTCGCGCAGGGCAACGCGATTCTGTCACGGATGCGCGCGCTGACCGTCGAACCCGGCCCCGTCGAGCCGCGTTCGGTGGAATTCTCCGAAGCCGCGGTCGAGCTGCAGGGCCTCATCGCCCAGCTGCGCCAGCTTTCCGTCGCGCCGCTGGTCGAGCGCGCCGCGCAGGATCTGGCCGCCTCGGTAGTGTTGCCGGAACTCGACGGCCAGAACGACGCCGACCGCGGCAGCCAGGCGGCCACCATCACCTCGGTACTGGAAGTGCTCGGCCAGCGCGCGACGACGCTGGAGCGCGCGGCGCAGAACGTGCTGACGCTGCAACCCGCCGCCGAGGTCACCTATACGCCGGTGTCGGCCGCCGACGCGGTGATCATGTACGCGCGCAACTTCGTGCCCTCCTGGGCCGGCGCCATCGCCATCGACCTGCTGCCCGCGGTGCTGGTGCTGATCCTCGCGGTCACCCATAGCGCCATCCGCCACGGTCGTGAGGGCGCCGAGATCGAGGACACGCTGACCCTCGCCGAGCTTCGCGCCGCGATGCACGCCATGCGCAACATCGACACCGCGATGCACCCCACGGCTCCGCCCGCTCCGGCCCGGCAAGAGGCCCCTCCCGAGACGGCCGCGCAAACAGCGCCCGAGGACTCTCCCGAGGTCTCGCGCTTCACCGGGCGGACGCCATGAGGCACCTCACCGTCGCCCGCGCCCTCACCGGCGCGCTGGTGCTGCAAATCGCGCTCGGCGCCTTCCTCGTGCTCGGCGATCTGACCAGCAGCGATTTCGCCCTGCCCCGCTTTGGCCCCTCGGCCCCGCGGCTGACGCAGCCGGTGCAACCCGGAGACCAGCGCCGCACCTTCGCGCCGGGGCGCGACCTGCCGCCGCTCTCGCCGCTGCGCGACCCGGGCAAGCTGCCCGAGCGCCTCGCGCTCACCCGCAGCGAGGGCTCAACTTGGCGGCTCGAAGGCGGCATCTCCGAGGGAGACGCCGAGCGTATCATTTCCGCGCTGGACGACGCGCAGGCCGGCAGCAGCCCTATCGAAACGCTGATCCTGCAAAGCCCGGGCGGCTCGGTACCCGATGCGCTCGCCATCGGGCGGCACGTGCGGCAGATGGGCCTCGGCACGCGGATGCTCGAGGGCGAGTTCTGCTATTCCGCCTGCCCCTACCTGCTGGCTTCGGGCACGACACGCGAGATCGCCGAGGGGGCCTCGGTCGGCGTACACCAGCACTACTTTGGGGAAAGCACGATCCTGCCCGCCTTCGTCGCGGTCGAACAGATCCAGCGCGGCCAGGGCGACGTGATGGAATACCTCGAGGAGATGGGCATCGACCCCATGGTGCTGCGCCCCGCCCTCGCCACGCCCGCCGACCAGATCTACATCCTGCTGCCCGAGGAACTGGCCCAATACAATTTCGTGACGGAGGAAAGCTGAATGCGCTCGACTTCCCCC
This sequence comes from Roseobacteraceae bacterium, assembly GCA_048381755.1. Lineage (GTDB taxonomy): Bacteria > Pseudomonadota > Alphaproteobacteria > Rhodobacterales > Rhodobacteraceae > Salipiger. The sequence continues at coordinate 74,036 of JBLXGS010000020.1, forward strand.
TTGTCGCGGCGCCTCTGTGCCACTATCTCCGGCTCAGGCGGGTTCTGACCTTTGCGTGCATGGTTGCATTCCGGTGGCCTTAAGCAATTCCGAGGGAGTTGGCTCTGTCCGGGCCCTGGTCCGGTTACCTGACGCCCACCTGTATATACAGGTCCTCGGGAATGAGATAACCCCACGGAAGGACCGGTTCCCGCCACTTCCCCCCGACATGCTCGACAGGCACGCCCGGCGCGACCCCGCGCCTTCGGGCCGCGTCCGTCCCTGAACTCTGGCCCTGAAAACCTCGGACACAAAAAAGCGCCCCGCGAGGAGGCGCTTCGATTCGTTTCCGGCCTGGCCGGTCTCAGAGAAGGCGGCGCTTCTTCTGCTCGACGGGGACGCGGATCGGCATCGGCTCAAGCGCCATGCGCTTGCCTCCCGACGGGCGACCGAGATCGCCGGACATGCGCATCACGGTCATCGCGAATTGCGCCCCGGCAAACACCAGGCCATTGAAAAGCCAAAGGAGAAACACCGCCAGCATCCCTACGTCGGTATGGCTCACCAGGTGCTGCAGGTTGCCGACGTTCTGCCAGAGCAGCAGCGCCACGAAACCTGCCGACAGGCCGAAGCCGATCGCGCATTGGGTGATGTAGAGGCGGACGAGTTTCGGCATATGACTCTCTCCTTCATCAGGTTGACGAAGCGTAGCGGACCCACGTCAAAGCACAAGCCCCGCGGAGAATTCCGCCCCGTCACATTCCAATGTAGGGATGCTTTTGCGAAACGCAAGAAAAGCTGCCGCGACGAAAGCGCCCCGCCGCCCCGCCTCGCCTGCCGCCGACGAATGGCAACGCAAAAGGCCGGCACCCCGGGCACCGGCCTTCTTCTCTTTCCAAATACGCCGGGGGAGTCCGCGTCAGCGGACGGGGGCAGCGCCCCCTCCCTTGCCCGGGATCAGAACGCCTCTGGCTTCGCCTCGCGCGCCATGTGGTCGAGCACGGCGTTGACGAACTGCACCTCGCGACCCTCGTTGAAGAAGGCACGCGCCACGTCGATGAACTCGGTGATCACCACCTTCGGCGGCGTGTCGAGGGCCACCATCTCGGCGCCGGCAGCGCGGAACAGCGCGCGCAGGATCGGGTCGATGCGGTCGATCGGCCATTTCGCAACCAGCGCGCGGTCAGTCATCTGGTCGATCTTGCCCTGCCAGTTGACCGCCTCGCCGACGATCTTGCCGAAGAGGTCCACGTCCCCTTCCACCAGCTCCACGCCTTCTTCGACCTCCGCGCCGAAGCGGTAGTCGAGAAACTCGCGCATCGTCTTCTCCGCCGTCGTGCCGGAAAGCTCCATCTGGTAGAGCGCCTGCACGGCGTAGAGCCGGGATGCGGATTTCATACGGCGTTTCTGATTGCCGGAAGGGGGGACCGGGGTCGTCATGCGCTATGCTTTCCTTTGGAAGCGCCCGCGATCTGGTATTCATCCTGGGCGGGCACGAATCCCACCCCCTTGCGGGCGCCGCCCCACCTACGGGCCAGCGCGACAAGATGCAAGGCTGCAGCCGCGGCACCGCCGCCCTTGTTCTGGCCCTTCGATTCGGCGCGCACGCGGGCCTGCTCGTAGTTCTCGACGGTGAGAATGCCGTTGCCGATGCAAAGCCCCTGCAAGCCGAGCAGCGTCAGCCCACGCGAGCTGTCGTTGCAGACGGTCTCGTAATGCGTGGTCTCGCCGCGGATCACGCAGCCGAGTGCCACGTAGCCGTCGAAGTTGGACATGCGCTCGGCGATGCCGATGGCGGTCGGCACTTCCAGCGCGCCGGGCACCTCGACGATCTCGTGGAAGCCGCCGGCCGCCTCGATTTCAGCGATGGCGCCGGCGATCAGCTCGTCGGCGATATCCTTGTAGTAGGGCGCCACGACGATGAGGATCTTCGCGGGCTTGTCGAACTCGGCGCGCGGCAGGGTGTAGTGGGTTTCGCTCGAGGCCATGATCACTCTCCGATCTTGCGGGTGCCCACGATCTCGAGCCCGTAGGCCTCGAGCCCGACGACACGCGGGGTGGGCGAATTGGTCAGCAGCACCATCTTCGACAGGCCGAGCGACGACAGAATCTGCGCGCCGAGCCCGTATTGACGCAGGGTGCGCGGCGAGACGTCGTCATGCAACTCCAGCTTCATCGAGGTGTCGCGCAGCAGCACGACCACGCCGCGCCCCTCTTCGGAGACGGCCTTCATCGAATCGCGGAACTCGTCCGAGCGGCCGCCGTGGCCGGTGCCGATGATGTCGAGCATGGGGTCGAGCGCATGCATCCGCACCAGCACCGGCTCCTCGCCGGAGATGTCGCCCTTGGTCAGCACGATGTGCTCGTCGCCATGGGACTGGTCGGTGTAGATGCGCATATGCCAGTCGCCGCCGAACTCCGAGCGGATCACTTCCTCGGAGCGCACGCGCACGAGATTGTCGTGGCGGCGACGGTAGGCGATGAGGTCCGAGATCGTGCCGATCTTCAGCCCGTGCTTCTGGGCGAAGGCCACCAACTCGGGCAGGCGCGACATGGTGCCGTCCTCGTTCATGATCTCGCAGATCACCCCGGCCGGGTTCAGCCCCGCGAGGCGCGAGACGTCCACCGCCGCTTCGGTGTGGCCGGCGCGGACCAGCACGCCCCCATCCTTGGCGCGCAGCGGGAAGACGTGGCCCGGGGTGGCGATGTCGGCGGCACCCTTCGAGGCGTCGATGGCCACGGCCACGGTCTTGGCCCGGTCAGCCGCCGAGATGCCGGTGGTCACCCCTTCGCGCGCCTCGATCGAGATGGTGAAGGCCGTCTCGTGGCGCGAGGAGTTGTTGACCGACATCAGGTGCAGGCCCAGTTCGTCGATGCGCTTCGAGGTCATCGACAGGCAGATCAGCCCGCGGCCATGGGTCGCCATGAAGTTGATCGCATCGGGGGTCGCCCATTGCGCCGGGATCACGAGGTCACCCTCGTTCTCGCGGTCCTCGTGGTCGACGAGGATGAACATCCGCCCGTTGCGGGCGTCCTCGATGATCTCCTCGACCGAGGAAATCGCGTCTTTCCAGTTTTCTTCAACCGGTCCGGGGTTTTCGTAATCCGCCATGTCGCCTCGCATTTCGTCCCCCGCCAAATAAGACAGGAGGGCAAGAAAGACTAGGCCGGTTTTTGTGCGGGACTGTGCGGCGCGCTGTGCATGCCGGGACGCGCGGACGGGCGGGTCGGCTCAGTCGAAAATGTCCTCGAGCAGGTCGAAGAACCCCTTTGCTGCCCTGCGCGCCGGCACCTTGCGTTTCTTCAACTGCTTTTTCAGGGCCTTGCGCGCGACCTTCTCGACCTTGCGCTGCACCTTCGAGGACTGGGACGCGGCCCCTGCCCCGGATCGCGCCGGGCCCGGACCGGTGGCCCCGCGCCCGGTCTCGGATTTCAGGTTCTTCAGCTGGCGCAGCGGCGCCCCGCAGGAGGCGCAACTGAGTTCGTGGCGCTGCGTGCCGTCGAGCACGAGGGCGGCGCGGCTGCCGCAGTAGCAACAGGTGGCAATCGTCTGGACCATTTCCCGGATATGGGCGCAGCCAGAGCCGCGCGCAAGTTCGGGCCGGACCTCAGGGTCGTGCGGCGTAGAGCGCCACCGCCGCCGCGTTGGACACGTTGAGCGAGCCGAAGCCGCGAGCGAAGTCGATCTTCACCAGCTGGTCCACCGTCTCCTTGGTGCGCTGCCGCAGCCCCGGCCCCTCGGCGCCCAGCACCAGCGCCACGGCACGGTCGCGCCTGCCCTCCATCGCCGCGTCGATGCTGACCTCGGCTTCGCCGTCGAGCCCAAGCACGATGTAGCCCATGCCCTGCAGCGCGATGATCGTATCCGCGAGGTTGCGCTCACGCAGATAGGGCTGACGCTCCAGCGCACCGGAGGCGGTCTTTGCAAGCGCGCCGGTCTCGGGTGCCGAGTGGTGCAGCGTGCCGATCACTGCCTGCGCGCCGAAAACCTCGGCCGAGCGCAGGATTGCCCCGACGTTATGCGGGTCGGTCACCCGATCCAGAAGCACAAGGCGGGGCGGAGTTTCCCCGTCCCCCAGTGCCACGTCCTCGAGTCGGCCCCAGTTCAGCGGCTTCACCTCCAGCGCGGCGCCCTGGTGCACGGACTGCGGATCAAGCGGCGCGCCGAACTTGCGCGGGTCGTGGATCTCGGGCTCGATTCCCCCCGCCTCAAGCGCGTCCTCGAGCTTGGATTTCGCGTTCAAAGTCAGGATCAAGCGCAGTTTCTCGCGCTTTGGGTTCATCAGTGCATCGCGCACCGCATGCAGGCCGAACAGCCAGACGGTCTCGGCCGCCTTGGCCTTCTTCGCCTGTTCCTTCTCGACCACCCATTTCGGTTTCTTGACCATGGCACGCGTCCTTTTTCCTGAGCTTCGGTCTCTGCATCGCCCGGTGACGCGCTGCAAGATATTTTCCTGTTGACGACCCTTTTGAGTGCTTGTAGTCAGCGCCCCACGACGCCGTTCATACGGCGGAGGACGCCAGAGACTGGCGGAAAGTGGGCGACAGGCCGCAAGGTGTGGCAGGGGACTGTAACTCCCTCGCGGAGACGCACGCCTGGTTCGATTCCAGGGTCGCCCACCACTTTCCCTCCTCGGAAATACCTCCTTATATATCAAGGGTCCGGCAGCATTGTGCTATCACCGGTCCAGAGTGTTGCGGCGCTTGGCCCTTCGGCCTAAGTGCCTTTTTCATATCACGATCCTGTCCCGAGGACCCAGTCCCGCCAATGCTTCGCTATCGCCTGCTCCTGTCCCTCTTCGCGGCCGTCGTGCTGGGCCGCGCCGCGCTGAAGCGCGACTGGGACGGCCTGCGGGCGCGCCTCGGCCACGGCAAGGCGAATCCCGGCGCGCATGTCTGGCTGCACGCGGCCTCGAACGGCGAGCTGGCCTCGGCCAGACCGGTGATCGAGGCACTGCGCGCTGCACGGCCCGGGATGAAACTGCTGGTCACCTGCAACTCGGAGTCGGGCGTGGCGCTGGCGGAAAGCTGGGGCCTCTGCGCGCGACTCGCGCCGCTCGATCTCGCACGGGCCTCGAAACGCATGCACCGGCGCTGGAACGTGCGCAGCCACATCACCATGGAATCGGAGCTCTGGCCGAACCGGCTGCTGACCTGTCCCGGCCCCGTTCTGGTGCTGGGCGGGCGTCTTACCGAGGGCACCGCCAAGGGCTGGCGCCTCTTCGGTGGGCTGCAGGCCCGGATCATGCACCGGATCGCCTTCCTGTCGGCGCAGGATCCCGACTCGCGCGACCGCTTCATCGAGGCCGGCCTGCCCAAGTCGGCGCGCGGCCCGGTGGTCGACCTAAAGGCACTCTACACCCCCCCCGAACAGCACGACGCGCAGCTCGAGGAGGAGTTTTCCCGCGAAAGCACCTGGCTCGCCGCCTCTACCCATGAAGGCGAGGACGAGACGGTTCTCGAAGCCCACGCCGCCGCACGCCAACAGGAGCCCGGACTGCGGCTGATTCTCGCCCCGCGCCACCCGCGCCGGGCCGAGCAGATCGCCCGACTCGCCGCCGCCAGGGGGCTGAGCTGCGCCCGGCGCAGCCTCGGCGAGACGCCGAGCGGCGCAGATGTTTACCTCGCGGACACGCTGGGCGAGATGGCGCTGTTCTACCGCCTCGCGGGCCGCGTCTTCATCGCCGGCACGCTGACCGACCGCGGCGGGCACACGCCCTACGAGCCGGCCGCTTTCGATGCCGCGTTGATCCACGGCCCCGACACCCGCAACTTCCGCGCCCCCTTCGCCCTGCTCGACGCCGCCGGCGCGGCAGTACAGATCGCGGATGCCACCGGACTGTCGACGGCGCTACTCGGGCTGCGCGGCGACGCGGCGCAGCGCCGCGCCGGCACCGCCGCCCGAACTCTGCTCGAACCTGAAGCATCCGCAGCGCAGCTTGTCGAAAATCTGCTACAACATATGGACGAGCAGTAAGATCAGGCGCAACATCCGTTCAAAACCGGGCAGGACAACAGGATGGGCGCTTCGCTGGACACCGTATCTCGCGCTCCCGGCATCAGGCAGATGCCGAAGCGGACTCATGTGCAATACGCCGCGCTCTGCTATCGTATCCGCGATGGCAAGCTGCAGCTCCTCCTGATCACCAGCCGCGGCCGCAAACGCTGGACCTTGCCCAAGGGGTGGCCGATGCCCGGCCGCAGCCCGGCCAAGACCGCCGCGCGCGAAGCCTGGGAAGAGGCCGGCGTGAAGGGCTTGGTCAACGAGCTCTGCGTGGGCGGCTACACCTATCACAAGCGCAACTCTAACCGGCCGCACCTGGCGCTGGTCTATGCGCTCGAGGTGATTGAGCGCGACAAGCGGTTCCCCGAGCGCGGCGAGCGCAAGCAACGCTGGGTCAGCCCCAAGCGCGCCGCCGAACTGGTCGACCATCCCGAGCTGTCAAAGCTGTTGCGCGGCTTCCGCGCCTTTTCCCGCAAGCATTGACCGCCGCTTGAACCCGCGCGGAATTCGATTAGGTAAAAGGGATCATCTCGGAACAACCGCATGATCCAATACTCTCTCAAATGCGCGGAAGATCACCGCTTCGACAGCTGGTTCCAATCGGCCAGCGCCTTCGACAAGCTGCATGCGGCGGGCATGGTCGCCTGCGCCGTCTGCGGCTCGCCGGAGGTTGAAAAGGTGCTCATGGCGCCGCGGGTGAACAGCGGCACGACCCGCCCGGACACCACGCCCAAGCCCGAAAAGCCCAGCCTGAGCGAACCCGCCTCCGAGGCGGAAAAGGCACTGCGCGCCCTGCGCGAGCACGTCGAGAAGACGTCGGATTACGTGGGCCGTGACTTTGCCCGCGAGGCGCGCGCCATGCACAGCGGCGACACCCCGCACCGCCCGATCTGGGGCGAGACCCGCGGTGACGAGGCCAAGGCGCTGATCGAGGATGGCGTGCCCGTGGCACCCCTGCCCTTCCTTCCGACCCGGAAATCGAACTAGGACACCCCATGCGACTGCTCATCACCGGCGCCAACCGCGGCATCGGCGCCGCGCTGGCACAGACCCTCGAGGCGCGTGGCAACGAGGTGCTCGGCACCGCGCGCAACACCCCCGGCCTGCTCCCCCTCGACGTTGCCGATCCGGCCTCGCCCAAGGCGCTGGCCAATGAGCTCGGCGGCACGGCGCTCGACGCGCTGATCTGCAACGCCGGTGCCTATTTCGACAAGCCCGAGCCCCTCGACACCGGCTATCCCCCCGAGATGTGGGACGAGATGTTCCGCGTCAACGTCACTGGCGTCTTCCTCACGGTGCAGGCGATGCTGCCGCTGCTCGAACGCGCCGCGACACCGAAGATCATGATCATCAGCTCGCAGATGGGCTCCAACGCGCTGGCCAAGGGCAATGCCCTGATCTACCGCGCCTCGAAGGCCGCCGCGCTCAATCTCGGCAGCAACCTCGCCGCAGCGCTGAAGCCGCGCGGCATCGCGGTCGGCATCTACCACCCCGGCTGGGTCGCCACCGAGATGGGTGGCACCGGCGCCGACCTGACCCCCGAGCAATCCGCCTCGGGGCTCGCCGAGCGGCTGGAGGCGCTGAGCCTCGAGACCACCGGCTGCTTCGAGACATGGGATGGTCGCAGCCACCCCTATTGACCTGCCGCGGCGGCCCGAGGAGTTTCCCGCCGCCTTTGCCCGCGCCTGGGCCACGCGCCAAGGCGCGGCCATAGCCGCGCTCTTCTCCGAGGACGCCGAGTTCGTCAACGTGACCGGGCTGTGGTGGACCGGGCGTGCGGCCATCGCCCGCCCGCATGACTATGCGCTGAAGAGCTTCTTCGCCGACACCGCGCTGCGCCCCGGCCGCATCGCGACACGTATGCTCGGCACGGATCACGCCGTCGTCCGCTGCCGCTTTCACATGACCGGCCAGCGCACCCCCGACGGCACCGAGGCCGGACCGCGCCAGACCATCCTGATCTTCGTGCTCGAGCGCACACCCGGCGGCTGGCAGGCGGTATCGGCGCAGAACACCGAGGTGGTGCCCGGGCAAGAGACCTTCGTCGCGCAGGACGGGATCGCCCCGGTCGACTACCGCCAACGCTGATCCGGCCCCTCGACCCGCCCGGGGCAGAACCGTGACGCGCGGCCGCTTTCATCTTTCCGAAAATACTCGAAACCGGCAGTCCCACGCAGGGATCGCTCGCCCCGCCGGCTCTAGGCTCTTGCGCAGCCCCGCCCCCCCGCGTAAAGGACCGCTGATTCAAAGGACCATGCCGGGGAGGCGCCATGCCCGTTCTCGTGATGAAATTCGGCGGCACCTCCGTCGCCACGCTTGACCGGATCCGCCGGGCTGCCAAACGCGTCGGCGTCGAAGTGGCCAAGGGCTACGACGTGATCGTCATCGTCTCGGCCATGTCGGGCGAGACCAACAAGCTCGTCGGCTATGTCGAGGAAACCTCGCCGCTGTTCGACGCGCGCGAATATGACGCCATCGTCTCCTCGGGTGAGAACGTGACCGCCGGCCTGATGGCGCTGACGCTGCAGGAAATGGATATCCCCGCGCGCAGCTGGCAGGGCTGGCAGGTGCCGCTGATCACCACCTCGGCGCACAGCTCCGCGCGGATCGAGGAAATCCCCTCCGAGAACATCACCCGCAAGTTCGAAGAGGGCATGAAGGTGGCCGTGGTCGCCGGCTTCCAGGGCATCAGCCCCGAGGGCCGCATCACCACGCTCGGCCGCGGCGGCTCGGACACCACCGCAGTCGCCTTCGCCGCCGCCTTCGGCGCCGAGCGCTGCGACATCTACACCGACGTCGACGGCGTCTACACCACCGACCCGCGCGTCTGCGAAAAGGCCCGCAAGCTTGACCGCATCTCCTTCGAGGAAATGCTCGAGTTGGCTTCGCTCGGAGCCAAGGTGCTGCAGACCCGCTCGGTCGAACTTGCCATGCGTTACAACGTGAAGCTGCGGGTCCTCTCCAGCTTCGAGGAACAGTCGGACGACGCCGGGACGCTCGTTTGCGACGAGGAGGATATCATGGAATCGAAAGTTGTGGCCGGTGTGGCCTTTTCGCGCGACGAGGCCAAGATGACCCTCGTCACCATCGCCGACCGTCCGGGCATCGCCGCCGCGATCTTCGGCACGCTGGCCGATGCGGGCGTGAACGTCGACATGATCGTGCAGAACGTCTCCGAGACCAACTACAAGGGTCACGAGGGCGGCGTCACCGACATGACCTTCTCCTGCCCGGTCAACCAGGTGAAGCGCGCCGAGAAGGCACTGGCCGACGCGCAGGCCGCCGGCACGCTGACCTTCGACAAGCTCGAATCGGAAACCGAGGTCGCCAAGGTATCGGTGGTCGGCATCGGCATGCGTTCGGCCGCCGGTGTCGCGGCCAAGATGTTCAAGATCCTCTCGGACGAGAACATCAACATCCAGGTGATCACCACCTCCGAGATCAAGATCTCCGTGCTCATCGAGCGCAAGTACATGGAGCTTGCGGTGCAGGCCCTGCACGACGCCTTCGAGCTGGAAAAGGCTGACTGAGACATCCGACCGGCACCGCGCGGCAGCGGTCCTGCAGGTCAGACATGACAGGCGGCGCTCCCCCGGGGGCGCCGCTTTTCTTTTTCCGGCGCTTTGCCCGTCTTATCACCCCGCGATACCAAGCATATTCTCCCGGTAGCGGAAACACGCGGCAATCGCGCGACCCGCCACGCAGGAATCCGGCCAAGCCCATTGATGCCGTTTCCTTTCTCGGAGCAAACCGCATATAGCTGATCCCAAGAGCGGAACGAATTAAGTCGAGCACATTATGCCGGACGGCACCGAAAGCGAAAGCCGCAAGCTGCTGGGGCGGCTGCGGGACACCATGGCCGAGGATGCCGCCGGACAGGCGCGCCTCGACAAGATCACGCATCTGACCGCCGACTCCATGGGCTCCGAAGTGTGCTCGATCTACCTCTTCCGCGACGAGGACACGCTCGAGCTCTGCGCCACCGAGGGCCTCAAGAAAGAGGCCGTTCACCAGACCCGCATGCGTATGGGCGAGGGCCTCGTGGGCCGGGTCGCGCGCAGCGGCAAGGTGGTGAACACCGCCGACGCCCCCTCGGCCAAGGGCTTCCGCTACATGCCCGAGACCGGCGAGGAGATATACTCCAGCTTCCTCGGTGTGCCGATCCAGCGGCTCGGCGAGACGCTCGGCGTTCTCGTCGTGCAGACCAAGCAGAAACGCGAGTTCACCTCCGACGAGGTCTACGCGCTGGAAGTGGTCGCCATGGTGCTGGCCGAGATGACCGAACTCGGCGCCTTCGTCGGCGACACCGCCGCGCTTTCGGCGCGACACACCCAGCCCACCATGCTGCGCGGTGGCACCGGACAGGAGGGCACCACCGAGGGCCACGTCTGGCTGCATGAGCCGCGGGTGATGGTCACCAACCTCGTGGCGGACGACCCAGAGCGCGAGCTGCAGCGGCTCGACGCCGCCATCGAGCAGCTGCGCGTGAGCGTCGACGAGATGCTCGCCGGCGCGGTCGAGGACGCCGAGCAGCTCGAGGTGCTCGAGGCCTACCGGATGTTCGCCAACTCGAAGGGCTGGCGGCGGCGCATGGAAGAGGACATCTCGCGCGGCCTCTCCGCCGAGGCCGCGGTGGAAAAGGAGCAGTCCGCCGCCCGTGCGCGGATGAGCCAGGTCGCCGACAACTACCTGCGCGAACGCCTGCACGATCTCGACGACCTGTCGAACCGGCTGCTGCGCATCCTCACCGGCCAGGGCAAGGACACCGGTGCCTCGATGCCCGCCGATCCGATCCTCGTGGCGCGCAACATCGGCCCCGGCGAGCTGCTGGAATACGGCCGCCAGCTGCGCGGGATCGTGCTCGAGGAAGGCTCTGTCGGCAGCCATGCCGCCGTGGTCGCCCGCGCGCTGGCGATCCCGCTGGTGATCAATGCCACACGCATCACCACCGAAGCACTGAACGGCGATCACATCATGGTCGACGGCGATCAGGGCCTCGTGCACCTGCGCCCCGACGACACGGTGGTCACCGCCTTCCGCGACAAGATCGCAATGCAGGCCGAGGCGCAGGAGCGCTACGCCTCGATCCGGCAGAAGCCCGCGATTTCGCAATGCGGCAAGCGCATCAGCCTCTACATGAACGCCGGGCTGCTGGCCGACCTGCCCTCGCTTGAAAACTCCGGCGCCGAGGGCGTGGGCCTGTTCCGCACCGAGCTGCAGTTCCTCGTGCGCAACAAGATGCCCTCGCGGACCGAGCTGGTCGCCGTCTACAAGCGGGTGATCGAGGCAGCCGAGACAGCAGGCGACAAGCCGGTGATCTTCCGCACGCTCGACATCGGCTCGGACAAGGTGCTGCCCTACATGAAGCCCACCGACGAGCCCAACCCGGCGCTCGGCTGGCGGGCGATCCGGGTGGGCCTCGACCGGCCCGGGGTCATGCGGATGCAGCTGCAGGCATTGCTGCGCGCCTCCGAGGGGCGCCCGCTGACACTGATGTTTCCCTTCGTCGCGCAATGGGAGGAATTCCGCGCTGCCCGCGCCGAGGTCGACAAGGCCATGGCCATCGAGCGCAAGCTCGGCCACGTGGTGCCCGAGAAGATCTCTGTCGGCACCATGCTCGAGACGCCGAGCCTCGCCTATGCCTCGAACAAGTTCTTCGAGGAGGTCGAGTTCGTCTCGATCGGCGGCAACGATCTCAAGCAGTTCTTCTTTGCCGCCGACCGCGAAAACGAGCGGGTGCGGCGGCGTTACGACACGCTCAACGTCAGCTTCCTGACCTTCCTCGAGCAAATCGTGCAGCGCTGCTCGGCCACCGGCACGCCGCTGAGCTTCTGCGGCGAGGATGCGGGGCGGCCGATCGAGGCGATCTGTCTGGCCGCCATCGGCCTGCACCGGCTCTCGATGCGCCCGGCCTCGATCGGACCGGTGAAGAGCCTGATCATGCGCACCGACCTTGATGCGCTCTACGACGTGATCTGCGATGCGCGCGAGCGCGGCGAGCAATCGGTGCGCGGCGCGGTCATGGACTACATGCGCTGGCAGGGCTGAGCCTCACCGGTGGCTCGGCTCTCCGGTGCCGTCGTGCAAACCAGGCGAACGTCGTGGGCGCCCCAGATCCACAGGCTCGCCCGGCGCATCGGTCCCCCGCACCCCGGGCGATAGAGTGAGTTTGCGCGCATCACCGGCCGTTCTGGCGCGGGACACGACCCGCACGTTCTGCGCGGGCGCTGCGGCGCGGGTTTCACCGCGCCCTGCGCACTTGATAGGCGATTAACCTTGCGAACCCGTTAAGCTCGGAGCGCGAGCTTCTCGCGCAGCGCCTCGACCAGCTCCGCGCGTGACCGGCCGCTCTGCTGCTCCAGCCGCAGCAGGCCGAAATGCACATGCGCCATCTGCTGGTAGTAGCTGGTGTAGGCGTAGTTGGTCGCCGCCCCCGCCGCCGCCCCCAGAATGGGCACGGTCTGCGCCGCCAGCTTCTGCCCCAGCGCCGTGGCGAGACGCGGCGCCACCTTGCCGATCAGCCCGTGCACCGTGGCCCCGGTCAGCGTGACCCGCGTCGCGAGGAAGCCCAGATCTGCCCCGTCGTCCGCCTCCAGCGGCCCGGCCGAGGCGAAGACGCTGAGGCACTCGCGCTTGATCTCGGGCATCTCGGGGTCAAAGCCGTATTCCGCCGCGATCCCCTGGATCGCGCGCAGCAGGACGGTCACGGTGACCGGAAGCTCGGCCATGGCGGTCGGCAGCCCCCCTGCCCCGCCCGCGGCACCCATGGCGGTGGCCAGCGCGGTGTTCAGCCAGCCCTTCTGGTCCGGCACCGCGCGGCGCGAGCCCGAGGCCGCCTTCAGCGCCAGTTCCAGCGCCTTGGCCGTGCTGCCCTCGAGCCGGTCCTTCACCTTGTCCGGCAGGCGCTCGAGCAGGTTCTCGGCCTGTCCCCCGATGATGTTGAGCACCTGCAGCCCGACACCTCCCGCGGCGCGGTGGCGGCGGGCCAGTGCGGCGATCTCCGCGTCGATGCTGACGGGAACGAGCTGCGTTCCGGTGACGGGTGCGGTCATGGGCGGCCTCCTTCGGGTCTTCCCTAGAAGATCGGCGCGCCCCGCGGAATTTCAAGTTTTGCGGGTCACCTCGCCCACCACGCCCTCCCAGGCGCCGGGACGCAGATCCAGCGCCAGCACCCGCTCGGGGTTGGTCGGCGGGGGCATCTCGACCCCTTCGATCTTGGAAAATCCGAAGCGGCGGTAATAGGGCTCGTCACCGACCAGCAGCACCCGGCCCCATTCCAGCGCCCGCGCCCGTTCCAGCGTGTCGCGGATCAGCGCCGCGCCCAGCCCTTCGCCCTGTGCGGTGGGGTGCACGGCGACCGGCCCCAGCAGCAGCGATTGCACCGCGCCGATGCGGACAGGCCAGTAGCGGATCGCGCCACCGATGATGCCGCCCTCGTCCTTCGCCACCCGGCACAGCTCGGAAACCGGCGGCACCCCGTCGCGCAGGCGGTAGGAGGACAGCAGCTCGCGCCCGGGCGCGAAGCACAGATCATAGAGGGCCTCGACCTCCCAACGGTCGTCGGGGCGTTCCTGGGACAAACTGTACAGAGGCCCGCTCTCCCCGTGGCTTTTTGGACGATTCCGCCCTATCACGGGTCCGACAAGCGCGCAAACACCTGAGAGGACTGGCATGTTCTATCGCCCTGAAGACGGCCACGGCCTGCCCCACAATCCGTTCAATGCCATCGTGACGCCCCGCCCCATCGGCTGGATCTCGACCCGGGGCACAATGGGCGACAACCTCGCGCCCTATTCCTTCTTCAACGCCGTGGCCTATGTGCCGCCGCAGGTGATGTTCGCCTCGACTTCGGCCAAGGACGACCGCGACGGCACCAAGGACAGCGTGGCGCAGCTGCGCGAAAGCGGGGTGTTCTGCGTCAACATCGTGGAATACGCCGCGCGCGACGTGATGAACCAGACTTCCGGCCCCTGGCCCGCCGGTGACGATGAATTCGCGCTGGCAGGGATCGACAAGGCCGACTGCGAGACCATCGACTGCCCGCGCGTCGCCGGGGCACCCGCGTCGCTGGAGTGCAAGGTGACGCAGATCGTGAAGCTCGAGGGCGCGGCCAATTACGCGGTCTTCGGCGAGGTCACCGGCGTTCACATGCGCGACGATTGCCTGGTGAATGGGCAGTTCGACGTGACGACCTTCCAGCCGCTCACCCGCCTCGGCTACCGCGATTACTCGGTGGTCCGCGAGGTCTTCTCGCTGAAACGCCCCGGGGAATAAGGCGGCGCGTGAGGCGGGTTTCCGCGCAGCGGCTTTTGCCGCCGCGCGCATCGCGCTACACTTCATGCATCCACCGATGGAGGGAGCCATGGACCAGCACCTTTGAAACCCTGATTTCCAAGCGTTTCGAAAGGAGGCTCCCATGCCCTTTGCCCTTCCGCCGGCGGATGCCGTGCACCCCATCGTCCTGCCCGACGGCACGCCGCATGCCGGCACCGTGCACCTGCGCGCGGTGATCGACCATCCCTGCGTCGAGGTCGGCGCGCACACCTATGCCTCGGCCTTCGACCCGCCCCCGCCCGACGGCTGGGTGTCGCGGCTGGCGCCCTATCTCTTTCCCTTCTCGAAGGACCGGCTGGTGATCGGCAAGTTCTGCCAGATCGCCCACGGCGTCCGCTTCATCGGCGGCTCGGCCAACCATGAGACGCGGGGGATCAGCACCTACCCCTTCATGGTGTTCGACCGCGAGGCCATGCAGGGCACCCAGCCCGACACGCGCGGCATCGAGATCGGTCACGATGTCTGGCTGGGCACCGGGGCGCTGTTTCTGGCCGGGGCGAGCATCGGCTCTGGCGCAATCATCGGCGCAGGCGCAGTGGTGCGCGGCGAGATCCCGCCCTATGCCGTGGTCACCGGCAACCCGGCTAAGGTGGTGCGGATGCGCTTTACCGAAGACGAGATCGCCCGGCTGCTGCGCCTTGCGTGGTGGGATTGGCCGCCCGAGCGCATCGCCGCCGCGCGCCCGGCGCTCGAGGCGGCGGATGTCGCAGCACTGGAAGCGCTCGCCTGAGCCCTCAGCCCTGTAACCTCAGCTCCGGCGGCGGTAGCGGAAGACGCCTGTGCCCTTGGCGATCAGCTCACCGGTCTCGTCGGTGATGGTCGCCTCGGCGAAGAAGGTGCTCTTGCCGCCGCCGGTGCGCACGCCCTCGGCGATCAGCCGGGTGCCGCGCGGCCGCGACAGGTACTGCACGTTGAGCGAAAGCGTCAGCGCCATGAGCCTGTCCTCGGGGTCGCCGGTCCAGCAGCCGGCGTAGCCCATCGCCGTGTCCAGCATCGAGGCGTGCACCCCACCATGCGGGTTGTCGTGGCGGTTCTGGTGCTGCGGGCCGATCTCCAGCTCGAAGCGCGCGAAATCCGCACGCCAGCCGGTCATCTCGAGGCCGAGATGCGACAGGTAGCCCGAGGGGGCCTCGGTGATCTGCATGTCGTCGGTGCTGCGGTCCATGGGCGTCTCCTGCGTTGCGCGCCCGTTCTCGGCGCTCCGCGCCCCGGGGTCAAGCAGCCGCGCACCGCGCCTCAGTCCCGCAGTTCGAGGAAGGTCACCCATTGCGCCACAAGCGCCGGATGCTCGCGCCCCTGCCCCTCGATCTCGATTTCCACGTCCCAATGCACGGTGAGCCGCTCGTCGCCCTCTTCGACGCCGCCGACGGTGAAATGCCCCCGCACCCGCGAGCCCACCGGCACCGGCGTGACGAAACGCACCCGGTCGAAGCCATAGTTGACGTTGGCGATCTGGCCGGGAAACGGCGGCACCGCGTCGGCGCACATGGCCGAGAGCAGCGAGAGCGTCAGGAACCCCTGCGCCACCGGCCCGCCGAACAGGAAATCGGCAGACCGCTCCGCGTCGGAATGGAAGAACTTCAGATCGCCGGTCACCTCGCCGAAGCGCGCGACGCTCTCGGCATCGAGCGTGAACCAGCGCGACACCTTCGGCTCCATCTCCAGAACCGCCTCAGCCGGCATGACGTGCCCCCCCGTCCAGTGCTCTCTCGCGCTGCATCCCGTCTCCCGACCTGTCCGAAATCCCGAGGCAGAGTGGCGGATCGCCCCCGCCGCTGGCAAGAGCAAATCCCGAACGCCCTGCAGATGGGCGGTTCAGCCGGCCGCGTCCTCGCCCTGCATCTCCAACTCCAGCGGCGCCGGCGCGCCGCCCAGATCATCCACCCGCAGCGGACCGGAGGGCTTCGACAGCCGGTTGCGCACCACCCAGTGCAGCCGCTCGGAGGCGCGGGTCACGGCGACATAGGCGAGACGCTTCCAGAGCGGCTGGCCGGCCTCGACCCGCCCCATGCGCGCCGCGGCATAGAGATCGGGGCCGAAGACCTGCACGTTCTCCCATTGCGAGCCCTGCGCCTTGTGGATGGTCACCGCCGCGCCATGCAGGAAGGTCGCCCCCATGCGCGCGGCAAAGGGGATGAAGGGCTCTTCCTCGTCCGGCTTTTCGATCTTCACGATGGACGCCGCCGAGACCTGCGGGTCCGGCGCGCCCATTACGTGCAGCCGGGAGAACCCGGGCTTCTTGCCCGGCCCGAGGTAGACCACCTGCGCGCCCTTGATCAGCCCGCGCGCTTCCAGATCGAGCCGCTTCTTGCGGTGCTTGAGCGGCAGCTCGATGCCATCGCAGATCAGTGGCTCGCCGGGCAGCAGCTCGGTCTCCGGCGCGCCATGCACGGCGCGGAAGGCGTTGATCAGCCGGATGCGCGTGGCGTTGCGCCAGACCAGCACAGGCGAGCGGGCCATCAGGTCGACCTCGACCCGCTGGCCCCAGATCACCCGGTCGTCCTTGGCCGCCATCTCCTCGACCAGCCGCTCGAAGCGGTAGAAATCCACCTCCGGGTCGGCCAGCGCGTGGGCCAGATCGAGGATCGGGCTCGAGGCCTCCTGCCGGTGGATGCGCGAGAGCTCCATCTTGCGATCCTCGGGCACCGCGTCGAAGACCATCTTGCCCGACTGGTTCACCGGCGCGAGCTGCGCCGGATCGCCGAAGAGCAGCAGGTTGGGGAAGATCTCCTTGAGGTCCTCGAACTGCCGGTCGTCCAGCATCGAGGCCTCATCGACGAAGCCGATGTCGAGCGGCTCCTCGCGGCGCTTCCAGCCGGTGATGAAATCGCTGCCGCGCAGCCCCGCCGCCGCCAGTGCCGCGGGCACCGACTTGTGCCCCTGGTAGGACGCGTAGGCACGGTCCAGCGCCTCCGGCGTCAGCGTGTCGATCTCCGGCCGTTCCTCGTTGCCCATCAGCCACTCGGCAATGCGCTCGTAGACCGGATCGTAGACCGGCGTGTAGAGAATGCGGTGGATGGTGGTCGCCGGGACGCCGCGCATGCGCAGCACCGAGGCCGCCTTGTTGGTCGGCGCGAGGATTGCCAGCGTGCGCTTCTCGCGCTTGCGGCGGCTCTCGAAATCGCCCGAGACCACCTCGCACCCCGCCTCCTGCAGCGCCTTGCTGAGCTCCGCCAGCAGCAGGGTCTTGCCGGAGCCGGCCTTGCCCATCAGCGCCATGACCTTCGAAGGTCCCTCGCGGGCGGGTTCGCTGGTGCCTTCATCCAGATCGACGCCGGCACCGCGCAGCATCTCGGCCACGCGGTCCCAGGCTTCGGCCTGATCCTCGGAAAAACTGATCGCGGGCGCCGTCATGCGCGCGACCCTACTAGAGCCGCGCGGAACGCACCAGACGCGCGCATGCTTTTCCCACGGGGCATCTGCTGTCTCCCATGTCCTGTTCCGGAGAAGTCACGCGGGAGGACTCCGCCGGACCGCCTCCGGCGGGCGTATTTGCAAAAGAGAAGAAGACGCGGGCGCCTCACCCTTCCAAATGGTCCAAATATCCCGGGGGTGAGGCGCGCAGCGCCGAGGGGGCAGCGCCCCCTCCCTCTCATCCGCCGACCCTGGACCTGCCAAAAGGGGGAGCACCCGCTCAGAACGGCACGTCGCCCGCGGAATCCGCCGCCGCGACGAACCGCGCCACGACCTTCTTCACCCCGGCCTTCTCGAAGTCGATCTCCAGCTTGTCGCCCTCGATACCGATGATCGCGCCGTAGCCGAACTTCTGGTGGAACACCCGCTCGCCCATGTCGAAGGCCGAGACCGCCTGCAGGTCAATCACCGTGTTGCGGCTCTCGCGCGGCTGGCTGACCGACCGGGCGCTCGACGAGCGCTCCTGCAGACGCTTCCAGCCTGGCGAGTTGTAGACGTTCGCCTCGGCGGCGCGGGTTTCCAGCCCCGATCCGCCACCGTAGCCGCTGTTCATCCCTGCCGCGCCATAGCCCCCGCCGTAGAGACCGGGCGGCGTGAGGATGTCCACATGTGCCTCCGGCAGCTCATCGATGAAACGCGAGGGCAGCGCCGATTGCCATTGCCCGAAGACCCGGCGGTTGGCGGCGAAGGAGATGGTGCAAAGCTCCTCGGCGCGGGTGATGCCGACATAGGCGAGGCGGCGTTCCTCCTCGAGGCCCTTCAGGCCGCTCTCGTCCATCGAGCGCTGCGACGGAAAGAGCCCGTCCTCCCAGCCCGGCAGGAAGACCGCCGGGAACTCGAGCCCCTTGGCGGCGTGCAGCGTCATGATCGACACCTTGGCGCCGGTCTCCTCGGTCTCATTGTCCATGATCAGCGCGACGTGTTCGAGGAAACCCTGAAGGTTGTCGAAGCTTTCCAGCGCCTTGACCAGTTCCTTGAGGTTCTCGAGCCGCCCCGGCGAGTCCGGGTTCTTGTCGTTCTGCCACATCTCGGTGTAGCCGCTCTCGTCGAGCATGGTCTCGGCCAGTTCCATGTGGCTGACCGCACGGCTCAGCGGCTTGTCCTCGTCGATCAGCACGAGGTCGTCGTCGTCCTGCTGCACCTCCGAGGGCAGCCCGAGCTGCTGCCGGGCCACCTCGTGCCAGCGTTCGATCTGGTCGACGAAAGTGGCGAGCTTGGCCGCGCCCTTGCCGGTGATCTCCTTGTCGCGCAGCAGCAGCCGCGCGCCCACCAGCAGCGGCACCCCATGCTCGCGCGCCTTGAGCTGGATCTTCTGCTGCGCCTTGTCGCCGAGGCCGCGCTTGGGGGTATTGACGATGCGCTCGAAGGCCAGATCATCCTCGGGCGAGACAACCAGCCGGAAATAGGCCATGGCGTCGCGGATCTCGAGCCGCTCGTAGAAGCGCGGGCCACCGATCACGCGATAGGGCAGGCCGATGGTCAGGAAGCGGTCCTCGAAGGCGCGCATCTGGTGCGAGGCGCGCACCAGGATGGCCATGTCGTCGAGCGAGAAGGCGTGCATCCCGCGCGAGCCGCGCTGCGCCGCCTCGATCTCCTCGCCGATCCAGCGCGCCTCTTCCTCGCCGTCCCAATGGCCGATGAGGCGGACCTTCTCGCCGCCCTGCGCCTCGGTCCAGAGTTCCTTGCCGAGCCGGTTCTCGTTGCCGCGGATCACCGAGGAGGCGGCGGCGAGGATATGCGCGGTCGAACGGTAGTTCTGCTCCAGCCGCACCACATGGGCGCCGGGGAAATCCTTTTCGAAGCGCAGGATGTTGCCCACTTCGGCGCCGCGCCAGCCGTAGATCGACTGGTCGTCGTCGCCGACGCAGCAGATGTTGGTGTGCCCCTGCGCCAGCAGCCGCAGCCAGAGGTACTGGGCGACGTTGGTATCCTGGTACTCGTCCACGAGGATGAAGCGGAACCAGCGCTGGTATTGCTCGAGCACGTCGGCGTGCTGCTGGAAGATCGTCACCACGTGCAGCAGCAGGTCGCCGAAGTCGCAGGCGTTCAGCTCGCGCAGCCGGGTCTGGTACTGGGCATAAAGCTCGGTGCCGCGATTGTTGAAGGCCGAAGCCTCCGACGCGGGCACCTTGTCGGGGGTCCAGGCGCGGTTCTTCCAGTTGTCTATGAGGGCCGAGAGCTGCCGGGCGGGCCATCGCTTCTCGTCGATGTTGTTGGCCGCGATCACCTGTTTCAGCAGGCGGAGCTGGTCGTCCGTGTCGAGGATGGTGAAGTTCGACTTCAGCCCCACCAGCTCGGCGTGGCGGCGCAGCAGCTTGACGCAGATCGAGTGGAAGGTGCCCATCCAGGGCATGCCCTCGACCGCGTGGCCGAGCAGACGCCCCACCCGCTCCTTCATCTCGCGCGCGGCCTTGTTGGTGAAGGTCACCGAAAGGATCTCGTTCGGCCGCGCCCGTCCCGTGGTCAGCAGGTGCGCGATGCGGGACGTGAGCGCCTTGGTCTTGCCGGTGCCCGCGCCCGCGAGCATCAGGACCGGGCCGTCCAGCCGCTCCACCGCCTCGCGCTGCGCGGGATTGAGATCGTCGAGGTAGGGCGCAGGGCGCGCCGCCATGGCCCGCTGCGACAGCGAGGCCCCCTCGAATGCATCCATGTCGTCGAAACTGCTCATGTCCCGAACTTAACGCGCCACAGAGGACGGCGAAAGATGCGTTCTTCGTTTGTTCACTAAATTGATCATCACGCCGCCGCTGCCGGTCGTCCGCGCCGTTGGCGCTGCGCTGCAAACCCGGCAGGTGTCGCGAAACCGCCGAAAATGGTCGCCCTGCCGCTGGGTCAGTTCGGCCAAGTTTGCAAAACCGGCCCTAACGTTAGCATAATTTGCAAAGCCCCTTGCGCTGCAGCGCGGCATGCCCTTGAGTTCGGAATGCGATGCCTCCGGGAGCGGCATTTCGCGTCCAAAGGAGGAAGATTACATGCCCGAATTCCAGAAGATCCTCATCGCCAACCGTGGCGAGATCGCGATCCGCATCATGCGGGCGGCGAACGAGATGGGAAAGAAGACCGTTGCCGTCTTTGCGGAAGAGGACAAGCTGGGACTCCACCGATTCAAGGCCGACGAAGCCTATCGCATCGGTGAGGGGCTGGGGCCGGTCGCGGCCTACCTGTCGATCCCCGAGATCATCCGGGTCGCCAAGGAATCGGGCGCCGACGCGATCCACCCGGGCTACGGCCTGCTGTCCGAAAACCCCGAGTTCGTCGACGCCTGCGACGCGGCGGGCATCACCTTTATCGGTCCGAAGGCCGCGACCATGCGCGCGCTCGGCGACAAGGCCAGCGCCCGCAAGGTCGCCATCGAGGCCGGGGTGCCTGTCATCCCCGCCACCGAGGTTCTGGGCGATGATTTCGAGGCAATCACCAAGGAAGCCGGCGAGATCGGCTACCCGCTGATGCTCAAGGCATCCTGGGGCGGCGGCGGTCGTGGCATGCGCCCGATCGAGGGACCCAAGGAACTGAAGGAAAAGGTGCTCGAGGGGCGGCGCGAGGCCGAGGCCGCCTTTGGCAACGGTGAGGGCTATCTGGAGAAGATGATCACCCGCGCCCGCCACGTCGAGGTTCAGATCCTCGGCGACAAGATGGGCAATATCTACCACCTCTATGAGCGCGACTGCTCGGTGCAGCGCCGCAATCAGAAGGTCGTCGAGCGCGCCCCCGCGCCCTACCTCAGCGAAGCGCAGCGCGAAGAGCTTTGCGAGCTCGGCCGCAAGATCTGCGCCCATGTGAACTACGAATGCGCCGGCACCGTCGAGTTCCTGATGGATATGGACAGCGGCAAGTTCTACTTCATCGAGGTCAACCCGCGCGT
>JBLXGS010000021.1:0-92006 GCA_048381755.1 Roseobacteraceae bacterium
CGCCGACGGAAGCCTTCAGAGAGGAAATGGCGAAACTGAGATAGCGGAGCCTGTCGCAACGACCCTTGAGCCCACAGAGGTACGCCCCAGCCAAAGGGTGCGGCACTCACCTGCAAGGTATCCTTGCATGGAATGGGCAAAGCCGCACTGACGATCGAAAGACATGCAGATTTCGCTATTTAAATGCATCAGTGCGAGGTAGAGTGAGGTTGGTGCATTTTCACCGACCATTGCCTGACGAGTGACTTTTTTCCGAGAGGAGTTCCTAGTGAAGTTGTTTTCAAAGTCTCCAGACGAGACGGTTTCAGAGCAATCCGTGCCACCGAGCTACGCCGACTGCGACACCACCTGCTCGCCGCAAGAGTCTGCCGCATCTCTGCCAACTGCCCTTGGACGGTTCTTTCTCCCCGGCCCCGCGCCAAAGACCGTCGCCGAGACCGGGCTATCCGAGAGCTTTCTCATCAGTCACCTGTGCAAGGTCATGCACGCGGGCGGAACGTTGACCCCGGCGCAGCTTGCCGAGGCGATCAAGCTCCCGAAGCTGGTTTGCCGCCAACTCATCAAACAGATGACAGCGCAGGCGCTGGTCGAAGCGCAGGGATTGGACTCTGCCGACATCAAGTCCGACATCCGCTACACTCTGACCGATCTGGGCAAGACATGGGCGCTGGATGCGCTCAAGGTGTCGCAGTATATCGGCCCTGCCCCGGTGACCCTCGAGGCCTTCGAGGCACAAATTCGGCGTCAGTCCATCAGCCACGAGGAAATCCATCGCTCGGAGCTTGACCGTGCGCTGTCGCATCTCGTCATCCCGGATGTTCTCAAGGCACAGCTCGGACCCGCCGCCAACTCGGGCAGATCCATGCTGCTCTATGGCGAGCCCGGCAACGGCAAGACGTCGCTTGCCGAAGCGCTGGGGATGTCCTTCCGCGACGTTGTGAGTTTTCCCTACGCGATCCTCGTCGGACATCAGATCATTCGGTTCCACGACGAGACGCTCCACCAAAGCGCGGAGCTGCCCGAGGATCAGGCGCGGGGCGACCTGCGATGGGTTCCCTGCCACCGGCCCGTGGTCATCGCGGGCGGCGAGTTGATGCTGCACATGCTCGATCTCGCCTTCGAGCACACTGCGCGTTTCTACGAGGCGCCGATGCATCTCAAGGCTCTTGGCGGTGTTTTCGTTCTCGATGACTTCGGCCGGCAGAGCGAACCGCCTCAGGCCTATCTGAACCGCTGGATCGTGCCGCTGGAGAAGGGTTTCGATATCCTGTCGCTGCACACCGGCAAGAAGTTCAGCGTGCCATTCGATCAACTCGTCGTCTTCTCTTCGAACCTGATGCCGGAGGAGATGGGGGACGATGCGGCGCTGCGACGGATCTACTTCAAGATCCATGTTCCCTCGCCAAGCAAGGATGACTATTTCCAGATCTTCCGTGCCGCTTGCGAGGAGGTCGAGATCGCCTGGCAGCCCGAGGTCATGCAGCAGTTCTTCGCCGCAAAATACGAGGACGCGGGCTACGTGACCTCCGGCGCACATCCCGGCTTTTTGCTGCGCCATATCATTGCGGCATGCCGCTACCTAGAACGCGAGCCGGAGTTGTCGCTCGACCTTCTCGAACTCGCATGGCGCAACGTCGCGGCGAGCAAGCGGCGTTTACCGCGCTAGGGCACGCCGATACGTGAAAAAGGAAAGGCACCGCCGGCTTGTAGGCGGTGCCTTTCTTTTTTAGCTACGCCGGAGGCGGGGCCGAACGGCTCAGCCAGGTTGCATAGACTGGAAGATTTCCAGAATTGTCATCATGATCGGCACGAGAACGATCAGGATGCTGACCGGGAACATGCAAAGCGCCATCGGGAAAAGCATCTTCACCGGAAGCGCATTGGCCTTTTCCTCGGCTTTCACCAGTCGCTGATCCCGCATTTCCCGCGCAAAGGTCCGCAGGGTGCGGCTCACGCTCGAACCCAGTTCCTCCGATTGGCGAAAGAGCACCGCCAGGGTGTGGGCTTCCTCGATCCGGGCACGGGTCGCAAAGTTGTTCAGCGCCTCGTTCAGCGGACGCCCGGCCCGGATTTCGAGGTTGATGATCGACAGCTGGACGCCGAAATCCGGCACCGTTTGCAGGAACTCGCGGGTCACCCGATCCATTGCGGCCTCGATGCTCAGTCCCGCATCAACGCAGACCAGCAGGAGATCCATGAAGTCCGGAAAGATCTTGCGAAACTCGCGCATGCGTTTGAGGCCGATCCGCTCGAGCACCATCGAGCAGAGGATGAAGATCAGCCCTCCGGACATGGCAGCCAGCACCAGGAGCGTCGCGCGGCTCGCCTCCGGCGCGACCTTCTGCAGCAGGAGGTGCACCACGAGAAAGACGGAGAACGACGCCGCGAAGCGCAACAGATTGAACTTGGCGATCGCGGAGCGTGACAGGTAGCCGGCCTGCACGAGCCGCATCTTCAGGCTGTCCTTGTGGCCGTTCTGGACAACGTCGAGATAGTAGCGCAGCTGTTCGTTCCCTGTGCCGAGCAGCTCGTCAATCTCGTTGTCACTCCGCCGCCGTCGCCGCGTGTCCTCGATGTTCCGCTGTACATCCTTTCGCTGGATGAGCGCGGTGAGAAGCGCGAAGCTCGCGATGAGCACCGCCACGAAAATCGCGATCAGGATCAGGGTCTCATTCATCACACACCTCCCCGGCAGCCAGGCCGGTCAGTAATCGAAATTCACCAGCTTGCGGACGATGACCATGCCGATGGCCATGATCACCAGTCCGATTGTGATCAGCGTCGGGCCGTGGCCGCTCTCCCAGACCGGATCGAAATACTCCGGCTTCATCGTGCGGATCAGGAAGAACAGGAAGAAGGGAAACCCCATCATCACCCAAGCCGTGATGCGCCCCTCCGCCGAGATGGCCCGGATCTTTGCCTTGATGAGCAAGCGTGCGCGGATCATCTGGGCGAGGTTGTCCAGGATTTCCGAAAGGTTTCCGCCGGTGCCGCGTTGCACGCTGACGGTCACGGCCAGCAGGTTGAGTTCTGGAGCGCCGACCCGTTCGATCATGTTCAGCATCGCCTGGTCCAACCCTAGACCAAAGGTCATCTGGTCGCTCAGAAGGCCGAATTCGGAGCCGATCGGATCAGGCATCTCGCGGGCGACCAGCGCAATCGCTGACCCGAGCGGATGCCCCGCGTTGAGGCTGCGCACGATGATGTCTATCGCCGGAGCGAGCTGCGCAGTCAGCTTCTTGATCCGGGATTGCCGCATCCGGTAGAGCATCAGTCCGGTCAGGGTGACGGTGAAACCCGCCGCGAAAGCAAGGTTGAGCGGACCCGCGATCCCGACGAAAATGCGCCCGACGGTGAACCCGGCCAGGAAAAGCCCGACCAAGACCAGGAGCCGCTTGCCCAGGGGCATGTCGAGGCCCGTCTGTGCATAGAAGCGTCGCAACGTATCGGCCACCGTCTCGGGTCCACGGCCGCTGCGCACCCCACGGCGCAGCAGCAGCTCCGAATAGGCGACATCGGCTCCGTTCTTGAGCTTGAGCGCCTCGAGCCTGTTGCGGACCTCGAGCGAATTGCGCCGGGCGGCGAAGACCGCGCGCAGCACCGTGTCGGTGACCAGAAGCACCGCGACGAAGATCAGGCCGTAGATGGCAATGGGCGCATTCAGCATTTCACAGCTCCTTCGAAGGGTCGAAGTGATCGAGGTTGAGCAGAAGCCCCATGGACTGTAGGTCCTCGAGGAATCGCGGCCGAATGCCTGTCGCGCGGAAGCTGCCGAGCACGTTGCCGTCCTCATCGATGCCGGTGCGCTTGAACTTCATGATCTCCTGAAGTTGCACCACATCGCCCTCCATGCCGGTGATCTCGGCGATCGATGTGATCCGCCGCGTGCCATCGCGAAGCCGCTCGAGTTGCACGATGAGATCAATGGCCGACGTGATCTGCGCGCGAATGCTGCTCTGGTTCATCGGCATCCCGGCCATGCCGACCATCTGCTCCATGCGCGCGATTGCGTCGCGCGGATTATTGGCGTGGATCGTGGACATCGAGCCCTCATGGCCAGTGTTCATGGCCTGCAGCATGTCGAAGGCCTCACCGCCACGCACCTCGCCGATGATGATCCGGTCCGGGCGCATACGCAGCGCGTTCTTGACGAGGTCGCGCTGCAGGATTTCGTTGCGCCCGTCGATCGTCGGCGGGCGGGTCTCGAGCCGCACGACATGGGGCTGCTGCAATTGCAGTTCCGCCGCATCCTCGATGGTCACCAGACGCTCGTCATGCGGGATATAGGCCGAGAGGGCGTTGAGCATCGTGGTCTTGCCCGAACCCGTACCGCCGGAGACGACGATCGACACCTTGCCCTCGACCGCCGCGGCGAGCAGCGCCGACATTCCCGGTGCCAGCGCGTTGTTCTCGACCAGCCTGTCCAGAGAATAGGGTCGCTTGGCGAACTTGCGGATCGAAACCTGCGGCCCATCCACCGCCACGGGACGGATTGCGACGTTGACGCGCGAGCCGTCGGCGAGGCGGGCGTCCACCAGCGGCGAGGACTCGTCGACCCGGCGCCCGACAGAGGCAACGATCTTGTTGATGATGCGGAGCAGATGGTCTTCGTCCTTGAAGCGGACCTTCGCCCGTTCCAACCTGCCGAAGCGTTCGACGAAGACCGTGCCAGCCCCGACGATGAGAATATCGCTGATCGTATCGTCATCGAGCAGCGGCTCGATGGGTCCGAGACCAAGCATCTCGTCGCCGATGCTGACGATGAGCGCATCGAGTTCCGAAGCGCTGAGCGGGAAATTGTTTTCCTTCGCATAGCTGCGCACCAGCGGGCGCAGTTCCTCGTGGATCTCATCCTCCTCCATCGTATCGAGGATCGACAGGTTGATCTTGTCGATGAGGAAGCGATGCAGCGTGACCCGCTCGTTGACGAAATCCGGCGGCTCATAGGCGGCGGGGGCCACCTGCGCCGGCCTGACCGGCTCCGGAGCTTTCAACGGGACAACCGTTTCCGCCGCCAGAGCCGACGCCTCGGACTTTCTGAAAAACCGCCCAGCCATGGGGATACCCTCCTGCGCTACCGCACTATCACCTTTGTTCCGATCGCAACTTTCCCGAACAACTCGAGCACATCCGCATTCGAGAGGCGGAAGCAGCCCGAGGTCTCGTACCCGCCGAGAGTGCCGGCGGAATTGGTTCCATGAATGCGGTAGAGCGTGTCGCGGCCGCCGCTGAAGAGGTAGAGCGCCCGCGCGCCGAGCGGGTTGTAGGGCCCCGGAGGCACGTAGTCGGGCAGCGAGCCGTCACGCTGCCGCATCTCGGCGGGCGGACGCCAGCCCGGCCATTCCTCCTTGCGCCCCACGTAGGTCGTACCGACCCAGGCGAACCCCTCGCGGCCCACGGAGATGCGATAGCGCTCGGCCCTGCCCCCGCCAAGAACCCGCAGCAGCGTCCGGCCCGTGTTGGAGATGATAATCGTGCCCGGCTGCTCGGCTCCGTCATAGCGAATGATCTCGAGGCTGCGCGGTCCATGGCTGCGCGGGACGCTCGCGTTCTCGGCCAGGGCGGCCCGCGCCGTCAGGACGCCTCCCAGTGTGAGCACGAACAGATGTCGCCTGGTGATCCGTAATCCGGTCATTTCGCCATTTCCGAGGTCATGTGCACTGCTTTCATGTATTTCGTGAGCGCCGTGAGGAAACGCGAACGCTTGCTGACCTCGCTCGGCAACACACCGCGATCCACCGCCTGGCTGATCTGGCCCTTGGCAAGAGGCACGAAGTGGAAGGGTGTCTCCTCGAACAACTCGCGCAGGCGGCGCTTGCCGATGCGCTGGCCGAAGAGGTGGGTCTCGTGCTTGTTGATGAGCACATGCACCGGCACGTCCTTGCCGCGCAGCGCACGGATGCGCTCGATCTGGTCGAGCGTATGCTTGATGGCGGGCAGGTTCAGCTCACAGACCAGCGTGAAGCTGTTGACCGCGGAGAACACGTCTTCCTTCCACTCTGTCTCGTAGTATGGAATGTCGAGGAAAGTGTGATCATGTTCGCCGCTCACGGCGTCGAGCATCCGCAACACCAGCTCGTAGCCGTTCAGTTCGGTGTTCAGCTCAGGGCGCTTGAAGGAATAGAGGAAGAAGCCGTTCGGGTGCTTCTTCTGAATAACCTTCATGAACTCGGGGTCGACGCGCCGGGGCGTCGCGGCGACGCTGCCGAGATTGAACTCGTTGACCATGTTGATCGTGTAGCCGCAGTTCCCGAGCG
Organism: Roseobacteraceae bacterium; assembly: GCA_048381755.1. GTDB lineage: Bacteria > Pseudomonadota > Alphaproteobacteria > Rhodobacterales > Rhodobacteraceae > Salipiger. The sequence continues at coordinate 6,258 of JBLXGS010000021.1, forward strand.
AGAAGTCGAGATCGAACAATGCGACGGAGCCACGCTTGCGCACGAAGTGCGTCGCCGCCCGATCTGCCATGCTGAGCGCAAGAGTCGTGGCCCCTGCCCCTCCGACGGTCGAGACGACGGCATGCACGCTGTTGCTGCCCACCTGGCGCAAGCGCATGGCCTTCTGGATGCTGTCGATCAGATCACCGGCCTGCAACGGTTTCGGCAGCCAGTCGTGAATGTCGAGCTTGAACAAGCGCCGGGTCTCTTCCGAGGAGAGCTGCGGTGAGACCACGATCAGAGGCACCTGCGGCGCGAGCGATCTGATATCCGACAGTAGCTGCATCTCTGGGCCCGAGAGCCCCTTCAGGTTCGCGATGATCAGGTCCGCAGCATGACCGGCAAGTTGCTCGGGAAGCCGGGCGACATCGAGCGGTGAGACCGTCAGTCGCGGCGAAAACTCGACCAGCGCCTCGACTTCGGAACGATCCGCCCCCTCCCCCGTGAGCACCAACATGCGCGTCATTGGAATGTTGGCGATCGCCTTGGGACCTTCAACTGTCATGTTCATGAGCAGGTTCCTTCGCAGTCGGAGAGATCTTCGCTTGTGATCGCAACCGGGTGTGCCGGGATGTTGACCGGCAGAAGAGTGTCGAGAAGCAGCAGGTCGAACGCCAGGTTGCGGACCTCGAGCGTGACCGTCAGAACCGGGCCAAAGGGCCTTCCGACGTAGCCGAGACCCGACTCCTGATAGGTGATCCTGATATTCTCGGGCTGAATGAATGGCGCGACGTCGCGGATCCCGGTTATCCCGGAGCCATCATCGTCGCTGCCGTTCATCAGGCGTGCAAGCGCATCCGCGTCGCAAGGATTTGCCCCGGCCCCGCAGGACACCGAACGCGGTGCGGCGGTTGAGGCGGGCATCGGAACCGGATCGCCCTGCGCGACAGCGCTGTCATAGCTCGACAGCGCGCTAATGTCGGTGAGCGGCGTCGAAACCGCCGCGCGGCGTGCGCCGACCTGCATAGCCTTCACGGTCTGGTTCCATTGAAACACCATCATGCCGAATTCGATCATCGCGCCGCAGACGAGCATGAGGATCGGCACGACCATCAGCGCCTCGGTCAGTGCCAGACCCGAGGACTCGGCGAGGAACCGCCGTGCAGAGATCGGTCTGCTCACCATCCGATGTGCCTCAGCTCGACTGAATGAGAAATCGTCAGCTCGTCGCCGAAGAGCAGTGAAAAGGCTGCCGAGCCGGAATAGAGGACGCTGCCCGATACCACGACGAGATCATCGGGCGCCGGGTTCGTGGGCAAATCGGCCTTTGCCGGTGAAAAGGTGATTTCGGAAGCATCGTCCCAGCCAGGGACGCGCAGCGCGCTGCCCGCGTTCGGCCCGCCGAAAAACGCGATATTGCGCGCGTAGTCTTCGGAACAGGTCGAGGCGAAATTGGTGGTCACCGGGCGGCAGCGCGACCAGTAGCGTGCCGCGTCCCGCAACCCCGCCTGCATCTGTTCACGTTCCCACAGGATGTTGCCGACCTCGAGCAGTCCGAAGGTGACCAGCGTCATCACCGGAAACACGAGGAGCGCTTCGACGAGGACACTGCCCCGTTCGTCGCTCACAAATGCGCGTTTCCACTCAAACATATCAAAACTCACAAAAAACTTCGACGGGCGGAAAATTTGCCCTGCCGGAACCGGAATGAAAACGCGCCCGGATCCGGCGGTCTTTGGGTGTCAGCTCATCCGCCGGAGCCCACCGTCGTCTTGTAGGCGGCGGGCGGCCAGGCTTCGAGCTCCTGGATCGCGGTATTGGCCATCATGGCGTCACCGCTGCGGGCCGAGGAAGTGTCCCAATTGTTCTGGTAGTCCGCAGATCCGCAGGCCGAGAGCGCAAATGCGATCGCGGCAGCCGCGAAGAACGACTTATTTCTTTGCAATGACGGCATCGTCAAACTCCAGATCAATCATGTGGCCATAAGGGCCGACGACACCGGCCCCTTCGCGGAAGCGGCGCAGGAGATCACGGTCGACCTCCAGCATGCCCAGCAGGAAAAGCTCGATGTCGTTGGACGAGCGCGTGGTGTCGAGCGGCGAGCGCAGCGGCGTGTCGGGACCGACCGGGGCAACCAGCCGCGGGGTCACGAGGATCACCAGGTCAGACTCGCGCTTCTCGAAACTGCGCGAGCTGAACAGCGTGCCCAGAACCGGGATCTGGCCGAGCCACGGCACCTGATCGACGCTGCGCGCGTTGTTGGCCTGCAGCAGACCTGCGATGGCAAAGCTCTGGCCGTTGCGGAGCGAGACCGTGGTTTCCGCCTTGCGCGAGATGAAGGCGGGCTGGCCGTTCACCGAAACCGAAGGGTCGATGTCGCTGACCTCGGGCATGATGCGCAGCGAGATCAGCTGATCGTCCAGCACCACCGGCACGAAGTTCAGCCGCACGCCGTATTCGCGATAGTCGGTGCTCTGTACCGCGGTCCCGTTCTCGTTCACCTGTGCGACGCTGATCGGAACCTCGCCGCCCACCACGAAATTCGCTTCGATGCCGCTGGTGGTCACCAGCTTGGGGTTGGCGAGGCGGCGTGCGAGTCCTTTCTGCTCCAGCGCGTTGATCACCACGTCGATCTGGAAGCCGGAAATCTCGAGCAGTTCGCCGATCGCCGATCCGAAGGGCGTGCCCGACTGTGCGACGAGGCTTGCCCCGTTGGTGACGAAGGCCGTCTCTCCATTCTCACGCGTGCCTGTGAGGTCGACCCCGAGGCTACGGCCGGAATTGCGCTCGACCTCGAGGATCCGCACATCGAGTTCCACCTGCTGGGCGCTGGCGACCTTGATCGCGTCCACCACCGGGTCCGCCGAGTATTGCGAGGCGATCTGCAGGACGCGCTGCCGGTCGACATTGTCTTTCACGACGCCGGACACACGGATCCGGTTGTTGACGTTGAGCACATCGACACGCGCGCTTGGCACCGCCCGGCGGATGACATTCTCGAGATCGCTGAAGTCCGCCTGCACGCGAACATCGATCACCTCGAGCAGTTGCTTCTCGGTGGAGTAGAGCGTGACGTTCGTCAGCCCCGAGGTCTTTGCCTGGATGTAGAGAGAATTGTCGGTCAGCGGGAACACGTCGGCAATGCCGGCATTTCCGATCACGATGTCCGCAAAGGGCTGGTTGGTGTTGACCGTCAGCGTCGTGCTGGGCGCCAGCACCACCTTCGAGACCGTGCCATCGTCAATGATGATATCCCGGCTCTGCGCTGCAAGCTCCCCGGACATCGCGGCAAAGGAGAACATCCCGACCGCACAGAGAACCGCTGGTGTCTTAACTCGATGACCCAACACTCTAAATATCGAACTCGACAACTTCATGACCCTGTCCCGCTGCTCTGTTTTCTTGCCCGGCCCTCCGCCCTGCAGCACTCCCCGCCTATTCCTTCAGCTGAACCGTCAACAGTTCCGGCTCGCCGCTCATCCTGACGCTCTGGGAGCCAGCAAAACCCGGCTGGACTTTGTATTCGTCACGTCGTCCGTCTCGGATCACGGCCACCGTCGATTTCTCGGGCTTCAGGGGCGGTGCGATCACGACACGTTCCACCAGTTTCTCGATTTCAACCGGATCTGGCTTCTGAATTTTGTCCTCGACACTGCTCAGGCGGTCGGAAATTCCGTCAAGCGTGCTTTTCAGCAACACCTGCATCGCGTCGAGCTGTTGAGAATTCGCGTCAGGTTCGATCTTGACCGGGGTTGGCACCAGGTCTTCGGCAATATCCATGTCCGAAAGATCGGCAAGTGTAATTCGTTCATTACTTTCGACGTCATTCGAGGCGACATTTCTGAGCGCGAGGGAAAGCGTTCCGACATTTCCGGCGAGGACCAGTTTTTGGGCCTCGGTGGTATTCACCTCGAATGTGACCGTCCGAACAACGCTCGGTTTGTCTTTCAATTCATCCGCGATTTGGTCAATTGCCAAGACACGCACACCTTGCAGCAATACGTCGACATATGATCCGTCTGATCCGTCGCCGGTATTGCGGCGGGTCAGCAATACGTCGACCCTATCTCCAGGAAGGACAAATCCGGCAACGCCCAATACGTCATTCACGCGAATTGAAATCGCCTTCATTCCGGGGCTCAGCGCGGTCGAGAGCTTCGCTCGCTGCCCTGGCATGGTGATCTTGCTGGCGAGGATCGGTTCGCCCACCGCCATGGTCGTCAGCGCGAAGCGTGCGGCCTCGTCGCTGTCGTCCGGCACCAGCGCTTCGGTCGAGGTGAAGGCGCCCTCGGGAATGATATCGCTGCTCCAGGCAATCTCGCGCAGTTTCACCGCACTCAGACGCTCGCCAAAGGAGATCGGCTCGGCCGCAACGACGATGGTGTTTTCCGGCGCCGCTATAGTGGTCTGGGGGTCGGTCGACATCAACAGGATACGTTGCTCGTTGAGCCAGCCACGCGTGCCGAAGACGGCGAGACCCGCGAGCGCAATTGCCACAAAGAAACTCATAACTACCGAAAACCGCATGGAACTTCTCCTGATGGGAAATGCCTAGAGTAAGAACCGAAACCAAGGACTTGTTCGACAAAGATCGGCCAGAACCAAAGGCGCGAATCAGCTGTGCAAACGCATCGTTCGATGCGGGGGGCGACGTAGCCACGTATTGCCCCCGCATCGAATTTTCACCCACTTCCCTGATAACTTTGTCCAGTCATCACAGGGAATGGCGTGGTCACGGAGTCGGATTAGCTGCCGCGCCAGCCACGCCAAGGTTTGTCGTGATCCAGCCCGCCCACTGCGTCCATGCGATGTTCAGGTTGGTTCCGAACAGCGTGACTGCGGCGATCACGCCACCGATCATCAGGCCCAGGACAACGAGGTATTCGGTGAGTGCCAGGCCTTCATCCTCATCGCGGAAGCGGCGGGCGAGATCCTTGGCATAAACGGAAGTCATCTTCAAACGTGCAAACATGTCTTTCTCCAAAAATGGGCACCCCGAAAGAGCGCGAGATGGTTAAAGTCTTCCACAGCGAGGGCGCCTTAAAATCGCCACCCCATGAGCAAATAACTGCCACATTATTTAATATCGGTAAAGGATTTTCTCGTGGTTGCTAAGAATCCGTCAACAATCGCACTCGATATCCAATTTTCTCCACACCGTGAAACTTTGAAGCCCCGAAAGAACATATCAATGCGATAAATCACGAATTATCTATCGCCTTAAAGTGGAAATATAAACAGGGCAAAGCGGGCCGAAATCGAACGCCGCTTCAATTGCGTTGATTCGATCTATCTGACCAGAATCGCCTCCTGGCGAATGAAGGTCTCAAGCGTCCCGTTCCCCCCGTATCCCGTGATATCGACGATCTCGACATCGATCGTCATGTCCACGCCGGGCGCGTAGCTGATCATCGGGCGCGTCATGAAAATACTGGCATAGCTGTTTACCGGGAACTCGCTGCGCCCGCTCTCATCCGCGTAGGTGCCGCAATCGATGATTGCCGCCACCAGGACGCGCGGATCGGGAAGCTCCTCGCTCACAGTACTGTCCGGGTTGCACAGCGCTGCGCCGCTTTCGCCGTTGGCCGAGGCGCCCCCGGGATCCCCCGGCGCGCGCACCTCGTAGAGCTTCATCGGCGACCCTTCGACCGTCACGTCCGTCTCAAGCTCGTATTGGTAGACATCGTATCGGGAAGCGCCGACGGTGCCCGGACCTGCGTATCCCTCGACGGTTCCCGGGAAGGAGCTTGGAATGTCTTCGTAGGTTGGCGCGAGACTGCCGTAATTGCGGTCGAGGTAGGTCTGGCCGCTCCAAGCCCCCCGCCCGATGTAAGCCCCGGCGACATCGTCGCTCGTGACCCCGCCCCCGGTGTTGGGGGGCAGCATCGCGCCGTTATCGGGCAACCCGTAGGCGAAGTCGGTCACACCGTTGGCATTGAACCCGACACCCGGCGTCCAGACGTGGTCGTCGCCGATCTCGGCCTGGTTGCTCACCGCGCCCCCGTTCATGACGCAATCGTCGACATTCGCACCCTGGGTGGGTGGCAGAATCCCCTTGCGCACGCTTCGGGCGGTGCGCACCTCGAAAGGGTCCGAACCGTTCACGCTGCCGGAACTGTAGGGACCCGCGAACATGTCGAAGCGGGTGTTGATCCCTGTCCGGACAGAGTTGCTTGCACCGGGCTTGGTGGTGACATTGTCGGAAGAATAGCAGGTCTGGTTTCGGCGCCCCGCGAAATAGTCATTGATCGACCGCGCGCCGCCGGCGGGATTGGCTTCGGTCGAGACATCGGCGGCGCTGACGTCGAGAAACCCGAAGTTGCCGGGCATGGGCGTCTCGTTGCCAGACGGATGCAGGCGGATCATTCGACCATGAAGATCGCCGTTCTGAAATGCGGTCTGTAGACCGTCCCCGACGTAACTGCCGAGCGCGTCGTACTCAAAGGGATTGCAGATGAAGACCGGCGGGATGTCGCAAGCGGCGGATTCGGATTTTGCCACCGCCACTGCCGCCACAGGCACGCCGCCGGTCACCAGGTCGAGCGCCCGTGCGAAGAGCGTCTCGAGATCCGACGATTGTGCCTGAACGTAGACGTATTCCGCCTCGGCGGGATCGGTTGTCTGGTAGGTGGAAAGCCAGCTGTTGTCGATCGGGATCGTGTCGTATTCGGGGATCTCGCTGAGGAAGCGCACCAGAAACGGCGCATCGGTCTCGTTGTAGATCAGCGAAACCGGCGCGGCACTTGCGAACTGCAGAAGTGTCACCGAGTTGTCGAGCTGCGCCATCGCGCTTCGTGCCCGGATCAGCGCATCGGCCCCACCGTCAAGCTCCCGCGCGCCGGCCAGCGCGATGGCATCGGCTGCGGCCTGAAGGTCTGCATGGGCATTGTTGCCTCGGCCGATGTCAAAAAGAATCAGCCCGAATCCCAGGAAGACCGGCAAAAGGAGCAAGGAGAAGACGAGGAGGAAACCATCCTCAGACCTACGGAACTCATTAAACATATTAACCTTTCCGAACTGGGTACCAACGTCGTCAGGCCAGAAGTCACGGCAAAGTTCACATTGAAAATCCAGAATACCTTACCGCATTTTCGTCAAAATTCAAACATTCGAAACTGCTTGTATGAAAATCACCGGAATCGCGGCGAGAGCCAGCAGCACACCGTAGGGTACGCGGCCTTCGGTTTTCCTGCGCGCGAACCAGCCCCAGATGCTCTTTTCCGCTCCGAACGTCGTGGACAGCACGATCAGCAGATAGAACACGAGCGACAGCGTCATGAGCAGGACCGAAAACGGCAGCAAGCCGGGCGCGCCGAGCAGCAGTCCCAGTGGTAGCATGAGTTTCGCATCCCCTGCGCCGAGCGCCCGGAGCACCCACATCACGAAGCCGATGCCGAACAGGATGCCGCCGGCAAGAAGGTCGCCGCGGAACGTCGGAAAGAGCAAAGGACCCTGCGCCAGCAGATAGAGCCCGAACATGATAAGTACGGCGGAATTTCGAATGCGAAAATTCCGCGCGTCGTAAACCGCCACCCAGCCAAGCAGCCCGATGGCGGCGAACTGTGCGCCCGTCGAAATCACCTCCATGGCGCGGCGATCAGATGCCGCGCAGGTCTCCGGCTGCGCGTTTCGGCGAATTCACCGAATTCCTGAGGAGTTCCAGGTTGTTCGCCGTCACCGGGTTGGACGGATCTTTTTCGTAGGCGGCGAGGAAGTACTTCCGCGCGGCCACGAGTTCCCCCCGCAGGAGCATCGAGTAGCCATAGTTGTTGAGGAATTCGACACGGTGTCCGATCGCCGGCTGCAGACGGCGGTAGGCATAGTCAGACCGCTCGAACTGCCGCAGCATGTCCGCGCTTGCGGCATAGCCCAGCCAGGCTGCCGTGTCGTCGGGAACGACGTCCAGCGCTTCCTTGAACATCTTGTAAGATTTCCCGTAGTTCCCCTCCCGGAACTGCATCTTCGCAGACACCAAGAGTTGATCATCAGGATAGAAACTCAGGCTCGAAGTGTCCTTCGTCGACAGTGTCCGGTCGCTGTACGAGGAATTTTCGCACGCCCCAAGCGCCAGGATCATCGAAAGTGCCACGACCCGCTTCATGTTGTTCCCCTCTCTCACCAGTTCCCCCTGCCGGAGAGGCTATGGTGCAGCAGCGATTTCTCGAAAAGATATTCAAGGAGCGCGATCCTAATGAAACTGGATGTTGCAAGTTGTCCACAGGGCTGCATCGGCTTGAACGCCTGTTCTGTTGCCCTGCGGTGCGAACCCTCGCAGGTGGCAGACATGTCAGGAGGAGGCTCGCCCCGCCGCTAATATTGAACGGACACAGATACTTGCGATGCTCCGGGTTGGGCAGCTTGGTGCTTGGGCGCAGGCAGAGCGCACGGAAACTCAACCTTTCCACGAGCGGCCGGGCGCGCTTGCGGCTCGGTAGTCGGTCGAAACCTAGCCAGGCGCGCGCGCAAGCTTGGGCGGGCGGATTGCCTTCAAATCAGGGCCTCCCTCGCCGCGATAGATATCGAGATGACGACCCGCGACAGCGTCCGGTGCATAGTCGCTCAGGTCGACGTTTCCGATGGGAGCATCCGCGGATCCCAGCGCGGTCTCGACGTCTTCCAGACGCAACTTGCCGTCAAAGACCCGGACCCAGGCGCCCCCCAGATCGCGGCGGGTTTCGGCAATGGCACTCAGATTGGGCGCAAGAACCGGTCGGCCGAGTGACAGGCTGGTGAGCACACTGCCGGAATTGAGGATGGTCTTGAAGTTGAACAGCACGAGGTCGCTCGCCAGCATCAATCCCGCCAGCTCCTCGTCGGTCATCCTGCGCTGGATGAAAAGAAAGCGCGCATCATCACCGATCTCGCGGAGGATGGCTGACATCTCGCTATAGGGCCCCCTGCCCGCGATGACGAAGCGGAAATCACGCTGCACCCGCTTCATCAGTCGCACGGTGCCGGGAATGTCCTTGTACGGCCTGATATGCCCGAAGGTCGCGATCGTCGGGCAGCGACCTGAGACCCAGCTCTGCAGTTCGGGGGGGCTGGCAGGAACAATCTCGCTGAAGTGCTCGACGTAGCTGGGGTGCCGGACATGCTGAAACGTGGCCCCCGACAGTTCGGGGAACGCGTCTCTCACCAGCGCCTTCGAGGCCTCGCTCATACAGATCACGTCGGTGACCAACGGCAGGAAATCGCGCCTCATGGCCGCGTAGACGGATGCGTGACCGGGGCTCTTGAAATCATGCGGATCGAGATTGTGCGCCGTCCAGACGACCCGTCCGCCGCGGGCAAGAACCCGACGTGCGACCCGCTTGACCCGGGACACCTTGAGCCGGGCGACAAGAGGCACGCGGCTCGCGACCCTGCCCCAGCAGGGCGACTCCAGCCAATGCACATGCAACACGTCTGGCGGGCCAGAGAGGGGCACCCAGGGAGAGACGATCACTCCGCCATTCCGGCGCAGGGCGCCGGTCAGGATCCCGAGATACGGGTTGTCGTTGCGGACCGGTCGATGCGGCGCCATCGCGATCTTCATTGCCGAGAGCCCTCTTCGCGATCCGGCGTCGCGCCGTGGCACCCGCAAGGTTCAAGCGTCTTACCTTGCGTATTCACGCCACCGTCCTCCCAGGAAGCCCAGGTAGACGCCGAGGCCGCGGGCAATCAGTGCCACGCCGTTTGCCCGCAGCACCCGCCCGCCGACGATGCCCCGCAGCAAAGTAAAGGTCCCCAGGATGAACATCGCCGTGCCGGAAGCCACGCAGTAGGGCAGGACAACGGAGAAGGGCTTTCGCAGCCGGACGGTGTTGGCACGGCTTATGCCATAGCGATATTGCCGTTGGGTGGCCCATTTCCAGTTGAGACGCTCCTTCTTCTGGACCTCGTAAACGACTGCCTTGGCCGCGAAACGTCCCATCCCGCCCGCCGCGACGACATCTTGGAAGAAGAGCGTGTCCGAGCCGCCGTCGTAGCGAAGTTTCGGATCGAACCTACACCCCTTGCTCCGGACGAAGTCGAGATCGACCAGGACGTTATTCGTCCAGCTTTCGGTTCGGGGACCGAGGTTTTCGAAGCGCTTCTGCTTGAAGAAGGTGCATTGCAGCCACCAACTGTCACGCGAGTCCTCGACCGACATCACGACCGGGCCCTGAACGAACTCCGCCCCGGTGAGGCGTGCCACTTCAAGCAACTCCACCAGCCACCGCGGATCGACGGTTTCGTCGTCATCGACAAAGGCGAGGTACTTGGCGCTTCGCGCTTCCGACAACGCGCGGTTGCGCGCGAATGGGATGCCGGGCTCGGCTTCGTGGACATAGGTGACCGGCCAAGGGAAAGCCTTCCTGAAGTTCGCGACGATGGCTTCCGCCGATCTCTGGCGGTCATTGTCGACGACGACTACGGACGGCTCCGTTTGTGAGTCGATCTCCAGACCAAGGAACGAGGTCAGCAGTTTTTCGAGATCGAGCGGACGTGCGTAGGTGCAGACACCCAAAACCACCTTGGTCTTGTTCTCTGTGCGGGTAACGACCTTTGCCATGAAAGTTCTCGCGAAATACATGCAATCCAAATTGGGCGCAGGGCGAACGAAGAAATCTATAAAAACCTAATCTACTTCAGACACTTAATGAAAAGCGGCGCCGAATGATCATAATCCGGCGCTCCAGCCACGAAGCAAACAACGCACCAGCGGCATATTCCAGGGTGAGGCATCTTCTTAGAAATCTGGATGAAATGCCCGCGCAATCCGAAACAAATCACTAGAAAAAGCAACAGATTAGATGACTTACAGATTCTGTCACCGAATGTGCCAAGTCGTCAAGCCTTGAGACCCTGGTCGTCCTCCTGGCGGAGGTCTCAACGGCGCGTTGCCCAAAGATGAGCGGCCCATGCGTCCCCTATCTCGGTCCGGAGACACGCGCGCTGGAGAGGCATACCGGTCTCCATGGATTCCGCTCTGCCACGAGATGCCGGCCACCTTTTCCTATCTGAAGGAGATGACCCTGCCCTGCGGATCCCAGGACACTTTTGCCCGATCAACCGGCACGCTTTCGTAACCTTCTGGACTCACTTGAATATTTTTCTGCGCGTGTTCAAGCGGTTGCAGCGTGTAGCGCATGATGCACGAGGGGTTGGTCGAGAGTTTCTGCTGCGGGTAGTAGACATCGGCGCGCAGGATGGAGATCGGCTCCGGACCCGCCTGGGCCAATCCCGAATACAACTGGTTCCAGACGTCATCACACTGCCGCCAGTCGCGGATCGCGAGGCTCGATGCGCCGGCGAAGAGCAGGGCGAGCGCCAGCACCCCGATCCGAAAGGTCATGGATTGTCGCCCCAGGCCGGAGAGCGTGTATCCCCACACCGCAACGCTCGGCGCAGCGAGAACATATGCCGAGCGCAGCGCCAGATTTCCCGCGGCAACCATCATCGACAATGTGCCGAGGGTCAAAAAGCCAAGGTAGAGCGCTGCCGTGAGCCCGCTTGGGGACAGCCTGGGCGGCAGCAGTCCCGTAGCCGCGCGCAGGACCCGCGCGGCAAGCAGCCCCATGAAAACGACGGCCAGTAGCGCGGACAGCTTGGCGTTGAACGTCGGCACCAGCAGAGCGAGGACCACCTTGGTTACCCCTACCACGATCGGGCCGACCCCTCCCCCGCCTCCATCGCCTTGCGGAAGGTCGACGCCGACAGCAAGTCGCAGCAAGATGGCCCCGCCCGCGGCGACCGCTCCGCCCAGGACCAGTGGCAGGCGAAGTGTCTTCCTCGAGACGAGGTCGCTCACGAAAATGGTCGCCGAGACCGCGATGGGCGCAACGAGGTAGAGCTCTTTGAAGAATGGGGCGACGCTTGCCAGACCGAGCGCGAGCCAGGGCCTGTGTTTCACCGCAAGCGCATAGCCGGCCGCTGCTGCAAAGAGCGTGCCAAAGAGATCCTGATAACGTGAGATCGCGGGCAGCAGGTCTGCCGCGACAGGATGAACGAAGATCAGCGCCGCCCAGACGATCAACGGTGGGGTAGGCAGGATGAGCCTGATCATCGCAGCGCCCAGGAACGACGTCGCGCAGTGCACGGCAAACCCCAGGATGAAGACCATCCAAAGGCCGCTGCCCGCATCCCGGCTCCCGATCTGCCAATAGAAGAGATTTGACAGCGGCCGCCAGTACGGTCCGGCCGAGAAATCGGCGTTCGACCCCAGCAACGGCGCCCTGAGAACGGACGTCAGGGTTTGTCCGTCGCCGAAGGACATCAGCAGCGGCAGCGTATCGGCACCGACCGGCCCGAACACCCAAGTCAGGCTGTAGAAGACGCTGACGACCAGCGCGACGAGAAGAAGCGGCAAGCTGTTCGCATCCAGCTTCATCGCGAATATCTCTCCTTGAGATTCGACATTCTGCATGGCTCCAGCCTGCTCGTCTCTTCGCCGGCATGATCGTGCGATGGCACGCAGGGTCTCATGGGGTCACGCGCCGCTGCGCGGGCAAATGCGCCGGTAGAAGGTGAAGGTCAGGCTCTCGTCGCTGGACTGAAAGCGCCGAAATTCCTGCGGGACCTCGACGGGAACGACCTCTTTCGCGTAGCAGCGCAGAAATTCACTCGACTGGCCGAGCTCGACCCCGGTCAGGAACCACTTGCTCGCATCGGTCACGTCGATGCCCTCGGCACCTCCGAGGATTATGAAGTCGGGCTCGCGTCCAAGCACGTAGGCCCCGTCGCCCTTGCCGTGACCGGGCATGGCCTGCCGCCTCGCGAGGACGGGCACGTTCTCCCGCAGCGCGATGGTCCGGTCGTTCAGCCCGAGCATGTCGATGTACCGGTGAGAGGCGCCGTAGAATGGCGTTGACCCCGCGGTGTTCAGTGCCACGAGAGATCCGGCGGGCCAGGCTTCTTCGATGTAGCGTCCAATCACCGTTCCGTTGAACGCCGCCCAGTCCATACGGAACGAGCGCGCGTTGAGGCTCGCGAGCAGCAAGAGGCCCATGATCGCCACGCAGGCCACAACGGACTTCGACACATCAAGCGAGCCGATTGCGGCCACGACCAGCAGCGCCGCAGGACCGCTTATCGGCAGCAGAACGCGGGCGGCCGCCATGTGATCGCCCCCCGACCAAACAATATAGGCACAAAATCCCACGCAAACGGTCAGCAGGACCGTCGCCGGGCGCGACCATTTTCCCCAGACGAACGCGGCGAGGGCCGACACGGCAGCGCAGCCAAGCACCGGCAGGTAGAGCACGGCCGACATCAGGAAATACTCGGCGACCCGCCCGGTGCGCTGCGCGAAGCTGAGGCCAACCTTGGCGTGGAAGGTGTTGGGGACCACGTCTCCATAGTAGGAATAGCGCCATGCCATGTGGATCAAGAAAGCCACCAATGGGATGCCGGCCACGATGGCGGCGCGGGTCATCCTGCGCGTCACGGGGCCTTTTGCGGTGATTAGGACGCCGAAGGAGGCAGAGGCCACCGCGACCACGGCATCGGGTCTCGTAAGAACCGCGAGAGCGAAGGCACATCCCGAAAACACAAGAAACCGAACGGACCCGGTCGATGCATCCGTGGCGGTCGGCACCATGAGGAAGGCAACGGCCCAAGCGATGAACGCGGCGGAGAGCGGTGCCTCGAGCCCGCCGTAGAGCCACAAGGAGATCGACACGTTGCCGAGAACGAGTGCGACTGCCAGCGCCTGCATGTCCCGGCGCTCGGGAAGCAGCGCACGCGCACCGAAAACAACGGCGCCGACGAGAAGCACGACCGCCAGCGCATTGATGATCCGCAGCGCAAGCACCGGGTCGACACCGAGCTTCATGATGCCTGAAGTTATTAATATATATAGAAAATTCGTGTAGCCTTCGACCCTTTCACCGACGTTCCACGACAACTCACCGTGTTCCAGGAGATTGCGGGCGTATTTCAGCGAGATGAACGCATCGTCATGCAGAAAGAGCCGGTTGCGCCAGATGTTCACCAGAAAGATCAGCGTGCCAAGCAGGAGGATCGTCGCCGGAAGCCTGGCCGCGACCCGTGTGACGAGGCGCCCGGCCCGGGGGGCCTGCTTGCCGACCTTTGGCTTGGCTGAGAACATGCTGTCGGTCCTTCAATCAGGATATCTTCGGCGGCGCATGTGATCGGGCGGTCCCAGAAACGCCTGAAAATGAAAACAATCTCTTTTCTCAATCTTTACGTCTGCGGGCCAGACCGGCGGAAGGTGCCGCTGGCGCCTGCAATTCTTCTGGCCGCGTGACCTCAATGATGGTCCGCGGTATCGACCGCACCCGGTTACTGCCCTGGCACAGAGAGATCGAACGTCAGCTCCAGCACATCGCCGGGCAGGATCGGATCGTCGAGCTGCACGGTCAGCACCTCGGTGCCATCCGGTACCGCGCGGCGGACCCGCATCACCGCGAGCTGGCGGACGTCAAGCGACGGGGCGCCCCCGATCATCGCGAGGCTCAATAGCATCGCTTCCCGGTTGCTCTCGAGTTCGATCTGACGGCGGGTGTCCTGGAGCTGGCTCACGATCTGCATCTCGCGCGTGTCGGTCGCCTCGAGCAGGTCTCGTTCGGTCTCCCCGATGCGCTGTTTGGCACGGAAGGCCGCGGTGTTCAGATCCAGTTCCTCGGCGCGCAGGTCGGTCAGCGTGCGTTCGGCATCGATCAGCCGGTTGGCGACGACCTGCCCCCGCTCGGCGAGAACCCGCAGCTTGTCCACCTGTTCCGCCATGATCGCCAGCTGCCGCCGCTGCCCGTCGAGCTTTTCGTTCAGGCTCTCCAGTTCCGCCTTATGGAGCTCCAGCAGCGCCGCGTTGGACTCGACACTGCGCGCCGCGGCTTCCTTGCGGATGTCGAAAAGCGTGGTTTCGTCGGCGATGATCCTTGCGATCGCGTCGTCGCCCTCCGGGTGCCGCAAGCCTTCGGGAAAGCGGATTGTGAGCGCATTCGCCTGCTCGGCCTCGAGCCTCGCCCGGCGCGCGAGCAATCTCACCAGTTCAACCCGCACGCCGCGTAGCGAGTTGACGTCCCGGTATTCATTCCTTTCATTGTACGACGCTTCCGATCCACGGAAGATCCCCCCGGCCAGCGCCAGAGCCTTGCTGGTCGTCATGCCGGGACGCCACGGGTAGGCGCCGGGCTTCTGTGCGTCACCGGCCACGTAGAACGGCCGGTAGGAAGCGATCTGCAAAGAGACCTGCGGCTGCTGGTTAAGCCCATTCACCGACCGCAGCGCGATCGCGATCTCCTCGCGGACCATGTCCAGCGACTTGCCTGAGGCAGTGATCGTTCCTGCAAAGGGAATTGAGAGAGTTCCGTCCGAAGATACCGCGTATTGCCCGGCCAGCGCTGCCATCGGCTCGTAGCTCACGGTCTGATCGCTCCAGGTGACCGCGCGCAGCTCGACGACATCGTCTGGCCCGAGCCTGTAGGCCTCTTGCTGTGCAGCGCTCACGGACGCCACGCAGACCGCCAGCATGGCTGCAAGGCCGGTCGCCAACATGTTTCGGATCACGCGCTTCATACCCGCCCCCACCACGGCGTCACCGTTTTGCCAAAGCCTCTGTATTCGTACTTGCGCTCTTTCCTGCGGACGACCTGGGTCATGACCACGTAGACATTCTTTGCGGAGATGTCGCGCAGGCGGAGAAGGCAGGCCTGAACCGCCTGCCGCGCGGTTGCGTTCCATTGGAAAGCCACCACCAGCGCATCGGCGTGACGCAGGAAACTCGTGACGTTTCCGAGTGAAAGCACAGGCGCGGTCTCGACAAGCACGTAGTCGTAGCGATCCGACAGGTTCCGCACCAGGTCGGCCGTCCATTTGTCCGGCAGGCGCGCAAGGTCGGTCTTGGCCGCAGCGGCAATGGACATGACATCGAACCCGGCCGCAGAGCGGGTCACCACGGCGTTGGCGACCTCCGGCTGATCGGCTTTTTCGACCGGACCGATCCGCTCGGACGTGAGCGCGCCCCGGGCGCCCCTGTCATGCGCCGCATCGACCAGGATGACCGAGTGGTCGCGCGCTGCCAGCGACCGGGCCACCAGCATTGCAACCGTGTCCTTTCCTTCTCGCGGGACTGCGGAGGTGAAGAGGATCGTTCCCCCATCAACGACGACAGTGGACAGGAACAGGGCAATCTTTCTCCCCTCCTCCACCAGAGCGCGTTCAGCCTTCGGCAAGTCCTCCACCCGCGCGTCGGGCCGCGCAAAAAGCCGCTGCGCCCGAGACTTGCGAAGTTTCGGCACGCTGCCGATCACCGGCAGGCCAGTCACCCGGCGCAGTTCGCCGCTGGTCTTGATATTGTTGTTGGACAACTCGAGCAGCACAGCAACACCGAGCCCGATCAGCAAGCCGGAGACGCCGGCCAGGGCAGTGCGCAACAGCGTGCGGGGCGAACTTGGCGAGGTCGGGACCTCGGCATAGGACAGCAGACGCACCGAGGGCTGCTGCAGCGCCTTGATCTGCGCGGACTCCGTGGCGACCTTTAGGAATTCCTCGTAGGCGATCCGGTTCGCGTCGGCGATGCGCCGCAACTTCGCAAGTTCGACCATGCTGCGCGAGCGTTGCTGCATGGTCTCCTCTAGCGTGGAAAGCTGGTCTTCGACCGAGGCAACCACATTTTGCGCGATGTTCAACCGGGTGTCGAACTCCTCCGAAACCCGCGCGACCTCTATCGCCACCTCGTCCTCGATGCGCGCGATCACCGCGTCGAGACCTTCGACCTGATACGCGCCCTCACCGAACTGCTGAAGAACCCTGCTGCGCTCGATGCGCTGCTGCGAGAGTTGTTCTCGCAGATCGCTCAGCAAAGGCGACTCGATTGCAGCAGCGGCTGCCACCGCTCCCTTGCGCTCCACCAGGTCGGCGATCTCGCGGCGCTGGGACTCGATCTTGGCGACGTCCGTCTGCGCCACGAGAACCGAACGCCCGACGCTGTCAATCTGCTCCGCGAGACGGTCACTGTCGCCCAGATGGGCGCCGGACAGGCGCGATTGGAATTCCACAACCGCCGTTTCGGCCTCTTCAAGATCGCGCCCAAGTTCATCGACGCGCCCGGACAGAAGCTGAACCTGTTCCTCGATGGCCGCGCTGCGGATGCTCAGGCTGAACTGCGTGTATTCGACCGCGGCGATGTTCGCGATCCGGGCGGCGTCCTCTGGACTGCCCGCTTCGGCGGAAAGCCCGATGGAATAGCCATTCCCGAGCTGGCTGATCGCTAGCCTGCCGGCCAGAA
Organism: Roseobacteraceae bacterium; assembly: GCA_048381755.1. GTDB lineage: Bacteria > Pseudomonadota > Alphaproteobacteria > Rhodobacterales > Rhodobacteraceae > Salipiger. The sequence goes on from JBLXGS010000021.1 coordinate 23,449, forward strand.
GGTCCGCGGCCGGACCATACTGAGCCGCATCGCCCGCGAGGCCTTCGAGGCCTTCGAGCCCGGCATTTGGCATCGCTTCTGCCATAGCATCCGGGTCGGCATCCGGATCGATCGCAGGATCGGTCTCCAGGCCAGTGGCAATGTCAGGGATCGGCTGTTCCCCGGCGAGGCTCGGGTCTCCCGGCTCGGAGGGCGCGAGGCCGGCTTCGGGGACTTGTGGTACGGGCGTGAGCAGTTTCGCGATTGAGCTTTTCACGGAACCGAGGATGCGCGTCGGCAATGGCGGTGGGCCGCCCGCGGAAAGCATCGGTGAATCTGCATCGACCTGTAGACGCTTGGCCACCTCGATCATGAAGGCCTTGGACCGCATCGTGGTCATTTCCTGCTCGACCATCTGCCGGCTCAGCGGCACCCCGGTGAGGAGGTCCGCGATCGGGGTGCTCTGCTGGAGCGGATCGACAAGGGTCATCTCCGCGGTCGCCGTATACCGGGGCTGGATCTGCAGCAGCAAGGCGATGTTCAGCGCGACAACCCCGAGGAAAATCATCGCGATCAGGAGCCAGCGTCGCCAAAGGAACAGCACTACGTCGTGCATCTTGACACTGTTCTGCTGAACCGCTTCTCCAAGCGGGTCGTCGATCATGAAGTCCAGCATTTCCGGGCGGCGGATCACTGCAAAATCCTGTCACTGTCACGAACAAGAAATTTGGTCTGAAGCCGCGGGCCAGTCAGGCCCTGTGTCCGGGGGCATTCAAGAGGCAGGGTAAGACAATTATTCCGCATTTTCAGCACCTCACCCCTGGCCATATCTCTGACAGATCGCGTCCGATCAGGTCGGAGAGCCCCGCGTTTCGCACCGATAGGTGCTGTTCGAGATAGGCGCGGGTGTCGTCGCGCATCCTTGGAGGTTTGGCGACCGACATGAAACGCGGGTTCACATGTGCGAACCAAAGATAGTGCAGCTTGTGCTCGAGCTTGTCTCCCAGCGATCGACGCTCGCCGCCCATGTGGCGCCGGTAACGACCTTTCACGAGGCGCCGACCGATGTGATTGGCCATGCGGTGCAATCTCGGCGACGCCGAGTATTTCGTCCTGTTGAACCAGGATTTCTCCGGATCGACACGCATCGGAGCGCAACCGATGAACTCGGTGACCTCATCGACACAGGACTGAATGTCCGCGCGAAAATCCTCGAAAAGGCAAATATGAACCCGGTCCTGCCCGACCGCGTCGAAGAACCGACGCAGGCCCGCCGCATAGCTCGACGCGAGCAGGATATGTGGGTAGCGGATGATCGCTTCCTCGAAACTTTCGACCGCGCGGGCCGTTTTGACCAGGTGCCAATACTGCGAATAGGCCCTGTCCACAGGGTGGCGCAGCATGAAGATGACCTTGGCGTCGGGAAGTTGGCTTGCGATGCGCCAGGCGGCGAGTTCCGACATGAGGTAGGTGGTAGAATCCTCGCCGACGAAGGTGGCGGCCTTGGACGTCTCGAAGCGACTGGCGTACCAATCGCGGCTGCCCTGCTCTTCGGCGCGTGTGTCCCACCACTGCAGCAACCCGTTCTGGACATGCAGAAAATCCGGATGGGTAATCGGATCATCCGCGTCGAAGAAATGAACTTCTTCGTCCGGGATCGCGATCTCGGGGTGCTGGTTCAGGATGAAGTGAAGGGATGTGGTGCCGCATTTCGGAGCGCCCCCGATAATGAAATCGGGCTGCCGTTGTCTTCCGGATGACCGCAGGCTGGTCGTTGCGACCACCTCCCCCAAGGCAGAAGAATACGTCACGTGAATACTGGCCTCGCATAAAATAAAACATGCACCGAAGGCTGGGTGCGAAAGAACAATCAGTCAGTAGGTCAATCAATATAAGAAGCTTAGGCGATCAGCCTCAGATCGGCAACGACCTTGCACGCGCGCCCGCGATCTCGTGAAAAAATAGCCATCTGCAAGCGTTCTGGCTGCTTATTCCATAAGCGCCGCGCGAGGCATGGGCGCGCGCGATGATCGTGGACGAATCGGAGTGCCGACCGATACCGTAAACCATGTATTTTTCTTTAAGGTACGATCTTGTCGTCCATTTCCGCGATCATTCCCACATTTAACAGAAAAGCGTTCCTGGTCGAAGCTTTGGACGCCATTCTCCGCCAGACCCGTCCCGTCGATCAGATCATCGTTTGGGACGACGGGTCCAGCGATGGCACCGAGGCTGCGCTGGAGGGGATACGCGACCCGCGATTGCTGTACCGCAAGGCCCCCAATGCGGGCAAAGCCAGTGCGCTGAACCGCGCGATGGCTCTTGCGACGGGTGACTATGTCTGGATCTGCGACGATGACGATCTGCCAACGCCCGACGCGGCGGAACTGCTGGCCGGGGCTCTCGACGCCGACCCGGAAATCGGGCTCGCAGGTGGATGCTACCAACGCTTCCGCGATGGCCCCGGCGCGCGCGAGGTCACCGGCCCGGGCTACTGGCCAGACCTCACAAGAGGCACACCGCTCCGCCACCTTCTTGAGGACATCTTCCTTTTTCAGAACGCAACGCTTGTGCGGCGCTGCTGTTACGACAAGGTCGGCGGCTTTCGCGAGGACCTGCCGCGTTCGATCGACTACGATATGATCGTCCGGCTTGCGACGCGGTTTCCCATTCGGATGCTGGAAGCGACGGTCTTCCTGCAGCGCAAGCACGACGGCATGCGCGGACCGTTGGATCACCGACACTCGGCCGACAACGTCGACAACGTCTGGGCGGAAAAGGACGCGGAAGTCTTCCGCGGCCTGCGTAGCCAGCTACCCCTGACCCTGTTCGAGGCCATGTTCGCGGGCGATGACGGGATGGTCCGCCGCGCCGCTCGGCTTCAGCGCGGCGACGTGTTTGCCCGGCACGGGTTATGGAGCGAAGCGCTGGACGATTTCGAGGGCGCGGCAAATCTCATGCCGGACAGGCCGCTCACTCCCGAGGAATTTGAGATTTGCCGTCGCGCGGTGTCGGGAAAGCACGGAGCCTTTCCGCCCGAGCCGGAAGTACGCCGGCTGGTCGCTCTGCGCCGGAGTTGCCCGGCCGGTCACGAGATCGTCGGAGGGCTGGGCCGAGGCCTCCTCTGGTCCCTGCGCCGCGCTGCGGAGAAGCGTGAATTTCCCGAGCTGGCTCGCCTCGCCGGCTTGCTGACGGCGACGCGGCTGCACATGAAACCTTCCGGCGCAGAGGGGCTGCTTCGAGAGGTCAGCGCCCTCCCCGCGGGTGCCTACGACTGGTGATTGCACGCTGGTCATGGCGGAGTTTTAGCTGGCCGACCCCATGCCCAGCCGTCTTCTCCCGCGCAACCATGCCTGTTCCACGAGCTTGCCCGCCAAGGAGGCGGAAACCGCGGGCGGTTCGAGACCCAGAGTGGCAATGCTGCGCAAGTCGCGCGCGTGAACCGCATCGATCAATCTGCGCCAGGCCCATTCCTTGTGCGCGGCACGACAATGACGGCGGAGCGCAGCGCGCCCCTCGGGCCGGAGCGATGGATGACGCAGCAGTTCCCTGTCGACCTCGACCATTTCGCCCAGGTCGCGTGTTTCGTGTCGGCCGCTCAGCGAGCCGCTTCGATACACGGCGAAATAGCCGCGTGGGTCCACGACACGGAACCGCGCACCCGCAAGCAGGGCCTCTGCATAGAGAACGTAATCCTCCGCCAGGCGAAGCGAACTACGGTATCGCAACCCATGCCGCTGGAGAAACTGTCTCTTGATCAGGGGCTTGACGAACCCCAGTTCGCCTCGTCGTCCGCGCGCACCGTGCTCGTTCGCCGTCACGAACTCCGCCAGCGTCAAATCGAAGCCACCAAAATTCTCGACGCTCCAGAGCCGGTTGTCTGTAGCATTCAGGGCGTCTTCCTCCACCCGGTAGAGATCGTCGGCAATGAAATCGAGATCGGCGGCGGTGGCTTCGAGGATAAGCCGTTCGATCCGGTCGGGTGCCATGTGATCATCGGCGTCCAGCGCCGTGATCCATTCGGCGGTTGCGACGTCGATGGCGCGGTTGCGAGCTGCGGCGGGCCCTGCATTCCTGTCCTGACGCAGGACACGCGCGCCCTCGACCCCGGCGCAGAGCTCTTCCGCGAGGTCTGCCGTGCGATCAACAGAGGCATCATCCACCACCAGGATTTCGACCGGCACTGTTTGCGCCATGGCCGAGCGAAGCGCGCGCTCAAGCGTTGTCTCGGCATTGTAGGCCGCGACGACTATGCTTGCGCGGGCAGGACCAGACGACCTGTCAGGATCTCCGATGACCGATTGGGTCTGCATTGCACCACCGAACTCAAAGCCGGGTGAATTTGAAAACGCGCTCAGGGAGCGATCCGATAATGCACATGATGACCCTCCACACCGGCCGGACGTAGAGCACGTTCCGGCGACGCTCCACGGCGCGGACGACGGCCTTCGCGACTTCGTCAGGCGACGCGGTCAGCGCCTTTGGCAAGTCCATGCCGGCAGTCATGCGGGTTGCAACGAAGCCGGGCTTCACGGTCACAACGTGAACGCCAAGCCGCGCCAGACGGTTCCGCAATCCGGAGAGAAACTCGCTGAATCCCGCCTTGGCGGAGCCATACACATAGTTCGAGGCGCGGCCACGGTCGCCCGCGACAGAGCTTACGCCGACCAAGGTGCCGCCGCCCTCGGCGAGCATGCGCTCCGCATATAGACCGAGTGCCAATGCAGGCCCCTCGAAATTGGTGCGAATGACATGGGCCGCGGCGGACGGGTCGCGCTCACTCTCTTCCTGGTCACCCATGGCACCCACGACCGACACGACGATCTGCGGCGCCTGTGCATCCGAGGCCACGAACTCCGGCAGCGCGGCACTGTCGAGGACATCGAATTCACGGGTCCTGACCTCTGCGCCCGTGCGCAGCGCGATGTCGGCCCTGTCCGTCTCGAGCTCCTCCGCCCGTCGCGCGGCGAGGGTCACCGGATGTCCCTTGGCCGCAAAGGCACGCGCGATGGCCAGCCCTATATCGGAACGTCCGCCGAGGATAAGCACATCCCTCCGTTCGTCTTTACTCACAACAAGAGCCTCTCAGATTGCGCCGAAGAATAGATCTGGTCGAGCCCTGCCGCCCGCCGCACCGCGCGGAATTCGAGCGTCCGCGGGTCGGCTTGGTGCAGGGAATGGGCCGCGAGCCTTGCATCCTTGGCCAGGTAGAAACGCCCGCCGTGCTCGATGGTGATCGCATCGAGACGCTCGAGCAGGGCAAGGCTGCGTCGGTTCGCGGGAAAATCGAGTGCCAGCGTGTAGCCGGGCATGGGAAACGACAGGCCGCCGTTGCCGTCGCCGAATTTCTTCAGCACGGCCAGAAAAGAGCCCAGTCCCGCTGAAGAGGTGGCCTGCAGGAGCGCCGTCAGACCGTCGCGGGAGGTCTCAAGCGGCAGCGCGCATTGGAACTGCACGAAGCCGCGCTTGCCATAGATCCGGTTCCACCCGAGGATCGCATCCAGCGGGTAGAAATAGCTGTCCCAATCCACCAGCTGCGTTCCGGCCCGGCGATTGCCGTTTCGCCAGTAGAGCGCGTTGAAGAGCTTGACCGTGTGGCGATTGAGCGTGGCGGTCGGCATATGGAAGGGGACGCGTTTCTTGCGGCGTTCCGGCGGGGTCAGTGGTCGCCCGCTTTCGCCGCTCGGAAGTTCCGCGTGTTCCGCGTGTTCGCCAAGCATGACAAGCGATCGTCCAAGCTCGTCATGCCGTGCAAGGCAATCTATCCATGCGACCGAGTAGGTGGCATCCTGATGGCCGCTCAGCGACTCGAGCGCGGCGTCCAGATTGCGGGCGACGCTCATCTTCTGGCGGATCCAGCCGGTTCTGACCGGCCTGAGCCGCAGCGCGGCGCGCAGGATCACTCCGGTCAGGCCCATGCCGCCAAGTGTCCAGGAGAACACGGTCGAATTCTCGCCGCGGCTGGCCCTGACGATCTCGTTCCCCTCGCCCAGAAGTTCGACCCAATCCACGAAGGCGCCGAAAGAGCCTTCCTTGTGATGGTTCTTGCCGTGGACATCCGCCGCGATGGCGCCACCGATCGTCACGTATTTCGTTCCGGGGGTAACGTAGGGAAACCAGCCGCGCGGCAGAAAGGTCTCGATGATCTCTGCCAGCGTCACTCCGGCTTCAGCCACAAGCACGCCGGTCTCCGGGTCGAAGGAGATCATTCGGTTCATCCGCCGCATGTCGAGCGTCACCGCGCTTCCGATGGCGCTGTCGCCGTAGGCACGACCACTGCCGCGGGCGATCATCCCGCCTCCTGCGCTTGTCAGGGCGCGCAGGCCGCCCTCGTCGCGCGGTGTTGCCACGCGCGAAAGGCGGCGGGGGAAACCTCCCCAGCCCGATATTGTTTCGAGCTGCATCACGCGGTCCGCGCGGAAGGTGCATCGGTGAATACGAAGCGGCGGTCGAGCTGGAACTTGATCGCGTATCCTGCCGCGAGCCCCAGCGCCGCGCCCAGTTCCCGCGCGCCCTGCGTGTGCCAGACGAGCCAGAAGGTCGTCTCCGTGGCCCAGAAGATCGCTGTCGTTATCAGCCCCATGGCCGTGTAGAGCGAGAATTTGCGCCCATGAGCCGCCAGCCCCCGCGACCGGTCATCGAAGATCCAGCGTTTGTCGAGCACGTATTTCAACGCAAGGCCTGCGGCGGTTCCCAGAACCACCGCAGCCGCGAAGCCGACCGCCCCGGCATGAAAGCTGAGGACAAGCCGCTGCACTCCCAGATTGGCCAGGGTCGCAAGCACGGCGAACACCACGTATCGCACGACAAGAGAGACGTTCATCAAAGTACCACCCCGGCAACTGCGAGCGCGAATATTAGCATGACACAGACGATGGACACGCGATCCTTCGCGGCGAAGACAACCGGATCGTCATGCATCCAGCCGCGGTGCGTGATCATCACCATGCGGCTCAACCAAAACAAGAGAACGAGACAAATCCCCCACAACGGTGCGGTTTCCATGTAGAGCTCACGCACCGCGTCGGTGTTGAGATAGAGCGCCATCACGAGCACCGAGAGATAGCCCGAGCTGACCGCCATGTTTGCGACGATCGGCATGTCGGTGGTCCGGTAGCCCCTCCCATGCGCCTGCACCTTGCCCCGCGCGGCACCCGACACGAGTTCCGCCTGCCGCTTCATCGACGCCAAAGAGAAGAAGAAGAAGATCGAGAAGGCCAGCAACCAGACCGAGAGCGGTGTATCGGTGGCCACCCCTCCAGCAATGATCCGCAAGGTGTAGAGTCCCGCCAAGGTGCAGATATCGACAACGAGCTTGCGCTTCAGCACCAGCGAATAGGCGGTCGTCATGACGAAATAGAACAGCATCACCGCGAAGAACTTTGCCCCGAGGAGCAGTGACAGTCCAAAACCCAGCAAGAGCAAAAGCGGCGTCACGACCGTTCCCCAGGCCAGCGGGACCGTCCCCGCGGCAAAGGGACGTTTGCGCTTGCGGGGGTGCGAGCGGTCCGCGCTCAGGTCCAGCAGGTCATTGAGTAGATAAACCGATGAGGCGATGAGGCTGTAGACCACGAAGGCGGCCAGCGCACTGCCCAGCGACCCCGGATCAAGCTTGTGCGCGGCAAGGATGGGAAGGAACACGAGCGTGTTCTTCAGCCACTGGTGCGGGCGAAGTGCCTTCATCATCGAATAGAAACGGCTGTGATCGCGCGTGCTGATATATTCAGTCTGTGTCGCCTTCCCTTCCAGCCGTGCTTTCAGGCTTGGTGGAAGATCCACGCCTATCGAGAGCGCAGACACACTCCAGACCGGCAGGTCGGCCTCGGCATCGCCGATGTAGGCGAATTTTCCGGGCCCATACATCTCAAGGAGGCGCGCGGCCTTGCGCTCGCCCTTGTTGTTGTCCTTGCCGTCGGATCCCAGGACATCGTCGAAAATTCCCAGATGCTCTGCGACCCGGTCCACCACGCGCTGGTCGGAGGCGGAGACGAGCGCTGTTCGACCTCCAGCGTCGCGCCAGCGCTGCACAAAGGCGATAACTTCCTCGTTGTACGGCAGGGAAGCCACATCGACCGGTCCGAGTTCCTCGAGCCGCCGCTTGAACGGCGCCCTACCCTGCGAGAAAGCCTGCACCGCAGGTACGATATTCTGCCAGCGAGCGGAGAGCGCCGACCAGAAGGTTTCGAAGAGCAGGTCGGTCTTCACGAGGGTTCCGTCAAGATCGACAGCCAAGGTCAAATCGTCTGTCGCAGCGCGAAAATCTTGCGCGTCATCCATAAATAAATCCCGCCAAGAATAAATCAGAAAAGAAAAGGTAACTCAAAGAAAGCCTTAAAATACTCGGACGAAACACCCCTATTGGCAACCCCGTTTGCTGTGACGACCAGAAAAAATGAAAGTACGGCGGCGCGCGACGCTGCAAGTGCCGGTTCGATAGTCATTTCCGGAGCACGCACCCGCTTGAAACCGTGAGTTTCAGGATCGTCGCGACGACCTGCCGTTCAAGAAAGTCCGCGGAGGTCGTCCGGGCGATACGAAACCCTTGGTGGTATTGCACCCTTTCAGTCGCGCGGAACGTGTATGTGCGTCGCCCGAGCCCCCTAACTCTCTTAGCGAGAATGGGATAGAAAATCGCTCCATTCTCGGTTGAATTCGCGATCAATTTAGCCCCACTTCGTCCTCGACTAGCTGACATTGCGACGCAAAAGGCTTAAGCTGGAGCCATGCCGTCCGTCAGATGGGCATCAGGGGCTTCAGGCAGCGCCGAGGTGCCCAATTCCGCTTGACATGCGTCGCAGCACGGGCGGTATAGTTTACCATATTTTATAGTTTTTTGTGCCCGCGTAGTCAGAGTTCATTTTGGCGAGAGCTCATTTTTTTGCTCTCACATCACATAGTTACTCCTTATTGCACCGGCGAGATCTATTCATGTCATACATATTTGAAACATCCGGGGTCGGTCTCGATTTCAGCGATGTGACCGCGACCGACGATTTCACTGTCGAAATGAAGGTTTACATCGCTCCGGAGACGTCTTCAGAGCAGACCATTCCGCTATTGTCCGGAACATCGGATTCTGGATTCGACTATTCGATCCAGATCATCGACGGCCAGTTGATGCTTTGGACGGACACTTGGCGCGGCGCGCTCGCGACGACCAACACATCGATCGAGTCCGGCGTTTGGCACCACATCGCGATCGTCCGGGGACCCGACTCGTCACGTCTCAAGATCTATGTGGATGGCATACTCGACACGACCTCTGGCGTAGGACTGGCAGGCGCAATCACCTTCGACACGCTCGGAAGCTACGGAAGCGACACGCTGGACGGTGGGCTCGATGAGGTCAGGCTCTGGGACGTGGCGCGCAGCGAGGAGGAGATCGCCAGCAACGCCGCCGGCTCGCTCGACCTGAGTTCGGGTATTCCGACAGGGCTTCAGCGCTACTACAACTTCGACACCGATACGGATCACATCGTCGATCTGACAGGTCAGGGCGAGACAGGTCACGACCTGCACCTGCCCACTGGAACCGCGATCGTCGAAGACCCCGATGCGAATCTGATCGAGATCGGAGACGAGTCGGGCTTCATCGACACCACGGTGGCCTCCGGGCTCTTCCTGCCGACCGACATGGATTTCCTGCCGGACGGTCGCATGCTGGTGACCCTGAAAAGCGGCGTCATCATGATCTACGATGACCCGACGGTCGCAAACAGCGCGTCGGAGGTCTACCTCGATATCAGCGATATTACCCTCGAAGACCGTGAGGCTGGACTGCTCAATATCGAGCTCGATCCGGACTTCGAAAACAACGGCTACTTCTACCTGATGTACACCAACGAGCAGGAGGAGCGGACAACGGTGTCGCGCTTCCAGCATCAGGAAAACACCGGCGGTACAAGCAGTCGGGGGCTCGCGGACACCGAAGAGGTGCTTTGGCGCGAATACGACACCTACAGCTATGCCGACCACCAGGGCGGCGGCCTGGCCATTGCCTACGAGCCGATCGACGGCAACGACCCGAGCCCCTACAAGCTCTACATCACCATCGGCGAGGAGTTCGTCGCCGAGAATTCGCAGGATCTCACCCACGACGATGGCAAGGTCCACCGGGTCAACCTGACGAACGGTCTCGTCCCCGCCGACAACCCCTATTTCGATCCAGTCGCGGCAGCGGCCTACACCCCAGAAATCAACACGCTCAGCGCGATCTCCTACAGTGCCGAGAACCTTGCACTTGATCCCGACGGCGTGCTGACCACGATCTACAGCTATGGCGTCCGCAATCCCTGGCGCGCCGAGTACGATCAGGTCAGCGGCACGCTCTTCATCGGCGAGGTCGGCGGCGGCCTCGCGACGTCAAGCGAAGACGTGCATATCGCGGTTGCCGGCGCCAACATGGGCTGGCCCGCCTACGAAGGTTACCTGCCTGACGAGACCGATCCCGGCAACCCGATCTGGGGTTACTCCCACTCGGGCGGTCCCGGTCAGGACGACCTCGATCTTTACGGCAACGTAGGCGCGGCCATCTCGGGCGGTGTCGTCTATCGCGGCGACCAGTTCCCCACCGAATACGAGGGCGTGTATTTCTACGGAGACTGGGTCCGGAAGTGGATCCGCTATCTCGAAATCGACTACTCAAGCGGAAGCCCGGTGGTCGTCTCGGACAATCACTTCAAGAACGCGACCGGACAGGTCCTTTCGTTCAAGGAGGGTCCCGACGGTTCGCTCTACTACATCTCGACCTTCCAGACCGGGAACATGTTCACCTACCAAGGCTCGGTGAACCGCCTCTACTACGGGGGCACCAATCACGCGCCGGCAGGGGTCGGCATCGTTCTGGATGACGGCGAAGACATGAGCGCTTCCGCTCCCTACACCGTCACCTTCGACACCGATGCCTATGATCCCGACGGGGACGACCTGACCTATCTTTGGTCCTTCGGCGACGGCGTGGACATCGACGGGGACGGCATCGGCGACACCGCAACCTCGACCGAGCGGAGCCCAAGTTACACCTACACGGAGCCCGGAAGCTACCGGGTGGAACTGATCGCCACGGATTCCCAGGGCGCGCAGACTGTCTACTCGACGCGCACCATCACCATCGGCAACGCCCCTGTGGTGACCATCGACTCGCCGCTGGACGGGATGACCTTCCGAGCGGGAGACGTCATTACGCTGACCGGTTCGGCCTTCGACGCCGAGGACGGCGTTCTTTCGGGGGCGGATGTGTTCTGGTCGATGGCACTCGTCCACAACGAGCATCGGCACCCCGAGTTTTCCGCGATCGAGAACGTCGAGGGGGGCATCTCTTTCGAGATCGCCTCAACCGGCCACGACTACTACACCAATGTCAGGTACCAGATTTTCCTGACGGCGATCGACAGTGACGGATTGCAGACGACAACGTCGGTCTACATCTACCCCGAGGAGTCGATCACCACCTACGACATGCCCGATGTCTCCGGCTTTGCCTTCCTGCTGGACGGCCTGAGCTACACGGGCGACATCGATTTCGACAACCTCATCGGCTACGTGCACCAGATCGAAGTGCCGGACAGCTACGTCGACGGCGGAGTCGTCTGGGAGTTCTCGCATTGGGCGGATGACCCATCGCTGACCTCCACCAGCCGGACCTATGTCGTTCCCGAGACCGACACCACCATTGCCCCCGTCTACGTGCAGGGTGCGGAACTTAACCAGCAGGCCCTCTCGCTGGACGGCACCGCCGGGGTGGATGTCGAAGATTTCTCCGTCGGCGGAGGCGGCGCGGATTTCACCATCGAGGCATGGGTGAGCTTCACAGACCCCAGCATCAACAACGTGGACGGCTTCGCCGGTAAAGGGTCCGACTGGCGCAACGGCATGGATATCAACTTCTATGCCGGGCAGGCGCGCCTCTACGACAGCCGGCACGGCGATCTGGTCGTGGCCAGCGCCGCAATTGCCGTCAATACGCCGACGCATGTCGCCTTCGTCCGCGAGGACGGCATCGCCTCGGTCTACATCAATGGCGTGCTCGACACGGTCGGGACAATCAACTGGACCGACAGTTTCGACATCGACAAGATCGGCTGGGCCCTGAAGGGCGGAAACGCAGGGCTCGAAGGCATCATCGACGACCTCCGGTTCTGGACCGATGCCCGCAGCGCCAGCGAGATCGCGACCTACTACGATCAGTCGATCACCACCTCCGAGACCAATCTTCTCGCGAACTTCCGCTTCGACGGCACGCTGGACGACGGCAATGCGGCCACCCCGACCCCCACGCTTCCGACGGGGGCCGTCTATGTCGATCCGCTGTCCGGGAACGCCGGTCCGGTCAATACCGCCCCGTCCGGCACCGGTATCGTGCTTGACCCAGGTGAGGACGACGCGCCCGCCGCACCCTATACGGTGACCTTCGAGTCCGATGTCACCGACGCGGAAGGCCATGCCCTCGTCTACGCTTGGGACTTCGGCGATGGCAACGTCTCGTCCGAGATCGCGCCGAGCCACACCTACGCTGACGACGGCACCTACGAGGTGACGCTGACCGTCACCGATGAACTTGGTGCATCAACAACCTTCGACAGTGTCTCCATCGAGATCGGCAACACGCCGCCCGTCGCGGTCGATGACCTGTTCACGCTCGATCAGGGTTTCGATCCTCTGGCGAACCACCTGCATATTCTGGACAATGACAGCGATCCCGACGGCAGCCTGAACATGCAGGTGGTCGAAGTCCTGAGCGGCCCGACTTTCGGGACCATCGAGATCATTGATACCGATGCCGAACTGCTGGAGCGCGGCCTGGCGGCGGGTCACTACGGTCATGCCGAATACGTGCCGACCGACTCCGACTTCGTCGGCACGGACAGCTTCACCTACCGCGTTCAGGACAACGAAGGCGCATGGTCCAATGTGGCTACCGCAACCATCGTGGTCACCGACCCGACGGCGGTTCCCGGACAGGCGCTGTCGCTCAACGGCTCCGCCGGCGTCGATGTCGAGGACTTCTCGCTGGGCGAAGGTGGCGCGGATTTCACCATCGAGGCCTGGGTCTCCTTCACCGGTGGCGCCATCAACAACGTCGATGGCATCGCCGGAGCCGGTTCGCACTGGCGCAACGGCATGGACATCAACTTCTATGCCGGGAAGGCGCGCATCTACGACAGCAACTACGGGGACATGGTCGTGGCCGAAACCTCTATGGTGGCCAACACACCCGCCCATATCGCCTTTGTCCGGGAGAACGGCATCGCCTCGGTCTACATCAATGGCGTGCTGGACGCGGTGGGAACGGAAAGCTGGTTTGCCGCCTTCAACATCGACAAGGTCGGCTGGGGCCTGAAGGGCGGAGACGCAGGGCTCGAAGGCATTATCGACGACCTCCGCTTCTGGGACGTCGCGCGTTCGGACACCGAGATCGCGGCCTACTACGATCAGTCAATCACCGAAGGCATGGCCAACCTCGTGGCCAACTATCGCTTCGATGGAGATCTGGACGATGGCAATGATGCGACGCCCCTGCCCGCGATGCCGACCGGCGGCCTCTTCGTAGACGAGTTCTATGCCTAAATGACGCTTTCGTCCGAGACAGCGCCAACACGCGGGAGCATGCATACCGCGCTTTCGCAACGGGTTGTCCTGGGCCTGATGGCAGCGGGCACGGTCTATCTGCTTGCCAATCTTCTGGTCATGCCCTTCGGGCGTGACCAGGCCGTCTTCGCCGTGGGGGCCCGGACCATGGCCGACGGCGGCGCGCTTTACCGCGACGTATGGGACGTGAAGCCCCCCGGCATCTTCTATCTCTACCGCCTCGGCCACGCGCTCTTCGGCGTGAGCGAGGCGGGCATACGCCTGTTCGAGATCGTATGGATGGCCGGGCTCTGTGTCGTCTTCGGCCTGTTCACGCGCCTTGTTCTGCCACTGCGAGCCGCGATCCCCGCCTGCCTGATCGCAGCCTTTCACCTTCTGATCGGCGGCTACTGGAACACCGCGCAAACCGAAACCTTCGCCGCGCTCTTTGTCTGCGGCGGGACGCTGCTGGCGCTGCTCAGGCCTGCCCAAGCACCGATCCGCCACCTGGCATGGGCCGGTTGCTCCGCTTGTTTCGCCGCGGCGGTGCTGCTGAAGCCCACGCTCGGAGTGGGAGTCATCCCATGTGCCGTCTACATCTCGGTCATCGAGGTTCGCCGCGCCGGGCCCGGCGCCTTGCTAGCGCCGTTCCTGGCCTTCCTCACCGGGGCGGGGCTTGTCGCAGCGGCCAGCCTTCTGCAACTCTGGTCAAGCGGCGCGCTACCGGACTTCCTGCAGACGATGTTCGAATTCGCGCCGAGATACACGGCGCTGGCCCATGAGGCACGAGGCCTGCCGGAACTGACCAGACGGACCTTGGTCGGCTTCTTCGCGCACTATGCATTTCTCTTGCCCGGATTGATCCTTCCGGCCTGGTTCGGCCGGAAAGATCGCAATCTGGCAATGGCTTCTGGCATGCTGGTGCTGCAGGTTCTGGTGCTCCTGCTGGGCGTCGGGCTGCAGGGGAAGTTCTATAACTATCACTTTGCCGCCGCGGCCCTTGTGGCCTCACTGCCTGCCGGATGGGGGTTGTGGCTGCTTCTCGACCGGCTTTCGGCCCGCGCCTGGGGCCCGGCCGTCTTCGCCCTTGCCATTGGTCTTGTGATGATCGTTGACGATCAGGGCCGGCGGCTTTGGAAAGACAACCTGCTCAGGATCGCCGCCGCGGTCACGCCCGAGAAACGGTTTGAAATCGAGACCCGCATGTACCGGGTTCACACCTCGGACACGGCGGCCAACCGCATGGCCGGGGAATGGCTCGAAAGGAATGCCCCCGATACGGATGCAAAGCTGCTGGTCCTGGGGTTCGAGCCGGTCATCTACCTGTATTCGGGCCTCGACCATTTCACCCGGTTCATCTTCAGCGTTCCGCTGAAGACCGCCTGGGGCGGCGCGCGCGCGCGCGAGGAGTTGATGGAGGCCCTGGAGACCCCGCCTTGGGCCATCGTGGTGCAATCCTCGGATCGCCTGCCGCAGATGAGCGGGGATCGGCGTGATACCCGTGCCTTCATACTTGAAGAGATGCCGGACCTGCAGTCGCTGCTGGAAACGGACTACGAACTCACCGAGTCCTTTGGCCCGCTCGAGGTCTACACCCGCCCGGCGGCTGAATAGCGGCCCGCGGGCAGGGCCGCCATCCGGATGGGGCCCACGCTCATTCCGATGTCAACAAGTCGCTGCAGGTTGGCGTTCCACCTTCGAGTGGCGAGTAGGACACGCATTGCACCAACATCTCGGCGCGTGTGTCCTCCGGCGCGATGCCCGACCAATCGGCGTGCTTAGGGCCGCCGGCCCACAAATCCATGTAGATTTTCATGGGAGGCCTGGGCATGTCGTTCGCCCCTGACATGCGGAACAACAGCTCGTCGTCCACGAACCAGGCCAATGCATCTTCGGACCATTCGAAGGCGTAGAGCCTCGGTTTCTCTGCACTGTCGAACCCGAGGTCGACCCAAGGGTGATCCTCGAGCTGTTCACCGTCGCGGAAGCGGTTGAACTGCACCTTCGTGCTGTCCTTGCCGAGGACCTCGATGTCGATTTCCTCATGGGTGTCGCCGAAATATGGCCCGGTGTACAGGTAGAAGGAGGAAATCAGCCCTTCACCCGCAGCCGCCTGCATGACGACTTCGTAGCGACCGTAGCCAAACCAGCCGTTGCGCTGCACTTGGCCGCTGACGAACTTCTTCGACGTCTTTCCCGCCTTTATGAGCTCTGACCCGTTCGCCCTCATCTCCTCCAGGGAAACGCGGCTCTCGACCTCAGTCGGCTGCAGAGACAGGCGGATTCCGGCCTCTTCGACGGCGATCGCGCTCTTCCGCCAGCCCGTTTCCTGCCACCCGCCGGAGTGGTCATACTCTGCCTTCCACCATTCCGGAGGCATGCCGATCAAGGGAAAGACGGTGAGAAACGGGCCTTGCTCTTCCCTATCGGGCTTCGTCTGTCCGGAGGCGGTGCCGGGGATGGCAAGAAGAAGTTGCCCCAAGAGCCCCGCGGCGCAAATGCTACGCGCAACGTGTGTGGCAAACGCTATGCGTATTACCCTGCATTTCATTTCATAAACTCCGTGTCAGAATAAATTCTTTGCTCAAAGAAAATTGGGACAAAATTCACTGGAGGCAGCACGCCATGCCTACCCAAACCACCCAGGCAACTCGCTTGGACCACGCATGCACAATCGCAACGTCGGATCGAGAAGAGCCTTCATCACGCTCTCATGAACCCGCGACCCTCGGGACGATCACGCTCCTTCGCCGCACGCGGTTCTGTACGATCTCTGCCGCAGGCTAGTGCAGAATCGACGTTCGATCCACCGGGAAGCCCTGATTACAGCCCATCCGCAGGAACTTGCGGATGAAGGCCGCATCGGCAGGTGCCGTTTGGCAGTTTTCCATCAGCCTTCGAAAACCAAACCAGGGCCACTCGGGAGCGGAAGGATGTATCGGCCCATGGAAAACCTGAATTGGCTCGCCATATCAAGCGCCACAACCGTCGCCTTCCGAATCTTAAAGAAGACCTAAGAGTAATAGATATACCCAGCAAATACAGTTTCACTGCGAAACCCTGATTCCTCTTTCCGATAGCCTCGTTGTACATCAGTCGAGAAATACATGAGCACCCTGCCCCCCCCAATCGAAGTTCTATCTCCGAATCTCCTTCGCGCAGCGACGCGTTGCGCCGCAGAGACCTTGAAGATTTTCGAAAAGAAAGACCATTACCAGTCCGAAAACGTTCGGCCCGTTTAAATATGGATTGGATTCCACCCTCTCAGACCACTTATGCGATACGTTTCATGCTTAGCGTGAAAATTTATCCGGAGATCGGCGCTCGAATTACATTTGGCTCCCTGCTTACGGAGCGGGCACCTGCCCAAACAAGAAGAAGATCGCTATCCCGCTAGTTGCAAGAAGCATCAAGATTGGCGGTAAAATCAACCTAGGAGAGAAAGCCCAACAAGCCCACCTGTCAAAAATAAACGGCAACGCGCAAATTCAAGAGCGCCACAAAATGATCTTGATTCAATACGCCCGCTCTGCGATATTTCTAAGATTACCCAAAGTTTGCCTATACATATCTTGTAAAAAGATTTTCGTACTATCGTTTTATTCAAGTTGAGCTTGTTTCAAATTCCTTTTTTCAAAAGGTTTGAGCATGCATATGCATTTTTCAAGCGAGCATGAGAACCAACACGCGGCACTAAGCTGCAGCCCGCACAATGTGATCGTGGCCATCCCGACGCTGAACGAGGCCAATTCGATCGCGCACTGCCTTACGTCGCTGAGGAGTTCCGACCCTTTCATGAAAGAGGTCGACATCGTCGTTGCCGACGGTGGCAGCAACGACGGCACTCAGGAAATCGTGCGCCGGCTCTCCGAGCAGGACCCGAAGTTGACGCTCATCCACAACCCGTCTCGCTTCCAGTCCGCCGGGGTGAACCATGCGGTCAAGCTCGGCGCCAGACCTCGTCACGAAATTCTCGTCCGCTGCGATGCGCATGCGATCTACCCCCCGGGCTACGTGCGGAGCGTGGTGGAAGCCTTCGCCGAACACCCCGATGCAGCGTCTGTCACCACGGTCATGGACGCGACCGGCTCGTCGGGTTTTCAGCGCGCCTGCGCCTGGGTTGTCGACACGCCGCTCGGATCGGGTGGCGCCGCGCATCGCGGTGGAATTCTTTCGACCTGGGTGGACCACGGTCATCACGCCGGCTTCAAGCTCGATTGGTTCCGGCGCCTCGGAGGCTATGACGAGGCGTTCAGCCACAACGAGGATGCCGAGTACGATTGCCGCCTCGCGAGGGCCGGCGGGCGCATTTGGCTCGATGCGAAGATCAGGCTCGCCTACAAGATGCGCTCAGATCCCATGGCCCTCATGCGGCAATACTGGAATTACGGGCGCGGTCGGGCGCGCACGGTTCTCAAGCATCGGTCCTGCCCGCGGCTGCGGCAACTTGTGCCGGCGGCGAATTTCCTAGGCATGACTTTCTGTGCCTTGCTCTCGGTCATCTGGCCTATTCTTCTGGTATGGCCGGCCAGCTATGCCATCCTGCTTGGCGCAGTCTCGCTCGTGGCGGTGCGGTCATTGCGGGATCTTTCCGGGGCCTGGGCAGGCCCGGCGCTCGCGATCATGCACAACGCCTGGGGCGCCGGCTTCTTGCGTCAGATTCTGTTTCCCGCTGCCGAAAGAACCGGCACCGAGGAACCCACGGTTCGTCCCATAATTTCAACTGGCTATGTGTACAGAACGCGAGAGACGCGTGAAGTCATGGCCAAGGCCGCGCCAAGACAGGAGACCGCTGGCGCCGATCGCCGCGCCCGCCACGACTAGCGTCGCAAGGGCCGCAATCATCAAGCCCGGCTCGGCCCAATCGAGCCAGAGCCTTTGGGCGATGCCGAACACAAGTCCGGTCAGCAGCGGCACGGCAAGCTGTGTCGCGGCAGCCCGCCTGTCCAGCGGAACGCAACGCCCGACAAACGACCAGTAGCGCGGCAGGTAGGCCACCGCGAAAAGGCTGCGGGCGAAGACCGCCGCCTCGAACCCGAAAGGCATCGCGACGAGCAGTGCGAGAATCCCGAGCAAGAAACGCTCGGTCGCCACGCGGGGGCGCAGATCGTTGCGATCAGCAACCATGAAGAGACGCTCTCCGACGGACATGATTGCCTCGATCAGAAGCGTCGGAACCGCGAGACCGAAGACAAGGGCAAGCGGTCGCCAGGTCTCCGAAAGCAACCACACAAACGTCGCTTCTCCAGCGATCGCTATGACGATGAAGCTTGGGAAAAGGAGCGTGGCGATGAGCCGTGTGGCCGAGAGGTAAATGCGTGCGACGTCGTCCGCCCCGGCCCCATCACGCCACTGCCGCGACATGGAGACCAGCACAACCTGAGCAATCGGCACCGTCAGCCCGGTGCGCGCGAGCCGCGCAGCGCGCTCGGACATCGACCAGAGCGCAACCTGTGCGGTACTAAAAATCTGACCGAACGCCAGGACCGGCGCCTGGGTGTGCATCGTCATGACGGTCGAGAAAAGCAGCGTGTTCTTCCCGAAATGCAGATGTGGCTTGAGCAACTCCCAGTCGAAGGCACATTTCGGGCGAAACTGGGACAGCGCGCTGAAGCCCAAGCTGCGCAATCCCGCGGTCACCACCTGCTGCGCGACGAGCGCCCAGTATCCGGCCCCGGCCCAGGCGAGTGCAATCGCCAGAAGACATCCGGTGATGCCGGCAAGCACGGTGATCCTCGAAACCAGGTCGAAACGGAAGTCCCGCTCGAGCGCGCTCTGGTGCGCCGCGCTGAGAGCTTGCAAAAGCGGCACTGCGGCGAGGACGCAGACAACGGCTACCAGCTCCGGCTCGTGCATGAAACTCGCGTAAATGGGCGCGGCGACGATGACGGCCAGCGCGAGAGTGAGCCCGACCGCGACGAGAAACCAGAAGACCGAACTCCACTCGACGGGGTTGAAATCCACTCTCCGGACGAGCGACCTTCCGAGGCCTGCATCACTCAGGGTGTTGGCGAAAAGCGGGATCAACATGCCCATCGCCATGATCGCGAAGTCGTGCAGCTCCAGCTGCCGGGCGAGGATAGGCAGGCTAACCAGTTGCAACATGGCCAGAATGGCCCGGGCGCTCATCAGCGAGCGCAAGCTGCCAAAGAACCCGTTCGGATTTGATGGTGCTGCGCTTGAGCGCCGAAATCTCAAGGATGAAAGGAGTGTGCGCCCACGCGTCATTCGCCAGCCTCATACCCGAAACACACCCGCATAGAGCCGCCTAGACCCCGTCCGGCACAACCGAAGAGCGTAGAGTGATGGTTGCGTAAATTGGAATGTTGTGCTTTATCTCGCGGAAAAAGAAAGTGCCCGAGCGAAATGTGGATCCGACGCAGTCTCATTTTGATCATTGCCATCTCGCTTGTGGGCGTCGCCCTGAATGTCGTTCTCGGTGGAAAACTCTGGGTCTGGCTGCTTGGCGCATGGATCCTGAGCGGCCCTCTGATCGTCGCGGACGCGTTTCTGCGCAAAACCCCCGAAAACCGAGCCATGCCACGCGGCAGCGCTTCGCGCGACAAAAGGCACTGAACACGCAGCTCCGACGTGGCGCTCAGTAGGCGCCCCTGCAGGAGAGCATCACGAACTTGCGCGCCGTCACGAGCACGAGCCGCACATCATCGAACAGCGTTCCGTGCAGAATATAGTCCGCGTCTAGGCGCACCCTCTCGTCGTAGGAACTGTCCGAGCGGTCCGTCGCCTGCCATGGACCTGTGAGGCCCGGCCGCACCTTGAGATAGAGATAGCGCTCCGCACCATAGTACTGCAATTCATCTTCAACGATCGGCCGGGGACCCACGATCGCCATATCGCCTTTCAGAACGTTGAGTATCTGCGGCAGCTCGTCGAGACTCGAACGGCGGAGCATGTTGCCGATCCGCGGGATGATACGCGGATCATCGCGCAGCTTTCTTACCGCGAACCATTCTTTCTGAAACTTCGGATCCACAAGAAGCTGTTGAAGCTTTTCGTCCGCGTCCACGACCATGGTGCGAAACTTGTAGCACAAGAACTCCTTCCCACCTTTCCCAACCCGGACATGCTTGTAGAAAACGGGGCCGCCGTCGCAAAGCATTATCAAAACGGATATTGTTATCATCAGGGGAAGAAATATCACCAGCATTATGCTGGCTGCGATGATATCAAAATACCTTTTGCCGCGAGAACCTTGACTCCACCCACTCACTGCATCTGGATCATTGATATCGTCTATTACGAATGTATTTGGACGCCCCGCCATAGAAAGTCCCTCAAAATGTTTTGATTGTCGTGAAGAATATGATTCAAAAAAAGAAAAATTACTCAAAACGCTGAGATGAAGGAACCAATGGCCAAAGCTATCACACGGACCGCTCACTTTCCACCATCATGGCCATTCCATGCAACCCATGCGTCGCCCTGCTCAAGATCTGCTCATTTGGGAGCAGATTTTCGTTGTAAATATCGGTTCCAAAGTCCCTGAGCACCCGCGTCATCCGCTCGACCTGACGGTCCGAGAACGCCTGGCGCCACTTGCCAACCTGCGCCACCGGATCGCCAAGCTTGCTGGCATCGACCGTCATGCGACTCGCTTTCTTGATCCTCGGCAGCAACGTCTCTGGAACCGGCCGACCCCAAGCCGCGAAAAGCCGAGAGATTTCCGACTCCGGCTCCAGCGTCAAAGTCTCATAGTGCATACGAACCGTTTTCGCCTGCGTCACGGGATCGCTCAATGCCGCCATTTGTGTCCGGCACCACATGGCAACAATGCGTTCCTCGTCGGTCTCAAGGCCCCGAATGTAGTCCGCGGAGTCTCTCAGATCTTCCGAGAACCGGCCACGCTCCAGGTCAGCGTTCATCCCCCCGGTGTCGAAATTTCCCATCCGGATTTGCGAGGCCGCGATCGCAAAAGGGTGTCGCAGAAAGTGGATCGGTCGCTGTGTGAAGGAAATTCTCCGCACCAGCCACGGCAAAAATGCATTTGCCCGGCAACATTTCACGATCAGCTGTTCCGCCCTTAGAAAATCTTGGACGGGACTCGCCCATCCGGTCCAGGAATTGATATGTCGACCCGCGAGTATTTCGCGAATGAGGGCCTCTGCCTCGGGCCAATCCGCTTCCGGGGGAATGTACTGCCTCCACGCGAAGCCGAAGCGACGGACCTTTGGTGCATTGTCCAGATGGAACGGCTCCCAGATCACCGCGGTGGGCCCTGCCGCGCACAGCAACTCGCTCAGCCAAGTCGATCCGCTGCGCGGATCGCAGGACAGGAGCAATGCGTCTTCGGGGGCAAACCGGCGCATCGCGAGAGCGGAGCGAATGACTTGGGAACGAAGCGCCTTCTTCAATTGCTGACCTCCGGACGTTCTTGCCGCAAGCGCGGGTGTGCCGGACCTCGCATCAGAAGCGGCTTGGCTTCACCGGGTCTGCACGCAACCGCTCCTCTGCTATCCATGGCGTTTCTCTTTTGGCGAGAGTTGGGAAACAAAGTACTCGCGCCGGCGCACCATCCCGACCAGCTTTTTCAACACCTGGTGTGGCGGCACCTGGCGGCGTGGCGGTGATGCTGCGGACGCCGAAGCCAAAGGCGCGAAGAGCTGGTTCAGTCGCGGCATCACGCTGGCCATTCCGTGGCGCGCGATGATTTCGGCACGCGCTCGGGCGGCCAGCGCGCGCGCCGCAATCGGGTCAGCCCGCAGCCGTTCTATGACAGCGGTGGTATCTTTGGGTTCGCAGTAGAGCGCCAGCGCTCCGAAGGTCGGCTCCAGCCGCGGGTCGAGCACACAGACCGCTCCCATGAGCATGGCCTCGGCCACGGTCCGGCCGAAGCACTCGGTGTATGCCGGGTGATAGTGATAAGCAAAGACGTCCAGCCCGTCGAGGAAGGTCGGCACCGGCACCTCGTCGAAGTCGTAGACCGTCCAGTTCTGCATGTCGGCGCCGAGCTTCTCGAGCGCGTCCCGCGGGCAGCCCATCACCCGGATGTCGCTCGCAGGCATGGCAGGAAGGCTCGCGGCGATGTCCGCAGCGCTGCCCGGCCATTTCAGCACATCCGCACGCGAATGACGCCCGATGACGACCCGCTCTCCCGAGAATGCCGGACGTGTTGGAACCCAGTCATCCAGATCGAATACGTTCGGCCAGTCGTGATCGGAGATGCGGACGAACGGATGAAACGACTGAAGCTGCTGGCGGCAAACCCCGGAGACAGGAAGCCAGACCGGCCGGACGCCGGTTTTCGAGTGAACCCGGCGCGTGGTCGCAACCGGATCGTACTGGAGCGATCCGTCACCGCGGAATGGCGGGTGGTGGGCGACCATGAAGGCCCGCTCCGCCCGTACGTTCAAGGGTGCCTCGATCCCGTAGAAGAAAGTCATCGGATGATGAAGAAACAGCGTGCGCGCCGAGATCACCCCGTCCGCCAAGGGGTCGAGCAATTCGACCCGGTCGTCGGAGAGAAGCTGCTGCATCTTCCTGCTCGTGCCGGATGGCATGTCGTCCAGATAGGAACTGCGAACCGGCACGACCCCGACCTTGAGCCCGGCACCCAGAAAGGCAGTGATATCGCTGGCCATGGCCGCCGGGGTCCCGCCGGTGAACCTTGGATCAATCGCACAGAGAACGTCGAACATCAGGGGACCTCCCCCGCGGTTGTCGTTGCCTGTTCCGTGTTGCCAAAGAGCCCGTAGGCCCCGACGCGGATTTCTGACGTCACCGTCGCAGCGCGGTCTTCACTGCGGCAGTCTTCTGCCCAGAACCCGGGCGCGACACCGACAAGGCGCGGCAGGCCGTCAATGTCGTCCCGAATGCCGCTCATGGCTGGTTGCCTTGCTTAACCTGCGTTGACAGAGTCACCGTGGCCAAGGCGCCTAGCGCCTGCCGATCCACATTCCAGCGACGCAGATGATGCCCGCCGCGCGCCCATCGGGCTTCAGTCTTGCAGCCGCTCGAAGGCAAGCGCGCGCAACATATCGACCCTGCTCCCGCAAGTCCTGCACGATGCATCATTGAACGTGCCCCCACCAAGGGCGTCGCCTTCATGCGAGGAAGCAAATGGAAAATCCCATACTGCGACGAAAATAGGCGAAGCGGTTTCGCTCTGAAAAATAATCTTGATTCCTATGCCTAGATCGTAGACCCCTGTTAGCATTATGTTCAAGACTTGCTTGGCGCGCTGCGAGCGAAGGGCCGGATGTTTTTGAAAGTGTTCGGCAAGCATGCGCGATTTGCCATTTTTTTGACCGGATTGAAGCAATGTCATTTCAAGCGCGAGCGGCACCCGGTGCGGCGAGACTCAGCTATGCATTCCGCACGGAACTCATTGATATTCTGATATCTATTGTGATCGCACTGGTGATGGCCGCCCTTTCATGGTGGCTTGCCGGTGCCCCGGGAACAAATGGAATCGACGACGCGGCGATCACCCGTTCCTACGCGGACAACATCGCCCACGGCCACGGCTTCGTTTACAATATCGGCGGCGAACGGGTGGAGGGAGCGACCTCTCTGCTCTGGGTCATGTTGCTCGCCGTGCCCTATCTGTTCGACGACAATCCCGAGATCCCGATCCTCGTGATATCGGCGCTGCTGACCATCTTCTCCATCTTCCTCGCCCTGCGCATCGTGCGGCGCATAGCTGGCCCGGATGGCACTTTGGGCGTGGCCGCCACCGCCGTTGCATTCCTGGGCCTCCCTGCCTTCTTCGTCTGGTCGATCTGGTCGATGATGGAGATCGCGCTTTGGAGCGCGTTGATCATGCTCCTCCTCAACAGCCTGTCGGCATTGGTCGAAGAACCGGTACCCTCCAGCCCATGGAACTGGCCGCTTCTCGTGGCGGCCGTCGCGCTGCCCCTCACCCGCCCCGAAGGCGTCGCCGTCTCGGCCGGCCTCATCCTGCTTGCGGGGGTCCTGCGTCCGATCGCCTGGAAGACCACAGGTATGGCTCTGGCTGCGACCATCGGATCGTTTGGCCTGCTGACAGTCGGGCGCCTGGCCTATTTCGGCGTGCCTTTTCCCAACACCTACTATGCGAAGGTTTCTTCCGATCGGATTCAGAACTTCGTCGACGGCACAAAGTACTTTGCGAGCTTCATCTTCGGAATGCCCTTCGCCGAGTTCCTTCTACTGTCCTGGCTTGTCTACGCCGGGGCAAACATCATCGGCCTGTTGCGGCGCGACACAACTCCTGCGCGCCGCAGCGGGCTCCTCGCCGCAGCAACTGTCCTGGGCATGTTCTTCGTATATATCGGGCTCGGCGGAGATCACTTCGCCTTGTGGCGCTTCTATCAGCCAGTGATGCCGATCATCACCCTGCCAGTTATCATTGGTGCCCTGCATGTCTACAGAGCGAATGGCTGGCCGGGAAAAAGCGTCCTCTTGCCCTTCTTTCTCGTCGCCTGCCTCGTCTGGCTTGGCTTGAGCAATCTCTTCTACCATCAGGCCCGGTTTGGAATGCTCCGCGAATTCGCGCTATCGGCGCGCGGCGAAAGATTCGGATCTTTCATGAATCGCTTCGATCCGACACCCAGTCTCGGAGTATCGGCAGCAGGTGGTATCGCCTTGACATATAATGGAGAGTTGCGAGACCTGATGGGTTTAAACTGGTTTGAAATGGCGCATGCAAACCCGATCAAGATCGGAATGCGGAACCACGCGAGTTTCGACGTGGAAACCTTCTGGAAACACCCGCCGGACCTGCTGCCCCAGTTCGACAAGACCGACTGTCATCGCAGTGACTGGACCTTGACAGGCAGTGAGAGAAGCCATGGCATTCCACAACTCTTCGTACAACCGCGCTTTCAGGACACTTTTACTCCCATTCTCCTCGAGAAAGAAGGCATATGCGTCAATGCCTTTGCCAGTAACTCTTGGCTTTCATTGATCGAAGACAATGCCATAATAATAATTGGATGGGATAACGTTACAATCATTAACGAGGATAATTAACCCAACCGGTTTCGAGTTTTTGTTTCGACAGTATTCATGGATGGGACAAGATGCCGATAATAGAAGGTCCGACAGCACAGAAAAAGTCTTACGATGCCTGCATCGTGGGGTCCGGTCCCGCGGGATTGGGCGTCGCGCTGCCGCTCGCTGATGCAGGTCTGAAGGTTCTCATCGTCGAGGCGGGCGACCTGGAACCGAGCACGGCGCCGTGGCCGTCCGAGCGCCTCGAATGCGAAGGGACCCACGCCGATGCCGGCCAGATCAAGTGTCGCGCGCTCGGCGGCACCAGCGCGCTGTGGGGCGGCCGCACACTGCCCTTCGCCCGGCAGGACTTCGAGCTGAACGGCTGGCCGATCAAGAGCGAGGACCTGGCTCCCTACGAAGAACTCTCGGCGGTTTTCCTCGGAGCGCAATCGCCCGGCCAGCCTTTCCTCGACATGGACGCGGCAGAGCCATTCGATCTCGATGCGGTGGAAGTTCTCGCGGACATGGGCTCCCTCTGCCTTTGGCAGCGCGACCGCATTGCCGCGCAAGACGGCCCCGACATATTGCTTCGCGCCACGGCGGTCGGCCTGCTCTTCGAGAGGGATGCCAGCGGTCATACCCGATGTGCCGGGGTGCGCCTGCGCCTGGGGGACTCAGAGGAGGCCGCTGACTTGAAGGTTCCGACCACGGTTCTCGCCGAGGGCGGCATCGAAACAACCCGGCTGCTCCTCGCCGAGCGCTTCCGGAGCCCCGAGGCTCTGGGGCATCTGGAGGCGCTCGGGCACTACTACACCGGCCACCTGACCGGCAGCATCGCCAGCATCGCCTTTCCGAAGCACGTCTCGACGGTGAATTTCGGCTGGCGCCCCCTGCCCGGCCGTGGCTCGGCGCGGCGCATCTTCCGCAGCTCGGGAGGCGCCATCTCCGAAGGTGCCAACATGATGTTCTGGTTGCGGAACTGGCCCGCCAACGACGCGTCCCATGGCTCGGCCGTGCTATCGGCGATGCACCTGGTCAAGCGTGCCCTCGGGCGCGAGGAGGCGGTGCAAATGTCGCCGGGCCCGGGCCTTGCCGAAGCATTGCCCGACAGCTCGTCAGCGCTGCTTCATGTCCGTAATCTCGTTGCGGACTCCGTTCCCAGCCTGCCGGCGCTTCCCGATGTGTTCCGAGCGCGTTTCAATCGCCGGCGGGCAAAGCTTGACCATCTCATCCCCACAGCGTCGAACACCTATCGGCTGAGCTACCATGCTGAACAGGAGGCGCGGGCGGACAACCGCATCGAGCTGGCGGGCGACGTCCGCCGCGACGTGTTGCCTGACATTTCGATCCGCTTCGATTTCTCGGAGACCGATGTCGAGAGGGTGCTGCATGGGCACACGCTTTTGGCAAAGTCGCTCATGCCTTCGGGGCTGGCGATGATAAAATACGATCACCCGCCCGAGGCACGGGCCGCCCATGTCCGCCTGCTCGCTCTGGATGGCTATCATCAGACCGGAACGATGCGAATGGGTACGAGCCTCCGAGACAGCGTCGTTGATCGCGACTGCCGAGTGCACGGGCTGCGCGACCTCTACCTGTCCGGCTCGGCGGTCTTTCGCAGCAGCGGTGCACAGCAACCGACGCATGCGATTGTCGCGACATCAATGCGGCTCGCGGACCATCTCGCGTCGCGCCACCGCAACACGCACCCGATCACGGCGACCGCCTCATGACCAGGCGCGCGGAGTCCCCCACGATAGACCCGACAATGTCGGCGCCCGCGCGTCCCTTCGAGCACGTGTTGGCCGCGCTCTGGTTTCTCGTCACCTTCACGACCTTCGCTTACGACGAGTTCATCCTCTATCCGCTCGCGCTCTATTTCAGTTACGCCCTCTACCGGGACCGGGCGGCCACGCTCCCGATCCTTGCCTCGTGCTGGCCGCTGTTGCTGCTGCCGATGTGGGCAGTCCTGAGCTCGCCGCTCGGTGTCGTCCCGGAAATCGCTTTCCGCTCCGCGATCCAGAGCCTCTTGTCGATGTTGATCTGCCTTCTCTTCGCAACCTGGATGAGCCCGCGAAGGATCCTGCTCACCGCGCTGATCACGACGGGCATCTGCGGGGTGCTCAGCCTGTTCATCTCCGCCGATCACGGCGGCGCAATGACCGGCATCTTCGCCCACAAGAACATGCTCGGCGCAAAGATGCAGCTGCTCTGGGGGGCGGCGCTTTGCGTGGCCTTCGACAAGTGGTTCAAACCATGGCTGCGGTTTTCGGCCTTCGCGCTTGCCGGGCTGGCCTTTTACCTGATCCTGGCGAGCCAATCGGCGACCGCGCTCGTGCTGTCGCTGGTCATCGTCGCCACAATCGTCGGACTGGCATTCTTCGCCGGCGCCGCCGACCGGATCGCGCTCGGATTCCTTGTCATCGGATTGATCGCCCTCGTGGTCCCATCGCTGGTGAACCAATCAGACTCGCTCTTCGGCATGCTTCTCGAAAGGCTCGGAAAGAGCCGCACGCTGACTGGACGCACCGAACTCTGGGCCTACGCCGAGGATGTCATTCGGCAACGCCCGTTCATCGGACACGGCGGCGGAGGCTTCTGGCGTTACGAGGAGAACGATCTCGTGCGGCAGATTTTCGCGGAGTTCCACAAGAGCCCCAATCAGGTCTTCTCGTTCCACAACTCATTTTATGAAATCACCGTGCACTACGGGATCATCGGCCTCGGGTGCATCCTGGTGACCCTGGCCTGGGCGTTTGTCCGGCTGCTCACCCTCGCCCTGCGCTATGGCAGCATGCCCTACATCTTCTTTCTGACATCGGCGATCGTCGAAATCATCCGCGCCTACGTGGAAAGCGAGCTGATGCGCCCGTTCGTCCTTGCCCATGCGCTGATCTGGATCGGTTCGTGCTACATGACCAAGCATCGCAATGTCGCGCTCAACACGAACGTCAAACACCGGCCCACCAGGAACAGGCGGGCCGGTGCCATTGTTTATTGATTGCCTTAAGCGCAAGCGCGTCAGAACAGGTCGTAAATGCCCATCTCTGCCGCGACCCAGCTTACGGTCTCATTGGCATGGCGGACTTCGCTGTCGAAGTTCTGCTCTTCCTCGACGAAGAAGGTCGCGCCGGTGTTGTCGAAGTCACTCATCCGCAGTGCGGCCGCGTCACCGCCCTTGATCGTCGACATCGAGGCAACCAGAGCCAGCTCATCGTAGGTGTCCGAAAGATCGAGCGCCTCGCCCTTGTGATTGACCGACCCGAGGTTGCCGACCGAGAGGCCGTCCTCGGAGTCGCCCACTTCCATGGCAACCACGTAAACTGTTTCCGCTTTGAAATCGCCACCCTGACGTTCCTGACGGTTAAGCTCGATGCTCACCTGATCGGTGGAGGAGATGCGGCTCCGCACAACCATGGCCTCATCGTTCTCATGGCTTCCGAGCGATGTGAACACAGCGATATCGCCATCAAAGCCGGACAGATCTATCGATGCCTTGCCGAATTGGTTGGTCTGCACCGCGGCGGCGGTGACCTGTCGGCCGTCCCCCAGCGTATAGGTACCGCTCGGCAGCGCCATCCAGTTGACGGATTCCACAGCATGCTGCCCATCAAGGTAGTCCCATTCCTCGATCTGCATATTGAAGCCGTCCGAGGTCACGTCGCTGAGCCGACCGAACGCTTGATCGGCGCTGTTGGAGGTCAGCGGCCCCAGGATGATGACGGGATCCTCCATGGCGGCGGCAAAATTGCTGGCGAACCACGCATCGCGGCTCTCCTGCGCGAAGGTCGCGCTGCCAAACTCGATGACCGGGCCCGCTTCACCGCCGGTGTCGGGAACCTCGGTTTCACCACCGCTGTCCGGCAGTTCGGTTTCCCCGCCGGAGTCCGGCAGTTCGGTTTCCCCGCCGGAGTCCGGAAGTTCGGTCTCACCCCCGGTATCCGGGACTTCGGTTTCGCCGCCGGTGTCGGGAACTTCCGTCTCGCCGCCGCTGTCGGGCAGTTCGGTTTCGCCACCCGTGTCCGGAACCTCGGTTTCCCCGCCGGAGTCCGGCAGTTCCGACCCGCCAGTGTTGTCACCGAAGCCCGAGTAGTCGTCAAAGATCTTGATTTCACCCGACGGGACCTCGAAATCGGTGATTTCGAACGCTTCGAGATAGGCATCGGTGTAGCCGGTGAGTTCGATATCGATCCGGTAGGCAAAGTGCTCACCGGTCACCCGGTCGGTGATCCAGATCGCGATGGGCATGATCCAACCGCCATCGCCGTCGCGCATTGCGCCGTGGATCGCAATCAGGTCCTCCGGCGTGGTGGTGCCGAAATCGTTGTCCGTCGTGTCGATGCCATCGCGCGGCGAGCCGGACTGATTGACCCATTCATTTGCGCCGAGTCGATAGGTCCCCGCCGTGTCGGTCACGGTTCCCGAGACCAGCAGGGCGCGGTCACGGGCACCCATGGTCAGATCCGCGTCCGCGTCCAGGACAAGAACCGGACGCTCAACCGGGGTCAGGGTCGAGGAATCGGCAGCGACGAAACGGTCGACTCCGTAGTATTCGGCATCGAGGATCTGACCGACATCCTCGAAGGTGTTCCCGATGTAGACCGCCTCGAAGTTCAGCCCCTTGTCATAGACAGCGGTATTGAACCCGTCGAAATGGTTGTCGATGAGCGAGGTGCCGGCATGCTTGTCCATCATGACGATCGCCCGCGCCGGACGTTCATCATTGGAGATGAAGAGCCCGTCCTTGAGAACGTATTCGCCCGTGTAGTTGTAGGCCAGCAAGACGGTTTTGATTTCCCAAGCCGTCAGCCCGACGAAGTCGCTGCGCAGGTCGGTGGTCGTCGACGCGGTCTGCCGGTGTCCCGTGTGAATGACGGTATCAACTGCCACGGCAATGTTGTCGTGGAAGCCGGTGATGGCCGGTTCCTCATTGTCGATCACCGGGCGCAGCGGCATCGGATCGAATTGCAGGGCATCGCGGTCGGGATTGTCGACGCTGGTCGTTGCGGCGCGGAACATCCAACCGGTGTTCGCGTTCGCGGCGATATTGTCCTGCTGAACGATCTGGCGCGCCTGGTTCTCGTAAGCGACGCCGCTGTGCCCGAAGTCGGCATCATGCTCGTCCCGATTAATCGAGAAGGAGTCGCCGTCTCCCGGGATGCCGGTCACGAAGTTCCCGATCCACTGACCTGTCTCGTCGCCATCTTCGGACACGATGCCCGCGCCGACGATATCGTGCACGAAGTTGTAGTCGACAGCGGCGTTGCTGGAGTGCTGGACGATGCCCCAGCCCGGCGAACCATGCACCGAGTTGCCGTAGAGCAGTGCCATTTCACTTCCCGCTTCGGTGCCGGTCTCGTGCAGGTGCAGCGGATAGCGCGCGGACACGTTCTCGCCCACGTCCAGCGGCAGCGACTTGTCCGTCCGACCCAGTTCCGAGAACTCGGCGAACTGGATGGAGACGTCGGGCGTGTGCATCATCATGACATGGCCGCGGACCCCTTCGGGGTTCTCCGACGACACGACGATGTTGCGGGATTCGTTGCCGACATAAATGTCGAGGTCGTCGTAACCTTCGGGCGTGCTGTGGTTGTACTGGAGCGCGCTGTCGAGCGTGATGACCACGCCGGCGTCGGTCTGCTTGATCGCGACGATCTCGCGGCTCTCGTCCTGGTACTTCCCGAGTTCGGTCCCCATGACAACGATCGTGTCACCGACCTGCCAACCGTCGGTGCCGGAATCGAGGGTGAGGGTCGTGGTGCCCGCGCCGACACTGCCGTCGAGCGTGCCGTAGGGGGACTTCTGCGCGCCCTGCATCTCTACCGACCCTTGGGCAATGAGGCCGTGGCTGAGGTAGTTGGGGTCGATCGAGGTATCAATCGGCCCATCCGCGATAACGATATTTGCGGTCACTCCGGCCTCGACGGGCGTGTCGGACGTGCCAACCGTGAATCGCGAATTCATCCCGGTCACCAGCGTTTCCACGAGCATGTTCGTGTCCTGGTCCGTCGCGAAGTCGAGTGCGCCGTCAACGCGAACCCATTCAAGGCGCGCCGTCGACTGGCTATCGTATTCGATTTCAAGTCCTTCTGGGATATAGACCTTTGCATCGTCACCCGGAACTTTACCGTCTTTCCAGATTGACGGATCGCTCCAATTCCCGGATTTTATAGCTATGTGCGTTGATTCGCTTGGGTTTGTGAAAACCAAGGTTGCATCTTCGTGCTGATCCATGTCCGTCGTCTCGTTCTTTGAGCGTAACTAATTGCTTCACAAGCCAAGCGCTTCACCGCTCGGCGCGTATTCCACCGTTCACCAATTTGACCGCTTATGATTTCCTGATGACTCGAGAACGGCCACCCATTCAGACACACCCCCGCATGCTTTCTCTGAGCACACGCAAGCGTTCCGCAGCCAAGCTTCCCTGTGGCGTGCCCAACGCGGACACGCCCATGCAGCGGCTTCAGACCATCTGCACTGACAAACTCTCAAACTGGGCTGTTGGGCGACCCATTCGGGTCTAAGTGCCACCAATCTTCATCTACCCGTCCCCGGCGT
Source organism: Roseobacteraceae bacterium (assembly GCA_048381755.1). Classification (GTDB taxonomy): domain Bacteria; phylum Pseudomonadota; class Alphaproteobacteria; order Rhodobacterales; family Rhodobacteraceae; genus Salipiger. The sequence continues at coordinate 55,486 of JBLXGS010000021.1, forward strand.
CGGGGAGAGGCACAAACGAACACCAATTAAGAACAACTCGGCACTCTGCTCTGTAACTTCACACTGCTCTTTGACCTCACGCTGCCTCGACCGCTTGTCTCGGCTCCTATCGTTTTCTCGGGTCTGCACGAAAGTTTTTTGTTTCTCTACCGCGACAGTGGCCTAGCTTTCGTAGCGGAAAGCAAGAATAGGCGGAAATCCGACGATGTTTTTGAAGATTTCGGCAAGACTTTGCTTAAGAAGTCGCGTAAATTGCGGCAGCAAAATGTCTATCCAGAATAGCACAAACTTTTTATCAATGCCTTAGCGCATATTTGATCGGTCACAGATTTTCCATATGTTTTTTTGTGTGACTGTTAACATATGGTGTTAGCGTAGTAATTCAGAAACCAAGCCTTCGTTGGAAAGACGTTCCGCCACGCGCGATGTTTCTCTTGACATAGATTTGCGCAAAGAATCGTCGCTCAACAAACGACAAACGGTGCGCACGTACGCCGCATCGGTCGGCTCTTCGAGCACAATCCCATCAAGGGCTTGACCGAATGCCGCGATTCCCTCGTCGCTGACCACAACTGGAAGTCGCAAGGATAAATAGTCTACAACCTTGATGGGAATTCCACTGCCGGCCTTCAGTGGTGCAAGGCCGACCGCCTGCGGCCCTCCGAATCCCTCCAGGTCGTCGACTCGGCCGAACAGCCGCAAACCCTCATCTTTGGCTTCGGAAGGTGTCACGCGTGTCGAGATCGCACCGACAAGCCAGAGCTCGGCCTCCGGGATAGCAGCCCTCACCCGTGGCCAGACTTCCCTGCGCAGAAAGGCAAGCGCCGCCACATTCCCGGCGTGCAGGGAGCCAATGAAAATCCCGTGCGGCTGATCCGCTCCGTCCAAGGCAACCCGTCGGGGTCGGAACTCCGGGGCCATCCAAATGTGAGACGCATGAGGTAAAAGCGGGGCGAGGGCGTCGCGCTCAATGCAACTCGCGTGAACGAGTAGGTCCGCAGACTGGCATCGCCGCGCCTCTTCTTCCAGCGTGGGCGCCGCATGATCCGGAGGTACGCCCCTTTCGAGAAAATCCGCAGCTCGGAGGGAGAAGAGGTCATGCAGCAGGACGGCACGCCGCTTCGCCTCGATCTTTCCCAGGAGCGGCGCAAGGCTGCTGTATTCCACCGTGACCACGCTGGCCTCGTGTTCGCGCGCGCGACCAACGACCTCGCCTGCTTCTCTCGGCGAGAGCTCGAAACCCAGACGACTTGGGTAGGGCCGATCAGTCGCCCGGCAGGCCCACCGCCAGACCTCAATCGCGCACCTCTTGCCGAACCGGAACCAGACAGCAGGAGAGAGCGAGAGCCAATAGCGACCGAGCCGCACCGTCTGCGGCCAGTCGACGTCCTCCACCAATGCCTCGAAGCCAGGGTGTATCCGCATCCAGGGTCGGTTGCCGAAGGTGCGCCGAGGGGCCAGGATCAGTCGGGTCCGCAGCCCGGCCTTGCGGCAGAGCTCGAGGTAGCCACGAAGATAGACCGAGCTGCCCGAATGCATCTGGTCCAGCCGCCGGGCCACGATCAGCGTCGCGGGTCGCGGGGTCATTGGCCCGACACAAGGCGCTTTTGAACCGCTTCTCTCAGGTGCCGCAGCACCCGACCGAAGGCCGCCGGATGCCCTGCCAGTCCGGCCATCGCCGCGCCGGGTCGACCCGACTTGAGCGCCCCGAGCACTTCTTCCGTGGTTACCAGCCGCGCGAGGTTTTCATGCCGCGCCTTGAAAAGCGGTTTGGTCGCCGCGACCTGCTCCGGGGCCAGCCGCGCGATCAGCGCAAGATCGGCATCCAGCAGAGCGCGCATCTCGTCGTGCTTCGCGCGTCGCGAGACCGAGCCGTCGCGGCGCGTGTACCGGTAGCCCTTATCGCCCGAGAAGAAGACGCGCGCACCGGCCGCCAGCGCCTCGAGAACGAGGTGAAAATCCTCACCGTTTCTCAGGAGTTCGTTGTAGCGGAGTCCGGTCCGTGTGAGGAACCTTCGCGAGATCATCGGTTTGGCATAGCCAAAACTGAGAACCCCAGGGCGCATATCGTTGAGGCGCAGCCAGTCTTCCAGAGTTATAGGGCCAGGCCCACGCCGCTCCGACAGGCACGCCCACCCCAGATCGCGGCCCATGGCGTCGACCGACAGAAAGTCGTCGAGCACGATGTCGGCCGCCTCCCGTTCCCCCACGGCGCACATGTTTGCGAGACGCCCGGGCGCATAACTGTCGTCGGAATCCAGCACCGAGACCCAATCCCCGGCTGCCGCGTCCAACGCCAGGTTGCGCGCGCCCGCGGGACCCATGTTGCGAGGGCACCGCAACAGGGAAAGCCGCGGCTCGGACTGCGCGTGGCGCTCGACCATCGCTGCAGTTCCGTCACTGGACGCATCGTCGACCACGAGCACAGCGACATTAACGCCACCCTGCACCAAGGCGGACTCAAGCGCGGACGCGAGAAACGCCTCGGCATCATGTGCCGCGACAATGACTGACACCGACTTCAGATCAGACATCGCGACCGTCGCGCGTTCTGCGCGGCGCCTCTGCCCATTGCAACCGGGTTTCGCGTGTCTTCACCAACCTGGCCCGCCATGCTAGTGACCCCCACTGCCCGCAAGCAAGCGAGCGCGCGAGCCTAGGGTATTTCGGGTCTTTGACAAGTGCCCGCCGCCGCGCCGGACCGCCCCGTGCAGGTCATACATCGGCTTTCATTCCCAATGGCGCTGCCTCGGCCACGCGCTGCGACCGTGCAAATAGGGTCACGAGCATGGCGGTCATGACGCCCGATGCCCGAGCGAGGAGCGCGACGAAATTCGCGATGCCGCGACGTCCGAGCACCACCGAACTTGCCAGCCAAGCGAAAGCGACCACCGTCATGGCGAAGCTGCGGACAAGGCAATAGCCTATGGACCACGGCAGCGAACGGCGCAGAAGTTGCGTCAGAGCACGGGTCTGACCGCAACGAAACTGCCGGTCTACCGCCCAACTCCAGGTCAGCCGTTCGGGCGACTGAATCTCCGACACCCAGGCCTTGGCGGCGAAGGCTCCCGTTCCTCCCGCGCGGATGATGTCCTGGGTGAAAAGCGTGTCTTCGCCACCGTTGAAGCGCAGACGTTCATCGAATCGAAGGCCATGTCGACTGACGAAATCCAGATCCAGAAGCAAGTTGTTGGTCCAGCTCTCCTTGCGGGGGGCACGGTCAGCGAACCGGCGTTGAGCAAAGAACTGGGTGCGAAGCCACCAGTTCTTCGCCCGATCTTCCGACAGGTGCCGGACCGGACCCTGCACGAACGTCGCTCCGGTGTCTTTCGCCACGGCGACAAGCTCCATGAGCCAATCGGGCGACACCGTCTCGTCATCGTCAACGAAGGCAAGATAGCCCTGTTTCCCGACTTCTTCGAGCGCACGATTTCGGGCCGAGGGAACGCCGGGCACGGGTTCGTGGACGTAATGCACGGGCCAGGTGAAACCTTCCGTCTCTTTCAGGACCGTCTGATACGCTTTGGGCGCGCTTTCATTGTCGATGATAAGCAGGCTGACGCTCATGTCGGCGCTTATGCGCAGGGTTCTAAGCGATTGTATCAAGAGCGCCAGTGGCTGGGCGCGTTGGAATGTGCAGGCGCATATGACAATTTTCAATAGTCGGGCCTCGCAAGGCAAAGAAAATAAGCAATGAGAAAATTCCTGCCCATAGGCTAGCCTAAAATTCAGATTCCCGCAAGTGATCTGCGATTTGAAGGTGGAGTGATCGCGTATGTCGTTGATTCCTGCCGGCCCCCAAGGGTTGAGATTGGGTTTTCAAGCACCCGCCTGACGGAGGCATACGGACCTCATGTCGGCAAAAATATGCATATTTTCAATGCCCCTTGAGGCAATCTGCTCTTCCTGAGAGGGAAGATGGTGCGCGAGAATCGGGCAGTCTTATGATCCTCTGCAAATCTTTCCATTGAAAATACGTGAAATTGGCAAGCAAAAAGAAATCTGAGTGGAATTCCGAATGAAGGCGCCGCTTTAGACGATCCGAGCGAAATGCCGAGTGCCGAATAGCGGCAATTCATGGCGCGCATCACAGCCGCGATTTCGTGGGGAGGCGGAAGGCCTTCGGGGCTGCGTTAAGCGGCTTTCCCGTCAGGCATCGCGCGCAGCACCGGCGATCTGCCTGGCCCCATGGGAGCGAAGCCCTGCAAAGCATAGCCCGCGCCGGAGATCGCCCGGCTCCTCGTCGCAGCGATTCCGGTGACGGTGCCGAGTGCCCAGATCATGTTCCGCGATGCCTCGCCGCTTGAGGTCGGCGAAGGTCCGGGAGTGGCGATCGCACTGGCATGACCGCTCGCTGCGAACGAGACGTCGGCGAACATCGCGTGGCCGGTCAATGTCACATGGAAGAGAGGAATGGGTGGCGACGACCCTAGGGAGGAGGAGAAGGGCCGTCGCCGATTTCCGAGGCTCAGGGAGGAGGAGAGAGCCTCTAGAAAATTCCTCGGCACTGCGTGGTGCCGATGAGCCATTGATGCCATTTGCTGCGCTGCAGCACCACTGCCGATAGGGAAGACCCGCCTTGCACTCTGCGCATGGCTCTACAAAGGCGGAGCCCGCCAGGTGAACCCCTTGCCCCGGCACGATTAACTCCGACGCTCTACTCGACGAGAGGTCGAAACGAGACCTGCCCCAGCAACCAATCGGAGAAAGCCGCGGCCTTGTCGCCCCGGCCTTCCGGCGTGACAACGTACCAGGCAAGCTCGGTGCTTTGCGGCGCGTCCAGCATGACGCACAGCTCGCCCCGCGACAGCTCGGCTTCGATGAGGTAGCGCGGCAGGAGCGCCACCCCGAGCCCGGCCTTTACCGCCTCGATGCTCAGCGCGAACTCGTCGAACCAGTGCCCGCCTTGCGGGTCGGCGGGCTCCAGCCCCTGGCTGGCGAACCAATCCCCCCACATGGTCGCGCGGCTGGTTACATGCAGCCGTGGTAGCGGAAGCAGATCCTCGGCGCTGGTGATGGGCGTCCCACGCAGATCTCCCCCCGCCACCGGCACGACGACCTCGCTGCACAGGTAGGTGCAGCTACCGCCCGGCCAGAGCGGCTGGCCGAAATGCAGCGCCAGGTCGCATTGCCGCGTGTCGAGGTCAAAGACCCCCGTGGTCGTGCCGACATCGACACGCAGCTCGGGATGCTGCGCCAGGAAATCGGGCAGACGCGGCATCAGCCAGCGTGTGGCAAAGGTCGGCGGTGCATTCAGCGCCAACAGGCTTTGGTCCTGCGCCCCGGCGGTGGCATGGCGCATGGTGCTCTCGGCCATGCGCAACAAGCGCTGCACCTCGGGCAGCAAATCGGCCCCGGCCCGGGTCAGCACCACCCTGCCCCGCAGCCGCTCGAAGAGCGGCTTGCCGATTTGCTCTTCTAGCTCGCGGACGTGCCGGCTCACCGCGCTCTGGGTCAGCGCCAGCTCCTCGCCCGCGCGGGTGAAATTGCCATGCCGGGCGGCCAGTTCGAAGGTCTGCAGTACCTTCATGTCGGGAAGCAGGCGTCGTTGCAGGGGCACGTGGAACCTCGGGTTGATGCGCCGGCCACGATAGGCCGCGGGCGCGCCGGGAACCATGCCAAACCTGCATGGGGGCAGCCAGACTTGGCGTTATGCGCGCCGGTCGCGCGCTTGGTATCCTGATGCAAACGCAAGACACACGGAGGCCCCCAATGCTGAGCAAACCCCTGTCCGCCCTGACCGCCGAAACCCTCGAAAGCTGCGGTGTCACCGCAGCGCTCGATGTCGAAGGCGGGATGCAGGTCGTCTCGCCGGTCACCGGCGAGGTCGTGGCCGCGCTCGCGACGCACAGCGCGGCGGACGCCGCGCAGGCCATCGATACCGCAGCCAAGGCTTTCCGCGCCTGGCGCCTCGTGCCCGCGCCGCGCCGCGGTGAGCTTGTACGCCTCTATGCCGAGGAGTTGCGCAAATCCAAGGACGAGCTGGGCCGAATGGTCTCGATCGAGGCGGGCAAGTCGCCCTCCGAAGGGCTCGGCGAGGTGCAGGAGATGATCGACATCTGCGACTTCGCCGTCGGCCTGTCGCGGCAGCTCTATGGCCTCACCATCGCCACCGAGCGCCCCGGCCACCGAATGATGGAAACCTGGCATCCGCTCGGCGTGGTGGGCATCATCACCGCCTTCAACTTCCCCTGCGCGCCCTGGTGCTGGAACGCGGCGCTGGCACTGGTCTGCGGCGATCCGGTGATCTGGAAACCCTCGGAAAAGACCCCGCTGACCGCGCTGGCCTGCCAGGCGGTCTTCGAGCGCGCCATTGCCCGTTTCGGCGACGCACCGAACGGGCTGAGCCAGTTGCTGGTCGGCGGGCCCGAGCTTGGCGAGGTGCTGGTGGACAGCCCGAAAGTGGCGCTGATCTCGGCCACCGGCTCGACCCGCATGGGCCGCATCGTGGGCCCGAAGGTGGCGGCGCGCTTCGGCAAGTGCATCCTCGAACTTGGCGGCAACAACGCCGGTATCGTCTGCCCCTCGGCGGATATGGACATGGCCCTGCGCGCCATCGCCTTTGGTGCCATGGGCACCGCAGGGCAGCGCTGCACCACCATGCGCCGGCTCTTCGTGCATGAGAGCATCTACGACCAGCTTGTCCCTGCACTGCGCCGCGCCTACGGCAGCGTCACCGTGGGCAATCCGCTGGAGAGCAGCGCGCTGGTCGGACCGTTGATCGACAAGGCCGCCTTCGATGGCATGCAGACGGCATTGAAGGAAGCCGCGGATCTTGGTGGCTCGGTGCACGGCGGTCAGCGCGAAGCAGTCGAAGGAGAGGCGGCCTACTACGTCAAGCCCGCGCTGGTAGAGATGCCCGAGCAGACCGGCCCGGTGCTGCGCGAGACCTTCGCGCCGATCCTCTACGTGATGAAATACAGCGACTTCGACGCGGTGCTGGAACTGCACAATGAGGTCGGCGGCGGACTGAGCTCGTCTATCTTCACCACCGATCTGCGCGAGATGGAAACCTTCCTCTCGGCGCGCGGCTCGGACTGCGGCATCGCAAACGTCAACATCGGCACCTCGGGGGCCGAGATCGGCGGGGCCTTCGGTGGCGAGAAGGAGACCGGCGGCGGGCGCGAGAGCGGCTCGGACGCATGGCGCGCCTACATGCGGCGCGCGACCAATACGATCAACTACTCTTCGGAGCTGCCATTGGCGCAGGGCGTGGTCTTCGATATCGACTGAAGAAAGAGGGCCGGACGATACAAAGCCCGGCCCTCCCCTTGCCTCAAGCCGCCGAAAAGAACCTAGCCCAGCACTCCGGGCTTCAGCGCATGGGTCAGCGTCGCGCCGAATTCGTAGTAACCACTGCGCACCCCGGTAAAGCGCTCGGAATAGCTGTCGATCGGCGCGACCGGCAGCGCCTGCTCGCGCCCCTCCAAGAGCGCCTCCGCCGCCGCCGTGCCAAAGACCGTGCCCGGCGCGATGCCGCGTCCGGAATAGCCGAAGATCGCCAGTGCCGAGGGGCCGAAACGCACCGCCTTGGGCACGTGATCCGAGGTCATCGCGATGCGGCCCTGCCAGGCGTGTTCGAACGGCACGTCGGCCAGTTCGGGGTAGACCTGCGCCAGCTTGCGCCGCGCCCAGCCCGCGTGCACCCGCCCACCGCGCCCCTCGGCATCCCCCATCGCACCGAGGATCAGCCGCCCGGCCTGATCGGTGCGAAAAGACGACATGACCAGCGCCGTGTCCCAGCAACCCTCGCCGCCATGCAGAATGCGGGCACGCTGCGCCTCGGCCAGCGGCCTTGTGGCGAACTGGCTGAAGTGCACTGCCACGTAGGACGGGCGGAACGGGTCGGAGAAGCCTCCATGATAGGCGTTGGTCGCCATGAGGACGGCCCCTGCCCGCACCCGCTGCCCGCAGGCGCGGATCTCCCACGCCTCGCCCGACCGCGACAGCCCGGTGACCTGCGAGCCCGCGTGCAGCCGAGCGCCGGCCCCGGCGGCCGCGCGCGCCAGCCCCCGGCAATAGGCCAGCGGCTGCACCGTGCCCGCGCGCGGATCAAGCAGCGCCCCGTGAAAGGCCGCCGAGCCCGTGCGCCGCGCGGTCTTGGTCGCGTCCAGCAGCTGCACCGGCGCACCGACGCGGTTGCCCTGGCGGTGGCGCGACGCAAGGTCCGCTGCCCCCGAGGGCGCATGCGCAAGATGCAACGTGCCATTGCGCGTGGCCTCGCAGGCGATGCCCTCGCGCTCGATCAGCCCGAAGACCTGCGACGGCGCCTCGCCAAGCACGGCGATCAGCCGGCGCCCGGCCTCCTCGCCCATCTGCGCGATGATCTCGTCCGGCGGCAGCCAGAGCCCGGCGTTGACCAGCCCGACGTTGCGTCCCGAACCGCCGTGGCCGATCTCCTGCGCCTCGAGCAGAACCACGCTAGCCCCGCGCCGAGCTGCCGCCAGCGCAGCCGCGCAGCCGGTGAAACCGCCGCCGATGATCGCGAGGTCGACGTCGAGGTCCTGCGCCAGCGGCGGCGCGACGAAGCTTTCGGCGGCGCTGGCCTGCCAGAGATTGCTGCGCGGGAATTCTGCCATGATTTCAGTCCGGTCTTCACGGCCCACATGACCGCGCAAGAAGTCTTGTCCGCCGAGGACGGCAAGGTCCAGTGCCGTTTGCGCATGGATCGACACGCAGCGCGCATGACGGCCGCAGCAGGTCCCCGTGGCAGCGCTGAGTGCAGTCAGAACCCGATAAGCCCGGCGAGCGGCAGCAGCGCGAGGACCATGCCGATCTCGGCCCAGCCCCCTTCACCGCTCCCTCCCTCGTCGCCATCACCTTCATCGACCGGCGGCGCGGCCTCAATAACCGGCAGAAGCGAGTCCAGCCCGACTCCCTCTTCCGCACCCGCCTCGTCAATTTCACCATGCCCGCCGATGGCCGCCAGAACCGGAGCGAAACTCTCGCTCGGCGCGACATCGCGGACCACCACCTGCAGAACCTCGTGCGGCCCGAGATCGACCTCGAGCAGCCCGTCTGCGTAGATCTCGCCCGCGTCCAGCGTCTCGACGGTCGGCGTGGAGGCGGTATCCCCGGCCGCCTCCCCCTCGGCCACGCCAAGACGGGTGATTTCCATACCGCCGAACCCGGTCAGCAGGCCCGAGAGGTCGAGGTCGGTGACGCTGGCCGCGGCGCTCTGCGAGGTCACGTAGAGCACCAGATCCCCCTGCCCGGCGAACCCATGCACCTCGGTCTCGCCGCCCTCCGCCTCCGTGCCGCTGTCCTCGCCGGGCGTGAAGTCGAGCATGGTCTTGCCCGGCAGCGCCTGCGACATCATCGCGAACATCTCGCCGGGCACCGTGCTGGCTTCGTAGGTAAAGCCGGTGGAGAGCGCGTTGGCGGTGTTCTGGATCAGCGGCCAGACATGCGCCTGATCGACCCCGGCTTCGAGAAATTCCTCGACAATCTCCAGCATCTCCTGCGCCTGCAGCAGACCGTAGTCCGCTGCCTGATCGAGGTTCTCGGAGGATTTCATGTTCCACTCGGTCACGTGGATCTCGAGCTCGGCAAACCCCTCCTGCTCCAGCCACGTGTTGTGGATCGTGTCGAGGTCGTAGGAGCGGCTGCTCTCGCTGCCTCGGGCGTAGACATGGGCGATGATCCCGTCGAGAGACTCCTGCTGCGCCCCGGTCTCGAAGCCCATGCGGACCAGCGCGTTGGTGACCTCGGACCAGTTCACCTCTCCATTGCCCCGGATGTTCGCGGAGCTCAGCCCGGCATCCGGGTAGCTGGCGGCCAGATCGGCGATGATGCCCTCCGAACTCCAGCCCGTGTAACCGTCGGAGATCTTCGAGAAGCCGTAATTCTGGCCCATCTGCGCGAGCACCCGGATCTCGCTGGTGTCGATGCCCTGCACCTCGGCCACCAGCGCCAGCTCGTCGGCGATGATCTCCGCCATCTCCGCAGCGAGCCGACCGTACTCGACCGCGGACATCTCGCCCGAGCCCCAGTACTCGTTGCCGATCTCCAGCGCGGCGATCTCGGCGTCTCCGTAGACCCCCGAAACGAGGTCGTGGACGAAGTCGCGCAGCTCCTCCTCGTCAACCCGAGGCAGGCGGTCGCCGTTCTCGTCGCGGGTGTCCGACAGCTGGTCCCGGGTCGGAAGCACGAGTGTCACCGCGTGGCCGGTTTCGCCTGCGTAGGCCATGAACTCCGACAGTGGAATGAAGGAGGTCTCGGCCCCGGTCATCGCGTGGGTGGCAATCGCGGCGTCGGGGTCCGACAGGTCGAAGTAATACTCCGTCAGCGAGCCGCCCGGGTACCGCAGCCCGGTCACGTTGAGCGCCGCGATCGCCTCGGCGTAGGAGCCATCTCCGGTCATTGCGGTGCGCGGCGCAAGGATGTTGCCGCCAAAGAGTGCCGCCCCGGCGGGCACGCCGGAGACCGTGACGGCCGTGGGCAGGGCAAAGGGCATGCCGTCCTCCGGTTGGCGGCGGGCAAATCAGGGGAAACCGGGGAAACTCGCGACGCTCCGGGAAAATCGGGGCACGGGCAAAGCGGAGCACAGGTATTTCAGGAGACAGCGATAGCGGGCGGGCCCAACCGTCGGGCCGCCGCGAGGCACTCGTTCAACGTGTCGAATATCCTGATGCCGCGAAAACTGCGGCGTGGTCGTGATCGAAAGGCATGAGACAAATGTACGAGGCGCGAAATCCCACCGGCGCCACGCAATCGAGGGTAGATAGCCGCCGCCGCTCAGGCAAGCGTGATCACGGCGGACCATTCCCATGCGCGAGGTTCTGCCTGAGCAACTCCCCGCAAAAAGAAGCGCGGCGACAATTGCTTGCCGCCGCGCTTGCTGTTCGGGCTGCCGGGCGGACCCGGCCCGCACTCAGAAAATGCGCTCGCCGGTATCGGGCTTGAAGTAGGACACCTTGCCGAGGTCGAAGGCGAAGGTATGTGCTGCCCCCGGTGCCGCTTCGGTCTCGGAGTGCAGCCGCGCGGTGATCTGCTTGCCGCCCAGCGTGGTCATCACGTAGGTGTCCGCGCCGGCGGGTTCGACGATCTCGACCTGACACCGCGCTTCCTGCACGGTCTCGCCAGAGCGGAAGCCCGGCTCCGAGATGTCTTCGGGGCGCAGGCCGAGGATCACGTCCTCGGGCAGGTTGGTCGCACGGGTGTCGGTCAGTACGATCGGGGCGCCACCCTCGCGGGCGATCTCGAGCTTGGTGCCGGTGCCGTTGGCACGTGCCTTGGCCGGGATCAGATTCATCGCCGGCGAGCCCATGAAGTCCGCCACAAAGAGGTTGGCGGGCTTGTTGTAGATCTCGGCAGGGGTGCCGATCTGCTGGATCACGCCGCCCTTCATCACCACGATCTTGGTGGCCAGCGTCATTGCCTCGATCTGGTCGTGGGTGACGTAGACCATCGACGCGCCGAGCCGCTGGTGCAGCGACTTGATCTCGGTGCGCATCTCCACCCGCAGCTTGGCGTCGAGGTTCGACAGCGGCTCGTCGAAGAGGAAGAGCTTGGGATCGCGCACCAATGCCCGGCCCATGGCCACACGCTGCCGCTGGCCGCCCGAGAGCTGGCCCGGACGGCGCTTGAGCAGCGGCTCGATCTGCAGCTGGCGGGCCACTTCAGCGAGCTTGCGCTCCTGCGTTGCCTGATCGACGCCGCGCACCTTCATGCCGAAGGTGATGTTCTTGGCGACGCTCATCGTCGGGTAGAGCGCGTAGGACTGGAACACCATGGCGATGTCGCGGTCCTTGGGCGAGACATGGGTCATGTCCTCGCCGCCGATCTTCAGCGTGCCGCCGGTGATCGGCTCGAGCCCGGCGATGCAGTTGAGCAGCGTGGACTTGCCGCAGCCCGAAGGGCCGACGAGCACGAGGAAATCGCCCTGTTCGATCGAGACGTTGATGTCCTTGAGGATCTCGGTCGCGCCGTAGTTCTTGTAGAGGTGCTGGATATCGAGGATCGGAGCCATGGGGATCATCCTTTGACGGATCCGGCGGTCAGACCGCGGATGAAGTATTTGCCGGCGACAACGTAGACGAGGAGGGTCGGCAGCGCGGCGATGATCGCGGCGGCCATGTCGACGTTGTATTCCTTCACGCCCGTCGTCGAGTTGACGATGTTGTTGAGGGCCACGGTCACCGGCTGGGTGCCGGCCGAACTGAAGGAGACACCGAAGAGGAAGTCGTTCCAGATCTGGGTGAACTGCCAGATCACGCTGACCACGATGATCGGGATGCTGAGCGGCAGGAAGATCGACCAGAAGATGCGCAGGAAGCCCGCGCCATCGACCTTGGCCGCCTTCACCAGCTCCTGCGGGATCGTGACGTAGTAGTTGCGGAAGAACAGCGTGGTGAAGCCGAGGCCGTAGATCACGTGCACGAAGACCAGCCCCGGAATCGTCCCGGCGATGCCCATCAGCCCGAGCAGGCGCGCCATCGGCAGCAGCACCACCTGGAACGGGATGAAGCAGCCGAAGAGCATCAGCGCGAAGATGATGTTGGCACCCTTGAAGCGCCATTGCGCGATGACATAGCCGTTCACCGCCCCGAGGAGCGTCGAGATCAGCACGCCGGGCACGGCGATCAGCACCGAGTTCCAGAAGTACGGGCGCACGCCCTCGCACTGGATGCCGGTACAGGCGCCGGACCAGGCCTTGGCCCAGGCGTCGAAGGTGACCTCGCGCGGCAGGGCGACGAGATCGCCGGTGCGGATTTCCTCGAGGCTTTTCAGCGAGGTGGTGAGCATCACGAAGAGCGGCATCAGGTAGTAGATCGCGAAGAGGCCGAGGATCAGGTAGAGCCCCCAGCGCAGCGCGGTCTTCATGCCCGCGCCTTGCGAACGGGAGGCCGCCGCTGCGGCGGGCGTTGCGGAGACATCAGTCATTTTTCGCCCTCAGTTCGGAGTAGAGATAGGGCACCACGATGATGAAGATCACCAGCATCATGATCATTGCCGAGCTTGCCGCCTGGCCGACGTCGCCGCGCGAGAAGGCCATCGCGTACATGTATGTGGCCGGAAGGTCGGTGGCATAGCCGGGGCCGCCGCCGGTCAGCGCGATCACGAGGTCGAAGCTCTTGATGGCGAGGTGTGCGAGCACGATGAAGGCCGACAGGAAGATCGGGGCCATCGAGGGGATGATGATCGCGGTGTAGACGCGCCAGGTGGGGATGCCGTCGATCTGCGCGGCGCGGATGATCTCGGTATCGACCGAGCGCAAGCCGGCGAGGAAGAGCGCCATGACGAAGCCCGAGCTCTGCCAGATCGCCGCCATCACCACCGTGTAAATGGCCATGTCCGGGTTCACCAGCCAGTCGAACTTGAAATTCTCGAAGCCCCAGCCCTGCACCATGGCCTGCACGCCGAGGCCCGGGTTGAGGATCCACTTCCACGCGGTGCCGGTGACGATCATCGAGAGCGCCATGGGATAGAGGTAGATCGTGCGGATCGCGCCCTCGACGCGGATCTGCTGGTCGAGCAGGATGGCGAGGATCAGCCCCAGCACCAGCGAGATGACGATGAACATCCCCCCGAAGATGTAGAGGTTGTTCATTGCCGTGTCCCAGCGCGGGGAGGCAAAGAGCCGGTCGTATTGGATGAAGCCGTCGATCTCGTACCGCGGCATCAGCTTGGAGCGGGTGAGCGACACCCAGGCGGTCCAGCCGATGAAGCCGTAGACGAAGATCAGGACCGCGATGAAGCTGGGCGCCAGCACGATCTTCGGCAAATGGGTTTCGAACCATTTGGCCATGGTGTTCTCCTATGACGGGCCCGCCCCGTGAGACGGGCCCGCTTCTATGTGGTCAGAGACCGGGAACGGCGATTACATCGAGTTCGCGACAGCGTCAGCGAGCATCTTCACCGCATCCTCGGAACTCATGTCCGAGTTGAAGTGCGCCGTCACCACGTCGGTGATCGCGCCGGACTGCGCGCCGCGCAGCGCCATGCCGTGGGCGTAGGAGGGCAGCAGCGAGCCGTTCTCGGCGCTGGCCTTCATGTCCTCGGAGGACTTCACCGCACATTCATCGAACTCGTCGAGCGAAACGTCGGTGCGGACCGGGATCGAGCCCTTGTTGAGGTTGAACACCTTCTGGAAGTCCGGGCCGACGATCAGCTTGGCAAGCAGGTCCTGCCCGGCTTTCTTGTCGTCGCCGTCCACTTCGAACATGGCGAAGCTGTCGACGTTGTAGAGGTAGCCCTCACCCGGGGTCGAGGCGCAGAGGAAGTCCTCGCCCGGCACCTTGCCGGCCGCGAGGAACTCGCCTTTGGCCCAATCGCCCATGATCTGGAAGGCGGCCTCGCCGTTCATCACCATGGCGGTGGCGAGGTTCCAGTCACGGCCCGAGAAGTTGTCGTCGACGTAACCGCGCAGGGTGCGCATCTGGTCGAAGACTTCCACCATCGTGTCCGAGGTCAGCGCCTCCTGGTCGAGATCCACCAGCGCCTTCTGGAAGAACTCGGGGCCGCCGAGGCCAAGCACCACTGTCTCGAAGACGGTGGCGTCCTGCCAGGACTGGCCGCCGTGCGCCAGCGGGATGACGCCCGCCGCCTGCAACTTCTCGGCCGCGGCGTTGAACTCTTCCCAGGTGGTCGGCATCTCGATGCCATTGGCGTCGAGCACGGATTTGTTGGCCCAGATCCAGTCGACCCGGTGCACGTTCACCGGCGCGGCGCACCAGTCGCCCTCGCACTTCATGTGCTCGGCGATCTGCGCGGGCAGCACGTCGGCCCAGCCCTCGGCTTCGGCAACCGAGGAGATGTCGGCCAGCACGCCCTCTTCGTACCACTCCTGGATCGCCGGACCCTTGAGCTGAACTGCGGTGGGGGCGTTGCCCGAGAGTACGCGGGCGCGCAGCGCGGTCATCGCGGCGTCGCCGCCGCCGCCGGCCACCGGCATGTCGGTCCAGGTGCCGCCGTTCTCCGAGAATTCCTGCTGCAGCACGGCAACGGCCTTGGCCTCGCCACCGGCGGTCCACCAGTGCAGAACCTCGGCCTGCGGCTCGGCGTGGGCTGCACCTGCAACCGTCAGGGCAATGGCGGAGATGGCCGCCTTAGCGGTGTATTTCATGTTGGTAATCCTCCCGTAGTTGCTGCCCCCGCGGGCAGCGATGACAGAAATCCTGCGCTCTGGCAGATTGTGTTCGCAAGGTCTTACATGGCGCGAACTTCGGGCATTTCCGTAGAAAAGCAGGCGTTCTGTTACAGCCCGTTACATCGCTGCGCCGCAGCTTGTGCTTTGGCGGGAACGACGGCACCGGACCCACCGGCTACGAGACTGTCCGGGTACAGTCGGAATTGCACGAATGCAGGACTGTGGTAGCGTCAGCCCCGGGGAGGAGCCTGGAGTTGCTGGAGTTCAGTCACAATCCATGGATGGTTGCGGCCGCTTTTGCGGTGGCTCTCTTTGCCGGGTTCAGCGGTCTGTCGTTGCTGCGCGGGGCCTCGGCACTCGCGGCCAGCCGGCGCAAGTTGCTGGTGGTCATCGCGGCCGTCGTGCTGGGCGGTGGCATCTGGTCCATGCACTTCGTCGCGATGCTGGGCCTGCAATTGCCGGTGATCTTCTTCTACGACGGGCTGAACACGCTGATCTCGGCGCTGGTTGCGATCCTGATGGTGGGGCTGGCGCTGCTGCTGCTGCACTTCGGTCGGCGGACGCGGGCAAGGATCGTGCTCGCCGGCGCGGTGCTGGGCTGCGGCATCGCGGCGATGCACTACATCGGAATGCTCGGGATGCAGCTCTGCGGACCGGTCTTCGGCCTGCCGGGCGTGGCAATTTCACTGCTGACGGCGCTCGGCCTGTCCAACCTCGCGATCTGGGCCGCCTATGGGTCGCGGAGCAAGGCGCACATCCTGCTCGGGACCCTGTGCTTTGCCGTGGCGGTCGTGACCATGCATTTCGTCGCCATGGCGGGCACCGAGTTCTACCGCACCGAGGCCGCGGGCACCGCCGGGCCGGCGCTGAGCAATGCGCTGCTCGCGATGCTGGTCACCCTGTCGTCCTTCATGATCAGCGGCGTCGCACTGCTCAGCGGCGTCTCCTTCTTCACCCCGCCGGAGCCTCTGGCGACAGGCATCGCATCCGATGCGCCCCCCACGGTCCCGGCCCCGTCCGCCCGGCACGACGCCGTCCCGGAACCTGCTCCGGACGTGGCTGAAGCGGTCGCACCGGCAATCTCGCTGCCGGTCCCTTTCGAGCGCGACGGCAAGACCCATTTCGCCGAGTCCGCGACCATTGCCGCGATCCGGGCCGAGGGGCACTACACGGTGATCTACACCGGCAAGCACAAGCATCTCTGCCCCTGGTCGATCTCCGAGGCCTGCGCGCGGCTCGAACCCTACCGCTTTCTCAGGGTGCATCGGTCCTACCTGATCAACCCGTCGCACGTCAGCCATTTCCAGCGCACCAAGGACACCGGGGTCTGCTTCTTCAAGGAGGTCGAGACCCTTGCCAAGGCCCCCGTGAGCCGCTCTCGGCTGGCCGATGTGAAGACCGCGCTCGGGGTCTGAATTCGCATCTCGTGCGGCCATTTCGCATTTCGTGCACGAAACACCGGCATTCGCGACATCGCATTTTGCGCCATGCGCGTTCTGATCGAAGCTCCCGCCAACGGCGTCGCCACGTACGCCGAGGGGAGGAGTCTTCATGATACCAGCCGGGTTCGAATACCATCGGCCCGCCGACCTGCCGTCGGCGGTGAGCATCCTGCGTGCGCACGGCGACGAGGCGCGCGTGGTGGCGGGGGGACACAGCCTTGTCCCGATGATGAAGCTGCGCATGGCCGAGCTCGGTCATCTCGTGGATCTCCAGGCAATCGGCGAGTTGAAGGGCATCGAAATCGAAGGCGGCACCGCCACCCTCGGCGCGATGACCACGCAGCACGAGCTGATCGAACACGCCGGGCTTTCGGCGGCGATCCCGCTCCTGAGCGAGGCGGCACTGCAGATCGCCGACCCGCAAGTTCGCTATCTCGGGACTGTCGGCGGCAACGTGGCCAACGGTGACCCCGGAAACGACATGCCCGGCCTCATGCAATGCCTGGACGCGCGCTTCGAGCTCTACGGCGCCGAGGGCACGCGGCAGGTCGCCGCCCGCGACTTTTACGAGTCCGCCTATTTCACCGCCCGCGCCGACGATGAGATCCTCACGAAGGTTATCATCCCCGTTCCCGCTGAGGGCACCGGCTATGCCTATGCCAAGCAGAAGCGCAAGATCGGGGATTACGCCACTGCCGCCGCTGCGCTGCTGGTTGGGGCAGGCAGCGCCTCGGTCGCGATGACCAACCTGTCGGACACACCGGTCTGGTCGGAAGAGGCCGGCGCGGCGCTGGCAAGCGGCGACGTCGAGGGCTGCGTCGCGGCAATGCTGGCGGCGATCGATCCGCAGGAGGATATGCGCGGGCCCATCGCCTTCAAGAAGCACGTGGCGGCGGTGATCCTGCGCCGCGCCATCGACAGCGCGCTGTCGCGCCGGGCCTGAGGGGGGCAGCCATGAGCAAGATGCACATCAAGTTCCAACTGAACGGCCAGGAGGTCGAAGGGCTTGCGGAGCCGCGGATGCTGCTGATCCACTTCCTGCGCGAAAACCTGAAGGTCACCGGCCCGCATATCGGCTGCGAGACCAGCCATTGCGGCGCCTGCACCGTCGACATGAATGGCAAGTCGGTGAAATCCTGCACCGTCTTTGCCTGCCAGGCGGACGGGGCCGAGATCACCACCGTCGAAGGGCTGACCAACCCCGACGGCACGCTCGGCGTGCTGCAGGAGATGTTCCGCGAACATCACGGGCTGCAATGCGGCTTCTGCACGCCGGGGATGATCACCCGCGCCCACCGGCTCTTGCAGGAGAACCCGATGCCCACCGAGGAGGAGGTGCGCTTCGGCATCTCGGGCAACCTCTGCCGCTGCACCGGGTACCAGAACATCGTCAAGGCAATCCTCGCAGCGGCGGAGCAGCTGAACGCTCACAAGGCGCCCTCAAGCAGCGAAGCGGTAGGGCAAAAAGTGGAGGCCGCGGAATGAAGGACGAGGTTCAATCCCCCGAAGAGCGTAGCGCCGGCCTCAAGGGCCTCGGCTGCTCGCGCAAGCGGGTCGAGGACGTGCGCTTCACCCAAGGGCGCGGCAACTACGTCGACGACATCAAGCTCGACGGCATGCTGACCGGCGACTTCGTCCGCTCGCCCTATGCCCATGCGCGCATCCTGTCGATCGACACCGAGGCGGCGCTGGCGGTGCCGGGTGTGCTGGCGGTGCTGACTGCCAAGGATCTGGAACCGCTCGGCCTGCACTGGATGCCGACGCTGGCGGGCGACAAGCAGATGGTGCTGGCCGACGGCAAGGTGCTGTTCCAGGGGCAGGAGGTCGCCTTTGTCGTCGCCACCGACCGCTACGCCGCCGCCGATGGCGTCGCGGCGGTCGAGGTCGATTACGAGGACCTGCCCGTCGTCACCGACCCGTTCAAGGCGATGGACCCCGACGCCCCGGTGCTGCGCGAGGATCTCGCAGGCCAGACCGAGGGCGCGCACGGGCCCCGCCGCCATCACAACCACATCTTCACCTGGGAGCAGGGCGACAAGGCCGCGACCGAGGCGGTGCTGGCCGAAGCCGACGTGGTGGCCGAGGAGATGGTCTACTACCACCGCACCCACCCGATGCCGCTGGAGACCTGCGGCTGCGTGGCCTCGATGGACAAGGTCACCGGCAAGCTGACGCTCTGGGGCACCTTCCAGGCGCCGCACGCGGTGCGCACCGTCGCTTCGCTGATCTCGGGTATCGCCGAGCACAATATCCGCGTCATCAGCCCCGACATCGGCGGCGGCTTCGGCAACAAGGTCGGGGTCTATCCCGGCTACGTCTGCTCCATCGTCGCTTCCATCGTCACCGGCAAGCCGGTGAAATGGGTCGAGAGCCGGATGGACAACCTGATGTCCACCGCCTTTGCCCGCGACTACTGGATGTTGGGCAAGATCGCCGCCACGAAGGAGGGGAAGATCACCGGCCTCTGGTGCCACACCACCGCCGATCACGGCGGCTTCGACGCCTGCGCCGATCCCACCAAGTTCCCGGCGGGTTTCATGAACATCTGCACCGGGTCCTACGACATCCCGGTCGCCTACCTCGCGGTCGACGGCGTCTACACCAACAAGGCGCCGGGCGGGGTGGCCTACCGCTGCTCGTTCCGGGTGACTGAGGCGGCCTATTTCATCGAGCGGATGATCGAGGTGCTCGCCATCAAGCTGAACATGGACGCGGCCGAGCTGCGGCGGATCAACTTCATCCGCAAGGAGCAGTTCCCCTACCAGTCGGCGCTTGGCTGGGAGTATGACAGCGGCGACTATCACACCGCCTGGGAGAAGGCGCTGAACGCCGTCGGCTACGACGCGCTGCGCCGCGAGCAGGCCGAGCGGCTAGAGGCGTTCAAACGCGGCGAGACCCGCAAGCTGATCGGCATCGGCCTCACCCATTTCACCGAGATCGTCGGGGCCGGCCCGGTGAAGAACTGCGACATCCTCGGGCTCGGCATGTTCGACAGCTGCGAGATCCGCATCCACCCCACCGGCTCGGCCATCGCCCGGCTCGGCACGATCAGCCAGGGGCAGGGCCACGCCACCACCTTCGCGCAGATCATCGCCTCGGAAATCGGCATTCCCGCCGATGACATCACGCTCGAGGAGGGCGACACCGACACCGCGCCCTACGGGCTTGGCACCTACGGCTCGCGTTCGACTCCGGTGGCCGGGGCGGCCACCGCCATGGCGGCGCGCAAGATCCGCGCCAAGGCGCAGATGATCGCCGCCTACCTCTTGGAGGTGCATGACGACGACGTCGAGTTCGAGGTCGACCGCTTCGTGGTCAAGGGCGCGCCCGAGCGCTTCAAGACGATGAAGGAGATCGCTTTTGCCTCCTACAACCAGGCCATTCCCGGCGTCGAGCCTGGGCTTGAGGCGGTCAGCTACTACGACCCGCCCAACATGACCTATCCCTTCGGCGCCTACATCTGCGTCATGGAAATCGACGTCGACACCGGCGAGCACGAGGTGCGCAGCTTCTACGCGCTCGACGATTGCGGCACGCGGATCAACCCGATGATCATCGAGGGGCAGGTGCACGGCGGCGCGACCGAGGGCTACGCCATCGCGATGGGGCAAGAGATCGCCTATGACGAGATGGGCAACCACAAGACGGCGACGCTGATGGATTTCTTCGTGCCGACAGCGTGGGAGACGCCGCATTACACCACCGATTTCACCGTCACCCCCAGCCCGCATCAT
Source organism: Roseobacteraceae bacterium (assembly GCA_048381755.1). Classification (GTDB taxonomy): domain Bacteria; phylum Pseudomonadota; class Alphaproteobacteria; order Rhodobacterales; family Rhodobacteraceae; genus Salipiger. The sequence continues at coordinate 75,753 of JBLXGS010000021.1, forward strand.
CCGATCGGAGCCAAGGGCGTGGGCGAAAGCCCGAACGTCGGATCGGTGCCCTGTTTCTCCAACGCGGTACATGATGCCTTCCGCCCTTTCGGGCTGGTGCAGAGCCACATGCCGCACGATCACTGGCGCATCTGGAAGATCGCCGAGGACCTCGGGCTGCACGTCTGAGCAAGCATTTGCGGCGCCGGGACGGTCCCGGCGCCGCGACCATGGAAGTCGAGACGCGCTCTGATGGTCCGGTGGGGGACCTTGCGCGATCTTGCCCATGCCGCGAGGGCGAAGGGTCTGGGGAGCACCCGAGCCTGGCATGGTTGGCCCGGAGCGTGCCGTGTGAAGGGGACATCACGCGGCACGTTTCGGGTCCCTGAACGAGGAGCCGGGATGACCACCGCACCGCAAGCCGAGCTGATGCGCGCCCTCGCCGGGGCCGGCTACGTGGCCGACGACACGCTGTCCATGGCCCTGCACCTGGCGATCTCGCTGGGCCGGCCGCTGCTGCTCGAAGGCCCGGCCGGCGTCGGCAAGACCGAGATCGCCAAGGCGCTGGCCGAGGTGCGCGGGGCCCGGCTGATCCGGTTGCAATGCTACGAGGGGCTGGATGCGGCCCACGCGATCTACGAATGGAACTACCAGCGCCAGCTGCTGGCGATCCGGGCTGACGGGGCCAGCGAGGAGAGCCTGTTTTCCGACCGTTTCCTGCTGAAGCGACCCTTGCTCGAGGCGATCACGCAGGACAACCCTCCGGTGCTGCTGATCGACGAGATCGACCGCGCCGACGAGGAGTTCGAGGCCTACCTGCTGGAAATCCTCTCGGACTTCCAGATCACCGTCCCCGAGATCGGCACCATCACTGCCAGATCGCGCCCGCTGGTGATCCTCACCGCCAATGGCACCCGGGATCTGTCGGACGCGCTGCGGCGGCGCTGCTTCTACACCTACGTCGACTACCCGGACCGCGACACCGAAATGGCCATCCTCGCCCGGCGCGGGCCGCAGATCGAGGCCCGACTGGCGCGGCAGATCGTCGGCGTGGTGCAGGCGCTGCGGCGTGAGGACCTGGAGAAAAAGCCGGGGATTGCCGAGATGCTGGACTGGACGGCGGCGCTGGCGGGCCTGGGGATCAACGATCTGACCGAGGACCGGGCGGCGCTGCAGGCCACGCTGGTCTGCCTGCTGAAGACCGCCGCGGACCGCGATGCCGCGCCGCCCGAGGTCCTCGACCGCATCATCGGCAAGGTGGCGTGATGCAGGTGACGCGCTTTCCTTCGCGGGCCGAGGGGCTGGCCGACCGAATGACCGGCTTCGTCGCGCACCTGCGAATGAACGGGCTGCCGCTCGGCCCGCAGGAGACCGCGGACGCGTTGGCGGTGCTTGCGGAAGTGGAGGCCACCGATGCCGATCAGGCACGGCGTGCACTGAAGGTGCTGCTGGTGCCGGACGCCGAGGGCTGGCGCACCTTCGACGCGCTCTTCGACGCCTATTGGTTCAACGCGGGCCGGACCCGGCAGCGCACCGCCAGCCCCACCGCCAGTCCCCATGTGCGCAGCCAGTCGGCACGGTCGACGCTCTGGCAGGCGCATCTGGAGGCCGACGGCGGCGCCGACACCGATGGCTCCGAGAGCACGCCGGGCCATGGCGAAGGGGACGCGGAGGGCATCGAGGGACGCCTCATCGCCACCCGCACCGAGAACCTCCGCAAGCGCGACCTGCGCGAGTTGATGGACGAGGAAAGCCTGCGCGCCGCCGAGCGCGCCGCCCGCGATCTGGCCCGCGCGATCCGCGACCGGCGCTCCCGGCGTCGCCGGCAGGCCCGTCGCGGAGCCCAGCTCGACCTGCGCCGCATCCTGCGCGCCTCGCTGGCGCGCGGCGGCGAGCCATTGGACCTGCACCGCAAGACGTGGCCCGACCGCCCCATGCGCATCGTCGCGCTCTGTGACGTCTCCGGCTCGATGACGGTCTACGCGCGGGTCTTTCTGGCCTTCATCAAGGGGCTGGTTGCCGCCGACACCAGCACCGATGCCTATCTGTTCCACACCCGGCTGATGCGCATCACCCCGGCACTGCGCGATAGTGACACGCTGCGCGCCGCCGCCCGCCTCAGCCTGATGGCCGAGGGCTTCGGCGGCGGCACCGACATCGGCGGATCGCTCGCCGCTTTTGCAGAGGGTCCCGGCGCGCGGGCGCTGACCCGCCGTACGATCGTGATCGTGCTCTCGGACGGATACTGCACGGGCAAGCCCGACCGGCTGGCCGAGGCGCTTGCACGCATCCGCCGCCGCGCGGGCCGCATCGTCTGGCTGAACCCGCTTCTCGGCTGGCAGGGCTACGCGCCGGTGGCCGCCGCCATGGCCGCCGCCCTGCCCCATCTAGACGCGCATCTGCCGGCCAATACCATCGAGGCGCTGGCCGCGCTGGAACCGCAATTCGCAAGGCTCTGAGCAAGGGGAACCGCGCATGGCCGACTTCGACATCTTCGACATGATCGACCGGCAACGGCGCACGGGCCGGCCGTTTTGCGTCGCCACCGTGGTGCGCACCGCCGACGTGACCTCGGCCAAGGCCGGGGCCAAGGCGGTGGTGACCGAGACTGGACAGATCCTCGGCCATCTCGGCGGCGCCTGCGTCCGGCGCGCGGTGCTGACCGCCGGGCAGGAGGCGCTCGCCAGCGGCCAGACCCGGCTGATCCGGGTCAAACCCTCGGAAAAGGTCGTGGCGCTCACCGACGAGGATGGCGCGCAGGTGTTCCGCAGCGGCTGCCCCTCGGGTGGCACCGTGGACCTGCTGCTCGAGCCCTACGAGCTGCCGCCGATGCTGGTGATCTTCGGCGACACGCCGATCAGCCATGCCCTGGCCACCCATGCGGCGCTGGCGGGCTACCGGCTCGCCCTGCCCGAGACGACGGATGGGCCGGAGACCGCCGCACGCTTTGCCGAAACCGACCTTGCGCCCCTAGCGCTTGGCCCCCGCGATTTCGTCGTGGTGGCAAGCCAGGGCACGCAGGACCTCGCCTGCCTTCGCGCCGCGCTCGAAAGTCCGGCGCGACGGGTCGCCATGGTGGCCTCGCGGCGCAAGGCGGAGACGCTCTGCGCCAAGCTCGCCGCCGCCGGCCTACCGCAGGCACAGATCGCCCGGCTGAAGTCCCCGGCCGGGCTCGATATCCATGCCATCGACCCGCAGGAGATCGCGCTCTCGGTGCTTGCGGAGATCATCCTCTGGCGCAACGAGGACCGCGCCCGGAGCGGAGAGCCCCATGAAAACCATGCCTAGCTGGTGGTGCCGCTTTTTCCGCAGGCCCGCACCGCTGACCGCGGAACAGCGGGAACAGCTGCTGCTTTACGGCCACCCGAGGTGCTGCTGAACGGCGGCTGACCGGACCTTGCCTCGACGCAACGGGCCTCTGTCCACGGCACGATTGCCAAGACGGGCGGCGCGGGGGATAACGCGCTGCCCGACCCCGCCCGAGGAGAGCCGCGTGAGCATCCCAAGACTGCTCGTCGTCGACGATGACTTCGAGATGCGCAGCATGATGACCCAGTTTCTGCAAAAGCAGGGCTTTATCGCCCATGGCGCGCAGAACATGGCCGAGATCAGCGCCGCCATGCAGGCCGGGCGCATCGACCTGATCTTGCTCGACGTGATGCTCGGCGACGAGAGCGGGCTCGAGATCTGCGCCCGGCTGCGGCGCGAGCAGGAGGTGCCGATCATCATGGTCTCGGCACTCTCGGCCGACCACCAGCGCATGGCCGGCTACGAGGTCGGCGCGGATGACTATATCGCCAAGCCCTTCAATCCCGAGCTGATGGTCGCGCAGGTCCGCGCCGTGCTCGCCCGAACCCGCCGCACCGCCTCGCTGGCGCACCGCCGCCGCACCCGCAGCTTCCGTTTCGCCGGCTGGCTCTATGATGCCAAGCGCGACGAGGTGACCTCTCCCGAGGGCTTCCAGGTGGCGCTGTCGCGGCGCGAGACCATGCTGCTGCAGGCGCTTCTCGCCAATCCCTTCATCCCGCTCACGCGCGAGGAGATCGCCGCGGCGCTCGACGTCACCGGCGAGGGCGGCACCGAGGATGCACAGGGCCGGGCCATCGACGTGCTGGTCGGTCGCCTGCGCTCGAAGATCGAAAAGACCCCGAAGGACCCGCAGATGCTGCGCACCGAGCGCGGCGTCGGCTACGTCTTCGCGGTGGACGTGACCACCGAGGAGACATGAGCGAAGAGCTGCGCCCCGACGGCCCGAGCCTGCGCGTCTCGGGCAGCCTGCTGATCTTTGCGGCGGCGCTGGCGGGCGTGGTGATCACCGCCATGTGGAGCCTGTCGCAGACCCGCTGGACGGCGCATCTCGACCGCGCCGAGCGGGCCGGCATCCTGCTCTATGACACGCTGACCCGCGGGCTCGGCGCGCCCGAGGGCGTGACCCTTGCCGAGATGGACCCCGCCGATGCCGAACGCGCCGAAAGCGGTGCCTTCGCTAGCCTCACTGGGCTGCCCAGCCCGGCCTACGTCACCATCGCGCCGATCCTGCCCGACGGCACCGGTGGCCCCGGTCTGCACCTCGCGGTGATCTCTGACGGGCTCCAGTATCGCGTCGCCGAGCTGCCCTCGCGCCCGGGCCAACGCCCAGAGGAAACGCTTGGCCAGCTCACCCGGCTGATGGCCCGCTACTGCAGCCATCCGCTGATCGTCGCCCGCCCGGACAATGGCGTGTGGCAGCGAGTCGAGGGCCCGGAGATCTGGGGCTGCGAGGCCGCCCCCGCCGATCTGCGCCTGCCCGCCATCGCCCTGTCGCTGCTGGCGCTGGCGGTGATCTTCACGCTGGTCACCGGCACCGCCGCCCGCTTCACCGACTTCGCCGCCGCCCTCGCCGCACGCCGCCGCCTCGGCGGTCCCGAGAGCTACGAGGCCAAGGGGCCCGCCGAGCTGCGCGCCATCGTCGGCGCGGTGAACACCTATCTCGAGGCCGAGCGCGAGCAGCTGGCCAAGCGCGCGGTGGTCCTGTCGGGGGTCAGCCACGACCTCGGCACGCCGGCCACCCGGCTGCGCCTACGCTCGGCGCTGATCGAGGACGCGGCCTTGCGCGGAAAGTTCGAGGCCGACATCGACCGGATGACCGCGATCATCGAAAGCGCGCTGACCTACACCCGCGCCGAACTCAACGTCGAGGAGCCGCGCGAACTGTCGCTCTCGGCGCTGGTCGAGGCGCTGGTGGACGACTACCGCGACATGGGCCAGCCGGTCAGCCTCGCCAGCGTCGAGCCGATGGTGCTGCATGGCGGTCCATCGCTGTTCAGCGCGCGGCGCGGCGCGCAGGTGATCGAGGGCGCGCACAGGGTGCTCGTCACCGCCCGCCCGGTGTCGATCCAGCGGGCGGTCTCGAACCTCGTGGACAACGCACTGAAATACGGCCGCCGCGCCGAGGTCCGGCTGGTGGCCACCGCGGACATGGCGACGATCATGGTCGAGGACGAAAGCGGCCTGCGTTCGACCGAGGAGATCGAGGCGCTGATGGCCCCGTTCCGGCGCGGGGCCAACGCGCGCTCGAGCGACGGCATCGGGCTGGGGCTGAGCATCGTGTCGACCATCGCCATGATGCACGGCGGCGAGCTGCGCTTCGAGACCGCGCCGCACGGGCTGCGCGCGGTCTTCACCCTGCGCCGGGGCTGATTTCCGCGCGGCGCGGAAACGTCACGTCCCTCACTCGCAACACACGAAAATTTGCCTGACCGCTCTCGCGCCCTACTCCTTGAAGGGACGCGGTCGCGCGCCTTTCGCAGCACGGCCCGCCGTGAAACTGAACGGGTATCTCTCATGTCCTATCGATCCGGCCTGACCCTGATGATGGTCTCGGCGCTGGTCGCGCTTGGCTGCGGCCTCTACGCCTATTTCGCCCCGCTCACCGGCGTCACCGGTGTCTGGGGACCCCTCGCCGCCGCCTTCGGCGCGCTCTGCTTGCTGATCGGCGCCGCGCTGATGGTGCGTGCCCGCGCGCGTGGTTCACGCGTCGTTCTGATGCTGCTGCTGGCCATCGGTCTGCTGCTCACCGCCTTTGCGACCTTCCTGATGCACCAATGGGTGATGCTGGCGGCGCTGGCCGTCTGCGCGATCGGCTGGATCGCGGCCCTCTCCGGCCCGGAAGGAGAGTACGCATGACCCATCTTCTGCGCAGCACCGCCCTGATCGCCCTTCTCGCCGCGCCTGCCCTCGCGCAGCAGGAGGACACGCCAACCCCGCCGGCCCAACCTGAAAGCGCCGCGCCGCAGACCGAGACCCCGGAAACACCGCCGCCCGGCGCGACCGCGACCGAAGACGCCGGCGACGCAGAGGCCCCGGCCGACGAAGGCCCCGCCCGCGACGCGATGAGCCCCGAAGCGGAGGGCGCCGACAGCCCCGCCGCGGACGCCCCTGCGGCCGAAGCGCAGAACGACAGTGACCCCGAACCCGACGCCGAGACGATCACCGTCGAAGTGCCCGCGGCGCGCCCCTCGTCCGATGCCAAGGTGCCCGCCCCCGGCCCCGGCTGGCCCAGCTTCCACGGTCAGGTCTCGGGCGCGAAATACTCCCCTCTCGACCAGATCACCCCCGAGAACGTCGGTGACCTGGAGCTTGCCTGGCGGGTCGAGACCGGCGACGTGTCGGACGGCTCGGGGGATCTGCCCGCGACCGTCTGGTCGGCGACGCCGATCTACGCCAACGGAATGCTCTACATCGGCACGCCCTTCTACCGGGTGCTGGCGCTCGATCCGGCCACCGGCGAAGAGGTCTGGTCCTACGACACCCAATCCACGCTCGAGGCGCTGACCCAGCCCGCCCTGAAGAACCGCGGCGTGGCATATTGGGAGGCGGCGGAGCCGCAGGATGGCGCGGCCTGCCAGAAAATCGTCTACCTCGGCACGATGGACGCGCGGCTCTTTGCCATGGACGCCGACACCGGGGCGCTCTGCGAGGACTTCGCCGATGGCGGCGTGCTCGACGTCAACCAGTGGAACACCGTCAACGACCGCTGGCCGCTCTCGCTGCTGCAGCCGCCGACCATTGTCGGGGATCACGTGATCATCGGCTGGGCCGGCAACGACTGGGACTGGGCCGAGGCGCCTCCGGGCTCGGTCTTTTCGGTGAGCGCGCAGACCGGCGAACTGGAGTGGACCTTCGACACCATCCCCGAGAGCATCCGCGAGAAGACCGGCACCGCCAACGTCTGGACCGCGATGAGCGCCGACGAGGAGCGCGGCATCGTCTACCTGCCCGTGGCCTCGCCCTCGCCCAACTACTGGGGCGGCAACCGCACCGAGGATATTCCCTATGCCACCTCGACCACCGCGCTCGACGTGGACACCGGCGAGGTGATCTGGTCGCGGCAATGGGTGCACCACGACATCTGGGATTATGACATCAACTCCGCCCCCACCCTGATGGACATCACGGTGAACGGCGAGGAGATCCCGGCGCTGATGCAGGCGACCAAGATGGGCTTTCTCTTCGTGGTGAACCGCGAGACCGGCGAGGACATCTGGCCGATCGAGGAGCGCCCCGTCCCCGCGGGGACAATCGAGGGCGAACGCTACGCGCCCACGCAGCCCTTCCCGACGACGCCCGCGCCGCTGCTCGACCAGTCGCGCCTGCCGGACGTGTGGGAGATCGCCGATCTCGCCTCCGGCGGCGAGTGCTCGGAGCTGTGGAGCAAGCTGACCTACGACGGCATGTACACGGCGCCGACCACCGAGGGCGAAGGCGCGGGCGCCTATCCGAACTCGGCGGGCGTGGTGCAATGGGGCGGCGTCGGCTTCGATCCCGAGCGGCAGATCGCCGTGGTGAACCTCAGCCACGTGGTGCAGTACATCCAGCTCTACCCGCGCGAGGAATACGACGAGATCAACGGCGAAGCCGGCGTTGGCGAGAGTGGCTTCCACCCGCAAACCGGTGCCCCCTACGGCATGTCGCTGAAGACCGCGATGAACCGCTGGGGCATGCCCTGCTGGGAGCCGCCCTTTGGCGAGCTGATGGCGATCGACATGAGCACCGGCGAGCAGATCTGGCGCAAACCCTTCGGCATGTCGCAGAAGTACGGCTTCTACATGCCCGAGGCCTGGGGCTCGCCCACCATCGGCGGCCCGGCGGTCACCGCGGGCGGCTTGATCTTCATCGGCGCGACGATGGACGGCATGGTGCGCGCCTATGACATGCAGAGCGGCGAGGAGCTCTGGCGCGACCTGACCGAGGCGCCCTCGGTCTCCAACCCGGCGATCTACGAGCATGACGGCCAGGAATACGTCGCCTTCATCTCCGGCGGCAATTCGATCCTGAAGCCCTCGGTCGGCGACATGATCTCGGTCTACCGCCTGCCGCTCTGATCCCGGTCCCGCTCAAGCCCCGCCCGGAGCCACATCCGGGCGGGGCGTCTCCTGCGACGACACCCCGAGGGGCACGAGCCGCGATGCCCCATCCCTACGCGATCTCCTGCCATTGCGGCCGCTTCCGCGCCGAGGCGCATGCCGAGCCCGATGATATCCTCGAGTGCAACTGCTCGACCTGTGCCCGCACCGGATTTTTGCGCTGGCTTCTGCCTCTCGAGGCCGTGACACTGAAAACCGAAGGCATACGGCTGAGCACCTACCTCTGGCGCGATGCCCATGGCGGCTACCACTTCTGCCCCGAATGCGGCGTCGCCGTGCTGCGCACCGGCTGGGGCGACCGGATCGCGGTCAACGCCCGCTGCATCAAGGGGATCGATGTGTTCACCCTGAAATCGCGGCGCTACGACGGGCGCTGCGACATGCCGCCCGGCCCCACCCGCTGAGCCTTCGGCATGGTGTCGCCGACCACCGGATCCGCCCGCTGGATGCGAATCCCCCGCCGCGTTACGCTGCACCGCAGAATTTCTCCCTTCCCCGGAGGCTTTTTGCATTTCCATGACCAATTCAAAACCTGAGACATCCGACAAGATCGTGCTCGATGTCGCGCTGCAGGGCGGTGGCGCGCACGGCGCCTTCACCTGGGGCGTGCTGGACGCCTTGCTCGAAGACGGGCGCATCGAAATCGGCGCGCTCTCGGGCGCGAGTGCGGGAGCGATGAACGCCATCGTGGTCGCCTCCGGCCTCGCCACCGGAGGAAAGGAGGGCGGCCGCGCGGCACTGCGGCGCTTCTGGACCTCGGTGAACGCCGCCGCGCGGGAGGCCACCCCGGTGTTCCACATGCTGGAGAGTTTTCCCGGTTTCTTCGCCGCCTCCGCCGCCTGGTGGCAGATGGTCAGCGGCGGGCAGGTCACCGTCTCGTCGCGCCCTTGGCAGGGGCGTGCGGCGCAGATGGCGCTGCGCGAGCTGATCGCCGATCAGGTGGATTTCGACGCGCTGAAGCGCGACGACGCACCCCGGCTCTTCGTCTCGGCGACCAATGCCCGCAACGGAGCGGCCCATATCTTCCGCAACGACGATATCAGCCCCGACGTGGCCATTGCCTCGGCCTGCCTGCCGATGAGCTTTCCGCCGGTGACCATCGACGGCGTGGACTACTGGGACGGCGGCTATGCCGCGAACCCGCCCATCGCAGCGCTGGTGCGCTTCACGCCGCAGGCCGACCTGCTCCTGGTGACCATCAACCCGGCGCAACGCGCCTTCACCGCACGCTCGCCCGAGGAGATCACCGAGCGGGTCAGCGAAATGGGCTTCAACCAGGCGCTGCTGACCGAGCTGCGCGGCATTGCCATAATCCAGGAGGCCCTGGTCGAACACATGAAGACGCACGAGGGCGAGAGCGGTTCGGACCTCCTGCGCGATCTGCATGATCTGCGGATGCACGAAATCCACGACGAAGAGACTCTGTCGGCGCTCGACGCCCATACCAAGATGTATCCCGCGCTCGAAATGCTGCTCGAGCTGCATGACTCCGGACGCGCCGCGGCGCAACGCTGGCTCGCCGAGAACTTCCGCCATCTCGGCAAGCGCGGCACGGCCAAGCTGAAGGAGCGCTATCTTACAGAAATGCTGCCGGGCGCTCCGCCCGACTGACCGGCGGAAGTTCTCGACGCAGACACCCCCTTCGCGCTAGGCTCGTTGACAAGCGGCAGCAAGGGCCCGCGACGGAAGGGAAAACGGCGGCGCGCCGGAGCGGCATCGGACCGGTCGGCAAGACGAACGCTGCGGACAACCCGGCCGGACGGGTCGGAAGATGTGGGTGTGTCCGATGCGTTTTCTCGAAGTCCTTCTCGTGATCGTGCTAGTCCTCGTGACCTTCGTCTTCGGGATGAAGCTGGCCTTTCCCCTGCCCGACCGCAATTTCGCCGAAGAGCAGCTTCACCTGCCGCCCGACACCGAGGGCGCGCTCGGGCAGATCATCGCGCCGATCCTCGCCGCGCACGCAGGACAGAGCGGCGTGCAGCCGCTGGCCGACGGGCGTGACGCCTTTGCCGCGCGGGTGCTGCTGGCGCGCGCGGCGCAGGTCTCGATCGACGCGCAGTATTACATCTGGCAGGACGACACGACCGGGATGATCCTGCTCGACGAACTGCGTGCCGCCGCCGCGCGCGGCGTGCGGGTGCGGCTGCTGGTGGACGACAACGGCATACCGGGCCTCGATGCGCTGCTGGCCGAGCTCGACGCCATGCCGAGCGCCGACGTGCGGATCTTCAACCCCTTCACCCTGCGCGATCCCAAGCTGGTCTCCTATCTCTTCGATTTCTCCCGGCTGAACCGGCGCATGCACAACAAGTCGATGACCGTGGACGGCATGGCGACGGTGGTCGGCGGGCGCAACATCGGCGACATCTACTTCGAGTACGGCGAAGGCACGCATTACTTCGACGTCGATGCGCTGGCGATGGGACCCATCGTCGGCGAGGTCTCGGCCTCTTTCGACCGCTACTGGAACAGCGCCTCGGCCTATGACGCCGACCTGCTCCTCGACCCGGTGGACACCCCTGCGCTCGCCGAGGTCGGCAAGGCGGCGCGCTCCTCTTCGATGGGCAACGGCTACCAGAAGGTGGTCGCGGAAAGCCACCTGATCTCGAGACTGAAGAGTGGCGCGCTGGACCTCGAATGGGGCGATGCGGAACTGATCGTCGACGACCCGGCCAAGGGTCTCGGCAACGTCGAAGCTGAGGACAAGATCGTCGAACGTCTGTTCGAGCTGATCGCCGAGGTCGACAGCGACCTCGACCTCGTATCCGCCTATTTCATCCCCGGCGATCGCGGCACGGAGGCGCTGACCGCGCTGGCCGGGAACGGCGTTCGGGTCCGGGTGCTGACCAATGCGCTGGAGGCCACCGATGTCATGCCGGTGCATGCCGCCTACATGGGCTACCGCAAGCCGCTGCTCGAAGGCGGGGTGACGCTTTACGAGCTGCGGGGCACGCGCGAAGAGCAGGTGAAGCGCTCGCTCCCCGAGGTTCTGGCGGGCTCGGCCTCGGGGCTGCATGCCAAGGTCTTCGGAATTGACGGGAAACGCGCGTTCATCGGCTCGTTCAACCTCGATCCGCGCTCGGCGCAGATCAATACCGAGATGGGCATTCTGATCGACAGCCCGTCGATCGCCGCGAGGCTCTCGGAGCAGCTCGACTCCCCCAGATACGCCTATCACGTCACGCTCGACGACACCGGCAGCCCGGTCTGGATCAACACGCCGCAGGTCGGACCGCCGCTGGTCTATCATGGCGAGCCGAATACCGGGCTGCTGATGCGCGCGCTGACCCATGTCATCGGCTGGCTGCCTGTCGAGTGGATGCTCTGAGCGGGCGGTTGCGGCGGGCGTGACCTTGCGACATCTTCGCAGTCAGGCGCTGTTGCGGCGCCGCAACGAATTCACGGAGCCCCCGCCATGACCCAGCCCTGCATCATCTGCGTTGCCATCACCGGCTCGCTGCCCACCAAGGCCGACAACCCCGCCGTGCCGATCACCGTGGCCGAGCAGGTCGAGTCGACGCAGGAAGCCTTCGAGGCCGGGGCCACCATCGCCCATTGCCACGTGCGCGACGACGAGGGCAAACCGACCTCGGACCCCGAGCGTTTCGCCGCGCTGAAGGAAGGGATCGAAAAGCACTGTCCCGGCATGATCGTGCAGCTCTCGACCGGGGGCCGGTCGGGCGCGGGCAAGACCCGCGGCGGCATGCTGCCTTTGAAGCCGGACATGGCCTCGCTCTCGGTGGGCTCGAACAACTTCCCGACCCGCGTCTACGAGAACCCGCCGGATCTGGTGGAATGGCTGGCCTCGGAGATGAAGACCTACGGCGTGAAGCCCGAAATCGAAGCCTTTGACCTGTCGCACATCTATCAGGCCAAGGCGATGGCCGACCGCGGCGAACTGGTCGACACGCCCTACGTGCAGTTCGTCATGGGGGTGAAGAACTCGATGCCCGCGGTGAAACGAGTGTTCGATTACTACGTCGAGACGGTGAAGGTCCTCTTCGGCGAGGATGCGCCGTGGTGCGCTGCCGGGATCGGGCGGCACCAGATCGAGCTGAACGAATGGGCGGCCGCCGCGGGCGGGCACCTGCGCACCGGGCTCGAGGACAACATCCGTCTCGACCGCGACACGCTCGCGCCGTCCAACGCCGCGCTGGTGCAGCGTGCCGCCGAGGTGGCGCAGAAACATGGCCGCTCCATCGCCACCCCGGCCGAGGCCCGCGCGCTGCTGGGGCTGCGCGCGGCCTGATCGCTCATTCCGCCGGGCTGCCCTCCGGGCGCAGTCCGCCGGAGGTGCTTTCCTCGCTGACCGGGCCGTGACCGAACTCCTCGAGGTCCGGCCGCGTGCCGATGGAGATATGCTCGATGTCCTCGGCGGCGAAACCGCGGATGATCGACGGGATCATCATGCTGACCAGCACGAAGATCGGCAGGCCGACGACGGTGATCACCTGCTGCAGCGCGGTCAGCCCCGCCTCGCCCGCGAGCACGATCAGCATCGCGGCCACCACGCCTTCGGCCGCGCCCCAGAACACCCGCTGGTGCACCGGGCCGGGCGTGGCGCTGCCGGTGCAGAGCATGTCCACCACCAGCGAGGCCGAGTCCGACGAGGTGGCGAAGAAGATCGCCACGATCACCACCGCGAACCCCTGGATGAAAGTGGTGAAGGGGAAGTGCTCGAAGAAGGCGAACATCGCCAGCGGCACGCTGTCGGCCACCGCGCGGCTGATCTCTCCGGCGCTGTCCCCCATGGCTTCGCGCGCGGCAAGGCCGAGCCCGTCGAAATCCATCGCCTGCCAGCCGAAGATGGCGAACCAGATGAGCGTGAAGAGCGAGGGCGCAAGCAGCACGCCGAAAACGAACTCGCGCACCGTGCGCCCGCGCGAGATGCGAGCCACGAAAAGACCGATGAAGGGCGACCAGGTGACGGTCCAGGCCCAGTAGAACACCGTCCAGGACCCTTGCCAGCCCCAACCGTCGGTGGTCGGGTTCTCGTTCGCCAGCATGTCGTTCCAGAACGCCAGCCGCGGCAGGTTCGAGAAATAGAGCCCGAAGGTTTCGACGATGCCGCGGAGCAGGAACAGCGTCGACCCGCAGACCAGCACGAAGATCATCAGCGCCACCGCCATGCCGATGTTGAGGTTCGAGAGCATCTTCACGCCTTTGTCGAGCCCGGCGACGATCGAGCCAACGGCCACGATGGTCAGAACGGTCAGGATCATCACCTTCACGAAGGCCCCGTCGCCGGTGCCGAAGAGCGCATCGAGCCCGGCGGCGATCTGGCTCGAGCCGAGCCCGAGCGAGACCGCCACGCCAAAGAGCGTGCCGAGGATCGAGGCGATGTCGATGGCCTTGCCCACGGGGCCGTGGATGCCCTCTCCCAGCAGCGGGTAGAAGACCGAGCTCACCCGCACCGGCAGGTCGTAGCGGTTGATGAAATAGGCAAAGGCAAGGCCCGGCAGGGTGAAGATCGTCCAGGTGTGCAGGCCGAGGTGATAGATGGCGATGGAGATCGCATCCTTTGCGGCTTCTTCGGTGTAGGGCTCGACCCCCGGAAGCGGCGGCTGCGAGAAATGGCTGATCGGCTCGGCCACGCCCCAGAACATCAGCACCGTGCCGATGCCGCCGGCAAAGAGCATGGTGAACCATGACAGGTTGGAATAGACCGGCCGCTCGCCCTTGCGCCCCAGACGGATGTGCCCGTGCCGGGACATGGCCGCCCAGATCAGGAAGCCCAGCCAGACGTTCACCCCCAGCACGAAGAACCAGCCCAGGTTCGTCACGATCCAGCTTCTCCCGGCGGCGAAGGCGTCGCCGATGGTTTCGGGGAAGATCACGAGGGCCAGCACGAAGAGGATCGTGAAGGCGGCGGAAACGAAGAAGATCGTCGGATCGGTGCGCAGTCCGAGGCGGCGGGCAAGCTGTTCCAAGGGCTCAAACCTATGTGTTTTTTCGTGTAACTCCTTTCGCAACGGATCACCCCGGCGATGGTTCCGCCTCAAGTTGCAAACCCGGAAATTCGGCCAGCTTGAATGGCCCGTGCATGAAAACACCGACCCCTTGGGGACCGGCGCAACACTTCGACCGCGATCGCTCTCGCTATGGCTCAGAGATCGATCAGCACAGACTTGGTGCGGCGGTTGGCGAGATAGGCCTCGCGACCGAGGTCCTTGCCAAGACCGCTGGCCTTCCAGCCGCCGGTCGGAAGGATGTGGTCGCGGGTGCGCCCGTAGCGATTGACCCAGACCGTGCCGGCCTCGAGATCTCGTGTCAGGCGCAGCGCCCGCGACAGGTCGCGGGTGAAGAGGCCCGCCGCCAGCCCGTAGGTCGGATGGCTGGCCAGCTTCATCGCCTGCTCCTCGGTCTCGAAGGTCTGGAAGGTGGCGACCGGGCCGAAGATCTCTTCGCGCACCGCCGGGCTCGTCTCGTCGACACCGCCGATCAGCGTCGGGCGGTAGAAGGCCCCCTCGTGATCGAAACGCCCGCCGCCGCAGATCAGCTCCGCCCCTTGCTCAGCCGCCGCCTGCACGATGCTGTCGATGCGCTGCAGCTGCTTTTCCGAGATGATCGGCGAGAAACCGGCCTCCGCGCTGTGGGTTTCGGACGGGGTGATCTTGGTAAACCGCTCCGCGAGCTTGGCTGCCAACTCGTCCGCCACGCTGGCCTCGACGATCATCCGCGAACCGGCGACGCAGAACTGCCCGGCATTGGGGATGATCCCGGTGGTCAGCGCGTCGGCGGCCACATCGAGGTCGGCGTCGGCGAAGACCACCATCGGGCTCTTGCCGCCCAGCTCCAGCGTCATCGGCTTGATGCCGCAGCGCGCGATGTTCTCCATGATCGCGGCTCCGGCGCGGGTCGATCCGGTGAAGGAAACCTTGTCGATGCCCGGGTGGCCGGTGATCGCGTTGCCCGTGGTCGGCCCGTCGCCCAGCACGACGTTGACGAGGCCCGCGGGAATCCCCACCTTCACCGACAGTTCCGCCAGGTAGAGCGTGGTATAGGGGGTCATCTCCGAAGGTTTCAGCACGACGGCATTGCCCGCCGAAAGCGCCGGGCCGAGCTTCCAGGCCGCCATGGAGATCGGGAAGTTCCAAGGGGTGATCGCGCCGATCACGCCGTAGGGATGATCCGAGATGAAGCCGAAGTGGCTGTCCGCCGTGGGCACCAGCGTGCCGGCCTCCTTGTCGGCGAACTCGGCGAAGAAGCGGATCTGCTCGGCGGTGACCATCACGTCGCCGACCAGCGCCGCCGCATAGGGGCGCGAGGAACAGATCGCCTCGAGCTTGGCCAGCGTCTCGGCCTCCTTCTCGATCAGGTCCGCCCAGGCATGCAGGGCGCGCAGGCGCGCGCGCGGCTGCAAACCCGCCCAGCCCGAGGTCTCCAGCGCGTTGCGCGCGCTCTGCACTGCGCGGTCGACCAGCGCCGCGTCGGCGCAGGGGATGGCGCCGAGCAGCTTGCCGGTGGAAGGCGAGGTCAATTCCATCGCGTCCGCGCCCGAGACATACTCGCCACCAATGAAATGCTGCTTTGGCAGCGAGAGACTGGCGGGATCGAAAGCGAACGTCATGGGATACCTCGTGCTGGTCTTGCGTGGTTCGTGTCGCCATAGCCCCCGGCGCGCGGCGTTTCCGTCGCCGCGGGGCACTTTCGCGACCGAAGTTTCTGCGCAAGTCTTAGCGAGGAGAATTTTCGCTGGCCAGTGCCGCCGTTCACGCCCCGTCGCAGGCCGCCTGCCGCACGTTACGTAAGGCGCGATTTCCGGGCAGTTCGTCCGACCCTTCCCCGCACCGGATCCCGGCCCGCGGCGGACATGCTGCCCAACTCGTAGACACGGACGAAGGTGCGGATATTGTCGAGGTAGGACATT
>JBLXGS010000022.1:0-86959 GCA_048381755.1 Roseobacteraceae bacterium
TTGTGCGCCATTGTCCGTTCTCCTTGCTTTCCAGCAAGATAGGGGATTTGTCGCAACCCAGTTTAGAATGTGCCAGCCCCGCATACCTACATCTTATAATTGGTATTATGGTTTATAAATCCATCGACGGATGTCTGAGCGCGTCGCTTTATCTCTTTGACTGAGCGCGAAAACCTCCGCATCCTCGGATCATGCGCAGAACTCCCGCCCGCCGTATCCTGATCGCCATCCTCGCCCTCGCGCTGATTGCCGCGACCTTTGTCGGCGTGCGCACCGTGCGTCACGCGCTCTACTGGGCCGACCCGGCGCATCGCAACGTCGCGCCCGAGGGCTGGATGACGCTCGGCTACCTCGAACGCTCGCATCACCTGCCGCATCACAGTCTCGGCCCGGCGCTCGGCCTCACGCCGCAACCCGGAGAACCGCTCAGCCTCGAGGAAATCGCCGAGTTACGCGACGAGCCGCTGGCACAGCTTCTCACCGAGGTCTCCGCCGTCATCGAGGCGCAGAAGCAATGACCGAGGTCAGCGGCAGTTTCAGCGACACCGTGCTGGCGCTGCTGCCGGAGCTTGGGCTGCCGGTGCTTGGCGGCACCGTCATGCTGGCCTCTCTCGGGGTTCCGATGCTTCCGGCCTCGCTGATGGTGCTCGTGGCCGGAACGCTGGCCGCCGCCGGCGAACTGCCGGTCATCGCAACGGCGCTCACGGCGCTCTGCGCGGCGCTGCTCGGCGACCAGCTCGGCTTCTGGCTCGGGCGGCTTCTCGGCCCCAGGGTCGCGCAGCGGACCGATACGACCACGGAACGCGCGATTGCGCTTCTGGCTGCCCGTGGTCCCATGGCCGTCTTCCTGTCGCGCTGGCTGATTGCACCGCTGGGACCGGCGATGAACGTGGTGGCCGGTGCCGGCGGCCTGAGCTGGCAGCGTTTCACGCTGGCAGACCTCGCCGGAGAAATGGTCTGGGCAACCAGCTACATGGCGCTCGGCGCAAGCTTTGCACCCTTCATTCCGCAGATCGCCGAACTGTCCAGCGACGTGACCACCTTGCTTGCGGCGCTCGCCGTTGCCCTTGCTGCCGGCGTCATGCTGCGCAGGCACCGGCCACACGGACCGCGTTGAGCGGGTTTTCTGGACAAGCCGATCACGCGCGCGCTATCTGGGCAGGAACTACCGGAGACTCCCCATGCATTCGCTGCTCATCCTCAACGGCCCGAACCTCAACCTGCTTGGCCTGCGCCAGCCAGAGGTCTACGGACGCACCACCATCGCCGATGTCGAGGCCATGTGCCGCGCCCACGCCGAGACGCTCGGCGTCTCGCTCGACTTCGCGCAGAGCAACCACGAAGGCGCATTGATCGACGCGATCCACGCCGCGCGCGGCACCAAGGACGGGATCATCCTCAACGCCGGTGCCTACACGCATACCTCCGTCGCGCTGATGGACGCGATCAGTTCCGCCGAGGTGCCGACCATCGAACTGCACCTGTCGAATGTTCATGCGCGCGAAGAGTTTCGCCATGTCAGCTACATCGCCAAGGTCGCGCTCGGCGTGATCTGCGGCTTCGGGCCGCGCGGCTACACGCTGGCGATGGACGCGCTGGTCTCGCACCTGGACGGCTAGCGATGACCCCGGACGATCGGGCCCATCTTCTGGCGCTGACCAACGCAGACAGCATCGAGACCGCCTGGTCGATGCATGTGGCACGGATGGCCGAGTTCGGGTTCGATCGTCTTCTCTACGGGTTTACCCGCTATCGCACTCCGACGTCGCTCGGGGACCCCAATGACTTCCTCGTGCTCACAAATCACCGGCCTGCCTATACGCGGGAATTCATCGGCAATGGGCTCTATCGCCACTCGCCGATGGTCCGCTGGGCGCTGGAAAATGACGGCCCGCGCTCCTGGGCGGTAATCGCCGAGGCCATGGCGCGCGGCGCGCTCAGCGATGACGCTCGCCGCGTCATTGCCTTCAACGCCTCGCAGCAGGTCACCGCCGGCTATACCATCGGCTTCAAGTCGCTCTCGCACCGCGCCAAGGGCGCCATCGCGCTTACCGCGCGTCCCGGCATGGATCAGGACGAGGTCGAGCGTATCTGGGCTGCGAACGGCGACTCGCTTCTGCTGCAGAACAACGTCCTGCACCTGCGCGTGCTCACCCTGC
Organism: Roseobacteraceae bacterium; assembly: GCA_048381755.1. Classification (GTDB taxonomy): domain Bacteria; phylum Pseudomonadota; class Alphaproteobacteria; order Rhodobacterales; family Rhodobacteraceae; genus Salipiger. The sequence goes on from JBLXGS010000022.1 coordinate 2,160, forward strand.
CCTACATCCCGCCCGACCAGTCGCTGACCCCGCGCCAGCGCGAGGCTCTGGAATGGGTTGGCGACGGAAAGACGATGCAGGACATTGCACAGATCATGGGGCTCACACAGGCCACCGTGGAAAAGCATCTGCGTCGCGCAAGGGACACACTCAACGTCGAAACGACAGCTCAAGCTGTCGCAAAGGCGACATTTCTTAACCAAATGTTCATACTAGGTATATAGGAGTAAAAGAGTTAACTTTTTACGCATCTCGAATCAAACGGCGAAACAATTCGCGCGCCATCGGCACAGAAAAGCGCCGAATTTCGCTTTGCTTATCCACATATTTCACTTTCGTGAAACTGTGACACAAATCTTTCCAGAATTCGATCTAAATCACACCTCTGCCTTAACGCCCCCTTCCCCTACGTCGCCCGACGATGCACACTCAGACTGTTCCGTGAGTGGTGGCTTTGGCCATGGAACTCGAGACTGATATTCCCCGTGATTTCGGGGCTCTGCCAGACTCCCGGCACAGCCGGAGCCGAGTCGACCCTGGGAAATTTTTGCCTGGGTGCGGCTTGGCGCTCCTGTCTTGGCGCCCCGCCTCATCCCCAAATGTTTTTGGGGTGCCAACTACGTCAGGTGATCGGAGCCGTCCCTCGGGGCGGCTCCGTGTCGTTTCGGAGCGAAGGTTTTCAATCAATTGGGCTGAAAGCGTTATCCGTCATCTGCGCCGGAAAGTGGCCTATTGCATGGCCTGCCAGAAGGCTGTCCGCTCGCTCGGGATGGATCGAATTGCCGGTCACAAATGGCCGGCGCGAGGATCGGGCTTTGAGTATTGCACGCCCGGCGGCCCGCTTAACGGCGCAGGAGTTTTGGGACCTGGGCAAAAGACCTAGGCAAAGAAAAAGGGGCGCCATCTGGCGCCCCTTTCGGTTCGGAATGCGGAAGGGCGATCAGCCCTGAGCAGCCTTGGCCACTTCTGCCGCGAAATCCTCTTCGACCTTCTCGATGCCGTCGCCAACCTGCAGGCGGACGTAGCCGGTGATCGTGGCACCGGCCTCTTTCGCGGCCTGCTCGACGGTCAGGTCGGGGTTCACCACGAAGGGCTGGCCCAGCAGGGTGATTTCGGCGAGGAACTTCTTCATGCGGCCGACGATCATCTTCTCGATCACGGCATCGGGCTTGCCCGACTCGCGCGCGATGTCGATCTGGACCTGGCGCTCTTTCTCGACGATGGCCGGGTCAAGCTCGGCTTCGTTCAGCGAGGCCGGGTTGGTGGCTGCGATGTGCATCGCGACCTGCTTGCCGAACTCTTCGCTGCCGCCGGTCAGGGCAACCAGCACGCCGATCTGACCGAGGCCAGCGCCTGCCGCGTTGTGCACGTAGCTTGCAACGGTCTCGCCTTCGATCTTCGCCATGCGGCGCAGGGTCATGTTCTCGCCGATCTTGGCGATCTTGTCGGTGATGACGTCCGCAACCTTCTTGCCGCCGATCTCGGCGTCGTTCAGCGCTTCGACGCTGTCGACGGTCAGGGCAGCACCCGCGATGTCGCTGACCATGGCCTGGAACTCGGCGTTCTTGGCAACGAAGTCGGTCTCGGCGTTCACCTCGACGGCGACACCAACGCCACCGTTGACTTCAACGGCCACGAGGCCTTCGGCGGCGGTGCGGCCGGACTTCTTGGCGGCTTTCGCGAGGCCCTTGGTGCGCAGCCAGTCGATGGCCGCTTCCATGTCACCGTCGGTCTCGGTCAGCGCTTTCTTGGCATCCATCATGCCTGCGCCGGTCATCTCGCGCAGTTCTTTAACCTGTGCAGCAGTGATCGCCATCTCGGCTCTCCTCATCTCAAATCCGGTGGGGCGGCCCTGCCCCGGGCCACCCGCTCCTGTCATGATTTCGTGACGCTTTCGCGACAGTGGGCGTCTCGCCGATATGGCGGTCCCGGCCCGGCGCGTGGGTCACGCGACGCCCGCCCCGCGATGCGCGGCGGGCGCGACCGGCTTACTTGCCGGCGTTGGCTTCGGCGAGCAGCTCTTCTGCCGGCGCGTCTTCAAGGGCGCCGAGGTCGACACCAGCGGCTTCCATCTGGCCGGTCATGCCGTCCAGGGCTGCGCGCGAGACGAGGTCGCAGTAGAGCGAGATGGCGCGGGCCGCGTCATCGTTGCCGGGGATGATGTAGTCGACGCCTTCGGGCGAGCAGTTGGTGTCGACGACGGCGACGACCGGGATGCCCAGCTTGTTGGCTTCGGCAACTGCCAGCGCTTCTTTCTTGACGTCGATGACGAACAGCATGTCGGGAAGACCGCCCATTTCGCGGATGCCGCCGAGCGACGCCTGCAGTTTGGTCTGGTCGCGCTCCATGCCGAGGCGCTCTTTCTTGGTCAGACCTTCGGCGCCGGTTTCCATGCGCTCATCGATGGTCTTCAGGCGCTGGATCGACTGCGAAACGGTCTGCCAGTTGGTGAGCGTGCCGCCCAGCCAGCGGTGGTTCATGTAGAACTGTGCGCACTTCTCTGCGGCTTCGGCGATCGGCTGCTGAGCCTGACGCTTGGTGCCGACGAAGAGAACCGAGCCACCCTTGGCAACGGTTTCGCGGATGGCGTTCAGAGCAGCGTCCAGCATCGGGACGGTCTGCGTCAGGTCCATGATGTGGATGCCGTTGCGCGCACCGTAGATGAACTCGCCCATGCGGGGGTTCCAACGCTGCGTCTGGTGGCCGAAGTGCACGCCTGCTTCAAGCAGCTGGCGCATGGTGAACTCGGGGAGAGCCATGTCCGTATATCCTTTCCGGTTTCATAAATCCTCAGCGGGGGCTCATCCTCTCGGACAACCGGTGGACGCTTGAGGATGTCTCCCCCAAAGGCCCGACCCCGCCTGCGGCGTTCTCGTGGGCGCGCCTATACTCCCGTTCCCGTGAACACGCAAGCCCGCCAGCCCGATTTTCTCGGCGGCCAGACCATGAAGGCGCGCTGCGCCCCTAGCGGAGCGCGCCGGGGCCTTCAAGCGGGGCGTCACGATGCGGCACGCGCCCGCGTGTGAGCGCAGGCGGCAGATCGGAAAGGTGCCGGCCCCAGCGCGGCGGCGGCAGCGCCCTGCCCGCACAGCTGCTGTGCGCAAAACCATGGTCACGGCCCCGTGACGCTGCCTTGCAGAAAGTAGTTACCCTGTTAAGTACCTTCCCAGTTAAGCACTGAATCCAGCCAGGCAGATGCCGCCATGTCCGATATCCAGACCCAGACCCGCCTTCTCGAAGCGCTGCTCGAGGTCATGCGGGAAATCCGCACCCATTACGACGCCAGCGCACAGGAGGTCGGCCTGACTCTCTCCCGGGCGCGGGTTGTCACGGAGCTTGCCCGGCGCGAGGGCGCGACGCAGGCGGAACTGGCCTGCGCGCTGCGCATCGAGGCCCCGGCCCTCAAGCGCCAGATCGACGCGCTGGAAGCGGCTGGCTTCATCGAGCGGCGCGCGCTCGACGGCGATGCCCGCAAGCGCGCCCTGCACCTGACCGAGAAAGCCCGCTCGAGCAAGATCACCGGGTTTCTCGAGCGCGTCCGCGCGGATCTGCTGGAAGGCATCTCGCCCGAGGACCAGGCCGCCGCGCAGCGCACCCTGGAGCGCATCGCCCTCAATGCAATGGGGCTCACCTCGCAATGAGCGACGCGACAGATACAAACACACCGGCGACGAAACCCGAGACCGCTGCACCGCCGCCGCCGGCCCCCGGCATGCCGCTGGCGCGCGCGCTGCCCTACCTGCTCGCCGCGGCGCTGGTGGGGATCACGCAGGGGCTCGGACAGGGGTTCATCACCGCCAACCTGCCGCAGATCGCCGGCGACCTCGGGATCACCACGACGCAGGCAAGCTGGCTTCTGGCCGCCTACATGATTCCCCGCGCCTCACTGACCATCATGCTCATCAAGCTGCGCACCCAATACGGGCTGCGCCGCTTCGCCGAGATCGGCATCGCCGTCTACGTGGTGGTGGCCTTCGCCTCGGTCTGGATCAGTGACCTGCGCTCGGCGGTGGTGCTGCAGTTCCTGTCGGGGGTCGCCGCGGCGCCGCTCTCGACGCTGGCCTTTCTCTACATCCTCGAGCCGCTGGCGCAGCAGTGGAAGCTCCGGCTTGGCCTGCCGCTGGCGCTGGTGCTGCTGACCACCGGCCCGTCGCTGGCGCGGGTGATCTCTCCGGCACTCATCGGCGACGGCGGGCTTGTCGGCATCCATCTGACCACGCTCGGGCTGTCGATGATCTGCCTGATGCTGGTCTACCTGTTGCCGCTGACCCCGACGCCGCATTCGAAGGTGATCCAGAGGGTCGACTTCCTCAGCTTCGGCCTGATCGCCCTTGGCCTCGGCGGGCTGGTGACCGGCTTCATCCTGGGGCCGATCCACTGGTGGACCGCGCTGCCCTGGCTCGGCCTGCTGCTTGCGGCCTCGCTGGCCGCGCTGACCGCGGCGGTGGTGATCGAGCTGCAACGCGAGGCGCCGCTCATCGACATCCGCTGGTTGATGTCGCCGGCGATGCTGCACCTCGCCTTCACCCTCTTCCTGTTCCGCCTGCTGCTGTCCGAGCAGAGCAGCGGCGCACCGGGCATGTTCCAGGCGCTGGGACTGGGGAACGCCCAGATGACCGGCCTCTTCGGCGTGATCTGCGTGGCGACCGTCTTCGGCGCTCTGGCCTGCGTCGGCTGGATGAAACCGGGGCGCGAGCCGGCCTATCACGCCGCCGCGCTGGCGCTCATCGCGCTCGGCGCCTACCTCGACAGCAGCTCGACTCTGCTCACCCGTCCCGAACAGATGATCGTCAGCCAGGCGCTGATAGCCTTCGCCTCGATGCTCTTCATGGCCCCGGCGATGATGAAGGGGCTGATCGCGGCGCTGAGCAAGGGCCCGATGTACCTGCTGTCCTTCGTCATCGTCTTCCTGGTCACGCAGAGCGCCGGCGGCATCCTCGGATCGGGGCTGTTCCGCACGGTGATCAACACCCGGCAGGCCTTTCACCTGCAGGTGCTCTCGGAGCAGCTGACGAGCGGCGACACCGGGGTGAGTGCCACCCTGGCAGCGACCATGAAACAGCTCGCACCGCAGCTGCAGGACAGCGCCCAGTTGAAGGCGCAGGCGGTCGCTCAGCTGGCCTCCACCGCCTCGCAGCAGGCCACGGTCATGGCCTATAACGACGCCTATTTCCTCACCGCCCTCGTCGCGCTGACCGCGCTCTGCGCGCTGGGGCTCCACCTTTTCCGCGACTGGCTGGCGGCGCGCATGGCGCGCCCCGAGCCCGAGCCGCAGACCTCCTGATCCTTTTCGAGCAAGACACATGAAGAAACTCCTCTCTCTCCCGACCCTCATCGCCTCGGCCATCGGCATCGCCGGCGTTCTGCTGCTGCTCTTCGCCTGGCACCTGCCGCCATTCTCCGCGGCGCATCCCTCGACCGAGAACGCCTACCTCCGCGGCAAGGTCACCCAGCTGGCCCCGCAACTATCTGGCTACCTGTCGGAAGTGGCGGTGAGCGATTTCGAGACCGTCAAGCAGGGTGATCTCATCGCCCGCATCGATCCCTCGACCTATCGCCAGAAGCTGTCGCAGGCGCAGGCCAGCCTCGACGCAGCCCGGGCCGCCGTGGATGTGGCCGAGCAGAGCGTGCGCTCGGCCGTCGCCACCGAGCACGCCTCAGAGGCGGCGCTGGCCTCGGCGCAATCGACGCTGGAGACCGCGCAGACCGACGCGGGCCGGATGACCAAGCTGCGCGAGCGCGGCGTGACCTCGCAGTCGAGCGCCGACCAGACCGACCTCGCGCTGCGTCAGGCGCAGGCCTCGGTGCGGCAGGCCGAGGCGCAACTTCAGGTCAGCCGCGAGGCCACCGCCAGCGCGCGGCTGCAGATCGCCGCCCGAAAGGCCGATGTGACCAACGCCGAGGCCGCGGTCGAACTGGCCAAGATCGACCTCGACCACACCGAGATCCACGCCCCTGCCGATGGCAGCCTCGGGCAGGTCTCGGCCCATGTCGGGCAATATGTGACCGCCGGCACGACGCTGGTCAGTCACGTCGGCACCGATCTGTGGGTCATTGCCAACCTCAAGGAAACCGCCCTCGCTGGCCTCCGCGCCGACCAGCCGGTGCGCTTCACCGTCGATGCGCTTGGCGGCAAGGCGTTCCGCGGCCACGTGCAGGGCTTCTCGCCCGCCGCGGCCTCGGAGTTCAGCCTGCTCGCCGGCTCCAATGCCACCGGCAACTTCACCAAGATCGCGCAACGTCTGCCGGTGCGGATCTCGATTGACCCCGGTCAGGACAACACGGCGCTGCGACCGGGGTTCTCGGTCGAGGTCGAGGTGCAGACCGGCGCCCGGGGCTGACGGCGAAAGGGGCTCCGCCCCCGACCGCCTTCGGCGGTCTTCCCCGGCGTATTTATCAAAGAGAAGAAGCCTAGATCTGCAAAGGGCGGCCCCATCGGGCCGCCCTTTCGATGTCTGGCGCTTGCTGTGTTGTCAGCCGAGCGCGTAGCCCGCGCCGCGCACGGTGCGCAGCAGGTCGTCGCCGCCATGCGCGCCGAGCGCCTTGCGCAGCCGGCCGATGTGCACGTCGACGGTGCGCGTGTCGACATAGATGTCACGGCCCCAGACCCGGTCGAGCAGCTGCTCGCGCGACCAGACCCGGCCCGGTTTTTCCATGAAGGTCGAAAGCAGACGAAACTCGGTCGGCCCCAGCTTCAGCTCCTGGCCGTCGCGGGTCACCCGGTGGGTCTCGGCGTCGAGCACGATGTCCTCGAACTCGAGCCGCAGACCGGCGGCGGCGGGACGGGCGCGGCGCAGCTGCGCCTTCACCCGGGCCATCAGCTCGCGCAGCGAATAGGGCTTCACCACGTAGTCATCCGCCCCGGTATCGAGGCCGCGGATGCGGTCGACTTCCTCGGAGCGGGCCGAGAGCATGATGACCGGCAGCGCGCGAGTCTCCGAGCGGGTCTTGATCTGGCGGCAGACCTCGATGCCCGAGAGGTTCGGCAGCATCCAGTCGAGCACCACCACATCGGGGTTTTCCTCGTCGAGCAGCACCAGCGCCTCCTCGCCGTTGCCGGCGGCGGCGACGCGGAAGCCCTCGGCCTCGAGATTGTAGCGCAGCACTTCGCGCTGCGCCGGCTCATCCTCGACCACCAGCACGGTCGGTTGATCGGCGGCCATGGCTTACCCCAGGTCCGCGCCGGAGCTGAGCGCCGGGTCCGAGGAGGTCCGGTCTTCCTTCACCCGGTCTTCCTTGGGCATCTCGCCGGTGGCGAGGAAGATCGCCTGTTCGGCGATGGCGGTGACGTGGTCGCCCATGCGCTCGACGTTCTTGGCCATGAAATGCAGGTGCATGCAGGAGGTGATGTTGCGCGGGTCCTCGAGCATGAAGGTCAGGAACTCGCGGAACAGCGTGTTGTACATCTGGTCGACATCGCGGTCGCGCTCGATCACGTCGTAGGCCAGGGCCTCATCGCGCTGGATGTAGGCGTCGAGCGCATCCTTGAGCATGTGCTCGACGTCGCGCGCCATGCGGCGCAGCGCGGTGGCCGAGCCCTCGATCTGCGCCAGCTGCGACATCACCGAGGTGCGCTTGGCCATGTTCTTCGACAGATCGCCGATGCGCTCTAGGTTGGCCGCCATGCGCATCACCGAAAGCACGACCCGCAGGTCGCGCGCGGTCGGGCCGCGCAGCGCGATCACCTTGGCGGCCTCGTCGTTGAGCAGCTCTTCCATCTCGTCGATGACCTTGTCACCGGCGACGACTTTCTCGGCCAGCTCCTCGTCGCGGGTCTCGAGCGAGAGCGCCGCGTCGCGGATCGCCACCTCGACCAGCCCGCCCATCTTCAGGATCTGTGCCTGGATCGCCTCGAGATCGCGGTCAAAGGCCGAGGCAATGTGTTTCTTCAGCTCGTCGGTCATGACTTATCCGATCCGTCCGGTGATGTAGGATTCCGTGCGCGGGTCCACGGGGTTGGTGAAGATCTGGCTGGTGTCGCCGTATTCCACAAGGTTGCCGAGGTGGAAGAAGGCGGTCTTCTGGCTGACCCGTGCCGCCTGCTGCATCGAGTGCGTGACGATCACCACCGAGTAGTTCGCGCGCAGCTCGTCGATCAGCTCTTCGACCTGGCTGGTCGCGATGGGGTCGAGCGCCGAGCATGGCTCGTCCATCAGCAGCACCTCGGGCTCGGTGGCCACGGCACGGGCGATGCACAGACGCTGCTGCTGGCCGCCCGAGAGGCCGGTGCCCGGCGCGTCGAGACGGTCCTTGACCTCGTCCCAGATGGCGCCGCGGCGCAGCGCCTTCTCGACGATCTCGTCGAGCTCGGCCTTGTTCTTGGCCAGCCCGTGAATTTTCGGGCCATAGGCGACGTTGTCGTAGATCGACTTGGGGAACGGGTTGGGCTTCTGGAACACCATGCCGACCTTCGCGCGCAGCTGCACCGGGTCGACGCGCTTGTCGTAGATGTCCTCGCCGTCGAGCTCGATGAGCCCTTCGACGCGGCAGATGTCGATGGTGTCGTTCATCCGGTTCAGCGTGCGCAGGAAGGTGGACTTGCCGCAGCCCGACGGTCCGATGAAAGCGGTCACCGTTTTGTCGAGGATCTCGACGTTCACGTCCTTGATGGCGTGGGTGTCGCCGTAATAGACCTGCACGTCACGGGCGGAGATCTTGCTTTCGTTGGTGTCCACTTCGGTCTTCCTCAATGGCGAGTCGTACATCGTAAGTATCCTTATACCTTACCAGCGGCGCTCGAACTTGCGGCGCAGCACGATGGCAATCAGGTTCATGGCGAGCAGGAACAGCAGCAGGATGATGATCCCACCCCAGGCCCGTTCGTAATAGGCGGGGTCGGCGCGCTTGGCCCACTCGTAGATCTGCGCGGGCATCGCCGAGTTCGGCGACAGGAAGCCCGAGAAGACCCCTTCGGGATAGTTGGTGGCGATATAGCCGACCATGCCGATCAGCAGCAGCGGCGCGGTCTCGCCGAGCGCCTGCGCAAGGCCGATGATCGTGCCGGTCAGGATGCCGGGCATGGCCAGCGGCAGCACGTGGTGGAAGGTGGCCTGCATCTTCGAGGCGCCCACCCCCAGCGCGGCATCGCGGATCGACGGCGGCACCGCCTTCAGCGCGGCGCGGGTCGAGATGACGATGGTCGGCAGGGTCATCAGCGTCAGCGTCAGGCCACCGACGATGGGTGCGGACTGCGGCAGATGCGCGAACTGGATGAAGGCGGCGAGGCCGAGGATGCCGAAGACGATCGAGGGCACCGCCGCGAGGTTTGAGATATTCACCTCGATGAAATCGGTGAAGCGGTTCGTGGGCGCAAATTCCTCAAGGTAGATCGAGGCGGCGACGCCGATCGGCAGCGCCAGCAGCAGCACGGTGATCATCATGAAGAGCGAGCCCAGCATCGACACGCCCAGACCGGCCTGCTCGGCACGGCTCTCGGAGGCGTCGGCGCCGGTGATGAACTCCCAGTTGAAGCTCTTGTGCACCACACCCTGCTCGCGCAGCACGTCGACGAGATCGAGATGCTCGGCGTCGATGTTCTTGTCCTGGGCGATGCTCTCGCGGCTGACGCGGCCCTTGAGGTAGCCGTCGACGCGGCTGGAGGCGAGGATCTGGAAATCCACCGTCTCGCCGACGCGGTCGGGGTTGGCCAGCACCCAGTCGCGCACCTTGGCGGCGGCCGAGGCCGAGATCATCTGCTTCACGTCGCCGCCATCCTCGAGCGGGGTCTCTGCGCCGCTGTCGACGATGACCTTCCACAGCGAGTTCTGGATCAGCGGGCTGTAGCCGAAGGTCGAGACCTTTGCCATCTCGGCCGGGTCGCGGTTGCCGGTCTTGTCGAGCTTGGCTTCCTCCAGGTAGACCGGCACCTCGATGAAGGTCTGCTGGAAGGCGCCAATGCCGTTGCTGATGATGGCGCTCAGCAGCACCACGAGGAAGAACACACCCGCGCCGATGGCCGCGAGACCATAGAGACGAAAGCGCTTCTCGGAGGCATTGCGCTTCTTGGTGCGCGCGTCGACGGTCAGCAGGCCGTGCTTGGCGGGCTCCTTGCCGCCGGTATAGGTCGCGTCGGTCATCAGTCGTACTGCTCCCGGTATTTGCGCACGATATAGAGTGCGAAGACGTTGAGGCCGAGGGTCATGACGAAAAGCGTCATGCCGAGGGCGAAGGCCACCAGCGCCTCGGGCGAGGCGAAGTCCGCATCGCCGGTCAGCTGGCTGACGATCTTGGCGGTCACGGTGGTCATGGCATCGAAGGGGTTGAGCGAGAGCCGGGCCGCGGCCCCTGCCCCGAGAACCACGATCATCGTCTCGCCGATGGCGCGCGAGGCGGCAAGCAGGATGGCCCCCACGATGCCCGGCAGCGCCGCTGGCAGGATCACCTGCTTGATGGTCTCGGACTTGGTGGCACCAAGCCCGTAGGAGCCATCGCGCAGCGACTGCGGCACGGCGTTGATGATGTCATCCGACAGCGAGCTGACGAAGGGGATCAGCATGATGCCCATCACCAGCCCCGCGGTCATCACCGCGGTGCCGGCCTGCATCCAGCCGAGGCCGTCGCGGCCGAAGACCGACAGCAGCAGCGGGCCGACCGTCAGCAGCGCGAAGAGGCCGTAGACGATGGTCGGGATGCCGGCGAGCAGCTCCAGCGCCGGCTTGGCGACCGAGCGGAACTTGGGTCCGGCGTATTCCGACAGGTAGACCGCGGCGAAGAGCCCGATCGGCACGGACACCAGCAGCGCGATGAGCGAGATGTAAAGCGTGCCCCAGAGCAGCGGCCAGATGCCGAGTTGCGAGCCGCCACCGAAGCTCGGCGACCAGGTGAAGGAGCCGAAGAATTCCGAGGCCGGGTAGATGCGGAAGAACTCGATGGTGTTGAAGACCAGCGACAGCACGATGCCGATAGTGGTCAGGATGGCGAGCGAGGCCGCGCCGACAAGGATCGCGCGGATACCGCGCTCGACGGCGTTGCGGGCGCGGAAGTCGGGCTTGGTCTGCGCCAGCGCCAGCGCGCCGCCGACCAGCGCGAGGCCGATCACCACGATCGAGCGCAGCAGGTTGCCGGTGGCGTTGCTCGCGCGGTAACTCTGCGCCGCGGCCAGGATCTCGGGGCTGATTTCCGAGCCGACGGCAACCCCGGCGGAGCCGAGCGTGGCCCGGATGTCGGAACCGGTGACGGTGAGGTCTGCGGCTTCATTGGCGCTCAGCAGCCCCTGCTCGACGGCGAGGTCGAGACCATCGGCCACGCGCCGCACGTCGGACATTACGAGGCCAAGGGTCGAGCCCTCGGGGATCGCGGTCTCGGGAAGCAGGCTGGTGGCCTTGGTGTTGACGATGAAGGGCTGCGCGATCAGCCAGATGACCAACGCGAGAAAGGCCGGCACCATCGCCTTCATGGCGACGTTCCAGCCGTAGTAGTTCGGCAGGGAATGCAGCGCGCGACGATCATCTCCGGCACCGGAGATGGCGCGCGCACGCCCCGCGACGAAGCCCGCGACGGCCAGCGCGAGTACGATCAGGATCAGCCAAAGAACAGGCATCGGGCCCCCAGGATTGTCTGGTGATCACTCACCATAAAGCAAAAACGGAGGGCGGTGTGTAGCACCGCCCTCCGAGCATCGGAAAGCTGGTCCGATTACATGGTTTCCTCGTTGGCGACCATTTCCTGGGTCGCGCCCAGTTCCGGGTCAGCCACGAGGCCGTAGGTGGACAGCGGGCCGTCGGGGCCGGCGATCTCGTCGGCGACGAAGAATTCTGCGAATTCCTTCAGGCCGGGGATGACGCCGATGTGGGCCTTCTTGATGTAGAAGTACAGCGGACGCGACACCGGGTACTCGCCCGAGGCGATGGTCTCGGTCGAGGGCTCGATGCCGGACATGGTCGCGACCTTGAGCTTGTCAGTGTTGTTCTCGTAGAACGCCAGGCCGAAGACGCCAACGCCGTTTGCGTTGCTGTCGATACGGGCCAGGGTCTCGGTGTAGTCGCCGTCGATGTCGACCGACTTGCCGTCGGTACGGACCGCGATGCAGGCGTCTTCCGCGTCATCCTCGGACATGCCCGAAGCGATCATGGCTTCCAGCGCGCCGGTGGTTTCGCAGCCAGCCGCCAGGACCTTCTCTTCGAAGACTTCGCGGGTGCCGTGCTTGGTGCCCGGGATGAAGGCAGCGATCTCGACGTCCGGCAGGTCGGCGTTGAACTCGGACCACTTGGTGTAGGGGTTGTCGACCAGCTCGCCGTCGACGACGACTTTCGGTGCCAGGGCGTTGTACCAGTCAGCCGGCTCGAACGCGGTGAAGGCGGGGCCGTCTTTCTGCGACGCGAAGACGATGCCGTCATAGCCGATGCGGACCTGGATGATGTCGGTCACGCCGGCTTCGGCGCAGGCTGCGATCTCCTTTTCGCGGATGGCGCGCGAGGCATTCGCGATGTCGATGGTGTTCTCGCCGACGCCTTCGCAGAAGCGCTTCAGGCCAGCCGAGGAGCCGCCCGATTCCACGACGGGGGTCGGGAAGTCGAAGTTCTCGCCGAAGGCTTCGGCGACGATCGAGGCGTAGGGCAGCACGGTCGACGAGCCGGCAACCTGAACGTTGTCACGTGCGGCAGCTGCGGTGGCCGAAGCGGCGGCGAGCGCGAGTGCCGAAACGGCGAGTTTCACGGATTGCATAGGAATGCTCCTGTTTGGTCATTTGCAGTCCCCCGGTCGGGAACCTCAGGGCGGTGCGTAGGCGTCCTGCGCAATCCTTTTGTGACATCCACGTAACAGTTTCATGACAACGCCCGAAAAGCGGCTTATTCCATACTCATCCCGATCAATCTGAGAGAAAATGTCGTCCGTTCATGCTCGCCCTAGACATGTCGAACGACCGCAGATCATCCAAGGGACCCGAGAAGGAATCTCTACTATGGCTTTGACACAGCGCACATTTTTGCACTCTCTCGGCGAGCAGGCGGTGATCTGGGTAGATCCTGCCAACGTCGAAATGACCGTCGGCAGCAAATGGCCCGTCGGCAAGCGGCGGGTCCGCCAACTTTCGCGCTACCTGCCCTCCGGGGTCGTCAAAATGCTCCGTCCCTGGATCAAACGGCGCGAACCCTTCGTGATTCCCGCCGAGGCGTTCGCAACCCCAGAACCGATTGACCGGACCCCCCGGTACCGCCGGATCGCCGACCTTCTGGCAAACCGCGATGACGTCTCGCGCAGCGCCTGGCACCGCGACCTCATGGCAGAGCTGCGCGAAACCGGTTGCGCCCGGCACAAGGACATCGCGATGCACAGCGCGGCGGAGGTCGACGAGTTCTTCGTGTCCTACGTGCTCGCGCTGGTCGAAAGCCTCGAACGCGAGGGTTATCGTCCCGAAGCCGAGACCGAGGGCTATGCAAGCACCGCCATCATCGGCCCGGACGGCGAGATCGTGAAAACCGGTTCAGGCAATCACCGTTTCTGCATCGCCAAGGAAATCGGGCTGCCGAGGTTCCCGCTGAAGATCGTCGGCGCTCACGCGGATTGGGTCGCACGAACGCTGGGCGCCAGCCCCTCGGTCGAGGACGTGCTGCGCGCCCTGCCCGCGCTGGAAGCCGGCGCGCGTCTACCGGTCCTCGCCGCGCGGCGGCGCGGCGCGCAGCGGCAGGATGACCTGGAAAGTGCTGCCCTTGCCGGGAGTGCTCTCGATCCGCAGGCGGCCGCGGTGGCGGTTGATGATGTGCTTGACGATCGCGAGCCCCAGCCCGGTGCCGCCCATCTCACGCGAGCGGTGGCTGTCGACGCGGTAGAAACGCTCGGTCAGACGCGGGATATGTAACGGATCGAAACCCGGCCCGGTGTCGACCACCTCGACCTCGACCCCCTCGGCGCGCAGCCGAGGGTGATAGCCGGGCGGCGACAGGCGTAGAGTCACCTGCGCCCCCTTCCCGGAGTACTTCACGGCATTCTCGACAAGGTTCACGAAGACCTGCCGCAGCTGGTCCGGATCACCGGCAATCTCCAGCGGCTGCTCGGGAAGCTCGGGGATCAGCGTCACCCCCGCCTCCTCGGCCACCGGGGCAAGCCCGTTCAGAACACCGCAAAGAAGCTCGGGCAGTTCGACGGGCTCGGTCGGGCGCACGCGCTCCTCGGCCTCCAGCCGGCTGAGCGACAGCAGGTCTCCCACCAGCCGCTCCATCCGTCCGGCCTCGTTGCCCATGATCTCGAGAAAGCGATCTCGGGCAGCCGCATCCTCGCGCGCAGGGCCGCGCAGGGTTTCGATGAAACCCAGCAGCGCGGTCAGCGGCGTGCGCAGCTCGTGGCTGACGTTGGCGACGAAGTCGCGGCGCATCTGCCCCGCCTGCTCCATCTGCGTGACGTCGGTGAAGGTCAGCAGAACGCCCGTGCCGCTTCTCAGCGCAACCGAGCGGCAGGAGACGTCGAAGGTCGCGTCCTGCCGGCCGTTGCTGGTCAGGTAGCGGGTCTTGCGCGCCGCGCCGTCGCGCAGCGTCCCCTCGATCGCATCGAGCAGCACCGGTTGGCGCAGCACGGTGATGAAATGGCGCTCCTCGAGGCCCTCGCCCAAAAGGGCGACGGCCTCGGCATTGGCGGCGTCGATCCGCTCGTCCCAGCGGATCAGCACCGCCGGGAGAGGCATGGCAGCGACCAGATCGCGCGCCTCGGCCTGCATCAGAGCGCGCTCGCGGCCTTGAGGCCCGCCTCAAAGACCTCGAGCAGCGCCTCTTGATCCTCGAGGCCGACCGACACGCGGAAGAACCCCTCGGAGATCCCCAGAGCCGCCCGCCCTTCGGGCGTCAGGGCCCGGTGCGACGAGGACGCCGGGTGCGACAGCGTGGTTCCCACATCGCCCAGCGTCGGGGCAAAGGCGATGCCCTCGGCGGCCTCGGTGAAGGCATTGGCCGCAGCGCGCCCGCCCTCCAGCTCGAAGCTGAGCATGTTGCCCGGGTTGCCGCGCAGCACCGACTGCGCGCGCGCGGCATCGGGATGGTCGGCGCGCCCCGGGTAGAGCACGCGCTTCACGCCGGGCTTGCCGGTCAGGAAGTCCGACAGGCGCTGCGCCGTCTCCTGGCTCTGCCGGAAGCGCATCGGGAAGGTCATCAATCCGCGCTCGGCCAGCCAGCAGTCGAAGGGGCTTGCGGTCATCCCCGTCGTCACCGCAAAAACGCGGATGCGCTGGTTGACCTCGGGGTCCTTGGCGGCGACCCAGCCCAGCGTCACGTCGGCATGCCCGGCAAGCAGCTTGGTCACCGAATGGATCACGATGTCCGCGCCGCGCTCCACCGGCCTGATCGCGGCGGGGGTGGTGAAGGTGTTGTCCACCGCCAGCAGCACGCCCTTCTCCTTGCAGAGCGCGGCGATCCCGTCGAGGTCGGCGATGCGCAGCGTGGGATTCGACACCAGCTCGATCAGCACCAGCTTGGTCTCGGGGCGAATGGCGGCGGCAAAGGCGTCGATGTCGGTCGGATCGGCGAGCGAGGTGGCGATGCCCATGCGTGGCAGGTCCTCGGTCATCATCCGCAGCGAGCGGCCGTAGAGCTGATCGGCCCCCAGGACGTGATCGCCCGAGCTCAGCAGCCCCAGCAGCACTGCCGCGACCGAGGCCATGCCCGAGCCCATGACAATGCCGCCGCTCATCCCTTCCAGCGCGTCGATGCGCTGCGCCAGCATGTCGGCGTTGGGATGGCCCTCACGCGCATAGGTGTAGCCTGAGGTGATGCCGTTGTACTGGTCGTCGAGCGAATCCGGGCTGTCGGAGGCGTAGACCACCGCCGGCATGATCGGCGTGACGACGGCCGAAGAGACAGAACCTGGAACGGGAACAGGGCGGATAAGGGTCTTGCGGGTATCCATGGGGCCTCCATATTTCGGCCACAGGCTTTGCACAGCGCCCCTGTCAGGACAAGAGCGAGAATCTCGGCAAGTTTTCGCTCAGGCTGACAGGTAAACAAACGCTTTGGATTTCACGCCTAGCTCCTACAAATTCACAAGAAATTCAATGTACGCAGCAACAATAGCCCACTTTCGGCGCTACTGTTTACTGTCGCCTGATTTACACTCGTGTAAGAAGAAGTTTGCAAAAATTTAGGTTGCACTCTGCCCAAATCTTAACACATCTTAAGGGTGTAGGTGGGGGCACCTACAACCCACAGGAGCGTCGATAGAGATGCAAAACGATCCTCTCGATGTACGCTGTAGTGAGTGCGGCAAGGCAGCTCAGTTCTTCGAGCCTTTCCGGTTTACCTGTGTCGTACGGCTGCCTGAAGTGCCCGAGAACTCCCATGTCTGGGGCCGTGTTGTCGTAGAAGAACTCTTTCCCGAGCAATTCAGCTGGGAGCAGCCCGACTGCGACAAGCCGAAGTTCCTGCAACCCGGCGAGACCGGGGTGGGCTATCGGCTGAACGAGCGCGGAATGGTCTGGTGCAAGGCCTGCAAGACCTTCGAGGCCGCGACGATTTCCTGGCCGGAAGATGCTTTCTGGAAGCTGAACGTGAAGGGTCACGAGCTGGTGGCGCGCAACCGCGAGCACGCCGAGCAGATCCTCGGCTTCCTGCAGGAAACGCAGCGCGCACCGAACCGGAAACCCGCCCTGCGCGGCATTCCGACCGCCCTGCTCACGCGGCGGCTTCAGCAAGAAGTCAGCAACAAGCTGGAACGCGCGCTGGCCACCGCCTGACGGCCAGCGCCCGATCGATCAGATCGCAATCAGCCCGGCGCGAAAGCGTCGGGCGTTTTGCTGGTAGTTCAGCGCCGACATGCGCAGCCCCTCGATGGCCGCCTCGTCGAGCTGGCGCACCACCTTGCCCGGCATGCCCATCACCAGAGACCCATCGGGAATTTCCTTGCCCTCGGGGATCAGCGCACCGGCGCCGATCAGGCAGTTGCGGCCGATCTTCGCGCCGTTGAGAATCGTCGCCCCCATGCCGATCAGGCTGTTTTCACCGATGGTGCAGCCGTGCAGCATGGCCTTGTGCCCGATGGTGCAGCCCGCGCCGATGGTCAGCGGATAGCCCATGTCGGTGTGGCACACGACGTTCTCCTGCACGTTCGAGCCCGCGCCGACGCGGATCTCCTCGTTGTCGCCGCGCAGGGTGCAGCCGAACCAGACCGAGCTGCCCTCTTCCATCACGATCCTGCCGATCAGGTTGGCGTCCGGCGCGACCCAGGCGCTGTCGTGCACCTCGGGCGCGATCCCGTCCAAAGCATAGAGTGTCACGCGTCGCCCTCCTCGAATTCCGCCTGCAGCGCGCGGACGTGGTTCAGCAGGCCGGGTTGCTGGGTCCGGCGCAGGCGCGTCGCGGTGATGATGCTCTTGAGCTGCGCCTCGGTCTTGTCGAGGTCCTCGTTCACCAGCACGAAGTCATAGGACCCCCAGTGCGAGATCTCGTCCCAGCTCTTTTGCATGCGGCGGTCGATGACATCGGCACCGTCCTGGCCGCGCGCCTCGAGCCGGCGCTTCAGCTCGGCGATCGACGGCGGCAGCAGGAAGATCGACAGCGTGTGCAGCCCCAGTTCCGAGTTGGTGATCTGCTGCGCGCCCTGCCAGTCGATGTCGAAGAGCACGTCCTGCCCGTCGATGATCGCGTCGCGCACCGGCCCCTTGGGAGAGCCGTAGAAGTTGCCGAAGACGTGGGCGTGTTCGAGCATGTCGCCATGCGACACGGCCTTCTTGAACTCGCTCTCGGTCATGAAATGGTAGTCGTCGCCGTCCACCTCGCCCGGCCGCGCGTCGCGGGTCGTCGCCGAGACCGAGAAGATGATCGACGGGTCCCAGGCGCGCAGCCGCTTTGCCAGGGTCGATTTGCCCGCGCCCGAGGGCGAGGAAAGGATGATCAGGAGGCCGCGCCGTCCGTTCATGTTGGTCTTACTCCACGTTCTGCACTTGCTCGCGCATCTGGTCGATGACCGTCTTGAGGGTCAGGCCGATCTGCGTCAAGGCAGCGGAGCCGGATTTCGAGCAGAGCGTGTTCGCCTCGCGGTTGAATTCCTGCATCAGGAAGTCCAGCCGGCGGCCGACCGCCCCCTCGGCAGCCAGGAGCTCGCGCGCCGCGCCGACATGGGCGGTCAGCCGGTCGATTTCCTCGGTCACGTCGGACTTCACCGCGATCAGCGCCAGCTCCTGCGCCACGCGCGTCTCGTCCACGCCCTGCGCCTGCTCCAGCACCCGCGCGATCTGGCCACGCAGCCGCTCGGCCTGCTCCTCGCGCCGCGCCTCGACGGCCTCGGCAGCCTGGGCGATCAGCGCCTCGACCTCGTCGAGCTGGCCGGTCAGGATCTCCGCCAGCGCCGCGCCCTCGTGGCGGCGCATCTCGCCGAATTCGGTCAGCGCTTCGGCAAAGGCCGCCATCAGGTCGGCCCGGAGCGGTGCGACATCCGCGGGCGTGGCATTGCTGCTCAGCACGCCGCGCAGCGCGACGATCTGAGCGGCGCTCGATGGCGACAGCACCAGGCCCTGCCCCGCAGCCGCACCCTCGATCCGCGCCATGGCCGACAGGATGCGGGTCAGCACCGCCTCGTCGAGTTCCGCCGCACCGTCCTCGTTGCCGCCCTGTACACGCAGCGAGATCTGCACGTTGCCACGGGTCAACGCCTTTTGCGCCGCGGCGCGCACCAGAGGCTCGAGGCCCTCGATCCAGTCCGGCAGCCGCAGCCGCAGCTCCAGCCCCTTGCCATTGACCCCGCGGAGCTCCCAGCCCCAGCGCAGACCCGCGGTCTCGCCACTGCGCGATGCGAAGCCGGTCATCGATTGCCGCATGTCTGTCCCCTTCAAAGTCCTGACCGGGCAAAAATCCAGACGCCCGCTTTTCAACGCCCTACCGATCCCTTACGCGGCTGTCCACCCGGCAGCGCCGGGCCTCCCGCGCCGAGCGTTAACCTTTCGGTCACAATTGGGGCGAAAACCGGACGCATTTGAGGTAACTTCGACTTCAATGCTGGTCAGACTGTTTCGGGGGTTCAGCCGGGCGGCGCAAATGTTACGGTTGGAGAGCTCGGATGTTCGGATTGGGTGGCGGCGGCAAAGGTGTGGTATCGATGACGGAGCGTGAGAAGGAGCGGCGCCTCGCCCCGCTGCGGCTGGTCGAAGCCTATTGGCGCGGGCTGCTCGGCGCAGACGGCTTGGTGCCGCTGCGCAGCCAGATCGACCCGCGCGGCATCGAGAACGCGCTGGAATATGCGTTTCTCGGCGAGCGCATCGCACCCATGCTGGCCAAGCTCCGGGTTTCCGGAACGCATCTCAACGAGTTGATGGGGTTGGACATGGCGGGCATGCCGCTGTCGACCCTTATCTCCCCCGAGGACCGTGAACAGCTCGGCGCCGCGATGGCGAAACTCTTCGCGGACGGGCTCGAGGTGCGGCTGCGTCTGGTCGCCGAGGAGGGCTTCGGCAAGAGTCACCTGACCGGTGACATGCTGCTGCTGCCGCTGCGCTCAGACCTCGGCGACACCAGCCGGATGATCGGCGTTCTGGTGACGCACGGCCGCGTCGGGCGCACGCCGCGCCGGTTCCGGATCGAGAGCATCTCGATGCGCGCACCCTTGCAAGACACTGCCCTCCCCGCGTCTGCCGCGCCCGCGAGGCCGGATGATCTGCCACAGCCGCTGCGCGGCCTTGGAGAAGACCGCACCCCGTTTCGTCCCGCCCCCAACAGGCGACAGGAGCCGCCCGGGGAAACCGGCAAGCGTCCCCCGTACCTCCGGCTCATCGTATCGAACGACGACTGACCGGGCAGGCTGTCCCGCTTGCCGGACTGAAAATGTCCGATACGAAAAACGCGGAGCCCGGAGGCTCCGCGTCTTTATTTCACGACCCTGAAAGCGGGACCCGCAGGCTCATTCGGCCGCGATCGGCAGCGGTTGCAGGTCCTGAAGCACCGGGAGGTACTCTTTCTGCGTGCCCGCGTAGGCCAGCGTGGCGCGCAGCATGCCGGCCTTGGAGCCGCAATCGAAGCGGTCGCCCGAGAAGCGGAAGCCGCAGAGACCGACCTTGCCAGCCCCGAGCGCAATGGCATCGGTCAGCTGGATCTCGCCGCCGAGGCCGGCGGGCAGACCCTCGAGATCCTCAAAGATCGAACCGTCGAGCACGTAGCGCCCGACCACCGCCTGCAGAGACGGAGCCTTCTCGGCCTCGGGCTTTTCGACCATGCCCGATGCGCGCAGCATCTGGCCCTCGGCCTCGCCCTCGGGGACGAGAACACCGTAGGCCGAGACCTCGTCGCGCTTCACTTCCATGGTCGCAACCATGTGCCCCGGCTCGGACCCTTCGTAGGCCTCGATCATTTCCGAAAGACAGCCTTTCTCGCTGACGATCAGATCGTCGGGCAGGATCACCGCGACCGGCCCCGGCAGCGCGTGCTCGGCGGCGCAGAGAACCGCATGACCAAGGCCGAGCGGCTCGGGCTGCATGACGAAGAACACCTGCTCCTCGTCGGGATTGATCGCCGCTTCGTCGAGCGTATCGGCGATCTTGTGCTTGCCGCGCTCGCGCAGCGTGTCGCAGAGATCGTGGTCCTGGTGGACATAGCGTTCGATGGCGCTCTTGCTGGGATGCGAGACAAAGATCATCCGCTCGATGCCTGCCGCACGCGCTTCGTCGATGGCGAACTGCAACAGCGGCTTGTCGAGCACCGGCAGGAGTTCCTTCGGCGTCGCCTTGGTGGCCGGCAGGAAACGCGTGCCGAGCCCGGCAACGGGGAAGATCGCAGTTCTAACCTTGGACTTGCTGGTCTTCATGTCGGTCGTGCTCACGTCTAGGTCTCCTTTCGACAGCCTCGTCGAGGCCGAATGACTTAAGTGATCGGGCGCCGTCTGCAGGGGTGCCGGGTTGCGGCTCTGCTGCGGTGCGGCGGATAGGTAAGAGAGTATGGCCATTTCCCTGCAGGTCAAATCCGAGGCAGTCTGATCTGAGCGGCAGAGCGCGCAACTCCCTATTTTATTGACGTGCGAAAAACGCAAACCACACCAAAAGGGTTCCGTGCCTAATTTTTAATCACACCTCGAAAGACCAAACATCCCTTGCTCCACAGGGGTTTGGGCGAAATCAACCTCGCACCTGCAGAAAAATTTCGCGCGGCCCGGTGGTCATTGGGGAACAATGGCTTATTGTCAGCGTTATCACGCAAACAAAGACGGAGAGAGCCCCCCAGGGCCGTCAACGGTGCCACGCTTGGCAGCGGCCCCACATATGCCATGGACGGACAGAACATGCATACCCCGCCCGCGCAGCCCGGCCCCCCTCCCGGCCCCCGCCGCGCAACACCCTACTCCCGCCTTACGGTCATCGGCATGGGGAGCTGGGGCACCGCCCTTGCCGCCACCGCCGCCCGCGCCGGCTGCGACACCCGCATCTGGGGCCGTCGCGAGAGCCTCGCCCGCGCCTTTGCCGAGACCGGCGAGAACCCTGACCACCTCCCCGGCATCAAGCTGCCCGAGACGCTTCGCGCCTCATCGGACCTGCGCGCCGCGCTCGAGGGGACCGAGGCGGTCCTGCTGGTCACCCCCTCCCACACCCTGCGCGACGTCGCCCGCTCGATGCGCGAGTTCCTGCCCGAGGGCATTCCCCTCGCGCTTTGCTGCAAGGGCATCGAGCGTGGCACCGGCTACCTGCTCAGTCATGTGGTCGAGGAAGAGCTGCCGGGGCACCCTGTTGGCGCGCTCTCGGGGCCGACCTTCGCAACGGAAACCGCGCTGGGACACCCCACCGCCGCCACCGTCGCCTTCAACTTCAGCCACCACGATCGGATCGAACCGGAGAAGGCCCCTGCCGCCCGGCTCGCGCTCACCATGCAGACCGAGGCCTTCCGGCCCTACGTGTCGGATGATTTGGTCGGCGTCGAGGTCGGCGGCGCGGTGAAGAACGTGATCGCCATCGCCTGCGGCATGATGACTGGTGCCGGCTTCGCCGAGAACACCCGCGCGGCGCTGATCACCCGCGGCATGGACGAGATGAAGTTTCTCGCCGAGGCGCTCGGCGGACGGCGCGAGACGGTGACCGGCCTCGCCGGTGCCGGCGATCTGACGCTGACCTGCTCGTCCACCACCTCGCGCAACATGGCGCTTGGCACGCAGCTCGGGCGCGGCATGGCGCGCGAGGAATGCTTCGACGGCAAGCCCGTGGTGGTCGAGGGCGAGGTCAACGCCGTCTCGGTGGTCGATCTGGCGCGTCGCCTCGCCGTGCGCATGCCGATCTGCGAGGCGGTGCATGCCGTCCTGCACGAGAGCGCGCCGCTCACCGCCACCTTCCAGCAGCTCTGGGCTGCTCCGATCGAGGGCGAGCCGCGCGCCCTCGACCTCTTCCTGCACCCCCACGAAGGAGACCCCGTATGAGCCTCGACACCACGAAGGCCCGAGACATCGCCACCTGCCGCTTCGTGCTGGCCACCGATCTCGACGGCACCTTCCTCGGCGGCTCGGAGGAGGATCGCAAGGCACTCTACGATTGGATCGAGGCGAACCGCGACACCGTGGGGCTGATCTTTGTCACCGGCCGCGATCCGCGCTTCATCCGCGAGCTCTGTGACAGCGGTGTGCCGTGGCCGGAGTTCGTCGTCGGTGACGTGGGCACCACCATCGCCGAGGTGGTGGACAGCGAGATCCACCCCATCGAGCCGCTCGAGGAAGAGATCGCCGAGACCTGGGGAAATGCCGGCGACACGGTGCGCGCCGCACTCGAGGGTCACCCCGGCCTGACGCTTCAGCCCACCGACTTCCGCTACCGGGTCAGCTACGATCTCGACGCCGAGTCTTATGATGGCGCGGCCCATGACAAGGTCCGCGAGATGGGCCATGACCCGCTGGTCTCGGACAACCGCTATTTCGACGTGCTGCCGCGCGGTGTCTCCAAGGGCCCATCCCTGCGTCGCCTCGTGTCGCACCTGAACATCGAGGAACGCCGCGTGCTCGCCGCTGGCGACACGCTGAACGATCTGTCGATGCTGCAATGCGGCCTGCCCGCCGTTGCCGTCGGCGGCGCCGAGACGGCGCTTCTCAAGGAGGTGAACGACCTGCCGCATGTCCACAAGGCGGTACGCATCGGCGCCGCGGGCATCCTAGAGGCGATCCGCACCTTCGACATGCACGACCTCCCGAAAGGAGCCTGACCCATGCCCAGTGATCTGGTCATCGTCTACCACCGCCAGCCCTATGAAGAGGTCGAGGTGGATGGAAAGATCGAATACCGCGAGAACAAGAGCCCGAATGGCATCGTTCCCACGCTGAAGAGCTTCTTTGGCTCGGTGGAGAAAGCCGCATGGGTGGCTTGGAAAGAAGCGGCGGATCCATCAAATCCCGGGTTCGACCGCGTGGTCGAGATCGAGGACAGCTTTGGCAAATACACGGTCTCGCGCCTGCCGCTGACCGCCGAACAGGTGCGCAGCTTCTACCACATCACCTCGAAGGAGGCCTTCTGGCCGATCCTTCACGGGTTCAAGGAAAAGTATAACTACGATCCCGTCGACTGGCCGACCTTCCGAGAGGTGAACTGGGCGTTTGCCGAGGCCGCCGCCGCCGAGGCGGCGCATGGCGCATCCGTCTGGGTACACGACTACAACCTGTGGCTGGTGCCGGGCTACCTCCGCCAGATGCGCCCGGATCTGCGCATCTCCTTCTATCACCACACGCCCTTCCCGCCCGCCGACATGTTCAACGTGCTGCCGTGGCGCGGCGAAATCATCGACTCGCTGCTGGCTGCCGACGTGGTGGGCTTCCACATTCCGCGCTACGCCTCGAACTTCCTGAGCTGCGTGCGAAGCCTCCGCGACGTGGGACAGGTGCCGCGCACAAAGGTGGCCGCCGACATGATGTCCGAAGGTTCGGCCCTGTCGGACCGCACCGTTCCGACCGAGATCCACATGGACGATGGCCACATCGTGCACCTTGGCGTGACGCCGGTGGGCGTGGACGTCGGCTACATCAAGGGGCTCGCCGCCACCGAGGATACCGACAAGCTCGCCGCGCGCTTCCGCTCGGAAATCGGCGACGGCAAGCTGCTGCTCTCGGTGGGGCGCACCGATTACACCAAGGGCGGCGCCGACCAGCTTCTGGCCTTCGAGCGCCTGCTGGAACGCCGCCCCGATCTGCGCGGACAGGTGCGCCTGCTTCACGTCTCAGTGCCCGCCAACCGCAACATGACTGTCTACGAGCCG
Source organism: Roseobacteraceae bacterium (assembly GCA_048381755.1). Taxonomy (GTDB): domain Bacteria; phylum Pseudomonadota; class Alphaproteobacteria; order Rhodobacterales; family Rhodobacteraceae; genus Salipiger. Next base: position 26,279 of record JBLXGS010000022.1, read on the forward strand.
ATCCAGAAGGAACTGGAGGAGATCGCCGGCCGCATCAACGGGCGCTTCGGCAGTTTCACTTTCCAGCCGGTGGCGCTGATCTCGCGTGCCATTCCCTTCGTCGAGCTGGTGGCCTGGTACCAGGTCGCCGACGTCGCCTGGATCACCCCGCTCGCCGACGGGATGAACCTCGTGTGCAAGGAATACGTGGCCTCCCGCAAGGACGGCGACGGGGTGCTGGTGCTCTCGGAATTCGCCGGGGCCGCGGTAGAACTGGGCGCGGCGGTGCTCACCAACCCTTGGTCGACACGCGCCATGGACTTCGCGATTGACCTCGCGCTCGACATGCCCGAGAAAGAGCGCCGGGCCCGCATGGCTCTGCTCCGCGCAGCCGTCGAGAAGCGCGACACCCGGCACTGGGCCTCGGACCAGCTGTCGCTGCTGTCGCCCAAGGACTTCGGCAAGAAGCCGAACAAGGGGGAAACCGAGGCAGCCTGATCCGGCCCCTCCGGTTCAACACAAAAGCCCCGCCATGGTCCACCATGGCGGGGCTTTGCGTCTGGCGAGCGCAGCGTGATCACTCGCTCATTTCGCGCCGCCGCATCGGCATCCGATCGATCACCTCGAAAAGTTCCTCGGGCGCCAGCACCGCGTCTTCCTCGAGTTTGACGCCGCCGTCCTTGCCGACCAGCACCAGCTTGAAGCCACCGGGCGAGAAGGCTTGCCGGATGGGACTGGGGTCTTGCGGCTCCAGATCGCTCAGCACCACGATGTCGCGGGCGCGCAGCGCCTCTTCCATGGCGCGAAACAGCTCCATCTGCGTCTCGTAATTCGTGTCGTCGGCCGACGGCGCGAAGAGCAGCACCGGTCTGTTGTTCCAGCGCAGCTCGCCGAGATCCCGCTGCATGGCGGGCAAGGGTCGGAAAATATCCTCATCGCCGGCGGCAAGCGCCGGGCTGGCAAGCGTGGCAACGGCGGCGAGGCCGAAAGCCGTAAGCGGGGTCGGACGGCGAAGCATCGGCAGTCTCCCTTCGATTTGGCATGAGCTTTAGTATGATTACGCGGCAGCGTGCGGTTTGGTTCACACTCGAAGTCCCGGGCGGCAACAGATTGCCGGTGCACGGACGCACTGGCTCAGAAGACCATTTGCTGTCAGGCTTTGGCATAAGGTCAGCGCGGCGGCATGGCCGCCTGTTTGCCAATGCCAGAAGTCATTTCAAGAAAATGATTGGATCCGCACAGGAACACAGGATGCCCCACCCGTCCCTTTTCCCGCTCACACAGCTCACGCGGATCGCGCTCGCCTGCAGCCTTGCGAGCCCCGCCATGGCACAAAGCTACCACGAACCCGCCCGCGGTTCGGCTGACCGGAAGGAGTTGATGGCCGCGGTGCGCCCCTTTGCCGAGAGCGTTCTTGGGTCACCGGTGGAATTTGTCGTCCGAGAACTCCGCGTTGCAGGCGACGTTGGTTACGCGGCGCTCGACGCGCAGCGGCCCGGCGGCGGCACGATCGATCTCGCCACGACGCCGCACAGTCGCCGCTACGGCCACGATCCGAACCTCTATCCGGGGATTTACGCACTCTACCAGAAACAGAACGGACACTGGCGGCTCACCGGGTCCGACTTCAGCCCCTTCGAGCCACCCTTCATGTCGCCGCAGGAGTGCGCGGTCTACGGCGCTGTACTCGTGGAGTGGTGCTGAACGCCCTCTCTCCTGCCCCCTTGAGCATCCTGCCCCAGCAAAAGCCCGACTGGAACAGCCCCGACTGGAACAGCAAAGGGCGGCCCGAACCGGACCGCCCCTGCTCAATCACTGCGCCGGTGGCTCAGGCCGAGGCCACGTCCGCCGGGGTCTGGCGCAGCGCGGTCAGCTCCTGCGCCACGAGGAAGGCCAGCTCCAGCGACTGCGAGGCGTTGAGGCGCGGGTCGCAGGCGGTGTGGTACCGGTCCGAGAGGTTCTCGTCGGACACGGCGTAGAGGCCGCCGGTGCATTCGGTCACGTCCTGACCGGTCATCTCGAAATGCACGCCGCCGGGCACGGTGCCCTCGTCGCGGTGCACCGCGAAGAATTCGCGCACCTCGCTCAGAACCGACTCGAACGGGCGGGTCTTGTACCCCGAGGCCGACTTGACGGTGTTGCCGTGCATCGGGTCGCAGGTCCAGAGCACGTTCGCGCCCATTTCCTTGACGGTCTTGATGAGCCTCGGCAGGTGCTCGGCCACCTTGCCCGCGCCGAAACGCGCGATCAGCGTCAGGCGACCGGCCTCGTTCTCGGGGTTCAGCTTCTCGATCAGCACCTTGAGATCCTCGGTGGTCATCGAGGGACCGCACTTCAGGCCGATCGGGTTCATCACGCCGCGGGCAAACTCGACATGCGCGCCATCGGGCTGACGGGTCCGGTCGCCGATCCAGATCATGTGGCCGGAGCCGGCGAGCCACTTGCCCGAGGTGGAGTCGACGCGGGTCAGCGCCTCTTCGTATTCGAGCAGCAGCGATTCATGGCTGGTGTAGAAGCTCACCTGGTGCAGCGCCGCCGAACGCGAGCTGTCGATGCCCGCCGCCTTGATGAAGTCCAGCGTATCCGAAAGGTGGTTGGCCATCTCGCGGTAGCGCGCGGCCTTCTCGCCCTCGACGAAGCCGAGCGTCCAGGAATGCACCTCGTGCACGTCGGCATAGCCGCCGGTCGAGAAGGCGCGGATCAGGTTCAGCGTCGCCGCGGCCTGGGTGTAGGCCTGCAGCATCTTCTGCGGGTTGGGCTTGCGCGCTTCGGGGGTGAAGGCCAGCTCGTTGATGATGTCGCCGCGGAAGCTCGGCAGCTCGACGCCGTTCACGGTTTCCGTGGGCGCGGAGCGCGGCTTGGCGAACTGGCCCGCCATGCGGCCCACTTTCACCACCGGCACCTTGGCGCCATAGGTCAGCACCATCGCCATCTGCAGCATCACCTTGAAGGTGTCGCGGATCGAATTGGCCGAGAACTGATCAAACGCCTCGGCGCAATCCCCACCCTGCAGCAGGAAGGCTTCGCCGCGCGACGCCTTGCCCAGTTCTTCGCGCAGGCGCCGGGCCTCGCCGGCAAAAACCAGCGGCGGATACTTCGAAAGCTGTGCCTCGACTGCGTTCAGTTCTGCCTGGTCCTGATAGTCCGGCATCTGAATCCGCGGCTTTGTTCTCCAGCTCGATTTGCTCCACTCGGTCATGGCTTTCTCCCGACGACACTCCGTTAGCGTAAACGTCTCCGTAAAAACGTCCTGTGGCTATACCGAAGAGCAGGTCTCAAAGCCATAGGGAAAAACGCCCGATTTACCGCCACGGAAACCGGTCCCGGCTGCGCAACAATAATGCACCCCGCCGATACAGGTAATGTCATGAAAACGACATCTCTTGACGGTGATTGGCTTTCCTGCCCATGTGACCCTCGCCTGCCCCGCGCGGCAGGTTTCGAGCAAGGATCCGCGCGATGTCCGACCAGCGAGTGCCTCCCGCACCAGCCAAAGCCGCGAAACCGCGTCGCTTTGTCTTTGTTTTGCTTACCGATTTCACCCTTTTGAGTTTCTCCGCTGCGATAGAGACGCTGCGCATCGCCAACCGCATGAGCGGGCAGACGCTCTACGACTGGCGGCTGACCGGGGCCGAGGGGGACAGCGTGCGCTGTTCGGCGGGGGTCGAATTCAAGCTCGATTGCGAGTTGCCGGAGCTGAGCCGCGACGACACCATCATGGTCTGCGGCGGCATCGACGTGCATCTGGCCACCTCGCGCAAGCTGCTGGGCTGGCTGCGGCGTGAGGCGCGGCGCTGCCAGGCGGTCGGCGGGCTCTGCACCGCGGCCTGGACGCTGGCCAAGGCCGGCCTGTTGGACGGCAAACGCGCCACGATCCACTGGGAGAACCACGACGGCTTCTTCGAGGAATTCGAAGAGGTCGAGCTGTCGAAGCGCATCTACGTGATTGACGGCAACCGGATGACCGCCGCGGGCGGCACCGCCTCGATCGACCTGATGCTGAAGATCATCGCCGACGACCACGGTTCGGATCTGGCCAATGCCGTGGCCGACCAATTGATCTACAGCTCGATCCGCACCGACCAGGACACGCAACGGCTCTCGGTTCCGACCCGCATCGGCGTGCGCCACCCCAAGCTCAGCCAGGTCATCCACCGCATGGAGGCCAATATCGAGGAGCCGATCAGCCCCGCAGTGCTGGCCAAGGAGGTGGGCATGTCCACCCGCCAGCTCGAACGGCTGTTCCGCCGCTACCTGAACCGCTCGCCGAAGCGCTATTACATGGAGCTGCGTCTTCAGAAGGCGCGCAACCTGCTGATGCAGACCGACATGAGCGTGATCAACGTGGCGCTGGCCTGCGGCTTCGCCAGCCCGTCGCATTTCTCGAAATGCTACCGCGCGCACTACCAGACCACGCCCTACCGCGAGCGAGGCACCTCGGGGACCCGGCTCGAGGATTAGCCGTCCTGCTCGGACGGACGCATCCTGTAGAGCGTGCCCTCGGTTTCGGAGAGGAACCAGATGGCACCGTCGGGGCCTTGGTCGACGTCGCGCACCCGCCCGGTCTCGGGAGCCTCAAGACGTTCCACCTCGGCCAAAGGCTCGCCCGAGAGCCTTGAGATGAAGTCGAACTTCAGCGACCCCACCAGCGCGTCGCCGTCCCAGTCCCGGAAGGCGCTGTCTTGCAGGAACACCATCCCCGAAGGAGCGATGGACGGATCCCAATAGGTCACCGGCTGCGCCATGCCGTCCTTCTCGGTGCCCTCGCCGATGCGCGCGCCGGAGTAATGCGTGCCGTAGGAGATCACCGGCCAGCCGTAGTTCACGCCGCGCTCGATGCGGTTGATCTCGTCGCCACCTCGCGCCCCGTGTTCGGCCACCCACAGCCGTCCGGCACCATCCATCGCGGCACCCTGAGCGTTCCGGTGACCATAGCTCCATATCTCGGGCTGCGCGCCCTCCGTCTCGACGAAGGGATTGTCCTGCGGGAAGGTGCCGTCGCGGTGCAGACGCAGGATCGAACCGTTGTGCCGTGACAGGTCCTGCGCCGCCTCATCCTGGCCGCGATCGCCAACCGTGACAAAGAGCGTGTCCTGCGGCCCCTCGACCAGCCGAGATCCGAAGTGCCGCCCGCCGCTCGAACCTGGTGTCATCTCGAAGATGGTGCGGACCTCCTGCAATGCCTCCGAGCCCTCGGGCAACAGCGCGCGCAGAACAGCCGTGCCAGCGCCGCCCCGGCCCTGGGCATAGGTCATGAAGATTTCGCGGCTTTCCGGGAAATCCTCTGGCACCAGCACGTCGAGCAGACCGCCCTGCCCGGTGACCTCGATCTCCGGAAGCCCGGCCAGCCTGGTCGCCGTGCCGTCGCGGACCAGCAGCAGGTTGCCCTCCTTCTCGGTGACCAGAAGGCCGCCCCCCGGCAGGAAATCGAAGGCCCAGGGCATGTCCAGCCCCTGAACCACGGGGGTGATCTCCACCCTGCCCGCGCTGGTTTCGAGCGCGGCGGCGGGCTGCGCCATCATCCCCAGCCCGGCGGAAATGACTGGCACGGCGACGGCGAGGGAGAAGGACTGTCGGCGCGGCATTCTGGCGGTCACGATGCTGGCGGTCACGATGAGGGCCTCCTGAGCTGGAATATACCCCAAGACATGGCGTGCATGCCGCCCGCGACCAGCCCCATCGACTTGCCCTTTCGGCATTGTGATTGACGTTACTGGAGCGAAATCTTGCTTCGCTGAACGCCCTTTTCTTTTGCAATTTGCCCGCATAGGCTCGCAGCCTGAATAACAAGTAACCAACTCGGGAGATACCACATGAAGAAGTGGCTTCTGGCCTCTGCACTTCCGCTCGTCGCCGCCGGTGCCGTCCACGCGGAGGACGCCAAGATCGGCGTCATCCTCGGATTCACCGGTCCGATCGAATCCCTGACGCCCTCGATGGCGGGGAGCGCCGAGCTGGCGCTGGCGGAAATCAACGAGAGCGGCAACTTCCTCGAGAACGTGACGCTGGTTCCGGTGCGCGCCGATTCCACCTGCATCGACAGCGCCGCGGCCACCGCCGCCGCCGAACGCCTGGTGACCACCGACGGTATCGTCGCGATCATGGGCGCCGACTGCTCGGGCGTGACCGGTGCGGTGCTCTCCAACGTCGCGGTGCCGAACGGCGTGCCGATGATCTCGCCCTCGGCGACCTCGCCGGCGCTCTCCTCGGTCGAGGACAACGGCCTGTTCTTCCGCACCGCCCCCTCCGACGCCCGCCAGGGCGAAGTGCTGGCCGGCATCCTCGGCGAGCGCGGCATCTCCTCGGTGGCGGTGACCTACACCAACAACGACTACGGCAAGGGCTTTGCCGACGCCTTCGAGGCGGCCTTCACCGCTGCCGGCGGCGAGATCACCCTCGCGGCCCCGCATGAAGACGGCAAGGCCGATTACTCCGCCGAAGTCGGCGCGCTGGCCTCGGCCGGCGGCGACGCGCTGGTGGTGCTGGGCTACTCGGACCAGGGCGGCAAGGGCATGATCCAGGCTTCGCTCGACACCGGTGCCTTCGATCTCTTCGCCATGGGCGACGGCATGTATTCCGACGCGCTGCTCGCCGATCTCGGCAGCGACATCGACGGCTCCTTCGGGTCGGTGCCCTGGGCCGAAGGTGAAGGCGCCGAGAAGTTCGCCGAGGTGGCCGAGGCCGCCGGCGTGAACGCCGAAAGCACCTACACCCGCGAGAGCTACGACGCGGCCGCGCTGATCGCGCTGGCAATGGCCAAGGGTGGCGAGTCCTCCTCGGCCGCGGTTGCCGCGAACGTCCTCGACGTCGCCAACGCCCCGGGCGAGCCGATCCTGCCGGGCGAGCTGGGCAAGGCGCTGGAGATCCTCAAGAACGGCGGTGACATCGACTACGTCGGCGCCACCAACGTCGAGCTGATCGGCCCGGGCGAGGCCGCCGGCACCTACCGCTACTACGAGATCAAGGACGGCGCCTTCGAGACCGTCTCCTTCAAGTAAGCGGCCCATGACCACCGCGCCCGGGGCGATTGTCCCGGGCGCATCCCAACTCGAGGGCGCGGAAGAACACGCGCTGCAAATAACCAAAAGCGCGGGCGAAAACGGGCCCGCTGGGGAACCAAGATTTGATCCGCGTCGAAAACCTGCACCGCCACTTCGGCGGTTTTCGTGCCGTTGACGGGGCCAGCCTGGAGATCGCCAAAGGGTCGATCACCGGGCTCGTCGGACCCAACGGCGCCGGCAAGACCACGCTGTTCAACGTCGTCGCCGGGGCGCTCGCGCCCACCTCGGGCCGCGTGCTCATGGATGGCGAGGACGTCAGCGGGCTGCCGCCGCACGAGCTCTTCCACAAGGGCCTGCTGCGCACTTTCCAGATCGCCCATGAGTTCAGCTCGATGAGCTGCCGCGAGAACCTGATGATGGTGCCCGGCAGCCAGTCGGGCGAGAGCCTGTGGAACGCCATCTTCGGCCGCGGCCGCATTGCCCAGGAAGAGGCGGCCTTGCTGAAGAAGGCCGACGAGGTGCTCGACTTCCTGACCATCTCGCACCTCAAGGACGAGAAGGCCGGTAACCTGTCGGGCGGCCAGAAGAAGCTGCTCGAACTCGGGCGCACGATGATGGTCGACGCCAAGATCGTCTTCCTCGACGAGGTCGGCGCGGGCGTCAACCGCACCCTGCTCAACACCATCGGCGACGCCATCCTGCGGCTCAACCAGGAGCGCGGCTACACCTTCTGCATGATCGAGCACGACATGGATTTCGTCGGGCGCCTTTGCGATCCGGTCATCGTCATGGCCGAGGGCAAGGTGCTCGCCGAGGGTACGGTCGAGGAGATCAAGTCCAACGAGGCGGTGATCGAGGCCTACCTTGGGACCGGCCTGAAGAACAAGGAGATGATCGGCGGATGATCTGCTTGTTTGAGAGAGTTGGAGGCTCGGCCCCCGCGGAGCAAGGGCGTACAGCTCATCACGCAGGGGGCTCCGCCCCCACCGCGCTGCGCGCGGCTCCCCCGGCGTATTTTGCAAGAGAAGAAGAGGCGGGCGCAGCATGAGCGGCGAGACCTACGGAGATCGCGGCAACAAGGACCGCTCGATCACCAATTCCGCGGGCATGGGCGACGCCTGGCCCGTCAAGCCCGGCGGCGCGGCCCATGCCGCCCCCGACGGGCCCTTCCTCATCGGCGACGCGATGACCGGAGGCTACGGCAAGGGCGCCGACATCCTGCATGGCTGCACAATCGCCGTCGAGCGCGGCGAGATCGCCGTCATCGTCGGGCCGAACGGTGCGGGCAAGTCCACCGCCATGAAGGCGGTCTTCGGCATGCTCGATCTGCGCTCGGGCTCGGTGCGGCTCGACGGCGAGGACATCACCGCGCTGTCGCCCCAGGACCGGGTGAAGCGCGGCATGGGCTTCGTGCCGCAGGTGCGCAACATCTTCCCCTCAATGACGGTGGAGGAGAACCTGGAGATGGGCGCCTTCATCCGCAAGGACGACTTCCGCGACACCATGGAGCAGGTTTACACGCTGTTCCCGATCCTGCGCGACAAGCGCCGGCAGGCGGCGGGCGAGCTGTCGGGCGGCCAGCGCCAGCAGGTCGCGGTCGGCCGCGCGCTGATGACCCGGCCGAAGGTGCTGATGCTCGACGAGCCGACCGCGGGCGTCTCGCCCATCGTGATGGACGAGCTCTTCGACCGCATCCTCGAGGTGGCGCGCACCGGCATCCCGATCCTGATGGTCGAGCAGAACGCGCGACAGGCGCTGGAGATCGCCGACAAGGGCTACGTGCTGGTGCAGGGGGCGAACGCCTTCACCGGCACCGGCAAGGAGCTGCTGGCCGATCCCGACGTGCGGCGGAGCTTCCTCGGTGGCTGAGGTGCGTATTTCCGGAACGATGAAGCGGCTGGCACTCGCGGCGGCGGCCTTGTCGGGGCTTTATTCCAGCGCTCTCGCCGAGGGCGCGCGGCTGAACCTCGACTGCAGCCTTGTCACCGCCTGCTCCGAGGCCGGGATCTGCGCCGCGGGCGAAGGGCCCGTCGCCTTCATCCTCGCCCCCCTGGAGACGGACGCGGCGGGCGCCGGCAGTTATGAGGTGAGCGTCGACGGCGTGGACCCCCTGCCCGCCGCGGCGCTCGGCTTCGCCGGGCCGTTCCTCTGGCAGCCGTCCGAGGGCACGCGCATGGCGCTCAGCCTGACCAGCGAGACCACGGCGCTCTGGACGCGCCAGACCACCCGGAGCGGCACCGATGCGCCGCCCTCCGCGGAAATTGACTTTCTGACCTGCAGGATCCTGCCCTGATGGACTTCCTCAACGCATTCGTGGCCCTGGCCAATTTCGTCATCGTCCCGGCGCTCGCCTACGGCAGCCAGCTGGCGCTCGGCGCGCTCGGCGTGACGCTCATCTACGCAATCCTGCGTTTCTCAAACTTCGCCCATGGCGACACGATGGCCTGGGGCACCATGTGCGCCGTGCTGGCCACCTGGGGCCTGCAGGCCGCCGGGGTGAGCCTCGGGCCGCTGCCGACCGCCCTGCTCGCCATCCCCGTCGGCATCGCCGGGGCCGCCGTGCTGGTGCTGGCGACCGACCGGGTGGTCTACCGCTTCTACCGCGCGCAGAAGGCCAAGCCGGTGATCCTGGTGATCGTCTCGATGGGCATCATGTTCGTCTACAACGGGCTCACCCGCTTCATCATCGGCCCCGATGACCAGAACTTCGCCGACGGCGAGCGCTTCCTGATCTCGGCCCGCGACTTCAAGGCGATGACCGGCCTCGACGAAGGGCTGGCGATCAAGACCACCCAGGCGCTGACCGTGGTGGTGGCGCTGATCACCGTGGCGCTGCTGTTCTGGTTCCTCAACCGCACGCGCACCGGCAAGTCCATGCGCGCCTATTCCGACAATGAGGATCTGGCGCTGCTCTCGGGCATCAACCCCGAGCGCGTGGTGACGGTGACCTGGCTGATCGTTGCGGCGCTGGCGACCATCGCGGGCGTGCTCTACGGGCTCGACAAGAGCTTCAAGCCCTTCACCTACTTCCAGCTGCTGCTGCCGATCTTCGCGGCGGCCATCGTCGGCGGCATCGGCAACCCGCTGGGGGCCATCGCCGGCGGCTTCGTCATCGCCTTTTCCGAGGTCGGCATCACCTACGCCTGGAAGAAGGTCCTGGGCTACATGATGCCCGAAAGCCTGGAGCCGGACGGGCTCGTGCAGCTGCTCTCCACCGACTACAAATTCGCGGTCAGCTTCGTGATCCTGGTGATCGTCCTGCTGTTCCGCCCGACCGGACTGTTCAAGGGGCAGACCATATGACCCGCACCATTGGTCTCTTCGCGCTGGTCGCAGCGCTGATCCTCGGCACCGGCTTCCTGCAGAGCTGGAACTCGGCGCTGATCATTCTCAACATGGGCCTGGTGAGCGCGATCATGGCGCTCGGGGTGAACCTGCAGTGGGGCCTTGCCGGTCTGTTCAACGTCGGCGTCATGGGCTTTGTCGCCGTCGGCGGGCTGGCCGTGGTGCTGGTCTCCATGGCCCCGGTGCCCGAGGCCTTTGCCGCCGGCGGACCGCGGGTCATCGGTGCTCTGGCGTTCGGTGTGGCCGTCGTGGTCGCGGCGGTGCTGGCATGGAAGAAGCTCGGCAAGGGCCTGCGCGGCTGGGCCGTGGCGGCGATCACCGTGGCCGGCTTCTTCGCCTACCGTGCGCTGCTCGACCCGGCGGTCGATGCCATCGAGGCGGTGAACCCCGCGGCCACCGGCTACCTCGGCGGACTGGGCCTGCCGGTGCTGCTGGCCTGGCCCGTCGGCGCGGTGATGGCGGCGGGCGTCGCCTGGGCGATCGGCAAGACCGCGCTCGGGCTGCGGTCGGACTACCTGGCCATCGCCACGCTCGGCATCGCCGAGATCATCATCGCGGTGCTGAAGAACGAGGACTGGCTGGCGCGCGGCGTGAAGAACGTCATCGGCCTGCCCCGCCCGGTGCCCTACGAGATCGACCTGCAGGCCGACCCTGGCTTTGTCGAGACCGCGAGCAGCCTCGGCCTCGATGCCACTACCGCCTCGACGCTGGCGGTGAAGCTGGGCTACTCGCTGCTCTTCGCCGCGGTGCTGGTGGTGCTGCTGGTCCTTGCCCAACTGGCGCTGAAATCGCCCTGGGGCCGGATGATGCGGGCGATCCGCGACAATGAGGTGGCCGCCGAAGCCATGGGCAAGGACGTCACCCGCCGCCACCTGCAGATCTTCGTGCTCGGATGCGCGCTCTGCGGCATGGCCGGCGCGATGATGACCACGCTCGACGGTCAGCTCACCCCGGGCACCTACCAGCCTCTGCGCTACACCTTCCTGATCTGGGTGATGGTCATCGTCGGCGGCTCGGGCAACAACCTCGGCGCGGTGCTCGGCGGCTTCCTGATCTGGTTCCTCTGGGTGCAGGTCGAGCCGATGGGCCAGTTCGCAATGAACCTGATCACTTCGGGCATGGCCGAGGGCTCGGCGATCAAGGCACACCTTCAGGACAGCGTGCAGCACATGCGCCTGCTGACCATGGGAGTGATCCTGCTGCTGGTGCTGCGCTTCGCGCCGCGCGGCCTGCTCCCCGAGAAGTGAGAGACCCCGCTGATCCCGCCCCGGCGGGGTCAGCAACCTTTGGCCGAGAGACGCCCTGCCTGCGCGGGCTTTGGCCGAATGGACGGCATGTCGCAGGCTAACACTATGGTAATTTCCCTGTCTCATCTTAGGTGAACGTCACCGCCGACGACCGTGTCCCCGCCCGTTCAATCTGCCTGATTGACGCACCCAAGGGACCTCCGGCCCGGTTCGTGTCGGGAACACTATCCCCGGCGCCTTCGTTCACATCAGGTTCGCACCGTGCGGCTCAGGTTGAGCCGATCACACCAGGAACCGGACTGATACTGAATCCTTCAGGAGTCATGAGACACATGAATTGGCAAAGCATCACCCGCAACTGGGGCCTCACCGCAGAGCGCCTCGCCCAGCGTTTCCCGCAACTCGACGCCGAGGCGCTGCGCCGCCACCGCCCCGACCGCGAGGCGGTCGCACAGGAGATTGCCGATCGGCATGACCTGACCCTGCTCGAGGCAGAGCGCGAACTCGATGACTGGCTTTTCGCCCAGAGCGCCGCGCAGCAGCTGGATCGTCTTGCTGGCTGATCCCTGCCCCTCAGGCTTGCGGGGAGAGGCCGCGCCACGCGCCCCCGGCCTGCTCAGCTCAGCGAGGTGACCCAGAGGATGGTCGCATCCTCGGCGCTGACCGACACGACATTGTGCCCCATCGAGGCGTCGTAATAGGCTGAATCGCCGCGGCGCATCTCGATGGGCTCGTAAAACTCGGTGAAGAGCGTCACCACGCCGGTCAGCACGTAGAGGAATTCCTCTCCGTCGTGCCGCACCCATCCATCGAATTCATCCATCGACCGCGCGCGGACCCGCGCCCGGTACGGCAGCATCTTTTTGCGGGTCAGCGTCTCGGCAAGCAACTCGTGCTCGTAGGTCGTGGTGACCTGATGCAGCCCCTCGCCGTCCTTGACATGCACCATCCGGCCCGAGACCTGCTCGCGCTTCGGCGGGGTGAAGAGCTGCGGCACCGAGATGTCGAGCCCGACGGCCAGCTTCTTCAGCGCCTCGTAGGTCGGAGACATCTGCCCGTTCTCGATCTTCGACAGCGTCGAACGCGCCAGCCCGGCCTGCCGTGCAGCCTGTTCCAGCGTCCAGTCCCGTTCCTTGCGCAACTCGCGCACGCGCGCGCCCAGATCGAGCGGCTCGGCGGTCTGTTCCTGGCCGGACTCGCGGGCAATGCGGATGAGGGTACGGGGATCGCGCGACATGAGGATTGCCATAGCCTTCCGCCGCGATGCTTGCAATGGCGCTTGCAGCGGGCTTGCGCGACTCCTGCGCGCTGCCTAAGCCTTTTCCCATGCTGTCCGTTTTCGATGAGGGCGCTTTCGCCCCCTGTCCCGCACCATTCAACCTCGCCGCCCATGTGCTCGCGGCCGGCGAGGCCACGCCCGACAAGATCGCCCTGTCGATCCTGCGCCCCACAGGGGCCGAGCGCTGGTCCTACGCCAGGCTGATCGCAGCCATACGCGGCACGGCCACGGGGCTGCTGCAAGCCGGTATCGAGCCGGGCCAGATCCTGCTCCTCCGTCTCGGCAATACGGTCGATTTCCCAATCGCCTATCTCGGGGCCATCACGGCAGGCATCGTGCCGGTCCCGACCTCCTCGCAACTGACCGAGCCGGAGGTGGCGCGCATCCTGGCGCAGCTTTCTCCCGCTGCCGTGCTGCGCGACGAGGGCATCGCCTGCCCGCCAACAGACATTCCGGTCCACACCGCCGAAACCTTTGCCGCCTGGCGCGATCTGCCCCCCGCCGACTATGCGATGGGCGACCCGGAGCGGCTCGCCTATATCATCTACACCTCGGGGACCTCCGGCGTGCCGCGCGCCGTGGGCCATGCACACCGCGCGATCTGGGCACGGCAAATGATAATGGAGGGCTGGTACGGGCTGCTTCCGTCGGACCGGCTGCTGCACGCCGGGGCTTTCAACTGGACCTACACGCTGGGCACAGGGCTCATGGATCCCTGGACATGTGGCGCCACGGCGCTGATCCCCAAGGCCGACACCGACCCCGCGCAACTCGCGCTCCTGATGAAGCGCAACGACGCCAGCCTCTTCGCCGCCGCACCCGGCGTGTTTCGGCAAATCCTGAAATACCCCGTGCCGCCCCTGCCCAAGCTGCGCCACGCACTCTCGGCAGGCGAGAAACTCTCCGACACGATCCGCGACAGCTGGCGCGCGGCAACGGGCAGCGAGATCTACGAGGCCTTCGGCATGTCCGAATGCTCAACCTTCATTTCGGGCTCTCCCGAAAGGCCCGCCGTCCCCGGGACGCTCGGCCATCCGCAAGCCGGGCGACGCGTGGCCGTGCTGGGGCCGGACCACAAGCCGGTTCCCCCGAACGAGCCGGGCACCCTGGCCGTTCACCGCGACGATCCGGGACTGATGCTGGGCTACCTTGGTGCCCCGGAAGAGACCGAAGCGCGCCTTGCCGGAAGTTGGTTCCTGACCGGCGACCAGGCGTGCATGGGCGAGGATGCCTCCATCACCTACCTTGGACGCGGCGACGACATGATGAACGCGGGCGGCTACCGGGTCTCGCCACTGGAGATCGAAGCGGCGCTCGCGGACCTGCCCGGCGTGCTCGAGCTGGCGGTCACCGATCTCGCGATCAAGGAGGATGTGCGGGTCATCGCCGCATTCTACGTCTCCGACGCGCCACTCGACGAGGACGCGCTCCGAGCTGCCGCCGCCGAAAGGCTCGCCCGCTACAAGCAGCCCCGCGCCTGGGTGCGGGTCGAGACCCTGCCACGCAACGCCAATGGCAAGCTGCGCCGGAAGGCTCTGCAGGATCAAGCGATCGACTGACGGAACAAAGAAGGCCGGGCGAAACGCCCGGCCTTGCTATTGGCTGCGCTGCTCTGGATCAGCTGCAGCCCGAGGTACCTCCGCAGGTGTTGCACTTCATGCAGGTGCCGTTGCGCACCAGCGTGTAGTTGCCGCATTCGCCGCAGGCCTCGCCCTCGTAGCCCTGCATCCGCGCCTTGGTCCGCGCATCCATCGCCAGCGCCGAGGTGGTCACCGTCATCGAGGCCGCCGCCGGGCGCTCCTCGGAAATCAGCGTGCCGAGCGCCGAGAGCTCCTGCGGCAGACGCTTGCGCAGGTATCCCGAGGAGGAGATGTGCTTGAGCACCTCCAGCGAACGGGTCGCGGCGCTCTCGCTCAGTTCCTCGACGTTGCCGAGCCCGTCTTCCTCTCCGCGTCCGAGATCGTCGAAAGTGGCGCCCGAGGGCTTCACATGCGCCAGATCGGTGCGGTCGAGGTAGGACACCGCCAGCTCGCGGAACACGTAGTCGAGGATCGAGGTCGCATTCTTGATGCTGTCATTGCCCTGCACCATGCCCGCCGGTTCGAACTTGGTGAAGGTGAAGGCGTCGACGAACTCCTCCAGCGGCACACCGTACTGAAGGCCCACCGACACGGCGATGGCGAAGTTGTTCATCATTGCCCGGAAGCCCGCGCCTTCCTTGTGCATGTCGATGAAGATCTCGCCAAGCGAGCCGTCGCCATATTCGCCGGTGCGCAGGTAGACCTTGTGCCCGCCGACGACCGCCTTCTGGGTGTAGCCCTTGCGGCGGTCGGGCATCTTCTCGCGGTGCGAGCGGACCAATTCCTTAACCACCACCTTCTCGATGACCTTCTCGGCCAGCACCTGGGCTTTCGCCGCAGGCGTACCGGTCTCCAGAACCTCCTGCGCGTCCTCGTCATCCTCGACCAGCGCCGCCGCGAGCGGCTGGCTGAGCTTGGAGCCGTCGCGGTACAGCGCGTTGGCCTTCACGCCCAGCGACCACGACAGCTCGTAGGCCTGCTGGCAGTCCTCGATGGTGGCGGAGTTGGGCATGTTGATGGTCTTGGAAATCGCGCCCGAAATGAAGCTCTGCGCCGCGGCCATCATGTGGATGTGGCTGTCGACCGAGAGGTAGCGCTTGCCCTTCTTGCCGCAGGGGTTGGCGCAATCGAAGACGCCTAGGTGTTCGTCCTTGAGGAAGGGCGCGCCCTCTAGCGTCATCGTCCCGCAGACATGGTCGTTCGCCGCTTCGATCTCGGCCTTGCTGAAGCCGAGGTGGCGCAGCAGGTCGAAGCTCGGATCCGAGAGCTTCTCGGCCGGGATGCCCAGCGTGCCGCGGCAGAACTCCTCGCCAAGCGTGAAGTGGTTGAACACGAAGCGGATGTCGAAGGCTGTGGCCAGCGCGCCCTCGATCTTCTCGAGCTGCGCCTTGCCGAAGCCATGGCCGATCAGCGCCGTGTGGTTCACCCCCGGCGCATTGCCGAGCGAGCCGTGACCGACCGCGTAGGAGATGATCTCCTCGATCTGGCTCGGGCTGTAGCCGAGACCCGCCAGGGCTGCCGGCACCGAGCGGTTGATGATCTTGAAATAGCCGCCGCCCGCGAGCTTCTTGAACTTGACCAGCGCGAAGTCCGGCTCGATCCCGGTGGTGTCGCAATCCATCACGAGGCCGATGGTCCCGGTCGGTGCGATCACCGTGGTCTGGGCGTTGCGATAGCCGTGTTTCTCACCCAGTTCCAGCGCCTCGTCCCAGGCGGATTTCGCCAATTTCACAAGGGTTTGATCCGGACAGTTCGCGTGATCCAGTGGCACCGGCTTCACCGCCAGCGCTTCGTAACCCTCGGCCTTGCCATGGGCCGCCGTGCGGTGGTTGCGAATGACACGCAGCATGTGCTCGCGATTGCGCGCGTAGCCGTCGAAGGTCCCCAGCTCACTCGCGATTTCGGCCGAGGTCGCATAAGCGGTGCCGGTCATGACCGCGGTCAGCGCGCCGCAAAGCGCCCGGCCCGCGTCACTGTCGTAGCTCAGTCCCATGTTCATCAGCAGGCCGCCGATATTCGCATACCCAAGGCCAAGCGTCCGGAAATCATAGGAAAGTTGCGCGATTTCCTTGCTGGGGAATTGCGCCATCAGCACCGAGATTTCCAGCGTCAGGGTCCAGAGCCGCGTCGCGTGCACATAGCTTTCCGCGTCGAACTTGCCGTCCTTGAGGAAGGTCAGCAGGTTCATCGAGGCCAGGTTACAGGCCGTGTCGTCGAGGAACATGTACTCCGAGCACGGGTTCGAGCCGCGGATCGCGCCATCCTCGGGACATGTGTGCCAGGCGTTGACCGTGTCGTGGAACTGGATGCCGGGATCGGCGCAGGCCCAGGCCGCGTGACCCACTTGCTCCCAAAGATCACGTGCTTTCAGTGTCTTGGCGACCGTTCCGTCGGTGCGACGGATCAGCTCCCAATCGGCATCCTCGCGCACCGCCTGCAAGAAGGCGTCGGTGACGCGGATCGAGTTGTTGGAATTCTGTCCCGCAACGCTGGCATAGGCCTCGCTGTCCCAATCGGTGTTGTAGGTCGGGAACTCGATGCTGGCGTAGCCCTGCTTCGCGTAGTCCAACACCCGCTTGATGTATGTCTCTGGAATCGCTAGTTTTTTGGCCTCGCGCACGGCCGACTTCAGCCCCGCGTTGGCCGCGGGATCATAGGCATCCGCCTCGCCCCCGTCCCAGCTGCGGATCGCGTCGAAGATGGCGTTGAGCATCTTCTCGTGCATCTTCGAACCGGCGACGATGCTGGCGACCTTCTGCTCTTCCTTGACCTTCCAGTTGATGAAATCCTCGATGTCCGGATGGTCGGCATCGACGATCACCATCTTGGCGGCGCGCCGGGTGGTGCCGCCGGACTTGATCGCCCCTGCCGCACGGTCGCCGATCTTGAGGAACCCCATCAGGCCCGAGGATTTGCCGCCGCCCGAGAGAGGCTCGTTCTCGGCGCGCAGGCTCGAGAAGTTGGTGCCTGTGCCGGATCCGTATTTGAAGAGGCGCGCCTCGCGCACCCAGAGATCCATGATGCCGCCCTCGTTCACCAAGTCATCGCTGACCGACTGGATGAAGCAGGCGTGCGGCTGCGGGTGCTCGTAGGCGGACTTCGACTTGGTGAGCTTGCCGGTCTTGTGATCGACGTAGAAATGCCCCTGGCCCGGACCGTCGATGCCATAGGCCCAGTGCAGCCCGGTGTTGAACCATTGCGGCGAGTTCGGCGCGGCGGTCTGGCTCGCCAGCATGTGGCGCATCTCGTCGTAATAGGTCTTCGCGTCGGCCTCGGTGGTGAAGTAGCCGCCCTTCCAGCCCCAGTAGGTCCAGGCGCCCGCCAACCGGTCGAAGACCTGCTTTGCCGAGGTCTCGCCGCCGCGCGGCGCGTCGGCGTCCGCCGGGACCGAACGCCAGAGGAACTCCGGCACGCCAGCCTCTTTCACCTTCTTGAGAGTCCCGGGGACGCCAGCCTTGCGGAAGTACTTCTGGGCGATCACGTCGGAGGCGACCTGGCTCCAGCCGGCGGGCACCTCCATGTTGTCGAGTTTGAAGACCGAACTGCCGTCGGGATTACGGATTTCCGAGGTTGTGGTGACGAAATCGATGCCCGCGTAAGCGTCCTGTCCCGCCGTGGTGTAGCGCCTGTCGATCTTCATGGTCTCTGCCCTTGCCTGCTGGCCCAAATAACACCCGGACTGCAAGGCACAGGGATCCCGCCGACAGGCGCGCTCTCTGCGTGCCCGCCCCCAATTTGTGGCGTATCCAATTGAACTGTCCCTGCGGTAGGCCACTACATGTTGTGGCTCTTGGTCCGTTGCCAACAAACTGGCTCACAACCCCGTCAGCGGTCAACGAAAAATTCCGCGCAGCCCCATATATTTGGTGACGCGCTGCGCTGGAAACACCACAGCTAGGAAATGCATCTTGGCCCTAGAATTTGATCAAAACGATGGGACCCCAATGTTCATTGAGCGAACCGCGCGGAGCTGACACGATTTGTGTCAGGGTGACACAACATGTAGCGGATTGTATCTTGGGCAGCCACAGTGCGGCTTTGGTTGGCACACGGGATCTGATGCACAAAAAACACGCGCAATTGCGCATCGGACGACAGGACGTCAGGTCATGGGGCCGTCCCGCGGACGCAAGTCCCGAGGGCAGCGACATGCGGGCGTCGTTCATTCTGATGGGAAAGGATGCGCATCGCGCTGTGGTCGGGGCGAGAGGATTCGAACCTCCGACCTACGGTACCCAAAACCGTCGCGCTACCAGGCTGCGCTACGCCCCGACGGGACAGCCAATACAAGGCTCGCCCGGGATTGAAAAGCCGAAAAACCTATTCGCAGGCCCAAGCTGCATCAGAGATCGCCGGGTGCTGCATCTCGCTCCCCTCGGCGATGCCGAGACGCGAGGCCATGCCGCCGTTGATCTCCAGCACGTATTGCACCGGCGCACCGCTCTCGATGGCCGTCAGGTCTCCCGGCACGGCGTTTTCATGCACCGAAACCACGACGCCTTGCGCATCGGCAAAGATCATGTCGAGCGGAATCAGGGTATTCTTCATCCAGAAGGATACCGGGTGCGGCTCATCATAGACAAAGAGCATGCCCGCGGTCGTGGGCATCTCCTCGACGAACATGAGCCCGCGCGCTCTTTCCTTGGTGGAGTCGGCCACGGCAACGGCGAAGCGCGCGGTGCCCCAGTCACCGCGAAGCTGCAGCGCTTCCGCGCTGCAGGCCGCCTGGGCCGCCTGCGCGAAGACAAGCAACCCTGCCGAAGCGATCAGTGCTCTACCGCGGTTTCCCATGCGCAGACCTCCGTGGCCATCTGACCCCGCTTGCCCTGGATCACCCGGATCGCCAGCGCCTCGCCGGGTTGCAGGTCCGCAAGCCCGGAGCGCCGCAGCACCTCGATGTGGATGAACACGTCCTGATCACGACCGAAGACATTGGCAAAGCCGAAGCCCTTGGCCTTGTCGAACCACTTCACCCGCGCCGGTTCAAGCGGCGCCGACTTGATGATCTCGGGATCGATTTCCTCGAAATCCGCCAGCGGAACACCGGCCGGGGCTTCGGGGGGCTCTATCCTGAAGACCTCGGTGGCCTGAATGCCACGTTCGGTGCTCTGGATGCTCACTTCTATGCGGGCCGCGTCGGCCACGGAACTCTGCCCGAAATTGCGCAGCACATTGGCATGCAGCAAAATATCGGGTCCTCCCTCGTCCGAGATGACGAAGCCGAACCCCTTTACGGGATCGAACCACTTCACCCGGCCAAGCACGCGCCGCGTTTCACTCTCGTCTTGTGTCAAATGCGTTTCCACTGGTCGTCTTGCGTATCCCCACCACCCTCTTGCGTTAGGGTGCCGTTAAAATGCAAGTCATTGAAACCTGTATTCTCTACCAATTTGCATTTCGTGCATCATGAAATTTAAGGATTTAGCCTGGTCACTGTCCACTCATCCGAAACACTTGTGCGCCGCCATACGAACCGGTCGTGCAACCGGAACGCGCCATCGGCCCAAAATTCAATTTCTACGGGAGCGATCCGAAATCCCCCCCAAAATTCAGGCCGCGGCGGGTTCGGCCCCTTGGTCGCCGTAATCTTGGCAACCTCCGCCATCAAAGATGCCCGCGACGCCAGAGGCCTGGACTGTTTAGATGCCCAAGCCCCAAGTCGGGACTTCAACGAACGCGACGCGTAATATGCGTCGGCCTGCGGGCCGTCCTCCTTCGTGACATAGCCACGAACTCTAACCTGACGCCGCAATATTTTCGAGTGTAACACAAAGGCTGCCTTACTGCTGCCCAAAATTTCCAATGCCTTGGCACTTTCGTAGTTTGTGTAGAAAACGAAGGCATTTGCCTCGATTTCCTTGAGAAGAACCATACGAACGTTGGGCATTCCCTCGGCATCGACGGTCGACAGCGCGATGGCATTGGGGTCGTTGGGTTCGACGGCCTCGGCTTCGGTCAGCCAGCTCTGCGCGATCGCGAAGGGATCGTCGCCTGCAAAAATTCCACCGCGATCGCTCATCCGCCGTCTCCTTTTCCCGCCCGTCTCTTCCCGGAACAGGTGTCCAAACTCTTGATGCCCCCGGGCCAATCGCCTAAAGGACACGAACAAAATCAATGCCGGGTAGAGGTGAGGTATGTCAAACACTCTGATGGCCGGGAAGCGCGGCCTGATCATGGGTCTCGCCAACGACAAGTCGATTGCCTGGGGCATCGCGAAGAAGTTGCACGAGGCCGGGGCGGAGCTTGCCTTCTCCTATCAGGGCGATGCGCTGAAGAAGCGCGTCGATCCGCTGGCCGAGCAGCTGGGCTCGGACATCGTGCTGCCCTGCGACGTCTCCGACGAGGCCTCGATCGACGCGCTGTTCGACGGGCTGAAGGAACGCTGGGACAACCTCGATTTCGTCGTCCACGCCATCGGGTTTTCGGACAAGAACGAGCTGCGCGGCCGTTACGTCGATACCAGCCGGTCCAACTTCAATCTGACCATGGACATCTCGGTCTACAGCTTCACAGCGGTGATGCAGCGCGCCGAGAAGATGATGAACAACGGCGGTTCCGCGCTGACGCTCACCTACTACGGTGCCGAGCGCATCATGCCCCATTACAACGTGATGGGCGTGGCCAAGGCGGCGCTCGAGGCTTCCGTGCGCTATCTCGCCGAGGACCTCGGCAAGGACGGCATCCGGGTCAACGCCATCTCGGCCGGCCCGATCAAGACGCTGGCCGCCTCGGGCATCGGCGATTTCCGCTACATCATGAAGTGGAACGAGTACAACTCGCCGCTGCGCCGCAACGTGACCATTGACGATGTCGGCGGATCGGCGCTTTACCTGCTGTCCGAGCTCGGCGCAGGCGTGACCGGCGAGACGCATCACGTCGACGCGGGCTACCATGTCGTCGGCATGAAAGCCGTCGACGCGCCCGACATTTCCAAGGGCTGAGCCCTTCACATTCAAGGGCCTTGCCCTTCCGACCGACAGACATCCGACAGGGAGAGCCCTATGCCCGAGATGACCGACCGCCTGCCCCACGAAAAGGGCTTCCACGTCAGCTGGGACCAGCTGCACCGCGACAGCCGTGCGCTGGCCTGGCGCCTGCAAAGCCAGAAACCGGAGGCCGGTGGCGAATGGCGCGCGGTGGTCGCGATCACCCGAGGCGGCATGGCCCCGGCGATGATCGTGGCGCGCGAGCTCAACGTGCGCATGGTCGATACCATCTCGGTGAAGAGCTACAACCACCAGGAGCAGTCGGAACCCAAGGTCATCAAGTTCCCTGACATGGAAGTCATGGGCGATGGCGAGGGTGTGCTGATCATCGACGATCTCGTCGACACCGGCCGCACCCTCGAAGTGGTCCGCAAGCACCTGCCCAAGGCGCATGTGGCCACGGTCTACGCCAAGCCGATGGGCCGCCCGCAGGTAGACAGCTTCATCACCGAGGTGAGCCAGGACACCTGGATCTTCTTCCCCTGGGACATGGCGCTGCAATACGTGAAGCCGTTCCACGGCACCAACGACTGATCGTCCTTCGGATCGATATGCAAGAGGGGCGCGGCCGTGATGGCCGCGCCCCTTTTCGTTTTCCGGAGTGACCTATTCCGGATCAGGCTTCGACCGCGACGCCTGCCGCCAGAGTCTCCTTCCACGGAGTCGTCGGTCGACCGATCAGCGCGGAGAGCGTCTTGTCCTCGCTGAAGAGTCCGCCCTGCGCTGCGCCATTGTCGCTGTCGGCCAGCATCTGCGCCACCGGCGCCGGCAGCCCGGCCCCCTCGAGCGCCGCGGCATAGTCCGCCTCGCTCATGTTCACGTAAGGAATCTCCTTGCCCGTGATCTCCGACAACGCCGCGGCAAACTCCGTCAGCGTGTAGCTCCGATCGCCAGCCAGCTCGTAGATCGTCCCGCGCGCCGGGGTCTCGCCGGTCAGAACGGCCACCGCCGCCGCCGCGTAATCGGCCCGCGCCGCCGAGGAGATGCGCCCCTCGCCCGCGGCGCCGATCAGCGCGCCGTGCTCCAGCGCCGCGCCCGCGCCCATCACGTAGTTCTCGCTGTACCAGCCATTGCGCAGCAGCGCGTAGTCGAGACCGGAGGCGGCCAGCGCCTGTTCTGTCGCCACGTGCTCACCCGGCAGCACGGTCAGCGGCGAGCTGTCCGCATTCAGGATCGAGGTATAGGCGACGAAGTTCACACCTGCCTTCTTCGCCGCGGCGATCACGTTGCCATGCTGCGCCGCGCGCTTGCCGACCTCGCTCGAAGAGATGAGCAGCAGTTTCCCCACCCCTGCGAAGGCGGCTTCCAGCGCCGCCGGATCATCATAGGATGCGACACGCACGGTGAAGCCCTGCGCCTCAAGCGCGGCTGCAGCGTCGGGGCGGCGCACCAGGGCACCAATGGTTGCGCCCGGCGCGGTTGCTTTCAGCTGCTCGAGCACAAGCGCGCCGAGCTGGCCGGTTGCGCCGGTGATCATATAGTCGAGTGTGTCGGACATGGTCTTTCCTTTCCGAGGCCCTGCACTGGCGCAGGGTTCTGATTCGAGATATGGTCTCATAAATAGACCACATATCCGGACCTCGTAAGGAGGCACATTCACATGACAAGGTTACACGCAGGGAACCCCCTCTCGGACAGTGCAGACCCCGTGCGCGCCATGCTCGACAGCATGGCCGCCTGGACCGGTGCGCCGGAGGACGAGGCTCAATGCCCGGTGCGCGACGTGCTCGACCGCGTCGGCCAGAAGTGGACGCTGCTCATCCTCGTCGCGCTGGAGCCCGCTCCGAAACGATTTTCCCAGCTGCAGCGGCAAGTTGGCGACATCTCCAAACGCATGCTGACGCAGACGCTGCGGCAGCTTGAACGCGACGGGCTGGTGTCGCGGCAGGTCTTCCCGACCAAGCCGCCCTCGGTGGAATACGCGCTCACGGGTCTCGGCCGCTCGGCGCTCGCCCCCATCGGCGCACTGCTGGTCTGGGCCGACAGCAACCACGACGCGATCCGTGCCTCACGCGCAGCTTTTGACGCGGAGGAAGTTGCCTGAGACCTCTTCCCCCTCCCAAGGGCCGCTGATAGCGTCCGCGCAACACTCAGGGAGAGACAGGAAATGACCAGCAAGAGCCGCACGCAAACCACCTTCGCCCCGCCGGTGATGGAGGCGCGGCGCTGGCTCGACGGGGTGGAATTCCCGGCAGATCGCCCGCTGATCAACGTCAGCCAGGCCGCACCCATCGACCCGCCGCCCGCGCCGCTGATCGCTGCCATGGGCGAAGCGCTGGCCGATCCTGCCACCCACCTCTACGGCCCGGTGCTCGGCATGCCCGAGTTGCGCGAGGAACTGGCACGCCATTGGTCGGCACATTATGGCGCAAATGTGACGGAGAAAAACGTCGCGATTACATCCGGTTGCAATCAGGCTTTCGCAGCTTGCATTAGCGCGCTCTGCGGCGAGGGAGACGAGGTCCTGCTGCCGACGCCCTGGTATTTCAATCACAAGATGTGGCTCGACATGTCGGGCGTGACCACGGTGCCGCTGCCGACCGACGCCGAACTGCTGCCGCAGGTGGCGACAGCGGCCTCTCTCATCACATCAAGAACCCGCGCCATCGTTCTGGTTTCTCCAAACAATCCCGGCGGCAAGGAATATTCTGCAGAGACCCTCAAGGCGTTCTTCGTCCTGGCACGCGAGCATGGCATCAAGCTGATCGTCGACGAGACCTACAAGGATTTCGACAGCCGGAGCGGCGCGCCGCACGACCTGCTGAATGCCCCCGAGGGCCGCGACACGCTGATCCAGCTCTACAGTTTCTCCAAGGCCTACCGCCTGACCGGCCACCGCGTCGGTGCCATCATCGCGGATGAAACGCTGCTGCCCGAGGCAGAAAAATTCCTCGATACGGTAACCATTTGCGCGACGCAGCTTGGGCAACGCGCGGCGCTTTGGGGGCTGCAGAACCTCGGCCAATGGGTGGCCGGCGAACGCGACGAGATCCTCGACCGCCGCGCCGCCATCGCCGACAACATGCCCCGGCTCGAAGCCAAGGGTTGGAGACTGCTCGGCCTCGGCGCCTATTTTGCCTATCTCGAGCACCCCTTTGCGGAAAGCTCGTCGCAACTGGCGCCAAAGCTGGTGAAGGAGGCGGGCGTACTGACCCTTCCGGGCACGATGTTCATGCCCGAAACCGATCCGCGCGGCGCCCGGCAATTCCGTTTCGCCTTCGCCAATGTGAACCGCGCCGAGATCGGCGAGCTCTTCGGACGGCTGGAGGCGCTGGACTGGCCCGTCGCGCGCACCGGGGACCGTACCGAGGAGCCCACGGCGCAGTCCGAGGGCGCAACAGCCCTTGCGAGCAAGGGCTTGGCCCAGTAAACCCCGACGCCAGAAACACATGATCAAGAGGCAGCGCATGGCACGCGGCAAGAGCAGCATCGGCAAGACTCTCGTATGGGGTCTTCTGATCCTCGTGGTGATGGGCTTCGGCGCCTTCGGCACGGTGAACTTCACCGGCGGGCTGCGGGGCATCGGCTCGGTCGGCGACACCGAGATCTCGGTGAACGACTATACCCGCGCGCTGCAGACTGAGATGCGCGCCTTCGAGGCGCAGACCGGCCAGCCGATGACGCTGGACCAGGCGCAGCAGTTCGGCATCGACCGCCAGGTGCTGGCGCAGGTGGTGACCAATGCCGCGCTGGATGACGAAGCCGCCCGCATCGGCCTCTCGGTCGGCGACGATCAGGTGGCCGAGGCACTGAGCCAAGTTTCCGCCTTCCAGGGGCCGGACGGCAAGTTCAACCGCGAGAGCTATTCCTACGCGCTGCGCAACGCCGGCCTCACCGAGGCCGAGTTCGAAGCCGGCCTGCGCAGCGAAAGCGCCCGCAACCTGCTGAACTCCGCGATCTATTCCGGCACCACCCTGCCCGACACCTATGTCGACACGCTGCTCGGCTGGGCCGGCGAGACCCGCGATTTCACCTGGGCCCGCATCGGCTCGGACGCGCTGGAAACCGGCCTGCCCGTGCCCTCCGACGAGGAGCTGCAGACCTGGTACGACGAGCACGTCGCGCAGTTCACCCTGCCAGAGACCAAGGTCATCACCTACGCCTGGATCACGCCCGACATGATCGTCGACAGCGTCGAGCTGGACGAAGAAACCCTGCGCGCCGCCTATGACGAGCGCAGCGCCGAGTTCAACCTGCCCGAGCGCCGCCTCGTCGAGCGCCTGGTGTTCGGCAACGAAGCCGAGGCGCAGGCTGCCAAGGACCGTATCGACGCCGGCGAGATCGACTTCGAAGGTCTGGTTCTGGAGCGCGGCCTGCAGCTCGCCGACACCGATCTTGGTGACATGACCAAGGACGCGCTCGGCGAGGCTGGCGATGGCGTCTATGCGATCGACACCGGCGAGGTCACCGGCCCGCTGCCCTCGACCTTCGGCCCGGCGCTCTATCGCGTGAACGCCATCCTGCACGCGCAGGAGACCCCCTTCGAGGAAGCCGTGCCGATGCTGCGCGACGAACTGGCCCTCGACCGCGCCCGCCGCGTGATCGAGGGCATGGCGCAGAGCCTCGACGACGAGCTGGCCGGTGGCGCGACGCTCGAAGAGCTTGCGGGCGACACCGAGATGGAGCTGGGCGAGATCGCCTATAACGCCGAGAGCGACGAGGCCATCGCCGGCTACGACGCCTTCCGCGAGGCCGCCGACGCGGTGACCGAGAACGACTACCCGTCGATCAGCGATCTTGGCGACGGCGGCGTCTTTGCCATGCGTCTCGACGAGATCCGCCCCCCGGCACCGCGTCCCTTCGAGGAAGTGCGCGATCAGGTCGCGGCGGGCTGGGACAAGGACAAGACCACCGAGCTGCTGCTGACGCAGGCCGAAGACCTGGCGCAGCAGATCGCGGGCGGTGCGAGCTTTGCCGACCTCGGCCTCGAGCCGATGCAGGAGCAGACCCTGACCCGCGACGCGCAAATCGCCGACATGCCCTCGGGCCTGCTGGAAGCCGCCTTCGAGATGCAGCCGGGCGACACGCGTGCCCTGCCCGGCGACGGTGCCGCGCTGGTCATGCAGCTCGATGCGGTGACCCCGGTCGACCGTGACAGCGATGCCTCGAAACAGCTCGAAGGGCTGCTCGAGGACCGTGCCGCAAACAGCGTGGCGCAAGACCTCTTCCGCGCCTTCGTCACCGACATTCAGGAGCGCGCCGGGGTCAATATCGACCAGCAGGCGGTGAATGCCGTTCACACCAACTTCCGGTAAGACCATGGCATCTCTGACCCCTTCCTACGACGACTTCGCCCGCGCCTACGAGGCGGGCGAGAACCAGGTGGTCTACACCCGGCTCGCCGCCGACCTCGACACGCCGGTGTCGCTGATGCTCAAGCTGACGGGGGCGGCCAAGGACGCCTTCATGCTCGAGTCCGTCACCGGCGGCGAGGTGCGCGGGCGCTACTCGATCATCGGCATGAAGCCGGACCTCGTGTGGAAATGCCACGGCAAACAGGCGCGGCTGAACCGCCAGGCGCGCTTCGACCCCGAGGCCTTCGAGGAGGAAACCCTCGATCCGCTCGCCTCGCTGCGCGCGCTGATTGCCGAGAGCAAGATCGACCTGCCCGAGGATCTGCCGCAGGCCGCTGCCGGACTCTTCGGCTACCTCGGCTACGACATGATCCGCCTGGTCGAGCGCCTGCCCAACGTGAACCCCGATCCGCTCGGCCTGCCCGACGCGGTGATGCTGCGGCCCTCGGTGGTCGCGGTGCTCGACGGTGTGAAGGGCGAGGTGACCGTTGTGGCGCCCGCCTGGGTGCAGTCGGGCCAGTCCGCCCGCGCCGCCTATGCGCAGGCCGCCGAGCGGGTGATGGATGCCGTCCGCGACCTGGAACGCGCGCTGCCGCAGGCGGGCCGAGAGCTGGGCGAGGCCCGCGAGATCGGCGAGCCGGTGTCGAACTTCACCCGCGAGAGCTACAAGGCCGCGGTCGAAAAGGCCAAGGACTACATCCGGGCAGGCGACATCTTCCAGGTGGTGCCGGCGCAGCGCTGGACGCAGGATTTCCCGCTGCCGCCCTTCTCGCTCTACCGCAGCTTGCGGCGCACCAATCCGTCGCCTTTCATGTTCTATTTCAACTTCGGCGGCTTCCAGGTGATCGGCGCATCGCCCGAGATCCTCGTGCGGGTCTTCGGCCGTGAGGTCACCATCCGTCCGATCGCCGGCACCCGCCCGCGCGGCGCGACCCCCGAGGAAGATCGGGCGCTCGAGGCCGA
Source organism: Roseobacteraceae bacterium (assembly GCA_048381755.1). Taxonomy (GTDB): domain Bacteria; phylum Pseudomonadota; class Alphaproteobacteria; order Rhodobacterales; family Rhodobacteraceae; genus Salipiger. The sequence continues at coordinate 53,953 of JBLXGS010000022.1, forward strand.
CCTTCTGGCGGACAAGAAGGAACTGGCCGAGCACCTGATGCTGCTCGATCTGGGCCGCAACGACACCGGCAAGGTCTCGAAGATCGGCACCGTGCGCCCGACCGAGCAGTTCACCATCGAGCGCTACAGCCACGTGATGCACATCGTGTCGAACGTGGTGGGCGAACTGGCCGAGGATCAGGACGCGCTGTCGGCCTTCTTCGCCGGGATGCCCGCCGGCACCGTCTCGGGCGCGCCCAAGGTGCGCGCTATGGAGATCATCGACGAGCTCGAGCCGGAGAAGCGCGGCGTCTACGCTGGTGGTGTCGGCTACTTCAGCGCCGGCGGCGACATGGACATGTGCATCGCCCTGCGCACCGCCATCGTGAAGGACGAAAAGCTCTACATCCAGGCGGGCGGCGGCGTGGTCTATGACAGCGACCCCGAGGCCGAATACATGGAGACCGTGCACAAGTCGAACGCCATCCGGCGCGCGGCGGCAGACGCCGCCCGCTTCACCGGCTCGGGCAATGCCTGACACAGCGGCGATCACGATCCGCCGGGCCAGCCCGGCGGACGTGCCCGCGCTCTCGCGGCTGCTTCAGGAGTTGGTGGCCGCAGGCAAACGCAGTTCCCCGGCGGACGAGGCCTTCGTGCTGTCGCACTACGTCGCGAACCCCGATGGGATCAGCTGCTTCGTCGCCGAGGAGAGCGGCGGCAACCTGCTCGGCCTGCAATCCATGAAGCGCATCACCGGGGACAATGCCTACGGCACGCCCGCCGGCTGGGGTTTCATCGGCACCCACGTCTCGCCGCGCGCCGCCCGGCGCGGTGTCGGCGCCAGGCTGTTCCGCGCCACTCGCGAGGCGGCGCAGGCCGCCGGGGTTCCGGCCATCGAGGCCTATATCGGCGCTGGAAATTCCGAGGGTCAGGCCTACTACGAGGCCATGGGCTTCCACACGTGGCGAAGCCCCGAGGGCGCCGTTTGCAAGCGCTTCGATCTGTCCGGGTAAGCCGCGGATGAAGCTCCCGGGCGATTTCCGCGCCGGAACCTGCTAATCTCCCGCTAGGGGGATTGCGCATGACCACGATCGATTTCTGGTACTCCATCGGCAGCACCTACAGCTACCTGACCGTAATGCGGCTGCCGCATGTGGCAAAGGCCGAGGGCATCACCTTCAACTGGCGTCCCTTCAACGTGCGCCACGTGATGGTCTCGCAGAACAACATCCCCTTCAGGGACAAGCCGGAAAAGACCGCCTACATGTGGCGCGACATCGCGCGCCGGGCCGAGCGATACGGGCTGTCGCCGGTCCTGCCCGCGCCTTATCCGCTGGCTGGCCTTGTCACCGCCAACGAGGTTGCGGTTCTGGGCGTGCAGGAAGGCTGGGGGATTGACTACACCCGCGCCACCTACCGGCGCTGGTTTGAACTTGGCGAACCCGCCGGCGAGGAGCCGAACCTGTCGGAAAGCCTGCGCGAGGTCGGCCAGGATCCGGAGCGGGTGACCGAGCGCGCGGGGTCCGAGGAAATCGTCCACGCGCTCGCCAGTTCCACCGCCGACGCGATGACATTGGGCATTTTCGGCTCTCCGACCTTTGCGGTCGGGCACGAACTGTTCTGGGGCGATGATCGGCTCGACGACGCCATCGGATGGGCGCGGCGTGGGCCCTAGGCCCACGCCTGCCGTATCACTCGGCCTCGAAGACGCCGCAGGCGAGGCGGCTGCCCGCGTCGCCCGAAGGCTGGCTTTCGTAATCGTCCGGGCCTGCGTGCACGATGAAGGCAGAGCCGTCGTCATCCATCATCAGCTCCTCGACCGAGAAGGCCGGCAGGAATGCCTCGACGGTCACCGCGCCATCGGCGGGCACATGGGCGTTCGGCAGGTCGCCCGGGTGCGGCCCCCCGTCGACCATGACGCCGTGGTCGGAGGCCGCGGCGAGGTGCCCACCCGCGGAGGTGAAGTCGCTGGCCGAGCAATCTCCGGTCTCGTGAATGTGGATCCCGTGCACGCCTTCGGGCAGCCCCTGCAGCTCGACCGTGGCATGGGCCATGCCCGAGGGCGTGTCGGTGACCGTGACCGTGCCGATGTCGCTGCCGTCGGTGCCCGCGAGCTGGGCCGTCATCGTGGCGGCGCTGGCCTGAGTGGCGGCGAGTCCGAGCAGCGTGGCGGCGAGAGCGATGGTCTTCATGAATTCCTCCTGTGACGAGAGACATGCGGGACGGGCACCTCTGCGCCCATGCCATGCCTTGCAGTCCCAACGCGGCGTCGGGGGCGAGGTTTCGCGTTCACGCAGAAAAGACCCGCCTGCGGCGCGGCGCCGCGCAGATGCCCCCTTACATGAGACAGGTAAATGTCTAATTCTTTCAGAGAAACCTGAACAGCTAGAAGACTTTCGCCGGCAAGGAGTCGCCATATGCACTGGTCCTTTCCCATCGGTCGCCTCTTCGGCTCCGAGCTTCGCATCCATGCGACTTTCTTCCTGCTGCTGCTCTGGATCGGTGTCGCGGCCTGGTCGGCGGGCGGTATGGCGGCGGCGGTGCAGAATGTGCTCTTCATCCTCGCGCTCTTTGCCTGCGTCGTGGCGCATGAATTCGGCCACGCGCTGACCGCGCGGCGCTTCGGCATAAAGACTCCCGACATCACGCTGCTGCCGATCGGCGGGCTGGCCCGGCTCGAGCGGATGCCCGAGAAACCCGAGCAGGAGATCGCCGTGGCCATCGCAGGCCCGCTGGTCAACGTGGCGATCTGGCTGGTGCTGGTGCTGCTTGGCGCGAACTCCGACATTGGCGCGCTGGCGCGGCTCGGTGCGGGCACCGGCGCGTTTCTCAGCCAGCTGGCGGCGATCAACCTGGCGCTGGCGCTGTTCAACATGATCCCAGCCTTCCCGATGGACGGCGGACGGGTGCTGCGCGCGGTGCTGGCGCTGCGGATGGACCGCGTGCGGGCCACACGCGCCGCGGCGGTGACCGGGCAGGTGCTGGCCTTCGGCCTCGCCTTCTGGGGGTTGAGCTCGGGCAATTTCATCCTGATCCTGATCGCGATCTTCGTTTTCTTCGCCGGCCAGGCCGAGAGCCAGGACGTCGCCAGCCGCGCCGTGGCGCATGATCTTCTGGCGCGCGACGCGATGATCACCAGCTTCGAATCCCTGCGCCCCGAGGACCTGCTGTCCACCGCCGGGCAGACGCTGATCCGCACCACCCAGCACGAGTTTCCCGTCTTGGCACCCGACGGGCAGCTCGCGGGCTTTCTGACACGCGACGCGCTGTTCCGGGGCATGGCCGAGGGCGCTGCGACCCGCCGTGTCGAGGAGGTGATGACCGAAGTGCCGCAGCTGCCGCTCGCAGCACCGCTGCAATCCGTGCTCGATGCGCTGGCCGAGGCCCCTGCCGTGGCGGTGATCGACGCGCAGAGCCGCGTGCTTGGCTACGTGACGCGCGAGAACGTCGGTGAGCTGATGGTGCTGCGCGGCCCCTCGATGGCCGGCTGACCTCCGGGTGAGCGGCGCGCCGCTGCCGCAGCGCGAGGGATTGCAGCGCGCGGCGGGATGTGGAATTCCCGCCGCGGGGGAGACTTTTTCAAGAGGCATTCAATGACCGACGCGCTTTCCAAGCTGCTCGCAGAGCGGGACTGGCTGCTCGCCGACGGGGCCACGGGCACCACTTTGTTCAACATGGGACTGACGGCGGGCGACGCCCCGGAGTTCTGGAACGAGGCGCATCCGGATCGGATCCGCGCGCTCTACCAGGGCGCGGTGGACGCGGGCTCCGACATTTTCCTCACCAACTCTTTCGGTGCCAATGCCGCGCGGCTGAAGCTGCACGACGCCGCACCCCGCGCCCGCGAGCTGTCGCGCCTTGCCGCCGAGTTGGGGCGCGAGGTGGCCGATGCCGTCGGACGCCCGGTGGTCGTCGCAGGTTCGGTCGGCCCGACCGGCGAAATCCTCGCCCCCATCGGCCCGCTCAGCCACGCGCTTGCCGTGGAGATGTTCGAGGAGACGGCGGCGGGCCTCAAGGAGGGCGGTGCCGACGTGCTCTGGCTCGAGACCATCTCGGCCCCCGAGGAATTCCGTGCCGCGGCCGAGGCCTTTGCCAATGTCGGCATGCCCTGGTGCGGCACGATGAGTTTCGACACCGCCGGGCGCACGATGATGGGCGTCACCTCGGCCGAGTTCGGCCGGCTGGTCGAAACGCTGCCCAATCCGCCGCTCGCCTTCGGCGCCAACTGCGGCACCGGGGCGTCCGACCTCTTGCGCACCGTGCTCGGCTTTGCCGCCAGCGGCACCGAGCGCCCGATCATCGCCAAGGGCAACGCCGGCATCCCGCGCTACGAGGCCGGGCACATCCACTACGATGGCACGCCCGAGCTGATGGCCGACTACGCGGTCATGGCACGCGATGCCGGGGCGCGGATCATCGGCGGCTGCTGCGGCACCACGCCCGAGCATCTGCGTGCCATGCGCGCAGCGCTGGAGGCGCAGCCCGTCGGGCCCCGCCCCACGCTGGAACGCATCGCCGGGGCGCTTGGCGGCTTCAGCTCCGAGAGCGACGGTCTGGGCGAGGACGGTCCGGCCCGGGTGCGCCGCGGCGGGCGGCGGCGGGGCTGAAGCGTTTCACCAGCCATTAACCAAGGAAGCGGCAGGCTTCGGCATGACCGACCTGCCGCTTCCGATTCGACCCGATGACTGGCTGCGCCATGTCTTTCTCAGCCGCGCCGCCGCGCAGGGCGGCGTGGTCCGGCGCAAGACCCGCGACATCGAACGCATCGTCGGACGCGACCGCTTTCTTGCGGAACTGGATCGGCGCGGGTTTCGAGCGGTAGAGAACGCAGGCCAGACCATCATTTTCTGCAATCGAGACCCTGTACTGATTGTGCGCTGAGCAACTTCCTTCGAAGGAAGTTGCAAATCTCTTCGAAGAGATTTGCCCCTAAAAGAGCGACAGCTGATCCCCGGCCCGCGGCGGCACGCGGAAGAGATCGCTGCGCAAGGGAGGCTGCTCCGCATCCAGTCCGAGCCGCCGCACCGCCTTGTCGAAGCGCTGCGCGATGAGCTGAGCATAGGTCCCCTCTCCCCGCATCCGCCTGTGCCACTGCGCCGAGTAGTCCTGCCCGCCGTGCATCTCGCGCAGGCGCGCCATCACTCGCGCGGCCCGGCCCGGGCAATGCTCCTCCAGCCAGGCGCGCCAGAGCGGAGCCACTTCCAGCGGCAGCCGCAGCATGATCCAGCTCGCCGAGACAGCACCCGCCTCTGCCCCCGCCTGCAGGATGTGCTCGAGCTCGGGATCGGTGAGCGCCGGCACCATGGGCGAGGCCATGACCCGCACCGGGATGCCCGCCGCGCTGAGCCTGCGGATCGTCGCCAGCCGCCGCGCCGGGGACGGGACCCGCGGCTCCATCCGCCGCGCCAGGTCCGCGTCGAGCGTGGTGACCGAGATGCCCACCCGCGCCAGCCCCTGCGCCGCCATCTCCGACAGGATGTCGATGTCGCGCTCGATCAGCGTGCCCTTGGTGACGATGGCCACCGGATGCCGGAAGTCGCGCAGCACCTCGAGGCAGGCGCGCATGATGCCACGGTCGCGCTCGATCGGCTGATAGGGGTCGGTGTTGGTGCCGATGGCCAGCGGCGCGGGCGCGTAGCGTTTCGCGCGCAGCTCGCGGGCCAGAACCTCGGGCGCATCAGGGCGGGCAATCAGCTTGGTCTCGAAGTCCAGCCCCGGCGAGAGGCCGAGATAGGCATGGCTCGGACGGGCGAAACAGTAGATGCAGCCGTGCTCGCAGCCCCGGTAGGGGTTGATGGTGCGGTCAAACGGCAAATCGGGCGAGCGGACATAGTTGATCAGGCTGCGCGGACGCTCCTCGCTGACCTCGGTGCGCAATGGTGGCAGCTCCTCGGGAATGTCCCAGCCGTCATGCGCGTCCTCATAGCTGTGCTTCTCGAACCGCCCGCTGTCGCGGGAGGCCGCGCCGCGCCCCCTGCGGCGCTCTTCGTCGATGGAACGGGATGCGGCGCACATAGGTGAGAACTGGAACATATAGCGAACATTTGCAAGCCCTCGTTGCAGGGCGTCGTCTCCGGGCCCGGCCATGTCGCAATCGGCCATGTTCGGCGGGCGGTGCGGGCGCAGGCTGAAAGGGCCGTTAGGGAGGTGCCCATGGCCGACAACGACCCAGAAGAAGAGATCATCCTCTCCGAGCTCGACGACGCTGAGCTGGTCGATCAGATGTTCGACGACCTCTACGACGGCATGAAGGAGGAAATCGAGGAAGGCGTGCGGATCCTGCTCGACCGCGGCTGGGCCCCCTACCGGGTGCTCACCGAGGCGCTGGTTGGCGGCATGAAGATCGTCGGAGAGGATTTTCGCGACGGCATCCTCTTCGTTCCCGAGGTGCTGCTCGCCGCCAACGCGATGAAGGGCGGCATGGCGATCCTCAAGCCGCTGCTGGCCGAGACCGGCGCGCCGACCATCGGCAAGATGGTGATCGGCACGGTCAAGGGCGACATCCACGACATCGGCAAGAACCTCGTGTCGATGATGATGGAGGGCGCGGGCTTTGAGGTGGTCGACCTCGGCATCAACAACGCGGTGGAGAGCTACCTCGAGGCGATGGAGCGCGAGAAGCCGGACATTCTCGGCATGTCGGCGCTGCTGACCACCACCATGCCCTACATGAAGGTGGTGATCGACACGATGGTCGCCGAGGGACTGCGCGACGATTACATCGTTCTGGTCGGCGGCGCGCCGCTGAACGAAGAGTTCGGCCGGTCGATCGGGGCGGATGCCTATTGTCGCGATGCTGCGGTGGCGGTCGAAACCGCCAAGGCGCTAATCGCGCGACGTCACAACAGCCTTGCCGCCGGGTGAAACCAGTTCACGCGTGCGCGGCAGGGTTGCGCGACCGGCGGAAAATTGCGGGCCTTTCCAGGAGCTAGGCGCCATAAATGCGGATTTCTCTTTGCTTTCTGGGTGTCTGGCCCCTATCTTCAAGGGAAGGGAAAGGAGACCCCGATGCCGGTGACCACTCTTGTAACTCTCTTGATCGCGGTGCTCGCCTCCGCGGGTTTCACCATCTGGGCGCTCTTCGCCTGGGGCGCCAGCAAGGTTATCCCGCTGCTGCTCGGCATCGCGCTGCTGATCCGCTGGGGCATGGCCTCGGTGCCAGCGGATGACACGCGCGCCTGATCGCAGCGCTGCGTCCGGCCCCTCGCTTCCACCTGACATTGAACTGACAGCCGCTGGCCTGCCGCTGGTTTCGACCGTCGAGCAGACCGTCGCAAAGGCTGACCGCATTCTGCTCATTGCTTGCGGCGCGCTGGCCCGCGAGGTGCTTGCGCTGCGCGCGCAGGGCGGGCTGTCCCACCTCGACCTCACCTGCCTGCCCGCCAATCTTCACAACCATCCCGAACGCATCCCCGACGCGGTACGCGACGCCGTAGCGCGGCACGGAGCGACCTACGCGCAGATCAAGCTGCTCTACGCCGACTGCGGCACCGGGGGACAGCTTGCGACGCTGTGCAACGAGCTGGGGATCGAAATGCTTCCCGGCCCGCATTGCTACGCCTTTTTCGACGGCACGGAGCGGTTTGCCGCGCGGGGCGAGATGACCAGCTTCTACCTGACGGATTTCCTCGTGCGGCAGTTCGACGCCTTCGTCTGGAGACCGCTTGGATTGGACCGCCACCCGGAGCTGCGGGATGCCTATTTCGGGAATTACCGAAACCTCGTGCATCTGGCGCAGCTCGACGATCCCGACACGGCGGAACTGGCACGGACGCATGCCAAACGGCTGGGGCTCGGTTTCGAGCGCCGGGTGACCGGCTACGGCGATCTGGGCACGGCACTGCGAGGCTGGGCGAGCAGCGAGCGCTGAGCACACCGACGCCAAAGACTGTGCATCGCCCGTCCCGGGCGGCGCAAAGCGTTTGTCTCCTCGCGGCAGATCCTTCTCGGACCACGCCGGTTTCGGGGCAGCACGCGGCTCAGTCGGCAGCGTCCTGACGCAGCAGCAGCGCCGAGACCGGCACCAGCGCGACGCTGTTCGCCCGATCCTGCAGCCCCCAGAGCAGCAGCGCCGAAACCGTGTCGGCGCGCAGCCGACCCAGCATCACCACGTTCTCTTCCTGACGCGCCTTGAAGGCCGCCTGATCGAGGAAACGCCGCATGACGCGCGGGTCCTGCCCCTTGCCGTCGAAGTCGCGGAACACCGTGAGGCTCGGCACCCCGGCCCGACGCGCGAGCGCTTCCGCGGTGTTGAGCCCGTTGGGCATCATCACCAGCCCGTGCCCGGAGGCAGCGAGGAATTCCGCCGCCTGTTCGGACACCGCGCGGTTGTGCTGCAGCGCGAGTTCCTCGCTCTCGAGCACCGCCACCGCCTCGGGAACGGTGCTCAGCGTACCTTGCAGCGCGACCTCGGCATCCACCGGCGTGGCGTTCTCGGGCAGGTCGGCCAGCGCGAGAACCTCGAAGCCCCGCGCCCGGTAGCCAGCGGCTGCGGCAGCCGGATCGGGGTGGCTCGGCGAAATGGCGAAGCTCACCGGGAAGGGGAAGGCCTCGACCGTATCGGGCCCCAGCGGGCCGGCCCCATCGTCGATCAGCAGGATCGACATGGCCGGCTCATCCGCGGCCACGTCCGAAGCGGCCGCATAGAGGCGCAGGGGGGCCTCGGCAGAGCGTGCGGGAGCGGCGGGGGTGTCGCCGGTGATCACCGGCAAGCGGCTTTCAGGCGGCGAGGCGGCGGGCGGTGCCTCGGCTTCCGGCTCTTCCGCGGTCTCGGGAGCACGGTCGATCAAGGAGTTCGCCGGCCTGCCGATCCCCGGCCCCTCGGCCTCGGACGTCTCGGCCGGGCGATCGGGCACCAGCGCCGTGACGCGCGGTGCTTCGGGCTCTTCTGTCGCCGGCGCGATATCCGGCGCCGTTTCGGGCTCCTCCGAAACGACCGGCTCTTGCCGGGGCTCCTGCGCCGGGGCTTCCGGTTCGGGCGCGAGGCTGCTGTCCTCGCTTGGCTGTGGCGGCTGCGCCGGGTCGGTCGAGAGGGCCGGCTTTTCCTCGGCAAGCGGGGCCTCGGGCGGCAGGGCTGGAAGACCGGGCTGAACCGGGGCATCGCCGCCCACGGCCACGCGCGCAGCCTCGGAGGCGCCAGGGGTATCGGGGGCGTCAGGCGCGGGAATGGCCTCGGGGCGCTGCGTCGGGCGGGTGTCCGGCGTGCCGCCCTCGATCAGCGCGGGCGCGGAGAGCGCCGGCCCGGCACTGGCGGTATCGACGCCCTGCTCTTCGCTGGGTCGGCGGGCCGGCGGCGGAGCTGGTGTTTCGGGTTCTTCCGAAACAACTTCCGGCGCGGACTCTGCCTCGTCCACGGCGACTTCAGGGAGTTCTTCCGGCGCGGGCTCCACAGTCTCCTCCGCACCCGGGGCGCGCGTGCTCGGCGCCTCTTCGGTCACTTCTGCGGGAGCGACGGGCTCGGGCGTCGCCTCTGGGGCTTCAGCCTGGGCCGTGTCCTCGGGCGTTTCGGGCTCGGGCGTTCCACTGGGCGGGGCCGCGCGCTCGGTCAGGCTGTCCACCGCCTCTGCGACAGGGTCGGTGGCGATGGGCAGCTGCGGCGGCGCGGGCCGGTTGGCCGGCGGCCCCATGGCCACCGAAAGCGCCCCGGCCCCGACCGCCGAGACCACCACTCCCCAGATCGCGCCTGCCAAGAATCCGCGTGCCATGTCCCTGCCCGTCCTCTGTTGTCCCCCGGGCCCCGTTGCCGGACCCTTTGTCGCCGTGCTACCGCGCATGTGCCGGTCCCGATCAGAGTTCGGGACATGGCCTTGACGCTGCACCACCTGCGGGCGCATGTATACCCCCACCGCGGGTCCGCCCGCCAGCCTGAAGAGTCTACCATGCTGCTTCTCATCGACAATTACGACAGTTTCACCTGGAACCTCGTGCATTACGTGGGCGAGCTGGGCGTGGAGGCGAAGGTCGTGCGCAACGACCAGATCGACGTGCAGGCGGCGATGGCGATGAAGCCCGCCGGCATCCTGCTCTCGCCCGGCCCCTGCACGCCCACCGAAGCGGGCATCTGCCTGGCGCTCACCGAGGCCGCCGCCGAGACCCGCACGCCGCTCTTCGGCGTCTGCCTCGGCCACCAGACCATCGGCCAGGCCTTCGGCGGCACGGTCAAGCGCCACGACGAGATCGTTCACGGCAAGGTCGGAATGATGCACCACGACGACACCGGGGTGTTTGCCGGGCTGCCCTCGCCCTTCGAGGCGACGCGCTATCACAGCCTCGTCGTCGCCCGCGACGACCTGCCCGAGGAGCTGATCGCCAACGCCTGGCTCGAGGACGGCACGATCATGGGGCTGCGCCACCGCGAACTGCCGATCCACGGCGTGCAGTTCCACCCCGAGAGCATCGCCTCGCAGCACGGCCATGCCCTCATCGAGAATTTCCTGAAGACCATGAAAGTCCCTGCATGAGCGATCGACTGAAGCCGCTGATCGGCGCCGCCTGTACCCGTCCGCTGAGCCGGGAGGAGGCCGAGACCGCCTTCGAGATCCTCTTCGAGGGCGAGGCCACCCCGGCGCAGATCGGCGGGCTGCTGATGAGCCTGCGCACCCGCGGCGAGACCGTCGAGGAATACGCCGCAGCCGCCGCTGTCATGCGTGCCAAGTGCAACAAGGTCATCGCCCCTGCGGGCGCCATCGACATCGTCGGCACCGGCGGTGACGGCAAGGGCACGCTCAACATCTCCACCGCCACCGCCTTTGTCGTCGCGGGCGCGGGCGTCACTGTGGCCAAGCACGGCAACCGCAACCTGTCGTCGAAATCCGGCTCGGCCGATGCGCTCGGCCAGATGGGCATCAACGTGATGCTGCCCGCCTCGGCGATCGCCCCCATCCTGAACGAGGTCGGCATCTGCTTCATGATGGCGACCATGCACCACCCGGCGATGAAGCACGTCGGCCCGCCGCGCATGGAGCTCGGCACCCGCACGATCTTCAACATCCTCGGGCCGATGACCAACCCGGCAGGCGTCAAGCGCCAGCTGACCGGAGCGTTTTCGCGCGACCTGATCCGGCCGATGGCCGAGACGCTGGGCCAGCTCGGGTCGGAACGCGCCTGGCTGGTGCACGGCTCGGACGGCACCGACGAGTTGGCGATCTGCGGCGTCAGCTGGGTCGCGGCGCTGGAGGAAGATGGCAGCATCCGCGAAGTCGAGCTGCACCCCGAGGATGCCGGTCTTCCCGAACATCCGTTCGAAGAGATCATCGGCGGCGATCCCGCCGAGAATGCCGCCGCCATGCGCGCGCTGCTGGACGGGGCGCAGAATGCCTACCGCGACGCGGTGCTGCTGAACTCCGCCGCCGCTCTGGTGGTCTCTGGCAAGGCCGCCGACCTGCAGGAAGGTGTCGCCATGGCCCGCGAGAGCATCGACAGCGGCGCGGCCAAGGCCAAGGTCGAGGCGCTCGCCAAGGCCAGCCAAGCCGCCGCATGAGCCTGCCCGAACGCTGGGGCCACCTGCCCTTTTTCACCGAGGACTTCCCCCGCATCGCCACCGCGCTTGCGGAGGACACCCGGCAAATCCTGCCGCCCGAGGCGCAGCGTTTCGCCGCGCTCGATGCTTGTGCGCCCAATGACGTGCGCGTGGTCATCCTCGGGCAGGATCCCTACCCGACTCCGGGCCACGCCCATGGGCTGTCCTTTTCGGTAGAACCCGAAGTGCGCCCCCTGCCGCGTTCGCTGACCAATATCTATAAGGAACTGCAGGAAGAGTTCGGGGCCGTGCCGCCGAACGGCGACCTGCGCTTCTGGGCCCGTCAGGGCGTGCTGCTGCTCAACACCGCGCTTTCCGTCCCTGCCGGCAATGCGGGTGCCCACGCCAAGCTTGGCTGGTCGAAGCTCACCGCGCAGGTGCTGGAGGCGCTCTCGGACCAGCCGCGCGCCTTCATCCTCTGGGGCGGCCACGCGCAGAAATTCGCGCCGCACATCCAGGGTGACGATCATCTGATCCTGACCTCGGCCCACCCCTCGCCGCTCTCGGCGCGGCGCGGCTTTTTCGGATCGCGCCCCTTTTCCCGCGTCAACGACTGGCTTAAAGCCAGAGGGGAGACGCCGATCAACTGGACCACGCCCGGCGCGGCCTGACGGACCGGCGCGAGAACGATACGGAGCCCGCCATGACCCAGACGATCCTCGACAAGATCAAGGCCTACAAGCTCGAAGAGGTCGCCGCCGACAAGGCCGCGAAACCGATGAGCGAGGTCGAGGCCGAGGCGCGCACCGCGAGCCAGGTGCGCCCCTTCGCGCAGGCGCTCTTCGAGGCCGCGAAGACCGGCTATGGCCTCATCTCCGAGGTGAAGAAGGCCTCGCCCTCCAAGGGTCTGATCCGCGAAGACTTCCATCCCGCGACGCTGGCCCAGGCCTATGAGCGCGGCGGCGCGACCTGCCTGTCGGTGCTGACCGACACCCCCTCCTTCCAGGGTGCCAAGTCCTTCCTGACCGAGGCGCGATCGGCGACGAACATGCCCGCGCTGCGCAAGGACTTCATGTACGACCCCTATCAGGTCGCCGAGGCCCGCGCGCTGGGGGCCGACTGCATCCTGATCATCATGGCGTCGGTCTCCGACACACTGGCCGCCGAGCTCGAGAATGCCGCCTTCGGCTGGGGCATGGACGCGCTGATCGAGGTGCATGACGGCGAGGAACTCGAGCGTGCGCTCAAGCTGAAATCGCCGCTGATCGGGGTGAACAACCGCAACCTCAAGACCTTCGAGACCTCGCTCGACACCACCCGCGTGCTGTCGAAGAACGTGCCCGAGGGGCGCTTCCTGATCTCCGAGTCCGGCCTCAACGCCCCGGCGGATCTGGCGGACATGGCTCAATACGGCGCCCGCGCCTTCCTCATCGGCGAAAGCCTGATGCGGCAGCAGGACGTCGAAACGGCCACACGCACGCTGCTTGCAGACCCGGTACCCGCATGAGCGGCCTGACGCATTTCGATGCCAAGGGCGACGCGCATATGGTCGACGTTTCGGATAAACCCGTAACGTCCCGCATCGCGACCGCCGCCGCGTGGATCCGCATGGAACAAGCCACCTTTGACCTGGTCACCGAGGGCAAGGCCAAGAAGGGTGACGTCATCGGCGTGGCACGCCTCGCGGGCATCATGGGCGCAAAGAAAACGCCCGAACTGATCCCGCTCTGCCACCCGCTGCCGGTGACGAAAGTCACCGTCGAGATCATCCCCGATGCGACCCTGCCGGGCCTGCAGATCGAGGCCACGGTGAAGACCACCGGCCAGACCGGCGTCGAGATGGAGGCGCTCACCGCCGCTTCCACCGCCGCGCTCACGGTCTACGACATGGTCAAGGCGGTGGATCGCGGCATGGAGATCGGCGGGCTGCGCGTGCTGCTGAAGGATGGCGGCAAGTCGGGGCGCTACGAAGCCAAATGATCCCCGTCTCCGAAGCGCTGGACCACCTCTTTGCTCTCGCCCGACCGCTGGAGGTCGAGGACGTCCCGCTGCGCGAGGCCGGTGGCCGCGTTCTGGCCCGACCGCTCGCGGCGCTCCGCGACCAGCCGCCCTTCGCCGCCTCGGCGATGGACGGCTACGGCGTGACCGAAGCGGCACCGGGCCTGGCGTTCAGGGTGATCGGCGAGGCCGCCGCCGGGCGCGCATTCCCCGGCAACGTCGGCCCCGGTGAGGCCGTGCGTATCTTCACCGGAGCCCCGGTGCCGGAAGGCGTGAAAACCGTTGTCATACAAGAAGATGTCGACCGCGACGGTGACAGGATCGCGATCACCGACCGCCTCGGCTCCGGCGACAATATCCGCCCCTACGGCAACGACTTCCGTGCCGGTATGACCATGGAGGCGCCGCGTCTTCTCGGCCCGCAGGACATCGCGCTGCTGGCAGCGATGAACATCGAGCGCGTGCCGGTCACGCGGCGGCCCAGGGTCGCGCTGATCTCCACCGGCGACGAGCTGGTGATGCCCGGCGAGACCCCCGGCCCCGATCAGATCATCGCCTCGAACACCTTCGGCCTCTATGTTCTTCTGCAACAGCTTGGCGCCGAGCCACGCCTGCTGCCCATCGCCCGCGACAGTGAGGCCTCGCTGCGCACGATCTTCGGCATGGTCGGCGACGCCGATCTGGTGGTGACCATCGGCGGTGCCTCTGTCGGCGATCATGACCTCGTGGCGCGCGTCGCCGAGGGCATGGGGCTCGAGCGCGCTTTCCACAAGGTCGCCATGCGCCCCGGCAAGCCTCTGATGTCCGGTCGGCTGGGCGAGGCGATGATGGTCGGCCTGCCGGGCAACCCGGTCTCGGCCATGGTCTGCGGCCATGTCTTCCTGGCCCCGGTGATCCGCACCATGCTCGGTCTCGGGTCCGCGCCGGCGCCTCGCCAGACGTTGCGGCTTGCGGCGGCGATCGGCCAGAACGGCCCCCGCGAGCACTACATGCGCGCGAAGATTACCGCCGAGGGTGTCTCGGTGTTCGACCGCCAGGACAGCGCCTTGCTGAGCGTGCTCGGAGCGGCTGATGCCCTGGCAGTGCGCCCTCCGCACGACGCCGCCCGCGCCGCTGGGGACGAGATCGAGGTGATCCGTCTCTGAGCCGCATTTCGGGTTATTCCGAAACGCAAGGTTACCCGATGGAACCGCTTGCACAGGCACAAGAATTAACATGGCTTTAAACTTGAGTTAACGATTGCGGGGATTGACACAAAACGGGAACATGGCTAGAACAAAGTCGAACATCTCATGAAGTCATAACCCCGGACACGCCATATGCTGACCAAGAAACAGCTCGATCTGCTGGATTTCATCAACAAGCGCATGGCGCGCGATGGCGTCCCCCCCAGCTTCGACGAGATGAAGGATGCGCTCGATCTTCGGTCGAAATCCGGCATCCACCGGCTGATCACCGCGCTCGAGGAGCGTGGCTTCATCCGTCGCCTCGCCCATCGGGCCCGCGCGATCGAGATCGTCAAGCTGCCCGACAGTCTTGCCGGGCGTCCCACTGGCTTTGTCCCGCAGGTGATCCAGGGCGACCGCGGCGCGGCAACCAAGCCCTCGGCCAATGATGCGCTCGAAGCCGTCGGCGCGATGGAACTGCCGCTGATGGGCCGCATCGCCGCCGGTGTGCCGATCGAGTCGATTTCAGACATCCCGCCAAATGTCGCCGTTCCCTCGGCCATGCTCTCTAGCAGCGGCCGCCATTACGCGCTCGAGGTCAAGGGCGACTCGATGATCGAGGCCGGGATCAACGACGGCGACGTGGTGATCATCCGCGAAACCAGCTCTGCCGAGAACGGGCAGATCGTCGTCGCCCAGGTGGAAGGCTACGAATCCACGCTCAAGCGCTTCCGCCGCAAGGGCAGCAGCATCGTGCTAGAGGCCGCTAACCCGGCCTATGAGCCGCGGGTTCTGCCCTCCGGCTCGGTTTCGGTGCAGGGCCGACTGGTCGGGTTGATCCGCTCTTACTGATCAGGGCCTGCCGGTTCATTTCTATTGGTCCATGCTTGACGCGCCCCGTTCCCAGAGACGGGGCGTTTCGGTTTTGGCCGTCACCATACGCAGCCCCTCTCCCTCCTGGAGAAAGGCTATGGCTCCGGTCTTCTCCAAACGCTGCGGATCGAGGAGCAGGCAACCTCCGGCGGCCGGGAGCGGCGCGTTGCTCACCACGATCTGCGCGCCTTCGCAGCCGTCAAACCCGGCAGCAGCGCGGCTACCGGACAGATGCACCACCTCCAGCTTGCTGAGCGCGATCCGGCGCAGCCGCCCGTCTCCCCCGGGCCAGAGCGCCGCGGCCTCCTCCTGCCCGCCGCCCTGTCCATCGTTCTCGAGCCAGACCTTGGCCGTGAAACCATCGCCGACGGGCCGCGACAAGGCGCGCCCCTTCGCCGTCATCACCCCGACAAGCGCGCCGCTTTCAGAGATCAGCATCGCCGGTCGCTCGGTTCCGATCCAGAGCCCCGCCGCCAGCAGCAGCGGCACCAGCCCGCTCCAACGGCCCGAGCCTTGCCAGAGCATCAGCATGAGGCCGCCCGCCGCGACCAGCGGCAACACCCAGGGCCCCGGCGAGACGACCAGCCCCACCGTGCCCTCGAACTCGGAGACGGCCCGCGCGACACCGAGTATCCAGTCCAGTCCCACTGCCATTACCTGCAGCGCCCAACCGTCCAGACCCAGCGGCAGAAGCAGCGCCGAGAGCACCGCCATCGGCATGGCCAAGAGCCCCATGGCCGGCACTGCCAGCAGATTCGCCAGAAGACCGTAGCGCGAGACGAGATTGAAATGCGCCATCGAGAAGGGCGCAGTTGCCAGCGAGGCCACCGCTGATGACAGCACCAGCGCAAGAAGCGGGCGCGCCCATCGCGGCAGCGGCGGTGCGCCTCGCAGGGCGCCGAAGACGCAGACCAGCGCGGTGGTGGCCGCAAAGGACATCTGGAAGCCGGGCCCGAGCAGCGCCTCGGGTCGCAGGCCGAGCAGAAGCAGCGCCGCCAGCGCCACGGAGCGCAGCGACAGCGCGCGCAGGTCAGCCAGCACCGCGCCGAGCATGACCGCCACCATGATGAAGGCGCGCTGCGTCGCGATATTGCCCCCCGACAGCGCGAGATAGCCCGAGGCGGCAGCAAGTGCTGCCAGAGCCGCGATCTTCTTGCCCGGCCAGAGGTGCCGGCTGCGCCGCGGCAACAGGAGCAGCACCCGCACCGCCCCGAAGACGAAGCCGGTGAGCAGCCCCATGTGGAGGCCTGAGATCGCCAGCAGATGTGCAAGGTTGGTCTGCCGCAGCGCCTCGAGCGTGCCCTGCCCCATGGCACTGCGGTCGCCGGTCATGAGCGCCGCGGCAAAGGCACCGGTCTCGCCGGGCAAACGCGCCTGAACATGCCGCGACAGCGCCATGCGCGCCCGGTCGATGCGGCGCGCGCTGCCCGCTGGCTCGAGCAGCACGACCGGCGTCCGTGTGTAGCCCACCGCGCCGATCCGTTCGAACCAGGCGTGTCGCCGGAAGTCGAAACCGCCGGGTTCCACCGGACCGCCCGGAGGGACGAGGTGCCCGGTCAGCGCCACCCTCTGCCCCGGCGCGAGGCTGAGTGCGCGCGCCTGCAGCGCCGGATCGCCGTGCAGCGCGACCCGGACCCGCGCCGGGGTGCGTTCGGGCGCGAGCCGCGACAGCCTCACCCGGTCCAGCTTCAGTCGTGGCACATCGGACGCCGACCGATCAATGCCGATCACCCGCCCCTCTATCGGGCCAAAATAGCGAAAGCCCAGCTGCGGCGCGGCCACCGCATGGGCACGAGCGCCGGCGAGCGCCAGCCCGAGCAATACCAGCCCGGCCGCCAGCGCCAGTGGCGCCGCCGTCTCGGGCAACCGCCGTGCGGCAAGCAGAAGGCCGGTGCCACCGCCGCCGCAGAGCAGCAGCCACGAAACCGGCGGCTCCAGCGGCAGAGAGAAATAAACCCCGACGCCGCACCCCAGGAAAACCGGTGCCCAAGGGAAGAGATGCCCCCGCTGCCTGCGCAGCGCTGCGGCGGCCCAATGAACCGAGCTGACCGGCCGCACGCTCAGGCGCAGACCCAATAGCCAGTTCAGTCGCGAGATCAACAGCAAGGTCAGCAGCCGGCCCATGCTTGCCCCCGTCCGCCGCGCTGTTTAAGGAACCTGCAAAACCCTAGGCCCACCACGGTTACCGCGAGGTTAATTTCCTATGACGAGCCCCTCCACGAGCCCCGCCACAAGTGCCCAGGCGGTCGTGACCCGCTTCGCTCCCTCTCCCACCGGCTACCTGCACATCGGCGGTGCCCGCACCGCCCTGTTCAACTGGCTCTACGCCCGCGGCCGCGGCGGCAAGTTCCTGCTGCGCATCGAGGATACCGATCGCGCCCGCTCGACCCCCGAAGCCACCGAGGCGCTGCTCAAGGGGCTCGACTGGCTCGGCCTCGAGCATGACGGCGATGTGATCAGCCAGTTCGAGCGCGCGCCGCGCCACGCCGAGGTGGCCCATGAGCTGCTCGCCAAGGGTGCGGCCTACAAGTGCTTCTCGTCGCAGGAAGAGATCGAGGCCTTCCGCGAAGCGGCCCGCGAGGCCGGCACCTCGACGCTGTTCCGCAGCCCCTGGCGCGACGCCGATCCGGCAACGCATCCCGATGCCCCCTACGTCATCCGTCTGCGCACCCCCGAGGACGGCGAGACGGTGATCGAGGACGAGGTGCAGGGCACGGTGCGCATCCGCAACGACCAGCTCGACGACATGATCCTGCTGCGCTCGGATGGCACGCCGGTCTACATGCTGGCGGTGGTGGTCGACGATCACGACATGGGCGTGACCCATGTCATCCGCGGTGACGATCACCTGAACAACGCAGCGCGCCAGATGGGGATCTACACCGCCATGGGCTGGCCGCTGCCGGTCTACGCCCACATCCCGCTGATCCACGGGCCGGACGGCAAGAAGCTCAGCAAGCGCCACGGCGCGCTCGGCGTCGACGAGTACCAGAAGCTCGGCTACCCGGCGGCGGGCATGCGCAACTACCTGGCGCGGCTTGGCTGGAGCCATGGCGATGACGAATTCTTCACCGATGCGCAGGCAAAAGAGTGGTTCGACCTTTCGGGAATCGGGAAGTCGCCGGCGCGGCTCGATTTCAAGAAACTGGAAAACATCTGCGGCCAGCACATTGCGGTCGGGGACGATGCCGCACTGCTGCATGAAATCGAGGCATATCTCGCGGCGGCCGGTCTTCCGGCCTTCACCGAGGCACAAAAATCCGGGATGACGCAGGGTATGTACTGCCTGAAGGACCGCGCCAAGACTTTCCCGGAACTTCTTGAAAAGGCTCACTTCATCCTGACGGAAACGCCCATTGTTCCCGATGAGAAGGCCGCCAAGAACCTCGATGCAGTATCCCGTGGTATACTGGCCTCGTTGACGCCGCAGTTGCAAAGTGCTAGCTGGTCGCGAGAAGAACTCGAGGGGGTAACGGCGCAGTTCGCCGAAGAGCAGAACACCAAATTCGGAAAACTGGCCGGGCCGCTTCGTGCGGCTCTCGCAGGCCGGTCCGTGACCCCTAGCGTGTTCGACATGATGCTGGTGCTCGGCAAGGAGGAAAGCCTCCTCCGGCTTGAGCAGGCAGCGGCTTCCGAGGCGCCGTGACGGGACCCATGTGATGGGAGTTCCCGAGCCCGCCCCGGGCCATGTGTGATAATACCGACCGGGCGCGCCCGACGCGCCTGGCCTTTTCCAGATGAAGGGACAAGCAAGCATGGCTGACACAGCGAAAAGCGCGAAACTGACCATCGGCGAGCAAAGCTACGACCTGCCGATCTATTCGCCGACCGCGGGCCCCGATGTGCTCGACATCCGCAAACTCTACGGCCAGGCCGGGGTTTTCACCTATGATCCGGGCTTCACCTCGACCGCGAGCTGTGACAGCACGATCACCTTCATCGACGGCGACGAAGGCATCCTTCTGCACCGTGGTTACCCGATCGACCAGCTGGCGGGTAAATCGCACTACCTCGAAGTGTGCTACCTGCTGATGTACGGCGAGCTGCCGACCGCGGCAGAGCTCGAGGATTTCGAGAACACCATCACCCGCCACACGATGATCCATGAGCAGATGCACAACTTCTTCCGCGGCTTCCGCCGCGATGCGCATCCCATGGCAACCATGGTGGGTGTGGTCGGCGCCATGTCGGCCTTCTACCACGACAGCACCGACATCTCGGATCCGCGTCAGCGCGAGATCGCCTCGCACCGCCTGATCGCCAAGATGCCGACGATCGCGGCCATGGCCTACAAGTACTCGATCGGCCAGCCCTTCGTGTACCCGCGCAATGACCTCGACTACGCGGCGAACTTCCTGCACATGTGCTTCTCGGTTCCCGCCGAGAAATACGAGGTGAACCCGATCCTGGCCCGCGCCATGGACCGCATCTTCACCCTGCACGCCGACCACGAGCAGAACGCCTCGACCTCGACCGTGCGTCTCGCCTCGTCCTCGGGCGCGAACCCGTTTGCCTGCATCGCGGCCGGCATCGCCTGCCTCTGGGGCCCGGCCCACGGCGGCGCCAACCAGGCCTGCCTCGAGATGCTGAAAGAGATCGGCTCGGTCGACAAGATCCCCGAGTACATCGCCCGCGCCAAGGACAAGAACGACCCGTTCCGCCTTATGGGCTTCGGTCACCGCGTCTACAAGAACCGCGACCCGCGCGCGACGGTGATGAAGCAATCCGCAGACGAGGTGCTCGACCTGCTCGGCGTCGAGAACAACCCGATCCTGCAGGTGGCGAAAGAGCTCGAGAAGCAGGCGCTGGAAGATCAATACTTCATCGACAAGAAGCTGTTCCCGAACGTCGACTTCTACTCGGGCATCATCCTCGAGGCGATGGGCTTCCCGACCTCGATGTTCACCCCGATCTTCGCGCTGTCGCGCACCGTGGGCTGGGTCTCGCAGTGGAA
This sequence comes from Roseobacteraceae bacterium, assembly GCA_048381755.1. Lineage (GTDB taxonomy): Bacteria > Pseudomonadota > Alphaproteobacteria > Rhodobacterales > Rhodobacteraceae > Salipiger. The sequence continues at coordinate 74,381 of JBLXGS010000022.1, forward strand.
AGAGCAGCTCGCCGATCCGCAGCACAAGATCGGCCGCCCGCGTCAGCTGTACCTCGGCTCGACCCTGCGCGACTACACCGACATCGAAAGCCGCTAAGCCGGTTTTCGGCCAAGGAAAAGCCCCGCTTCGGCGGGGCTTTTTTGTTTATATACAGGATATTGGTAGAGACTCCTGTCAACGCGCCGCGGCGTAGCGGGCGCGCGGCCGGATAAGATTGCCGCTGCGCGCCTGCTCGATCGCGTGGGCACTCCAGCCCGCCAGCCGCCCCGCGGCGAAGATGGTGAAGGGCGCCTCTTCGGGAAGGTCCCGCGCCATGGCGAGCGCCGCGAGGCCGGTGTCGACGTTGGGCGGCAAAGCCAGCCGCTCGGACAGCTGCCGCTGCGCGCGCAGGGCTGGTTCCACCGGCGCGAGCCGCTCCAGCAGCAGGCGCGCGCGCGGATCACCCTCGGGATAGAGCGGATGGCCATAGCCGAAGCCATAGGCGGAGCTCTCAGTTTGCGAAGCAAGAAACTCTTCCATCCGCCCATCAAGAACCGCCCGAATCGCCTCCCGCGCAAGCGTCGAGGCCCCGCCGTGCCGCGCGCCGCTCAAGGTCGCCATGCCGCAGAGCAGCGCCGCGGGCAGGCTTGCCCCGGTCGAGGCGGCGATCCGGACCGCGAAGGTCGAGGGGTTCAGCTCGTGATCGCTCAGCAGCACCAGAGCGCGGCGCAGGTCGTCCGCGCCCTGCGCCTCCTGCCCCCAGGCCTGCGCCAGCCGCGCGTGGATCGCCCCGCTTCCCTCGCGCCCGAGCAGCGCACCCGTCACGCCAGACATCAGTCGACCGATATCGTCCGAAATCTCCTGCCCGGTCAGGCTCTGGATGGGGCGCGCCGCCTCGGTCTCGGAGGCCAGATAAGCAACGGCGCGCGCGACCGGCGTCGCCCCGTGAACTGCCGCGCTAGCCTCCGGGCACGTCACGTGGTCCTGACCGCAGAGATGCGCCGCCATCACTTCGAGCGTCATCCCCTCGGCGCAGTCCTCCACCGACCTGCCGCGCAGCCAGAGCATCCCCTCGCGCACTTCGGAAATCCCGGTCGTGAGCACCGGATCGCCCCAGCGGATCGCCTGCTCCGCCACCTCGGCGCGCGCGCGCGGACGCCGGTTCTGGCGCAGCAGCGCCTCGACGTCGGCGCGCGCATAGAGGCTCCGACGCGCATCTCCCGCATCGGCCTCGGCCCGGAGCTGACCCCGGCTGACATAGGCGTAAAGCGTCTGGGGCTTCACCCCGAGTAGGCCACAGGCGGTGCCCGCATCGATCCAGTCATCGCATTTCATATTGATTATATTGATCAAGATTTACAGCCGGTCAATCGCAGCGAAACATGCGAACGAACCAGAACGGAGGCCGCAATGACCGGATTTTTCGACCAGCAGATCACTCAGGCACTTGGAGCCGGGTTCTCTCCCGGCATTCACGCCGCCGAACACGGGAGCGCCGAACTCCCCTCCTGCTTTCGGGTCTCGGAACTCGCCACCGCCACCACCGCGGCCGCCGCCCGCGAGGTGGCGGCGCTGCTCGGCGCAAGCCGCGTCGATATCGACCGCCGGCTCGCCTCCATGTGGTTCGACATGACCCTGCGCCCAAGCGGCTGGGAGTTGCCCTCGGCCTGGGACCCGATCGCCGGGGACTACGCCGCCGCGGACGGCTGGATCCGGCTGCATACCAATGCGCCTCATCACCGCGATGCGGCGCTGTCAGTGCTCGGCTGTCCTCCTGACAGGAGCACGGTCTCCGAGGCTGTGGCCGGCTGGGGCAAGGACGATCTCGAGACGGCGGTCGTGGCGGCTGGTGGGGCGGCGGCGGCAATGCACGCGCTGGAGGACTGGGCCGCTCACCCCCAGGGCAAGGCCGTCGCCGCCGAGCCGCTGATCGCGTTTCGTGAAACCGGGGCCGGCGCGTCCCCTGTCGCAATGCAGGGTCTTCGCGTGCTCGACCTGACCCGAGTGCTTGCCGGGCCGGTGGCGACTCGCTTTCTGGCCGGCTTCGGCGCCGACGTGCTCCGCATCGACCCGCCCTGGTGGGACGAACCCGGGGTGGTTCCGGAAGTGACCCTTGGCAAGCGCCGGACCGGGTTGGACCTCAATCAGACCGCCGATCGGGCCACCTTCGAGGAACTGCTCAAGGGCGCCGACGTGCTGGTGCACGGCTACCGGCTCGGCGCGCTGGAGGCATTGGACTATGGGACGGAGGCGCGCAGGCGGATCGCGCCCGGGCTGATCGACGTCAGCCTGAATGCCTATGGCTGGACGGGGCCTTGGTCCGGGCGACGTGGCTTCGACAGCCTTGTGCAGATGAGTTGTGGCATTGCCGATGAGGGCATGCGGCGGACCGGTGCCAGGCGTCCGGTGCCGCTGCCGGTGCAGGCGCTCGACCATGCCACGGGCTGCCTGATCGCCGCCGCCGTGCTGCGCGCCCTGCGCCAGCGCAACGCCGAGGGGCGCGTGCTCTCGGCCCGGCTCTCGCTGGCACGCACCGCGGCGTTGCTCATCGCGGCGGGCCCGCGGGAGATGACGGGCGCGCCTATCGAGGAAACACCGGGCGACCTTGCGACCGAGATCGAACAGACCGGCTGGGGCCCCGCGCGGAGGCTGCGTTTTCCGGTCCGCATCGACGGCCAACCGCCGCGTTGGGATCACCCGGCGGGGCCACTCAGGGTCGATGCCCCGCGCTGGAGCGTGGCGCAGAGCGCCGCCGTATAGGCGATCAGCGCCCCTCGAATTTCGCAGGGCGTTTTTCATGGAAGGCCACGACACCCTCCTTGAAGTCCCGCGTCATGCCGCATTCGCCCTGAAGCTGCGCCTCGAGCAGCATCTGGCTGTCGAAGTCCTTTTCGAAGGCACCGCGAATGGCGCGCTTGATGCGGGCGTAGGCCTCGCTTGGCCCCTGCGCCAAGTGCGCGGCGCGGGACTTCCAGATTGCCTCGAATTCGGCATCGGGCACCGCCTCCCAGATCATCCCCCAGCGCTCGGCCTGCGCCGCGCTGATGCGGTCGGCAAAGAGCGCCGCGCCCATCGCCTTGGCGATGCCCATCTGTCGCGGCAGCATCCATGTCCCGCCAGCGTCGGGCATCAGGCCGATGCGGGTGAAGGCCTGCATGAAAAAGGCGCTCTCGGCGGCGATCACCACGTCGGCAGCCAGCGCGAGGTTGGCCCCGGCCCCCGCCGCCGCGCCATTCACCGCGGCGATGGTCGGGCGCGGGCACTCGGTGAGCGCGCTCAGCAGCGGCATGTATTCGTCGCGCAGCACCCGCTCGAGGTCGATGCTCGCGGCGGTCTCGCGGTCGCCGAGGTCCTGCCCCGAGCAGAAGGCCCGGCCCTCACCGGTGAGCACCACCACCCGCGCCTCCTTGCCGCCCGCCTGGATGGCATGGGTCAGCTCGGCGCGCATCGGCGCCGAGAGCGCGTTCATCACGTCGGGCCGGGCAAGGGTGATCTGCGCCACGTCGCCTTCGATTTCGTAGCGGATGGTTTCGTAGTTCATGAGGCTCCTCCGGTCTGGCGCTTGCGCGCGGGAACTCTCTCCCGCGCGCGCGCCGGAGGCAAGCCCCCGGGACGTTGCCCGCGCTCAGAGCCGTCCGAGCGCCGCGATCAGGGCCAGCGCCTCGGCGCTCGGGCGCCTTTCCACCCGCGTGTAGACCGATCCGTCGCGGGTGCGGTCCAGCATCCGGTTCTCGACCATGGTGCGGCGGATCTGCGCGGCATCGCGGAACGTGCAGAGCGCGTCGATCCTCGCGCTGATCTCGCGCTCGGCGAAGGGTTGGCGCGGCGGGATCCGGGCCCAGAGCGGCCAGAGGCAGAGCGCCTGCATTGCCGTGCGGCCGGGGAAGCGCAGCAAGAGCCCCTGCCCGTCGAAGTGCCGAAGCGCGCGGGACACCGCTTTCATGTCGGCTTTCGGCGCAGGCACGATCCCGGCGCGCAGGTGCTGATAATTGCGATAGCCCGCGGCCTTCGCGATCAGCCCGAGCATCTGCTGATGCGAGGGCGGCGCTTCGAGGCCGGCACGGAGCGCGCGGGCAAAGCCCGACAGGTCGTCGATGGCAAGCGGGATGGTTTCCCGGTTCGGGGAATGGCTCATCGGATCCTCCAGATCCTCCGGCGCTGCTGCCCGACCCCTTGCGGGGCTGGAGTTCCGCCCTTGTCCGTAAGGCATCGCCGGATTGTCCGGTGAGCTCTGCGATCATCGAGACAGGTTCAGCGTGCCCGGCAAGCCGGGCGGCGGAGACTGGGTGAACTGCCGACCCTGCCGGCAGTCCTATCAGGAGGAGGTGGTCTCGTCCAGAATGCGCTTCAGCCGCGCCTCTTCCTCGGGGCTGAGCCCGGCCTCGGTGCTGGCCTCGGCCCGCGAGCGCCCCCGCAGGTAGACCGCCGCGAGGATCAGCGCGAGCACGAAGAGCATCGGCCCCGCGGCCCAGAGCAGCCAGTTCCAGCCGCGCGTGGTGGGCTGCAGCAGCACGAACTCGCCATAGCGGTCGACCAGATAGGCCACCGCCTCGTCATCCGTGTCGCCCGCCACCAGCCGCTCGCGCACCAGCAGGCGCAGATCGCGGGCCAGTGCGGCGTTGGAATCGTCGATGTTCTCGTTCTGGCAGACGAGGCAGCGCAGGTGCTTGGACAGCTCGCGCGCCCGCGCCTCGAGCGCCGGATCGGACAGAATCTCGTCGGGCTGGACGGCATGGACCACCGCGGCCTGCAGCACCGGCAGCGCCAGCAGAACCAGCAGCAGCAGCGTGCGGAAAGGCTTCGCAAAGGTCATTCCGCTGGCACTCCCCGCACGGGGGCCGCCTTGCGCGCACCCGCGGCGACGCGGAAGCGCCGGTCCGACAGGCTCAGCGCGCCGCCGATTGCCATGAGGATCGCCCCGCCCCAGATCCAGTTGGCCAGTGGTTTCACGTAGACCCGCATGGTCCATCCGCCGCCCGCCTGCGCATCCCCCAGCACCACGTAGACATCACGCAGGAAGCCGTTGTCGATGGCGGCTTCGGTGGTAGGCATGCCCGCCACAGGGTAGCTCCGCTTTTCAGGATAGAGATGCGCGACCTCCGCCCCGTCCCGGCGCAGCGACACCTCGCCCATGTCCGAGAAGTAGTTCGGTCCCTGCACCCGCTCGACGCCGAGCAGTTCGAGCTCGAAAGCGCCCACGGTGAAGGGCTGGTTCACCTGCGCGACGCGGATGTCCTCCTCTTCCCAGGCCATGAGCCCGGCGATACCCAGCATGGTCACGCCAAGCCCCGCATGGGCCACCGCCTTGCCCCAGTCGGCGCGCGGCAGCCGCGCGAGACGGCGCCAGTCGCGGCTCTGGCCAATGCGGCTCAGCAGGTCGGTGATCGATCCGGCCACCAGCCAGGTGCCGAGGAAGACCCCGATCGGCCCCATCAGGCTGCGCCCGGTCTGCATCGCCCAGACCAGACCCGCGAGCGCGACCGCCAGAACCAGCGCCGGCACCAGCTGCCGCATCACCCGGCCGAGTTTGCCCCGCTTCCAGCTGATCATCCCGCCGATGGGCAGGATCAGCCCCAGCAGCACCATGAACGGCGTGAAGGCCATGTTGAAGAAGGGTGCGCCGACCGAGAGCTTGCGACCGAAGAGCATCTCGGCGACCAGCGGCCAGAGCGTGCCGGTGAAGACCACGAAACAGGCCACCGCCAGCAGGATGTTGTTCACCACCAGCGCCGACTCGCGGCTGACGATGCCGAAGACCCCCTTGGCCTGCATCACCCCCGCACGCGCCGCGTAGAGCGTCAGCGCGCCGCCGGTGAAGAAGACGAGGATGCCGAGGATGAACACCCCGCGCTGCGGATCGGTGGCGAAGGCATGCACCGAGGTCAGCACGCCCGAGCGCACGATGAAGGTGCCGATCAGTGAGAAGCCGAAGGCGAGGATCGCCAGCAGGATGGTCCAGCTTTTCAGCGCCTCGCGTTTTTCCACCACGATGGCGGAATGCAGCAGCGCCGCGGCCAGCAGCCAGGGCATGAAGGAGGCGTTCTCCACCGGATCCCAGAACCAGAAGCCGCCCCAGCCGAGCTCGTAATAGGCCCACCAGGAGCCGAGTGCGATGCCGATGGTCAAGAACACCCAGCTCAGCAGCGTCCAGGGACGCACCCAGCGACCCCAGGCGGCATCGACCCGGCCCTCGATCAGCGCCGCGACCGCGAAGCTGAAGCAGATCGAGAGGCCTACGTAGCCGAGGTAGAGGAACGGCGGGTGGAACGCGAGCCCCGGGTCCTGCAGCAGCGGGTTCAGGTCCTGCCCGTCGAAGGGCGGCACCGCAAGACGGAGGAAGGGGTTCGAAGTGAAGAGAATGAAGGCGAAGAAGGCAACGCCCACCGCGGCCTGCACCGACAGCACCCGCGCGCGCAGCGTCGGCGGCAGGTTGCCCCCGAACCAGGCCGCCATCGCGCCGAAGAGTGACAGGATCAGCACCCAGAGCAGCATCGAGCCCTCGTGGTTCCCCCAGACGCCGCTGATCTTGTAGAGCAGCGGCTTGGCGGAATGCGAGTTCATCACCACCAGCCGCAGCGAGAAATCCGAGGTGATGAAGGCGTGCATGAGCGCGCCGAAAGACAGCGCGACAAGCAGGAATTGCGCCGTGGCGGCGGGCTCGGCGACGGCCATCCAGCCGGGCCAACGCTTATGCGCCCCGATCATCGGCACCACCGCCTGCACGCAGGCGACGACGAAGGCGAGGATGAGCGCGAAATGTCCGAATTCGGTGATCATGCCCTGCTTATAGGCACCAAGAGAACGCCCGGCCAACGGAAATCGCGGGCCGGGCGGGATCACTTTGTCGCGGGAACGGTCGGGCAGAGGCCCGCGCTCAGTCCATCCGGCGCAGGTAGGTCCAGGTGGGCACGGCGGAATTGCGCGCCACCGAGAAGGCCTCGGCGTCGCCGATGTACTCGAACCCGCAGTTGGTCAGCACCCGCGCCGAGGCGGCGTTGTCCTGGAAAACCGAGGCGAACATCGTGGCGCTCCCGAAGGGGTTGGCCTGCACCATCGCGCGCACCGCTTCCGAGGCATGGCCGGTATTCCAGAACGGCGGCGCGACCCAGTAGCCGATCTCGGCCTGGTTGCCGTCGGTCAGCCGCTCCAGCGAGATCAGCCCCATCACCTCGGCACCGCCCTGCTCGGAGGCGTCCATCGCCCAGACATCCTCGACCCGCTTGGGATCAAGCGAACGGGTGATGAAAGCCTCGGTCGCGCCCGGCGGAAGCGGGTGCGGAATCGAGGTGGTCATGCGCGCGAGGCGCAGCTCGGACGTGTAATGGGCGATCATGCCGGCATCCGAGCGGCGCAGCGGCCGCAGCAGGAAGCGGGGTGTCTCGATGACCGGTTGCACGGTCAGCTGGTCGTCTTCGGCCAGACTCATTTTCTTACTCCTCATGTCGCGAGAATTCTCGCGGGCCGCTTCGTCTCCCCCCGAAACGGAGAAGGGGACCGGCCCGTGCCGATCCCCTCCAATTTTTCGATCCGGGATCGGCTTACTCAGCAGCCTCCGCCACCGGCAGGACGGATACGAAGGTGCGGCCCTTCAGGCCCTTGTGGAAAGTGACCGAGCCTTCGGCCACGGCGAAGATCGTGTGATCCTTGCCCATATCCACGCCTTCGCCCGGCCAGAACTTGGTGCCGCGCTGACGGATGATGATGTTGCCCGGGTTGGCCGCCTGGCCACCGTAGAGTTTCACGCCGAGACGGCGGCCAGCGGAGTCGCGGCCGTTACGGGAGCTACCGCCTGCTTTTTTATGTGCCATGGGTTGGTCTCCTTAACTGTCTATCAGGCCAGGGTCTTGGCCTGCTCAACCCACTCGGGCTTCACCTTGACGGCGTCGAAGCTCTCGGGGTCAACGGCTGCGAGCTGTGCGAAGGTGGCGATGCCGGCTTCGTTCAGCTTCTTGGCGGCGGCGGGGCCGACACCGGTGATCTTGGTCAGGTCGTCGCCTTCGGCTGCAGCTGCTTTCGGAGCAGCGGCGGCTGCCGGAGCGGCCTTCGGTGCGGAGGCAGCGCCAGCGGCGGCCTTCACGCCGGTGCCTTCGGCGCCGGATGCGAGGATCTCGGTCACGCGCAGCAGGGTGAGTTGCTGACGGTGGCCACGGGTACGCTGCGAGCTGTGCTTGCGGCGGCGCTTCACGAAGCTGATGACCTTGTCGCCCTTGATCTGGTCGATCACGGTCGCCTGCACGGCAGCGCCGGACACGAGCGGAGCGCCCACGGTGACCTTGTCGCCGCCGAGGATCAGGACTTCGTTGAACTGAACGGTTTCACCCGCATCTGCAGCCAGCTTCTCCACGCGGAGCACGTCGCCCGCCTGGACCTTGTATTGCTTGCCGCCGGTTTTCATCACCGCGAACATCTGCGTCTTCCTTTGTCTACCGCGTTCTGTGGCGCCCCAGTTTGTCGGGGACTTCATGGTGCGGGTGGACCCGCTCCGCCGTCGAACAGCGCGCCCTTCCGGGCAGTCATGATGTAAGAATCGAAAGCGGGGCGCGCAATGGCCCCGTTTCGAAGCCCGGCTTATCGGGGCAAATTGCCGGTGTGTCAACCCGCGCAAACCGCTTTTCGGGCCGTTCAGCCCAGGTTTTGCGCCTGCATATGTGGCCCCGAGAGGCCGAACCGGCAAACGTGCTCCACATCGCCGGGCTGGCTCTCGCGCTAGAGGTCCTGCCCCAGCATCTCGCGCGCCGCGGCCAGACCGAGACCATAGGAAATCTCGTCATACATGTGATTGAACCCGGCGAACAGCGCGCGGTTCATCGCCCTGCCCTCCGGACTTGCCGAGATGTCGATATAGGCCTCCAGCTCGCTGTCCGACAGCGGCTGGTATGCGAGCAGCAGGTAGGCGTAAAGCCATTCGCGCGTGTCCGCGCGCGTCGCCTCCTCCTGCATCCAGACTTCCTCGACGATCTCCGGCTCGGTCATCTCCAGCCCGCCGCCATCGACCAGCCCGAGGTAGAACTGGAAGCTGGCGTTGAGCCCACCGACCACATTGGTCTCCAGCAGATCGTTCTCCTCCACGAAGCGGTCGAGCTGATCGAGCCGGGCATCGTCCGCCCCTGCCCCCTGTCGCTCGCGCCACGCCTCGCGCGCAGCCGCCTCCACATCGGGATCGGTCATCTCTCGCCGCGCCTCAAGCTCCAGCGCGACAACCTTCTGCCCGGCATCGCTGGTGAGATAGTCCAGAAGCGGCGCCGCGTCGGTCTCGCCGAAGCTCTCGACAAAACCCGCCCGAACCACCTCCTGCATGGCGTCGGGGGCGTAGAGACGATCCACCGACTGCCGCCAGCCTTCGGTTTGCCCGGCCGGGAGCAGGTCCTGCGCCATATCGTCGGAATAGCCGCGCCCCTCTTCACGCATGACCTCGACGATGTCGGTCACCCTCAGCGCATCGAGAATCTCCTCCGCGGAGCCCGCCTGGGCAGAGGGCGCAACCGGGGAGACAAGAAGGGCAAAAGCGGTGCAGGCGGCAAAGCGCGGGAACATGGGATAAGGGTACTCCGGGGTATGACAGCCCCAGAGCCTAGGGCCCGCCACCGACAATTCCAAGGTGACCCGATGGACCACTGGCAAAGCTCCGCCGTCGAAAAAATCGCCGGAATGAAAAAAGTTGAAAATTCCCTGTTGCACCCCCCCGGGCATATCGTTAAACGCCCCCCACGACCCCCGCGGAGAGGTGCCGGAGTGGTCGAACGGGGCGGTCTCGAAAACCGTTGACCCTTCACGGGGTCCCAGGGTTCGAATCCCTGTCTCTCCGCCACTTTCCCTTTAACGCTCTGATAGCGTTGGGAAAGTGCCCACCCCGGTGGATACCGGGACATCCAGACGATACCGACCAGAAGCGCGCTGCGCGCGCCGCCGCGCGACACCGGCCCACCCTGATCCGGCGGCTCCCTGGCCGGGTCATCATGCGTCGCCCTCCCAGCCCGGGACGACGACGCGGCGCAGCGTTTTCACCCGCGCCGCGCGTTTCGGAGATAATCCGCCGAGCCGTGTCGGCGCTTGTCTCAGGGAGCCCCTTTCAGGCAGCCCCTTTCTCAGGCAGCCACGTCGGTGCGCGACGTTTCGCTGGCCGTTTCAGCCTCCGTCCGGGCCGAGGCATAGGATTCGGCGCCGCGGCGCAGGCGCGAGGCCAGGTCGTCCTCATCTGACTGGGCGCCCATCTGTGCGATCACCAGCGACTTCATGAAGCTTTCCTGCGTGGAGATGGCCTGCGCCCGGGCTTCGGCCAGCTTGTCCGCCGCGGCGGGCTCTTCGGCTGCTGCGGCTGAGCTCGCTGACGAGGCAGTCCCCGCCCCGGAGTCGGCCTCGGCGACGGCTCCGGCCGCCGGCGTGGCACTGGTGTTCTGCGTTTCAGAGGCCGAGCCGCTTGCCGCGACCTGCTCGCTGCCCTCTGCGCTACTGGCCGAACTGGCCGTGGGCTCCTGACTTTCCGAAGCCTGCGCCTCTTCTGCCTGCACAGCCTCGTCTTCCGTCACGGAGCTGTTCTGCGCCGTGCCCGAATTGCTGCTGCCGAAGATGCCCTGGTAGCTTCCCGAACTGGAGCCCGAAATCAAACCTAACATTTAGATAGACCTTTCTAGTCACTACCGGGCCGTTCTGGTTTCGAAAAAAGGAAAAAATGCGGCACAGCCGCGGACTCACCGCGGCGGCGGCGGGGAGTTTTGGCGACAGGTCAGGGATTTAGCGCGCGACTGCGCAACGCGAACCACCGGGTCCGACACGCAGTGATCGGCTAGGTGAACGATGAAGAGCCCGCCCTCACGGGCTGGCAGTCCTGCAGTCCCGCAGTTCGACTAGCCGCGACGCCCCTATCGAGAGCGCCCAGCATACGAGGCAAGCCAATGATTTCGAGGGAGCGTGCTGGTACCCAAGGTCGGACTCGAACCGACATGACCGCAAGGCCGGGGGATTTTGAATTTGGTCAACTCGGCGCGAGATCAGCCGCTTAGGTCCATTTCATTCACACGGACATTCAGTGAACGAATCGCGATGTGTGAACTGCCTTTCGCGCAGCCATATCGACCGCACCAGGCGTGAAGAACGCATCCGCACTCGATGCGGTCCGCAGTGCTGGCGCCGGAGGACATCGCTCGTGCTCCTACCTGGACTTCATCGATAGACGCAGCCGCCGCTCGGTTTCGAGCTCAGCCTGCAGCGCGCGGATTTTCTCATCCCTGTCAGCGAGCGCTTCGGCGACAATGTCGCCCATACCCTCGATCACCTTGACCAGTTCGTCCGCAGTTACAAAGCCTTGACCGCGAGCCCTCACCTCAAACATGAAGTCGCTCCTTTTCTAGACCGAACTGCTGCCTCGGCCTGACAGGATCGAGAGCCAAAGATCGATTGCTCGCCTAAGTTGATCGTCAACTGAGACCAGGATGGCGTCGATATCTTCGATAGATACGGCTCTCCCGTAGGACCGCCAATCCGGACTGCTCTTCGTACCGAAATTCTTGAAATACTCACACTTGAAGGCTTCGCCTTCCGCGACCCACGCACCGTGCACGGCCATGTGCCGATTGTCGATGTTCGACATCAGCTCATCCATTAACTTCTTTGCGGCCGACGCGTACGGGCTGTCAGAAAGAGTAACGACGCGCTCGAACTCCTTGACGAACGCTGAGCTATTCTTGCGATGGTATAGAGCGTAGTTGGCGTCCTCTTCGTTGGTGACGTCTTTGTCTTCCAGTGTAATCAGGATCAGCCACATGACCCTCTCTAGATGAGCACACGTCTGAACATACTTTCCCTGTTTCAGAAGAAACTCAGGAGAAAGAAACTCTTCTACTTTCATCTGCAAGTACCCGCGCTCCTTTTCTGGACATCTGCTTCATTCTGCGACTTTGGGGAACAGCTCGCCTTCCCCAGCCAACCGGAACGGCTTCCCAGTCCTAATGTGATCATGTTCGTAGCGATTAGCCGCCTCTGCGAGGTCGAGCTCCCCATCCTCCATGCGGGAGAGGAAGAACCACCAGAAATCCTCGTTATCTAACAGCTCCTGAACCTTGCGTGCCTTCATGGTGAGAAACCTGTCTTGAGCGCGCGTGCTAGGTATAGGCTGACGTGTTTTTACGTGCTGATGCGCATGCCCAAGAATATGCTTCGCAAGCTCGACGCAATCACGAGCCGCTACTGCGCGAACGACCTCGCTCGGGGTCTGCACGGACGTCAAATCAGAACGCACGTCGCTATACATCGAAGGCTCACGCCCACGTTGCAGATGATAAATCATATTGAGAGCAATCTTCAAAGCCTTGCTCGGCTCAGACTCATTGAGAGCCCATGCCATCAAGACATAGCTGATCTTCTGTGAGTGGTTCTCCATAGAGGCCTTCAACTTTGCACTGACCGCTGGGTCTGACAAATTCCGGCTTCGGGAGTCGAAAGACAACAACGCTTTCCCTGCTTCTTCAACCCGGTTTATTCATCCAAATCGATGGGGGCAGGTTGCGTGCGCCTGAAAGCGCCGTAGAATCAAGTTGCTACACCAAAATCCGCCAGCAGCTTCGGACGCACGCATGGGTGAAACGCTACGGCCGGTCACGGCC
>JBLXGS010000023.1:0-26935 GCA_048381755.1 Roseobacteraceae bacterium
CAGGGGAAGCTCGTGGTCTCGAAGGCGAAGCGCCCCGTCGCGGCGGCGCCAAGCACCTCCATCGCAGCATCGGTGACGTCAACACCGATCCCGTCGCCGGGGATCAGCGCAAGGCTGTAGGTCTTCATTCTTGGTCTCCTTGGCCGGTCTCTTGACCCTAAGTTACTGGATGTCGTGCAGTGACTTGCGCCGAAAAATCTTTGCGTTAGCGGGAAAATCACCGAAATTCGCGTTGTCTCCGGTGATTTCCGCTGATGCCGATTGTAGAGTTGAGGACTTTTTGACGGGTGGGAGGAGTCCGGAGAACCAGATGGGGATGTTCTGCCCCCGCAAAGACCAAACACCTTCGAACATTGCTCGACCTTATCCGAGCTGCACAGTGCTCTGAGGACAGCCAGTCCTTTAGCGAGAAGACGTCGTGGGAATGGGCGAGACCTGCGGGGGTCTCCTGCTGCGGCAAGCTGGGTATCCGCCGGATGAGAATTGCGTGGGCCGGCGCGGCGAGCCCCACGAACCGAGCGAAAGCGAAAATGCAGAGCGCGGTGGAGTGGATCTGGACACTGGTGGCCAATTCCTGCACGCCGTTGACGAGGACACTCAAGTGCGACTGGCTCCCGGAAAGCCTCCGGGTCAACGACAAGACCCTTGCGTCGCTCGATCTATGAGCCTGGGCCCGGCTCGTCCGGCGCAGCATCAAGACCCGACGCCGCCTGACGGCGCAGAGCATTCCCTGCACGGCCGGTCGCGCACGGGGCTCTGGCCGTTGCACGGTGCCTGATTGCCTGCCGGGCAGGGCTTTGATTTCGGCAATGCGAACCGCCGGAGCGGAGGTAGTGTCGCAGTCGATCAACTGAAGGCTGACTTGGACACAGGGTCTTGCGTTGACCTGTATTTCAGCAGGCAGGGCGCACGGCGCCTGACCTGAGCTAGCGGCTCCCCCCAATCTTTTTGCGCCTCGCTCCTTGCTTTGGCCGCTTCTACATTCCGGCCCAGGAGCATGTTGTGCGGCTGGCTCGGTCCGGTGACAGCCCCTGCGCGTCATTGTCACGGAGCGCTCGCGATGTCGGACTTGCTGGCCAAGGACTTCGATTACACGATCGTCGGCGCCCACTCTGCCGGGTGCGTGCGGCCTGAAAGGCTTGAGTTTTGAGTTTTGCGGATGGCCTGCCCTACTTCCGCAGATCGGAGAGCTCGAACCGCGGTGCTTCGGTCTGCCGAGGCGATGAAGGGCCTCCCGGTGTGGAGAAAGGGCGGGTGCAATCGCCCATCTTTGACGCGTTTCTCGAAGCCGGGGAGGCGACGGGGCATGCGATCAGCGAGGATCATGAGGGCGCCGAACCGATGGGGCTCGGCCGCATGGATGCACCAAGCGCAACGGGCGGCGCTGCGGCGCCCCACTCTGGCGGTGGAAGTCGGTGCGATGGCGCGCAGAATTCTGTTCGAAGCAGACCGGGCGTTGGGTATCGCATACCTGCACGATGGCGAGTTGCGATCGGTTCGTGCAACGCGCGAGGTGATCCTTTCGGGAGGGACCATCAGCACGCCGCAACTGCTCATGCTCTCGGGCGTGGGGCTTGCGGAGCATCTCCGGGCGCTCGGCAGTCCGGTGCGTCTGGATGCGCCCCTCGTCAGGGGAAATCTGCAGGATCACCTCGATTTCGGCATGTCCTTCGGTCTCGACGCGCAGGTGTCGCATGCGAGGATAGGCTCGCTCCCGGGCCAGCTGCGGGTCGGGGGTGAATGGCTGCTGACGCAGCGCGGACCGGGGGCGTCCAGCATCTGGGAGGTGGGAGGCTTTGCACGGAGCTTCGCCGAGACCCGGCTGCCCGCGGTGCAACATCACCTCGGCCTAGCCATGCTTCTTCTCCCTCGGCGAGGCACCCCTGCTTTGCGCAGCCGAGGACCTTTGAACTCGGTTCCAACACGTTGAGCGGGGGTAGTTTTCTCTCCGAGGTCTCGGAAGCTCGGGATTGTTTGGCGCAGGGGCCAGGCCTCGGGAGTGGCTCAGAACTTGCATCGAAAGTCCAAGCTCTTTGCGGGGTCCAACGTGTTACTTCGTTCCTGGGGTACGAGCGCAAAGAAGCGACTTTGGACAAGAAATTCCATAATCGCTTTCCTAGGACCTTTGTCTGAGAGTGCTCGCATCCCGCACATGCGCCAGAAAGGCCTGCGCCGAGGGCGAGAGCGACTGGCCGGAGCGCCGCACCAGCCCGATGCGCCGCCGCGCGCCGAAGCCGGTGATCTCGCGTTGTACCAAGGCCTCGGTGCGTAGAACCGGCAGGGTCAATGTCGGCAAGGCGGTGATCCCCAGACCTTCGGCCACCAGCGCACCTGCGGTGGCGAGGTGCGCCACCTCGAAACGAGGCGCGAGCGTGTGACCGATGCGCAGGCAGGCGCCGTCGATCAGCTCGCGCACGCTGGTGCCCTGCGCCATGGCGATGAAGGGCATCTCGATCAGCTCTTCCCAGGCGTAGTCGCGCGCCGCGCGCAGCGGCCCGTCGGGCGCGCCGACGGCGACGAAGTGGTCATCCATCAGCGGCTGAAAGGTGAGCCGGCTGCGGGCAGAGAGCGTGCCGGCGGTGAAGCCGATCTCGGCGACGCCCGCCTCGACGGCTTCGATCACGCTGCCTGAAAGCGCGTCGACAATGCGCAGGTCAATGTCGGGGTGCGCGGCGGAGAAGCTGCGCAGCAGCCCCGGCAGCAGGCCCGCGGTCACCGAGGGCAGCCCGGCGATGGTCAGCCGCCCGTTGCGGGCCGAGAGGTGCGCTTCGAACTCCGCCATGCCGTCGTCGGCGGTGTTGATCATCCGTTCTGCCACGCGCCCGAAGGCGAGACCCGAGGCAGTGGGCGCGACGTTGCGGGTGTCGCGGTCGAAGAGCCGGGCGCCGAGCCGGGCCTCGAGCCCGGTGATCTGCCGCGACAGGGCCGAGGGCGAGAGCGCCAGAACCTCGGCGGCGGCGCGGAACGAGCCGCAGCGCAGCAGGACGAGGACGGCGTTGAAATCGGCGAGCGAAGGATTAGTGCGTTCCATGCACGAATAATGTCAGAAATCTCACTTCAGGCAATAAACTTCCTGCGGCATTGTGGCCCTCACGATCCCGCAAACGGGGTCCAAGGGAGGACATCATGAAAACAACGCTCTACGCCCTCATGGGCGCAACTCTGCTTGCCGGTCCGGCGCTGGCGCAGGAAACCGATCTGCTGATCGGCTCGACATCGGCCTCGTCGAGCCACTACGGGTATTTCGTCGCCGTCGGCCAGCTGATCAACGAGAACGCCGAGGGGCTGAAAGCCTCGGTGGTCGAGACCGGCGCAACCATGGACAACATCCGCCGCATGGCGCGTGGTCAGGTCGACCTCGGTCTCGTGACCACCAACGCGGCGCAGCACGCTGTCTCGGGCACCAACGCCTTCGAGGGCAACGCGCAGGACTTGCGCCTGCTCTGGGTCTATACCAACGCGCCGCAGAACGTGATCCTGCGCAAGGACGCGGGCGTCGACAGCCTCGAGGGTCTGTCGGGCGTGCGCTTCAACCCGGGCATCAAGGGCTCGAGCACCGAGTCGACCACCGAGGCGGTGTTCACCGCGCTGGGGCTCGAGGCCGACTACGTGCGCGGCTCGACCACCGACATCGTCGGCGCGATCAAGGACAACCGCGTGGCGGGTTACGTGAAGTCGGGCTCGGGCATGAAGCTCGACGGCTCGACCATGGACATCGCCACCTCGACCGACATCACCGTGGTCGGTCTGTCGGACGCCCAGGCCGACACCCTGCGCGAGAAGATGCCCGACATCTCGGTGATCGACATCCCCGAGGGTGCTGCTGACGGCATCCCCGCCTACACCACCTGGAGCTTCGGCGTCGGCGTGGCCGCGCCCGCCTCGATGGACGACGAGACCGCCTATAAGATCGTCTCGGCGATCATGGCCGACGACAGCGCGCAGGCCAACGCCATGGCCAGCCTGAAGGGCGCGGACCTGGCGCAGATGACGCTCGACTACGGCACCGTCCCGCTGCATCCGGGCGCGGTGCGCTGGTTCGAGGAACAGGGGCTCGAGATCCCCGCCAAGCTGCAGCCGGGGAGCTGACATGACACTGGAGCGCGTCCAGAAGGGGCTGGCGATCCTCGTCGGGGCCTTCGTCTTCTACACCGCCGCGACCGGCCCCTTCGAGGGGCTGATCCAGCGGGCGATCTTCCTCGCCCTCGTGGCCTCCCTCGGTTTCGCGCTCTACCCGCTGGGCGCCGGGAAATCCTGGCGCCCGCTCGGGCTCGCCATCGACCTCGTGCTCTGCGCGGTGACGGTGGCGGCCTGCGGCTACGTGGTCTGGAACTACGATGAAATCATGACGACGCTGCCCTGGGCCACGACGCTCGACATGGCGCTGACCGTTGGTCTGGTGCTGTCGGTGCTCGAGCTTGGGCGGCGCACGGTGGGGCTGATCTTCCCGGTGCTGGTGCTGATCGGCATCGGCTACGCGATGTTCGGCAACCTGCTTCCGGGCGCGCTGGGGCACCGCGGCTTCGACGCGGCCTTCGTCACCGAGACCATCTTCCTTGGCGATCTCGGCATCTGGGGGATGCTCACCGGCGTCGCGGCGACGGTGATCGCCGCTTTCGTGCTCTTCGGCGCGCTGCTGCTGCATTCGGGCGGCGGCCAGGCCTTCATGGATCTGGCCATGCGCCTCGGCGGCCGCCAGCCCGGCGGCGCGGCGAAGATCGCCACCATCGCCTCGGGGCTTTTCGGGATGATCTCGGGCTCTGCCGTGGCCAATGTCGCCACCACCGGCAATTTCACCATCCCGATGATGATCCGCCTCGGCTACCCGCGCCCTTTCGCTGCGGCGGTCGAGGCGGTGGCCTCCACCGGCGGGCAGATCGCGCCGCCGATCATGGGCGCCGCGGCCTTCGTCATGGCTGAGATCCTCGGGCTTCCCTATACCACCATCATCGTCGGCGCGATCCTCCCGGCGATCCTGTTCTACGTCTCGGTCTTCGTCACCGTGCATTTCGTCGCGCAGCAGCGCGGGCTTGCCGTGGTGCCCGAGGACGAGATGCCCGACTGGAAAACCATCACCGCGCCGCGCCGGGTGCTGCCGATCCTTGCCGCGCTTGGCGGTCTGGGCATCGGCATCTGGCTTGGCCGCTCGATCGCCACCGCCGCATTCTACGGGGTCGTCGGCCTGCTGATCGCCTTCGTCGCCACCCAGGCCGGACGGCTGAACCCGCGTGAGATGGCCGGGCGGGTGATCGACGGGCTCGAGGATGCGGGCAAGGGCATGGTGATCATCGGCGTGCTGCTCGCCGGGGCGCAGGTGCTGGTCTCGATGATCAATATGACCGGCATCGGCGTGACGCTGTCTTCGCTGATCGTCACAATGGCCGGGGACTCGGTCGTGCTGGTGGCAATCATCGTCGGGCTCGTCTGCCTGATCATGGGCATGGGCCTGCCGACCACCGCCGCCTATGTGCTGGTGGCCGCGGTGCTCGCTCCGGCGATGACCGCAGTGGGGGTCGAACCGCTGGCCGCGCATCTCTTCGTCTTCTACTTCGCGACGATCTCGGTGATCACCCCGCCGGTCTGCGTCGCGGTCTTCGTCGGCTCGGGCATCGCCAATACCAACTGGCTGCCCGCCGCGGGCGAGGCGGTGCGGCTTGGCGCGGTGACCTACCTCGTGCCCTTCCTGCTGCTGCTCTACCCGGGCATGACCATGTCGGGCGGCCTCGTCGGGATCGTCGAGGCGGCGGCCGCAGGCATGGCGCTGGTGCTGGCGGTGCCCGCGCTGCTGAGCGGCACGCCCCTCACCGGCAGGCGCGGCCTCGACATCCTGCTGCTGCTGCTGGTCATCGCACTGGCCATCTGGCCGATGCTGATCACGCCGTTCCTGGCGCTGGCGATCTTCTTCGGCGCCCGCGCGGTCGGTCGCGCACAGGGGAGGGCGATGGCATGAGCATGGTACGCATTGGCACCGGCGCGGGCTTCCAGGGCGACCGCATAGCCCCTGCCGTCGATCTCGCCGAACGGGGCGAGCTGGACTTCCTGGTCTTCGAATGCCTCGCCGAGCGCACCATCGCACTGGCGCAGCAGGCGCGGCTGGCCGATCCCGGCGCCGGGTTTGATCCGCTGCTCGAGCGCCGCATGCGGGCCGTGCTGCCCGCATGTACCCGCAATGGCACGCGGATCGTCACCAACATGGGCGCGGCCAATCCCCGTGCCGCCGCCGAGCGCACCCGTGCCGTGGTGCGCGAGCTTGGCCTGCCGCTGACCGTGGCGGCGGTGACCGGCGACGACGTGCTGCCCCTTATCGGTGACTGCATCCTGACCGAGACCGGCGCCCCGGCGCGGGCGCTCGGGCAGCGGTTGATCTCGGCCAACGCCTATATCGGCGTGGCGGGCATCGTCGAGGCGCTGGACGCCGGGGCCGACATCGTGATCTGCGGCCGGGCCTCGGATCCGGCGCTCTTCCTTGCGCCGCTGGTGCACCGCTTCGGCTGGGCGATGGATGATTGGGTGCGGCTCGGGCGCGGCACGCTTGTCGGCCACCTGCTGGAATGCTCGGCGCAGATCACCGGCGGCTATTTCGCCGACCCGGGAGTGAAGGACGTGCCGGATCTGGCGGATGTGGGCTTCCCGCTGGCGGAGGTCTCGGACGATGGCACCGCGGTGATCACCAAGCTGCCCGGCACCGGGGGTCTGGTCAGCCGCGCCACCTGCACCGAGCAGTTGCTCTATGAAATCCATGACCCGGCCCGCTACATGCAGCCCGACGTAGTGGCCGACTTCTCGCAGGTCGAGCTCGAGGAGATCGGCGTCGACCGGGTGCGCGTCACCGGAGGATCGGGGCATCCTGCGACGGGCGAGCTCAAGGTGTCCGTCGGCTACCGCGACGGCTGGCGCGGCGAGGGGCAGATCTCCTATGCCGGTGCCAACTGCGTTGCTCGGGGGCGGCTGGCCGCCGAACTGGTGCGGCGGCGCCTGTCGGAATGGGGCAGTCGGATCCTCGAAGAGCGCACCGATCTCATCGGTCTCGATGCGGTGGCCCCTGGTGCTGCCCGCCGCGCGACCGAGCCCAGCGAGGTGCGACTGCGCGTCGCCACACGCTGCGCTGATCAAGAGACCGCACTGCGGGTCGGTGAGGAGGTCGAGAGTCTCTACCTCTGCGGCCCGGCGGGTGGTGGCGGCGTCAGCCGCGCGCATCGCGAGATCATTGCCGTTGCCTCGGCGCTTCTCCCCGCTGCATCGGTCGCGGTGCGCAGCGAACTTTCGGAGACGCTCGATGCCTGAGCGTCTCGCGATCCCGTCCAGCCGAAGGATCCAGCGATGAAACTGCACGAGATTGCGCATGCGCGCACCGGTGACAAGGGCGATGTCTCGAATATCTCGGTGATCGCCTACCGCGCCGAGGACTGGCCGTTGATCCAGCGCGAGGTCACCCCCGAGCGCGTGGCGCGGCACATGGGCGACGTGGCGCCCGAAGATGTGACCCGCTACGCGCTGCCGCAACTGCACGCCCTGAACTTCGTGATCCGCGGCGCCCTGACGGGAGGTGTCACCCGCTCCTTGGCGCTGGATGCGCATGGCAAGTGCCTGGCGTCCGTTCTGCTCGATATGAAGCTCTGAAACTTTCGTCGATTGATCCGGGTGCGCAAGACCGCCGCGCCTGGATCATTCGCGAAACTGCGCACCGGCGAAAACCACGGCCATGTCTCGAACCCCAAGAGCCGTGCGTCGATGATGTACGCTACTTTCGGAAGTGAAACGGCCCCGGGAAGCGATCCCGGGGCCGTTCTTTGCATTGGTCGACGGCGCGATGAGCCGCCGCGCTTCCTGGGGCTTGCCGGTCAGGCCACGGCCTCACGGGCATCTGCTTCGCGAGCGACCTTCTGCTGCACGTATTTGCGCTTCTGCTCGCGGCGCTTGTACCACTCGAACGCCAGCGCCGAGACGATTGTCAGGATGACGATCACCGTCGCCAGTGCGCTGATTGTCGGCGAAGAACCCATGCGAACCCGGGAGGCAAGGACGGTCGTCAGGGTCTTGTCCGCGAGAATAGCAAAGGTCGTGGCGTTGAAGTTCTCGAAGGAGGACAGGAACGCGAGCACGGCCGAGGAGAGCAGCGCGGGCCGCAGGTAGGGCAGCAGGATGTGGCGGAATACCTTGGGATAGGTCGCGCCGAGGTCCAGCGCGGCTTCTTCCTGTGCCCGGTCGAACCGTTGCAGGCGGGCAAGGATGACCAGCATGCAATAGGACGAGATATAGGTGGAATGCGCCAGGATCGTCAGCACCGTCCCATTGTAGAGCCAGGATCGCGCATTTAGCAGTCCGGCGAAGTCGCGCCAGAACACGACCGTCGAGATGCCCAGCACGATGCCGGGTGCCAGGACCGGGACCACCACGATGAAGTAGTAGAAGGTCCGTGACGACCGGTAGACCTGCGTCATGACCAGCGCCCCTGCAAGGCCGACCGGAACGGCGATGGCGACAACGCCGAGGCCGATGATGACGGAGGTCTGCAGACCTTCGATCATTTCCCGGTCGTTCGCGAGTTCGATGAACCACCGGAACGTGAAGCCTTCGATCGGCCAGACCTGCGGATAGCTCGGCGTGTTGAAGGCGGACAGCGCCATCACCGCCAGAGGTCCGAGAAGGAAGACGAAGAAGGCGACGAGGTAGAGGCTCACCATCCAGCCGGTAACGTATTTCTCGTTCATTTGGTGATCTCCCCGAGTTTGAGACCTGCCAGCTTCAATCCGCCGAGAACCAGCACGAAACATCCGATCAGCAGGGCAAAGGCGTAGGCTGCACCCTGCGGCCAGTCGAAGAGCTGGTAGAAGCGATCATAGACGATGGGCGTGAACCACAGCGAATTGGGGCCACCCAGAACCATGGGCGTGGCCACCGCGCCTGCGGTCAGCATGAATGTCAGCGTCATGCCGGATCCGATCCCCGGCTTGGCATGGGGCATGACCACGAAGAGGTGGATGTGCCACCAAGGTGCGCCGAGGTCGCGCGCGGCCTCGATCTGGTTGTGATCCTGGGCCTCGATCGCGTTGTAGAGGGTGAAGATCATCAGCAGCAGGTGCGAGTAGCACAGCGCGATATAGAGCGCCGCATTTGCCCCAAGGAAATCTATCGGGGCGTTGATCAGGCCCAACCAGTCCAGCAGGTTGTTCATGAAGCCGTTCTCGGCCAGCATGATGCGGAACGCGAAGGCGCGAAGGATGTCGTTGACCCAGTAGGGAATGATGAGCAGCAGCAGGACGATCCGCAGCTTCTGAGAGGTCGCCGACTGCGCCATGTAGTAGGACACCGGGTAGCAGATCGCGAAGGTCAGCAGCGTCAGCAGGATCGAGATACCGATGGTCATCAGGAAGCTGCGCAGGTGCAGCCAGTTCAGGCTGCTTGTGTCCGTCGTGCTGCCGAAAATGAGCTTGCGGTAGTTGTCCAGCGTATAGACGTCTTCCGGGCCGCCGACCTTAGACGGGGGCAACTTGTGATGGAACGACAGGTCGACCATGTAGACCATCGGCATGACGATGGTCAGAATGACCCAGAACGCGACCGCGAGCACAAGATAGCCGCCGACGAGCACCCCGTTGCGGCGGAAGAACCCGATTTCCCCGTCCTGTCCATTCCTGTCGAAGCGGTACAGCGAGAAGAAGATCGCGAGGACGACCAGCGTCGCCATGAAGGTGATAGCAAGGTTGCTCATGCGGCCCCCGCCAGTTGGCCGGCCCCGTCGGGCAGGACGATGGCGTTTGTGCTGGAGAAATGCGCCGTAATGCGGTCGCCCTCGTTGGGCAGCATGCCGAAATCGGCCGCGATGAGCGTTGCAGCCATGCCGGTGTTCGATGGCGTGCGCAGGCCAAGGTGGGTGACGCTGCCCTCGAAGGCGCGCTCCTCGACGGTCGCCTCGAGCCCACAGTCGCAGCCCTCGGAAGACAGCTGCATCAGTTCGGGACGCACGAAAAGCGTCGCTCGGTCGCCGATGCTGAACGGAGACGTCGCCCGGCCAGAAAGACGGCCCAGCGGCGTATCGAGACGGATCATGTTGCCTTCGACGCCGATTACCGTGCCGGGAACGGCGTTGCTTTCACCGACGAAGGACGCGACGAACGGCGAGACCGGCGCGTTGTAGATCTCGCGCCCGGAACCGACCTGTTCGATGCGGCCCGCGTTCATTACGGCGATGCGGTCTGACATCGTCAGCGCCTCGCCCTGGTCGTGGGTGATGTAGATGAAGGTGATGCCGACGCGCTGCTGGATCTCGCGCAGCTCGCGACGCATGTGCTGGCGGAGCTTCAGATCCAGCGCCGACAGCGGCTCGTCCAGAAGCAGGACCTTGGGCTCGACCGCCAGGGCGCGGGCGATGGCGACACGCTGTTTCTGACCGCCGGAGAGTTCCGAGATCTTCTTGTCCGCATGTTCGCGCAGGGCAACCTGGTCGAGCAGCCGGCGCGCGCGGTCTTCGCGCTCGCTGCGACCGACGCCGCGCACCCGCAGGCCATAGGCGACGTTCTCGACCACCGACATCATCGGAAACAGCGCGAGGTTCTGGAAGATCAGGGCCGTGGGGCGCCGGTTGGGACCGATGCCGCGCATGTCCTTGCCGCCGATCAGAACGCGCCCCTTGGACGGCTCGACAAAGCCCGAGATGCTGCGCAGCAGCGTGGTCTTGCCGCAGCCGGATGGCCCGAGGAAGGAAAAGAATTCGCCATCCCGAATTTCTAGATCGGTTTCGTGGACAGCGGTGAAGTCGCCGAAGGTGACACGCACCCGGTCTAGTTCGATTGCTGAGGTCATGGTGTGAGGGTCGCTCGTTCTTCTTGTCTGGAGGGTGGGGGCGGCAGGAAAGGGGCCACGCGGGGGCTGGTGCTCCGCGTGGCCCGATGGCGATGAAAACGGATCAGGCGACTTTCCAGCGCTCTGCGTACTCGTTACGGATCGGGTTGAACCAAACCGGCGAAGCCGGATACCACCACAGTTTGTCGAGGGAATCTTCGGGGTAGGAGTCGCGGAAGATCTTCTTGTCGATCTCGGGGATGAACTCGTCGGCCCCGGCGACGACCGGGTTGTAGCTGGTTCCGGCGGAAACCGCGCCTGCGACTTCGGGCGTGGTCAGGTAATCGAGCAGGGCGTAGACCTCTTCGGTGTTGCGCGCAGCCGCCGACAGGGCAAAGCCGTCCATCCAGGTCAGGCAGCCTTCTTTCGGAGCCATGAAGCTCATCGGCTGATCTTCCTTGATCATCAGCTTGATCGGGCCGTCCCAGGTCTGGCCCAGATCGCAGCCGTTCTCGCGGAAGCCGGAGCGGATCGAGTCGGTGCTGTCCCAGAACTGCTTGACCTGCGACTTGTGCTCGACCGCGAAGGCGAGCAGCTTGTCGTAGACGGCTCGCATCGCCTCTTCGGACTCGTAGGTGTCGAGCATCCGGTTCGACGGCACCTCGCCTGTCGCGTCGAGCCAGAGGCCGAGACCAAGCAGCGCCGACACGGGGCGCATCTGTACGCGTCCGGCATATTCCGGCTCCCACAGCAAGCCATAGCTGGAGTCTGCGTAGGTCAGGCCGGTGTCATTCTTCCATGCCATGCCCTCGGCGCCCCAGAGGTGCGGCACGTGATAAAGGCCATCCCAGGTCCACAGATCGGTCGATGCTTTGAGGATCGAAGGCTGGTACCGCGACAGGTCGAGCTTGTCTTCGTCGAAAGGCTTGAGGACCTCGATGAATTCGAACTCGGACGCGCGGTTGAAGGAAGGCATGCAGAGGTCGAAGCCTTCACCGAAGGTCGCCTGCATCTTGTTGATCTGCTCTTCGTTGGACGAGAAGGGCGTCTTCTTGACGGTGATGCCCGTCTTCTCCGTGAACGACTGCAGCACGTTTTCGGGAAGCTCCTGCGTCCAGCACAGGACGTTTACTTCACCCGACGTGGCCGCGAAGGCATTTTTCACATAGAGCGGCGCGGTGGCACTTGCCGCCCCGAAAGCCGCAGCATTGCGCAGAAGCGCGCGGCGGGAGAATTGGCGGGCGGCCTTTGCCGTTGCCTGAGTACCGTTTTTTGTCTTGATGTCCGACATGTCGGGGCTCCGTGTTGGTGTCTCGTTTGTCCGGCCTGTCCTCTTTGAGAGGCTTCTGTTTGACCTTCTTGCGTTTCATTCAGTGAAATGCTGTACTGACAATTAGAATGCTGTTCGCGCTCGATAGGCATGTCAAGCGCGGGAGCGGGCAAGACCGAAGATTTGGACGAGTAGTCGCGAGGGAGACGTAGATGGCCAATAATTTGAGCAACGGAGACGGGGCGCCTAAATTGAAGACCAAGGGCGTGGAGGCGGCGGACAAGGCGTTGCGGATCCTCAGCCTGTTCGAGAACGGGCGTTCCGAACTGTCGCTCGGAGAAATCAGTGCTCTCACCGGTCTGGTTAAGAGCTCCGTGCTGCGTCTTCTGGTTTCGCTGCAGGGCGCAGGCTACGTCGCTGCCACGCCGGACAAGCGCTACACCGTCGGCCCCGAAGCGTTTCGCGTCGGCCGGGTCTACCAGCAGGATGACAATCTCGAGGCGGTCATTCGCCCGGTGTTGAAGCGGCTGGTCCGGCTTTGCGGCGAGAGCGCATCCTTCTTCCGGCGCGAGGGGCGTATGCGCGTCTGTCTCTACCGCGAGGATTCAACCCAGCCGCTGCGCGAGCACGTGGCCGAAGGGGACGCGGTGCCGATCAACAAGGGGGCCGCGGGGCATGTCTTCGTTCTGTTCGAAAAGGCCAGCGGCGATCGGCCCGGCGATCCGGATCAACTGGAGAAGCTGCCGATCGTCTCGATTGGTGAGCGCGGCCCGGATATCGCGGGTCTCTCGGTGCCGATTTTCGGGGTCGAAGGGCCGATGCTCGGGGCGCTGAGCCTGTCGGGTCCGAGCACCCGGTTCGGCGAGGCCGAGATCGACGCGATGAGCGAGCTGCTGCTCGAAGCGGCGGTCGATATCAGCGCGCGCTTGCGCGCGCGCTTCTACGACGCGCTGGTCCCGGAGGATCAGTAACCTCGTGCGGGATCGTAGATGTCAGCCATTTGCGTCCCGCCGAGATAGGCCTGCAGGTTGCTGCTGACCTTCGCGAAGAAGCGGGCCTGCTCGGGCCCGCCCGTGTAGGAGATATGCGGAGTGAGCAGCACGCGCTCATGCATGCGGAGCGGGTGTTGCTCGGGCAGCGGCTCTGGCTCCGTGACGTCGAGTGTTGCGAAGCCGAGCCGCCCGCTGTCCAGGGCGGCGATGAGCGCATCCTGATCCACGAGCCCGCCGCGCGAGATGTTGATCAGATGCGCGCCCTCGCGCATCCGGGCGAGAAACGCCGAATTCACCAGGTGCCGCGTGTCGCTCGTGAGCGGGGCCGCCAGCACCAGGTGATCGGCCACGGCAGCAACGTCGAGCGGGTCATGCGTGATCTCGACCCCGGGAATGTCGCTGGCGGTGCCGCTGCGACGCGAGGCGATGATCCGCATGCCGAACGGCGCGGCTCTTGCGATGATGTCCCGCGCGATGGCACCAAAGCCGATCAGCCCGAGGGTCTTGCCCTGAAGCGTGCCTAGCTCTGTCTTCTGCCACGGGGTGTCGCCCCGCAGACGCACCGACGCCAGGTCCTTGGCATGGTTCAGGATCGCCGCCATCACGAACTCGGCGATCTGCGGTGCGGTCAGCCCCTGACCACAGGTGAGGATGCGGCCTTGCTTGAGCCAGTCCGGATAGACCTCCGCGCCGGCGGAATAGGTCTGCACCCATTTCAGGGCGGGCAGGGCGGGCGCCTCCTCGGGCGCCCGCTTCCACGCGCCGAAGGCGCGCGTGACGAGGATCTCGGCCTCGGGTGGAATCTCCCAGGGCCGGTCAGGATCGACGGCGTCTATCACCTGCGGCTGCTGCGGGAGGGCCCGCAGCAGCTCGCCGAACTCGGTGCCGATCTGGTTCGCGATGACGGGCCGGGTCATGTCCTTTTGCCTCACAGCGGGAACGGGTAGGGCACGTCGTCGGAGAGGTTGAGCCAGACGCTCTTGGTCTCGACGTAGTCGCGGATCATCTCGATGCCGCTCTCGCGACCGAGGCCCGACTGCTTGTAGCCGCCGAAGGGCGAGATCGGCGAGGTGCCCTTGTAGCTGTTGACCCAGACCGACCCGGCCTCGATCTGCGACGCGGCGCGGTGCGCGCGGGCAAAATCTTTGGTCCAGATGCCTGCACCGAGACCGAAATCGCTGTCATTGGCCAGCGCGAGCGCCTCTTCCTCGGTGTCGAAAGGGATGACTGCCAGGACCGGGCCAAAGACTTCTTCGCGGGCGATGCGCATGTCGTTGGTCACGCCGGTGAAGATGGTCGGCTCGACGAACAGCGCCGGGCCGCCGGCGGGGTCGGTAGCCTTGCTGCCGCCGATCGCGGTGGTGGCGCCATCCTCCTGAGCCCAACCAATGCAGATCATGATCCGTTCGAATTGGGCTTCGGTCGCCACAGGGCCGATATCGGTGTCGGCGGACATCGGATCGCCGAGGCGGATCTTCGCGGTCAGCTCTACCGCCCGGGCGACGAAGGCGTCGTGGATCGAGCGATGGACGAGCGCGCGAGAGCCCGCGACGCAGCTCTGGCCGCCGGAAGAGAAAATGCCGGACACGACACCGCGCACCGCCGACTCGAGGTTGCAGTCCTCGAACAGGATGTTGGGCGACTTGCCGCCAAGTTCGAGGCTCACCGGGAGCAGGTTCTGCGCGGCGGCGACATAGGCCGCGCGGCCCCCGCCGACGCCACCGGTGAAGGCGACCTTGGCCACATCCGGATGCGACGTCAGGGCCGCACCCGCCTCGGCGCCGAGCCCGGTCACCACGTTCAGCACACCCGAGGGCAGCCCGGCCTCTTCGACCATCAGTTCGGCAAAGCGCAGGGCCGAGGCCGAGGTGAACTCGGAGGGTTTGACAACCGCCGTATTGCCCGCTGCCAGAGCCGGCGCCAGCTTCCACGCCAGAAGCATCAGCGGCGAATTCCAGGGGGTGATCATCGCGATGACGCCGAGCGGCTCATGCGTGACGTAGTTCATGAAGCCCGGCTTGTCGGTGGGGAGAACCGCGCCGTTGATCTTGTCCGCGAGGCCTGCATAGAAGCGGTACCAATCCGGGATGCGGCGGACCTGCGGCAGCATTTCCTTGAGCGTCTTGCCATTGTCGCGCACCTCGATCCGCGCCAGTTCCTCGGCATTTGCGGCGACGGTGTCGGCCATGCGGTGGAGCACCGCGGCACGCTGCGGCGGTGTCATCTTGGACCAGGGGCCGCTCTTGAAGGCGCGGCGCGCGGCGCCGACGGCGGCGTCCACATCGGCCTTGTCCGAGCGCGGGACCCGGCCCCAGGCCTGCGTGGTGTAGGGGTTGCTGGTCTCGATGTAGGCGTCGGTGCTCGGAGCGACTGCGGCGCCGTCCACGAAGTTGGCGAGCGTTTCGAGCTGCAGTTCGGTTGAGAGGTCGAGGGTCATGGGGATCAGTCCTTTTTCGAGCGACCGTCGGTCGGGTTTTCGGAGGTTGCCGGGGCAAGCGTGCCGAACGGCGGTCGGCGGCTGAGCCATTTCCACAATGGCTCAAGCACGAGATTGCCTAGCAGAATTCGGGTGAGGTGAAAGCTCAAGACCAGCGGCACTGCCACGCCGGTGGCGCGGGCGGCGACGGTCATCTCGGGCATGCCGCCGGGCGACATGCCGAAGAGCACGGCACCGGTATCAAGCCCAGTCAGACGGGAAACCAGCAGCGCGATGATCACGAGCACGACGGTAAGAATGACCGATGCGGCGGCCGAGACGATCGCGAGCCGGCCCGAGGTCAAAAGAAAGCTGCGCGACATGCGCGCGCCCAGCGACGTGCCGAGGATCACCTGACAGACAGTGGTCAGGCCGTGGGGCAACTCGGGCAGCTCTGCCCCGGAAGCGGTCAGCGCGATGGAGAGCAGGCAGGGGGCGATCATCCAGGGGTTGGGCAGAAAGGTCTTCTGCGCCGCGAAGGCAATCGCGATGCCGCCGGCGATGAAGGCCGCCAGCACCGGCAGATCCGCAAGTGCCAGCGGCGCGACCGCTGCGCTGAGCGAGGCGGTGACGTCGCGGTGGTCCGGCAGAAGCAGCGTGATGAAGGCCGGGTAGAGCAGCACCACGACCATTAGCCGGATACTTTGCGCCAGCACCACATGCCGCTCGGAGGCCCCCATGCGCCCGGCCTGTACCGCCATCAGGACAACGCCACCCGGCGTTGCACTGAAGAAGGCGGTCGAGGGCGAGAGCCCGGCGTGGCGGATGAACAGGCTCATCATCGGCAGTCCGAGCCCGAGCGTGATCATGCTGCAAACCAGAATGATCGGCAGGAAGGCCCAGACCTGCTGCACGATTTCTGGCGTGAACCCCTGTCCGAGCGACAGGCCGAGGCCGATCAGCCCGAAAGCCCGGATGCGCGTTATAGGTGTCTGCACCCCGGCAAGCGCGAAGCCGCTGCTGACGATCAGCGCTCCGATGAGCCAGGCAAGCGGTACGCCAAGCAGGTGCATGGCCCAACCGCCGAGCGTCGCACAGGCCAACACGAGAAGGGTCTTCATTTCGGTCATGCGCTGGCTCCGGGCCATCGATCGCAAGGGGCTTGGCCCCCGAAGGAGCGTGACAGCGCACCCGGCCCTGCAGGCGGCGCGGCGCTGGTCCGCGTTTCATATTTCATTCTACTCACCAGAATGGTGTTGCAATATACGGCTCAGCATCGTCCTCGGCTGCATCGAATGTCAACAAACTCGGCACAGGATTTTCGCGCTGCTGACGTTTCGGCATGTTTTTTGATCCCGGCGACTTCCGAGCGCTTGACCTGCGTGGGGAATGAGCGTTGCATATTCCAATATAGACAACGCCATTCTGATGAGTGGAATATGTCGGGGCGCCGGTCGACACTTATGACCGCAACCTCCCCGAGATGGTTAAGGAAGACAGGACATGCGCGATACCATCCCCAACTCGACGGCTCTCATGGATGCCGCCCACCAGATTCACCCGCACACCAACCTGCGGCACCATGTCGAAAACGGGCCCAATGAACTCTTCGTCCGCGGGCAGGGGATCAATGTCTTCGACGAGGATGGAAAGAGCTACATCGAGGGTGCGGCGGCGCTCTGGTGCTCGTCGCTGGGCTTCGGCTCGGAGCGGCTCGGCGAAGTTGCAAAGCAGGCAATGACCGAGATCGGCTATTACCACAACTTCCGCGGCTCGGGCACACCGCAGGCGGCGCGGCTCTCGGCCAAGCTCGCTTCGATCGCACCCGAAGGGATGGACAAGATCCTGCTGCAGTCCTCGGGAACCGAAGCGAATGACACCGCGATCAAGCTGGTCTGGTACTACTGGCACAGCCAGGGCCAGCCGGGCCGACGCAAGATCATCTCACGTCGCGAGGCCTACCATGGCACCGGCACTCTGACCTCCTGCCTGACCGCCAAGACCCGCTTCCACGACGGTTACGGCCTGCCCTTCGACGGCTTCCACTACGTCACGCAGCCCTACCACTACCGCATGGCGGAAGAGGGGGAGAGCGAGGAAGAGTTCTCGACCCGCTGCGCCGAGGAGATCGAGGCGCTGATCCTCGCCGAGGGCCCCGAGACCGTCGCGGCCTTCTGGGCCGAGCCGGTGATGGGCTCGGGCGGCGCGATCCTGCCACCGAAGGGCTACTTCGAGAAGGTGCAGGCGGTGCTTGCGAAATACGACGTGCTCTTCGTCGCGGACGAGGTGATCTGCGGCTTTGCCCGGACTGGCGAGATGTGGGGCAGCCAGACCTATGACATCAAGCCCGACCTGATCTGCTGCGCCAAGGCGCTCTCGGCGGCGATGATCCCGATCTCGGCGGTGATCGTCGGCGATCGCGTGTTCCAAGGTATGCTGCAGCAGAGCGATCACTTCGGCAGCTTCACACATGGCTACACCTACAGCGGCCACCCGGTGGCCTGCGCCGTCGCGCATGAGGTACTCACCATCTACGACGAGATGAACCTCGTGCAGCACGTGAAATCGCTCGAGCCCGACTTCCTGGCCGGGTTCCGCGCGCTCGGCGAGCACCCGCTGGTGGGGGATGCCGGCGGCATCGGTCTGATCGGGGCCATCGAGATCGTCGCCGACAAGAAAACCAAGGCGATGCATGCGCCGGATCTCAAGGTGATGCCGCTGCTCGATCAGCTCACGCGCAAACACGGGCTGATCACCCGGCTGATCGGCAACCGCATCGCGCTCGCGCCGCCGCAGATCATCATCAAGCCCGAGGTCGAGGAAATGTTCGCGCGCTTCCGCGCTGCCCTCGACGAGGCGCTCGACACCATCGGCTGAGCGCCGACCCCGCACGACGGGAGGCCGGCAGTCGCCGGCCTTTCCCGCGTGCCAGCCTCCTCCCTCCCATAGAATTTCAAGGAAGTCCTGCAATGGCCCCCCGCGTAGACACCATCCCCGACACGGATACCCTGCCAGAGAGCGCCGACACGGTGATCATCGGTGGCGGCATCGTCGGCATTTCGGCGGCGCTTTTCCTTGCCGAGCGCGGACAGTCCGTCGTCGTGCTCGAAAAGGGCAAGATCGCCGGTGAACAGTCCGGCCGCAACTGGGGCTGGTGCCGAGAGCAACTCCGTTCGATGGCCGAGGTGCCGATCGCCATGCTGTCTATGCGACTCTGGCGCGGCCTTTCGGAGCGCATCGGGATCGACAGCGGCTTCCGCCAGACCGGGATGATGGTCGTCAGCAAGGATGACGCCGAGATCGCCCGCTGGGAGAAATGGCTCGAAGACACGCGCAGCTTCGGCATGGAGGGGGCGCTGCTCTCTTCGAAAGAGCTGGGGGGCATGATCAACGGCAGCGCGACCCAGTGGAAGGCGGGCATCTATTCGCCCGTCGATGGCTGGGCCGAGCCGGCGGTCGCGGCCCCGGCCATCGCGCTCGCGGCGCGGGCCAAGGGCGCGCGGGTGATCCAGAACTGTGCCGCACGAGGCTGGGAGACCGAAGGCGGGCGCATCTCGCATGTGGTCACGGAGAAAGGCACCGTGCGCACCTCGCGCGTGCTGGTCGCGGGCGGGGCATGGTCGGCGATGCTGCTGCGCCGACACGGCCACCGTTTCATCCAGTCCGGTGTCTACGGCACCGCCTTCCGGACCGAACCCGGCCCGGAGATCTATGGCGGCGGTATCGGCAGCGAGCTGTTCTCGTTCCGGCGCCGGGATGACGGTGGCTACACGGTGGGTCTGCGCGGCCGCGGCCGTGTCGAGCTGACCCCGATGGGCCTGCGCGAAACCAAGAGCTTCCTGCCACTGTTTTTCCGCCGCAAGAGCGACCTGACTATCGGAATGGGCAAGTCCTTCTTCCGCGGTCCCTTTGCCTGGCGCAACTGGTCGCTGTCGGATCGCAGCCCCTTCGAGGAAGAGCGCGTCTACGATCCGGCGGCGGACGGACGGCTCGTCGAGGACGGGATCAAGGCCTTCCGAGAGGCTTACCCGGTTCTGGGAAATATCAAGGTTGCTGAAAGTTGGGGCGGGCTGATCGACTCTACGCCCGACATGGTTCCCTGCATCTGCCCCGTGGGCGGGCAGGACGGGCTGTTTCTCGCCAGCGGGTTTTCGGGCCATGGCATGGCACTCGGGCCGGGTGCCGGTTGGCTGGCGGCGCAAATGGTCTCGGGCGAGAGCCCGGACGTGGATCCGGCCCCCTTCCGGATGACCCGTTTCTCCGAGGGCTCCAGCAACGCGCCGCATCACTGGGTCTGAATCATGACGAAATACCATGCCGCCCATTGGGGCACGTATCGCATCACCGAAGGCACCCGCGGGCCGCGCCTGACCCCGATGCCCGGCGATCCCGACCCGAGCCCGATCGGCCTGCATCAGCTTGCGCCCGAATTGGCGCGAAGCCGCGTCAGCCGCCCGGCCGTTCGCGAGAGTTGGCTGCGCCATGGTCCCGGCAGCGGGCAAGGGGAGCGCGGCAAGGACAAGTTCATCGAGGTGAGCTGGGACGAGGCGCTCGATCTGGTCGCCGCCGAGCTGACCCGCGTGCGCGAGACCCATGGCAACGAGGCGATCTTCGGCGGCTCCTACGGGTGGGCCTCGGCGGGCCGGTTCCATCATGCGCAGAGCCAGCTCAAGCGCTTCCTGAACTGTATCGGCGGTTTCGTGTCGCATCGTGACAGTTATTCACTCGGCGCCGCCCGCGTGCTTCTGCCGCATATCATTGGTGACACCCACGCGCTCTTCAAGCAGCACACCACCTGGGAGGTATTGGCCGAGCACTGCGAGCTCTTCATCGCCTTCGGCGGTGTGCCCGCCAAGAATGCACAGATCAGCCAGGCTGGCGTGGGCAAGCACAGGGTCCGTGAGGGCCTGCAAGCCATGGCTGGGGCAGGGTGCAGTTTCGTCAACGTCTCGCCGGTCGCATCGAGTCTCGAAACGGGCGGCCCGGTGGAATGGATGGCTCCGCGCCCCGGTTCGGACACGGCGCTTATGCTCGGCCTCGCGCATGAAATCCACCGGCTGGACCGTCACGACCGAGCGTTCCTCGCAAGCCATTGCACGGGCTGGGAACTCTTCGAGCCCTATCTCACCGGTGATGCCGACGGACAGCCAAAGTCGGCCGATTGGGCCGCGGCGCTCACCGGTATCGACGCCGGGCGCATCCGGGATCTCGCGCGCGAGATGACCGAGAAACGGACGATGATCAACATCGCTTGGGCCCTGCAGCGGGCCGATAACGGCGAGCAGCCGTTCTGGATGGCGGTGGTGCTCGCGGCCATGCTGGGGCAGATCGGTCTGCCGGGCGGCGGGCTCGGGCTGGGTTACGGATGCGAGAACCTTCTCGGCAGCCCCGAGGTGCGCCTCAAGGGGCCGACCCTGTCGCAAGGCCGCAATCCGGTCGAGGCCTTCATCCCCGTCGCACGCATCGTCGACATGCTGGAAAACCCCGGCGCGCCGTTCCGCTACAACGGCGGCGAATATCGCTACCCCGAAATCCGTCTCGTCTACTGGTCCGGGGGGAACCCCTTCCACCACCACCAGGACCTGACCCGTCTGCACCACGCCTGGCAAAAACCCGAGACAATCATCGTGCATGAGCCATTCTGGACAGCGACAGCCCGTAGGGCGGACATCGTGCTGCCCGCTACGATGACGACGGAGCGCGAGGATATCGGGTATGCGGACGTCGAGGGCGTTCTGCTCGCCTCACGGGCGGCGACGGCGCCCCACGGCGAGGCACGCGACGATCACGCGATCCTTGCCGCGCTCGCCGAACGCCTCGGGGTCGCCGCGGCCTTTACCGAAGGGCGCGACGCCGAAGGTTGGCTTCGTCATCTCTACGAGACCACCCGCGAGCGCTGGACAGAGCATGGGATCAATCTGCCCGATTTCGATGGCTTCCGCGAGACGGGGCTCATTGTCCTGTCCGAACATGGGTCTCCGGATCGCGTGATGCTGTCAGAGTTCCGGGCCGATCCCCTTGGGCACCCGCTGGATACGCCCTCCGGCAAACTAGAGATTTTTTCTAAGACCATCGCCGGCTTCGAACTCG
The DNA here is from genome assembly GCA_048381755.1 of Roseobacteraceae bacterium. Lineage (GTDB taxonomy): Bacteria > Pseudomonadota > Alphaproteobacteria > Rhodobacterales > Rhodobacteraceae > Salipiger. The sequence continues at coordinate 21,551 of JBLXGS010000023.1, forward strand.
ACGATGTGGCTGGACACCCGCGCTGGATGCCGCCGCGTGAATGGCTCGGCGCGGAGGTGGCCGAAAGCTGCCCCCTGCATCTCATATCCGACCAGCCCTCGCGCCGCCTGCACAGCCAGCTCGACCCATCGCCGCACTCGCGCGCTGGCAAGATCGGCGGGCGGGAGGTGCTCGACATGCACCCTCAGGATGCTCAGGCCCGGGGCCTGACCGAGGGCGGGGTGGTCGAACTCTTCAACGGTCGCGGCCGCTGTCTCGCGGCGCTGCGGATCACCGGCGATCTGCGCCCGGGAGTTGTCCGCCTGTCGACGGGGGCCTGGTTCGATCCGGATGCCACTGGACGGGATCGGCATGGCAATCCCAACGTGCTCACGGACGACCGGCCGGCGTCGAGCCTCAGCGGTGGCTGCGCTGCCCACTCCTGCCTGGTGGATGTGCGTGCGGCCGGGGCCGATGCCGAAGAAAGCCGAGCGTTTGATCCGCCTGCCCGGTGTCAGCGCCCTTCGGACATTTGAGTTTCTTTAAAAAGGAGGGGCTTCTGCCTCATCGTACCCACCAATGAGTGGAGATGAGGCAGAAGCCCGGAACACAGAGGCCTTTCGCCAAGAGGGTCGTGAAGGACATCCACTGGCGCATCCGCAAGCAGCATTCGGCGGAGGAAAAGATCCGCGTCGTTCATGAGGGGTTTCGCGACGAGGAGAGTGAGCCATGTCGCGCCATCGGTCCGAGTGACGATGGCGCATGCCGAGCTTTGCCGACGTGAGGGCATCGCGACGGGCCTGTACTGCAGTTGGTCCAAGGAGTTCCCCGAGGCCGGCAGGAGGTGGCTCGACTGGGCGGTGGTACTGTTCATCAGCTTCTTCCGTGGCACGCCGCTGCTGGTGCAGCTGTTCCTGTTCGACTACGGGCTGCCGCAGGTGCTGAGCCTCCTGACCAGCATCGACGGGGTGACCGCCGCGATCATGAGGCTGACGCTGCACTTCTCGGCCTATATGGCCGAGACGATCCGCGCCGCCATTCTCGGCGCTCGACCCCGAGTGGGTGGGCGAGGTCCTAGACCTCATGCGCCGGGTCGCCGAACGGAAGCAGACCATGCTTATCGTCGCCCACGAGATGCGGTTTGCCTGCGAGATCGCCGACCGGGTGATCTTCATGCGCGGCGGCAAGATCGTCCAGGAAGGGGCGCCCGAACAGATTTTCGGCGCACCCAAGGACGCGCGGCTGCAGCGGTTCCTCAAGCGCCTGTCGCACCAGGGTCTGACGGACGGGCAGGAGCGGGCTTTTATGGAGGGGTGCCCTGCAGGCGGCAAATGCGGCACCGCTTTTTCAAATGTCCGGTCAAGCATTCGCAAAGATTGTGGTCTTCGCAATGAAAGGGAGGCGGGTATCCACCGGAGGCTGTTGCCGCCGCCATGACTGCAATCTATTGTCCAGCCCGCCTTGTCCTTGGGTCAACATGCGGCTATTTCGCGATGCGACTGCCCGGGTGTCGTTGATCTGACACATGAGGCCGCGCCGCAGACCCTGAGGAGGAGCAGGTTCATGCTCGACCAGACGACCATCGCCGAAACGCTCGGCCAGCACTATGACCTCGCGCCGTCGCTGGAGGCCGCCGAGCGCCTGAGCGATGTCTATGCGACCATGAGCCGGGTCGTGACCCCGGCGGACTGGGCGATCCACGCACCCTATGTCGAGGCGATCAACCGCCTGAAGAAAGAGCGCAACGCGGTCATCCTCGCGCACAATTACATGACGCCGCAGATCTACCACGGCATCGCCGATGTCGTCGGCGACAGCCTACAACTGGCGATCGAGGCGACCAAGGTGAAGGCCGAGGTGATCGTTCAATGCGGCGTGCATTTCATGGCCGAGACCTCGAAGATCCTGAGCCCCGAGAAGACCGTTCTCATCCCCGACATGGAGGCAGGCTGCTCGCTCGCCGAAAGCATCACCCCCGAGGGCATCGCCGAGATGCGCCGCCGCTACCCGGGCGCGCCGGTGGTCACCTACGTCAACACCTCGGCGGCGGTGAAGGCGGCCTCGGACATCTGCTGCACCTCGTCCAACGCGGCGCAGATCGTCGCCGCGCTCGATGCCGAGACGATCATCATGACGCCGGACAAGTACCTCGCGCAGAACGTCGCCAGGCAAGTGCCGCAGAAGAATATCGTCTGGTACGACGGTTCCTGCATCGTGCACGAACGCTTCACCGCCGCCGAACTGCGCGACTTCCGCAGCTGGCAGCCCGACACCCGCATCATCGCCCATCCCGAATGCCCGCCCGACGTGGTGGCCGAGGCGGATTTCTCCGGCTCCACCGCGGGGATCATCGACTATGTGACCCGCGAGCAGCCGGGCAAGGCGATGCTGGTCACCGAATGCTCGATGGCGTCGAACATCTCGGACGCGCTGCCGGGCGTGGAATTCGTCGGCCCCTGCAACATGTGCCCCTACATGAAGATGATCACGCTTGAGAAGGTGCTCTGGTCGCTGCACAGCATGGAAGGCGCGGTCGAGGTCGATCCGTCGGTGGCCGAGGGCGCCCGCCTCGCGGTGCAACGGATGATCGACCTGTCGAAGCCCAAGGCAGCCTGAGCCTTGCACGAGGTTTCGACCGGCCGCGTGGTCATCCTCGGCGCGGGTCTGGCCGCGCTCTACGCCGCCTTGGCTCTGGCGCCGCGCCCGGTGCTGCTGGTCTCGCCCGATCCCTTGGGCACTGGCGCAAGCTCGGCCTGGGCGCAGGGCGGGGTCGCCGCTGCGATGGCCGAGCCCGACAGCCCTGAGTCTCATGCCGCCGACACGCTGCGTGCGGGTGCGGGGATCGTCGTTCCCGAGGTGGCCCGCTCGGTCACTCGCGAAGCGCGTGACCATATCCTGGCGCTGACCAACCTTGGCGCACCCTTCGATCGCGACGCGGAGGGCGGATATCTGCTCTCGCGGGAAGCGGCGCATGCCTTTGCCCGCGTGGTGCGGGTACGCGGCGATCAGGCCGGGGCCGAGATCATGCGTGCTCTGGTGGCGCAGGTCCGGCAGGCCGCCTCGGTGCAGGTGCTCGAGGGCTGGACCGCCACCGGGCTGCGCAGCGCGGCGGGCTGTGTCAGCGCTGTCGAGCTTGCGCCCGCCGAGGGCGGAACGCCGGTTGCCGTGAAGACGCCCGCTGTGCTGCTGGCAGGCGGCGGCTCGGGTGGCCTCTATGCGCTGACCACCAACCCGGCGCGGATCCGCGGGCAGGTCGCGGGGCTCGCGGCGCGGGCCGGCGCGGTGATGGCCGACATGGAGTTCGTACAGTTCCACCCGACCGCGATGGACCTCGGTCTCGATCCCGCGCCACTGGCCACCGAGGCGCTGCGCGGCGAGGGCGCCGTGCTCGTCAATCGGATCGGGCAGCGCTTCATGGAGGGCAAGCACCCTGACCTCGAGCTGGCGCCGCGCGACGTGGTGGCCCGCGCGGTCTATGCGCAAAGCCAAGGCGGCATGCGGCCGATGCTCGACACGCGCGCGGCACTTGGGACCAGGATTTTGGAGGAATTCCCGGGAGTTGCCTCGGCTTGCGAACGCGCCGGGCTCGATCCGGTCACCAAGCCCATCCCCGTTGCCGCCGCCGCGCATTACCACATGGGCGGCGTCGAGACCGATGCCGCCGGGCGCAGCTCGCTGGCCGGTCTCTGGGCCTGCGGCGAGGTCGCCTCGACCGGGCTTCACGGGGCCAATCGGCTGGCCTCCAACGGGCTGCTCGAGGCGCTGGTCTACGCCCGCCGATGCGCCGCCGATATCGCCGGCAGCCTCGGTGCGACGTCGGAGGCGCCGCGCCTCGAACTGCCACAGCCCGAAGTTGACGCCGCCCCCGATCCCGATCTGGTCGCGCGGCTGCGCGCGGCGATGACGGCGGGGGCAGGGGTGATCCGCGATGCCGAAGGCCTGCGTGCCTGTCTGCGAGAAATCGCCGCCGTGGAAGCCGCGCAGCCCCACTGCGCACCGCTGCTCAACATGACCGCCACCGCGACGCTGATCGCCGCTGCCGCGCTGACCCGTCGCGAGAACCGCGGCGCACATTTCCGCTCGGATGCCAGCGAAGAGACACCCGAAACCGGAAGCCGCAGCCGCATGACCCTGGCGGAGGCGCTGACCCTCCGCGACACGCTCCAGAAGGAAACCGCCTGATGTCCCTGCCTCCGCTGCCCGACATGATCCTCGACCCGCTGGTGCGGGGCGCGCTGATGGAGGATCTCGGCACCTACGGCGATCTCACCACCCGCACGGTGATCCCGGCAGGCACGCGCTACAGCGCGCGGCTGCGCGCGCGCGAGGCCGGGGTGGTCTCGGGCATGCAGATCGCGCGAATGGCGTTTCACATGGTCGACCCAGGCCTGGAGCTGACCCTGCACCGGCCCGACGGCAGCACCATCGCGCCGGGCGATGTGCTGCTGGAGATCGAGGGCGAGGCGGCCTCGATCCTCACCGCCGAACGGGTGGCGCTGAACTTCGCCGGGCGGCTGTCGGGGATCGCCACGATCACTGCCGCCTTCGTGGCCGAGACCGCGGGCACCAAGGCGCGCATCACCTGCACCCGCAAGACCACGCCGGGCCTGCGCCTCGTCGAGAAGCAGGCGGTGCTGCACGGCGGCGGCTTCAACCATCGTTTCTCGCTGTCCGACGCCATCCTGGTGAAGGACAACCACATCGCCGCAGCGGGAGGCATCCGCCCGGTGCTGCAGGCGATCAAGGGGCAGGCCTCGCACATGGTGCGGGTCGAGATCGAGGTCGACACGCTGGCGCAACTCGCCGAGGTGCTGGACGAGGGTGGCGCCGATGTGGTGCTGCTCGACAACATGGACAACGACACCCTGCGCGAGGCGGTGGCGATGACCGACGGGCGGCTGGTGCTCGAAGCCTCGGGCAACATGAAGCTCGAGCGCATCGCCGAGGTCGCCGCGACGGGGGTCGACTACATTTCGGCCGGGGCGCTGACCCATTCGGCCCGCACGCTGGACCTCGGCCTGGACTTCTGAGAGCGGTTCAACCGCGGTTCCACAAGGCCGGGTCTTGGCGAAGGCCACTCCGGCATGGGGCGCTGTTCAGCGCCCGTCCCGGCTCAGGTCTCGGCGGCGGCATATCCCGGCCAGTGGCGCGCATAGCGCACAGGGGATAGCCCAACTCAGCCGCTTGTTGCGGCGCGGTACCATTGCACGATCTCGCGCCGCGCGGCGTCGTCCATCTGGATGGCGTTGGGCGGCGGCATGGCGTGGCTGGCCCCGGCCTGCAGGAAGATCACCTTCGCATGGCGCGCGACGTCGGATTCGGTCTCCAGAACCACGCCCTTGGGCGGGTGGTGCAGCCCGTCCCACGAAGGCTCGCGCGCATGGCACATCGAGCAATTGCCGATCA
>JBLXGS010000023.1:26945-86914 GCA_048381755.1 Roseobacteraceae bacterium
AACCACGCCCTTGGGCGGGTGGTGCAGCCCGTCCCACGAAGGCTCGCGCGCATGGCACATCGAGCAATTGCCGATCACCGCGTAATAGGCGTCCTCGAAGCCCGCCGCCCCCGCGAACTTCTGCTCGGTCGCCGTGAGGGGCCGGGCCTCGGCCTCCTCGTAGCTGTCCATCATCGGCGCGGTCGAGAGCCAGGCGATGGCGATGAACAGCAGCGCGGTGACCGCCCAGGTCCAGTAGGGCGTGCCCTTGCGTGCGTGCATCGAGTTGAAGAAGTGCCGGATCGTCACGCCCATCAGGAACACCAGGCTGGCGATGATCCAGGCGTTGGCGGTGGCGAAGGCCAGCGGGTAGTGGTTCGACAGCATCAGGAAGACGACGGGCAGCGTCAGGTAGTTGTTGTGCGTCGAGCGCAGCTTGGCGATCTTGCCGTACTTGGGATCGGGCGTGCGGCCGTTCTTCAGGTCGTCCACCACGATGCGCTGGTTCGGCATGATGATGAAGAAGACGTTGGCGGTCATGATGGTGGCGGTGAAGGCGCCGAGGTGCAGCAGCGCGGCGCGGCCGGTGAAGATCTGGTTGTAGCCCCAGGACATCACCACAAGCATCCCGAAGAGCAGCAGCATCAGCAGCGTCGGCGTCTCGCCCAGCCTGGACTTGCACAGCCGGTCGTAGATCAGCCAGCCGATGGTCAGCGACAGCGCAGAGATCACGATGCCGACGAAGAGCGAGATGTCGGCCTTGCTCGGATCGAGCAGGAAGAGCTCGCCGCCGGCCCAGTAGACGATCATCAGCAGCGCCGCGCCCGACAGCCAGGTCGCGTAGCTCTCCCATTTGAACCAGGTCAGGTGGTCGGGCATGGTCTCGGGCGCCACGAGGTACTTCTGGATGTGGTAGAAGCCGCCGCCGTGGACCTGCCACTCCTCGCCGCTGGCGCCGGGGGGCAGGTGCGGCACCTTGCGCAGCCCGAGGTCGAGCGCGATGAAGTAGAAGGACGAGCCGATCCAGGCGATCGCGGTGATCACGTGCAGCCAGCGCACGGCGAAGCCGAGCCAATCCCAGATGATGGCAAGATCATACATGCCCGTCTCTCCCTGATGTGGTCTTTTGCGGCACCCTAGGCCGGGACCGATTATTCTGCTATCTCCGGGGTAAACCAAGCAGTTTCAAGATTTCCCAAAGAATGTCCTACCTCGACAATATCCGCACCTTCGTCCGTGTCTACGAGTTGGGCAGCATGTCCGCCGCGGGCCGGGATCTGCGCATCTCGCCGGCGGTCACCTCGGCGCGAATCTCGCAGCTCGAAGAGCATCTCAACGTGCGGCTGTTCCAGCGCACCACGCGCAATCTCACTCCGACCGAGCAGGGGCGGGCCTTTTACGGCGGCGCGCGCGAGGTGCTCGAAGTTCTGGAGGCGGCCGAGGCACAGGTGGCGCAGCTCACCGACAACCCGAAGGGCTCGCTCTACGTCTCGGCACCTCTCGGCGTGGGAAGGCGGTTGATCGCGCCGCATGTGCCGGGCTTCCTCAAGCAATACCCGGAGGTGCAGATCCGCCTGCGCCTGTCGGACCGCAAGGTGGACCTGACGACCGAGGGGCTGGATCTGGCCTTCTTCCTCGGCACCCCCGAGGACAGCACGCTGCGCCTGCGCAAGATCGCCGACGTGACGCGGGTGCTCTGTGCCGCGCCCGACTACATCGCGCGGCGCGGCAACCCGGCCTCCGGCGAGGCGCTCGTTGCGCATCGCCACGAGTGCCTCAACCTGCGCTTTCCCGGCGCCACCGAGTTCCAGTGGCGGCTGCGCACCCCCGAGGGACCAAAGCGCTTTGCCGTGTCGGGGCGTTACGAATCCGATGACGGCGACGTGCTGACCGATTGGGCCCTGGCGGGAGAGGGGATCGCGCTGAAGCCGGTCTTCGAGGTGGCCGAATACCTGCGCAGCGGACGGCTGGTTCCGGTGGCCGAGGCCACGCCCCCCGAGCCGATCCAGATGGCCTGCCTCTTCACCCACCGCAAGGGACAGGATCCCAAGACACGCCTGTTCATGGATTACGTCACCGACCGCGTCGGCACAGCGATCCGGCAGGCAGAGCAGCGCGCGGCGGAAAGCGGTCGCTAGGGGTGCGCCGCGCTCGGCGCGAGGTGGTTGAGGCAGCTTCAAACAGAAATTGAAAATCATCCGGCATTATCCGGATTACACGTGGGGGATGACCCGGAGGCAACACCGAAGGAGCCCGTCCCCCATGACGCTGCACAGCCCGATCACCGCCCGCCGCTACCCCCGTGACATGACCGGATACGGCGAGACCCCGCCCGCCGCCAACTGGCCGAACGGCGCGAAGATCGCGGTGCAGATCGTCCTCAACTACGAAGAGGGTGGCGAGAACAACATCCTGCACGGCGATGCCGCCTCCGAGGCCTTTCTGTCGGAAATCGTCGGGGCGGCGCAGTGGCCCGGCCAGCGCCACTGGAACATGGAGTCGATCTACGAATACGGCGCCCGCGCCGGCTTCTGGCGGCTGCACCGGCTGCTGAAAGGGATCCCCGTCACGGTCTACGGCGTCGCCACCGCGCTGGCCCGCGCCCCCGAGCAGGTCGCGGCGATGCAACGTGCCGGGTGGGAGATCGCCTCGCACGGGCTGAAGTGGGTCGAGCACAAGGACATGCCCGAGGCAGAGGAGCGTGCGCAGATCCGCGAGGCGATCCGCCTGCACACCCTTGTCACCGGCGCGCCGCCGCGCGGCTGGTACACCGGGCGCTGCTCGATGAACACCGTGCAACTGGCGGCCGAGGAGGGAGATTTCGCCTATATCGCCGACAGCTACGCCGACGATCTGCCTTATTGGAGCCGGATCGCGGGCAAGGACCAGCTGATCGTGCCCTACACGCTCGACGCCAATGACATGCGCTTCGCGTCGCCGCAGGGATTCAACTCCGGCGACCAGTTCGAGAGCTACCTGCGCGACAGTTTCGATACGCTCTACGAAGAGGGCGTGGCGGGGGCTCCGAAGATGCTGTCGATCGGGCTGCATTGCCGCCTGGTCGGTCGCCCGGGGCGGGTTGCGGCGCTGAAGCGGGTGCTGGCGCATATGGCCGCCCACGAGGGGGTCTGGTTCGCCACCCGTGCGCAGATCGCCGATCACTGGGCAGCGGAGCACCCCGCGCCGACAGGTCCGCGGCCGTCCGAGATGGACCGTGGCAGCTTCATAGAAGCCTTTGGCGGCGTCTTCGAGCACAGCCCGTGGATCGCCGAGGGCGCGCATGCGCTCGAACTGGGAGAGACCCATGACACCGCCCGCGGCGTTCATTCGGCGCTGGCGCGGGTGTTCCGCGCCGCTTCCGACGAAAAGCGGCTTTCGGTCCTGATGGCCCACCCAGACCTCGCGGGCAAGCTTGCGCAGGCGAGGCGGCTGACGGCGGAGTCGACCGCCGAGCAGGCGGGCGCGGGGCTGGATGCGCTGACCGACGCCGAGCGCGCCGCCTTCACCGAGTTGAACGCGGCCTATACCGAGAAATTCGGCTTCCCCTTCATCATCGCCGTGCGCGACAACGACAAGGCCTCGATCATGGCGGCCTTCCGACGCCGGATCGAGAACGACCGTCCCACCGAGTTTGCCGAGGCCTGCCGTCAGGTCGAACGCATCGCCGAGCTGCGCCTGCTGGACAAGCTGGGCGCATGAGCCGGATCGACGCCGCGCCGCTGACCGCCGGAGCCTTCGCCCCCTATGGCGAGGTGCTGGAGGCCGGAGGCGCGCCCGACCGGATCATCAACCAGGGGCTGTGCGGACGTTTCCACGACCTCGCCACGCTCGACGTTCTCGACGGCCGCGCCGGGATCAGCCTGTTCAAGGCCGAGCCGCGCAGCCTGCCGCTGCGGCTCGAGATGGTCGAGCGGCATCCGCAGGGCAGCCAGGCCTTCGTGCCGATGAGCCATGACCCGTTTCTGGTGGTGGTCGCCGCGGATGAAGGCGGCCGCCCCGGCACGCCCCGCGCCTTCCTGACCCGCGCGGGGCAGGGCATCAACTTTCATCGCGGCACGTGGCACGGGGTGCTGACCCCGCTCTACGCGCCCGGGCTCTTTGCCGTGATCGACCGGATCGGCGCGGGGCCCAACCTCGAGGAGCATTGGTTCGAAGAGCCCTACCTCGTTCACGCCACCGCGTGAGGACGCCGGCAGCAAGACCGGCCCTGCGCCTCAACAGGGAGCTGACCCAGACATGACCGACACCCGTATCGGAACGCCCGAGCAATTGCGCGATCCCAATTTCACCCCCGCCCTGCAGACGGCGATCCCGCTCGGCATCCAGCACGTGCTTGCGATGTTCGTCTCGAACGTGACGCCGGCGATCATCGTCGCCGGCGCGGCGGGCTTCGGTTTCGGCTCGAACAGCCCGGATTTCCCGGAGCTGCTCTACCTCATCCAGATGTCGCTGCTGTTCGCCGGCGTCGCGACGCTTCTGCAGACGATCACCGTCGGCCCCGTCGGGGCGGCGCTGCCGATCGTGCAGGGCACGTCTTTTGCCTTCATTCCGATCATGATCCCGCTGGTCGCGGGCAAGGGCGTGGACGGTCTCGCCGCCATGTTCGGCGGCGTCGTGGTGGGCGGCCTCTTCCACGCGCTGCTCGGCACGGTGATCGGGCGCATCCGCTTTGCCCTGCCGCCGCTGGTCACCGGCCTCGTGGTGACGATGATCGGCCTTGCGCTGGTCAAGGTGGGCATCGAATACGCGGCCGGCGGCGTGCCGGCCAAGGCCAGCGGTGCCGAGAGCTACGGCTCCTGGCTGAGCTGGTCGGCGGCGCTGGTGGTTCTGGCGGTGACGCTGGGGCTGAAGTTCTTCGCACGCGGCATGCTGAGCATCTCGGCGGTGCTGGTCGGCATTCTCGTCGGCTACGCCTACGCGATCTTCGCCGGGCTGCTCTCGGTCGACGCGATCACCGCCTCCTGGCAGAACGCCGCCGCCTTCTCGCTGCCGCAGCCGTTCCGCTACGGGATCGAGTTCTCGGTGGCCTCGATCATCGGCTTCTGCCTGATGGCCTTCGTCTCGGCGGTCGAGACGGTCGGCGACGTTTCGGGCATCACCAAGGGCGGCGCGGGCCGCGAGGCCACCGATCGCGAGATCGCCGGGGCCACCTATGCCGATGGCGTTGGCACGGCCATCGCGGGCATCTTCGGCGGCTTTCCCAACACCTCGTTCAGCCAGAACGTCGGGCTGATCGCAATGACCGGCGTGATGAGCCGCCACGTGGTGACCATCGGCGCGATCTTCCTGATCGTCTGCGGGCTGGTGCCCAAGGTCGGCGGGGTGATCCGCACCGTGCCGATCGAGGTGCTGGGCGGCGGCGTCATCGTGATGTTCGGCATGGTCGTGGCCTCTGGCATCTCGATGCTGTCCGATGTGGACTGGACGCGCCGCAACATGGTGATCTTCGCCGTCGCGCTGTCCATCGGTCTGGGGCTGCAGCTCGAGGTGCTGAACGTGGCGCCGGGCGCCCCCAATGCGCTGCAGCACCTGCCCGACACGCTGCGCATCCTCGGGGCCTCGGGGATCCTGCCCGCGGCACTGATCGCCATCGTGCTCAACCTCGTGCTGCCGGAGGAACTGGCCGAGGAATCCACCGAAGAGGTCTCGGGCGGCATGGCCGGCCATCGCGGAGAGGAGCCGCGCGGCGAGAGGGTCTGACCCGATCGACCCTTGGTGGAAGCTGCGGCGCGTCCCTTCGGGGGCGCGCCGCTTGCATTGATGGCCTTGTGGATGATTGGCTCTGCGCTTCTGGCCGGTGAACGGCGCGCACCTGGCCCGGAAACAAGACCGAGGGCCGCCGGGCGCGCGGCTGCTCATCGTAGCGCCATCGGTTCGAGCCCTATGGACGACGCCGCCCCGGCGGGCTGGCGCTTTGTCATCCTTGCGTTGGGATTGGGGTGTCCGGACCCGGCTCAAGATAAAGCGATGACCTCATGGAGCGGAGCGCCCGCCCACGGGCAGGCGCTCATCCGGCGCGCGTTGTACCTATTGGCTGGTCAAAGAGAAAGGGCGGAGGCTTTCACCTCCGCCCTTGGCGTCAACAATTAAGCGCGCGCGTCAGAAATCGACCTCGATTGCGATGCCCTTCTCGACCGCCAGATCGACCACCGCCGCGGCAACCGCTAGGTCCTGCAGGCCCACGCCGGTGCCGTCGAAGAGGGTGATTTCCTCGGCCGATCGGCGCCCCGGATGCGCGCCATTGATCACCGCGCCAAGCTGGGTGATGTCGCCCTCGGCGATCAGCCCCTGCGCCACCGCGTGCTGCGCCTCGCCGATCGAGACCGATTGCGCCACTTCGTCGGTGAACACCGTGGCCTTGGCCAGCAGCGCCGGGGAGACTTCCTGCTTGCCCTTTGTGTCGGTGCCCATGCAGGCAATGTGGCAGCCGGGCGAGACATGCTCGGCCATGAGGATCGCATCGAAGGAGGAGGTGATCGAGATGATCACGTCGGCCTCACGCATGCCGCTCAGGTCCACCGCCTCGAAGGGCACACCAGCCTCGGCCGCCACCTTCTCGAGGTTGGGCAGCATTTCGGGGTGCAGGTTCCAGCCGATCACCTTGTCGAAGTCGCGCTGCTCGAGCGCGGCGCGCAATTGGAAGGTGGCCTGGTGACCCGCGCCGACCATGCCGATCACCCGCGCGTCCTCGCGGGCAAGGTGCCGGATCGAGACCGACGAGGCGGCGGCGGTGCGCAGTGCGGTCAGCAGGTTGCCGCCAACCATCGCCCTGGCCTTGCCGGTGTCGGGGTCGAACAGGAACACCGTCGACTGGTGGTTGATGATCCCGCGCTTTTCCAGGTTGTTCGGCCAATAGCCCCCGGCCTTTAGCCCCAGCGTCAGACCGGAGCGGTCGAACCCGCCCTTGAAGCCGTAGAGCGCGTCTTCATGGCCGATCGCTTCGCGCACGACGGGGAAATTGTAGGCGTCGCCCGCGGCCATGGCGGCAAACACCTTCTCGACCGCGGCAAAGGCGGCCTCGCGGGTCATCAGGTCGGCGATCTCGCGTTCGGGAACGATGAGCATCGGAACTCTCCTTTCAAAGAAAAAACGCCCGCGCGCAGGGACAGAGGAGCGCGCGGGCGAGGCTTGCCCGGAAGGTCGGACCGGGCAGGGGCAACGGAAAACAGGGAAGGATCAGTAGGCCTTGCCGCGCGCGGAGACCGGCCAGAGCGTCTCGACCTTGCCGCCGCGAACGCCAACATACCAGTCGTGGACGTTGGCGGTGGGATCGCAGTGGCCGGGCACCAGCTTCAGCTTCTCGCCGACCTTCAGCACGCCGTTCGGATCCGCGATCACGCCGTGCTCGTCGGAACATTTGACGTATTCCACGTCGGTGCGCCCGTAGATCACCGGCAGACCGCTGTCGACCGACTGGGCCTTGAGGCCTGCGTCGCAGATCGCCTTGTCGGATTTGGCGTGGCTCATCACCTGCGTGAGAATGAAGAAGGCATTCTCCCACTCGCCGTTGTCGATGCGGTTGCCATCCTTGTCGCGGATGCGGCCGTAGTCGGCATCCATGAAGGCATAGGATCCGCACTGGAGCTCGTTGTAGACGCCGGAGTTGCTCTCGAAATAATAGCTGCCGGTGCCGCCGCCCGAGACCAGCTCGGGTTTCAGACCCACCGCTTCCAGCGCCGCCACGGCCTCTTCGACCTGAGCGATGGCGACGGCCAGTTTCTCGCGCCGTGCCTCGTAGCTGTCGAGGTGCTGCATCGCGCCCTGATAGGCTTGGATGCCGGTGAACTTGAGCCCCTCGGCGGCCTCGATGGCCTGCGCGATCTGCACCACCGCTTCGGCGGTGGTCACGCCGCAACGGCCCGCACCGCAGTCGATCTCGACAAAGCATTCGAGCGTGGTGCGGTGACGCTGCGCGGCCTCCGACAGCTCGGCCACGTTGGCGAGGTCATCGACGCAGACAATGATCTTTGCGCCCAGCTTCGGCAACCGCGCCAGCCGGTCGATCTTGCGCGCGTCGCGCACCTGGTTCGAGACGAGAACGTCCTTGATGCCGCCGCGCACGAAGACCTCGGCCTCAGACACCTTCTGGCAACAAACGCCGATGGCCCCGCCGAGCCGCATCTGCAGCTTCGCCACGTCCACCGACTTGTGCATCTTGCCGTGCACGCGGTGGCGCATGTTGTGGGCGCGGGCGTAGTCGCCCATCTTGCGGATGTTGCGCTCGAGCGCATCGAGATCGAGCACGAGGCAGGGCGTCTGGATGTCCGACGCGTCCATGCCGGGCAGCGCCGGCACGTCATAGCCGACCTCGAGTTGGTCGAAAGTCATGGGTGCGTTCATGGCTCAGGCTCCTTGCGTCCAGGGCAGGCGGTCGAGATCGACATTGCCGCCGGTGGTGATGAGACCGACGCGCTTTCCGGCGAAACGGTCGCGGTTCTTGAGGATGGTGGCAAGCGGTACCGCGCTGCTGGGCTCCATCACGATCTTCATGCGCTTCCAGATCAGCTTCATTGCCTCGATGATCTCCTCTTCGGAGGCGGTGAGGATGTCGCTCACGTGGCTCGAGACGAAATGCCAGGTGAGATCCTTGAGCGGCACCTTCAGCCCGTCGGCCACGGTCTCGGGAGCGTCGTCGGCGATGATGTGCCCGGCCTTGAAGCTGCGGTAGGCGTCGTCGGCCTGTTCGGGCTCGGCGGCGATGACCTGGCATTCGGGGGCGAGCGTGGAGAGCGTCAGGCAGGTGCCCGAGATCATCCCGCCGCCGCCGATCGGTGCGACCACCATGTCGAGCCCGTCCGTCTGTTCCATGAACTCGCGCGAGCAGGTGCCTTGCCCAGCGATGACGCGGGGATCGTTGTAGGGATGGACGAAATCGCCGCCCGTGGCCGCCTGCACCTCGGCAAAGACCGCCTCGCGGGACGAGGTAGAGGGCTCGCATTCTGTGATAATGCCGCCGTAGCCGCGCACCGCGTCCTTCTTGGCCTGCGGCGCGGTGCGCGGCATGACCACGTGGCAGGGGATGCCGCGCCGCCCGGCGGCGTAGCTCAGCGACAGCGCATGGTTGCCGGAACTATGCGTGCAGACGCCCCGAGCCGCCTCGGCATCGGTGAGGCCGAAGACGGCGTTCGAGGCGCCGCGCACCTTGAAGGCCCCGGCCTTCTGGAAGTTCTCGCACTTGAAGAACAGCTGCGCGCCGGTGAGTTCGTTCAGGAAGGACGAGGTCAGCACCGGGGTGCGATGGATGTGCGGCGCGATGCGGGCGTGGGCCGCCAGCATGTGGTCATAGGTGGGGATGTTCAGCGCAATATCCTTCATCACGCAGCCTCCTTCCGGGCGAGCGCGGGGTTGGCGCGGTAGAAGTCCTGCGCCGCTGCGACGCCCGAGCCGAGCGCGATGTCGAGCCCGAGATCCTTCATGCACATCTCGGCGCAGGCAACGCCGGAGAGGGTCATGACGTCGGTGAGACTGCCCAGGTGCCCTATGCGGAACACTTTTCCGGCAACCTCGCCGAGCCCGGTGCCGAAGGCGACGCCGTAGGTCTGCGCCGCGTGGCTGACGATGTCGGTGGCGTTGCATCCTTCCGGCGTGCGGATCGCGCTGACCGTGTCCGAGTAAACCTCGGGCGTGGCGGCGCAAAGCTCCAGCCCCCAGGCGCGCACCGCGGCGCGCACCCCCTCGGCAATGCGGTGATGACGGGCGAAGACATTCTCCAGCCCCTCGTCCAGCAGCATCCGGCAGGACTCGTTCAGCCCGTTCAGCAGGCCGACGGCGGGTGTGTAGGGATAGGCGTTGTTGGCATAGCCCTTGGCCATGTCGGTCACGTCGAAGAAGGTGCGCGGCAATTTCGCGGTTTTCGTGGCTGCCATGGCCTTTTCGCTGAAACCGACGATGGCGAGACCCGGCGGCAGCATGAAGCCCTTCTGCGAGCCGGTGACGGCGCAGTCGACGCCCCAGTCGTCGAACCGGAAATCCATCGAGGCAATCGAGCTGACGCCATCGACAAAAAGCAGCGCCGGGTGGTCCGCGTCGTCGAGCGCGCGGCGCACGGCGGCGATATCCGAGCGCACGCCGGTGGCGGTCTCGTTGTGGGTGGCGAGCACGGCCTTGATGCGGCGGCCTTTGTCGGCGGCGAGGACCTCGGCGTAACGCTGCGCGGGCAGGCCTTCGCCCCACGGGGTCTCCACAACTTCGACGGTCAGCCCATGGCGCTGGCACATGTCGATCCAGCGGTGGCTGAACATGCCGTTGCGCGCCGCCAGCACGGTGTCGCCGGGCGAGAGCGTGTTGGTCAGCGCCGTCTCCCAGCCGCCGGTGCCGGTCGAGGGAAAGATGAAGACCTCGGCGCTGGCGCTCTTCAGCACGTGGCGCACGCCCTCGCGCGCCGGGTGCAGGATCTGCCCGAACAGCGGCGAGCGATGGTCGATCGTCGGCATGTCGCAGGCCTTGCGCAGGCTCTCGGGGATGTTGGTCGGGCCCGGGATGAAAACGGGATTCTGAAAGCTCATGGCCACCTCCTCTGGTCGCTGAAAGCCACCGTAGACGGGCTATCTATGCGAGGAAATTTTTTTGAAATCGTTTTTCAAAAACGCATTGATCGAGAATATCAAACGTTGTCAGTTGCTTGATTTTTTCATATCGTGAATTCGGCTTTCAAGTAGAATGAAAGAGATTTGATGGATTCTCCGAAAGATGCCGAGACCAGCCCCCGCCGCGCCCGCGGCAGGCCGCGCGGTTGGGAGGACAACAGCGCGCAGAACACGATCAAATCGCTCGACCGGGCGATGGAGGTGCTGGATTATCTGAGCGCCCATCCCGGCCTGACCCTCTCGGAATTGGCGGGCGATCTGAAGCAGTCCCCGGCGACGGTCTACCGCATTCTGGTCACCCTCGAGGGGCGGCGGCTGGTCGAGTTCGACTCCGCCGAGCAGCTTTGGCACATCGGCCCACAGGCCTTCGTCATCGGCGCGCGCTTTCTGCGCCGCACCAGCCTGGTCGAGCGGGCGCGACCGGTCCTGCGCGGGCTGATGGAAGAGACGGGCGAGACAGCAAACCTCGGCATCGTGCGCGAGGCGTCGGTGCTGTTTGTCAGTCAGGTCGAGACGCATGAGAGCATCCGCGCCTTCTTCCCGCCGGGCACGTTGTCGCCGCTGCATGCTTCGGGCATCGGCAAGGCGCTGCTGGCCGAGATGGCGGGGGAGCGTTTGGAGAAGCTGCTGGCGCGGAAGATGGAGCGGTTCACCGCGCACACGCTGGCCGAGCCGGAGGCGTTGCGCGCCGATCTGTCGGCGATCCGTGCGCGGGGCTATTCCATTGATGCCGAGGAAAAGACCCTTGGGATGCGCTGCATCGCGGCGGCGGTCTTCGATGCCTCGGGCGAAGCGGTGGCGGGGATTTCCGTGTCCGGCCCGACGATCCGGATGCGAGAGGACCTTACAGACACAACGAGCCGCGCGGTGATGCGCGCGGCTCGGGAACTCACGGCGGCGATTGGCGGGGTTACCCCGCCGGTACGGTGACTTTTCTCGGGGCGGGCATGGGCTGCGTCGCGCCGGAGGGACGCAGCGCCATGTGCCGGTTCACGTCCTTGTAGAGCAGGTAGCGGAAGCGCCCCGGACCGCCCGCATAGCAGGCCTGCGGGCAGAAGGCGCGGAGCCACATGTAGTCCCCGGCCTCGACCTCGACCCAGTCCTGATTGAGCCGGTAGACCGCCTTGCCCTCCAGCACGTAGAGCCCGTGCTCCATCACATGGGTCTCGGCGAAGGGGATCACCGCGCCGGGCTCGAAGGTGACCACGGTGACATGCATGTCGTGACGCAGGTCGCTGGGGTCGACGAAACGGGTGGTCGCCCATTTGCCGTCGGTGCCGGCCATCGGGGTGGGCGCGATGTCCTGCTCGTTGGCGATGATCACCTCGGGGTGGGGCAGGCCGGGCACGGCCTCGTAGGCCTTGCGGATCCAGTGGAAGCGCAGGGTCTCGTCACCCTTGTTCCGCAGGGTCCAGAGCGTGGCGGGCGGCAGGAAGGCATAGCCGCCCTCGCGCAGCACGTGGGTCTCGCCCTCGACGGTGAGCGTGGCCTCGCCCTCCACGACGAAGAGCACGCCCTCGGCGCCCGCGTCGGTTTCGGGATGGTCGGAGCCGCCGCCCGGCTGCACTTCCATGATATATTGCGAGAAGGTCTCGGCAAAACCGCTGAGCGGGCGCGAGAGCACCCAGAGGCGGGTGCCCTCCCAGAACGGCAGGAAGCTGGTGACGATGTCGCGCATCGTGCCCTTGGGGATGACGGCGTAGGCGTCGGTGAACACCGCGCGGTCGGTCAGCAGCTGGGTCTGCGGCGGGTGGCCGCCGGTGGGGGCGTAGTAATTGGTGGTCATTTCTGGTTCCGGTCGGAGAGGTCTTTGTGGTGAGTATGGGCAGCGGTCGCGCCGGGTGCGACAGGGCGAGAGCCGAAAACACTTTCTTGGATTTCGGTATAATCGCGCTCAGTCTTTCGGCATTCATGGAAAGACTGACCGCAACGGTGTCGCCCACGGGACAGGGCAGCCGGGGCAGGGCAGTCGCGTCAGGGCAGTCGCGTCAGGCCAGCTTCAACTCCGGCACCTGTGCCGCGCGCCTTCCGTGCTTTTGCGGCACACCCGCCACATAGGTTTCGGCCACGGCGCGGTCATCGCCGAGCATCTGCAGCACGAAGAGTTCTTCGCTCAGCGTTCCGGTCCGCTGCATCCGCAGCGCCATGGGCTCGGTGGCCGCGGAAGCGAGCACCACGATGTCCGCCTCGGTCCCCGGCTCCAGCGTGCCGATCTTGTCCTCCAGCCCCAGCGCCACGGCGTTCCCGCGGGTGATCCAGTGGAAGGCGTTGAGCGGGTGCAGCTTCTGGCCCTGTAATTGCAGCACCTTGTAGGCTTCGTTCAGCGTTTGCAGCATCGAGTAGCTGGTGCCCGCGCCGACGTCGGTGGCGATGGCATTGCAAATCCCCCGCGCCCGCAGCCCGGCGTCGTCGAAGAGCCCGCTGCCGAGGAAGAGGTTCGAGGTCGGGCAGAACACTGGCCGCGACCCGGTCTCGGCCAGCAGGTCGATCTCGCGCGGTTCGAGATGGATGGAATGGCCGAGCAGCGCCTTGGGCCCGAGCAGCCCGTAGCGCTCGTAGACGCCGAGGTAGTCGGGCGCGTCGGGGTAGAGGCTCAGCGTATAGGCAATCTCGTCACGGTTCTCGGAAAGGTGGGTCTGCACGTAGCACTCGGGGTGCTCGGCGGCGAGCGCGCCGGCCATCTCCATCTGCTCTGGGCTGGAGGTGATGGCGAAACGCGGGGTGATGGCATAGCTGGCGCGACCCTTGCCATGCCAGCGGGCGATCAGCCGCTTGGTCGCGTCATAGCCCGATTGCGGCGTGTCGCGCAGCGCCTCGGGCGCGTTCCGGTCCATCATCACCTTGCCCGTGATCATACGCATGTCGCGACGCGCGGCTGCAGTGAAGAACGCCTCGGCCGAAGCTTCGTGGACCGAGGCGTAGGCGACCGCGGTTGTGGTGCCATGCGCGCAAAGCTGGCCCATCAGCCACTCGGCCATGGCCTCGGCATGGGTTGCGTCGGCAAAGCGGGTCTCTTCGGGGAAGGTGTAGCTGTTCAGCCAGTCCAGCAGCTGCGCCCCCCAGGAGGCGATGACCTGCACCTGCGGGTAGTGGATATGCGTGTCGATGAAGCCGGGCATCAGCAGGTGCGGGCGATGGTCCACCACCGGCACCGCGGGCGCCTGCCGGGACAGCTGGTCGTAGCTGCCCGTGGCGCGGATCAGCCCGCCGCCGACCAGGATCGCGCCGTCGTCGATGTAGCTGTAGGCGGCGTGGTCCTCGGGGCTCTGCGGTTCGGCGGTGAAACTGAGGATGCGCCCGCGCAGGAGCACTTGGTCGGTCTTCATGGGGGGTACCTTTCGGCAGGCTTGGGGAGGAAGAATGGCGGCGCGGGCCGGGGTGCGGCCCGCGCCGGTGGGCTCGGGATGCCTCTGCCCGGATCACTCCGCGGGCGCGGCAGGCGGCTCGTCGAGCACCACGTTGTCGTTTTGCGTCGCGCCCTCGCGGTGGAAGAGCGGGTAGATGTAGAGGAAGGCGGCGGCGATCAGGTAACCGGTCGACACCGGGCCGAGCGCAGGCCAGTGCAGGCTGGCACCGTGGATGATCCCCACCAGCGACATCAGCGCGGCGGCGAGCGCGAAGCCGCCCGCGTTGCGGAACCGCCCGTCAATCACGCTGGCGACGATGGCGCCCCAGATGAGCCCGGTCAGGATCGCGCCCTGGCTGAGCGAGAGATGCCCGGCGAAATGCGCGCCCTGCTGCAGCAGGGCCGCCGTCAGCGCTTCGTCGCCAAGCTGCGGCAGGCCTTCCACACCGGTCGCCCGCAGCGCGCCCATCAGCGCGCCCCATTTGATCATCAGGAAGGATGACACATGCGGCATCATTGCGATGGTGACGGCAGCCATGTGTGAAGGTTTCACGCAATGGGCGGTGTTGGTGATCAGGCTCAGCGCCACGAAGACCAGAACCGGAGCGGCGGCGGCCTCGGGGATCAGGTTGTTGAGGAACGCGAGAAGCCCGAGGAAGGCGGCCAGCGGGATCACCAGCCCGACACCGATGATGTAGCCCGCATGCGCGCCCATGCGCTTGTAGGCCGGATGGCCGATATAGGCGGTGGTGGGGAAGGGCGAGCCGAAGACCGCGCCGATCATCGTGCCGAGCCCGTCGGTGATCTGACACACGCCGACCGGGTAGTGATCCCCGGCGCTTTCGGCGCTCTCGACGTTGTTCATCGTCTCGATGAAGTTGTAGATCTGTACCGGCACCAGCACGAGGAAAAGCTCGGGGTTGGCAAAGAGGTGCTGGATGCCCGCGATCAGATCACCCACATAGGGAAGCGGCGGGTAGAAGCCGGTGCCCTCGACGCTGATCCGTGCTTCGCCGATGCTGAAGGCCACGGCGGTGCCGACGATCAGCGCCAGGAGACCCGCAGGGATATTGAACGGCAGGCGGAAGCGTCCGACGAGCCCCCAGAGGATGATGATCATCGAGGCGAAGCCGACGTAGGGCTGCTCGAAGATCGTCGCCAGAGGTACGGTGCCGATGAACACAAGCGCGATGCCGCAGAGCGTGCCGAGCATCCCGGCGCGCGGCGTGACCCGCTTCAGCCAAGGTCCGACGATGGCCCCGAGCGCGGCGACGATGCCGCCCATGAAGCCCGCGCCGATGCCGACCTGCCACGCCAGCATCGGATCGTTCGTAGCCCAGTAGATCGGGCCGATGACCCCGAAGAGATAGACGAACATCACCGGCGTCGAGATACCGTAGGGCAGTGCCGTGACATCGCGCCCATGCCGCGCGGCGGCACGTTTCGCCAGCACGACATAGGCCGCGACGCCCGACAGGATCGCCACCGCCGCGCCGGGCAGGATGCGGCCATAGACGATCTCGGACGGCATGCCAAAGACGAACTGGCAGACGCCCGCCAGCACCATCAGGTTGATCAGATTGTCGGTGAACAGCGCCCAGAAGGCACTGAAATCGCTGCGTGAGAACAGCTTGTAGGTGTAACTCCCTTCCCGCATGTGGGATCTCCTCGGGTTACTTGCGGTTGTCCCGCGCCGCCCGCTCCTCTTCGGGCGGACGCGGGGGTTACTCGGCGGCGAAAGCCACAGGCTGCGCCGCGCCGCGCTGGCTGGTGAGGGCGGTGAGCACCTCGGCCACCACGAAGGCGGCGATCACCTCGGGGCGTTTGTCGCGGCTGCCCTGCGCGCCGATCGGGCAGGTGAGCGCGTGGGTCTCCAGCCCGTCGCACTCATCCCGCGCGAAGCGGCGGAACTTCTCGCGCTTGGTGGCCGAGCCGATTAGCCCGACGTAGCGCGCGTCCGCTCGCTGCAGTGCCGCCGAGGCGCAGAGAAAGTCGAGCGCATGGTCATGGGTCAGCACGATGAAGGCGCTGCCCGGCGGGGCCATGGCGATCTCAAGCTCGGGCAGAGGGGTAAGGCGCGTCTCGACCCGCGCGGCGCTCAGCGCCAGTTCGTCGGCACGGCTGTCGATCAGAACGCAGCGCACCGGCAGGTGCTGCAGCAGATCCGCCAGCGCACGGCCCACATGACCCGCGCCGTGGACCTGCACCATCGGCAGAGCGGCGGCCTCCTCTGCCGCCCGTGCCCGCGCCGAATGCCGGTCGGTTGTGCCCATGCGGGTGAGCGAGACCTCGACCCGCCCGCCGCAGCATTGCCCGATCTCCGGCCCGAGCGGCACGTCCAGCGTCGCTGCCAGATCTCCGCGCGCCAGCAGCGCCCGCGCCGCGGCGATGGCCCGGTGTTCGAGCTGGCCACCACCGATGGTGCCGTGGCGGGCAACGTCCGAGACATACATCTCGCAGCCCGCTTCGCGCGGCGAGGAGCCGCGCACCCGGCTCAGCCGCACGCGGGCAATGGGCCCGGGCGCGCTCAGGAAGGCGTCGAGCGTGCTCATGACCGCCCTGCCAGCCGCTCGACCGCCATCAGCACGCGCTCGGGCGTGGCGGGGGCGTCGAGGCGTGGGCATTCGCGGTAGTCCGCGACGCTGGCGACCGCCATCGACAGCGCCTCGAAGACCGAGATGCCCAGCATGAAGGGCGGCTCGCCCACGGCCTTGCTGCGCTTGATGGTGCGCTCGCGGTTCTGCGACCATTCGGCGAGGTTCACGTTGAAGACGCGCGGCCGGTCCGAGGCGAGCGGGATCTTGTAGGTCGAGGGCGCATGGGTGCGCAGCGCGCCCTTGTCGTCCCACCACAGCTCCTCGGTGGTCAGCCAGCCCATGCCCTGCACAAAGGCCCCCTCGACCTGCCCGCGGTCGAGCACCGGGTTCAGCGAGCGCCCCACGTCATGCAGGATGTCGGTGCGCTCCACCCGGTACTCGCCGGTCAGCGTGTCGATGGTGACCTCCGAGCAGGAGGCGCCATAGGCGAAGTAGTAGAAGGGCCGCCCCTTGCCCGCGGCGCGGTCCCAGTGGATGTCCGGTGTCTTGTAGAAGCCCGCCGCCGAGAGGTGAACGCGGGCCATATAGGCGGCCTTGATGACCTGCTCCCACGGCAGAAGCTGCGTGCCCACCTGCACATGCCCCGGCACGAAGCGCACCTCTTCGGGCCTCACGCCCCAGTGCCCGGCAGCAAACTCGACCAGCCGTGCCTTGATCTGATCGGCGGCGTCGAGCGCCGCCATGCCGTTGAGGTCCGAGCCCGACGAGGCGGCGGTGGCGGAGGTGTTGGGCACTTTCTCGGTGGTGGTGCGGGTGATCTTGATGCGCTCAAAATCCACCTGGAAGGCGTCGGCCACCACCTGCGCCACCTTGGTGTTGAGCCCCTGACCCATCTCGGTGCCGCCGTGGTTGAGGTGGATCGAGCCGTCCGAATAGACGTGGATCAGCGCGCCCGCCTGATTGTAGTGGGTCGCGGTGAAGGAGATGCCGAACTTCACCGGGGTCAGCGCGATCCCCTTGCGCAGCACACCGCCCTCCGCGTTGAACGCGAGGATGTCACGGCGGCGCTGCTGGTAGTCGCAGCTCTCCTCCAGTTCCGAGACCAGGCGTCCGATGATGTTGTCGGTGACCTCCTGGTGGTAGGGCGTCAGGTTCCGCCCGTCATGGGCGTCGCCGTAGAAGTTCGCCTTGCGCACCTCCAAAGGATCCTTGCCGAGCGCAAAGGCGATCTCCTCGATCATCCGCTCGGCGGCGACCACGCCTTGCGGCCCGCCGAAGCCGCGGAAGGCGGTGTTCGAGACGGTATTGGTCTTCATCGGGCGGCTCTGCAGCCGGACGTGCGGGTAGAAGTAGGCGTTGTCGGCGTGAAAGAGCGCGCGATCGGTGACCGGACCGGAAAGGTCCGAAGACCAGCCGCAGCGCGCGGCAAAATTGCCGTCCACCGCGCGGATGCGTCCCGCGCCATCGAAACCCACGTCGTAGTCGATGACGAAGTCGTGGCGCTTGCCCGTGGCCGTCATGTCCTGATCGCGGTCGGGGCGGATCTTCACCGGGCGGTTCAGCCGCTTGGCGGCCATCGCGGCGACCACGGCGAAGAGGTTCATCTGGCTTTCCTTGCCGCCGAAGCCGCCGCCCATGCGCCGCACGTTGACCACCACGGCGTTCGAGGGCACGCCGAGGACATGCGCCACCATGTGCTGCGCTTCGCTTGGGTGCTGCGTCGAGCAATGCACGATGACGTCCTCGTCCTCGCCCGGCAGGGCAAAGGCGATCTGCCCCTCGAGGTACATGTGATCCTGCCCGCCAACCGAAAGCCGCCCCTGCAGCCGGTGCGGCGCCGAGGCCATCGCGGTCTCGACCTCGCCGCGCTCCAGCTTCAGCGGGTCGGTGATCAGCGGATAGCCCGCCTCCTGCGCCGCGATCGGGTCCAGCGCATGCGGCAGCACCTCGGCCTCGACCTTGACGAGTGCGGCGGCCCGGCGGGCGGCGTCGCGGGTCTCGGCGATCACGGCAAAGAGCGGCTGGCCGTGAAACTCGATCTTTTCCGTGGGGAAGACCGGCTCATCGCCGCGCCCGGTGGGGCTGATGTCGTTGTGACCGGGAATGTCGGCGGCGGTGAGTACATCGACGACCCCAGGGGCAGCGCGGACGGCGGAAAGGTCGAGCTCCTTCAGCGTGGCATGGGCCACCGAGGACACACCGAGATAGGCGTGCAGCGTCCCGATTGGTTCGGCGATGTCGTCGGTGTATTCAGCAAGGCCGCGCACGTGCTTGATCGCGCTGTCGTGCTGGCGATCCTCGTGGACCGCGCCGCGGATGTTGGGCTGGTGTTTCATGTCTCTCTCCTCCCTCAGGCGCTCAGGCGGACGGGCTGGCCATTCTGTTCGAGAAAGAACCGCCGCAGCAGGTTCTGGGCGACGCGCATCCGGTAGTCGGCGCTGGCCCGCCAGTCGCTGAGCGGGGCGAAATCCTCGGCCATGGCGCGGGCGGCGGCGGCAAAGCTGGCCTCGCTCCACGGCTGGCCCAGCAGCGCGGCCTCGGCCTTGGCGGCGCGCTTCGGCGTGGCCGCCATGCCGCCAAGCGCGATGCGGGCATCGCGGATCACGCCGCCTTCGACAGTGACGCTGATCCCGGCGGCGACGGCAGAGATGTCCTCGTCGCGGCGCTTGGAGATCTTGTAGGCGCCGCAGCGGCTTGCGTCCGAGGGCAGGGGGATGCGGATGCTCTCGACGAACTCGCCGGGGCTGCGGTCCTGCTTGCCGTAATCGATGAAGAAGTCTTCCAGCGGCAGGCTCCGGCGGGCGGCACCGTGGCGCAGGGTGATCTCGGCGCCGAGGGCGATCAGCACCGGGGGCGTGTCGCCGATGGGCGAGCCATTGGCGATGTTGCCGCCGATCGTGCCCATGTTGCGCACCTGCCAGCCGGCAATACGGTCCCAGTACTCCGCGAGATGCGGCAGGTGTGCGGCGATCAGCGGCTGCAGATCGGAATAGCTGACACCGGCGCCGAGGGTGATCGCACCGTCGCCGACCTCGACTGCTTTCAACTCGGGGAGATGCGCGATGAAGATCGCGGGCGAGATCGGGCGCAGGAACTTGGTCACCCAGAGGCCGACATCGGTCGAACCGGCGATCACCGTGGCCTGCGGATGCTCGGCATAGGCGGCGGCAAAGTCATCGAGATCGGCGGGCAGGATGGCGCGGTTGTCCTCGGGTCCGGTCTCGACGCGGCGCCCGTCCTTCAGCGCCTCGAGCGCCACCGTCACCCGCGCCCGCTCCTGCACAAGATGGTCCGCTTCGGGCGTGCCGTAGTCGCTCACCGCCACGGCGGCGCGGATGATCGGCGCGTAGCCGGTGCAGCGGCAGAGGTTGCCCTGCAGTGCGGTCTCGACCTGCGCCTCGGTCGGCTGCGGGACCTGCATCCAGAGCGCATAGAGCGACATGACGATGCCCGGCGTGCAGAAGCCGCATTGCGCGCCGTGATGCTCGACCATCGCCCGCTGCACCGGGTGCAGCGCGCCGTCCGGGCCCGAGAGATGCTCGATGGTCACCACGTGGCAGCCGTCGAGCGAGGCGGTGAAGCGGATGCAGGCGTTGACTGCCTCGTAGCGCAGCGCGCCCTCATGCAGGCGGCCGACGAGCACGGTGCAGGCGCCGCAATCGCCCTCGGCGCAGCCTTCCTTGGTGCCGGTGAGGCGGCGTTCGAGCCGCAGGAAGTCGAGCAGGGTCTGGGTGGCCGGGACCTCGGGCAGGCTCACCGTCCGTCCGTTGAGCAGAAAGCGGATCTCGCTCCGGTGCGTCATGCATCCCTCCGTGGCTGAGCATGTGGCTGGGTCTTCGGAGCGGACGCTAGCGGAAGGTACTCTCAATGAATACGCGCGGTTTCGCCAAGGACTTTATACAGAACGTTGATAATAATCTGTCGCGGACCGTAGTATTCCGGGGCGGGACGATCAGCGGCCGAGGAGCGGAGCGATGCAATACATTGAAAGCCTGCGGGTCTTTGTCCGGGTGGTCGAGCTTGGCAGCATCACCTCGGGCGGGCGCGACCTGCGGCTGACGCCGGCGGTGGCGAGCAAGCGGATCAAGGAGCTTGAAGGGCGGCTTGGCGTGCGCCTGTTCAACCGCACCACCCGCTCGATCACCCCGACCGAGGTCGGACGGGTGTTCTACGAGCAGGCGCGGACAGTGCTGGCCTCGGTGGACGAGGCCGAGGCGGTGGTGGCGAACTTCTCGGAAACGCCGCGAGGGGCACTGCGGGTGACGGCGCCGCTTGGGATCGGACGGCGGATCATCGCGCCGCTGGTGCCCGCGTTCACCGAAAAATACCCCGAGGTGCAAGTGCAGATGCGCCTGTCGGACCGGCTGGTCGACATGATGGGTGAGCGGCTCGACGTGGCCTTCTTTCTTGGCGTGCCGAAGGATTCCAACTTCAAGCTACGGCACATTTACGATTGCCCGCGCGTGCTTTGCGCCGCACCTGCCTACCTCGAGAAGCGTGGTGTCCCCGCGACGCCCGAGGAACTGCTCGGCGGGCGGCACAACTGCCTGCTGCTGCGCTATCCCCGCTCGCCCGAGTATTTCTGGCAGCTCCAGACCGCCACCGGCTTGCGTCGGCTGGAGGTGGAAGGGCCCTTCGATGCCGACGACGGTGACGTGCTGACCCGTTGGGCGCTGGACGGCCAGGGCATCGTCAACCGACCTCGGATCGAGGTTGCGCAGCACCTGCGCAGCGGCGCGTTGATCGAGGTTCTGCCGGACACGCCTCCGCTACCCTCGACCCTGGGCTGCCTATTCCCGCATCGGAAGCTGCAGGACCCGAAGATCAGGCTCTTCGTCGACTACATGGCCGAGGCCGTGAAGACGGCAGTTTCCGGGACAGAGGTTGAGACATGACTTCTCGTGCAGAGAGCGGACGGCCGCTGCCGGTGACCCGAAGCGTCATCCATGATGCCAGGATATTTGGGGAACGTATTTGGCTTGTCCATTGCGAACCGCACGCCCCATCTTGAGAGGGAGGTGTCGCCCATTAGCGCCGACGGCGGACAAGCGAGACCCTTGCGGGCCCGCTCCGTCGAGCACCATCCGCACTGCGCGCTCGCCGGCCCCTGTATGTGCCACGACACGCTGCGCATGCCCGTCACTGGGGATCATGTCTGGGAGGCGGTCCGGGATCTGGGCAGGGCAGGTGGTGTTCCATGACGGCGATGCGGAAGTGGCCGAAGGCGTCACCGTGCATTGCATAGGTGGGCATTCGCGGGGGCTGCAGCGCGTGCGGGGAAGAACGCGAGAGGGCTGGATAGTGCCGGCCTCGGACGCGGCGTATTCTTGCGAGAATTTCCTCGCCCGGAAACCCATCCCGATCGTGGTGGACCTGCAGGAGAGGCTCGGCGGATTTGATCGGCTCGAGACGCTGGCAAGCGACAGGCGGCGGGTCGTGCCGGGGCACGACCCGCTGGTCTAACGGCAGTTCCCCACCGATCTCGCGCCGCATGTCTTCAGGCCAGATGGCGGACCGCAGGGCGACCATCCGGGAGCGTGATGCTCTGTGCCGATGCGGGCCTTGCGCCCTGCAACGCGATGCACTGTCGCGGTCGCCGCGCTTCTTGGTATCAGTTCGCCGACCGAGGGCTCGTTCGGCAACGCCTTGGGCGAAAGGGTTCTCTGCGATCCTCGCACTCTGAGCCGAAGCAGTATTCGGGCTGTGCCTCTTTCGTCTGCCGAAAGGTTTATCTGCCGAGACAAATGGCCAAGAGTGAGAATAACCACTCAGCCCAGCAGTGAAACTTTTTCACTTATCATGAAAATATGTCTATACCGCAGGCATGAGAAAGATCACAGCAAAAGACGTCGCGAGAGAAGCCGGCGTTTCCGTGTCTGCGGTGTCGCGGGCGTATCGGGGCAATGCCCCGATATCCGAGGACAAGCGCAAGGCAATCTTCGCGGCCGCCGCGCAACTGGGCTATGTCAGCAAGGTCGACCAGGTGCTCGCGACGCAGGCAACCAACACGATCGCCATGGTCGTGAGCGAGATGCAGAATCCGTTCTACCCGATTGCCGTGGACGAGATGACGCGGCTCTTGCCGGAACGCGGGCTGAAAGCGATCGTGCATGTGGTCCCCTCGGCCGAGGATGTAGACACCGCCATTCGGCAGGTTCTCGACTTCCGCACCGAGGGCGTCATCCTGGCCAATTCGACCCTGACGTCTGGGCTCGCGCGGGCCTGCCGGCAAAATGGCATTCCCGCGGTGCTGCTGAACCGCGTGCAGACGGACAGTCGGATGATGGCGGTCTGCTGCGATAATTACGGGGGTGCGCAGAGGATTGCCGAGAGGTTCCTCGATGCGGGACGAGAGCGCATTGCCTTCATGGGAGGACGGCGGGACACGTCCACGCATCTCGAGCGAATGCGCGGTTTCCGCGACCGGTTGGAGGACGCGGGACGTGTCTTCGCGCAGCAGTTCGACGGAGGGTTCGACTACCGCCGCGCCTATGCCGCGGCGCAGGAAATGCTGGCACAGCGGCCGCTGCCGGACGCGGTCTTCTGTGCCAATGACATCATGGCCATCGCGGTGCTCGACGCTGCACGGATCGCCGGCGTTTCGGTCCCCGATGATCTGGCGGTGGTGGGCTTCGACGATATCCCGATGGCCGCTTGGGAATCCTACCGTCTGACCACGGTGCGTCAGCCGCTGCGCCGGATGCTCGATCAGGCGGTGGACATCATTCTCGCCTCAGATGGCTCCGAAGAGATCGGCGACATCCGAATCCTTCCCGGCGAGATGCAGGTACGCGAAAGCGGGTAGTGAAATAATTTCAGAATTAATGGCAAGAGTTGCACGCCTCTGGCGTTCTGTGGCTACTCCTTTCCCAGCACCCGTTCGTGGGTGACTCAGAATTCTTTGGGAGGAGAATCCATGAAATTCCGTTGCCTGGCGGCGACGGCGATCCTTTCGCTGTCTGCCATCACCACCACTGCGCCCGCCTGGGCCGAAACCCGTCTCGCCTTCGGGGCAACCAATTCGCAGAGCGCGCATTACGCCTATTTCGCGTCGCTGGCGCAGATCGTGAACGCCAGCTTCCCTGACACCTACCAGGCCTCGGTTGTCGAGACCGGCGCGACGGTCGACAACCTCAAGCGCATGGCCCGCTCGCAGCTCGACATCGGCCTGATCACCACCTCGACGCTCTACCAGGCCTATAATGGCGTGAAGTCCTTCGAGGGGCGGCCGGTCGAGTCGAAACTGCTCTGGGCCTATTCGCTGGCACCGCAGAACGTCGTGGTGCGCCGGGATTCCGGCATCACCGACCTTGCCGGGCTCGAAGGGCAGAAGTTCGGTCCGGGCATGCGCGGCTCCTCGACCGAGGCGACCTCGCAGGAGGTGTTCGACCTCTTGGGCATCACCCCGGACTGGGTCCGCGGCACCAATGGCGAACAGGCCAATGCCATCAAGGACGACCGTTCGGAGGGCTTCGTGAAAAGCGCTGTCGGCACCAGCTTTGACGCGCTGACTACCGATATCGCTGCCTTCACCCCGCTGCAGGTCCTCGGGATCGACGACGCGCAGGAATCCCAGATCCGCGAGTCGCTGCCGGAACTCTCGATCGTCGAGATGCCGGGCGGCGAGATGGAAAACTCCGGTCCCTATACGGCCTGGGGGTTCATGATCGGCGTTTCCGCTCGACCCGATATGGACGAGCAGACCGCCTATGACATCACCAAGGCGGTGATGGAGAACATGGACGAGCAGGCCGCGGCCTTCCCGGCGGTCAAGGGGCTGAACCTGCCGGAGCTGACGCTGCAATATGCCACCAGCCCGCTGCATCCCGGCGCGATCCGCTACTACGAGGAAATCGGCCTGACCGTGCCCGAGCGCCTGAAGTAAGGGCTCGCCCGAGGCAACCATCTGTCCTGTGACCGGAGCAGCTCCAGGCTGCCCGGTCCACCCCCTCATTCCGCGAAGGTGCCGCGATGACCGTTCCCTCCGACGCCCCCCCGTTCCCCACCAGGCTGCGACAAACGGCGATTGCCGTGCTTGCCGTCCTTCTCGGTGCGTTCGTCTTCTACACATCGTTCAACGGACCGTTTGAGTCTCTGGTCCAGAGGGCGCTCTTCGTCATGACGATAAGTGCGTTGGCCGTGCTGATGCATCCGCTCTTCGAGGGCAGCCGCTGGCGCCCGCTCGGCATGCTCATCGACGCCGCGATCGTCGCCGTGGTCACGGTTTCGGGGTGCTATATCATCGGCAACTACCAGAACATCATGACCGATCTGCCCTGGGCCAACGGCTGGGACATGCTGATGGGGTTCGGCACCTTGCTCTGCGTCCTGGAGCTGGCGCGGCGCACCTCCAACTGGGTGTTTCCGCTGATCGTGCTCATCTCCGTCGGCTATGCGTTCTTCGGCTATCTCATCCCCGGGCAGTTCGGGCACCGCGGCTTCGATACCGGCTATCTGACCGAGATCATCTTCCTGTCGGACCGCGGCCTCTGGGGCATGCTGGTCAACGTGGCCTCGACGACGCTGGCAGCCTTCGTGCTCTTCGGGGCGATCCTGCTGCACACCGGTGCGGGCGAGACGTTTTTCGACCTCTCCGCACGGCTCGGCGGTTCGCGACCGGGCGGCGCGGCGAAGATCGCGACCTTTGCCTCGGGTTTCTTCGGCGCGATCAATGGATCGACCGTGGCGAATGTCGCGACCACGGGCAACTTCACCATCCCCCTGATGAAGCGCCTGAAATACCCGCCAGCCTATGCGGGGGCGGTCGAGGCGATCGCATCCACCGGCGGCCAGCTTGCGCCGCCGATCATGGGCACCGCCGCCTTCGTCATGGCCGAGCTCGTCGGGCTGAACTACTGGTCGATCGCGCTTGCGGGCGTGGTGCCGGCGCTGCTCTTCTATCTCGGCATTTACAGCACTGTGCACGTCATCGCGCTGCGCCAGGGGTTCCGGCCGGTCACCGAAGACACGCTTCCGGACTGGCGCGGTGCCATGAGCTTCGCGCGGCTGGCACCGATCGTCGCCGGGCTGCTCGGCCTGTCCTTCGGGGTGATCAATGGAAATTCGGTCGAGCTGACCGCCTGCTACGGCATGATCGCCATGCTGATCGCGGTGCTCGTGGCGCGCGTCAGCAAGGGCGAAGACCCGCGTGCCGTGCTCGGCATCATCCTTCGCGCCCTGGAGGCCGGCGGCAAGGGCGTGGTCATCGTGGGCATCCTTCTGGTCGGCGCGCAGGTCTTCGTCGCGATGATCAACCTTACCGGCTTCGGTGTCGCGGTGACGGCGGCGGTGCTGAGCATCGGGCAGGGGCAGCTCTGGCTGATTGCCGGCCTGATGGCGGTGGTCTGCCTGATCGCCGGCATGGGGCTTCCGACCTCTGCCGCCTACGTGATGGTCGCCGCGGTGTTTGCGCCGGCGCTGATCCAGCAGGGGATCGACCCGCTGGTCGTGCACATGTTCGTCCTCTACTACGCGGCGCTGTCGGTGATCACCCCGCCGGTCTGCCTTGGCGTCTTCGTCGCCGCCACCATCGCGCAGGCGCCCTGGATGAAGGTCGCCGGCCAGACGCTGCGGCTCGGCGCCACCGCCTATGCCTTGCCGATGCTGTTCATCGCCTATCCCGGCATGCTGGGCGACGGCGGCGCGGAGGGCATTGCCCGCGCCGTGATCTCGGGTGCAGTCTTCGTCCTGTCGACGGCGCATCTTCTGGGCGGGGCCCGGCTTCCCTGGGGCGCAGTGTCACGTCTGCTCTGGGTGCTGCCGGCGATCCTCGCGCTGTTGTCGCCCTGGTGGGCAACGCTGGGTGGCGCACTGCTCTTTGGCGCGCTGGTCCTGAGTTCGCGCAAGATCACGCTGTCGCATGAGACCGGCGAAACGCAACCCGCGTGACCGCGGCATAAGGAGTTCAGACCATGACGACCAATGCAGACTTCAAGGCCCGCCTGACCGCGCGTGAGCCGCTTGTGGGTGCTTTCATCAAGACGCCGCATCCGATCATCATCGAGGTCATGGCGCGTGCGGGCTTCGACTTCCTCGTCGTCGACGCCGAACATGCGCCCTTCGATCGGGGCAGCACCGACACGATGGTGATGGCCGGCCGGGCTCTCGGATGTCCGATCGTCGTGCGCGTGCCGGTGGCGACACCCGATTGGGTGCTCAGCGTGCTCGACGCCGGGGCGGCGGGCGTGATGGTGCCGCATGTGGAAACCGTCCATCAGGCGGAGGCGCTGGCGAAGTCGGTGGCCTACGGTCCGGGTGGGCGCGGTTTTGCCGGCACCACCCGCGCTGCGGACTATGCCGGGCGACCGTTGGCCGAGCATCTCGGCAAGGCCCGGAACGAACTCGCCCTGATCTGCCAGATCGAGGATCCGGACGGCGTGGTCAACCACGCCGGCATTGCCGCGGTCGAGGGGGTGGATGCCCTGTTCATCGGTCGGGCCGACCTGGCGGTTTCGCACGGGCTCGACAATTTCTTTGCCCCGGAGGTCGCCGAGATGAGCCGAAGGATCCTCGCGGTCGAGGGTGCGGCCACGGGGCTCTACTGCGCCCCCAGCGAAGATCTGGAGGGCCACCGAAATGCAGGCGGTTCGTTCTTCGTCGTGGGCTCCGAGCACACCCTCATGCAGGGCGGCGGCGCCGCGCTGACCAGCGCCTTCCGGCAGAGCTTCGCGCCCTGACCGTGCTGGCTCTGTTTCTCCCCAATCCATCCGACAGGAGCAATCCGCAATGACCATCGAGTATCTCAAGCGCGGCAAATCCGACGACGACCGACGGCAGGACGACGCCAAGACCCGGGCGATCGTCGAAGCCACGCTGGCCGACATCGAGGCGCGCGGCGACGCGGCGGTGCGGGCGCTGTCGGAGAAGTTCGACAGCTACAGCCCCGAGAACTTCCGCCTGTCCGCGGCAGAGATCGACGCGCTGATCGCCACGCTCACCGAGCAGGAGATCGCCGACATCCGCTTCGCGCAGGCGCAGGTGGTGAAATTCGCCGAGGCGCAGCGCGCCTCGATGACCGATATCGAGGTCGAGACCCTGCCCGGGGTCATCCTCGGACACAGAAACATCCCGGTGCAATCGGTCGGCTGCTACGTCCCCGGCGGCAAGTTCCCGATGGTCGCCTCGGCGCATATGTCGGTGGCCACCGCCAAGGTCGCCGGCGTGCCCCGCATCGTCGCCTGCACGCCGCCCTTCGGCGGCAAGCCCAATGCCGCGGTGATCGCCGCCATGCATTTCGGGGGCGCCGACGAGATCTGGGTCCTGGGCGGCATCCAGGCGATCGGCGCCATGGCCATCGGGACCGAGAGCATGCAGCCGGTGCACATGCTGGTCGGTCCCGGGAACGCCTTTGTCGCAGAGGCCAAACGACAGCTTTTCGGCCGCGTCGGCATCGACCTCTTTGCCGGTCCGACCGAGACCATGGTGATCGCCGACGAGACGGTGGATGCAGAGATGTGCGCCACCGACCTGCTGGGCCAGGCCGAGCACGGCTACAACTCGCCGGCGGTGCTGCTTACCAACTCGCGGGCGTTGGCCGAGGCGACGCTGGCGGAGATCGAGCGCCTGCTGGACATCCTGCCGACCGCCGAGACCGCCCGCGCCAGCTGGCAGGACTACGGCGAGGTCATCGTCTGCGACAGCTATGACGAGATGCTGACGGTGGCTGACGACATCGCCTCGGAGCACGTGCAGGTGATGACCGACCGCGACGATTGGTTCCTCGAGAAGATGACCTGCTACGGCGCGCTCTTCCTCGGCCCGCGCACCAACGTGGCCAACGGCGACAAGGTGATCGGTACCAACCACACGTTGCCCACCAAGAAGGCCGGGCGCTACACCGGCGGCCTCTGGGTCGGCAAGTTCCTCAAGACCCACAGCTACCAGAAGATCACCAGTGACCAGGCCGCCGCAACCATCGGCGAGTATGGATCGCGCCTGTGCCTGCTCGAGGGTTTCGTGGGTCATGCCGAGCAGTGCAACCTGCGCGTCCGCCGCTACGGGGGCATCGACGTGCCGTTCGGCGGAGCCGCACCCTATCGCGAGGCGGCGGAGTGATCTGCACGGGCCCGGCCTGCGCCAGGTCGCGTTCGGGCCCGCCAAGTATCTGAAGCAGGAAGGAAGCAGGCATGCAGCTGCCGGCAACACCAAGTTTCACGCTCCGGGGCAAGCGCGCCCTGGTGACCGGCGCGACCTCCGGCATCGGTCTCGGCGCGGCCACGGCGCTCGCCAGGGCAGGGGCCCATGTGATCTGCGTCGCGCGCCGGGCCGGGCCGCTGGCGGAGCTGGTCGAGGCAATGGAGCGCGAGGACCTGTCCTGCGAGACGCTCACCCTCGATATCACCGACGTTGAAACGACGCGTGAGAGGCTGGATGCGATGGATGCCGTCGACATCGTGGTGAACTCGGCCGGGATGGCGCGGCATGGTCCGGCGCTCGAGACGACGCCCGAGGACTTCGACGCGGTGATGCATGTCAACCTGCGGGCCGCCTACTTCCTGTCTACCGCCGCGGCACGCCGGATGATCGACAGCGGCAGACGCGGGTCCATCGTGCACGTCAGCAGCCAGATGGGCCATGTCGGGGGCATCGACCGCGGCGTCTACTGCGCTTCAAAGCACGCGCTCGAGGGCATGGTGAAGTCCATGGCCATCGAGTGGGGACCGCATGGCGTGCGGATCAACACGCTCTGCCCGACGTTCATACGGACGCCTCTCGGCGAGCAGACGCTGGCGGACCCCGCGCGCCGCGCCTGGATCGAAGACAAGATCAAGCTTGGACGTGTCGGCGAAGTCGAGGACATCATGGGGGCGGTGGTCTACCTGTGCTCGGAGGCTTCTTCGCTGGTGACGGGGACCTCGCTGCTGGTGGATGGCGGCTGGACGGCGGACTGAAGCGGGCGAACAGCACCGTAGAGGAGCAAACGCGCATTCCGCCAGAGGCGTGAAATGCAGAACGGCGTTCCGGCCGATGCGCACCGGGCGGCAACAGGGGCCTTTTCTTTTCCGGGCCATTGATCCCCGGGGCTCGCGAAGACACCTAGTCCTCCTAATTCAAAGGAGTTGCCACGATGCTCAAATCCATCGCCACCGCCACATTCCTCTCCGCTGCGCTCACCGCCGGGCTCTCTGGTGCCGCTGCCGCGCAGGAGGCCCAGACCCTGCGCGTCGGCATGTCGGGCGGCTATTTCCCCTTCACCTTCGTCAAGCAGGACGTTCTGCAGGGCTTCGAGGTCGACGTGATGAACGCCGTCGGCGAGGAGACGGGCCTCGACGTCGAATTCGAGACCATGTCCTTCTCGGGCCTTGTCGGCGCGCTCGACGCGGGCCGCATCGACACGATCGCCAACCAGATCACCATCACCCCCGAGCGCGAGGCCAAGTTCGCCTTCACCCAGCCCTACGTCTATGACGGCGCACAGGTGGTGGTGCGCGAAGGCAATGACGAGGTTGCTGGCGTCGAGGACCTGCGCGGCCGTACCGTCGCTGTGAACCTCGGCTCGAACTTCGAGCAACTGCTGCGCGAACTGCCCTTCGCCGACGAGGTCGAGATCAAGACCTACGAGTCCAACATCGCGCAGGACACGGCGCTCGGGCGGGTCGATGCCTTCGTGATGGACCGGGTCTCCTCGGCGCAGCTGATCCAGGAAAGCCCGCTGCCGCTGGCGCTGGCCGGCAAGCCGTTCTCCGAGATCCGGAACGCGCTGCCTTTCCGCAACGACGAGGCCGGCACCGCGCTGCGCGACGAGGTCGATGCGGCGCTGACCACCCTGCGCGAGAACGGCACGCTGACCGAGATCTCGCAGAAGTGGTTCGGCACCGACATCACCAGCCCGGAGTAAGATCATGCGGGGACTGGACCTCGACTACATGCTGGGGCTCATCCCCGTCATCCTGGGCTATGTGCCGCTGACGCTGGGAATGGCGGCGGCGGGGATGGTGCTGGCGCTCATCCTCGCCTCGCTGCTGGCGGTGGAGCGGGTGTTCCGCATCCGCTGGCTCGACTGGGCGGTGGTGCTGTTCATCAGCTTCTTCCGCGGCACACCGCTGCTGGTGCAGCTCTTCCTGTTCTACTACGGGCTGCCGCAGGTTCTGAGTTTCCTGACCAGCATCGACGGGGTCACTGCCGCGATCATGGGGCTGACGCTGCACTTCTCGGCCTATATGGCCGAGACGATCCGCGCGGCCATCCTTGGCGTTGACCGCAGCCAGTGGGAGGCGGCGCAATCCATCGGCATGACCCAGCTGCAGATGATGCGGCGGATCATCCTGCCGCAGGCTGCGCGCGTTGCGGCGCCGACGCTGGTCAACTACTTCATCGACATGATCAAGGGCACCTCGCTGGCCTTCACCCTAGGCGTCACCGAAATGATGGGCGCGGCGCAGAAGGAGGCGGCGGGCAGCTTCCTCTACTTCGAGGCATTCCTTGTCGTGGCGCTGATCTACTGGGCCATGGTGGAACTGCTGAGCCAGGGGCAGAAGCGGCTCGAAACCTACCTGAACAAGGCATATGCACGATGATCAAGGTCCGCGGTCTCAGCAAGAGTTTCAACGGCACGGCGGTGCTCGACGGCATCGACCTCGACATCGCACCGGGCGAGCGCGTGGTGATCATCGGCCCCTCGGGGACCGGCAAGTCGACGCTGCTGCGCTGCCTCAACTTCCTCGACCAGCCAGATGCGGGACGGATCACCATCGGCGATGTGACCCTCGACGCCGCCCGGGCGACGCGGGCCGAGATCCTCGCCCTGCGCCGCCGCTCGGCCTTCGTGTTCCAGAACTACGCGCTCTTTGCCAACAAGACCGCGAAGGAGAACATCATGGAGGCGCTGGTCACCGTGCAGGGCCGCCCTAAGGCCGAGGCCGAGGCGCGCGCGCTCGAGGTGCTGGCAGAGACCGGTTTGGCCGAGAAGGCGGACAGCTACCCGGCAAGCCTCTCGGGGGGGCAGCAGCAGCGCGTCGGCATCGGCCGGGCCATGGCGATCGGTGCCGAGTTGATGCTGTTCGACGAGCCGACCTCGGCGCTCGACCCCGAGTGGGTGGGCGAGGTGCTCGACCTCATGCGCCGGGTCGCCGAACGGAAGCAGACCATGCTGATCGTCACCCACGAGATGCAGTTTGCCCGCGAGATCGCCGACCGGGTGATCTTCATGCACGGCGGCAAGATCGTCGAGGAAGGGGCGCCCGAACAGATTTTCGGCGCACCCAAGGACGCGCGGCTGCAGCGGTTCCTCAAGCGCCTGTCGCACTAGGGTCTGACGGACGGGCAGGAGCGGGCGATCATTTTCGATCGTGCGAGTTCGGGATCGATCCTCGCGTCCAGACCCCGCGGTTCACACGGTTTTCACGCGGCAAGTCGAATGTCTCTCGATAGTCACGCATGCGGGCTCAGATGGGCATGAGCCAAGGACCCAGGCTGTCGAAAGATGGCTGAAGCGCAGACCATCCGCAGTCTGGGTGAGCCTGGCCGCCTCGATGGAGACACGCGCATTTCTGGCGCCCGGCACATTCATTGGTCTGTCCCATCGGAAGCATAGCCCCAGCCTATTTGCGGTTTCACGGGCCGCAGGGTTCTATCCCGGCACAAACCAACGGGAGTCCGAAATGAACCTCAACACCCTCCTCAAGAGCGCCGTCGCCTCGGCCGTGCTCGGCCTTGGCTGCGCCAGCGGCGCGCTGGCCGAAACCACCATCCGCATCGGCCACGTGCTGGCCGATAGCCACAGCTGGAACGTCGCCGCCACCGGCTTCGCCGAAGAGGTCTCCGAGAAGACCGAGGGCCGCGTGAAGATCGAGATCTTCCCCGGCGGCCAGCTCGGCAACGAGAAGGACATGATCGAAGGGCTGCAGTTCGGTTCAGTGCAGGGCGGCGTCATCGGCGCGGGGTCGTTCCAGACCGTCGAGCCCAAGATGGGTATCATCGAGATGCCCTACGCCTGGACCAGCCGCGAGCAGGCCTTTGCCGCGCTCGACGGAAAGCTGGGCGACAAGCTGGCCGAGCTTCTCGACGCGCAGAACGTCAAGGTCCTCGCGTGGTGGGAGAACGGCTACCGAAACGTGACCAACTCCAAGCAGCCCATCGAGACGCCCGAGGACCTCGCCGGTCTGAAGATTCGCGTCACCCCCGACAAGGTCCGCCTCGCGACCTTCGAGGCGCTCGGCGCCGAGCCGGCACCGCTGGCCTTCGGCGAGCTTTACTCGGCCCTGCAACAGGGCGTGTTCGACGCGCAGGAGAACCCGCTGTCGATCATCTATTCCTCGTCCTTCTACGAGGTCCAAAAATACGTCTCGCTGACCGGCCACGTCTGGGGGGCCGCGACACTGGTGCTCTCGAAGCCGGTCTGGGAAAAGCTCTCGCCCGAAGACCAGGACATCGTGCAGGCCGCCGCCCTCGAATGGGGTGAGAAGCAGCGCCAGATGGTCGCCGATAGCGACGCCGAGATGATCGCCAAGCTTGAGGAGCACGGCATGGAGGTCAACGAGGTCGACAAGGCACCCTTCATCGAGGCCGTGCAGCCGATCTGGGACGAGAACGCCGGTCTCTACGGCGAGGAACTGCTCTCGATCCTGAACGAGTACCGCAAATGAGCGAACGCCTGCCGGAAGTGAAGGAGCTGGGCGAGATCGCCCCCGTCCAGCTTTTCGATTTCAGCCAGAAAGTGCTGTTTTCGCCGAAGGAACGTGGGGAAGGCTTCATCAAGTTCGCGGTCACGACCGGCAGGCGGGGCGCGCGTAGCGTGCCCCACGCCCATCCGCGCGACGAGGTTACGCTGACGCTCAAGGGCGAGGCAGTGCTGCGCGCGAACGGACAGGAGTTCTTCATGAAGGAGGGCACCGCGCTGCGGCTGCCGCCGGGCGTGGTCCATGAGGTCGAGGTGCTGAGCGAGGAATGGGTCGTCGTCGCGGCATATTGCGACGAGTGCCAGCTCTGCCACGTCCCCGAATTCGGAGTGCCAGAATGACCGATCTCCGTTCACGAGCCGCCGCGCTGCTCGACGGCGTGGCGCGTCATGTCGGCGCGCTTGGCGTCGCCGCGCTGGCGGCGCTCGTCGCCTGGGTCGTGCTGTCGCGCTATGCGCTTGGCCAGACGCCGCGCTGGTCCGAGGAGCTGCCGCGGTTGATCCTCGTCTGGATTACTTTCATCGGCATCATCTCGGGCTTCCTGAGAAATTCGCATTTCCGCGCCGGCATCCTCGAGATGCTGCTGCCGGAAGGCGCGCCGCGCCGCGCGCTGCTGGCGCTCGCGTGGCTGGCCAGCGCCGCGTTTCTCGTGATCCTCGTGGTCACCGGCTGGAAGATCACGCTTTTCACCTGGCACCATCAGACCACCGCGATGAGCCTTCCTGGCGGGCTGTTCTACCTCTGCCTGCCGATCGGCGCCGGGCTCTCGGTGCTGGCGCTGCTGCTGCGAGGAGGCCGGTCATGAGCATGGAGCTTGCGCTGCTGCTCGGCAGCTTCGCGCTGCTGATCCTTATCGACGCACCCATCGCCGTGGCGCTGGGGCTGGCCTCGGCGCTCTACATCGCCGTCGCAGACCTCGCTCCGATGATGGTCGTCGCGCAGCGGATGATCGCGGGCATCGATAGCTTTACTCTGCTGGCGATCCCGCTCTTTCTGATGGCCGGGATGCTGATGGTGCAGGGCGGGCTCGCGCCGCGCATCGTCGCGCTCTGCGCGGCGCTGGTCGGGCGCAGCACCGGCGGGCTTGCGATCGTGATGATCACCGCCTGCCTGCTCTTTGGCTCGCTGTCGGGCTCGGGTGTGGCGGACGTGGTCGCCGTGGGCACCATGCTGCTGCCGGCGATGAAGGAGCGCGGCTACGCGCCGGGCTTTTCCTGTGCCGCGCTCGGCTGCGCGGGCTCGCTCGGCACCGTGGTGCCGCCCTCGATCGTGCTCATCGTCTACGGCACCGCCACCAACACCTCGATCGGCCAGCTCTTCCTCGGTGCGATCATCCCTGGTCTGATGCTGGGGCTCGGGCTGATGGTGGTGGCCTGGATCATCTCGCGCCGGAATGGCTGGCGCGGCGGCGAGCCGGTCTCGGGCGCCAACGTGCGGCGCCGGCTGATCGAGGCCGTCCCCGCGCTGATCGCCCCGGTGATCATCGTCGGCGGTATCCGTTTCGGCATCTTCACCCCGACCGAGGCGGCGGGCGCGGGCGTGGTCTATGCGCTGCTGACCGGCGGTCTGCTCTATCGCGGCCTTGATCTGCGCGGCATCGGAAAGATCCTGCGCGACACCACCGAGATGACCGGGTCGATCCTCTTCGTGATCGCCGCCGCCTCGGTCTTCGGCTGGATCCTCGCCGCCGAGCAGGTGCCTCAGCTCGCAGTGAGCGGTATCCTCGCGCTGACCGAGAACGCGACCGTGGCGCTGCTGCTGATCATGCTGCTGGTGCTGATCCTCGGCACCTTCATGGAGAGCATCGCGATCATCCTGATCCTCGCGCCGGTCTTCCTGCCGGTGCTGCGGGCCTACGGGATCGACCCGGTCTATTTCGGCATCCTGCTGACCATCAACCTCGCCATCGGCGCCAATACCCCGCCGCTCGGCATCGACCTCATGGCCGCCTGCCGCACCGGGGGCATCCCGATGTCCGCCGCCTTCCGCTACCTGCTGCCGTTCCTCGGCTCGATGGTTGCGGTGCTGCTTCTTCTGGTCCTGTTCCCCGGGATCGTCACCGGCCTGACCGGGGCGTTCTGACGCCCCGCTCCCTCTCACTTCACGAGGCAAGAAATGAGCTTTTCCCCCGAAACCCGCGTCTCGCTGGACCGCTTCTGGTCGACCATCGAGGCCTCGGCGCAGATCGGCACCGGCCGGCCCGGCGGCCTGTCGCGGCTGACCCTGACCGACAGTGACCGCGAGATGCGCGACCTCTTCGTGAGCTGGTGCCGCGATGCCGGGCTCGCGGTCGAGATCGACGAGCTGGGCTCGATCTTTGCCCGCCGCGAGGGCACCGAGCCGGATCTTCCGCCCATCTACATCGGCAGCCACCTCGACACGCAGATCAACGGCGGCCGCTTCGACGGCATTGCCGGGGTGCTGGCGGGCCTCGAACTGGTGCGCTGCCTCAATGATCTTGGCCATGTCACCCGCCGCCCCATCGTGGTGGTCGACTGGACCAACGAGGAGGGCGCGCGCTTCTCGCCGCCGATGGTCGCCTCGGGTTGCTTCGTCGGCAAGTACGCGCGGGACTGGGTCTACGCGCTCGAGGCCGATGACGGCCCGCGCTTCGGCGACGAGCTGGCGCGCATCGGCTACAAGGGCGCGATGCCCTGCAAGGCGGGTGACATCGACGCCTATTTCGAGTTGCACATCGAACAGGGGCCGATCCTCGACGCCGAGAAGCGGCAGGTGGGCGTGGTGACCGGCGGCTACCCCAGCCACGGCGTGCGCGTGCGCTTCGAGGGCGAGACCGCCCACACCGGCCCGACCCCGATGGACCTGCGCCACAACGCGCTGATCGCGGGAGCGCGCTTCCTGACAGCCGTTGACGACATCGGCTGGGACTTCGCCGTGGGCGACGGCAAGGCCACCGGCTCGCGCCTCGCCGCCTGGCCGAACAAGCCGGGGATCCTGTCGGACACGGCGCAGTGCATCGCCGACGTGCGCCACCCCGATCCGATCACTGCGCGGGTGATGGCAGAGAAAATGCGCCGCGCCGCTCATGCCGCCGCCGCCATGGCGGGCTGCCGCGCGATCTTCGAGGACGAGTGGAGCTGGGGCGGCGACATCTTCGACGCCGAGCTGATCGCGGGGGTCCGCGACGAGGCGGTCCGGCAGGGCTGGGACTGGCGCGATATCCAGTCGCAGGCCGGCCATGACGCCTATCACATGGCGCTGCACTGCCCGACGGCGATGATCTTCACGCCTTGCAAGGGCGGGATCACTCACAACAACAACGAAAGCTGCGAACCTGCGGATTTCGAGGCCGGGCTCAACATGCTGCTACACGCGGTGGTCAAGCGGGCCGATCGCTAAGCTGACAGCTCGTAGGGTGGCGATCGGCGCCCGGCCGGGTCCGATGGCCACCCTGCGACCTTTGTTCAGGTCTGCCTGCTTCGCGCGGGAGGTCCCGACCGGCGCGAGGCGCGTTGCGGGCCTGAGTCAGGACATGTCGGGGTAGAGGTTCAGCAGCTCCTCGATCAGATCGACGAAGAGCTGCTCGGGCGGTGTCAGCTGACTCTGCGGGCTGTGCACGAGGAAGACGTCGGCTCCGAGCGGCTGGTCGACCAGCTTGAGAGGCCAGAGTTCGCCGTGCTCGACCTGTTCGACCACCGCCACGGCAGGCAGGATGCCGATGCCGAGACCGCAGACGATCATCCGCCGCACTTCCTCGAGGTCGTGACTCGAGCCGCTGATGCGGTTGCCAAGACCGAGCCCTTCGCGCAGCATGGTCATTGGCTCAAGTCCCATCCCCTCGGTGGCGCAGGTGAAGGCGACAACAGACTCCTGCTGTAGGT
Organism: Roseobacteraceae bacterium; assembly: GCA_048381755.1. Lineage (GTDB taxonomy): Bacteria > Pseudomonadota > Alphaproteobacteria > Rhodobacterales > Rhodobacteraceae > Salipiger. The sequence goes on from JBLXGS010000023.1 coordinate 63,852, forward strand.
CGCGGACGTCGATCTCGGTCTTGCCGAACAGCCGGTGCTCGGCGCCACAGAAAACGCTGAACTCCTCGCGGAAGAGGTGCCGGCAGGTCAGTCCGATGATCGGCTTGGTCAGCAGGCAGATGCCGATCCCGGCCTTCTCCTGGGTAATGCGCCGCACGGTCTCGGCCGAGTTCTGCACGTCGATCCGCCAGGTGATCGACGGGTAGCGCTGGTGGTAAAGCCGAAGAGCCTCGTCGATCAGTGGCGAGTGCAGCTGCGAGATGATCGCCAGGTTCAGTTCGCCGAATTCCTCGTCATTGCGGTCCTCAGACAGAACCGCGATGCGATCCACGCCGCGGAAGATCTCTGCGCATTCCTGGTAGATCTTCTCGCCGCGCAGCGTCAGCGCGAAATGCCTGCTGCCTCGGAACACCAATTGGCAACCGAGCTGTTCCTCAAGCCGTTGCAGCGCAAGGCTGACCGAAGGCTGGCTCATGTTGAGCCGCTTGGCGGCGCGGGTGATGCCCTTTTCCTCTGCGATCACGCAGAAGCTGCGGAGCAGGTTCCAGTTCAGGTCGGCGATCATCGGCTTCGCGGGCATGGTTTGTCGACTCGTGGGGATGGCAGGCGTGTAACACGGAAGGGCCGCAACCCGGCCATAGGCAGGGCTTATCCTTCCGATCAGCCTTGGCGGCAATCCCCGCTTCGCCTTCCGCGGACCGGCGACTACTCTGGCACCTGTCCGCTGACAGGAGACACCCATGCTGCCCGATCTATCCGGGGTCGAAACCGCCACGCTCGGCCGCGTTCTGCGCCAGGGCTTCATGGTTCCGTCAATCCAGGCGCTGCTGCCCGGCACCCGCGTTTTCGGCCCGGCGCTGACCGTGCGCCTGCCGGGGCCGGACGGCTCGGCGCTCATCGATGCGCTTTCGGTGGCCGAGCCGGGCGAGATTATCGTCATCGACCGCTGCGGTGATCTCCGCCACGCCTGCTTCGGCGCGGTGATGGGCCACGCGGCATGTGCGCGGGGTGTGGTCGGGGTGGTGATCGACGGCTTCGTCACCGACCGCGCGGCGCTCGAGGCGCTTGGCCTGCCGGTCTGGTGCCGCGGCCGTTCGCCATTGACCACGCGCCTGCGCAACCTTGCCGGCGACGTCGGCGGGCTGATCACCTGCGGCGGAGCGACGGTCGCGCGCGGAGATATCATTCTCGCAGACGAGAACGGCGTCGTGGTGCTAGATCCGGCCGAGACAGCGCGCCACGCCGCCACCGCGCTGCGCCTGCAGCTGGAGGAGGCGGAGATAATCCGCGGACTCAAGGAAGGAAGGTCGTTGTCGAGCTTGGCCGCGCAAAACGCCGGGTTCTTCCGATAGGTTTCGGCAGTAACCCAGGGCCGGAATGGAAGCACGTTACGTCAACGCTGCGGCTGTTGGTGGCAGCTCACGGAAATTCCTCAAGATACTGTGTTGCGTTTGGCGGCACTCGCCAGGCTCCAGACTTGAGTTGCATATTTCGACCTTATCCGTTTTCCCAAGTACACAGCCGCGATAGCGACTGTCCCGAAGGAGGTCTGTTCTTCTAAGTGGAGAGGGGGCCTACCATGCGGTTTCGCGGATTGGATCTGAACCTGCTGGTTGCGCTCAAGGCGCTGCCCGACGAAAGCAGCGTCAGCGCGGCGGCGCAACCTCAGCCAGGCGGCGACCAGCAACGCGCCGGCGCGGCTGGACGATCACTTCGAGGACGAGTTGCTGGTGCGCGTCGGGCGGCAGATGGCGCAGACCGACCGCGACCGGGTGCTGAACCGCGAGGTCGCGGCAGTGCTGCGGCAGATCGAGGTGCGGTGCTGGTGCCCGGCGCTTTCGAGCCCGCAGCGCAGGACCGGCAGGTGACCTCACGGCCCGCTCTCGGGCAGCGTCACCGTCTCGGGCCACGCGGCGGTGCCCTGGCACGTGCTCGTGACCGAGCGGCTCGGCACGCTGCCCGAGCAAGCGGCGCTACAAACGCCGTAACCGCATCGAGATCATGTTCGGCTGCCTGACGGATTGGCGGCGGGTCGCGACCCGATACGACCGCTGTCCAGAGACCTTCTTCTTCGCCATCCTCCTCCCCGCAACCGTGTTGTTCTGGCTGCGATCCACAATGAACTCCTGAGCCTAGCGCGCGGTCTCGCGCAGGCCGATTTTCAGGGACTCGGCGGCCTCGGTCAGCGCCGCCAAGACCGGCGCGGTGACCGGGACGCCCTCGGCCAGCGCCCGCGCGCGCTTCGCCGCGGCGGCATCGCCGGGCACCCGCACCGGCCCGCGTGCCCCGGCTGCCGGCGGGTTGCTCCGACAGGCCCCGGCAAGGTGGTCGGACTGGTCGAGGAACGGGTCGAGCCCGGCAAAGGCGCCGGGGTCCATCACCTGTAGGAAGACACTCTGCGCCAGCGGACCCGGCGCGGCGGTGTTGGCGCGGCCCTTTCCGGACAGGCCCTGCGTCAGCAACTCTTCGGCGAGGGCGAGGCCGTAGCCCTTGTGACCCTTCAGCGCGCCGCCGAGCGGCAGCAGCGCGCCGCCGCGCTCGGTGACCTCGCGCGGGTCGTCCGTCGGCGTGCCGTCCGCAGTCTGCGCCCAGGCTTCGGGGAACCGCTCGCCGCTGCGGGCCAGGGTCTGCGTCATGGTCGTGGTGGTGATCGAGCAGGAGACATCCACCACGATCGGCGTGCCGCGGGTCGGGAAGCCGTAGGCGATGGGGTTGGGCGTCAGCAGCGGCCGGGTGCCGCCGTAGGGCGCCATGCGGTTGGCCGCCGGGTTCGAGCAACTGAGCCGGGCGATGTAGCCGCGCTCTGTGACCGGGCGCATGAAGGCCGCCAGCGCGCAGGTGTGATGCGAGGCGCGGATCGCCGCGGTGACCACGCCATGGGTGGCGAGCCGGTCGCAGGCCTGCTCCAGCGCGCGGGTCACGAGCCAGGCGCCGGGCAGAAGCCTTCCATCCCAGACGAAGCTCGCGCCGCGGTCGGAGACGACCTCGGGATCACCGCCGCCGGTCATCTCGCCCTTCGCGAGCGCCGAGAGGTACATGGGGATCAGCGCGACGCCATGGGTCTCATGGCCGATCATGTCGCCCTCGAGAAGCACGGTGGCGGTGGTTTCGGCCTTGTCCGTCTGCATCCCTGCGGCAGCAAGAAGATCTGCGGCGAGGGCCCAGAGGTGGTCATGGGGGATCAGGGGCATGGCGGTCCTTCCGTGGGACTGTGCGATCCGGCCCCCCGCGCAGTGGCGGTCGCGGAGGCCGGTGTCATCCTAGGTGGCGCGGCGGTAGGGCAGGGCGCTCAGCCCTGTGCCTCGAGCCGGTTGTGTCGGATCGAGGACCAGAGCGCGAGGCCGATGAGCACCGCGCCGATCAGGCCGGTCAGCAGCTCGGGCACATGCAGCAGCGACTGCGTGTACATGATCACCGACAGCACGAGGATCGAGTAGAAGGCGCCGTGCTCGAGGTAGCGAAACTCGGCCAAGGTGCCCTTCTCGACCAGCATGATGGTCATCGCCCTGACGTAGAACGCCCCGATGCCGAGGCCGATGGCGATCAGGAACAGGTTCTGGGTCAGCGCGAAGGCCCCGATCACCCCGTCGAAGCTGAACGACGCATCCAGCACTTCGAGATACATGAAGGCGCCGAAGCCGCCCCCGGCGGCAAGGTTGCGCGTGTCCTCCGCCCGGTCGAGCACCTGTCCGAGCAGGTCGACGCCGACGAAGGTGACCATGCCGCAGACCGCGGCGAAGAGGAAATCAGCGCTCTTGCCCTGCGGCAGCGCCGCGGAGAAGACCAGCGCCAGCAGCAGGACGGCGGCAATCTCGAGGCCGCGGATGGTGCCGCAGGCGCGCAGCCGGGTCTCCAGCGAGCGCACCCAGTCGATCTCCTTGTCCTGGTCGATGAAGTAGCTCAGGGCGACCAGCATCAGGAAGGTGCCGCCGAAGGCCGCGATCGAGATGTGCGCCTCGTGCATGACATGGGCGTATTGCTCGGGTTCGGCGGCGGCGAGCTTCAGGGCGGACCACGGGTCGATGCGCGCCGCGACCGACACCACGGCCAGCGGGAAGACGATGCGCATGCCGAAGACGGCGATCAGGATGCCCCAGGTGAGGAAGCGTTGCCGCCAGACCGGGGTCATGTCCTTGAGCTTGTTGGCATTGACGATGGCGTTGTCGAAGCTGAGCGAGATCTCCAGCACTGCCAGCACCGCGCCGACGGTCAGGAAGGTCAGCGCGCCCGAGAGCGTGCCGGTGCTGGCCTGCCCCAGCCAGAACGACAGGGCCAGGCCCGCGCCGGTAAACACCAGCGGCCAGCGGAGGTAGCTGAGGGTCGGTTTCATAGGCTCACCGCGGTTTCTGGCAGATCGAAGACAGGGGTCAGCAGCGGCTTTCCGGCGAAGAAGGCGGCAAGGTTGTCGACCACGGTCTGGGCCATGGCGTCGCGCGTCTCGACGGTGCCGCTGGCGTGGTGCGGGTAGAGCGTGACGTTGGGCAATTGCGTCAGCGCCGGATCTGGGTTGGGCTCGTTGAGGTAGACGTCGAGCCCGGCGCTGCCGAGCTTGCCGGTGGCGAGCGCCTCGATCAGCGCGGGCTCGTCGACCACGCTGCCACGCGCCACGTTGATGAAGCTGCCGGTGGGGCCGAGCGCCTCGAAAACGGTCTTGTCGAACATGCCTTCGGTCGATGCGCCGCCGGGCACGATGGCCACGAGGATGTCGGCCCAGTCGGCCAGCGCCTGAACATCGCCGAAATAGCTCCACGGCAGGTCGCGGGGGCTGCGGGCGGTGTAGCCGATCTCGAGTCCCAGCGGCTCGAAGCGGCGGGCGATGGCCTGGCCGATGGTGCCGATGCCCGCGATACCGGCGCGCTTGCCGTTCATCGAGGAGAGCAGCGGGTACATGCCCTTGCGCCCCCAGTCGCCGGAACGCACGTACTCATGCGCCGCCACCAGCTGCCGCCGGGTCGCCAGCGTCAGCAGCAGCGCCATGTCGGCCACGTCATCGTAGAGCGCCGCCGAGCTGTTGGTCAGCCAGACGCCGTGCTCCTTCAGCGCCTCGACGTCGATGGGCTCGAAGCCGGCGGAGGAGCAGCAGACGATCTTCAGACGCGGAAGATGCTGCAGGAAGCCGCGCGGCAGCGCGACATGGCCATTGGTCACGATCGCCTCGCAGCGGGGGCCGTATTCGGCGAGGAACCGTGCCTTGTCGGCGGCCTCGTCATAGCGGTGCAGGGTGTAGGTCTCGGCGAGCTGGGCCATGGCCTTCGGCCGGGCCGGGTACATCACCATTACGTCGCGCTTCGTCATGCATATTCCTCCTGCGCTTGCTGCCTCGTGGCGCGACGCTCGGCCTGGACTTCCGGATCGGGATGCAGGCTCGCGGCCATGAGGTTGCGGGTATAGTCCTGTTGCGGTGCGTCGAAGATCTGCGCCACCGGTCCTTGTTCGACGATCCGGCCGCCCTGCATCACCACGACCCGATGGGCGAAGTCGCGCACCAGCGGCAGGTCGTGGGCAATGAAGAGGTAGGACAGGCCGAAGTCTCTTTGCAGCTGTTCCAGCAGGTGGATCACCTGCGCCTGGATCGACACGTCGAGCGCCGAGACCGCCTCGTCGCAGATGATCAGTTTCGGCTCCAGCGCCAGCGCGCGGGCGATGGCGATCCGCTGTCTTTGTCCGCCCGAGAACTGGTGCGGGTAGCGGTCCATATGCGTCGCGTTCAGCCCGACGTGTTCCAGCAGCTCGCGCACCCGGCCGCGCCATTGCGGCTTGGGCAGAATGCCGGGATGGATGGCAAAGGCCTCGGCGATGATCTGGAAGACCGACATGCGCGGATTGAGCGACTGGGTCGGGTCCTGGAAGATCATCTGCACCTCGCGGCGGATGTCGAAGAGCTCGCGCCGGGGCATGGTGAGCAGGTCGCGGCCCTTGTAGAGCGCCTCGCCGCCGGTGGCTTCCTCCAGCCGGAGCAGCGTTTTGGCCAGCGTCGACTTGCCCGAGCCACTTTCGCCGACGATGGCGACGGTCTCGCCCGGCAGGACCGTCAGGCTGGCATCCTCGAGCGCGACGAAGGCGCCGTAATGCTTCGAGACATGGTTCATCTCGAGGATCGGCTTGATCCCGGTGGCAAGCGGCTCGGCCATTGCGCCGGTGCCGGGCACCGCGGCGATCAGCGTTTTGGTGTAGGGATGTACCGGCTGGCGGTACACCTGTGCGGCGCTGCCGCTCTCGACGATCTCGCCGGCATTCATCACCACCACGCGGTCGGCCACCTCGGCCACGACCCCGAGATCGTGGGTGATCAGCAGCAGGCCCATGCCGGTCTCGCGCTGCAGGTCCTCGAGCAGCGCGAGGATCTGCGCCTGCACCGTCACGTCGAGCGCCGTGGTCGGCTCGTCGGCGATCAGGATGTCGGGCTTCACCGCCAGCGCCATGGCGATCATCAGGCGCTGGCGCTGCCCGCCCGAGAACTGATGCGGGTAGGCGTCGATCTTTTCCTCGGCGTTGGGGATGCCGACGCGCTTCATCAGATCGAGCGTGGTGCGGCGCGCCTCGTCCTTGGAGATGCCGTGGGTGGTCATCGCCTCGGCGATCTGGAAGCCCACGGTGTAGACCGGGTTCAGATGGCTCAGCGGGTCCTGAAAGATCATCGCGATCCGGCGCCCGTTGATCTCGCGCCGCTGCTCCTGCGTCATGGCAAAGAGGCTCTCGCCGTTGAACAGGATCTCGCCCGAGACGATCTCGCCGGGGGGGATGTCGATCAGGTCCATGATGGCCGAGGCGGAGACCGACTTGCCCGAGCCGGACTCGCCGAGGATGGCCAGGGTCTCGCCCTTGTCGAGGTGCCAGCTCACGTTGCGCACCGCGTGGACCGTGCCGCCAGCCGTGTGGAAGTCGACGGAGAGGTTGCGGACTTCGAGAAGGTGATCGGTCATTGCTTCTTCCTTGCGATTTCGAGCCGCCAGCGCTGCACCGGGTCAAGCGCGGTGCGCATCCAGTTCGAGAGCAGGTTGAGGGACAGGGTGGTGAGGATGATCACAAGGCCGGGCCAGAAGCTGAGCCACCAGGCGGAGGTCAGGTAGGGACGGCCCTGGCTGACCATCAGGCCCCAGGTGATCTCGGGCGGCTGGATGCCGATGCCGAGGAAGCTGAGCGAGCTTTCCACCAGCACCACCAGCGCGAAGTCGAGCGTGGCGATGGTGACCAGAGTCGGAAGGATCACCGGCAGGATGTGGCGAAAGACGATCCGCGGGGTCGAGGCGCCCATGACGGTGGCCGCCTGCACGAACATCCGGCCGCGGACCTCGAGCACCTCGGCGCGCGCGGTGCGCAGGTAGACCGGGATGCGGGTGATGGTCAGCACGACGATCAGGTTCCCGACCGAGGGCGGCAGCATGTAGAGCACGATCACCGCCAGCAGCAGCGAGGGGAAGGCCATGATCACATCGGCCAGACGCATGATGATCTGCGAGGTCACCTTGCGCGAGTAACCGGCGATCATCCCCAGCGTGGTGCCGATGGTCAGCGAGCAGATCACCGCGCCGGTGGCGACGAAGAGCGTGTTCTGCGCGGCGACGATGATGCGCGCCAGCAGCGGGCGGCCAAGGGCGTCGCCGCCCAGCCAGTAGACCCATGCCTTCGAGAAATCGAACGGCGGGGCGTTGCGGCCGCGCAGGTTCTGCTTGGTGGCAATGTCTTCGAGGAATATTGGGCCAAACAGTGCGCAGAGCACCATGACGATCAGGAAGAGGGCCGAGAAGAAGGCGAATTTGTCCCGCCAGAGCATCCTCACCATCGTCAGTGCGGGGTGGGTGGGCTTTGTCATTTTCGGAGTGTCGGTTTCTGCAAGGGCCATGGGTCAGTACCGGATCCGGGGATCGAGCACCGCATAGAGGATGTCGATCAGCAGGTTCAGAAGGAAGATGGCGAAGGCGGTGACCATGATCGCGGCGAGGATCACGTTGAAGTCACGCTGCAGGATCGAGTCGATCATCAGCTTGCCGATGCCCGGAAAGCCGAAGATGGTCTCGACCACCACCGCGCCGTTGAGGATCGCCGTGGTCTGATCGCCGATCACCGTGATGACCGGCAGCAATGCGTTGCGCAGCGCGTGCACAAAGATGATCGGCCGGTTGCGCACGCCTTTGGCGCGGGCGGTTTTCACGTAGGGCGCATGCAGCGCGGTGATCATCGCGCCGCGCACCACCTGCAGGATCAGGCCGAAGGGCCGGATGAACAGCACCGCCACGGGCAGCACCCAGTGCCACGGCGTGCCGGTGCCGGAGGTCGGCAGCCAGCCCAGACCCACCGAGAAGATCACGATGGCGACGATGGCGACCCAGAAGTCCGGCGCGCTGGCACCGATGAGCGAGAAGAACGTGGCGATCCGGTCGAAGATGCCGCCGACGTGGAAGGCGGCCAGCGAGCCCAGCACGATGGCGCTGACGGTGACCAGAGACATGGTGATCACGGCCAGTTGCAGCGTCCAGCCAAAGCCGCGCAGCACGGCCTCGAGCGCCGGTTCCGAGCGGCGGATGGAGTCGCCGAAGTCGAAGCGCAGCAGATCGCCCATGTAGTGGAAGAACTGGATGAGCAGGGGATCGTTCAGCCCGTTGATCTCGCGGAACCGCTCACGGCTCTCCAGCGATGCGTCGACGGGAAGGTAAAGGTCGGTGGGGTCTCCGGTCAGGCGTGACAGGAAGAAGACCAGGATGATCAGGCCGACCAGCGAGATGGCACTGGCGACGGCGCGTTTGCCAAGGAAGGATTGCATGTCTGCCTCGATTGTCCGGTGGCGTCAGGGCCGTGCCGGGGGCGGGCGCGCCGCCCCCGGACGGAGGCCTTACTTGAAGCTGATCTGCGAGAGCTGCAGTTCAGAGTTCGTGCGGATCGACGGGGTGAAGTCGAGCCGCTCGCTCACCCGGCTCATGCCCACCATGTGCCAGAGGAACACATCCGCCACGAGATCGTCGTGGACGTAGGCGAAGACCTCTTCCCACAGCGCTTCGCGCTCGTCGCCCGCTGCGGTGGTCGCCTTGGTGATCATCTCGTCTAGTTTCGGATCCGAGGTGCCCGACTGCACGCCGTCAGAGGCGTATTTGTTGAACATCGAGAAGACGGGATCGCCATTGGCGTTGTCGTGCATCGCCTCGACCATGGTCGGGCCGAGGTCCTCGGGGAAGGGCTTGGAGTAGTATTTGTTCCACTCGGCCACTTCGACCATCTGCAGTTTGACGTTGAAGCCGACGTCCTGCCACATCGAGGTCAGCGCCTCCATCGTCTCCACAACGTTGGCGAAATTCTCGAGACGACCGATCACGGTGATCTCGGCGCCCACGTCGACACCATCGCTCTGCGCCGCTTCCAGCAGGCCCTTGGCCTTGTCGGGATCGAACGGGTAGGGGGTAAGATCGTGGTTGTAGCCGATGGTCGAGGGCGGGGTCATGCCGGTCGCAAGCAGCGTGCCGTCGGCGAGGATCGTGCCGACGAAGGCTTCTTTGTCGACCGAGTAATTCAGCGCCTGCCGCACCCGCACGTCATCCAGCGGGGCCGCCGAAAGGTCGAGCCGCATGTAGACGGTTTCCGAGTTCGGATAGGCGTGGTCGGTGCCCTTTTCGGTGGCGTCCTGCAGCGCGATGTTCGGCGCGATGTCGGCCTCGCCCGCCGCGACCATGGCCGCGCGCACGGCACTTTCGGAGCGGAAGAGATAGGTGGCGTTCTTCACCGCGGGCGCGTCGCCCCAATAGTCGTCGCGAGCCGAGAGCTTGATGTGCTGGCCGCGGGCGTATTCGTCGAAGGTGTAGGGGCCGGTCCCGACCGGCGCGTCGGTGAAGGCGTCGGGGTCGGTCTCGGACGGCAGCACCGCCAATGTGGACATCAGCAGCGGCAGGATCGGCTGGGCCGGGTCGCTGGTGATCTCGATGGTGTTCTCGTCGACCACGTTGGTGGTCAGCGTCATGCCGCCGTAGTATTTCGCACCGGTCTCGCAGACGAACTTGTCCGAAAGGTTGCGCTCGAGCGAGAACTTGACGTCCTCGGCGTCGAAGGCGCTGCCGTCGGAGAAGGTCACCCCCTCGCGCAGATTGAAGCGCCAGGTGCCGTTGCCCATGTCCTCCCATTCCGTCGCCAGTCGCGGCTGCAGCCCTTCGCCGGGCACCAGCTCGGTCAGGGTCTCGGAAATGTTCTGAAGCAGCACGCGGCCGACGTTCGACTGCGTCGCCATGCAGGGTTCGACGGTGTTGAGCTCCTCCGACAGGACGACGGTGACGTCCTGCGCAAATGCCTGCCCGGCAATGGTGGATGCGAGCAGGGCCGCGACGAGGCGGCCGGTCCGATAGGTCATGGTTCTCCTCCCAAATTACCATGTCTGGCCAGTGCCGAGCACCGGCTGGAACTGTCCCGCAGCCGCCGCTCGGACGGCCTGTAGGTCAGAAAACCATACGCCTGAGAGGCCAATTGTATATTCCATAGTTGGATTGAAATGATACACTTCCTGTATCACGCGTTGCCGCGGCATTCTCGGGAGGGCGGTCTATGGCACAGGTCTCGTACGATTTTTTCCAACTGAGGTTCTTCATCGCCGTCGCGGAGGAGCTGAACTTTCGCCGTGCCGCTGCGCGGCTGAACATGACGCAGCCGCCGCTGTCCCGGCAGATCAAGTTGCTTGAGGATCGAATCGGGCTGACGCTCTTCGACCGCTCCAACCGCTCGGTCCGGCTGACCCCGGCGGGCGAGAGCTTTCTCAAGAGCGCGACGGACCTGATGCAGCGCGCCGAATATGCCGTGCTGACCGCCCGCCAGGCCGAGCGCGGCGAGGTCGGCAACGTGGTGATGGGCTTCGTGCCCTCCGCCAGCCTCCACTTCGTGCCGCAGATCGCCTCCGCCCTGAAGCGCAGCATGCCTGGGGTCAAATTCGAACCCATCGAGATGATGAGCTACGAGATCGCCGAAGGGTTGCAGTCGGGCAAGCTCGACCTCGGGCTGACCCGTTCGGCGACGCATGCGCAGGAAGTGGAGAACATCCTGCTCGTCCGCGAGCCCTTCGTGCTGGTGCTGCCCCGCGATCACGCGCTCTGCGCGGTGGCGAACCTCCGCGTCGAAGACCTGCACGGGGTGGATTTCGTCGGCTATTCCTCGGAGCGGGGCGGCTTCCTGAAGGACATCCACCGGGCGCTCTTCGCCACGGTTGGCGTCACCCCCGACACGGTGCAGGAAGTCAGCCAGACCCAGACCATCGTGTCGCTGGTGAACGCCGGGCTCGGCGTCGGGCTGGTGCCGCGGTCGGCCTCGGCGATGCAGATGGAGAACGTGGTCTTCCGGCCGGTCGCGGCGCCGAAGGAATTCAACTCGACGCTCTACCTCAACATCGCGCCGAACCGGGGCACGCCGCTGAACGAGAAGGTGCGCGCGACGATCCTGGGGGCGCTGCAGCCGCGGTCGGCCTAGGCGGCTCTAGCGCCCGCCGCCCATGCGCCGCGCGCTGTTCACCATGACCAGCGTCGCAACGAAGATCGCGATCCCGCCCGCCCATGTGGTCGCGGTGACGACCTGTCCGAAGAAAACGTATCCCAGCGCCGCAACGAAGGGCAGCCGGAGGAAATCGAAGGGCACGATCAGCGAGGCGTCGGCCAGCGCGAAGGCCCGCGTCGCCAGCGTCATCGCGAAGGCGCCGAGCGCCCCTTGCAGCGCAAGCAGCAGCCATTCCGCAGCCGTCGGCGTCTGCCAGACGAGCGCCGCCGGGATCGCCGCCAGCGGCACCGTGAGAATGAGGTTCCAGGCCACCAGCGTCTCGGTCCGGTCGCGCGCCACCATGCCCTTCAGGATGAGCTGGATAACCGCAACGAGCACCGCTCCGATCAGCGCGTAGGCAAGGCCGATGGGGATGTCGCCCGCGCCCGGCCGGAGCACGATCAGCACGCCCGCGAAGCCCAGCGTCACGGCAAGGATCCGCACCGGCTGCGGGCGCTCCCGCAGGAACACCCAGGCCCCCAGCGTGACAAAGATCGGCGAGGCGAAGGCGATGGCGGTCACATCTGCCAGCGGGGCGGCGGCGAAGGCGAAGAAGAAGGCGAGCACCGAGGCCAGCTTCAGCGCCGCCCGCAGCAGATGGAGAAACCTGTACTCGGTGCGCAGCATCCCGCGCCGCGAGAGGATCCAGGGCAGCACCGCGAGCAGCCCGAAGACGGCGCGGGTGAAGCCCATGACGAAGGGGTGCACCGCGCCCGACAAGTGCCGCACGACGGCGGAATCTATCGCCGCGAAGCCCGACACCAGCAGCATGAGCATGATGGCGATCAGCGGCTTGTTGCGCTGCGCGAAGTTTCTCCAGCGTGATGTCATCCTCACCGCGACGCCGCGATCCGGCGCTCCTCCATTACGGAGCGCGACACTCGGACGGGACAGTCGGAGTTGTCAAGCGGGCCATAAGATCCCCTGTTCAGGTGAAAATCCGAGGTGGTCTGTCGTCGCGGGGCAGCCGCGAGGGACGACTGGGCCGGGTCTTCGCAGCACGGACGTCTGGGTTTCCAGTCTCCGAGTGGCGCGGCGCGGGCCTTGCGGTGCTCGGGCAGGGACCACCAAAGCTCCTGGGCCATTCCTTCCTTCGAGTAGATGTAGCGGTAGATCGTCTTCTGACAGATCCGGAGCGCCGCACCTTCTTGGATCGCGCGGTTGCCGATCTGCTCGTGGGTTCAGCCGTGCTTGATCAGCTTAACGACCTGATTTCGAGGCTGCAGATGCCGGATCAGCTTGCTCTGGCGGGCGCGCCGATTGGTGGCTTTTTGATGCGCCGCCGCGCCGTAGTAGCCATCATAGCCCGGAAGGCATTCATCGCTGAACCGGTTCCGCTTGATCTCGCGGTAAATGGTGGGTTTTGAGCGCTTCAAAACGCGCACCATCTCCCGGACAGGGCTCTTTGCCAGCTTCCAGCGTTTGATCTGGACACGTTCCTTGGCGCTCAGATGCGCGTACACCGCTCCGATGGCAGACTTTCTCCATTAGATAACCATCTGTTTTCTAATGGGCGTCGCGCTTGAGGGGTGCGCGCCACAATGAGCGATATGCCGACCGGCGGCGTCACAAGTCCAATGCCGAGATTGACCCTCATGACGATGGAGAACCGGACCGAATCCATGCCGACCGATCTTAGCGATCGGCAGCAGGATCGGCGTGAGGAATTGGATGAGCACGCCCATATCCATCAGCATGCCGGTCCCGAGCAGCAGCAAGATTACGATGGAATTGCCCGAGGCCGCGGGGATCACGATGACGCAGTCGGCGTCGCCGGAAAACATTGGGGCATCGCCGCCGCCGTTCGGTTCGTTGATCGCGATGGCTTCGCTGTTGGTCAGGTTGGTCGGGCTCGAGGGGTGCGTTTGTTCGGCCGGAATGTCGAGCCCGCGATCACCGCGGCATCGAGGAAACCGCCATCGGTCACCACGCCTGCACCGCCGCGCATCATCAGGCGGATGATCAGAATGTCACCCTAAGAAGCAGCATTGGCCTGCTTGCGGCTGTCCATCACCAGAACGCTGCCTTCCGGTCAGGTCTCGATCGCGAGGTGCTGCGGGTCCTCGGGGTTGCGGAACTCGAGGAGTTGATGGCGGTCTTCACGGGCGGGCATGTAGCGCAGGGTGAAGACGGGGCCGACCATGTTCTGGGCCTTTCAGCCGACCGGGTGCACGCCCCGGATCACCTGGTTGCGCAGGCCGCGCTTGAAGAGCGCGGTGGCCAGTATCGCGACGGACAGATCCATCAGAATCTCACCGGTTTCGGGATTCATCGAGTTCTCCCCCAGCAAATCGGGGGACCGGTCCGCAGAGGGGGCGAGAAGGCGGACCGGGCAAAGTTTCGCGTCAGGCGAGGTCCTCGGGCAGCACGGCGCCGGGGATGTTCTGGTAGCAGACCGGCCGCAGGAAGCGGCGGATCGACAGCGTGCCGACCGAGGTTGCGCCGAAGTTGGTCGAGGCCGGGTAGGGGCCACCGTGGACCATTGCTTCGCAGACCTCGACGCCGGTGGGGAAGCCGTTGGCGAGCACGCGGCCTGCTTTACGCTCCAGCACCGGCAGCAGCGCGCGGGCGGCACCCGCATCGCCGTCGTCCATATGCAGCGTCGCGGTGAGTTGCCCTTCGAACGCCTTGGCGAGCGTGACCATCTCGTCGATGTCCGAGACCCGTACCACCAGGCCGAGCGGCCCGAAGACCTCTTCCCCCAGCGCATGGTCCTGCAGGTAGTTCGCGGCGTCGGTCTCGTAGAGGTTCGGCGCGGCCGAACGCGGGCCGCTCTCAGTGGTCAGCAGCGGACGCACCGCGTTGCGGCCATCGAAGCGGTCCTTGCCGGAGCGATAGGCGCCCGCGATGCCCTCGGTGAGCATGACCTGCGGCGCGGCCTTTTCGAGCGCGGCGCGCGCGGCTTCGACAAAGGCATCGCCCTCGGCACCGGTGCTGACCACGGCGATGCCGGGGTTGGTGCAGAACTGGCCCGCGCCCATGGTCAGCGAGCCGGCCCAGCCGGTGCCGATCTCGGCGCCGCGCGCCTTGGTGGCCTCGGGCAGCACGAACATCGGGTTCACCGAGCCCAGCTCGCCGAAGAAGGGGATCGGAACCTCACGCTGCGCGCAGAGGTCGAACAGCGCACGGCCACCGCCGAGCGAGCCGGTGAAACCCACGGCGTTGATCAGCGGGTGCTGCACCAGCGCCTGACCGACCTGACGGTTGCCGCCTTGGATCAATGAGAAGACGCCCTTGGGCATACCGCAGCTTTCGATCGCGGCGGCCACGGCTTCGGCGACGATCTCGCCGGTGCCGGGGTGGGCGGAGTGGCCCTTGACCACGACCGGGCAGCCAGCGGCAAGCGCGGCTGCGGTGTCACCGCCTGCGGTTGAGAAGGCGAGCGGGAAGTTCGACGCGCCGAAGACTGCGACCGGGCCGATCGGGCGCTGCACCATGCGCAGTTCGGGTCGCGGCAGCGGCTGGCGGTCGGGCAGGGCGGCGTCTACGCGCACGTCGAGGTAGTCGCCCTTGCGGATGTGCTCGGCGAAGAGACGCAGCTGGCCGGTGGTGCGCCCGCGCTCGCCCTGCAGGCGCGCTTCGGGCAGGCCGGTTTCCTGACTGCCGATTTCGGTGATCGCCTCGCCGCGCGCTTCGATCTCGTCGGCGATGGCCTCGAGGAATTTCGCGCGGGTCTCGCGGCTGGTGTAGCCGTAGGTCCAGAAGGCGTCTTCGGCGGCCTTGCAGGCCTGATCGACCAGCTCGGGCGTGCCGACGGAGAATGCGTGCACCGGGCCGGTGGCGGGTTCGGAGGAGAATTGCGCCTCGGTGGCGATCCACTCACCTGCGATCAGGTGCTTGCCGTGCGGGGTGAAGATCGGGGTCGTGCCGTCCATGGGGAAAGTTCCTTTCGGGGGCAGAGGGAAACGTGGGAGAGGGGCGCCGATGCGGCGCCCCGAAAGGCGGATCAGATCAGGCCGTTGGTCTTGAGGAAGACCTGCAGCTTGTCCTGCTGCGCCGGGGTCAGCGGCCATGCCGAGGGCGGGCGGGTCGCGCCGCAGTCAAAGCCGGTGGCCTGCAGCGCGGCCTTAACGCCGGTGACATTGGTGCCGTTGAGTTCTTCGGCGCGGATGTCCTCGAAGGCCTGCATCTCGCCGATCAGGCGGTTGGCCTCGGCATAGTCCGACGCTTCGAGCGCGGCATGGATCGCCAGCGAACGCTCGGGCCAGACGTTGATCAGCCCCGAGGTGAAGCCGCGTGCACCCACCGCATAGAAGGTCGGTGCCCAGACCTCGGCAAGACCGCCGACCCAAGTGATCGAAGGGTCGCAGGCAGCCTTGGCGGCGGCGAGCTTCTGCGGGTTCGGGGTGGCCCATTTCACGCCCTTCACACCCGGCACGGCGCAGAGATCGGCGATGGCGCCTGTCCCGATCGCGTCGTTGCGCAGGTAGAGCATCATCGGCAGACCGCCCGAGGCGTCGGCGATGGCCTTGACGTAATCCACCGTGCCGCGCGGCGCCACGAAGGGATCGGGCGGCTGGTGGATCATCAGCGCGGTGGCGCCTGCCTCGGCGCTGGCCTTGGCCAATGCGCAGGCGTCGCGGATGCCGCGACCGATGCCGGCCAGAACCGGGGCGCGGCCGTCCACCATGGCGCAGACCTCGCGCGCCATGGTGCAGGCTTCGTCGGTGGTCAGCGCGTAGAACTCGCCGGTGTTGCCATTGACGACGGGCATGTGCAGCCCGGCGCCAAGCGCACGGTCGATGATCGGCGAGAGCTTGGTCGGGGCAATCTCGCCCGCCTCGTCATAGGGGGTGACGAGGATGCCGGAAATGCCGGCGAGGGCGGTATCGAGATCGAGCATATGTGTCTCCTCAGAAAATGTCGGGCTCGCCCGCGGTGCGGCCGAAATCGCGTTCGAGGTAGTCGAAGTCGCAGCCTTTGTCGGCCTGCGTCACATGGCGCGAGAACATGTAGCCCCAGCCCCGTTCGAAGCGCGGCTCCGGCGGCGTCCATGCGGCCTTGCGACGGGCGATCTCTTCTTCGTCCACCATCATGTCGAGGCTGCGGTTGGGCAGGTCGAGCCGCACGATGTCGCCGGTCTTCAGCAGTGCGAGCGGGCCGCCGACAAAGCTTTCGGGTGCGACGTGCAGCACGCAGGCGCCGTAGGAGGTGCCGGACATCCGCGCGTCAGAGATCCGCAGCATATCGCGGTGGCCTTGCTTGATCAGCGCCTTGGGGATCGGCAGCATGCCCCACTCGGGGAAGCCCGGACCGCCCTGCGGACCGGCATTGCGCAGCACCAGCACGTGATCGGGGGTGACGTCGAGGTTTTCGTCGTCGATCGCCGCCTTCATCTCGGGGTAGCTGTCGAAGACCAGCGCCGGACCTTCGTGCACGTGGTACTTGGGGTCGCAGGCCGCCGGTTTGATCACCGCGCCATCGGGGCAGAGGTTGCCGCGCAGCAGCGCCAGCGAGCCCTCGTGGTAGACCGGGTTCGACAGCGGACGGATCACGTCGTCGTTGAACACCTGCGCGGTTTCAATCTCTTCGCCCAGGCTGCGGCCGGTGACGGTGACGCAGGATGTGTCGAGCATCTCTTCCATCTGCTTCATCAGCGCCCGCAGACCGCCGGCGTAGAAGAAGTCTTCCATCAGGTAGTCCTTGCCCGAGGGGCGGACGTTGGCGATCAGCGGGGTGACCCGGCCAAGCGCGTCGAGATGGTCAAGCGTCAGATCGACCCCGGCGCGGCGCGCCATGGCGATCAGGTGGACCACGGCGTTGGTCGAGCAGCCGGTGGCCATGGCGACCTTTGCGGCGTTCTGCACCGAGGCCGGGGTGATGATCTGGTCGGGGGTCATGTCTTCCCAGACCATCTCGACCACGCGGCGTCCGCAGTCGGCACCCATGCGCTGGTGGCCCGAGTCGACCGCGGGGATCGACGAGGCGCCGGGCAGGGTGAGGCCCATGGCATCGGTGATCGCGGTCATGGTCGAGGCGGTGCCCATGGTCATGCAGGTGCCCGCCGAGCGCGCGATGCCGCCCTGGAAGCCGAGCCATTCCTCGTCGGTGATATTGCCCGCGCGGCGCTCGTCCCAGTATTTCCAGGCGTCCGAGCCGGAGCCGAGGATCTTGCCGGCGAAATGGCCGCGCAGCATCGGACCCGCAGGCAGGTAGATGAACGGCACGCCCGCCGAGATCGCGCCCATGACGAGACCCGGGGTGGTCTTGTCGCAGCCGCCCATCAGCACCACGCCGTCAAGCGGGTGGGCGCGGATCTGCTCCTCGGTCTCCATCGCCAGCATGTTGCGGTAGAGCATGGAGGTGGGCTTGTTGAAGCTTTCGTCCACCGAGAGCGCGGGCATCTCGACCGGCAGGCCGCCGGCCTGCAGCACGCCGCGCTTCACGTCCTTGACGCGCTCGGGGAAGTGGCTGTGGCAGGAGTTCAACTCCGACCAGGTATTGAGGATTCCGATGACCGGCTTGTCGCGAAATTCCTCTTCGGAATAGCCGAGCTGCATCATCCGCGAGCGGTGCCCGAAGCTGCGAAGATCGTCAGGGGCGAACCAGCGCGCGCTGCGCAGTTGCTCCGGGGTCTTGCGTGGCTTTTGCGACATGATTCTCCTCCGTCTCATCGCGGTCACTTGTCGACGATGTATGCGCTTACATAAAGAGACGTCAAGCAATTCACGGTGATTTAACTGTGAAATTAGCTTCTGTCAGAAATCCTTGACAGGCAGCCTGCGAATGTGGTCTTGAGCAATGTATGCGCTTTCATAGCGTGTGGCCACGACATCCGGGCGCGAGACAGGAGACCGCCCGGTCAGTAGAAGCCGGCCGCTCAGCGGCCCATCGGGAGGAAACGATGAAATTTACCCGCAGAACCCTTCTTGCCGCCGTCTCGGCTGCGGCCATGGTTGCAGCTCCGCTCGCCGCAGAGGCGCAGAACCTGCCGCGCAACATGCGCATGGTGATCGGCTCGAAATCCACGGGTGGTGACACCTACCAGAACTCGGCCATCGTTGCCGAGGCGCTGTCCGAAAAGCTCGGCATCAACATCAAGGTCGACGCCGTTGGCGCGTCCGAGGCGTTCAAGGCGCTCGGTCGTGACAAGCGTGGCACCACGATCATGATCTTCCATGACCAGAGCTACCTCGGCCATCTCTATGGCGTCAGCGGCTACGATGACCCCTTCGCCAACTACGCGGTCGGACCGACCGTGGCGATCAACCCCGGCAACGCCTACCTCGTGCCCGCCGACAGCCCCTATCAGTCGATGGAAGACATCCTTGCGGCTGCCGAGGCTGGCACCCGCGTGCGCGTCGCCATCCAGCCGGGCGGTGTGTCGGAGATCGGTTTCTCGGCGATGAAAAACGCCGCCAAGCTGCGCGCTCCGGGCTCGGAAGAGAACATCGTCGCGGTGAACACCGGCTCGCAGTCGGACAAGAACCAAGCGATGTGGGACGATCTGGCGGATGTGATCAACGGCTCGATCCAGGCGAACGAGCAGTTTACCCAGCTCGACCCGTCGGACGAGAAGGCGATGCGCTTCGTGTGGATCACCGCGCGACCCGCAACGCTCGAGCAGGCCCCCGAGGCCGGCATGGGCGGCACCACCCGCGACGACATGCTGAGCTACGCCAGCCCCGAGACGTCGGTGCCGGTGAGCGACAGCGAAGACTTCACCTTCGACAAGGAATTCTTCTTCCTGTTCAACAAGGACATGGATCCCGAAGTGATCGACGCCATCGACGTTGCGCTGGCCGAGATCTTCGAGGAAGGGAAAATTCAGGAGCGTCAGAAGGAAGCCTTCTTCATCCCGAACTACCTTTCGACCGAAGACGCCCAAGCGCATCTGAACGAGAAGCGCGACACCTATAAGAAGGTGATCGAGGACATCTCGTCCGGGTCCTGATAGCCAGATCACATTCGGTTCGGCCGGACCGCGCCCGGCCGAACCCACTGACAAAAGCTACCCATAGGGAGGACCCAATGGGCGACCTTACCCGTGTGACCATCGATTTTCAGACGTCACACCTGATTTTCCCCACCATCATCGCGATCGTCCTTGGCCTGCTTGGCCTTGCCATCGTCACCCGCGACCGGGCGCGCATCGCCGGGGCGGGCAGCTACTGGCGGGCCTCGTGGTCGGCGATGGACAAGCCGCGCTTCCTCGGCGCGCTGGCGCTGACGCTGCTTTATTTCTCGCTGATGGTTCCGGTGGGTGACATCTGGCCGAACACCGGCCTCGGCTTCCTGCTGTGCTCGATCCCCTATGTGCTGGCGACCGGCATCCTGTTCATGCACGACCGGGGGTTCCGGCACATCCTGCCGCTGCTGATCGTCGCGGTGGTCGGGCCCACCTTCGTGTGGTGGCTGTTCACCTATCCCCTCTTCCTGACTTTGCCCTGAGGTCCGACCCATGTTCGAGATCCTTACCCCGCTTTTCGTCTCGCTGATCGTCGGCGGCACACTGGTCGGCATCATCTTCGGGGCGATCCCCGGCATGACCGCCACCATGGCCGTTGCCGTCTGCCTGCCGCTCACCTATTCGCTGGGCCTCGAGAACGGGCTGGCGCTGCTGCTCGGTCTTTACGTCGGCGGCATTTCGGGCGGCCTCGTGCCCGCCATCCTACTGGGCATTCCCGGCACGCCAAGCTCCATCACCACGACCTTCGACGGCTATCCAATGGCCCAGAGGGGCGAGGGCGAGAAGGCGCTGCGCATCGGCATCGTCGCCTCGCTGGTCGGTGGCCTCGTCTCGCTGTTGGTGCTCGACCTCTTCGCGCCGACGCTGGCCGATTTCGCCATCAAGTTCTCCTACGTCGAGAAGTTCCTGATCATCTTCTTCGCGCTCACCGTCATGGCGGCGCTGTCCTCGGACATGCTGCTGGGTATCTTCTCGGGCGTTCTGGGGATCTTCATCAGCCTCATCGGCACCTATGACATCTCGCGCGGGGGCAATGGCGAGCTGCGCCTCGTGCCGCCGGGCACCGAGTATTGGCTGGAAAGCGGCTTCTCGCTGCTGCCCGTGCTGATCGGCCTCTTCGGCCTTGCGGCCATCCTCGAGCAGGCCGAGATCGGCGTGCCCAAGGGCCATTCAACCAAGGACATCAACGTCGGCAAGCACTCGCGCTTCTCCTTCGGGATCTTCAAGGGGCAGAGCATCAACCTCGTGCGCTCGTCGCTGATCGGCACCTTCATCGGCATCCTGCCCGGTGTCGGCGGCTCGGCGGCGTCGATCATCAGCTACACAAACGCCAAGACCTTCTCGAAGCGCCCCGGCAACTTCGGCAAGGGCGAGCCGGCGGGGATCATGGCGTCTGAGGCAGGCAACAACGGCCTGACCGGCGGCGCGCTGGTGCCGCTGCTCTCGCTGGGCATTCCGGGCGACTCGACGACCGCGCTGCTCATCGGGGCCTTCACCCTGCAGGGCATTCAGGTGGGTCCGCTGTTCATCGGCAACAACCCGGGCACCTGGGACGCGATGATCATCGCCATGCTGATCGCCAATATCGCCATGTTCGCCATGATGTATTTCGCCATCCGCTACTTCGCGCTGGTGGTGACGATCCCCAAGCACATCCTCTTCCCCGTCATCCTGATGATGTGCGTGATCGGCGCCTATACGATCAACTACGGCATCATGTTCGACGTCTGGACGCTGCTGATCTTCGGGGTGCTGGGCTGGCTTTTCACAAAGCTGCGGCTTGAGGTGGCGCCCTTCATCATCGGCTTCATCCTTGGGCCGTCGGCAGAGATATACTTCGTCAAGAGCCTCGAGAGCTTCGGCACTGTGACGATCTTCTTCACCAAGAGCTGGATTGCCGTGGTTCTGTGGATCCTCATCGCAGGATCGGTTGCAGGCGCCGCGCTGATGGCGAAAAAGAAGAAAGAGATTAACGACGAGGCAGTCTGAGGCTTGCGCCCGGACCGCCGCTGACAGAAAGATGCGCGCGATGGGCGAGGAGCAGGAAAAGAAACCGCGGGCCAGCCGAAAAGGTCAGGGCCGCGGCGTCACCATGGAGGCGGTGGGCAGGCTGGCGGGCGTCAGTCAGGTCACCGTCTCTCGTGCGCTGTCGGACCCGTCGAAAGTGTCGCCCGCAACGCTTGCGAAGATCAAGGAAGCCATCGCGCAGACGGGCTTTGTGCCCAATGCGCTGGCCGGGGCTCTGGCGACCAGCAAATCCATGCTGATCTCGGCGTTGGTGCCCTCGATCACCAATATCGTTTACTCCTCGATGGTGAAGGCCTTCTCGGAAGAGATGCGCGAGGAGGGCTATCAGATCCTGCTCTCGGAAACCGGTTTTGGCCCGGAGGACGAGGAAAAGCTGATCTCGGCGCACCTGTCGCGGCGCCCCGACGCGATGTTCTTGACCGGCATTCACCATTCGGCGCAGTCGCGGCGGATGCTGCTCGGCGCCGAGATCCCGGTGGCCGAGGTTTGGGATATCACCGACAGCCCGATCGACTTCTGCGTCGGCTTCAGCCACGTCGAGACCGGCCGCGCAGTTGCGGACTTCGCATGGAGGGCGGGCTACCGACAGGTCGGGACGGTCTCGGCCGGTGACGAGCGCGCCCGGCGCCGCTGCGAGGCTTTCGTGCAGGAATGGCAGAGGCACGTCCCCGGCGACGTGCCTCGGGCGCAGTTCGACGCGCCGGCCACGCTGGCGAATGGGCGGGCGGGATTGCGCAGCCTGCTGGAGAAGGGCTTCACCGGGGGACTGGTGCATTGCTCTTCGGACCTGCTCGCGCATGGGGTGATGATCGAGGCGCAGTCGCGCGGGTTCGACGTGCCGGGGCAGATCGCGGTGGTCGGCTTCGGCGATCAGGAGTTCGCGGCCTCGGTCGAGCCGGGGATCACCACGATCCGTGTCGATATGGCCGCCTTCGGGCGCGCCGCGGCCCAGAGCATGCTGGCGCGGCTGCGCGGCGACACGGATGGGCCGCCGGTGATCGACCTTGGCTTCGAGGTTGTGCAGCGCGGATCGGCATAGCTGCTGAGAGCATGGGAAGGTGTCTGAGGTGGGCAAACGTGATTGGTGTCCCCCCGACGCATTCGTGTAAGCGATCCCCTCGTTGGCGAGAGCAAGGGCGGGGGTCAGCCCGACACCAAACTTTTGCAAAGCGAGCGTCAATCCTTTCGCGAAAGCCTTCTGAAACAATCGCGTTCTCGAGCCCCGGCTCCGAGCCGACGACCGCATTCTGATATGCCCAATGTCACCGACATGCGCTGGCATCGCCATGACGTCCTCGCGGTCCAGGACTCGACGGGATTGGCAGAAGGCAAGGCGCGGGAGCTACACGGCTGCCTTTGCGAACCGCCTACATCGTTCGACTGAACCTCCTGCATCCTGCTAACCGGCCTCTGTTAGGGCCGTTGCCATGGAGGGCCGGCTGCATCCGCACTCCTGTGGGTTCTCAGGCAATTCGCCAAACGGCATAATGCCATCGAAGGTAATACGACTTTATTTTACATAATGTTCCTTACGCGCAGCAACAGCTTTGTCGGGGCACATTCTAAACTGGGTTGCGACAAATCCCCTATCTTGCTGGAAAGCAAGGAGAACGGACAATGGCGCACAAAG
>JBLXGS010000024.1:0-78672 GCA_048381755.1 Roseobacteraceae bacterium
GAGCACGGCGAGCTGAAGGCAAAAGAGGGCCAGGGCCGCTTCGTCGCCCGCCAGCCGGTCGACCTGCGCGGCAAGCCCGGCTACACCGCCAAGGAGCTCGACCCGGCCCAGAACTTCGGCGCGGAGCTGCGCTGATGGGTCCGATCCTGATCATCAACCCCAACTCCGCCGCCAGCGTCACGCAGGGCATCCGCGAGGCCATCGCGCATCTCGCCCCCGCGCAGGGCCCGGCCTTTGAGGTCACCGACCTGCCCGCCTCCCCGGCGACGATCATGACCGCCGAAGACGTGGCCCGCGCAGGGCTCGGGTTCGCCGAAGCGGCGCAGGCGCGGCCCGATGCGGCGGCCTATGTGTCGGCCTGTTTCTCCGATCCGGGCGTCGAGCTCACCCGGACGCTGGTCAAACAGCCGGTGATCGGCGTGCAGGAGGCGGGCATCCTCACCGCCATGGCGCGCGCCGATCTCTTCGGCATCATCGCGCTGGCTCCCGGCTCGGTCGCCCGCCACCGGGTGAAGATCCGTGCCATGGGCGTCGAAAGCCGCCTCGCGGCGGAGCTTGCCCTGCCCGGTGTCTCGGCCGAGGCCTCGGGGCGCGACCCGGAGGTCTACGGCATGTGCGTTACCCTGGGCCGCGAACTGGCACAAAAGGGCGCGGGCGCGGTGGTGCTCGGCTGCGCCGGCATGGCGCCGATCCGGGCCAGGCTGGAACGCGACATCGGCATCGCGGTGATCGACCCGGTGCAGGCCGCCGCCGCCATGGCCCTGGGTCTGGTCGGAGCGCCCGAATGACCACCGAACCGGGCCTTCCGGACGTCTCGCTGCGGCTCTTGGAGATCTTCGCCGCGATGATGCGCTGCGCCACAACGGTGGAAGCCGCCGAGCAGCTGCGGGTCTCGCAGCCGGCGGTCTCCGCCGGACTGCGGCAGCTGGAGACCCAGCTCGGCCTCACCCTCTTCGAGCGTACCGGACGCCGCCTGCAACCCACCGCCGAGGCGAAATCGCTCTACGAGGAGATCCGCCCGGTCTTCAGCCTGATGCGCGGCTTCTCGCAGCGCGCCCGCGACATGAAGCTCGGCATGGCCGGCCGCCTCAAGGTGATCGCCACGCCGCCGCTCGGCTATTCGGTCGCCCCGGTCGCCCTGCGCCGTTTTCTCGACGCGCGGCCCGACGTCTCGGTCGCCTTCGACGTGCGGCGACTGGAACAGGTCAAGGACGCGGTGCAGAGCGGCCAGGCCGACATCGGCCTCGCCATCGACCACGACCGGCAGGCAGCGGTGAACGTCGACGTGCTGCAGCGCGCCCACATGGTGGCGCTGGTGCCGCGCGGCAGCCCGCTCGCCGCCAAGCCCCATCTCACCGCGCTCGACCTGCAGGCCGAGCCGCTGGTCGGTCTCGAGATGGGTTCGAACCTCGGGCAGCTGGTGCGCAAGGCCTACGAGCAGGTCGGCGCCACCTACGCCCCGCGCATCGAGGTGCGCTATTGCGCCACGGCCACGGCGCTGGCCGCGCAGCATCTCGGCGTCACCGTGGTCGATCCCTATTCCGCCACCACCCACGCCAATGATGCGCTGGTCTGCAAGCCCTTCCTGCCCGCCTGCGAGGTGAAGGCGGTGATGTACACCCGGCGCGGCGTGCCCTACTCGGGCCTGCTGCACAGCTTCATGTCGGACCTGCGTGCCGCCTTTGCCGACAGCGACCTGCTGATTGCCGAGCCGCCGAAGGGCTGACCCCGCCATGACCGAAGGACCCAAGACATGAGCCTGCTCACCTGCGACGCCCGCGGCGTCTACGTCATCTCTGTCACCCCCTTCACCGATCAGGGCGAGATCGACTGGGACAGCCTCGACCGGGTGGTGGATTTCTACTTCGACAAGGGCGCCGACGGGCTGACCATCCTCGGCATGATGGGCGAGGCGCCGAAGCTGACGCAGGCCGAGAGCCGCGCCGTGGCCGAGCGGGTGATCAAGCGCGCTGGCGACAAGCCGGTGGTGGTGGGCGTCTCGGCCCCCGGCCTCGCTGCCATTGGCGAGCTGGGCAAGGCCGTGATGGACATGGGCGCGGCGGGCTGCATGGTGACCACGCCGGGCGCGCTGAAGACCGACCCGCAGATCCACGGCTACTTCGGACAGGTGGCGCGAACGCTGGGGGACGGCGTGCCCATTGTGCTGCAGGACTTCCCACTGGCCACCGGCGTGCAGATCTCCGACGAGGTACTGGGCCGGATCATCGACGACGTCCCGCAGGTGGTCATGCTCAAGCACGAGGACTGGCCGGGCCTTGCCAAGATCAGCAAGCTGCGCCGCGCCGAAGCCGAAGGCCGCCGCCGGATCTCGATCCTCTGCGGCAACGGCGGGGTGTTCCTGCCCGAGGAGATGGCGCGCGGCGCGGATGGCGCGATGACGGGTTTCGGCTTTCCCGAAATGCTGGCAGACGTGGTGCGGCTGGCCGGCGACGGCGACATGGACCGGGCGCAGGACATCTTCGATGCCTACCTGCCGCTGGTGCGCTACGAGCAGCAACCGGGCGCCGGGCTGGCGGTGCGCAAATACGTGCTGGCCAAGCGCGGAGCGATCGGCTCGGCGGCGCTGCGCGCGCCGGGCGCGGGGCTCGCGCCCGAGGCCATCGCCGAGGTCGAGCGCCTGCTCGCCCGGCAGGAGAAACGACTGAAGGAGCTGAACTGATGGATCTGGGACTGAAGGGCAAGACGGCGCTGGTGCTCGGCGCGAGCCGCGGCCTCGGCGCGGCAAGCGCGACGCTTCTGGCCGCCGAGGGAGCGCATGTGATCGCCGCCTCGCGCAGCGGTGACGCCCCGGCGGAGGGCATGGAGGGGCTGAAGCTCGACCTCTCGGATGCCGCCAGCGTCGCGGCGCTGATCGAACGGCTCGCCGAGCAGCCGGTCGACATCCTCGTCAACAACTGCGGCGGCCCTGCCGCCGGACCCGCCAAGGGTCAGAGCACCGCAGCATGGCAGGCCGCCTTCGAGGCCATGGCCGCGCCGATCTTCGCGATCACCGACGCCGCCCTGCCCGGCATGATCGCCAAGGGCTGGGGCCGTGTGGTGACCATCGGCTCCTCGGGCATCGTGCAGCCGATTCCCAACCTTGCGCTGTCGAACGGCGTGCGCGGCGCGGTGGCGGGCTGGTCGAAGACCCTCGCCGAAGAGGTCGCCCCGCATGGCGTGACGGTGAACATGGTCCTGCCGGGGCGCATCGCCACCGACCGGCTGGCGCAGCTCGACGGGATCAAGGCCGAAAAGACCGGCGCCTCGCTGGACGCGGTGCAGGAAGCCAGCCGCAAGACCATCCCCGCGGGCCGCTACGGCACGCCCGAGGAGTTCGGCGCCATGGTCACCTTCCTGAGCTCGGCGCAGGCCGCCTATGTCACCGGCTCGATGATCCGCGTCGACGGCGGCATGATCCGCGGGATGTGAGGTCCGGCAGAGGCCCGCGGACGACCGCGGGCTGCCGCTGCAAAGGCAAGTGGCCAAACGCTTTATCGTGACGCCCCGGCGAGCGTTGGATCGCGCGTTGCCGCTACAGAAGCGGCCGCCCGGGGGGCGGTCGTCCGCTGGCCGGCGGCACTGCGTGCCTTGTTCCGGCCGGGCGCTCAACTATCCCCCAGCCAAAGCAAAACACCCGGACGGTCTCCCGTCCGGGTGTTCTCATCTCTTGCAGAAGCGCCCCTGCCCTATCCGGCCGAGCGCTGCGCCTCGCCCATGCCCTCATGCCCCGAGGAGCGCAGCGCGCTGTCGAGCAGGTGGCGGGTGTAGGGATGCTCGGCCTGCAGCTTGCGCATCGCGTCCACTTCCAGCGTCTCGACGATCTCGCCGGTCTGCATGACCGCCACGCGGTCGCACATGTGGCCGATGACACCGAGATCGTGGCTGACCATCAGGTAGGTCAGGCCGAACTCGGAGCGCAGGTCCGACAGCAGGTTGAGGATCTCGGCCTGCACCGACACGTCGAGCGCCGAGGTCGGCTCGTCGAGCAGCAGCACCTTGGGCTCGGGCGCCAACGCGCGGGCAATCGCCACGCGCTGCCGCTGGCCGCCCGAAAGCTGGTGCGGGTAGCGGAAGCGGAAGCCGCCGCCCAGACCCACCTGCTCGAGCAGCCGGTCAATGCGCGCATCGACCCCGTCCTTGATTCCATGCAGCGCCAGCGTCTCGCTCAGCACCCGGTCCACCGTCTGGCGCGGGTGCAGCGAGGCATAGGGGTCCTGAAACACCATCTGCACCCGGCGGTAGAACTCCTTCGACCGACCGATGCGCGAGAGTGTCTCCCCGCCGACGCCCATCGAACCGTGCCAGTCCGGCACCAGCCCGACCAGCGCCCGAAGCACCGTTGATTTACCCGAGCCCGACTCGCCGACGAGGCCGTAGCTTTCGCCCTGCGCCACGCTCAGGTCAATCCCGTGCACCACGCGGGTGCGCTCGGGGCCGTCGCCGAAGAAGACCTCCAGCCCTTCGATCTGAATCTCTGGCTGGCTCATAGCATCGCACTCACGGAAGGAGCCTCGCGCCAGGCCGGGTCGCGCTGCAGCGCCTCCAGCCGCGGCCGCGGGCGTTCGAGATCGGGGACAGAGTTCAGCAGTCCCAGCGTGT
This sequence comes from Roseobacteraceae bacterium, assembly GCA_048381755.1. Taxonomy (GTDB): domain Bacteria; phylum Pseudomonadota; class Alphaproteobacteria; order Rhodobacterales; family Rhodobacteraceae; genus Salipiger. Next base: position 4,600 of record JBLXGS010000024.1, read on the forward strand.
AGGGGTGTTTCGCCTCGTGCAGCTTGCCCGCCTCGCAGACCTCGACGATCCGACCGGCGTACATCACCGCCACCCGGTCGCAGAAGCCGGCGACAAGGTTGAGATCGTGGCTGATGAAGATCAGCCCCATGCCGCGCTCGCGCACCAGCCTGTCCATGATCTCCAGCACCTGCAGCTGCACAGACACGTCGAGCGCCGAGGTGGGCTCGTCGGCGATCAGGATCTCGGGGTTCGGGATCAGCATCATGGCGATCATGATGCGCTGGCCCATGCCGCCCGACACCTCGTGCGGGTAGAGCTTCATCACCCGTTCAGGCTCGCGGATCGCCACGGCGTCGAGCATCTCGAGCGCGCGCTTGTAGGCCTCGGCCTTGCCGACCTTCTCATGCGTGCGCAGCGCCTCGATGATCTGGTCGCCGACGGTCATCACCGGGTTCAGCGAGTACTTCGGATCCTGCATGATCATCGAGATATGCTTGCCCCGGATCGCCCGCATCCGCTTTGGCGAGGCGGTGAGCAGGCTCTCGCCCTGCATCTCCAGCCGGTCCGCCGTCACCTCGCCCGGCTTGCGGATGAGGCCGAGGATGGCCCGGCCGGTCATCGACTTGCCGGAGCCGGACTCGCCGACGATCCCCAGACGCTCCTTGCCGAGCGAGAGGGAGATCCCCCGCACTGCCTCGAAGGTCCCGGAGCGCGTGGGAAAGCGCACCGAGAGGTTCTCGATATCCAGAAGATTGCTCATTTGCCGGCCTCCTTCGGATCGAGCACGTCGCGCAGACCGTCGCCGATCAGGTTGAAGGCGAGCGAGATGGCGAAGATGGCGAGACCGGGGATGGTGGCCACCCACCAGTAGTCGAGGATGTACTTGCGTCCCTCCGATATCATCGCGCCCCATTCCGGGCTCGGCGGCTGCGCCCCAAGGCCGAGGAAGCCGAGACCGGCGGCGGTGAGGATGATCCCCGCCATGTCGAGCGTCACCCGGATGACCAGCGACGAGATGCACAGCGGCCAGACGTGGCGCGTGATGATCCGCAGCGGCCCGGCACCCTGCAGGCGGATGGCGTGGATGAAGTCCGAGTTGCGGATGGTCAGCGTCTCGGCCCGGGCGATCCGCGCGTAGGGCGGCCAGGCGGTCAGCGAGATCGCCAGAACAGCGTTCTCGATCCCCGCCCCCAGCGCCGCCACGAAGGCCAGCGCGAGGATCAGCCGCGGGAAGGCGAGGAAGATATCGGTGATGCGCATCAGCACGGTGTCGACCCAGCCGCCGAAATAGCCCGCGGTGGTGCCGATGATCAGCCCCAGCAGCGGCGCGACCAGTGCCACCAGCAGCACGATGTAGATCGAGATCCGCGCGCCGTAGAGCAGGCGCGAGTAGATGTCCCGGCCAAGGCTGTCGGTGCCGAAGATATGCCCCTCCCAGCCCGGCGGCTTGAGACGCGCGCCGAGGTCCTGCACGAAGGGATCGTTGGTGGCCAAGAGCGGCGCGAAGATCGCCGCCAGCACCAGCAGGGTCAACACGATCAGGCCGAGCGAGGTCAGCTTGTTGGACGTCAGTTTCAGCCAGCCCTGATACCAGGCGGCGGCGCGCGCCTGGCCGCGGGACTGCGGCGTGTCGCTCAGCAGCCAGGCCTTCAAGCCCGGCTTGGCGTCGGTATGTGTGTGCGAGGTCATTTGGCCCTCGGATCGAAGAAGCGGTAGAGAAGGTCCGAGAAGATGTTGATGCACACGAAGATCGTTCCGATCACGACGGTGCCCCCAAGGACCGAGGCCATGTCATTGGCCAAGAGCGAGGTGGTGATGTAGCTGCCGATGCCGGGCCACGCGAAGATGATCTCGGTCAGCACCGAGCCTTCGAGCAGGTTGGCATAGGCCAGCGCGATCACCGTGATGAGCTGGATGGCGATGTTGCGGAAGGCGTGGCGCCAGACCACGTGCCATTCGCTCAGCCCCTTCACCCGCGCGGTGATGACATATTCCGAGTTCAGCTGCTCGAGCATGAAACTGCGGGTCATCCGGCTGATGTAGGCAAGGCTGAAGTACCCCAGCAGGCAGGCTGGCAGGATGATGTGCGACAGCGCATCCTTGAACACGTCCCAGTCGCCTTCGATGAGCGCATCGACAAGCAAGAGACCGGTTCGCGTCGGCACAAGTCCCTCGTAGAACACCCCGAGCCTTCCGGGCCCGGCCACCCATCCGAGGATGCCGTAGAAGATCAGCAGGCCCATCAGGCCGAGCCAGAAGATCGGCATCGAATAGCCGACAAGGCCGATCAGCCGCGAGAGCTGGTCGATCCAGCTGCCGCGGTAGACCGCGGCCAGAACGCCAAGCGGAACGCCGAGGACGACGCCGAGAAGCGTGCCCAGCGTGGCGAGTTCCAGCGTGGCGGGAAATACGCGCGCAATGTCCTCGGCCACCGGCTTGCCGGTGCGGATCGAGGTGCCGAAATCGCCCTGCAGCACGTCTCCGACATAGATGCCGAACTGCACGATCAGCGGCTTGTCGAGACCGAGCTCAAGGTAGACCTGGTCGTATTGCGCCTGAGAGGCGCGCTCGCCGATGACCGCGAGCACAGGGTCGATCGGCATCACGCGGCCGATCATGAAGGTGACGAAGAGCAGACCCAGCAGGGTGATCGCCACGGTGAAGGCAAGGCTGACGAATTTCTTCAGCCAGTTCGGCGGAAAGGAGGACGCAGAGCGCCCTCCCCCGGTGTTGGTTGCAGATTGGCTCACGGGCTTACTTCGTCACGACCCAGTAGGACACTGCGGTGGTTGCGCCACCGGCCACGAAGTGCTCGACGCCGTCCTGCATCGCGTTCTGCTCGATCTGCTGGAACATGATGCCGAAGGGGCTGGTCGCCATGTGCTCGCGCTGCAGCTCGCGGTACATCTCCGCGCGCTTCTCGCTGTCCTGCTCGACCACGGCCGCAAGGGTCTCGTTGCTCATGTCGGGCAGCGCCCAGGCGTTGCGCCAGGCCAGCAGGCCGGTAGCGCCCGCCTCATCCGAGTTGTCGGGGTTGTAGGCGAAGGTGCCGGCGTTGGTGTTGGGGTCGGGATAGTCCGGGCCCCAGGCGCCGAGGTAGATGTCGTGCTCGCGGGCACGGTAGGTGTCCAGCGTCTGCGCGCCGGTGCCGACGATCATCTCGACGTTGATGCCGATCTGGCCCCAGGTGTTCTGCAGCGACTGGCCGATGTCGATCCGGTCCTGCGCATCACGCACGTTGATGGTGATGTCGAAGCCCTCGGGGTAGCCCGCTTCCGCCAGCAGCGCCTTGGCCTTCTCGATGTCGAAGCTGTAGGGCAGATCGTCGATCGCGCCCATGAAGGTCTTCGGCAGGAACGCCTGGTGGTTGATGTACTGGCCCTTCAGGAAGCTGTCCTGCATGCCGGTGTAGTCGGTGGCGAACTTCATCGCCTCGAGCACCTTCGGGTTCGACAGCATCTCGTTCTTCTGGTTGGCCGACCAGTACATCAGGCGGCCGCGCAGCTCGTCGACGACCTTGACGCTATCGACCTCTTCGAGACCGGCCACGTCCTCGGGCGAGAGGTTGCGGGCGATGTCCACGTCACCGCGCTCCAGCTGCAGGCGCTGGGTGGCGCTTTCCTGGATGTGCTGCACGATCACGCGCTTCATCGCCGGTGCGTCCCCGGGGTATTCCGGGTTGAGATCCAGCGTGTAGCTCTCGTCGGGCTTCCAGGACGCCAGCTTGTAGGGGCCCGAGCCGGCGGTGTTGTCACGCAGCCAGGCGTTACCCATGTCGCCGTCGACCTCATTGGCCATCACGGTTTCCATGTCGACGATGCCGCCGATGGTCGCTGCAAGGCAGTTCAGCACGAAGGACACGGCGTAGGCCTTGTCGAGCTTCAGCACGAGGGTCTTCTCGTCGGGCGCGACGATGGTCTCCTCGGCGTTTTCCGGCGTGAAGCCGAACTGCGTCAGGATGAACGACGGGGTCTTGTTGAGCATCACCGCGCGGCGCAGCGAGAACTCGGCGTCCTTGGCGGTCACCGGGTTGCCCGAGGCGAAGACGTGGCCGTCGGCCATGGTGAAGGTGATCTGGGTGCCGTCCTCGGACACTTCCCAGCTTTCCGCCAGCGCGGGCTGGAAGCCGGCGTCGAGGTCCATCGGGTCGAAGTCGACCAGCGCCTCGTAGACGTTGCGGCTGATGTCGGCGCCGGTGAACTCGAAGCTCTCGGCCGGGTCCATGGTCTTGATGTCGTCGATGCGCTGCGCGATCACCAGCATGTTCGGCGGCGTCTCCGCCTGCGCGGTCAGCGCGGTGCTGGACAGCAGCGCGGCAGTCAACAGTGCTGCACCAATGCGCATGGTCCGCGACGGGGTGTGTCGGGTCATGGTCGTCTCCCTGAAGTTTCTTGGTCTCATGCCGCGCCCTCCGGCGCCGCTGCCGCCAATCTCCTCATCCCGAAGGCGGTTCAAACAGGCTTCGCAGCGTCACGGGGCGCGATTGCGAGAGGTTCGGCCAGTTTTTCGCCCGTGTCGATCATTTTTTGATCAAATGGGAAAATCCTAGGGTGGTGTCGTCACGTCATTGATCTACCTTCGGTAGTATTTTGTACAGCGCATTCGCGCAAGATTATGTCTCGCCTGACTTTTCGACTCCCCGCGCCCTCCACCAGCGCAACCGAATGACCAAGCGTCACATCCAACAGGCCCCTGCCCTCGCGTCCTGCGGCAATTCGCGCCCCGCCCCGCCATTCAGTCGGCGCGGTGAATCGGGCATTGCGCGCCACGACCAAGGCCCACGAAGGACGCCGCCCCATGACCAAAGAGCACCGTTTCGCCCTCGGCCTGACCGGGCTGGCTCTTCTGACGACCCTCGCACTGCTGCTGGTGCTGCCGCGGATCGACGCCAACCGCGCGGCGTTGCTCGGGCGCGGCGACTACCAGCTGACCGCGACCGACGGCACCGTCTTCACCGAAGCGAGCCTGAAGGGTGCGCCCTCGGCGGTCTTCTTCGGCTTCACCCATTGCCCCGAGGTCTGCCCGACGACCATGGGCGACATCGCGACCTGGAAAGAAGACCTGCCGCAATCCGGGGAGCTGCGCGTCTTCTTCGTCTCGGTCGATCCCGAGCGCGACACGCCCGAGGTGCTGCGCGATTACGTCGGCTGGGTGCCCGGCGTCACCGGGGTGACCGGCGATCCACGCGAGACGGCGAAAGCCATCGACGCCTTCGGCGTCTCCGCGGACCGCATCGACTTCTCAGAGGGCTGCTACACCATGGATCACTCGGCCTACGTCATGCTCTTCGACGCCGAGGGTTTGTTCGTCGAGGCGATCCCCTACCAGTCGGACCATGCCGGGGCCGAGGACAAGCTGCGCAACCTGCTCGCCGGCAACCCCGAGGGCCGTGGCGCGCGGCTGCCGCGCGATCCCATCGGCTGGCTGTGCTACTCGGTGCAGGCCGCACTGAGCTGACGCGCCAGACAGATCTTGATGCGGCCATGCGCGGCGGTCTATCTGGACCCGATGGCGCGGGGCAGCTCCTGCCCGCCGGCGCGCATCTTGGCCCGCGGCGGGCGCTCCGGAACCGGATCCGCCGCCCCTCGAAAGGACGTTTCATGACCATCACCCGCATCGAACCCGGCGCCCGCATGAGCCAGGCCGTCGTGCACAACGGCATCGTCTATCTCGCCGGCCAGGTTGGCGAAGGCGCGGACATCACCGCGCAGTGCAAGGACGCGCTCGCCTCGGTCGACCGGCTGCTGGCCGAGGCCGGCTCGGACAAGTCGCGCCTGCTGACCACCACCATCTGGCTCGCCGACATGGCCGATTTCGCCGCGATGAATGCCGTCTGGGACACCTGGGTCGACCCCGCGAACCCGCCCGCCCGTGCCACCGGCGAGGCCAAGCTCGCGACCCCCGACTACTACGTCGAATTCATCGTGACCGCCGCGCTCGCCTGATCCGGCAGCCCGCAGCGCACGACATGCCAGCGCCCCGTCCGGGCGCTGGCCCTTCATATCCTCCAGCGCGTCACCCGCCGTCTCTGTCAGGCCGATCCAAAAGCTGCACGGCACGATCGGCAGGTTGAGCAAGATCACCAGCCAGGGCTGTCGCGGCGCATGTCCGCAGCGCCGACCACAGCCTGGCACGACAGGCTGCACCCCCCGCAACAGAGTCTAATTGCCCCGGTTGAGAGCCTTCATCTCCTTGGAATCGCCCGACTCGCGCGCCGGCGACCCCGACACGAGTCGCCGCCGCTGTTGCCGAAGCACCCCGGGGACTTGAATTTTGCTGAAAAAATGCCAAGCCGCCCAGGCTCGCCGAGCGAACGTGACTTTTTTCATATTTTTCAACCAGATATAGCCGCCATTGCGGAGACCGTCTGAAGAGTCGCAAGATGTTGGCGTCACCCCCCTGCCCCGCGAGCGCAGGAATCTGTGGACAAACGCGCTCGCTCTTGCGTAAAGAAACGGTAATAAAAGCGCTGGCGGAAAACAGCGTTACCCAGAAAACGGGAAAACAGAGGGCAGCAGTGGCGGAACCGATTCATATCAATGCCCGCGTGCGGGAGAACGCCGAAGCGATCAGCGCGGCGCTCGAAGACCATATGCTCAAGGTCTTCGCGCCCGACGCGCGCAAGGAACTTCGCCGCTTTTCCGCCGGAGAGGCGGCCGAGCTGCTCGGCATTTCCCCCAGCTTCCTGCGCAAGCTGCATTTCGAGGACCGCGTGCCCGAGGTGCATACCACGCCGGGCGGAAGAAGACACTATTCCGGGGAGGATCTGCAGGAGATTCGCAAGATCCTCGACAATACCGCCAAGACCAAGGGCACCTACCTGCGCGGACGTCGCGAGGGCGACAAGGTGCAGGTGCTGTCCTTCCTCAACTTCAAGGGCGGCTCGGGCAAGACCACCAGCTCGATCCACACCGCGCAGCGCCTGGCGCTGAAGGGCTACCGCGTGCTGGCGGTCGATATCGACCCGCAGGCCTCGCTGACCACGCTCTTCGGCTACCGGCCCGAGTATGATTTCCTGCATTCCGGCACGATTTACGACGCGATCCGCTACGACGATCCGGTGCCGATGTCGCAGATCATCCAGAAAACCTATTTCACCGGCATCGACCTGGCGCCGGGCGGGCTGATGCTGCAGGAATTCGAGCATGAGACGCCGCAGGCGCTGATGGCCAACATGCAGCCGCCCTTCTTCGCGCGCATGGCCGCGACGTTGCAGGAGGTCGAGGCCAATTACGACGTGATCATCTTCGATTGCCCGCCGCAGTTGGGCTATCTGACCATGTCGGCGCTCTGCGCCTCGACCGGCGTGCTGATCACCATCGTGCCGAACATGCTCGACATCGCCTCGATGTCGCAGTTCCTGCAAATGAGCGCGGATCTGCTCGATGTCGTGTCGAATGCCGGGGCGAGCATGGAATTCGACTTCCTGCGATTCCTGATCAACCGCTACGAGCCCAACGACGGCCCGCAGCAACAGGTCGTCGCCTTCCTGCGCCAGCTCTTCGGCGAAGAGGTCATGGTGGCCTCGATGCTGAAATCCACCGCGATCTCGGACGCCGGTCTGACCACGCAGACGCTCTACGAGGTCGACCGCTCGCAGTTTCACCGCAACACCTACGACCGCGCGGTGGATTCACTGAATCAGGTCAACGATGAGGTCGAGTCTCTCATTCAGAAAGCATGGGGACGCTGATGGCACGCAAAGGCATTCTGGAACCACGGATTTCGACCCTAGGCGGCGGGACAGAGCGTAAACCGACCGCCGCCGAATCGCGGATGATGCCGCGCGGGGCGGTCGGCGCACTGCAAAGTTCGCTGTCGAAGCTGCAGGAAAACGCGGTGCAGGAGATCGAGGCCGATCTCATCGACGACGCCGGGATCGAAGACCGTCTCGGACTCGATCCTGCGGCGCAGGCACAGCTGAAAGAGAGCCTGCAGACCTACGGTCAGCAGGTTCCGGTGCTTCTGCGCCCCCACCCCAAGACCAACGGCCGCTTCGAGATCGTTTACGGTCGTCGCCGCCTCGGCGCGCTGCGCGAGCTGGGGATGAAGGTCAAGGCGATGGTCCGTCAGCTCGACGACCACGCGCTGGTCATGGCCCAGGGCCAGGAAAACACCTCGCGCCAGGACCTGAGTTTCGTGGAAAAGGCGAGCTTTGCCGCGCAACTGCAGGACTCGGGCTATGAACGGCAGACAATCGCCGCGGCGCTTTCGATCGACCTGCCGATGGTCAGCCGGATGCTGAAGGTGGGCACGGCGTTCTCGCTGCCCTTCCTGCGCCGCATCGGCTCGGCCCCGGGAATCGGGCGCGACCGCTGGATGGCACTGGCCAAGGCACTGGAGAGTGCCGCTGCAGCCGCCCGCGCCGAAGAGGCCATGGCCGAGCCCGGCTTCGAGGGCCTGGAGTCCGATGCGCGCTTCGAGGCGGTCTTTGCCGCCACCCAGCGCAAGGCGAGCGCCGCCAAGGCCCCTGCCCCGCGTCCGCGCACCCTGCGCGCGCGCAACGGCGCGGCGCTGGCCGAGCTGCGCAGCAATTCCCGCGGGCTGACGCTGACCGTGCCCTCGCGCACGGCGGACGGCTTCGACCGCTGGCTCGACGGCCAGGCCGAAGAGATCATCAAGGAACTTCACGACCGCTGGCAAAGTACCCGGTCGGAAGACTGAGAGCAGTAGACAACAACGGAGGCACGAGAGGACAGGCGACAAAAAAGAAAAGCCCCCCAGGACGGATCCCGGAAGGCCCTTCTCGAAAGTAGCAATTTGAGTTAGCCGCCAGCACCGGTCCCTGTCAACTCCACATCGAGGTGTGGGGCAGGAAATTTGTTGTCTTTCGTGAAAAAAAGCATGTTGGACACGTCCCGACACCCTGTCGGGCGGCCGGTATCGGCTTGCCTGACGGCGCAGGTCGGCTCCCACGACAAGTGGGCGCTTCTGCGCGACCTGACGACAGTCGCCGAGGACTTCGGTCTCGGCCATCGCCCGCTGTCGGTTTTGAAGGCGCTGCTCAGCTTCTGGCCCGAGCGCGAGCTGCCCGCCGAGCCCGGCGGCGCCATCGTCTTCCCCTCCAACCGCACGCTCTCGGAGCGCCTCTCAGGAATGCCCGAGAGCACGCTGCGCCGACACCTGGCGAAACTGATCGAGAGCGGCATTGTCAGCCGTCACGACAGCCCGAACGGCAAGAGGTTCGCCCGTCGCGCCGGGGCCGAGATCGGCATCGCCTTCGGCTTTGACCTCTCCCCCCTCGCCCGCGCCGCCGCTGCGCTTGAACGGGCCGTCGCCGAAGCCACCCTGCGGCGCGAACGCATCGCCGTACTGCGCGCCCGGCTCGGCATGCTGCGCCAGCAACTTCTCGATCAGGAGGCCCCGGAGGAATTGCTCGAAGCCGCCCGCCTCCTGCTGCGCCGCAAGTGCTCCGAAGAGGTTCTGCAAGCCATCGTCACGCGTCTCGAGGTCGAGCTTCCGGCCCCCGGTCCCGACGCCGCCCCCGTCGAAATCATCGCCGACCACCACGACGTTTCCGCCCAACTGAGCGCCAGCAACAGCCAGAATGAGCGGCACATACAGGAATCAGATAGATCCTATTCTGACTCTGAGAGCGCCGGGATCGCGACGGATGCGCCTGTTGAGAGCCCAGAAGATGCAGAGAAGGATACGCGCCTCACCCTGGCGATGATCACCGAAAGCTGCATCGAATATCGCGCCTTCTTCCCCGATGCGCCGAAGGGCTGGCACGAGCTGGTGACGATCTCGCACAGGCTTGCGCCAATGATGGGGATCGAGCCTCCGGTGCTGCATGAAGCGCAGCGGATCATGGGGGCAGAACGCGCAGCGGCGACCCTGCTGTGCCTGCTGGAGCGTCACGGGGATATCCGGAAGCCCGGCGCGTACCTGCGACGGCTGACACAGATCGCCCGAAATGGCGCGTTTTCCGTATCTTCGATGCTTTCCGCCCTGTCGCGGCGGGAGAATGCGGGGAATTGTCAGCTGACAACCTGAAAAAGCGCGTATTTTCAGGTGGTTAAAAATGATGACGGCTGACAATTCCTCTGTTCTGGCAATCACTTGCGGCAAATCCGGCGGTTTTGCCCGTCTCAGCCCTTCGGACGCGAGAACATCACCATCCGCGACACCAGCCGCTGCCGGATTTCGCCGTCCTGGTTCAGCGTCAGAGTTTCGACGGTGACGATCCCCCGGCCCGGCCGTGAGCGCGAGTGTTTGATGTCCTGCACGGTGCTTTCCACGTGCAGTACGTCATCGGCCCGGGTCGGCTTGGGCCAGGTCACCTCGACCCCCGCGCCGATCAGCCCCTCGGCAAAGGGCATCGACGAGACGAAGAGTTTCATGGTGATCGCCGCCGTGTGCCAGCCGCTCGCCGCCAGCCCGCCGAAAAGGCTCTGGGCCGCCGCCGCCTCGTCGAGGTGAAAGGGCTGCGGATCGTACTGCGCGGCAAAGGTCTTGATCTGCTCGGCGTCCAGCGCGTGCTCGCCGCTGACGAAATGGTCGCCCACGGCCACGTCCTCGAGGTAGCGATCGCGGGTGATCTGGGGGCTCTGCGTATTGGTCATATCCGGCCTTTCTGCGGTCATCGTGTCGCGCCATATGAGGCAAGCGCTCGCGTCAGGTCCAGCCCGGCGTATCGGGCGGGACACCCGGCGAGAATCTTTCGCAGGCGCGCTGAGGGAGGTTCCGTGGAATGACGAGAGTTCTGGCCGCGAGCACTCTTGCGGACATCGGCGAATTGCCAGCCGTCGCGCTGCTGAATATCGGCTCGTTGAAGCGCGCGCAGGTGACGGTCGCCGGCCAATGGTCTCGGCCCGGCGCAGGGCTTCGAGCTGCAGGTGATGCTCTAAGCCGACAACGCCGCGAGGGAGATGGTGATCGCCGACTGCCTCGGAGCCGCTGTTTGCCTTGATGACCGACCTCGGGGGGCCGAACTCTCCGGCCAGGTGGATAAGCTGCCACACGGTCTTTTCGCCGGGGTGCAGTGGTGCCGGATCCCGACTTCGACGGAGCAGTGATCCGCCTCAAGAGGCTGGCCATGGCGTTCCGGCAGCCGGCGCTGCCGTACCTTCTTCTGGTGCATCCGGAACTACCGGGAGTCGGGCTGCGCGCCATGCTGGACCGGGTCGGGCTAGGCGCATCGCCCAGAACCGTCCGGCGGTCCTGTTCGCGCCGCCCGCGCGGGCCGAGGCTGTACGGCTGGCAACGCGTACCCCGCCTCTCGGAGATTTGCCCGCGACCCTCTGCGCGGCGGAGGGCTGAGCGTCCGGGCAGGGGTCCTGCGCCCGTTCGCGGCGCAGCGCTGCAAAGCCCGGCAGCACGGTTCTTGATTGCTCCGCGCCGACGGCTTCCGGAGGATCGCGGGGAGATTTGCGACTCAAGACATTTTCACCCAGCGGAACGGTGGGACCGCGTCCAAGACCTCCGTTACTGATTTCCTGATCGCTCCGCCCGGTCTCACCATCTTTCTCACCATCGCGATCGGCCATGCCTTCGGCACACTGCGGCTCGGCGATTTCTCCCTTGGCCCGGTCGCCGGGTCGCTCTTTGCCGGGGTGGTCATCGGGGATTTCAGCGTGGTGCCGGTTTCCGGCACGGCCAAGAGTTTCCTCTTCGACCTTGTCCTCGTCGGAGTCGGCTACGCGGTGGGTCCGCAGGTCCTGCAGGCGCTGAGCCGCGCCGGGGTGGACCCTCGGGTCGCGCCGAGGAACCGGATCGTGCGCGGGGGCGTCCTCAAATTCATCGGCCCCGAGGAACTGCTGGCATGCACCATCGCGCGGGCGGGCCGTGAGGTCACGCCGTCAAGGGCGACCGACGCGGTGGTACCGGGGCTGATGATCTTTCTCGGCGGGCTGGTCGGCAGCCTGATCCATGAGGCCCTGGCAGGGTTCGAAATCCTCCTGGGCACGCGTATAGGCCTCTTGCTCGCGGGGCTGGCCACTGGCTACCTGCGCAGCCGCTTTCCGCTCTTCGGGCAGAGTCCAGACCCTGCGGCCTCGCAGATGACCAAGCAGGGGGCTCGCGGTCTTCATCGCGATGGTCTGGCTGTAGGCAACGCCGGACCTTGGCCCGGCGCTGAAATCGGCGGGGCTTCTGCCGCCGCTGCTGGCCTTAGTGGTGGGGGCGCTCTTTGGCCATTTCGTGCTGAAGAGGAAGCCAATAGTGCTGTTCGGTGGGCTGTTGAAATCGCAGACCGAGACCCCGGCCAACGCGGCGGTCCAGTCCCGGGCTCAGAGCCCCTTGCCGGTGCTGGGCTACGCGCCGACCTATCCGATCTCGCAGGTGCCGCTGACGCTCTGGGGTAGCCTGATGGTGGGGCTGCTGGGCTAAGGAGGGATTGTCAGCCGGACGTCGGTAAAAACTTTTAAGGTATCTTAATACCTCGCAAGCGTCTCTATCGGATGCCTTAGACCAGCATCACACGCAGCAGCAGCGCCACCGAGAAGGACAGCATGATGGTGCCGGGCAGGGTGGTGACCCAGGCGATGAGGATGCGCGAGACCGTGTTCATCTGCACACGGTCGCCCGATGATTGCACCGCCCCTGCGACCCCCGAGGTCAGCACATGGGTTGTCGAGACCGGCGCGCTGCCGAAATCCGCCGCCCCGATCGAGGCCATTGCGGCGGCCTGTGCCGCCAGACCCTGGGCCTGGCTCGTGTGCTTGTCGCCCATCTTCCCGCCCAGTGTCTCGACGATGCGCTTGTAGCCGACCATCGTGCCGGCCCCCAGCGCAATGGCCGAGAGCATCACCAGCCAGGTCGGCACCTTCTCGATCAGCCGGGACATCGCGTCATAGGCATCGTTCAGCTTGCGCAGCTACGAGGGTGTGAGGATTTCGGTCAGGAAGGGGTTGTCCAGCGCCTTGCCGAGTGCCTGATGCAGGTCGAGGATCTCGCTGCGGAAGCGGATGCGCTCTTCTTCCGTCACCACCTCTCCGGTGAAGTCGCGGTCGGCGACGTCGCGCAGGTGCAGAAGCTGGGCGCGGTAGAGCGCGGCGCGGGGCACCTCGGGGTCGGTGAGATGCGCATCGGCCACGTCGCGCAGCTCGGCGATCACCCCGAGGAAGTTCATCACCGCCGCCATGACGATGGCCTGCACCGGTTTCAGCGAGTTCGCGTAGATCACGGTGGCCACCGCGTTGGCGGCGTCGTGAAAGCTGTTCACCGCCTCCTGCAGAACGATCAATTCGAAGATGAGGATCAGGGTGAGCGTGGCGGCTTGCGGCAAATTCCGGAGGATTTCCTCGGCAGCGGTCATCGGGCAGTCCGTTCTACAATAGGGTCTTCGGAAAAATGGCCGCGCGGCAGGAGGCGGGCGCGGCAGGAGAAATAATCCAATCGCGGAGCAGGCTGGTGGGGCGGGCGAGTCGGCGAAAGCCCCGTCTGCCCGGCGCAGCGGGGCAGCGCGGCAGTAGCGCATTGCCGCGCGTGCGGTGGGGCAGGGGCCTTCCGGCCCTGTGCATTGACCTGTCGCAAGGCGGAGGAGCGAAAGGCGACCCTAGGGTAGCGGGACTCGCGACAGGGAGAGGACCCATGCGACGACTGCGACTGTGTGCCGTGCTGGCCGCCTGCCTGTTCTCGGGCACGGCTCTGGCGGAGGACGAGGGGGCGGCTTTCGACATCGGCGCGGATGCCTTCCGCGCGGGCCGGGCGGTGGCGCTCGAACGTCCCGGCACGGATGATCTGTTCATGGCCGGCGAGACCGTCTCGGTGACCGAGGGCATCTCGGGCTCGGCGCATCTGGCCGGGCGCGAAGTGACGGTGGACGCCGCGGTGGGCGGCGATCTCTACGCCGCGGGCGAGCGGATCACGCTGCGCGGCGCTGTGTCGGGCGACGCCACGCTCTTCGGCCGGGCACTGCGCGTGGCGGGGGTTGGCGGCGACCTGCGTGCCGCGGGATCGGAGCTGGAGATTGACGGCCCGGTGTCCGGCTACGCGATGCTGGCGGGCGAAGAGGTCCGCTTCGACGCGCAGGTTTCGGGCGACGTCAGTCTCGCGGCGGAACAGGTGGACTGGGGCGAGGCGGCGCGCATCGGCGGGCAACTGACGGTCTACGAGAAGACGCCCGGCACGCTGGAGGTGCCGGAGGGGGTCGCCCCCGAGAGCCGCATCGCGCGCCGCGAGGTCGAGGACTGGGAAGGTCCACGGCCGCCGAGCTGGCACCGCGCCGTCGTCGGCTTCCTGCTCGGGGTGGTGGGTATTGCCGCGCTTGGGGCGCTGATCGCCGCGCTGGTACCCGAGCGGCTGGCCGAGATGCGCCGACAGATCCTCGACCGGCCGTTCCATACGCTCTGGCTGGGCTTCGTGACGCAATCGGCGGTGATCGGGGCGGGGGTGCTCTTTGCGCTGACGCTGATCGGCCTGCTTCTGACCCCGGCGATGGCGCTGCTGGCGGTGACGGGGGGCTTTGCGGGCTACGTGGTGGCCGCCTATGCCTTCGGCGTGGGCCTGTTCCTCGCCTTCGGACGCGACGAGCCACGGAGCATCGGCGAGCGCTCCGCCGCGGCAGGGCTCGGGGCGCTGGTGGCGGGCGTGATCGGGCTGATCCCCTTCCTCGGCTGGCTCTTCGTGCTGGCGCTGGTGCTGACCGGCGTCGGGGCGATCACCCTGCGCGTCATCCGCCCGGCGTTCTTTGTCGGCGACGAATAGCGCGCGGCCTCCGCTCCGTCCGGCCGGTCGGACCCGCTGACACGGACCGGACGATTCACGTCGCGGTCGATCCGTGTTATCCTGTGGCTGGGCAAGGAACCCGGACAAGTACCTGTCGCAGCGTTTCGCGACGCATAAGGCATTGTCTTGGCGCTGCCGCGGGGCAGCCTATTCCTGGGGGGAATTTCCATGTCCTATTCCATCGAAGGCGACCTTCTGGAGGTCTGCAACTGCAACGTGCTCTGCCCGTGCTGGATCGGCGAGGATCCGGACAACGGCTATTGCGATGCGACGCTGGCCTATCGGATCAATTCGGGCGAGGTCGACGGCGTCGACATGAGCGGCGTGATCATCGCCGGGGTGGGCAAGATCCCGGGCAACGTGCTCGACGGCAACTGGAAGCGCCAGCTCTACATCGACGCCAGCGCCAGCAACGAGCAGAGCGCCGCGGCGATCGACCTGCTGCAGGGGCGCAGGGGCGGGCCGCTGGCCGACCTGGCGCAGCTGATCGGCGAGGACCTGGAGCCGAAGCGGGCGGAGATCACCTTCACCCTCGTCGAGGGCAAGGGGATGCTGAAGATCGACGGCGTGCTCGAGGCCGAGATGGAGCCCTACCGCGGCCCCACCGGCGAAGTCACCACGCTGAACGAGAGCATCTTCACCACCATTCCCGGCGCCCCGGCCTTTGTCTCGAAGGCCGAGTACTTCCGGCTGAACGACCCGGGCGTGGGGATCGATCTCGACATCGAGAAGACCAACGCGATCCAGGGCTCGTTCCGTTTCGAATCCGCCTGACGGCGGTCCGATGCGGAGCCTCTATCACCGCCGCGCCTTCTACGGCTTCGGCCTGTCGCTGGCGGCACTGGCCTGGCTGCTGCTCTGGGTCTGGTCGCAGAGCCCCTACGGGCGCTACCTCGAGCACGGCGACTGGATGCAGATCGGCCTCGCGGGTGCGATCTGCGCGGCGCTGCCCTTCGGAGAGTCGCTTCTGCCCGCGGCGCTCTACGTGCTGGGCTGGGTGTTGATGCTCGGGGCGATGATGCTGCCGACGACCCTGCCGATCCTCGACGTTTACGCGCGGCTGGTACGGCGCAGGCGCGACCGGCTGGCGCTGATCGGGCTGGTGATCTGCGGCTACCTCGGAGCCTGGATGATCTTTGGCGCGGCGGCGCATCTGGCGGATCTGGGGCTGGTCGCGCTGGTGCGACGCAGCGACTGGCTGACCTTCAACGGCTGGGCGCTGGGGGCGGCGGTGATCGCCGGGGCGGGGGTGTTCCAGTTCTCCGATCTGAAGCGCCGCTGCCTCGAACGCTGCCGCATGCCGATGAGCTTCGTCATCGAGCACTGGCAGGGCCGGAGGGAGTATCGCAACGCGTTGCGCCTCGGCTGGCGGCACGGGCTGTTCTGCGTCGGCTGCTGTTGGGCGCTGATGTTGCTGATGTTCGTCGTCGGCACCGGCAACCTTGGCTGGATGCTGCTGCTCGGCGCAGTGATGGCGGTGGAGAAGAACTTTGCCTGGGGGCGGAGGATCAGCACGCCACTGGGCCTCGCGCTGCTCGGCTGGAGCGGCGCGGTGGTGATGGCGAACATGGCGGCCTGAGACCGTCGCTCAGCGCTTCTGGCGCGATTTCTGCTTCATCACGCCGCGCACCATCTTGCCGAAGGCACGGTCTTTCTCGCGGCGCTCGGAGAGGCTGGCGGAGTTGAACGCGTCTTCTGCCTTCAGCTTGCGCCAGCGCGCGAGGCGCGGTGCATCGATCTGGCCTTCGTCGAGCGCCGTTCGCACCGCGCAGCCCGGCTCGGTCTCATGCGCGCAGTCGCGGAACCGGCAACTCGCCGCCAACTCCTCGATATCCTCGAAAAGCTCGGCGATCCCGGCAGCGGCGTCGGTCAGCTGCAACTCGCGCATGCCCGGAGTGTCGAGCAGCAGGCAGCCCCCGGGGACCGGGTGCAGCTCGCGGTGGGTGGTCGTGTGGCGGCCCTTGGCGTCGTCCTCGCGGATGGCCTGCGTGGCGATCGCCAGCGAGCCTGCCAGCGCATTGGTCAGCGTCGACTTGCCCACCCCCGAGGAGCCGACGAAGGCGACGGTCCGTCCGGGGCGGCACCACTCCGCCAGCTCGCGCGCCGGGGCCTCTCCGCGGGCGTCGAGCGCCACAACGGACACCCGGTCCGAGAGGCTGCGGGCGTCTTCCACGTAAGGCGCGGGGTCCGGCACGAGGTCGGTCTTGGTCAGCAGGATGACCGGTTCGATGCCGGCGTCGAAGGCGAGCGCCAGGTAGCGCTCCAGCCGGGCCGGGTTGAAGTCCTGGTTGCAGGAGGTGACGACGAAGAGCGTGTCGATATTGGCGGCGATCAGCTGCACCTGCCAGTCATGGCCGGGAGCGCGGCGCTTGATCAGGCTCGCGCGGTCCAGCACGCGGCTGTTGCGCGGCAGGGCGCGGTCGAACAGCAGCCAGTCGCCGACCGTGGCTTCCGGCCCGGGGGGGATCAGCTCTTCGATACCGTCTCCGGCCACCTGAAGCCCGCTGCGATGCACCGAGAGCACCCGGACCGGCGGCGTTTCGGTCAGCGCCGCCGCGTCGATCTGCTGCGCGAAGAATGGCCGCCAGCCCAGCGACTCGAGCGCCGTGAGCGCGCGGCCCGAGGGCTGCGACGCGGAAGCGCCGGGAAGGAAAGCCGAATAGTCACGGACCATGGTGTGCTCTGTTCACGCAGGAGAAGACCCCGAAGACAATGACACATGCGGGCATCCGCAGGAACCGTTTCGATACGGCAAGGCGTTGCGGCGCGGCGGGTGTGTCACGGCGGTTCCGGGCCGGCGGCGCGCGCCTCGGCGCCGCAACGATTTGCCTGCCACATTTTGCGAGCGCCGGGCTGCGCAAAGAACCGCCGACCGTCATCGGCGAGTTGACGCTTCGATCAGGGAGGCGCAAGCTGTGGGGGCATTATTTTAATCTCAATTAATTCCTGTGATTTCCTATCCAAGAGGGCAATAAAATGCCTGCAAGATATTCCACTTCATCGATATTCAATTTTTCGGAATTCACGTTTTCCGCGGAAATTTCCCCCGGGCTGACAGAAGCCGAGGATCTGTCGATCGCCCGCGGATTCTCCGTGGTCGGAAACCCTCATGCCTCCGCCGGGTACTATCTTCAGGCCACGGGGGGCGCGTCGCGAGCGGGTGGGGTATTTTCCGGACCCGTCGGACTTTACGATATCAATCTCAGCTATTTCGATGAAACGGATGGGGTCTCCTATATCGAGATCTTGGTGAATGGCGCGGTGGTGGCGGCTTTCGATTGGGACAGCCCCGCTGGCACGGCCATCGTGACCCGGGCGGCGGCGGCCGAACACCTGGTCGCGGGGCTGGTGTTGGCCCCCGGCGACGTGATCGAGCTGCGCGGCGCACAGGACGGCCGCGAGCCGCTGCGCACCGACGTGCTTGAGATCACCGCCTCGGCGACCCCGGCCATCGGCGAGAGCTTCGTGATCGAGGCCGAGGATCTCCAGATCCTCTCGGGCTTTTCCATCGGCAACAATGGCGCGGCCTCGGGCAGGCAATCGCTTCAGCACCTCGGCGGCTGCACCGCGCGGGCGAGCTACACCGTGCAGCAGGAGGGGGCCTTCGATCTGACGGTCGGCTATTTCGACGAGACCGACGGGGTGTCCTGGCTGCAGGTGCTGGTCAACGGCGAGATCGTGGCGGATTTCGCCTGGGACGCGACCTCGGGGGCGGTGATCGCCAGCACTGCCAGCCGCGCGACCCATCTGATCGAGGGGCTGGACCTGGAGGCCGGCGACGTCATCGAACTGGTGGGGCAGGGCGACGGCCGCGAGCCGCTGCGCGTCGACTACCTGGAGTTCACCTCGGTGGCACCCGGCTCCGGCGGGCCCACCCCCTCCGCTATGCCGCCGGACCTTTGGTATTACCGCGACGGTGAGATCCACGTGGCGCTGAACGACGGTGACGGCAATTTCACCGAGCTTGCCACCGGCATCGCCGCGCCGACGAGTTCCGCTCAGGCGCGGCACTACGCAGTGGACGTCGACGGGGACGGCGACCTCGATTTCCTCGAAGTCGCCTTTCCCGATCCGGCCGCGCCGCTGCCCGATCCGGCCCCCGACGAGCTGATCTTCAACCTGAGCACCAAGGTCTACGAGAACGACGGCGCGGGCGGCTTCAGCACGGTGAGCGCGGTCACCGAACCCTTCGTCATCCCGATCGACAGCGTCTATGGAGAGAACGCCGACGAGCTTCGGTATATTCTCAACTTCGGAGATGCCGGCGATCTCGATGGCGACGGTGACATCGATTTCACCGCGACCTCGGTTGCCGGGCAGGAGCTGATCCTGTTTCTCAACGACGGCGACGACAGCTTCACCAAGACCGTGGTGCCCTTTCCGCCGGAATTTACGTGGGGCGAGCTGACCGAGGGCGGAGCCGACGTCTACCTGTCGGACATCAACGCCGATGGCATCCTCGATCTTCTGTTCAGCATCGACTGGGAGTTCAGCAACACGCTGATCATGATCTCGGACGGGGCGGGGGGCTACGATGTGACCGGCCTCTACGGCGCCAGCGATGACGGCAACGGCCAGCAGATCCCGGCGGACCTGGACAACGACGGCGATCTCGACGTGCTCTTCGTGGCGGTCAGCGACGGTGGCGGCATCTACGCCTATCTCAGCGACGGCACCGGCGCGCGGCAGGATCCGGGCGGGTTCTACGCCTCGCTGGTGAACTCCGAGCTGAACGGCGTGGGGTTGCTGCAGGTCGGTGATTTCGACGGCACGCCGGGGGTGGAAATGGTCAGCGCCTCGATCGACGATCCGGGCGCGGGGCTGGACCCGGGCCTGCGGGTGATCGACTTCGTTCCGGTCGGGAATTCGGTCGACATGGTCGAGCTCTCGCTTGATCCCACGATCACCGGGCAGCTCACGGCGCAGGGAGATTTCGACGGTGACGGCGATCTCGACCTGATCCTGGCGACGCAGGACACCGCTCCGGAAAGCGGGATTTACCTTCTGCTCAATGATGGTGCCGGTAATTTCACCCTTGCCGACGAGGTGGTGCCGACCTTCACCGGTCTCGGGCCCAATGCCTTCCCCTTGGTGAGCGCCGGGGAATTCGGCGATCTGCCGATCGCCTGAGATGAGTTGCGGGGGCTCGGTTGCGGAACCGGGTACCACGCGGGGACGGGGGCACCGCACCCCCGGGAGCCGGCCGCGCCATGGCGCGGCCGGTATTCTTTTGCGCGCGGGCACAGGAGCTTGCGCGAAGGGCAGCCGCCTGTCACCGTCCGGGCATGACGCGCCCCGAGACCGAGAGGCCCTGGACCATGGCCTTGCTCCTGCACGACCTGCGCCAGATGGGCGTGCGCCCCGGCGACGGGCTCTTCGTGCATGCCTCGATGCGCGCCATCGGCCCGGTCACGGGCGGGGCAGGCGCGGTGGTCGAGGCGTTGCTGGGGGCGGTCGGGCCGGAGGGGCTGGTGGCGATGCCGGGGTTTTCCTCGGAGGCCTACTTCCCCTCAGAACTGTCGCACGAGGCTCTTTCGGCAGAGGCCGTGGCCGGGATCGAAGCGGCAGTGCCGGGCTTCGACCCGCAGCGCACGCCGGCGGACGGCATGGGGGTGATCGCCGAGACGTTCCGGCTCTGGCCGGGGACCTTGCGCAGCGATCACCCGGCGGTGTCGGTCTGCCTGAACGGGCGCGATGCCGCACGCTACCGCGCCCCGCACGCGCTGGCCTGGGCCTGCGGGCCGGGCACGCCGCTGGATCACCTGCGGGCACGGCCGGGCATGAAGCTGCTGCTGATCGGCGTGGACTGGACCCGCTGCTCGGCGCTGCACACGGCCGAGACGCTTGCGGCGCACCGGCGCACGAAGCTGCGCCGCTTCAAGACCGGTCCGGGGGAGGCGCCCTGGTGCGAGACGCCGGACGTGGCGGACGACCTGGGGCGGCTGTTCCCGGGGGTCGGCGCGGCCTTCGAGGCGACGGGCGCTGTGATGAGGGCGCTGCTGGGGCAGGCCGAGTGCCGGCTCTGCGGCTACGCCCAACTGGTCGATTTCGCGACCGGCTGGATCGACGCCGCCAACGCGGCGAGCGGGGCGCGGGACTGAGCCTCAGCCCTGCCGGGTCTCCGCGAAACGGTCGAAGAGATCCGTCGCCCCCATCTGCCCGCCCTTGAGCATCACCCGCATCCGGTCGCGGCGCGGATCGGCGTGGCTGGCGGCGCAGATGCAGACGCCGGGGCCGAGCGCGCGCTCGTAAGCCAGGGTGCCGAAGCCGAGGCGCACGCAGATGCGGCTCGAGGTGTCGCCGCCCGCGAGGCCGAGGTAACCGATCTCGGTGCGCTCCAGCACCCCGGCGATGAAATCTGCGCAGCGGTCGGCCAGCGCGTCCGGGGACAGCCCGTAGTCGGCCTCGGGCAGCAGGTGCACCAGCGTCGGGGTGCCGCCGCGCAGCAGCTTGGCGGCAGGCTCGATGAGCGCGCCCCGCCGCTGCGCCTCGGGGGTGAGGGCGAGCGGCGTATAGGCACGTGCCGCCGCGACCTGTGCGGCGGTGGTGGACGACCGGCTGCCGGCGAAGAGCAGCAGATTGCGGGACGCCGGGGCGGGGCAGGGGGGCTCGGGCCGCGCGTCTTCTGCGCCTGCGCCGAGGATCTCGGCCACCGAGCTGGCGCCGATGAGCAGCTGCCGCCCGCCGGCAAGACGCAGCGCCTCGGCGATGCGGGGCAGGTCCTCGGGGCGGGTGGCGTCGATCAGCGCGGGACCGGAGCGCAGGGTCTGCGCCACCGCCTCGGGGTCACCCAGATCGGGGAGGGCGACGAGCGCCAGACCCTCCAGCCCCTGTGCGGCGAGGTGCAGGCGCAGGTCGGCCTCCTGCATGGGGGTGACCGGATGGCGGCACATCACCGGGTGGCGGTCGATGCGATGGGTCGCGCCGTCGGGGCCGCGGGCGAAAAGCGTGCCAAAGGCGCAATGGCGCCCGAGGCTGGGCTGACCGCCGATCACCGCCACCACGTCGGGGGCGAAGCGGGCGATCAGCTGCTGCGCCGCCGCGCCGATGGAGCCGACATGCGGCGCGGAATCGAAGGTCGAGCAGACCTTGAGGTGCAGCACCTGCGGGTCTTCGGCGGCGATGCGCGGCCAGAGCGCGGCGATCTCGGCCCGCGCCCGCTCGGGCGGCAGCGAGCGCAGGTCGGTGGGCAGGCCGAGCACGTCGAGCCCGCTGCTCTCGGCATCGCCGACCACCATGCGCGTGCGCAGCCCGGCGCGCGCATAGGTGGCAAGACTGTCCGAGGCGCCGGTGAAATCATCACCGACGAAGACGATCCGCGCGCCCATCTCAGCGCTTTCCGAAGAAGTCGAGCGCGGCGGCCAGTGCCGGGCGGGTCGATGCGCCCTCGGCCAGCGTGCCCCCCTCTTGCAGTACCGCGTAGGCGTCGCGCAGCGAGGCGATGCCCGCCGCCGGTCCCTGCGGGTGGGCGAGGATGCCGCCGCCGCACATGAACATGAGGTCGGGCGATTGCGCCGCCTCCAGCGTCTGCGGCAGGGTGCCCGCCCATTGGCCCGAGGAGAAGGCGGGCATGACCCGGTCATCCGGGCCACCCTCGCAGAGCGGCGCGAGGCAGGCGCGGGCGGCCTCGGTGACCTCTTCGGCGGTGTCGACGAACTTGCCGCCGATGCCATGCACATGCATGTGGTCGATCCCGGCGAGCCGGTAGAGCGCGTGGTAGGCCTGGAAGCCCATGCCGAGCAGCGGGTGGCGGCTCATCGCGCCGAAGCCGTTGCGGTGCGCGTGGATGGCGAGCGGCGTGTGGGCGCGCAGGCTCTCCATGCCCGACAGGCCGCACCAGTTGAGGCTGGCCATGACGCACGACCCGCCCTCGGCGGCCACCAGATCGGCATGGCGGCGCATGGCGTCGGTCTCGTCGGTGATGTTGAAGGCCATCATCACCTTGCGCCCGGTCTTGTCCTGCCACTTGCGGATCACCGCCATGACGGCGGGTACGCGCAGTTCCAGCGGCGCGATGTCGGGGTCGGCGCAGATCTCGTCATCCTTGATGAAATCCACCCCGGCGGCGCAGAGCTGGTCCACGAGCGCGGCGATCTGCTCGGGGCGCATGCCGACGTTGGGCTTGATGATCGTGCCGAAGATCGGCGTGCCCTGGACGCCGAGGCTCTTGCGGGTGCCCGAGATACCCTGCGCCGGCATGTGGTAGCGGGCGCGGTAGGCGGCGGGGATCTCCAGCGACAGCAGCTTGAGCCCGGTGATTTCGCCGATGTCGTAGAGGTTGCCCGAGACCGTTGCCGCCAACGTCGGCAGGTTCCGTCCGATGTTGGCCACGGGATAGGCGATGCGCACCCGGGCCCGGCGGTAGGGGCCGGAGGGTTGCTTGCGGGCGACATAGGCGGAATGCATCGTGGGGCTCTCCACGCTGTCCAGCTCCTCGATCGAGAGCACCTCGGCGGCGGCGCGGGCGCGCAGCTCGTCGGTCTCCCCGGCGACGCGCACGAAGGTGCCCGAGCTTTGCTCGCCCGCCATCATCGCCGCGACCTCGGCCAGCGGGTAGGGGGTTTCCAGCAGGTAGTCGGCGATGATCCGGTCCATGCGTTGCCTCAGATCTTGCTGAGATCCGGGAAGGGGCGCACCGGGTCCGAGCCGTCCCAGCCCTCGGAGGCCTCGCGGATCATGTCGAACATGGTGCCCTTCGGCCCGAGAACCTCGGACAGCTCGATGCAGGTGCCCGGGTGATGCTCCTCGGCGAAATAGGCGAAGCGACCGTTCTGGCCGACGCAGCCCGACATCTTCAGGGTGAAGCCCTTGTCGAGCATCATCTGGAGGTCGGCGTCGTACTGCTTGGTCCAGAAGGCCACGTGCTGCAGGCCGCGCAGGCCTTTCTGCATGTAGTCGCGGTACATCGAGGGCACGTCGTTGCGGGTCTGGATCAGCTCGACCTGCATCTCGCCGGAGTTGGCCAGCGCGACGGAGTTGTGCGGCTGGTAGCTCTGGCCGTCGTAGAGATAGTCCTCGATCGGCACCTGCGGATTGTAGAACCAGGGGCCGACGCCCATGGTCTCGGACCAGTATTTCATGCCCGCCTCGATGTCGTCGACGACGTAGCCGAGCTGGCGGATGGGGCCAAGAAGGGTGCTCATGGGGAACCTCAGTTCATCAGGATTTGGGGGAGCCACGTGGAGAGCGCCGGCACGGCGGAGACCACGAGCAGGGACAGGAGCAGTGGGATGAAGAAGGGCATCACCCCGGCGATCACCTGAGTGATCGGCATGCGCGAGATGATCGAGATCATGTAGAGGCTCATGCCCACGGGCGGGGTCAGCAGGCCGATCATCAGGTTCAGCACGAAGACGATGCCCAGTTGCAGCGGATCGACCCCGGCGGCGGTGAGCGCGGGCGCCACGATCGGCGCGATGATCAGGATCGCCGCGATGCTTTCCAGCGCCATGCCGACCACCAGCAGCAGGATGTTCACCAGCAGCAGCAGCACCAGCGGGTTGTCCGAGACGCCGAGCAACAGCGCCGAGACCTTCATCGGCACCTGGTCGAGCGTCAGCACCCAGGCAAAGAGCGCGGCGGTGGCGACGACGAAGAGGATGTTGGCGCTGGCCTCGACGGTCTCGCGCAGCGCGCCCACCACGGCGCGGCCGGTGAGGCTGCGGTAGATGGCAAAGCCGATGAAGAGCGCGTAGGCGACGGTGACGCCGGCGACCTCGGTCGGGCCGAAGTAACCGCTCATCAGCCCCCCGATCAGCAGCACCGGGGCCATCAGCGCGGGGAAGGAGATCACCGCCTTGTTCATCACCTCGCGCGGCTTGGCGCTCACCTCGTCGCGGGGCAGGCCCTTGACGCGGGCGATGATCGCCACCTGCGCCATGAGGAGCGCGGTCAGCAGCAGCGCCGGGATGATCCCCGCCAGCAGCAGATTCACCGCCGAGACGTTGGCGACAGAGGCGTAGATGATGATCGGGATCGAGGGCGGGAAGATCGGCCCGATGGTGGCGGCGGCGACGGTGAGGCCGGCGGCGAATTCCTTGCGGTAGCCCTGCGAGGTCATCTGGTTGATCTGGATCGCGCCGAGCGCGCCGATGTCGGCCAGCGCCGCGCCCGAGACCCCCGAGAAGATCAGCGAGACGAAGACGCTCACCTGCGCCACCGCGCCGCGAATGCGGCCGAAGAGCATGCGCACGAGGTCGAAGAGATGGGTCGTCACGCCCGTCGCGTTGAGCAGCGCGGCGGCGAAGATGAAGAGCGGCACGGCCAGCAGCGGCGAGCTGTCGAGCGCGTTCAGGCTGCGCTGCGCCAGCACCGAGACCGGCAGGCCCTCCATCACGATGACCACGGCGGCGGACAGGCCCAGGCACACGGCGATCGGCGCGCCGAGTGCAAGCAGCACGGCGAAAAGGCTCAGGAGGATCAGGCTCATGTGGGTTGTCCGGTCTCGTCGCGGTAGTCGTGGAAGGCGGCGCTGGGATCGCGGCGGCGCAGTGCGCCGCAGACGCGGTGCAGCGCGACGGCGCAGAGGAAGAGGCTGCCGGTCAGCGCGAGGCTGTAATAGACCCAGTTCGGCACGCGCAGCGCCGGGGTCAGGAACTTGCCGGCGCGGGGCAGGAACTCGGCGAAGCTCCAGAGCATCAGCGCGGCGAAGGCGAGGGTCGCCAAGTCGGCGAGCAGGATCATGAATTGACGTGGCTTGGGCTTGGCCATGTCGGGCAGCATGGTCACCGCGACCATCACCTGCCGTCCGGCCAGCGCCGGGATCGCGACAAAGACCATCCCGATGCAGGAAAAGCGCGCCAGCTCGTCGGCCCAGGGCAGCCCGAGGTCCATGAAGTTGCGCGCCGCCACCTGCAGCACCACCAGCACGGCCATCAGCGCCAGCAGCGCCATGCCGAGCCAGACGCCCGCATCGGTGAGCCGCGCGAGGATCGCGCGGCCCGGGGTTTTGGTCGGGGACGTGCCCGGCATCAGGCGACCGCCGCGATCTTGGCGTAGAGATCGCCGTATTCGCCGCCGAAGCGCTCGTCGACCAGCTTGGAGACCGAGGCGCGGAAGGCCTCGAGGTCGAGCCCGTCTTCCTCGCCGATCACGGTCATGCCGAGATCGCGCAGCTGCTGGGTCTCGGATTCCTCGTTGTCGAGGATCGCCTTGGTGGCCTTCTCGCGGGTCTGCAGCGCAGCCTCGCGCACGGCGTCCTGCTCGGCGCCGGACATGCCCTGCCAGGTGTCCTCGTTCATCACGACGACCTCGGCGTTGGACATGTGCCCGGTCAGCATCAGGTGCGACTGCACCTCGTAGAGCTTGACGTTGAGCACCACGTTGACCGGGTTCTCCTGCCCCTGCACCACGCCGGTGGCCAGCGCGGTCGGCACCTCGGACCAGTCGACCGGCACGGCGACGGCGCCCATGCCCTCGACGGCGGTGGTGTAGATCGGGAAGGGCACGGCGCGGATCTTGACGCCCGCGAGATCCTCCGGCGACAACACCGGCTTGTTGCAGGTCAGGTTCCGGCGGCCGAAGTAATGCGCGTAGATGACGCGGACATTGGCGGCGGCGATGAGACCCTCGTTCAGCTCCTGCATCACCGGGCCGTCGACGTCGGTCACCTTCATCAGGTGGTCCACGTCGCGGTAGAGATAGGGCGTGTCGAGCGCGGCGAAGGGCTGGTAGAGCGAGCCGAGCGCACCGGCGGTATTGTGCGAGAAGGCGATGGTGCCGAGCGAGACCGCCTCGGCCAGCTCCTGCAGCTTGCCCAGCTGGCTGTTCGGGAAGACCTGCACCGCGATGTCCCCGCCCGAGGTCTGGCCGAGCGCCTCGGCGAACCAATCGGCCTGCGCGCCGGCGACCGAGGCGACCTCGTTGTTGTGGCCGTAGCGCAGGTTGGTGGCGGCGAGGGCCGGGCGCGCGATGAAGGGCGCGGCCAGCGCACCGGCGCCGGTGAGCAGCAGGGTGCGGCGAGAAAGTCCCTTGGGGGTCTGCATCTGATCTCCTCCCTAGAAATTTGATGCGTTCTGAGGTGTTTTGCGCGGTGATCTGCGCGCAATCTCCGATATTGCACGGGTCTTGACGAAAGCTACTGTTTCGAAGCAGCATTCGTCAAAGCAAATAAGATGATGGGTTTTGAGGTGTCCTGATGGGAACGGACGGAGATCAGCCGGTGGTGGACCGCCCGCAGCAGTCCGACGTGGCGGCGCGGGCCGGGGTGTCTCTGGCGACGGTCGACCGGGTGCTGAATCGCCGCAAGGGGGTCAAGGAACGCACCCGGCAGCGGGTGCTGGAGGCGGCGCGCGAGCTGGGGTTCCTGAGCGAGACCGAGGAGGCGCAGCTTGGAATGGCGCGGCCGCTGAACCTCGTGGTGCTGCTGCCGGCGGGCTCGAACCCCTACCTGCGGCTGCTCGGTGACCGGCTGCGCGCCAGGCTCGACAGCGGCGGGCCGGCGGGGCCGGTGCTGCGCTGCTTCTTCATCGAGAGCTTCAGCGCGCAGGCGCTGGCCGAGGCGCTGCGACGCAACGCCGGATGGGCCGACGGCATCGCCTTCTTCGCCATCGAACACCCGGTGGTGCGCGAGGCAGCGGCGGAGGTGGCGGCCTCCGGCACAAGGCTGGTGTCGATCGTCTCGGACCTGGGCTCGGTGCCGGGGATCGGGCATGTCGGGCTCGACAATCGCGCCGTCGGGCGCACCGCCGGGCTGCTGATCGGGCGGCTCTCGGGCGGCAGGGAAGGGGCGGTGGCGCTGGTCGCGGGCTCGCGCCATTACCGGGCGCATTCCGAGCGCGAGGCGGGGTTCCTCAGCATCCAGGAAGAACTCTTCCCGCAGCTGCGCATCCACGGCATGCGCGAGGGGCACGACGATGCCGCCGAGAACTACCGCCACACGCTGGCGCTGCTCGAACAGGTGCCGGACCTCGTCGGCATCTACAACGTCGGCGGCTCCTCGGGCGGCATCACCCGGGCATTGCGCGAGCAGGGCCGGCAAGAGGTGATCTTCATCGGCCACGGTCTGACGCCCGACACCCGTCGGGCGGTACTCGAGGGCACGATGGACGCGATTTTCGATCAGGATCCGGACATGCTGATTGACCGGGCCATCGACAGCCTCTCCGGCCCGCCCGCAGTGGTGCGCCCGCTGAAGCTCGACATCTATTTCAGCGAGAACCTGCCCTGAGCGCCGCCGCGCTCAGATCTCAAGCACGATGCGCCCGTCGATCTTGCCGGCGCGCATGCTGTCGAAGATGGCGTTGATGTTCTCCAGCCTGTCCCAGCTGAAATGCGAGGCGACCTTGCCCGCCCCGGCGAAGGCCAGCGCCTCGCGCAGGTCGTTGCGGGTGCCGACGATCGAGCCGCGCACGGTGATCCGCTGCAGCACGATGTCGAAGATCGGCAGAGGGAAGTCCCCCGGCGGCAGGCCGACCAGCGCCATGAAGCCGCCGCGCCGCAGCATCCCCACCGCCTGCGCGAAGGCGGCGTTCGACACTGCGGTGACCAGCACGCCATGCGCGCCGCCGACCAGCTTGTGGACCTCCTGCGCGACGTCCACCTCGGCGGCGTTGAGTGCAATCTCGGCCCCCATCTGGCGGGCGAGCGCCAGTTTGTCCTCGGCGATGTCGACGGCGATCACCCGCAGCCCCATGGCCACGGCATATTGCACGGCCATGTGTCCGAGCCCGCCGATGCCCGAGATCGCCACCCAGTCGCCGGGCTTCGCCTCGGTCTCCTTCAGCCCCTTGTAGACCGTCACCCCCGCGCAGAGCACCGGCGCTGCGGGCCCCCAGTCGAGCCCGTCCGGCAGGATCCCGACGAAATTCGCATCGGCGAGCACGTATTCGGCATAGCCGCCGTCCACCGTGTAGCCGGTCATCTGCTGGTCCGGGCAGAGCGTCTCCCAGCCGCCGACGCAATGCTCGCAGCGGCCGCAGGCGGTGTGCAGCCAGGGCGCGCCGATGCGGTCGCCTTCCTTGAGATGGCTGACGCCCGCGCCGATGGCGGCGACCTCGCCGACGCCCTCGTGGCCGGGGATGAAGGGGGCGGTGGGTTTCACCGGCCAGTCGCCTTCGGCGGCATGCAGGTCGGTGTGGCACACGCCCGAGGCGCGCACCCGCATCAGCACCTGCCCGGGGCCGACCTGCGGCACGGGCACCTCGCGGATTTCAAGCGGCTGGCCGAGCGCCGGAACGACGGCGGCCTTCATCGTCTTTGGAAGGGACATGGGGCAATCTCGATTTTTGAAAATGAAGGGGTCTCTCTGCGCGGCAGGAGAACGCCCTTGGGTTGCAAAATCAAGATCGTGGTTGCGGCAAAGGGGTCAGCGGCGGCGGGGTGCCGCCGCTGTTTGAGGGTGCAGTACCTAGCTCAGTGTCCGGGCATCGTCGGCGTGACCGCCGGCGGGCGGCGGACGAAGAAGCTCGCCCCGATCATCAGCAGAGAGATCAGCGCGCCGGTCAGGAAGCCCGCGCGCACTCCGGCGGCGGTGGCGTCCACCAGCTCGGCGCCCGAGGCCATCTCGGTGCCGATGCGGATCGACATGATCGACACGAAAAGCGCGATGCCCGCCGCGCCCGCCACCTGCTGCACCGTGCCGATCACCGCCGAGCCGTAGGAATAGAGCTCCTTGGGCAGCGAGCCCAGCGAGGAGGTGAAAAGCGGGGTGAAGAGCAGCGCCAGCCCGATGCTCAGCAGCATGTGGCAGCCCAGCACCATCCAGATGGCGCTGGAGATCCCGAGCAGCGCCATGGCTCCCAGCCCGAGGAACACCAGCACCGCGCCGGGGATCACCAGCCGCCGCGCCCCGATCCGGTCGAAGGTGCGCCCGACCCAGGGCGCCATGAGCCCCATCGCCAGCCCGCCCGGCAGCAGCAGCAGCCCGGCCTCGAGCGGCTCCATCCCCAGCACGTTCTGCATGTAGATCGGCAAGAGGATGATCATCCCGAAGAGCGACATCATGCAGAAGGCCATCATCACCACGGCGACGCTGAACACCCGCACCCGGAAGGTGCGCAGGTCGAGCAGGGCGCGGCCCTGCGGTGCCAGCCGGACCTGCCGCGCGACGAAAAGCGCCAGCGCCACGAAGCCCACCGCCAGCGGCAGCCAGACCGGGATGGCACCGCCGCTGCCATGGCCTTCGCCCAGCGTCGAGAGTCCGTAGACCAGCCCGCCGAAGGCCAGCACCGACAGCGGCACCGACACGAGATCGAGCGGCGTCTTGCGCGGCTCGGTGACATTCTGCAGCCGGGCATACCCGAGCGCCAGCGCGCCCAGCCCGATCGGCAGCACCAGCCAGAACATCCAGCGCCAATCGAGCAGGTTGAGGATGATCCCCGAGATGGTCGGCCCGATGGCCGGCGCCACCGAGATGACGATCGAGATATTGCCCATCGTCTTGCCGCGGCTTTCGGGCGGCACCAGCGTCATCACCGTGGTCATCAGCAGCGGCATCATGATCGCCGTGCCGCAGGCCTGCACCACGCGGCCGAAGATCAGCATCCCCAGCCCCGGCGACAGCGCGCAGATCAGCGTGCCGAGGCTGAACAGCCCCATCGCCATGGTGAAGACCGTGCGGGTGTGCAGCCGATGCAGCAGGAAACCGGTGATCGGGATCACCACCGCCATGGTCAGCAGGAAGGCCGTGGTCAGCCATTGCGCGGCATTGGCGGTGACGTTCAGGTCCTTCATCAGCCGGGGCAGCGCGACCCCCATGATCGTTTCGTTGAGGATCACGGTGAAGGCCGAGACCAGCAGCAGCAGGATGACAAGGCGGTTGCGCGCGGCGTGGTCGGGATCGGAAATAGGGTCCGGGCCACCGGCGGAAACGGGGGTGCTTTGCATGGTCATGATCTCTGAGGATTGTCGGCCGAAGCGGAGGCCGGACTCCGGCTCCGCGCCGTGGGGAACCCCCGCTTGGTAGGCCCCGGCGTGACGCAGCGCAAGGCGCAAACGCCGCCGGTCTCGCGAATGGGCAGCAGCCTGCCTGCGCCGACGCGGGGCGCCTGCCGGTTGTGGCAGGCGGATTTCTCATGATAAATGGCGAAAACGCCGCGCGGGGCTTTCCCGGCGGCACGGGTGGAGCGGCGATCGCGAAGGGCGAAGCCATGGGCAGTGCAGGATGAGCAACGCAGAACAGGCGGATACGGTCCGGCGCTCGCGCCCGGTGCGCGTTGCCGAGGCGATCAAGGACTGGGTTGTCGAAAAGGGACTGATGCCCGGCGACCGGTTGCCGGGCGAGGCCGAGCTGATCGCGCATTTCGGCATGTCCAAGGGCACCATCCGCGAGGCCATGCGGCTGCTGCAGGCGCAGGGGCTTGTGGTGACCAAGACCGGTCCCGGCGGCGGCAGCTTCGTCGGCGAGGTCAGCACGGATCGCGCGCGGGCGCTGCTGGCCAACTACTTCTACTTCCGCAATGTCTCGATCGACGACATCTACCAGCTGCGCGTCGCGCTGGAGCCGGAGGTCGCGGCCTCTCTGGCGGGCCGGCTGGACGCCGGGCAGATCGCGCAGCTCGAGGCGATCATGGCCGACTATGCCCAACCCGCCGCCAATGCCGAGGAGGAGCGCGCGCAGCACGTCGCCTCATTGCGGTTCCACGCCTGTCTGGCGGAGTTTTCCGAGAATGCCATGCTGAGCTTCTTCATCGGCTTCATGGCGCGGATCCTCACCGACCTGACGGTCTACAAGCGGCTCTATGCCCAGCCGAACGAGGCGCTCTGGAAGCAGGGCCGCGCGCATCAGCTGGACCTCATCGCGGCGCTGAAGGCCGGGGATTCCGAGGGCGCGCGCGAGGTGATGCGCGATCACATGCAGATGGCGCGGCGGATGATGGAGGATCAGGAAGCCGTGGTGATGAAGCGCTTCATCGCCGAGTAGACGGGCAGGGGCCTACTGGCTGACGATCTTCGGAAAGGGGTCGGCGAGGTAGGGGTCTTCCAGCGTCGGCACAGTCCTAGCCCAGTCGGCATAGGCGCCGCCGGTGGCATGGCCGTGCAGCGCGCGCAGATCGCGCAGCGGCGTTTCCGAATGGTCGATGCGCAGGGTCAGCGGCGCGGCGCGGCGGCTGACCACCAGCAGTGCGGCCGAGAGCAGGCCGCGGCTGTCGCCCCCGCAGGCCGCGGCGCGATCGAGGGCGTCCATGAGGCGCTGGTCGAACGGCGCGGTGGAGGCGAGGAACCCGTCGAGGCAGGCATCGAGCACGGCCTCGGACGACAGCAGGTTGCCCGAGACGATCACCTTGTCCGCCTGTCGCACGCCGGCGGTGGGAATGCTTTCGGCCCCGGTGTGGTTCGCCGTGCGCCCCTGCAGGTCGAGCGCCGAGAGCTGCCGCTGCGCCTTGCCCGTGTCCGGGGCGACCACCTGCGCGACCGCCTCTTCCGCGGGAATGCCCTGCCGCATCAGCCCCAGCACCCCGGTCCCCCACATCGTCGAGGGCAGCGAGCCCTGCGAGGCGCTCAGCCCCGCCTCGGCATCGCCGCGCAGCACCCAGCCGCCGACGCAGAGGCTGCCGGTCGTCGCCGCGCCGCCGTAGCTGCCCGATTTTTCGTCGTAGGCGAGGATGGAAATGGTCATTCAGGGTCCCTGTCTGCTGCAGGGTTGAATTTATCATGAAAATTTGGCCTCATGCAATTTATCATGATAAATAATTGATCCTGACCAGCTGGGAGGTCACGAAATGTCCATCACGTCCTTTACCCGCCGGGGCCTGCTGGCCGCGGGCACGGCCCTCACCCTGACATTCGGCGCGCTGACGGGTGCGCAGGCGCAGACACCGCCGGGGGTTCTCATCGTCGGGCAGATCGCCGAGCCGAAGTCGCTCGATCCCGCCGCGGTGACCGCGGTGAACGACTTCCGCATCCTGATGAACGTCTACGACGGCCTCGTGCGCTACAAGGACGGCACGCTGGAGGTCGAACCGGCGCTGGCGACCGACTGGACGATTTCCGAGGATGGCACCGAGTATACCTTCACCCTGCGCGAAGGCGTCTCATTCCACGACGGTGCGCCATTCAACGCCGAGGCGGTGAAGTTCAACTTCGACCGGATGCTGGACGAAAGCCACCCCTTCCACGACACCGGCCCCTTCCCGCTGGCCTTCTTCTTCTCCTCGGTCGAGAGTGTCGAGGCGGTGGACGACCTGACGGTGAAATTCACCCTGTCGGAGCCCTACGCGCCCTTCCTGTCGAACCTCGCCTATCCCACCGGCCTGCTGGTCTCGCCCGCTGCGGTCGAGCAGTATGGCGCGGACTTTGGCCGCAACCCTTCGGGCACCGGACCGTTCAAGTTCGCCGAATGGCGCTCGAACGAGGCGGTGGTGATCGAGGGCAACCCCGATTACTGGGACGGCGCGCCTGCGCTGCAGGCGGTGGTCTTCCGCCCGATCACCGACGCCAACACCCGCACCGCCGAGATGCTGGCGGGCGGCATCGACCTGATGGTCGAGGTGCCCCCCGTGGCGCTGAGCGAGTTCCAGGGCGATGCCTACACGCTGCACGAACAGGCCGGCCCGCACGTCTGGTTCCTGATCCTCAACGCCAAGGAGGGGCCGTTCGCCGACAAGCGCGTGCGGCAGGCGGCGAACTACGCGGTCAACAAGGAAGCTCTGGTGAACGACGTGCTGGAGGGCACCGCCGAGGTGGCCGCCGGGCCGACGCCGCCAGCCTTCGCCTGGGCCTACAATCCTGATCTCGAGCCCTATCCCTACGATCCCGAGAAAGCCAAGGAACTGCTCGCAGAGGCCGGGGCCGAGGGCGCGGAGCTGACCTTCTACGTCACCGAAGGCGGCTCTGGCATGCTCGATCCCATCGCCATGGGCACCGCGATTCAGGCCGACCTGAATGCCGTGGGCTTCGACACCAAGATCGAGACCTACGAGTGGAACACCTTCCTCGGCGAGGTGAACCCCGGGCTCGAGGGCAAGGCGGACATGGCGGAGATGGCCTGGATGACCAACGATCCCGACACGCTGCCCTTCCTCGCGCTGCGCACGGACGCATGGCCCGACAAGGGCGGGTTCAACTCGGGCTATTATTCCAACCCCGAGGTCGACGAACTGCTGGAGGCCGCGCGCGTCGCCACCGATCAGGATGAGCGGGCCGAGCTCTACAAGCAGATGCAGACCATCGTGCAGGAGGACGCGCCATGGGTGTTCGTGGCGAACTGGAAGCAGAACGCGGTGACCTCTGAGCGGGTCGAGAATTTCACGCTGCAGCCTTCCTTCTTCCTGCTGCTGGACGACGTGGTGAAGAACTGAAGCGCGAGGGACGCTGAGAGGAAGGGGGCGCTGCCCCCGTCGCGGCCCTGCGGGTCGCGACTCCCCCGGCGTATTTGGTGAACAATGAAAGGCGCTGCGTGCCCATCGGCACAGGGACGGCGCCGCAGACGGAGCTGCCATGACGGGGTACATCCTCAAGCGACTGCTCTCGGCCATCCCGGTGCTGCTTGGGATCACCGTGATCGTCTTCGCGATCATGGCGCTGATCCCCGGCGATCCGGCGACGGCGATCCTCGGGTCCTATGCGACGCCGGAGAACGTCGAGAAGCTGAACCGTGATCTCGGGCTAGATAAGCCCTTGGTGCAGCAGTATTTCATCTGGCTCGGCAATATGCTGGGCGGGGATTTCGGCACCTCCTTCTCGCTCAACCGACCGGTGCTCGACGAGGTGGTTGAGCGCTTCGGCGCGACGCTGGTGCTGGCGGGCACGGCCTTTGTGCTCTGCTCCATCTTCGGCATCGTGGCGGGGGTGATCTCGGCGGCGAACCAGTACGGCTGGGGCGACAAGGGCATCACCTTCGCGGTGCTCTTGGGGATTTCCATCCCGTCGTTCTTCCTCGGCATGATGATGATCCTGATTTTCGCGGTGAAGCTGAAGTGGTTCCCGGTCTCGGGCATGTGGCCGATCTACGGCGACCGCGACCTCTGGGCGCTGCTCCGGCACCTGACGCTGCCGGCCATCGCGCTTGCGGTGGTGGCGACCGGGGTGATCGCGCGGCTGTCGCGCTCGGCCATGCTCGAAGTGCTGCGGCAGGACTTCATCCGCACCGCGCGGGCCAAGGGGGTGCACGAGCGGGGGGTGATCTGGCGCCACGCGCTCAAGGCGGCGATGGTCTCGATCATCCCGGTGCTGGGCATCCAGGCGGGCTTCGTGCTGTCGGGCGCGGTCTATATCGAGATCGTCTTCCAGTGGCCGGGGGTGGGGCGGATGCTGGTCGACGCGATCCTCAAGCGCGACATCCTGCTGGTGCAGGGCGGGGTGGTGCTGGTCGCTGCCTGCTACGTGCTGTTCAATATCGCGGTGGATGTGGCGCAGAGCCTGCTCGACCCGAGGATCAAGACATGAGCGGCTTTCTCAAACTCCTCGCCCGCAACCGGCTGGCGCTGGCCGGGGGCATCGTCATGGCACTGGTGGTGCTGCTGGCGCTGCTTACCCCGCTGCTGCCGCTGGCCGATCCCGATGTCACCAACACCGGCGCACGGTTTCTGCCGCCGTTCTCGGAAGGGGCGCTGCTGGGCACCGATCATCTGGGTCGGGACCTGCTGTCGCGGCTGCTCTGGGGCACGCGGCTCTCGCTGGCGGTGGGCTTTGCCGCGGCCATCGCGGCGGCCACCATCGGCGCGGCGGTGGGCATCGTCTCGGGCTTCTACGGGGGCCGCACCGACAACCTGATCATGCGCGGCGTCGACATGCTCATGGCCTTTCCCTACATCCTGCTGGCGCTCGCAATCGTCGCGGCGCTGGGGCCGGGGCTGCTGAACGCGCTGATCGCCGTGGCGGCGGTCAACGTGCCGTTCTTCGCGCGCAATATCCGCGGCATCACCGTGGGCCTCGCACACCGCGAGTTTGTCGATGCTGCACGGCTCTCGGGCCTGTCGAACGCGCGCATCATCCTGTCGGAGATCCTGCCCAACGTGATCCCTGTGATCGTCATTGCCATGTCCACCACCATAGGCTGGATGATCCTCGAGACGGCGGGGCTCAGTTTCCTTGGCCTCGGCTCGCAGCCGCCGCAGGCGGATCTGGGCTCGATGCTGGGCGAGGCACGGTCTGCGCTGATCACCAATCCGCACACCTCGGTGGTGCCGGGGCTGATGATCCTGATCATCGTAATGTCCATCAACCTGCTCGGCGACGGGGTGCGCGATGCGCTCGACCCGCGGCTGAAGTCCGGCGCGCTGTCGCGGCCCATGGCGGCGACGCGGGTGGACCGGCGCGGGCCTGTGCCCGAGAGCGCGGGGCAGGGGCTGCTGGAGGTACAGGAGTTGCAGACTCAGTTCCACGTCAAGGACCGGGTCTATCGCGCGGTGGGCGGCGTGTCGCTGCATGTGGAGCCCGGCGAATGCCTCGGCCTCATTGGCGAGAGCGGCTCGGGCAAGTCGGTCACCGCGCTCAGCGTCATGGGTCTGGTGGCCTCGCCGCCCGGGGTGATCACCGGCGGCGCGGTGCGCTACGAGGGCGAGGATCTGATCGGCGCGCCCTATGGCCGCTTGCGCGACATGCGCGGGCGCAATGTGGCCTATATCTTCCAGGACCCCCTGGCGACACTGCACCCACTCTACCGGGTCGGCGATCAGCTCATCGAGGCGATCCGCGCGCACCGGCCCATCGGGCAGAAGGACGGCCGCGCCCGGGCGCTGGAGCTGCTGAAGTCGGTACGCATCCCCAACCCGGAAAAGCGGCTCAGCGACTACCCGCACGAGCTGTCGGGCGGGATGCGCCAGCGCATCGGCATCGCCATGGCGCTGGCCAACGAGCCCGACGTGATCATCGCCGACGAGCCGACCACCGCGCTCGACGTGACGGTGCAGGCGCAGATCCTCGCGCTGCTCGACGACCTGCGGCGTGAGCGCGGGCTGGCCATCGTCTTCATCACCCATGACTTCGGCGTGGTGGCGCAGCTCTGCGACCGGGTGGCGGTGATGTACGCCGGGCGCATCGTCGAGGAAGGGCCGACGCAGGCGATCCTCGAGCGACCGTTGCATCCCTACACGGCGCGCCTGATGGCCTGCGTGCCCGAGCTTGGCACCGGCAAGCGCAGGCTCGAGGCGATCCCCGGGCTGCCGCCGGTGGTGGACCGCCTGCCCAAGGGCTGCGCCTTTGCCGAGCGCTGCACCCGGGCGCAGCCCGACTGCCGGGAGGGGGAGATCGACCTCTACCGCGCCGGGCCGCGCGCGGTGCGCTGCATCCACCCCGAAGCGCCGCTGCAGGAGGCCGCCGAATGAGCATCGCGCTGAAACTGAACGATCTGTCGAAATCCTTCGCGGTGGGGCGGCGCCTTTTCGGTGGCCCGGTGGGCCATGTGCACGCGGTGCATCCGATCACGCTGGAGGTGCCCCGGGGCGAGACGCTGGGTATCGTCGGCGAGAGCGGATGCGGCAAGTCCACGCTGGCGCGGCTGCTCGTGGGGCTGATCGCGCCGACGACCGGCAGCATCGAGATCGACGGCGCGGCGCTCGACAATGCCGACCCGGCCATCTTCGGCAAACGCATCCAGTACGTCTTTCAGGATCCGATCTCCTCGCTCAACCCGCGCAAGACGATCCGGCAGATCATGGAGTCGCCGCTGAAGCGCCTGCACGGCATGGGCAAGGCCGAGCGCGACCGGCGGATTTCCGAGATCTTCGCCAGCGTGAACCTGCGCGAGGAGTTCCTCGAACGCTACCCGCACGAGTTCTCCGGCGGGCAGGCGCAGCGCATCGGCATCGCGCGGGCGCTGGCGGCGCAGGCCAGCATCCTGATCCTCGACGAGCCGGTCTCGGCGCTGGATGTGTCGGTGCAGGCGCAGGTGCTGAACCTGCTGGCCGACCTCAAGGCGGAGTTCGGGCTGACCTATCTCTTCATCTCGCACGACCTGGCGGTGGTCGAGGCGGTGAGCGACCGGATCGCGGTGCTCTACTTCGGCTCGGTGGTCGAACTGGGCCCGGCCGAGGAGGTGTTCCGCGCGCCGCGCCATCCCTACACGAAGCTGCTCGCCGACAGCGCGCCGGTGGTGGGCCGTCCGCTCAGGGCGCCCGAGCAGAAGGGCACCGAGCTGCCCGACCCGCTGAACCCGCCGCCCGGCTGCGCCTTTGCCGCGCGCTGCCCGCGCGCCAGTGATCGCTGCCGCGCGGAGGTCCCTCGGCTCGAAGCGGCAGGCGGGACTACGCAGGTGGCCTGTTTCCACCCGCTGACGTGACGGTGGCGGTCAGGTGAACCTTCGGTGGCTCCGCCAAGATTTGCGGTCGGCACGGGTAGGTGCCTGCGCGTGGTGCAGGTCGTGGGAGCGCATCGCTTAGAGCATTGCCCCTTGCCGGCCACCGCCGGGGCGAGATTGGCTTCGCTGAGCCGGGCGGCCCAGGTCTTGGCAACTCGCATTCGACGGCGGCGTGCAGAGAGTCTTCCCGACAAAGTTGGTCCGGGTCCATCTTGATCATCTCGGTGCGTGATTGCCGGTATGGCGCCACGCGCCATGCCCTCTGCGCTGCGCCGCAACGCGCGCCGACGAAACCTGCCCTGATGCGCGGCCCCGAGGGCGCTGGCGTGGTGCCAACCTCACCCGAGGACGAGCTGCTTGGCGGACCGATGCGCGACGCGGCCGGGAGCTAGCCCGGCCGCGATATGGGTTTACCCGGCAAGGCGGGGCCGTTTCAGAGCGAGGCGGATTGCTCCTCCACCACTATTTCGCCCTCAGCGGCGTCCTCTTCGCCGTCGTCTGCGCTGTCATCTCCGCCGTCGACGAGGTCTTCCTCTTCGGAGGTATCGGCGCTGGCCTCGGCCTCACGAGCAGCCTGTTCCTCGAGCGCGGCCGCCACGGCCTCGGGGTCGGGGTTGGCAGCGCGGATGGCCTCGAGGAGCTCCGCGGCCTCCTCTTCGGAAAGCGTGCCCCCGGTCCCGTCGAGAAGCGCGGCCTCGGCCTCGGCGACCGACAGTTCGGCGACGGCGAAGTCCTGCTCGGCCGGCGCGCCGCCGTCGATCACCGCCTGCGCCTCGGCAAGCTCCTCCTCGGTCGGCTGGGTCTGGCCCTCGATCTGGGCCTGCGCCTCGGTGGTGTCGGGGTAATCGAGAACCTCCTGCGCGGCGGCCTTGGCCTCTTCGGTGGCCTCGGGGTCTTCCAGCACGGCCTGCGCCGCCAGAACCTCGTCCTCGGTCGGCTTGTTCTCGACGAGCGAGAAGGCCTCGGCCAGAGCCAGCGTCTCCTCGGCGGCGACAACCGCGTCAGCATAGGCGGCGCGGGCACTTGCGGCGTCCCCCAGGAGGTAGTCGGCCACCGCCAGCGCGGCGGCGAGGCTCACCGGCCCCTTGCCGGTCGCGTAATTGCCGTTGGTGATATGCGCCTCCTTGGCGCGCGGGCTCGAATGCAGCGCGCCGTTCAGCTTGCCCAGGGCGCTGGCGTGGAGGGTATCCTTGACCTTGCCGGGGCGCGCTGCCGGGGGACGAACCGAGACCTCGGGCGCCTTCTGCTTGGGGCTGGCCGATACGGTGCGGGCGGCGGCCGGTGCCTTGGCCTTGCGCGTTTCCTTGGGCTTTTCAGCGCCGCCGAACAGCCCTCCGATCCCGGACTTCAGGCTGCGGCCGAGGCTGGTGAAATCCTCCTGAATGGCGCGGCCGAGGGCCTTGCCCCCCTTGTTTCCCTGGCTGGAGTTGCCGCCACCGCTGCGGGCCGAGGCGGAGTTTCCGCCGCTCTTGCCCGAGTTCCCGCGGTCATTGTCTGACTTGCCGGAGTTTCCGCCACCTTTGCCTCCGCCGCCGTTGCCGCCTCCGTTTCCACCGCCATTGCCGCCGCCATTGCCGTTACCGCCGGCGTTGTCGCTCTTGGCGTAGGCGTGGTCGGCGGTGACAACCGTCACGATCGGCGCGACGACAAACGTGGACAGCGCCAGGGTGGACACGCCGATTCTGAGAAACTTCATCATATTCTTACTCCCTTCGGTCGCCGCCGTGAGCGCAGCTGCCTATTTCTTTATCATCCTTTGACCAAGCCTTCAGGGCAGAAGTAGGGCGCGCCGAGGGGCCCGGTTGGGCGTGTCGGGCCCATTCTTGCCCGATAGCTGCCATGCTTGGTCTCGATCCGGCGTTTTCGAAACGGTCGCCGAACCTGCCGCAAGGCGAGGTGGTCTCGGTACCCATGCACCGCCGCGGGGCCCCGCGATCCGGCGTGAGAGCTGAGGTCCAGGATAGTCGATCCCGGCGCTTTGGGCGGGCTAGAGGTTCGCCTGGGGGATCGAGGAGGACAGCTCCGCCTCGGGTTCCACGACACCGATGCGCTCTCCGAGAGAGGCTATCTGCCCTCATACTCGAAGAGGGTCTGCGGGCCACACGGTGCCGAGACCTCTCGCTCGGTGTTCTGCGACAGGCAATTGCCGTCCTTGCGAGTGGTGCCCTTGCAGGTGATCTGCGTAAAGGTGCGCATAATCCGCCCGGGCTTGCGCAGGTTTGCGACGGCGCGTCGACCTGGTGGCCGATGGCGTGGCGATGCGGGTCAGCCGCGGGCGGCCCAGAAACGCGCCTCGCGACAACCAAGAGACGCCCGAGGCGCCGGTGCCTGGCGAGATCGCTGGGCTCGACACGGGCTTCTGACAGAATGGCTCCAACGTCGACGCGAGGATTTGCATCTACTCCAGGCATAAGAAAAGGGGCCGGAAATCCGGCCCCTTCTCGTTCTTGGGTCTGCAAGCTCAGTGGCTGGCGTCGGCGTTCCGAACCGCGGCAACCTCGGCAGCGCTCACCGGCCCGGCGTCGTTGCCCCAGGCCTTGCGCAGCCAGCTGGCCAGCTCGGCGACTTCCTCGTCCGACATGCGGTCCGCGTAGCCCTGCATGCGCAGCGTCATCGGACGTTTCGCGGTGCCGGGAACCTCGGCGCCGTTCAGGATCACCGAGATCAGCGGCTTGGTTTCCGAGCCGGTGACCATGTGGTTGTCCTGCAGCTCTGGGAAGATCTCCGCCGCGCCCTTGCCGCTGGCAAAGTGGCAGCCGATGCAGTTGTCGCTGTAGAGACGCGCGCCGAGCGGCATGTCCGGGTTGGCCTCGGTCAGCATGGTCGCGGTCGCCTCTCCGGCGTCATCCGCGCCGGCGACCTCGATCGAACCCACACCCTTGGCCGCGAAGGTCTCGGGTGCTTCGACCTCTGCCCCGTCCATCCCCTTGAGGAAGGCGGCCATGGCAAGGTTGTCCTCGTCGGTCAGGTACTGCAGCGAGTGCTCGACCACGAGGCCCATCTCGCCGTTGGCGGTGGAGTGGGCGTTGCGACCGGTGGCGAGGTAGGCCGCCAGCTGCTCGACCGACCATTGCTGCGGTGCGGAGCCTTCGCCGCGCAGCGCCGGGGCGTTCCAGCCGTCGATGATCCCGCCGGCGAGGAAGCTGTCCTCATCCGCCGTCACGCCGTCCTGCGCCATGAAGGGCGTACGCGGGCTGTGGCAGGCCGCACAGTGGCCGGGGCCTTCGACGAGATACTGGCCACGGTCCTGCAGGTCGGAGGTGCCGACCGGGTTGAAGCCGGCGTCATGGGTCAGCGCCAGCCAGTTCCAGGCGCGGATGCCGAAGCGCAGATTGAAGGGGAACTTCAGCTGCGTTTCCTGCACCTCGTTCGTCACCGGCTCGACCTCTGCCATGAGGTAGTCGTAGAGGGCACGGATGTCCTCTTCCTTCATCAGGCGATAGTTCTCGTAGGGCATGGCCGGGTAGAGATGGGTGCCGCCCTTGGCGATCCCGTCCACCATGGCGGCGCGGAACTCGTCATAGGACCACTCGCCGATGCCGGTCTCGGCGTCGGGGGTGATGTTGGTCGACCAGATGGTGCCCATGGGCGACGCGATGGCGCGGCCGCCGGCGAGTGGCTCGCCACCCTCGGCGGTGTGGCAGGCCACGCAGTCAGAGGCATGCATCACGTATTCACCCTGGCCGGGTTCCGGCTGCCAGTCGGCGGCCAGCTCCTGCGCGGGTTTGCTGATCTGCACCGGCACGAAGATGAAGGCGAGCAGGGCGATGACGCCCAGCACGGCCAGGCCGCCGATGATGCGGAGGAAGGTCTTCATTTACGTTCTCCTCAGACCAGCGGACGGGGGTTCGAGAGGTACTGCGTGCGGATCGCGTGCACCGTGTGATAGGCCAGACCGCCCACAAGCCCGGTCGGGTTGTACTGGGTGTTCTGCACGAAGTTGCCCGCGCCCATGGCGAAGACGTTGTGCGCCTTGAAGGTCTGGGAGTAGCGGTTGACCGCGCCTTCCTGCGCATTCTCGGCCATGATGTGACCACCGGTGTTGTGCGTCGTCTGGTAGGGACGCACGTCGTATTGCGCACCGATGTCCTTGAAGCCCGCCTGCATGATGTCCGGGTTCATCGAAGCGGCCAGCGGCTCCATCTTCGATTTCATGAACTGGTTCATCTTCAGGTCGTTGTCCTGCCAGTTGAACGTCATGCGCATCAGCGGACGGCCGTGGCGGTCGGTGTAGGTGGGGTCGAGGTCGAGGTGGTTGTTCGCATAGGCCATATGCGAGCCATGCGAGCCGATCGACATCGCGTGGCCGTACCACTCGCCGATGCCTTCCTTCCAGCCCGCGCCCCAGCTCGGCGTGCCCTTGGGCAGCGGCATGTTGCGGATCGGCTGGCCGTTGAACGTGCCCGAGCGCCAGTAAGAACCACCGATGAAGCCCTCAGCGCCGAAGTCGTTCTGGCTGATCGAGAAGTCGTCGATGACCATACCGTTGGCACCGTGGCCGACGAAGGGGTTGAACTCGGCGTCCTTGAAGAACATCGAGACGCCGCCGTTCATCTGGTAGGCGTAGTTCTTGCCCAGCGTGCCTTCGCCGGTCAGCGGGTTGTAGGCTTCGCCCAGACCCGAGAGCAGCATCAGGTGCACGTTGTTGAGCTGGTAGCTCGACAGGATCACGATGTCGGCGGGCTGGAACACTTCTTCCTGCGCCGCTTCGTCCCAATAGGTGACGCCGGTCGCGGTCTTGCCGTCTTCGGCCAGTTCCACGCGCAGCACTTCCGAGCCGGTGCGGTACTCGAAGTTCGGCATGCGCTTGAGCGCGCCGAGGATCGCCGTCTGCGGCGAGGACTTGGAGTACTGGTAGCAGCCGTAGCGCTCGCAGAAGCCGCAGAAGTTGCACGGACCCATCTGCATCCCGTAGGGGTTCACATAGGACGTGGACGCGATGCCTGCCGAGGCCGGGAACGGGTGGTAGCCCATCGCCTTCGCGGCTTCCTGGAACTTCGCGGAGTCGTAGGTGGTCGGCAGCGGCGGCATCGGGAAGTCTTCCGAGCGCCAGCCTTCGAACGGGTTGCCGCCTTCGCGGATCTCTCCGTTGAGGTTGCCCGCGTAGCCGGAAATGCCCGCGACCTTCTCGAACTGCGTGAAGAACGGCTCGAGCTCGTCGTAGCTGACCGGGTAGTCCGCGAGGTTCATGCCCTCGGGGATAATCTCGGCGCCGAAGGTTTCTTCTACATAGGAGCGCAGGCGGAGTTCCACTTCCTGCGGCCGCCAGTTCAGGCCGTTCCAGTGCGTGCCGGCACCGCCGACGCCGTTGCCGGGCAGGAAGGATCCGAGCGAGCGGTAGGGCAGGGCGGTCTCGCCGTCGTTGCGGCGCACGGTGACGGTCTGCTGCGACGGCTTCTGCATCATCTTCAGGCGCACGCCGTATTTCAGTTCGTCGATCTGCTGCGGGTATTCGAAGTTCGGAACCGTGTCCTGGTCATGGCCGCGCTCCAGCGCGACGATGTCGAGGCCTTCCTGCGCCAGTTCGATGCCTGCGATCGAGCCGGTCCAGCCGAGGCCGACAATGACCACGTCCTTTTTCTTTTCCTGACGTGCCATGGTTATGCCCTTTCGCCGCTGATCGAGACCGGACCCAGCGGGTATTTCACGTTGTGGCGCTCGGGCCATTCCCGGTAGGCCGCGCGGGCGCCCGGGAAGCCGATGTAGACCCAGGACTGCATGCCGTGGTTGCCGCCGTATTGCGGGTCGGCAAAGTAGCCTTCCTTGGTGTTGCTCAGCAGCAGGCCCCAGAATTCGCGGAGCTCGCCCGCCAAAGCGACGTCACCGTTCTGCAGCGAGGTGAGGGAGGCATCCTGCTGCTCGGGGCTCAGCTCGGCGAAGGCCGCGCCATGGGTCTCTTGGCACCACGCGTCGAAGGCGGGGATTGCCTGGCGGTAGACCTCGGCCGGATTCAGCGGGGTCTGCCAGCCGCGCGCCGGCTCGGCGTTCGGGTCGTGCGGGCCTTCCATGTACCAGTCGTCGGCGGTGCCGTAGTCGCTGGCCAGCTGGCGGTCGATGAAGACGGGCACACGGGCTTCGATCGCGCCGGGGCCATCGCCTTCGGAGGGGATCAGCCGCGCGGTCGCGGCCATGATGAACGCCCATTCGTCGGCATTCAGGTATTCGCGCTGGTAGTCGTCAAGGGAAACGGGCTTCGGCGTCTGCTGCGCGGAGGCAGGCAGTGCGAGCCCGGAGAGAGCGGCCCCGGCTGCGGAAGCTTTCAGGAAGCTTCGGCGGCTCGGGTATCCGGGGAGGTCGGTCATTTTGGGGTGTCCTGCCGGTCTGGGTGGAACGTTTGTGCGCTAACGAAGAGCGACACTTCGTCGCCCTACGCCGCGTCACATCCGCGCGCAAGCAGGCCACCTTCCGCTAGGTCACGATTTTCCAGCGGCTTTCGGGGTGAGGACAAGCCATTACGAAAACGTGAAAACATCTCATGCCGCGATGCAAATGCCTTCAAATTGAAGTGGGAGGCCCTCGTCATGGTGCCGGGCCGCAGCTGCGGCTAGGGGCCGCGCTGCGCGTCGGCTCACAATGACTCTGCACTGGTGCACAAAACTTCGCTTCGGCTGGCCGGTGAGAATGGGTGCGGTCGCTGGCGCAGCGAGGCCCAAGGAGCGCACGACATCCCATCGCCGACGATTGACGTCGCTCGATGTGATCACATGCGACTCTTATGGGCGCGGGGTGTCAACCTCGGTGCCATAGAGTCGTCGGTGTCTGGGGGCATCGCAAGGGTGCAGTCGGGTCTGCAGGGGCTGGGTCGGTTCGGGGTCAAACGCGCGCTGAGGTCGCACTCTCCGGGTTGCGGCAAGCCGGTCGCCACAGGATGCAGACAACGTCTGCGCGCCGATAGGTGCGCGCTGTCTCGGTCTTAGAGAGTGGCTTCCCGAGGGACTTACCGCAGCGACAA
Organism: Roseobacteraceae bacterium; assembly: GCA_048381755.1. Taxonomy (GTDB): domain Bacteria; phylum Pseudomonadota; class Alphaproteobacteria; order Rhodobacterales; family Rhodobacteraceae; genus Salipiger. The sequence continues at coordinate 49,380 of JBLXGS010000024.1, forward strand.
ATCGAGCAGCCCGCCGCCGAAAAGCCGATCCCGGGAGTGTTCGAGGTGTCTGCGCATCCCGCTGCGCGCAAGCTCCGGCTCGCGGTCGCGGATGGCTTCGAAGATCTGCGTGTGCTCGGCAAGGACCTCCTCGAGGCCCTTGCGCCCATCGTTCATCAGCGACTCGCCGTGCAATTTCATCCCGACGTTCACGTGGTCTCGGAGGGCGCGGAAGGTGGCCTCGAAATACTGGTTGTTCGAGGCCCGCGCGATAGCGCTGTGGAACATGAAATCCGCGTCTTCCCGGTGCTGCAGCGAGCCGGTCGCGGCGCGCAGCAGGTCTAGCGCCTTTTCGATCTCGCCGAGCAGCTCGGTGTTGCGGCGTTCGGCGGCGAGTGCGGCGGCCTCGGTCTCGAGATTGATGCGAAACTCGTAGCACCGCTGGATATCGGCGAGGGTTTCGACCTTGGAAAAGCCCAGCGGAGCAGAGGGGACGCTGGCGCGCACGAAGCTGCCCGCGCCCTGACGCGAGACCACCATGCCCTCTTCGCGCAGCTTCTCCAGCGCGGTGCGCAGTACCGGGCGCGAGACGCCGAATTCCTCGGCAAGCTGCATTTCGGCGGGGAGCTTCTCGTTGGCCGGATATTCACCGTTGATGATCCGCGCGTGCAGCGAATGGTACACCTTGTCTGCAAGGGGCATTCGCGTCTTTGTCCTGCCTGTCGCCATCAGCCCTGCCTCGTGATCCGATTAGTGGGGTTAGTTGTTTGTCAGCAATTTGACAAGTTTTACCAATGTATCGGTCGCGCCGAAGCCGCCGGATTTCGTGACCAGCGTGAATTCCTGCCCGTCTGCGCATCGTGCAACCGGCACGCCAGGCAGCGCTTCGCCCAACACATCCAGTTGTCCGATCCCGAGATCGGCGAGCAGGGCGGCGGCGCTTTCTCCGCCGCAGGCGAAAAGCGTCGCTGGCTGCAGCCGTGCCTGAGCCTCCGCGATGGTGCGGGCAAAGGCGGCCCCGGCCTCGGCGCCGGAAATCACCTCGCTGCCCGGGGTCATGCGTATCAGCAGGAGCGAGGTCTGCGCGGCGTCCGGGAGGCGGGGGCAGGTGCCATTGGGGGCGGTGAGTATCGGCGCGTCGCGCAGGGCGTCTACCTGCGCGACGGTGACCGGATCCCGCGAGCCGATCGCGAACAGGGCCGGACGCTTCAGGTGCAGCGAGGGGCGCGCCTCGGGGTGGGGCCAGAGCCGTGTCGCCAGTGCTTCGGCCAGCCCCGCGGCACCGACGAGCACCGTGCCGTCGAGCTCTGCGGGCAGTTGTGCCGCCAGGTCTTCGGGCGTGCGGGTATCGGGCACGCTGGCGTCGCGACCGATGCGGGGCGCGACCGGGATCGGCGTGTCGACGCCCGCGCCGGTGACCGCGCCGCCAAGGCAGAGTCGTCCGAGCCTGGGGATCGCCGGATTGACCAGCAGCGTGGAGCCTGGAGGCGCAAGCTCAGCCAGTTCGGCGCGGATGTGCCCCTTCAGCCGGCTGTCGATTTTCTTGAAGAGGAGACCCCCGCGCCCCGCCAGATCACGGGCCACCTGCCGTGCGATCTCGATAGCTTCGGTCTCGGGTCCGTCGCGGGTGCCGGTGGCCACGGCGATGACCTCCGCCGTCGAGGCGAGCGCCTCCGGCAGGTCCGAGGCGCGGCAGGCGACGCGCACCCGCGCGCCGCGCGCGGCGAAGGTGGCGGCGCTGTCCAGCGCGCCGGTCAGGTCGTCCGCAACGATATGCACGCGTTTGCGCATCTCTCCTCCCATGATGCGGCGCGGCGCTCAGTAGGCGCGGCGGTAAATCTCCTCGATCTCGTCCACCGACAGGTCCCTCGGGTTCCAGTCAAGCAGGCGGCGGATCGCGTGGGCTTCTTCGGCCATGGCCCGCAGGTCATCCTCGGCCACGCCATGGGCGCGCAGCCGCATGTCGAGCCCAAGCGCCGCGCAGAACGCCGTGGCGCCGTCGCGGATGTCTGCCTCGCTGCCCGCCTCGAACCCCAGCGCCCGCGCAATGAGCGCGGTCTTCTCGGGGCGGGCCGCCGCGTTGGCAGCCAGAACATGCGGGAAGATCAGCGCATTGGCGATCCCGTGCGGCAGCTTGTAGCGGGTGCCGAGAGGGTAGCTCAGGGCGTGGCCGGCGGTGGTGTTGACCGGGCCTAGGCAGATGCCTCCGTAGAAGGCCGCCAGCGAGAGGCCGGCACGGGCCTCGGTGTCCGCGCCATCCTCGACGGCGCGGCGCAGGTAGCGGCCGACCAGTTCGATGCCCTGCAGGGCGTAGCCGTCGATCAGCGGATGGGCGCGCTTCGAGGTGAAGGCCTCGGCGCAATGGGCCATGGCATCGACGCCGGTGGCGGCGGTGACATGCGGCGGTACCGTCATCGTTAGGTCGGGGTCGATGATCGCCAGATCGGCCAGCATGTGCGGGCTTTCGGTGGCGATTTTGCTGTTCGAGGCGGGATCGGTGACCAGCGCGCGGGTGCCGACCTCGGAGCCGGTGCCCGCGGTGGTGGGGATCTGCACGAGGCCAACCTTGCGCTCCGGTGCGCGGTTGGGGCCGCTGATATCCGCGAGCCCGAGGGGCTGACCCACCAGCACGGCGACCAGCTTGGCGAGATCCATCGCCGAGCCGCCGCCGAATCCGATCACCAGGTCGGCGCCTTCGGCCGCCGCGACCGCTGCGGCGAGGTTCTCGCTGTCGGGTTCGGGCACCACGTCGCCGAAGCAGGCGACGTCGCCGAGGCCGAGCGCCTCGAGCCGCGCCGCGTTGACCGCATCTGCGACCACGAAGGGCGCGCTGTACCCGGATGCGGCGACCCACTCGGCGAGCCGGGGCAGCGTGCCGCTGCCATAGTGGATCAACGCGGGACGGCGCAGCTCGATGGGGGTCGTCAGGTCGTGCATCGCGGGGTCCTCCTCTGGGCGGTTGCTGCCCGTGTCATCTTGTTCGAGTCGTTGTTCCGAGCTGCCAGCTTCCCGAGGGTGCGCGGCTCGCTTGTCGCAAGAACTGACCGATAATTTACAACTTGTCAAATGGTAACTTGCCGGAAGCTGTTCGCTTCTGGTGGGTGATCGTCTTGAGATTTCCGTAGGATGGTTTGGGAAAAGAGCAATAAAACATTATGTTATTGGTGGATCGAGGATGGCTTCGCGTCGCGGGGGTGGGCTTGGAAAGCGAGGTCTCTTTCAAGAAAATCGCTCCAATTCGGTTTTCTATTTGACATGTTGTCATCTCGTCTGCATGTTGCGCTGAAGGTCCATCGCGGCGTCATGCCAGGGTGGGCGGCTGTCGAAGGGAGGAGTGACGGATGATCCTACGCGAGCAAAAAGCGGATCTCTGGATCGGCACTGGCCTGCTGCTGCTCTGCGGCTTCGCCGGCTGGCGTGCGACCTACATCAAGCAGGGCTTCAATTCGAGCGCCGCCGGTCCGAGCTTCATGCCCTGGCTGGTGATTGCCCTCATCGCGCTGCTGTCGGTGTTGCTGATCGTGCGCGCCCTGCGGGCCGAGCATGACCCCCAGACGGATATCACCATGCCCGGGAAGCGCACGCTGGCGGCCATGGCGGGCTTTACCCTGCTGATGATCTGCTACGCGGTGGCCTTCATGCCGGTCGGTTACCTGCCGTCCACGCTGATCGCCTTCATCGTCGGACTGATCCTGCTCGGCGAGCGGAACTGGCTGCTTGTCGTCCTGTTTCCCGTCGGCATGACGCTGGCGATCTACTTCGGGTTCACCGAGCTTCTGTCGGTGTGGCTGCCTTAACCGAAAACCAACCAAAACCAATTTGAAGGGAGGAAGACTTCATGATCAAGAAAACCCTCATCGGGGCCGCGCTGGCCACTGCAACTGCGGGTGCGGCGCTTGCCGCGGATTTCCCCGCGCGTCCGATCCAGGTGGTCGTGCCCTATTCCGCGGGCGGCTCCACCGACCTGTCGATGCGCGTGGTGGCGGATGCCTTCGAGCGCCTGTTCGACGGCCAGATGGTGGTGCGCAACCAGCCCGGCGGTGGCGGTGGCATCGGCTCGTCTGCGGCGGTCCACGCCCGCGCCGACGGCTACACCCTTGGCGCAGGTGCGCAGGGCCCGCTGGTGATCAAGCCGCTGATCGGCGGCACCGACTACCAGCTGGACGATGTCGAGTTCATCGGCCTCTACGCCCGCTCGCTGCAGGTCATGGTGGCCTGCGCCGATGCGCCCTTCTCTGATTATGACGCCTTCATCGAATACGCCAAGTCGAGCAAGCCGCAGGTCGGCAACTCGGGTGCAGGCGGGGCGAACCAGATCTCGGCCGAGGCCTTTGCCGATACCGCCGGCATCAGCATCGAGTCGGTGCCGTTCAACGGCTCCTCCGAAGCGCGCACCGCCTGCATCGGCGGACATATCGACGCGATGGTCGCCTCGCCCGCCGAAGCCAAGGCGGCCTCGGAGTCGGGCCAGATGACCCCGCTCTTCGTCATGGAAGACGAGCGCATCGACCTCTTCCCCGACACGCCGACCGCGGTCGAGAAGGGTGTCGACTTCACCTGGTCGTCCTGGAAAGGCCTGATTGGCCCGAAGGGCATGGACGAGGAAACCCTCGCCTGGCTGCGCGACGCGATCCAGCAGGTCGCCAACGATGAGGAGTTCAAGAAGACCCTCACCGACATGGGCGAATTCGTGACCTTCGAAGACGGCGAGGCCTTCGAGGCCCGCGCACGCAAGGACATGGAGACGACCCGCGGCGTGCTCGAGAAGCTCGAGATGCTCGGCATGAACAACTGACGCGGCGCCGGGCACGCTCCGGCACCCGTCCCCGGACCGGGGCGCACCTCGCCCCGGTCCCCGCCTTTCCCAGCCGCCAGCAGCGGCCTCCGAACTCAGCTGCAGGGTTGTCATGGACACAATCGCCTTTCTCGCACCACTCTTCGAGCCGCAGGTCCTGCTGACCATTGCGCTCGGGACATTCGGCGGGCTGGTCATCGGCGCATTGCCCGGCCTGACCGCGACGATGGGTGTCGCGCTTCTGATCCCGCTCACCTTCGGCATGACCCCGGTTATGGGACTGAACATGCTGATCGGCATCTATATCGGCGGCATCTACGGCGGCTGCGTCTCTTCGATCCTGCTGCGCACCCCCGGCACCCCGGCCTCGGCGGCCACGGTGCTCGACGGCTACCCGATGGCGCAGAAGGGCGCGGCGGGCCGGGCGCTCGGCATGGCGACCATCGCCTCGACCATCGGCGGGCTCATCGCCGCGGTGGTGCTGGCGACGCTGGCACCGCAGCTGGCGGGCATCGCGCTGAAATTCGGCGCGGCGGAATATTTCGCGCTGGCGCTCTTCGGCCTGACGATCATCGCCTCGCTCTCGGGCGACTTGCTGAAGGGTGCGATCTCGGGACTTCTCGGCATCCTGATCTCGACCGTCGGGGCCGATCCGATCTCGGGCGTCATGCGCTACACCTTCGACATCCAGGGCTTTGCCTCGGGCTTTGCCTTCACCCCGGCGCTGATCGGTCTTTTCGCGCTGTCCGAGGTGTTCACCCAGATGGAGCGGATCGCCGTCGGCGAACAGCCGATCAAGAGCGCCACCGGCCGCTGGCCCACCCGCGCAGAGATGTCCGAGAGCAAGGGCGCGCTGATCCGCGGCTCGCTCATCGGCACGCTTATCGGCATCGTGCCGGGCACCGGCTCGGGCACCGCCTCTTGGATTTCCTACAACGAGACGCGCCGCGCCTCGAAGACACCCGAGAAGTTCGGCACCGGCTACGCGCCCGGCATCGCCGCCACGGAATCGGCCAACAACGCGGTCTGTGCCGCGGCGCTGATCCCGCTTCTCGCACTCGGCATTCCCGGGGACGTGGTGACCGCCGTGCTGATGGGCGGGCTGCTGATCCAAGGGCTCGCGCCGGGACCGATGCTGTTCCAGACCAACCCCGACGTGGTGGTCGGCATGTTCGGCGGCACCTTCATCGCCACCATCTTCATGTTCATCTTCGGCATGGCGCTGATCCCGCTGTTCAGCCGCATCCTGATGATCCCGCGCCGCCTGCTGGCCATGTCGATCGTGGTGTTCTGTTTCATCGGTGCCTTCTCGATCAACCTGAACCCGGTCGATCTCTACACCATGGTCGGCTTCGGCGTGCTGGGCTGGGGCATGCAGAAATTCGGCTTCAGCCAGGCGGCGCTCTGCATCGCGCTGATCCTCGGCCCGCTGCTGGAATCCAACCTGCGCCGCGGCCTGCTGCAGAACGACGACAACGTGCTGTCGTTCATCTCGACGCCGATCACCCTGCTGTTCCTCGGCCTCACCGTCCTCTCGGCGGCCTGGCCCATCATCTCGCGCGCCATTGTCCGCAATCGCGCCGCGCAGCACCAATAATCAGGAGAACGCATGAGTTCGCAGAAAGAAGCCTTCGTCGCGCTGGTCACCTGCTTCAACGACGACGAGACGATCAACTTCGAGGCCACCCGCGCCCAGGTCCGCCGCCAGGTGGCCGCCGGTAACAACATCATGTGCGCCGGCACCAATGGCGATTTCTCGGCGCTGACCTTCGACGAGAAGGTGAAGCTGACCGAAGAAGTGGTGGACGAGGTTGCCGGAAAGGCCAAGGTCATCGTCAACGCCGGCATGCCCGCCACCTTTGAGACCGTGGCGCTGGCCAAGGAATTCGACCGCATCGGCGTCGACGGCATCGCGGTGATCACGCCCTTCTTCATCGCCTGCACGCAGGATGGCCTGATCCGTCACTTCACCACCGTCGCCGACGCGGTCGAAACGCCGGTCTACCTCTATGACATCCCGGCCCGCACCCAGAACCACATCGAGCCCGAGACCGCGCGCGTGCTGGCCAAGCACCCCAACATCGCCGGCATCAAGGATTCCGGCGGCGCGCAGGAAACGCTCGAGCAATACATGGCCGTGGGCCGCGAGGAAGAGGGCTTCGATGTCTATTCCGGCCCCGACCACCTTGTGCACTGGGCCTTCCAGAACGGTGCCAAGGGCGCGATCTCGGGGCTTGGCAACGTTATGCCCGAGGTGCTGGCAAAGATCGTCAGCTGCTTCAACGCGGGTGACGAGGCGGGCGCGGCAGCGGCGCAGGAAACCTATGGCGCCTTCCGCACCGATCTTTACAAGCTCGGCTTCCCGCCGGCGATGGTGAAGCGCGCGCTCTGGGTCATGGACCATTCGGTCGGCGCCTCGCGCCAGCCCGCGCTGCTGCCCGATCCCGAGCAGGACAAGCAGGTCGAGGCGATCCTGCGCAAGTACGAGCTGATCTGATGGCCGAAGCGAAACCCGTCGTCGTCACCACCTCGCCGGGCTTCGGCAAGCACGGCCGGGTGCCGGAGCTGATCGAGGCGCGCGGCTGGGAATTCATCCGCTGCACCGACACCAGCCTGCCCGACGGCGGCCTGTCCGAGCATATCGCCCGCGCCGACGCGCTGGTGGTGGGCCTCGTGCCGGTCACCGCCGAGACGCTGGCGCAAGGCAGCAAGCTGACGGCCGTGATCAAGCACGGCGTCGGCGTCGACAACATCGACATTCCCGCCTGCACCGCCGCCGGCCTGCCGGTCTGCAACACGCCCGCCGCCAATGCCGACGCGGTGGCCGAGCTTGCCGCGGGGCTGATGTTCTCCATGGCGCGCTTCATCCCTCAGGGGCATGCCTCGGTGACCTCCGGCGGCTGGGAGCGGCGCATCGGCACGCAGCTCGGCGGCAAGGTGCTGGGCATCGTCGGCCTCGGCAACATCGGCAAGCGGCTGGCCAAGCTGGCGCTGGGTCTGGGGATGACCGTGGTCGCCACCGACAAATATCCCGACGAGGCATTCGCGGCCGAGCACGGCGTCACCTTCCTGCCGCTCGAAGAGCTGCTGGCGCAGTCCGACTACGTCTCGCTGCACGTCTTCGGCGGCGAGGGCAATGCTGCGCTGATCAACGCCGAAACGCTCAAGCTGATGAAGCCGGGTGCCAAGCTCATCAACCTCGCCCGCGGCGAGGTGGTCGATCTCGACGCCGTGGCCGCGGCGCTCGAGGCCGGTACGCTCGGCGGGATCGCCATCGACGCCTATGTCTCCGAGCCGCCGGATATCGGCCACCCGGTGTTCTCGCATCCGAACGCGGTCTTCACGCCGCACTCCGGGGCGGATACCAAGGAGGCGCTGGAAAACGTGGGCCTCATGGTGATCGAAAGCCTCGATGCGCTCTTTGCCGGCGACACGCCGCCGCGCTGCCTCAACGCAGGGGATCTGGCGGGCCGCTGACGCGCCCCCGATCTCCCCACTCGCTGGAGGGACGACATGTCCGAACAACCTATTGTCATCACCATGGGCGACCCCTCGGGGGTCGGCGCCGAGGTCACCGTCAAGGCGATGGCCGGCCTCTCCCCCGCCGAGCGCGCCCGCTACGCCGTGATCGGCGATCAGGACACGCTGGAACGCGCCGTGCGCGCCTGCGATCTCGATCTGGCGCTGCGCCCGCAGGGCAGCGAAGCCGGGGATGCGCTGCAGGTCATCCACGTGCCCGTGGACGGGCTGCCGGGCAAGTTCGGCGTGCTGTCGGACGCCTGCGGCGAGGCCTCGTTCCAATACATCAACAAGGCGGTCGAGCTGACCAGCTCTGGCGCGGCGTCCTGCATCGTTACCGCGCCGATCAACAAGGCGGCGCTGAACGCAGCGGGGCACCATTACGACGGCCATACGGGCATGCTGGCGCATCTCACCGGCTGCAAGTCGAGCTGGATGCTGCTCGCCTCGCCGACGCTGAACGTGCTGCACGTCTCCACCCACGTCTCGCTGAAGGATGCGATCACCCGCGCGACCCCCGAGCGGGTGCTGGAAACGATCCGCATCGGCCACAACCACCTGCGCCGCATGGGGCTGGAAAACCCCCGCATCGCCGTGGCCGGCATCAACCCGCATTGCGGCGAGGGCGGCCTCTTCGGCAACGAGGACGACAAGCAGATCGCCCCCGGCGTCGAGATGGCGCAGAAGGAAGGCATCAACGTGCAGGGGCCGATCTCGGCCGACACGGTCTACCACCGCGCCAACACCGGGGCCTTCGATCTGGTGATCGCGCAGTACCACGATCAGGGCCACATCCCGATCAAGCTCATTGCCTTCGACACGGCGGTGAACGTCTCGCTCGGCCTGCCGATCGACCGCTGCTCGGTCGACCACGGCACTGCCTTCGACATCGCCGGCACGGGCAAGGCCAACCACGTCAACATGCTGGCCGCGCTCGATTATGCGGGCAGGCTGGCAGAGGCGAAGCGCAAGGTCGACGCCTGATCACGGGCCTCGGCTCATGCGGGTTGCTCGGGAACCAAGGTCCCCGGCCAACCCGCACCCGAAGCACCTGTCCTGCTCCACCAGGCTTTCGACGTTGAGCGCCGGTGCGATGACACGTCCAGCAGCTGCCAGGCGTCCTTTGCGGGCCACTGGCATGAGAGGCTCGAGGCCACTCAACCCACTGCGACGGAATACGAGTGTCCGCCGCAAGCTCTTGTGCCGGTCGATCTTCGGCATCCCGCGGATCCCCGGGTAGGACGTTAAATAGCCCAGTCTGCGTGGTGGATAGCCAGAAGGACTGCTTGTGTCACCGCTCCGCCATTGGACCATTGGAACCGTGCCCCACGCCGGATAGCGCAAGATACCCCCGTTGGATTTTCGACGCCGGCATTTGGCAGGCATCCATCCCCTGCGGCTTGCCAACGCCTGCCTAAGCGCTGCGCAGCAGCCTGAGAACTATGTTGGGCGCTCGCCTGGCGGGCGGGCCTCCGCAAGCTTCCGGTGCCGTCTTAAGGTGTTGCGACCGACGCCGGGAAAAGCATGGTCCGGTGAGACAGGACACGGCGGAGCGGGACGCGACGCCGGGAGGTCGTCCCCAACTGCGTCTCGCGCTATTTGGCTTTTGGCGGATTGGACAAGGGCAAACACCAGCGTGCAGTTGCACTGGAGGCAGCCTTGGCCCCCACGTCGAAACAAGTTTCCCGATCCTCGCTCTCGAGGTGCTCGAGCTTCTGGCCGAGATGGGAGCAATGGGCCACATGGCGATCATGGAGCAGCTCGGGATTCCCAAGAGCAGCGTGATTGGTGCGGCTGAGGGAGCGCTTTCTTGTGAATTGGCAGTGGCGCGGGCCGCTCTTGCCGTTGCCCGGCACTGCCGGTGGCCGCTCGCTCTGCAGGGCGGGTGCGACGCATTGCGGGGCGCTGCGCCACCAGTGCCGCGAGCAGCACTGTGAAGCCGAGCCAACGACCGCGGAGAGGATCACCAGCGCCGCAAGCGCCATCCCCGTCCGGCCCTGAGCTGCGTAGCCGGATCCAGTCGGCGGAGAAGCTGGCACCGGCGGCGTGCCCATGCCGGGGACCATGGCGCCCGTCCGGGCAAGGATGCCGCGTCCATCAAGTTTGGTCATGATTTTCGGGCCTTGATGAGTGTGCGCGCAAATGGTCGAGAGTTCGGATATGGGAAAATGAGGTGGCGGCATAAACCCGGTTGTGCTGCCGTGCGGCGCGATCCTTTGCGCGCTTTGCGCCTCAGTGCCGATGCATTGGGTGCCGCCGAAACGTAGCGACCCCGGTGACCAGCGGGATGCGTGCTCACCGCGCTCACTTGGACGCAGGGCGGGTCGTGCTCGGGCTCAGGACAGGTTGTCGATCAGCTTTTGCAGGACGCGCAGGCCCGAGGCGATCTCTTCAGCGCTCATGCCGCGGGTCATCTCGGCCTCGTAGCGCTGCGCCTCCTGCATCAGGCGTGCGACCAGCTCTTCGCCCCGCGGCGTCAGCCAGATGCCGTTGACCCGCCGGTCGAAATCCGAGGGGCGCCGCTCGATCAGCCCTTCGGCGGACAGCTGGTCGAGGATGGTCACGAAGCTCGACCGGGACAGCGCCACGGCTTCGGCGATCCGGCTCTGCGGCTGGCCGGGGTGGGCGCGGATCACCGACAGCAGCCCGAGGTAGCGCGGTGCTCGCCCGCAATCGGTCAGACGCTGTTCGAACCCGCGAAAGGCCAGGATCTGCGCGAGCCGCAGCTTGTAGCCGAGAGTTTCCTCGGCCTCGCCTGCATCGAGGCGCAACTGGCTGTCTTCCCTGTCGGTCACGCTCCGGAGCCTCCTGCGAGATTTTGTTTTACATCGAACAGTTCTGCTACGTACAGTAACTCATGGACACAGTCCATCCTGAGTCGACCCGGAGGGAGGAACGTGTCGATGGGAATGTCTACCACAGCCGTGGCTCACTGGCTGCCGGAGGCGTCGGACCCGCCGTTGCGCGAGGTGACGCTCGGGGCTTTGCTCGCCGAGCGCGCCGCTGTGCTGCCGGAGCGCCCGGCGCTCGTCTTCGACGAGCCGGATCGGCGCGTTTCATGGACCTACGCGCAGCTCGACGCCGAAGTGACGCGGCTTTCCAAGGCGCTGCTCGGCCATGGAATCGGGCCCGGCGATCGCGTGGCGGTCATGGCCGCGAACTGCCCCGAATGGGTTCTCCTGGAGTATGCGCTCGGGCGCATCGGCGCGGTGCTGGTGACGGTGAACCCGTCCTTCCGACGCGGTGAGCTCGACTACCTGCTGCGACAGGCTCGGGTCTCGGCGCTTTTCATTGCCGGCGATTTCCGGGGCTTCGATCTCGGAGCGATGCTGGCAGAGATGCTGCCTGCGCTCGACCGTGGTGATCCCGGCGGCGATGCCAGCTATCCCGATTTGCGGCGCGTCGTGCAGATTGGCGCGGTGCCGGTTCCGGGCGCGCTGACGTTCGACGCTTTCCTCGCGCGGGGCACCGAAACCTCCGATGCCGCGCTCAGCGAAGCCGCCGGCGCGGTCCGGCCCGAGGACGTGCTGCAGATCCAGTATACATCTGGCACCACCGGCAAGCCGAAGGGTGCGATGCTCACCCACCGCGGCACGATCAACAACGCGTTGCTGGCGGCAGATCGGGCCGGATACCGCGAGGCGGACGTGATGGTCTCGGCGATGCCGCTGTTTCACACCGCGGGCTGCGTGTGCAACGTCATGGGGATGCTGGCTGCCGGGGGCTGCCTCGTGACCATGGCCGATTTCGACGCGGGGCGGATGCTCGATCTCATCGAAGCGCATGGCGGCACGATCACCAACGGCGTGCCGACCATGTACATCCGGATCCTGCAGGATCCGCGGCTGACCGCCGGGGAGCGGGGCCTCTCGAGCTGGCGCATCGCCTATACCGGAGGCACCTCGATCCCGCCGCAGGTGATGCTCGAGCTGCAGTCCCGGGTTGGCTGCGAGCCGGTGATCATCATGGGGATGACCGAATGCAGTCCGATCATCACCCAGACGGTGCCCGAGGAGCCGCTCGAGGCACGGGTGAGGACGGCTGGCGTGCCGCTGCCGCATGTGGAGATCCGCATCGTCGACCCCGAGAGCGGTGAGACCCGGCCCGTGGGCACCGAGGGCGAGCTGCAGATCCGCGGCTTCCTGGTGACCGCGGGCTATTTCGACATGCCCGACCAGACCGCCGCGTCGATCAGCCCGGCAGGCTGGCTGAAGAGCGGGGATCTGGCGATGATGGACGCCGAAGGGCACCTGCGCATCATCGGCCGGATCAAGGACATGCTGATCCGCGGCGGCGAGAACATCTACCCGGTGGAGATCGAGGACTGGCTGATGCAGCACCCCGCCATCGCCGAGGCGCAGGTGGTCGGCGTTCCCGACCCGGAGTTCGGCGAGGAGATTTTCGCCTTCGTGGTGTTGCGCGCGGGCGAAGAGCTGGAGGCCGCGGCGCTGCGCGACTGGTGCCGCGCCCGCATCGCCCGCCACAAGGTGCCCCGTCACATCGCCTTCATCGAGGTGACGCCGAAGACGGCGAATGGCAAGGTGCGCAAGATCGACCTGAGGAGGATGGCCGAAGAGATGCTTGAAAAGGATGCCATCGCATGAGCGCTCCCCACCTGCTCGAAGAACGCCGTGGCCCGGTGCTGCTGCTGACCCTGAACCGGCCCGAGGTGCGCAATGCCATCTCGCCGGAGATGGCCTGCCGGCTGGCCGATGCCTTCGCGGCGTTCGATGCGGATGACGCGCTGCGGGTGGCGATCCTGACCGGGTCGGGGGAGCAGGCGTTCTGCGCGGGGGGCGACCTGGGTCGGACATTGCCGCTTCTGTCGGGCGACCGTGCGCCCGAAGACGACTGGGACCGGCGTTTCCTGAACGAGCCGGGGCTGCAGGACCGCTCGGCGCTGCGCCGCGCTGCGCCCGCCAAGCCGGTGATTGCCGCGATCAATGGGGTCTGCCTCGCCGGGGGGATGGAGACGATGCTGGGCACCGACCTGCGGATCTGCGCGGAGGGTGCTGTCTTCGGCCTGCCCGAGGCGCGGCGCGGGGTCATTCCCTTTGCCGGGGCGCTGGTGCGGCTGAGCCGCCAGATCCCCGAGCCGGTGGCGCTGGAGATGCTGCTGACCGGGGGCGTGATTGATGCGGAGCGCGCCCGGGAAATCGGGCTGGTGAACCGTGTGGTGCCGCAAGCCGAGGTGCTGGAGCGCGCCTTCGAGATGGCTGGCGCGCTGGCCGAGAACGGCCCGGTCTCGCTGCGCGAGATCAAGCGGGTGGTGCGCGGCAGCTCGGGGCTGACGCTGGACGAAGGGTTTGCGCTCGAGGATGAGGCAAAGCGCATCGTCATGGCCTCGGAGGACGCGCGCGAGGGGCCGCGCGCCTTCATGGAAAAACGCAAGCCGAGGTTTGTGGGACGATGACCGGCGCAGGGGACATCCGCCTCGACGGTCGCGTGGCGGTGGTCACCGGCGCGGGGCAGGGCATCGGGCGCGCCACCGCGCTGGCGCTGGCGGCTGCGGGGGCCTCGGTGGTGGTCAACGACATCGACGCTGGGGCTGCGGAGGCGGTGGCAGGAGAGATCGGCCAGCGCGCGGTGCCCTGCGTCGCCGCCATCGGCACCGCCGAGGCGGCGGACGCCTGTCTCGCCGCTGCGCTGGACAGTTTCGGGCGGCTCGACGCCCTCGTCTGCAATGCCGGTATCCTGCGCGACCGGGTGCTCTGGAACACCTCCGACGCCGATTTCGACGCGGTGATCGCCACGCATCTGCGCGGCACCTTCACCTGCGCGCGCGCCGCCGCGTGGCACTGGCGCGAGGCCGGACACGGCGGGCGGCTGATCCTCATGTCCTCGATCGCCGGGCAGCGCGGCAATTTCGGCCAGACGTCCTATGCCGCGGCCAAGGCCGGCATCGCCGCCATGGCGCGCACCTGGTCGATGGAGCTGGCGCGCGCAGGGGTCACGGTCAACGCCGTGGTGCCGACGGCGCTGACCGCGATGACCGCCACCATCCCGGCGCTCACCGAGCTATCGGAACAGGCGGCGCGGGGCGAGGCGCTGGACGACAGCGTGCGGCAGACTATGGGCATCGGCGGACCGGAGGACGTGGCGCCGCTGATCGTCTACCTTGCCTCCGCGGCCTCGGACGGGATCACCGGCCAGTGCATCGGCATCGGCGGCGACCGGCTGAGCCTCTGGGCACATCCGGTCGAGGCGGCACATGAGATTTGCAAAGGCGGGTGGCGCGCGGACGGCATTGCCGAGGCGCTCGGAGGCACCCTCGCCGGATCCCTGCAATCGGTGGGGATCGAGATGAACTGACGCGCCGGAGGAGGAAACCGGGCGCATTTAGGGAGGAAGACCATGAAGACCTTTACCATCGGGGCTGCCGCTGCTCTGGCGCTCGGCGCCACCTGCGCGCAGGCGCAGGACGTCACGCTACGGCTCGCGCATTGGCTGCCGCCGCAGCATGCGGTGCCGCAGACCGGCATGCAGGAGTGGATGGACTCGATCACCGAGTCCTCGGGCGGAACGATCACCTTCGAGGTGTTCCCCGCGCAGCAGCTTGGCGCGGCGCCGGATCATTACGACATGACCCGCGACGGCATTGCCGACATCGGCTACGTGAACCCCGGCTACACCGCGGGGCGCTTCCCGATCTACGAGCTGACGGGCGTGCCTTTCCTGGCCACCGACGGGCCGAACGCCGCCAAGGCGATCCACGAGTGGTACGCGGGCGACTTTGCCCCGAAGGAGATGGGCGACATCCATTTCTGCCTCGTCAACCCGCACGAGCCGGGCCGCTTCCACGGCAAGTCCGAGATCAAGGTCCCGGCCGACGTGAAGGGGCTGAACGTGCGCCCCGCGCATTCGACAATGGCGCGCTTCGTCGCCTCGCTTGGTGGCGCCTCGGTGCAGGTGCCCGCGCCCGAGGCCCGCGAGGCGCTGGCGCGCGGCACCGCAGACGCGGTGACCTTCCCCTACGAGGCGATGAAGATCTTCAACGTCGCCGAGGAGACGAAGTTTCACAACGACATGCCGCTCTACCTTTCGTCGCAAGTGCTGCTGTTCAACAACGACAGCTACGGCGGTCTGAGCGCCGAGCAGAAGGCGGTGATCGACGATCACTGCACGCCGGAGTGGTCGAAGAAATTCTCGGAAGGCTGGGCCGACTACGACAAGGGCGTGCGTGAGGAAATCCTGAACGACCCCGAGCACACGGTCTACATGCCCAGCGACGAGGAAGTCGCGCTGTGGCGCGAGGCGGCGATGCCGACGCTGGAGGCGTGGAAAGAGGATGTGAGTGCGGCGGGTGGCGACCCCGAGACGATCCTCGAGGGGCTGCGCGCGGCGCTCGACGCCAATGGCGTGCTCTACGAGTAAGGCAACCGGGGGAGCGCGGGCGCTCCCCCCAACTTGCGAGGCGCCATGACGGGCCAACGACACACTGCGGCGGACCGGGTGATCCTGTGGGTGGAGAGAACCGCCGCGGTGATGCTCGGGCTGGTCACGCTGCTGATCTTCGTCTCGGCGGTGGGGCGGTATCTCTTTGCCGCGCCGCTGCCGGATTCCTTCGACATCTCGCGGCTGACGCTGGCCATCGCGGTGATCTGGGGCTTTGCCTCGCTCGGCTACCGCGGCAGCCACATCAAGGTCGACATTCTGGCGCAGGCGGTCTCTCCGGCGCTGCGGCGCTGGCTGGATCTTGTGGCCTGGGCGATCCTGCTGGGCTTCACCGGACTGCTGGTCTGGAAGATGGGGGCGCGGGTGCTCTCGCAACTCTCGGGCGGCGAGGTCACCATGGACCTGCGCCTGCCGCACTGGCCCTTCCTTGCGGCGATCCTGCTGGGGCTGATCGCGGCGCTCTTCACCACGACGCTGCGGCTCTGGCGGATCTGGCGGTTTGGCGAGGGGCTGGAAGGCCATGAAGCACCCCCCGAGGAAGACGGGTCCGACACGGGCCATCCAAAGGTAGAAAAGAATGAGTGAACGCGACCTGATCGCGGCGGGCGGCTTTGTCGTCTTGTTCCTGCTGATGCTGATCCGCGTGCCGATCGGCATCGCCATGGGCATCGTCGGGGTCGGCGGCTTCGGCATGGTGACCGGGCTGAAACCGGCGCTGAACCTGCTGGCCACCTCGCCGCTGCGCACGGTGACCGACTTCAACCTGACCCTGATCCCGTTCTTCGTGCTGATGGGGGTGCTCGCCACCCGCTCGGGCATGAGCCGTGAGCTCTTCCGCGCGGCCAATGCCACGCTCGGCTCGTTCCGCGGCGGGTTGGGGATCGCGACGGTGGGGGCCTGCGCGGGCTTCGCGGCGATCTGCGGCTCGTCGGTGGCGACCGCGGCCACGATGACCGACATCGCCTATCCGGAAATGAAGCGCGCAGGCTATGGCGACGATGTCGCCACCGGGGTGATCGCCGCGGGCGGCACGCTGGGCATCCTCATCCCGCCCTCGGTGGTGCTGGCTGTCTACGGCTACATCACCGAACAGGACATCGGCAGCCTGTTCATCGCGGGCATCGTACCGGGGCTGCTGGCGGTGCTGATGTACATGCTCACCGTCCGGCTGCGCTACGGCCCGCACCTGCCCGCCGGCGCGCCCTTCGAACTGCGCGAGGCGCTGCGGGCGCTGCGCGATGTCTGGGCGGTGGCGCTGCTGTTCATCGCGGTGATCCTGTCGATCTACCTCGGCATCGCCACCGCGACCGAGGCGGCGGCGGTGGGCGCGGTGCTGACGGCGGTCATCGGCCTTGCCCGTGGACGGCTGGGGGCAGCCTCGCTGCTTGACTGTCTTGTCGGCGCGCTGCGCACCTCGGTGGCGATCTACACCATCCTGATCGGGGCGATCCTCTTCGGCTATTTTCTCGCGGTGACGCAGGTGCCGCAGAACATGACGCGGATGCTGATCGAGCTGGGACTGGGGCGCTACGGCACGCTGGTCCTGATCATGGCGCTCTTCGTCGTGCTGGGCTGTTTCCTCGACGCCATGGCGATGATCATCCTGATGGTGCCTATCGTCTTTCCGGTGATCACCCAGCTCGGCTTCGATCCGATCTGGTTCGGCATCATCATCGTGATGACCGTGGAGCTGGGGCTGATCACCCCGCCGATCGGCATGAACGTCTTCGTGATCAACAGCATCGCGCGGCACGTGGGCCTCGGCACGATCTTTCGCGGGGTGCTGCCCTTCGTGCTGGTGGATCTCTTGCGGCTGGCGATCCTGATCCTCGTGCCGGGGCTGGTGCTGTTCCTGCCGAACTCGATGTAGCCTCGGGCTTAAGCCTTCGACGGGAGCGCCGGGCGGACCGTGACCGATCCGCCCGGCGTTCGCATTTCAGTCCTCCAGCGGATCGGGCCGCCGGCGCATGGCGATGCCGAAGGAGAACATCAGCATCAGCGCGGTGAAGCCGTAGATGACCAGCGCGATGGGGCTCTGCAGCAGGATCCCGAAATCACCGCCAGAGATCGACAGCGCCCGGCGCAGGTTGTTCTCCATGTCGGCGCCGAGCAGCAGCCCCAGCACCACCGGCACCAGCGAAATCTCGAGCTTGCGCAGGGCGTAGCCGAGCAGGCCGAAGCCGATCATCACGAAGAGATCGAAGGTCGAATGGCTGATCGAGTAGATGCCGATGAAGCTGACCATCACCACAATGGGCATCAGCAGCCATTGCGGCAGCGACAGCAGGCGGGTGAACAGCCCGACCATCGGCACGTTGAGCAGCAGCAGCACCACGTTGGCCAGATAGAGCGCCGCGATGAGACCCCAGACGATGTCCGGCTGGCGCTCGAAGAGCAGCGGGCCGGGCTGGATGTTCAGCGAGACCAGCAGCGCCAGCATCACCGCCGTGGTGCCCGATCCGGGCACACCCAGCGTCAGCATCGGGATCAGCGCGCCGCCCGAGGCGGCGTTGTTGCCCGCTTCCGGCGCCGCGATGCCGCGCGGGTCGCCGGTGCCGAAGGTGCCCTTCTTGTCGCTGATCTGCTTTTCCGTGCTGTAGGAGACGAAGGCACCGAGCGAGGCGCCTGCCCCCGGCAGCACGCCGCAGATGAAGCCGATCACCGAGCCGCGCAGGGCGGCGGGGAAGCCCTCGAAGACCTCGCGCAGCCGGGGCAGGGCGCGTCCGAGCTTGGCCGGTCCCGCGCCCGAGGTGGCGTGGCTCTCGAAATACATGATGATCTCGCTCACCGCGAAGAGGCCGACGATGGCGACGATGGGATCGAACCCGTCGTAGAGGTGGAACGAGCCGAAGGTGAAGCGCGCGGTGCCGGTGCCCGGATCGAGCCCGACGCTGGCCAGCAGCAGCCCGAGCATCGCCGCGAGCAGCGTCTTGAACGGGTTCACCCCGGTGACCCCGCCGATGGTCGCAAAGGCCATGACGTAGAGCGCGAAGTAATCCGCCGGGCCGAAGTGGATCGCGGCCTTGGCGAGCAGCGGCGCAAAGAAGGTCAGCCCCAGCGTGGCAAAGGTGGCGCCGGTAAAGGAGGCCACTGCCGATATGCCGAGCGCCTTGGCCGCCTGGCCGCGCCGGGCCATCGGGTAGCCGTCGAGCGTGGTCATGATCGCGGGCTCGTCGCCGGGGATATTGAGCATGATCGAACTGATCCGCCCGCCGTACATGCAGCCATAGTAGATGCAGGACAGCATGATCAGCGCCGAGCCGGGCTCGAGCTTCATGGCAAAGGCGACGGGGATCAGGATCGCCACGCCGTTCACCGGGCCGAGCCCGGGCAGCGCGCCGATCAGCGTTCCGGCAAAGCAGCCGAAGACCGCCAGCGCGAGGTTGAGCGGCGTCACGGCGACGGCAAAGCCGCCGATGAGGGAGGTCAGGATATCCATGAGGTCTCGTTAGCCGAAGAGCGCGGGAGCGAAGGGCAGTGGCAGCCCCAGCACGGTGTCGAAGATCACGAAGAGCGACAGGCCGACCGCCAGCCCGGTGACCCCCGCCTTCGCGGGGCCGGCACCGAAGAGCAGCGCCAGGCAGGCGGTGCCGAGCGTGGTCGACAGCGGGAAGCCCAGCGGCTCGAGCAGCAGCACGTAGCCGACCAGCACGGCGAGCGTGGCGATCTGCCGGGTCATCGCGGGTCGGGACTGGGCCTTGGGATCGGGGTCGGGGCGCAGCATCAGCCCGAGGCTGAGGATGGCCGCCCCTCCGGCGACCATCTGCGGAAACACGGCGGGGCCCAGGGGATCCCCGAAACCCGCCTCGTATCCGCGCGCGACCCAGAAGGCCGAGACCGAGATCATGAAGACCACGGCCCCGACAATGCGGTCGATCATTGGATGACACCGATGCTGCGCGAGATTTCTTCCATCTGCTTGGCCTGATCGGCGACATAGGCCTCGAACTCCTCGCCGCCGCGCCAGACGGTGATCAGCCCGTTGCCCTCGGCCGCTTCCTTCCACTCAGCCGTGTCGAAGAGCGACTTCAGCTCGTCGACCCAGGCCTGGTAGTCCGCGTCAGAGACATCGCCGCCGGTGTAGAAGCCGCGCCAGTTGTAGCCGGTCACGTCGAAGCCCTGCGACTTGGCGGTGGGGGCGTCGGGGAAGGCCGGGATCGGCTCGTCCGACAGCGCCGCGAGGATCTTGATGTCGCCCGATTCCACGAAGCCTGCGATCTCGCCGAGGTCGGTCGACACCGCGCCGACCTGGCCGCCGAGCATCTGCGTCACGGCGGGGCTGCCGCCGTCGAACTGCACCCAGCGGATCGCCTTGTAGTCGTCGCCTTCCATGCCCGCGGCATCGGCCAGCATCAGCAGGCGGATGTGGTCCCAGCCGCCGGCGCCCGAAGAGCCAGCCACCGGAACGGAGGTCGGGTCGGCCTTGAGCGCGTCGAGCAGATCGCCGACGGTCTCGTAGTCGGAGTCAGCCGGCACCACGATGACACCGACATCGGTGCCCAGCATGCCGACCCAGCGCATCACGTCGACGCCGCCCGGATACTTGCCCTGCGCGATCTGCGTCACGCCCACCGTCGAGGTCGCGACCAGCAGGTCACCCTCGGAGGCGCGCTTGCCCGCGACGTTGGCAAAGGCCACCGCGCCGACGCCGCCGGGCATGTTGGTGACCTGCACCGAGCTTTCCTCGAGGCCCAGCTCGGTCAGCAGGCGGCCGACGGTGCGGCAGGTGAAGTCCCAGCCGCCGCCGGGATCGGCCGGAGCGATGCATTCCGCCGCGCTGGCGGTGACGGCGCTGACGCCGGTCAGACCGGCGGCGAGCATTGCCCCGGTGATGAATTTGCGCATGTAGGACATGGTTCCTCCCTTTTGTCCTGTGGCCCGATGGGCCCCTGTTCCCGGGGTCTCCCTCCCCGGGGCGTCATTGCGTGTCGCCGTCACTCCTCTTGTGGTCGACGACACCGCGCGTGCCAAGAAACCGGCGCGCGCCTTCCACGGCCTCGAGGATCTGGTCGCGCACCGCGCGGGTGTGCAACCTGACCTTTCGGGCCGCCTCGTCCGCGTCGCCGGCGGCGACGAGATCGAGGATTTCGGTATGTTCCTGCCAGGCCGCCTCGCGCTGCGCGGCGTCGCTGGCCAGCAGCCAGCGCAGGCGCAGCGCCCGCCCCACCACGGCGCGTACCGCGTCGCGCAGGAACGGGTTGCCGGAGAGTGCTGCCAGCTCGACGTGCACGTCGAGCCCCGATGCAAGCCAGTCCTCGACCCGGAAATCGGTCCGTCCGCGGTCGACCGTGGCACGCAGCGCCGCCAGCGCCTCGGGGCGGGCGCGGCGGCAGGCAAGGCGCACCGCCGTGTCCTCCAGCTCCTCGCGGAATTCGAAGAGGTCGCGGATCTCCTGCAGGTCGATGGGGGCGATGACGTAGCCGCCGCGTGGATCGCGATCGACCAGCCCCTCGGCGGTCAGCGCTGCCAGCGCCGCGCGGATCGGCGTCCGCGACATGCCGTAGCGGTCCTGCAGGGCGCGTTCCGAGACAGGTTCGCCGGGCGCAAACGCCATCGACAGGATATCCTTCCGGATGTCCTGCAACGCGCGCTCCGCCTGCGGCAATGCCGCGTTATCCGCCGCCCTGTCCGTGTTCATGGTCTGGATTGACCCTCCCTGTGCGAGTGGTATACCACGACGGTAGACCACATCAACAGCTTTTGGAGGAGGGCTTATGACGCAGGTCACGCTGGAGGGATTCCCCGAAAGAGTGCGGATCGTGGACGTGGGCCCCCGCGACGGGCTGCAGGCCTGGCCGGTACCGGTGTCCACCGATGTGAAGATCGAGATGATCAACGGGCTGATCGCCGCGGGAGTGCCGCAGCTCGAGGTCACCTCCTTCGTCGCGCCGCGCGCCGTGCCCAACATGGCCGATGCCGCCGAGGTCATGGCAGCCATCGACCGCAGCCGCGGTGCCGAGCTGACCGCGCTGGTGCCCAACGCCCGCGGCGCGGCGCGCGCCATCGAGGCCGGGGTCGACGCTATGGTGGTCTTCCTGTCCGCCTCCGAGAGCCACAACCAGGCCAATGTGAACTGCTCCCGGGAGGTCTCGCTGGCCGCCGCGGCCGAGATCGCAAGGATGGGAGAGGAGGCCGGGATTGCCGTCTATGGCGCCATCGCCACCGCCTTCGGCTGCCCCTTCGAGGGCGACGTGCCGGTGACGGACATCCTCGATGTGGCCAAGGCCTACGCGGGCAGCGGCATTACGAAGATCACGCTCGGCGACACCACCGGCATGGCGACTCCGCGGCTGGTGCAGGAGCGCTGCCGGGCGCTGGCCGCCGAGGTGCCGCAGGCCGATGTCGCGCTGCATTTCCACAATACGCGGGGGGTGGGCCTCGCCTGCGCCTATGCCGGGCTGCTCGAGGGGATCACCCGCTACGAGGCCAGCGTCGCCGGGATCGGCGGTTGCCCCTTTGCGCCCGGCGCGACCGGCAATGCCTGCACCGAGGATTTGGTCTACATGCTGCATGAAAGCGGGGTCGAGACCGGGATTGATCTGGACGCGCTGATCGAGGTCGCGCGGCGCACCGAGGCGGCGCTCGGGCAGAAGCTGCCGGGGCAGGTGATGAAGGCTGGCCCGCGCCTGCGGCAGTATCGCCGCGACGAGGTCCGCTCGTCGAGCGGAAGCCGCGCATGAGCGGCACGGAGTTGAAACCGCCGCTCGACGGCATCCGTGTCATCGACCTGACCCGCGTCCTTTCGGGTCCCTTCTGCTCGATGCTGCTCGGCGACATGGGTGCCGAGGTGATCAAGATCGAGAGCCCCGGCGGCGATCCGGTGCGCGGGCAGGGCCACCACAAGAACGGCTTCTCGTGGTATTTTGCCGGCTTCAATCGCAACAAGAAGTCGGTGGTGCTCGACCTCTATTCCGACGAGGGGCGCGCCGACCTTGCGCGCTTGCTGGAAACCGCCGACGTGCTGGTCGAGAATTTCCGACCCGGCGTATTGGGGCGCATGGGCTTCCCGCCGGAGCGGCTCGAAGAGATCAACCCGCGGCTGGTGGTGGCCAGCGTCAACGGCTTCGGCTCGACCGGCCCCTACACCGACCGGCCGGCCTTCGATTTCATCGCGCAGGCGATGAGCGGCTTCATGAGCGTCAATGGCCCCGAAGGCGAGCCGCCGCTGCGCGCGGCGCAGCCGGTGACCGATCTCGTGGCCGGGCTCTACACCGCCTTCGGCATCGTCTCGGCGCTGCACGGGCGCAACCGCGATGGTGTGGGGCAGGCGGTCGAAACCTCGATGGTCAACGGCGTGCTGAGCATGATGGCCTATCTTGCCTCGGAGCATTTCGTCACCGGCGAGAACCCGCAGCGCACCGGCAACGACCACCCGCTGGTGGCGCCCTACGGGCTCTACAATACCGCCGATGGGCAGATCGCGATTTCTCCGTCGAACGACCAGGTGCTGGGGCGGTTGCTGGCCGAGATCGGCTTGCCCGACCTGCTGTCGGATCCGCGTTTCGACAGCAACGACAAACGCTTTGCCCGGCGTGACGAGTTGCACGGCATCCTCGACGCGGCGCTGGCAAGCGATACGCGCGAGAACTGGATTCTCCGGCTCAACCGCGCGGGCGTGCCGACCGGCAAGATCCAGACCCTGAAAGAGGTCTTTGCGGACCCGCAGATCCAGGCGCAGGAGATGGCCATCGACGTGCCGCATGGCGACGAGCGGGGCACGGTGCGGATGCTGGGGTTCCCGGTCAAGCTCAGCCGGACCCCCTGTGCGGCGCGACTGCCCGCACCGCGCCTCGGAGAGCATACCGAGGAGGTGCTGGCCGCCCTGCGGGAAGGTCAGGTCACCGGCGGTCGCTGAACAGCAGGCGCGTCAGCTGCGTCGTGGTCGCGACCTGCAGTCGGCGGTAGGCGCGCCTGCGCAGCGTGCGTACGGTGTTCTGCGAGATGCCGAGGTCGAGCGCCGTGCCCTCGACCGACACGCCGCGCGCTGCGAGATCGCAGATCTCGGCCTCTCGCGCGGTGAGATCCGCGAAGGCGCCGACATTGTCGGCCCGCAGCGCGGCGAAGGAGCGCTCCACCGGCAGCTCCGGTTGGGGTCCGACGATGCGGTGCCGCAATCCGATCAGCTCGTGTGCCAAAGGCAGGACGTCCCGCAATCGCGCCAGTTCCGTGTCTGACAGCCAGCCCGCCTGAACCCCGCGCAGGTAGAAGGATACGAGCCCGCCGCGCCCGATCCGCGAGGCGACCGAGACCCGCTCGATCACCTGGTCGCGGGCATAGATCGCCGCGCGCGGGTCGTCCGCCGGGGGATGCCAGCGGTCGATCACCAGCGCGCCCTGTGGGGCCCGGCGGATGCGGTCCGAGAAGTCCTGCCGCAGGCTGTGATGCGAGGCGATCGTGCGGGCGTTGCGGCGGAACCAGTAATCGCTCATCTCGCCGGACCAGATCGACAGGATCGGCTCCGGCCGCTTCAGGTCCGACACGTAGAAGGCGCCGAAGTTCACGATATCCGCCGCCTCGCGGATAGAGGCCAGAAGCGCCGCGCCAAAGCCCGGCTCCGGCACCAGAGCGGCCAGCGTCGCGGTCCGGTCGCGCGGCAGGGGAGAGAAGGCGATGTCATCCATGCGGGTGACAGAATAGGAGCCCCGCTCAGGCTAGAGCAAGGCAGTTCGAACCACACGCATGGGGAGGTGCCGTGACTCGACTGTTCTCCGACCGCAACCGCCCGGTCCACATGGGGCCGTTTCCGCTCGAAACTCTTGCGCGGGTGGAAGCGGCCGACCTTTCCGGCGTGCCGCCGATGCAGCAGGTGCGCTTCGACCGCCCCGATGCGCCGGAAAGCATCGTCAACGCGATGCGCGAGTATCAGGCGATCCTCGACACGATCCGCGGCGGGCTGACCAATCCCGTGGTCTCGGAGATCCCCGGCGATCCGTCCGAGCGCGCCAACCACCTCAAAGCCTTCGGGTATTTCAACGACGCGGCCATGGTCGGCATCTGCCGGCTGGATGAGGCCGCGCTGCTGGGGGTGCCCTTCGTCAATCCCGACATCGACCGCCTGGCGAGGGACATCCAGACCCGCCAGACCAAGACGCTGGCCTCGGGTATCGACGTCATCATGGCGGATCTGAAGGACAGCATCGCCGCGCCGCCCGCGCCGATCACCGGACATAGCCATGCGATCGTCTACCTCTACGAGAACCCGCGCGAGCCGGGCGAGGAGGAAGCGGGCTGCGACTGGCTGAAGGATGCGCTGGCGCAGCGCGCCTGCCTGCGCGCCTCGGAGACTGCCAACGTCATCGCGAACTACATCCGCCTGCTCGGGCATGACGCCAAGGCGCACTCGGGGGCGGCTTCGGACGTGGACATGAACCGGCTGGCGGTCGCGGCGGGGCTCGCTCTGGTCAGAGAGGGGCGGCTCGTGGCGCCCTTCCTCGGCGAGCGCTTCGGCCTGGGCGTGGTGACCTGCCGCCTCGATCTGGCCTGCGACCTTCCCCTCGCCGCACAGCCCGGCTCGGGCGGGCTGGCGTGGAGGCTGGGCAAGGGGGTGCAGCGCTCGCGTCTGAACGGCAACCCCTACGATCGCCGCCGTTTCGTCGATGGCGCGCATCCCTTCGAGAAACTGAAGCGGGTCGATGTGCCTACGACCTTCATCGACGAGGCCCGGGTCGCCCGCGTGCCGAAGCGCGCCGACATGTTCGCCCGCGCGCAGTTCGGCGACATGGGCAAGGCGCTGCAGGAGGGGGCAAAGGGCGGGCACTACGCGCGCAAGGCGGCACCCTCCTACGCGCAGCGGCGGGCGCTCGGTGCCTTCGTGCTGACCCAGGACGGCGCGCCCAACCCCGACGGGCCGCGCCCTTCGGATGCCGCGCGCAATGCGGCGAACATCAAGGCCGCGAGCTACTTCCTTGGGGTGGACGCGGTGGGGATCTCGCGCTGCCCCGAATGGGCGTGGTATTCGCACGACGCGCTCGGCACCCCCATAGATCCGCCGCATGATCAGGCGATCAGCATGATCATCGACCAGGGCTTCGAGACCATGGAGGGCGCCAGCGGCGACGACTGGATCAGCGTCGCCCAGTCTATGCGTGCCTATCTGCGCTTCTCATTGCTGGGGGGCGTCATTGCGCAGCAGATCCGCAACCTCGGCTACAAGGCCAAGGCGCACACAGTGATGGATGGCGAGGTGCTGCAGCCGCCGCTGCTGCTGCTCTCGGGTCTCGGCGAGGTCAGCCGCATCGGTGAGGTGATCCTCAACCCCTATCTCGGGCCGCGGCTCAAGTCTGGCGTGGTGACCACCGACATGCCGCTGGCGCACGACCGGCCCATCGATTTCGGCCTCCAGAGCTTCTGCGAGAGCTGCAACAAATGCGCGCGGGAATGCCCCTCGGGGGCGATCACCGCCGGGCCGAAGCTGATGTTCAACGGCTACGAGATCTGGAAATCCGACAGTCAGAAATGCGCGACCTACCGCATCACCGCAAAGGGCGGGGCGATGTGCGGGCGCTGCATGAAGACCTGCCCCTGGAACCTCGAGGGTCTGTTCGCCGAGCGGCCGTTCCGCTGGGCCGCGATGACCCTGCCGAAGGCGGCCCCGCTGCTGGCCCGGCTCGACGACGCCGTGGGCAACGGCGGGCTCAACGAGGTCAAGAAGTGGTGGTGGGACATAGAGCTGGAAGAGGACGGCGCCTATCGCCCCAGCAGGCATCCAGTCAACCGACGCGATCTGCAGCCCGAGCTGAAGCTACGCTACGAGGACCAGACGCTGGCGGTCTACCCCGCGCCGCTGGCGCCGCACCCCTGGCCCTATCCGTTCCCGATGGATCGAGAGAAGGGGATCGAGGCCTATCAGGCGATGGTCACCGCCCGCGAGTACAAGCTGCGGCTGGAGCAGGGCAGGACCGACCACTTGCACGACTACCGCGTGCCGGAGGATGCGCCGGTGATCCGCGTCGAGGTCGCCGAGGCTCAGGCGATGACCGGGGATGTGACCAAATACGAATTCCGCAGCCTCGACGGCTCGGAGCTGCCGGAATGGACGGCGGGGGCGCATTTGGACATCGTGGTCGCGCCGGAGTTCCTGCGGCAATACTCGATGAGCGGCGATCCCGCCGACCGCACGCGCTACCAGATCGCCGTGCTGCGCGAGGAGTCCGGGCGGGGCGGCGCGAAGCTGATGCACCGGATCTTCACGCCGGGGCGAAAGATATTCATCTCGCGACCGATCAACCATTTCCCCCTGGATGAGTCCGCGCCCATGTCGCTGCTCATGGGCGGCGGCATCGGGATCACGCCGATGATCGCCTTCGCCCATCGCCTGCATGCCCTGAGCCGCGATTTCGCCTTGCACTACTCCTGTTCGCGGCGGGCAGGCGCGGGGTTCCTCGACGATCTTTCGGCGATGCCCTGGGCCGGGAAGGTGCACCTGCATCTTTCCGACGAAGGAACACGCGCGGACCTGGATGCGATCATGGGCCGCTATGCGCAGGGCTGGCACGTCTACACCTGCGGGCCCGACCGCTACATGCAGGGGGTGATGCAAGCCGCCGAGCGCGCCGGATTCCCCGAGGAGGCGCGGCATCTGGAATATTTCTCGGTCCCCGAGCAGCCCGACTACGAAAACCACCCGTTTGCCCTGCGGCTGAAGGACGGGCGCGTGTTGCATGTGCCCGAGGATCGCAGCGCGGCGGAGGTCCTGCAGGCGGCGGGGATTCCGATCGACCTCAAATGCGACGACGGCATCTGCGGGGTGTGCAAGTGCGGGGTTCGGGCGGGCGAGGTCGAGCACCGCGACTTCGTCCTGTCGAAGGCGCAGCGCGAGGGCGCGATGATCACCTGCCAGAGTCGCGCCGCGACGCCGGGCGGGGTGATCGAGCTGGACCTGTGATCGCGGGTCGGGCTGCGAGCTGCCTCAGAGGGGCCTTTGCCGCCCGGCAAGTCACGTACCGTCCAACCGCTTGAGCAGGTCTCGCAACTTCCGCGCGTCGCGTTGTCCGAGGCGCTGTTCGAGCGCGGCCTCATAGTCCTGCGCCGCGCGCGACAAATGGCGGAAGGCCTCCTGCCCGGGCGGGCGCAGCGACAGCCGTTCGCTGCGCCGGTCGTCCGGGCTGGTCACCCGTGAGAGGAATCGCTTCTCCTCCAGCGCGCGGACCGCGCGCGAGACCTTTGTCTTGTGGATCGAGGCGCTTTCCGAGATCTCCTTGGCGCTCATGTCGCCGTGGCGGCCCAGGTGGAACAGCACCCGCCATTCGGTCCGAAGCATCCCGTAGCGGTCGCGGTAATTCCTTGAAAACACGTCACTCTGCGCTTCGGCGGCCTGGTTGAGTAGATAAGGCGTGAAGCTGGAAAGCTCGAAAATATCATCGCTTTCGCGGGTTTGTGCCAATTTCTTGATCACCGCAAGAATCCCCCTTGTTAGTTACAAAAGTAACTAACAACATGTCATCAATACGTCGAGGGAGGACTTCGGAGATGAATGACCTGAGCAAGATCTCGGGCCTGACGCGCGCCGCTGGCATCAGCGCGCTGCATGAGGGCTACATGCCCGGATTCGGCAATGATTTCGAAACCGAGGCGCTGCCCGGCGCGCTGCCCGACGGGATGAACTCGCCGCAACGCTGCGCCTACGGGCTCTACGGCGAGCAGCTCTCGGGCACCGCCTTCACCGCGCCGAGCCACCAGAACGAGCGCACCTGGTGCTACCGCATCCGCCCGGCCGTGAAGCACGTTGGCCGCTTCTCGAAGATCGATGTGCCCTATTGGCAGAGCGCGCCCAACGTCGATCCCGACGTGATCAGCCTCGGCCAGTACCGCTGGGATCCGGTGCCGCATTCGCAGGAAAGCCTGACCTGGCTCACCGGCATGCGCACGATGACGACGGCGGGTGACGTCTACACGCAGGTCGGCATGGCCAGCCATATCTACCTCGTCACCGCCTCGATGGAAGACGAGTACTTCTTCTCCGCCGACAGCGAGCTCTTGGTGGTGCCGCAGGAGGGCCGGCTGCGGTTCTGCACCGAGCTCGGGGTGATCGACCTCGAGCCCAAGGAGATCGCCATCCTGCCGCGCGGCCTCGTCTACCGGGTCGAGCTGATCGACGGGCCGGCGCGCGGCTTCGTCTGCGAGAACTACGGCCAGAAGTTCGATCTGCCGGGCCGCGGGCCGATCGGTGCCAACTGCATGGCCAACCGCCGCGACTTCAAGGCACCTGTGGCAGCCTTCGAGGACCGCGACGCCGAGAGCCGCGTGGTGATCAAGTGGCAGGGCCAGTTCCACGAGACCTGGATCGGGCATTCGCCGCTCGACGTGGTGGCCTGGCACGGCAACTACGCGCCGGTGAAATACGACCTGCGCACCTATTGCCCGGTGGGCGCGGTGCTCTTTGACCACCCCGACCCGTCGATCTTCACCGTGCTGACCGCGCCCTCGGGCGTCGAGGGCACCGCCAATATCGACTTCGTGCTGTTCCGCGAGCGCTGGATGGTGGCCGAGAACACCTTCCGCCCGCCGTGGTACCACAAGAACGTCATGTCCGAGCTGATGGGCAACATCTACGGCGAGTATGACGCCAAGCCGCAGGGCTTCGTGCCGGGCGGGATGAGCCTCCAC
>JBLXGS010000025.1:0-78492 GCA_048381755.1 Roseobacteraceae bacterium
GGCAAGAGGCCATCCTCGCCATTCTCGTGGCAGGAGGCGCAGCTCGCGATATCCTCATGCTCGTCTCCGCGCTGCGCCAGCGCGCGGCCCCGCTCGGTATCGCCGAAGGGTAGTGCCCTGCCCTGCCAATCACCGCTCATCCCGGCGTAGCGCGCGGCGATCCCGGCCCGGGTCTCGGCGCTCAGGGGCATGGCGAGAGGTTCCATGAAGCCGCTCTCCCGGTGCCCCTCGGCATAGGCCTCAAGCACCAGCGTCAGCCATTCTTCCGACTGGCCGGCCAGCTTCGGCGCTGTGCCATCGCGGCCCAGACCGTCCTCGCCATGGCAACGCGCGCAGGCCAGCTCCTGCGGGATGGCCCCGGACAGGCCGCCGAAGCGCACGCCGTCGCTCTGATATCCCTCGGTACGGCCGAAGGCGGCGTCCTCGTAAGCGGCGCGGTCGAAGCTGTCGTAGCGTGAGAGGAAGGCCGCCAGCGCCCAGGGTTCGTCGTCGCGGCCCTCGCCCGGCCAGCTCGGCATGCCGGTGTACTTGAAGCCGTGGCGGGCGATCCACCAGAACTCCGCAGGCTCGAAGTCCTCGGAGGTCAGCATCGGAGGTTCGGGGCGCATCCCCTCCACCACCGGGTTGCGCGGGATGCCCGGCGCGCCGTGGCAGGTCTGGCAACCCGTGGCGAAATGTCCGGCACCGAGGCGGATCAGCGCCGGGTCGTCGAGGTCCACGTGCCGCGGCACATCCACCCGATCCGCCCGGACCCGGACTGCGTTGCGCAGATACTGGTGCAGCACCTCGCCCACGCCGGGAAGATGCGGCACCGAGGCGGCGATATTGTAGGGCGCAAACCAGAAGAAGGCCGCGCCGGCGACCGCCGCGCTTCCCATCGCCGCGATGATCCAGCGTTTCAAGCTCATGCCCGCGCCTCCTTGAGTTCCAGCGCCTGACCCAGCCTGCGCAGCGCCGCGACGAGGTAGATCGCCCCGCCGGCCCCGGCCATCAGCGCGCCGGCCACCTGCTGTTCCTGCAGCGCCGACAGGCCGAGATGCCCGGCGCAGATGTCCCCGTAGAGCGTGCGCGGCGCGAGACCGATGAGCGCGCCGAGCAGGGTCATGTGCATGGTTGTCGCCAGCAGAACCACCGCGCCGCCAAAGCCGCCGGCCGCGCGCACCGTGGCCCAGAGCATTGTCCCGGCGATGAGAAAACTTCCCTGCTCCAGAACAAGCCCGGTCAGGGTCAGCCGCGCCCAGAGATGCATTGCCGGCAGGTGCCAGACCCAGACCACCAGCATTTCTGCCACCGCGCCCAGTACCAGTGCCATCGCGCCCGAGGGCAGCCGCAGGTTCGGAGCCCAAAGCGCGGGCACCACCGCCGTCACGCCCAGGTGCAGCACCATGTGCAGCACCATCGAGCCCGCCGCCAGCCCGGGCAGCGGCCCCAGCCAGAGCGCCGCCAGCAGCACCAGCGCAAGGAGGCGGCGCGGGCTCAGCATTGGCCCAGGACCATGCCGGGGATCACCGTGAAGACGATGGCCGCGGCCGAGAGCACGCAGAGCAGCAGCGCCACGTGGCCGACGAACCTGTCGCGCGCCCGCTCCGAGCTTTCGGTGATTTCCTCGAAGATGACGAAGACCCCGCCGTAGCGCCGCACCGCCAGCACCGCCAAGCCCACGATCGCGGCGATGCAGAGCGCGCCAAGTCCCGCGATGATCCAGCGCGGCTCGGCGAGCGGGGTGCCGCGCCCGAGCTTGGCGCACCAGATTGCCGCGACCCAGTAGCTGAGCAGGAAATGCGCCGCCCAGATCGAAGGCGCGGCGACGAGGATCCAGACCGAACCCTGGTCGATGACGCGCGGCGCCTCGCCGGGGGGGACGATCTTCTTGCGACCCGCCATCACAGCACTCCCATCAGCATCGGAAACAGCGCCAGCAGCGCGAAGATCACCACCGCTGTCAGCGCGAGAAAATGGGTGAAGAGCGTCAGGTTCACACAATCCGCCCGGTAGCGCGGCGTGCAGCGCCCACGCCAGATGCGCGCCGCCACGTAGAGCCGCATCACCGCGTCGAGCAGCAGGTGCAGTCCCAGCCAGAGGATCAACACCCAGACGGTGGCATCGAAGGAGGTCTCGGTGGGGTCGAGCCCGGCGCTCCAAGCCGCCCAGCACCAAGCCCCGATCCCCAGCGCGGCAAGCGGCACGCCTCCCACCAGCAATGCCATCGCCTGTCCGGTGCTGCCGCCTGCCAGCCGGTCGCGCGCGGCGAGTGCCGTGACCCAGCCTGCCAGCAGCAGCGCCAGACCCAGCAGCAGCCAGCCGAAGCCCGGCAACTTGGCGGCCCCCGGCAGGAAATCGGGCAGCGCGGTCCAGTAGAAGAAATAGCTGAACACCAGTCCCATGAAGGCGGTCATATCGCCAGTCATGGTGATGAACACCGCCCACCAGCCGGGCGAGCTGTTGCCCTGCGCATAGGTCGGCAGCACAAGGCCCCTGCCCGCCGCCTTTTCGGGCTTTTCCGGGATTTCCGAGGTGCCGGTCCAGAGCCACCAGAGCGTGAAGCCGACGAAGCCCGCACCGAAGAGCAGCGTCAACGTCCATAGGTGGAAGGTGGCAAGGATGAACACCGCGCCGAGGCAGAAGGCTGCGCCGATGGTCAGGTAGCTCGGCCCGCCGACCCGCTGGACGTAGAGCGGGCGCGCATCGAGGATGTCGGTGATGATCAGCTCGCGCTTGCCCTCCTCGGCGTCGGGCAGGAACCATTCGCCGCGGTCCATCTCGCCGAGCAGCTCCTTCTGCTCCCAGAGCGGGTAGCGGGTGTGAATATAGGGGATAGAGCGCACGCCCCAGGGCTTGTCGGGCACTTCGGCGCCCCACTCCATCGTGCCGGCGTTCCAGAGGTTGCGCTCGACCAGCGGCGCCTTGCCGCGCGGCCAGAGCACGTTGATCGCCAGCACGACGAAGCCCGCCGCGAAAATGAAGGCGCCGATGGTCGAGACCATGTTGAGCACCGCCCAGCCGTCGGTCACATCATAGGTCCAGACCCGGCGCGGCATGCCCATGACCCCGGTCCAGTGCATCGGCAGGAAGGCAAGGTTGAAGCCCCCGAACATCAGCCAGAAGCTCCAGCGCCCGAGCCGGTCTGACATGCGCTTTTGCGTCACGAAGGGGTACCAGTAGTGCACCCCAGCAAAGAGCGGGAAGAGCATGCCGCCGATCAGCGTGTAATGCAGGTGCGCCACGACAAAGTAGCTGTCATGCGCCTGCCAGTCGAAGGGCACCAGCGCCACCATCACGCCGGTGAGCCCGCCGAAGACGAAGATCGCCAGCGCGCCGCCGGCAAAGAGCATCGGCACCGAGCGGCGCACCTTGCTGACCAGCATGGTCGCGATGAAGCAGAAGATCTGGATGCCCGTCGGCACCGCCACCGCCTCGGAAGCCGCCGAGAAGAACGAGAGCGAGATCTCCGGCAGGCCGGTGGTGAACATGTGGTGCACCCACAGGCCGAACGACAGGAAGGCGACACCCACCGCCGAAAGCACGATCCACGAATGGCCCACCATCGGTCGCCCTGCGAAGGTCGGCAAGATGGTCGCGATGAGCGCGATCGAGGGCAGGAAGATGATGTAGACCTCGGGATGGCCGAAGATCCAGAAGAGGTGCTGCCACAGCAGCGGATCTCCGCCCCGGTCGGGATCGAAGAAGGCCCAGTCGAAGGCGCGCTCCATTTCCAGCAGCAGATCGCCGGCGATCAGCGGCGGGAAGGCAAAGAGGATCATCCCCGCCACCACCAGCACGTACCAGCAATAGAGCGGGATGAGGTTCAACCGCATGCCGGGAGGACGCGACTTCAGCACGCCGACGATCAACTCGACGGCGGCGGCGATGGACGAAACCTCGATGAACGACAGGCCCAGAAGCCAGATGTCGGCGCCGAGGCCGCTGTAATCGGGATCGGATGACAGCGGCGCATACATGAACCAGCCGCCGTCCGGCGCGACGCCGAAGAACACCGAGCCGCAGACGAAGATGCCGCCGATCAGGAAGCACCAGTAGCCGAAGGCCGAAAGCCGCGGGAACGGCAGGTCACGCGCGCCGAGGATCTCGGGCAGGATCAGGATCGCCACCGCCTCGAAGATCGGCACCGCGAAGAGGAACATCATCGCCGTGCCGTGCAGGGTGAAGAGCTGGTTGTAGAGGCTCTGCGACAGCAAATCGTTGTTCGGCACCGCCAGTTGCGCGCGGATCAGCAGCGCCAGAAACCCGGCAAAGGTGAAGAAGGCGAAGGATGTCAGCAGGTACCACTTGCCCACAGACGAGTTGTTCACCGCCGAGATGCGCCGCCAGCCGGTCGGCGTCTCCCAGACCTTCATCAGCCGCGCGCGCTGCGCCTCGTCCCGCGCCTTGTCGTAGGGCTCGGCGGGAGGAAGCTTGGAGAGGTCGATCTCTTCGGTCATGCGCGGCTCATTCCAAACTCATCAGGAAGGATACGAGCGCGTCGAGCCGCTCGCCTTGCAGGCCCGGATAGGCGGGCATGTCGATATCGGGCTTCAACTCATGGGTGTCGGTTATCCAGCGCGCCATGTTGTCGGCTGTCATCTCGTAGATGCCCGCTCCGAGCTTGTCGCGCGACGCCAGATGCGTCAGATCCGGCCCGACCGGCCCCTGCGCGCCGGTGCCGCGAATGGCATGGCAAGCGCCGCAGCCCTCTTCGTCGAAAACGGCGAAGCCCGGATTACCCTCGGCCACCTGTGCGGGCTGCGCCTCATGCGCGAGCCACGCCTCGAAGGCCTCGGGCTCCATGACGATCGCATCGAAGCGCATCAGCGCATGGGCACCGCCGCAGAACTCGGCGCAGAGCCCGCCCCAGTTGCCCAGTTCGCGCGGGGTCAGCGCCAGCGTCGTTTCGCGTCCGGGGATCATGTCCATCTTGCCCCCCAGCGCAGGTACCCAGAACGAATGGATCACGTCGTCGGCGGTGAGGCGGAACAGGGCCCGTTCGCCGAGAGGCAGGCGGATCTCGTTGGCGGTGGTCACCGGGCCTTCGGGGGTGTCGTAGATCACCCGCCACCACCAGCGCTCGCCATCGACCTGCACAGTCAGCGCGCCGTCATCGGCAGTGATGTCCTTGAGGATCAGCAGGCCCCAGACCAACAACCCGCCAACCACCAGCACCGGCAGCGCGACGCCGCCCCAGATGATGAACCGGCGGGCCTCCTGCTCGCGCTCGGGTTTGGCCTCGGCGCGGTGGGCGTAGGTCGCGGCGCCGATCACCAGCGCCCAGATCACTGCCGCGCCGGCCAGCAAGACCCAGAACAGCGTCTCGACCGAACGGGCCTCTTCGCCAGCGCCGGCGAGCCAGTTATGCCGCCCTTCGCAGCCTGCGAGGAATAGGACGAGAGCAAGCGAGGCGAGACTTTTCACAAAGGGCCCTCAAGGACGAATTGTCTGGAAGCTCTGAGGTATTGCGAACTTCGAACTTGTCCATAAAGAAGGTCGACTGCCTGTCTCCGGCGCGGAGACCGGCTCTGCCCCACGATTGATGCCTGCCACGCGCCGAGGCAGCTGCCGTGAGATCCCCGACCGCACCCACATGTGTCGCCAAACGGAATTTCCGCGGTCGCTCGCTCCGACGCGACCGAAGTTAAAGATCACATATCAGGCATACCAAGCGACGCTCCCGCAACCTGAAGGATATACCTCCCTGTCCTTTCACGCACAGGTGTTGGGGGCCGACGGAACAAGCGCGGCGGTACGCGGCGTTGGGCAAGCAACGGCCAAACGCGAAAGGACGGACCATGACCGACCACAAGATCACCACGATCAACCCGGCCACGGAGGCCGAGCTCGCGCAGTACGAGCTGATGAGCGATGAGCAGATGTTCGACGCCTTGACCGCCTGCCACCGCGCCTTCGACGACTGGCGGCAGAGACCGGCGGAAGAGCGCGCCGGGATCATCGCCCGCATCGGCGAGGAACTCACCGCGCGCAAGGAAGAACTGGCGCAGCTGATGACCGATGAGGTCGGCAAGCTGATCGGCGACAGCCGCGACGAGATCGACCTCTGCGCCGGCATCTGCGCATGGACTGCAAAACAGGGCCCGGACGTGCTGGCAGATGAAACCCGCGCATTGCAGGACGGGCGCAAGGGCATCATCACCTATTCGCCGGTGGGTGTGATCTACGGCATCCAGCCGTGGAACTTCCCCGCCTACCAGGCCGTGCGCTACTCCATTGCCAACCTGATGGCCGGCAACGGCGTGCTGCTCAAGCACGCGGCCAACTGCACCGGCAGCGGCCTGTTGCTGCGCGAGATCTACGAGGCGGCCGGCCTGCCCGAGAACCTGTTCACCGTGATGACCATCGATCACGACCAGTCGGACAAGCTGATCGCCCACGAATTGGTGCGCGGCGTCACGATGACCGGCAGCGCCGCCGGCGGCAGCGTCATCGCCAAGAAGGCGGGCGAGCACCTCAAGAAGACCGTTCTCGAGCTCGGATCTAACGATGCCTATCTTGTGCTCGAGGACGCCGATCTCGATCTCGCGGTGAAAACCTGCGTCGCGGGGCGCATCTACAACAACGGCGAGACCTGCGTGAACGCCAAGCGCTTCGTGGTGACCGACGCGGTCTACGACGAATTCGTCACGCGCTACGTCGAGGCCATGTCGAAGGTCATCTCCGGCGACCCGAACAAGGACGGGACCGGGCTCGGCCCGATGGCACGGGATGACCTGCGCGACACGCTGCACAAGCAGGTGCAGGACAGCGTCGAGAAAGGTGCCCGCATCGCCTGTGGCGGCACGCTGCCCGAGGGGCGGGGCTACTACTACCCGGCCACCGTGCTCGTCGATGTCGCGCCGGGCCAGCCGGCCTACGACGATGAGCTTTTCGGCCCCGTCGCCTCGGTGATCCGGGCGAAGGACGACGAAGACGCCATGCGCATCGCCAACGACAGCCGCTTCGGCCTCGGCGGCGGCATCTTCTCGAAGGATGTCGACTATGCCACGGAGCTTGCCCGAAAGCATTTCGACACCGGCATGGTCTTCATCAACCACTTCAACCTCGCGACGCCGGAGATGCCCTTCGGCGGCGTCAAGGATTCCGGCTATGGGCGTGAGCACGGTGGCTTCGGCATGCACGAATTCGTCAATGCAAAGGCCATCGCGGTCGCGGCCTGACGGCTGGATGACCCAGAGCCCCGCGATCAGGATGGGTCTGCAATCGCGGCATCCTGGGTGTGGTTGGGCGGCAGCGCGCGCCGCCGCCCAACCACTTCTCTATTCTCTCGCGCCCGCCCACGGCGGCGCTGCGCGCTTCACTCCGGACACGCCGCCATCGACATTCACGCCGCAGCGGCCTCGCTCGCCCGGCGGGGCACCAGCGCGCGCATGATGTCCGGCATCCCGACATACCCCACGGTCTCACCGTCGCGCACGACCCGGAAGGTCTGCGCGATGTCGCCACCGGCGCGGGCGATCACGCTCTCTAGGTTGTCGGCCGGGGCCACCTCGCCGGCGATCTTGCCCGCACGGGCCGCCGGGGTCATGATCGAGCGCACGCGAAGGACGCGGGCGCGGTTGATGTCCGCGACGAACTCCTCGATGTAGGGATCGGTAGGGTTGAGCAGGATCGCCTGCGGCTCACCCTGCTGCACCACCGCACCATCCTTGAGGATCACAAGGTGATCGGCGAGCTTCAGCGCCTCGTCGAGGTCGTGGGTAATGAAGATGATGGTCTTGTGCAGTTCCGCCTGCAGCTCCAGCAGCAGGTCCTGCATGTCGGTGCGGATCAGCGGATCGAGCGCCGAGAAGGCCTCGTCCATCAGCATGATGTCCGAATTCGACGCCAGCGCCCGGGCAATGCCAACGCGTTGCTGCATGCCGCCCGAGAGCTGGTGCGGATACTGATCGTCCTGCCCCGAGAGGCCGACCCGCTCGAGCCATTTGCGCGCATCGGCCTCGCGGGCCCCCTGCGCCGCGCCCCGTGTCGCCAGCGGCATGGCGGCATTCTCGAGCACGGTGCGGTGCGGCAGCAGGGCAAATTTCTGGAACACCATCGACATGGTTTCCCGGCGCAGCTGGCGCAGCCGGGCGTCCTTCCATGACAGGATGTCCTCGCCGTTCACCAGGACCTCGCCGGCGGTCGGCTCGATCAGCCGGTTGAGGTGACGGATAAGCGTCGACTTGCCGGAGCCCGATAGGCCCATGATCACGGTGATCTCGCCCTCGTTCATGTCGACGTTGATGTCGTTGAGCCCGAGCACGTGGTTCGTTCGGTCGAGCAGCTCGGGCTTGGAGGTGCCGCCCTTAACCTCGGCGAGCGCCGCTGCAGGGTCCTCGCCGAAGATCTTGTAAAGGTTGCGGATCGAGACTTTCACGGTCTTGTCGGTCATCATCATCTCCTCAACGTTGCGCCTGACTGGCGTCGATACGTGCAAGCGAGGCCTTGGTCACACGGTCGAGCGCGATGGCGAGCACCACGATGCCGAGGCCGGCGACGAGCCCTGTGCCCAGCTCCAGATTGCGGATGCCGCGCAGCACGAGGATGCCGAGCCCGGGGGCCGAGACCATCGAGGCGATGACCACCATTGCCAGCGACATCATGATCGTCTGGTTCACCCCGGCCATAATGTTGGGCAGCGCCAGCGGGATCTGCACCCCGAAGAGTTTCTGCCGCCTGGTCATGCCAAAGGCGTCGGCGGCCTCGATCACGTCCGCATCCACCAGGCGGATCCCTAGGTTGGTCAGCCGCACCACCGGCACGATGGCATAGAGGATCACCGCGATGCCATAGAGCTTCGGTTCGGTCACCGAGAACAGGAAGATCAGCGGGATCAGGTAGACGAAGGGCGGCAGCGTCTGCAGCATGTCGAGGATCGGCGTGACGATGTTCTGCAACCGGTCGCTACGCGACATGGCGATGCCGATGGGCACCCCGATCAGCACGCAGATGAAGGCACAGACGAAGATGATCGCCAGCGTCTGCATCGCCACCTCGTAGTGGTCGACGAAGGCAAGCCCGGCGATGACCAGCGCAACGAAACCGACGATTTTCCACGAGCGGCTCACTGCCCAAGTGATCAGCATCAGCACCGGCACCATGATCCACCATGGCGTGTCGGTCATCAGGTGCAACATGCTCTCCAGCGCCCAGCTCAGCGGCTGGGTCAGCGGGTCCACCACGATGCGCAGCGCGTCGCGGATACCCAGGAATCCGGTCTCCAGCCCCTTGGTCAGGTCGCGGGACTGGGGGATGGCAGCGCAGGCGTCATGCAGCGCGTCAAGCGAGGGAAACGGAAGGTCGCGGAGCGAGGTCTCGCCGGCCTTGTCGCCACCTTGGGCCTTGGCCATGAGGTCGGCCATCGACATCGGGCCATCCGAGGCCCCGCCGTCGCACCAGTCTCTCAGCCCCAAAGTGTCGAAAAGGCCGTCATAGGTTGCCATGTGTCTGTCGGACCGGAACGGCCCGCCCTTGTTGTGAAAAACCGAAGACGGGGCCGGTGATCCGGCCCCGTCGGAATGCGCTGCCTCGGGCTATCAGCCGCGAGGACGGCATCTGTCTTACTGCAGCAGTGCCGAGAGCTTCTCGCGCGCGGCATCGTTCACCCAGCCGGACCAGGTCTCGCCGGAGGTGCTGAGGAAGTGCACCGCGACCTCCTCGTTGGAGGCGTTGTTCTCGTCCTTCCAGGCCAGCAGACCGGACATCTGGTCGGTGCTGAAGGTCATGTTGCTGAAGAACTCGGTAACCTCCAGGTTGTCATCCGCGAAATCTGCGGTGACCGCCGTGAGGATCGGCGCGGCCGGGAAGTCCGAGACCTGCGGATCGGGGGTGTTCGGGTTCTGCAGCGGCGCGAATTTCGCCGCGTCGTAGTCGCCGAGCTTGACGCGGGTCATGTCGTACTTGCCGAGCGGCACGGTCGGCCCCCAGTAGTAGCCGAACCAGGGCTCGCCGCCGGTGACCGCGGCGCCCATCGAGGTCGCCAGGGTCTCGCCGGAGCCGTGGTTGAACACCTCGATGCCGTTGCCTTCCAGGTCGAAGGCGCGCGACAGGTTGTCCGACACCACGCGGCAGCCCCAGCCGTCCGGGCAGTTGTTGAAACGGCCGCCCACCAGTTCGGGGTTCTCGAGAATGCCCTCGATGGTGGTCAGCTCCGGGTGTTCCTCGGCCAGGGAAGTCGGAATCCACCAGCCCTCGACGCCGCCCGGTTCCAGGACCGAGGTCAGCCGCTTGATGCTGCCGCCTTCCTCGAGCTTGGTGTAGGCCTCGCCGGCCGAGTTCAGCCACAGGTTGGTCACCACGTCCGGCTCGCCGTTCTCGGCCACCGAGGTGATCGCCGGGATGGTGTCCGACTGCACGAGGCTCACGTCGCAGCCATAGCCCTGCTCGAGCAGGAACTTCGCGATATTGGTGGTGACCTCGGCCGCCGCCCAGCCCATCTGGGCGATCGACACTTCGCCGCACTGCCCGGCCCCGTCTTCCTGGGCCGATGCCGCCATCGGCATCGCAAGCGTGGCGGCCAGTGCGGTCGAGAAAAGCTTCGACGAACGCATGAGGTTCTCCTTAGATTTGTAAAGTAGATTTGCGTGAAAGTGGCGGCTCTCATTATGAGACCCAGCATTTTCAAGCCACTACAGGTGGCTTCAATGTACGCTTCACTTTCATCATCGAAGCGTCGGCTAACAGCTCTCGCAACGGAACGCAAACCGATGCTCCCGGAAACCCCGCGCCACGGGACGCCCATAACGTCCTAGAGACCCCATTCAGGTCGCTCCACCCGACGACCGCCAAAACCAGCGGTGCCCACGCCATTGGCGGGCACCGGGATGCCGAAGCAAGGCCCCAGGGGAAGGAAAGGAGTTTGCGGGAAAGAAATCCGGCCGCACAGGCCGCGCGGTGGGTCAGCGTCCTAAAACGCGCCCGAGGATCGGGGACGGGACGCCCCCCGGGCTTTGGCGGCAGAGGATGCCGCGACGGCCGGCTCGGTCGCGCCACTAAGGGAAAAGCGCAACGTGACCGCCACCTCGCCGTGGTCACGAACCAAGCGCAGCGCGACACCGTCATGTTCAATTCGGCAGCCCCCGCGCGCGAAGACCTCGGGATACCGTCGCCGCAAGTCGAGCAGCTCGCGGAGCAACGCGCGTTTGCGGGCCCCGAACGCTGTGACCGGCGCCTTCGGATCGAGGGGCGCGCGATTGTCCGGATCGGTGAGAGCAAACAGGCCGGTCTCACTGCCCTGATAGATGTCCGGCACCCCTGGGATCATGCAGCGCAGCGCCAGCTGGGTCAGCGAGAGTCGCTCTCCGAGCGCGATCACCGCGCGCAGCGGCTCAGGTTCCTCCAGACGCCAGGCCGCGAGCAATGCCCGCGCGAAGGCCGCGGCCTGCGCCTCTGCGGCCTTGTCTGGGTCGTGCCATTGGGTCAGCTCCTTGGCCTCGCGCAGGGCCTTTTCCAGATGCGCCGCAAGCCGCTCCTCCAGATCGCCGCGCTCCGGCTCCCAGAGTGCCAGTGCGGATTGCAGGATGTACCAGCGGGTCGCCGCCTCGGGCGGATGCGGCACGTCCAGCGCCTCGGACTGGCGCCAGAGCACTGCTGCGTTCTCCGGCATGTGGGTCAGCGCGATGAGCCGCGCGCGGGCATCCTCGGCCCGCTTGGTGTCATGGCTCGAGCCCAGCGTGAGCGCGCCCGGCCAGTGCCGCAGGCGCTCGCTGCACCACATTTCGAAGTCCTGCGGCGAAAGCGGTGGCGCGTCGGGCTCCGAACCGACCTCGGCCTCGGCAAGGCAGCGCGTATGGCGGTAGAAGGCGGTGTCCTCCTGCGCCTTGGCCACCACCGCGCCGGTGACCTGCTGGAAGCGCCGCAGAAAGCCGCGACCCGCCGCGCCCACGGGCGACAGCAGGACCCGGTGCAACGCGCTCAGGACCCGGCGGTCGCCGAGCTGCGCCGAAGCCTCGGCCACGCTCTGTGCGAGCAGCGCCTCGTCCTCCGGCGAAGGCCCGTAGGCATCGATGTAGCTCCGATAGCGCGGGAAGGCGATGAGCAGTGCCCGCAGGCTGTCACGCACCGGGCCTTCCTCCGCCGTGACGCCCGTCTCGGTCAGCGCGGCCATGGCCCGCCGGGTCATCTCGCCCAGCTCCGCAGCCAACTCGTGCGACAGGATCTGCGCGCGCGCCGCCCGGCAGGTGGCGGCATAATCGCCCCGCGCCCCGGTCGCTCCGCGCCAGATGGCGTCGAGCCGATCTAGCCCCGCAGCATCCAGCAGCAGCCGGGTGATCCGGTCGTTCGCCTCATAACCCGTGGTGCCTGTCACCGGCCAGTCCGGCAGCGCCTCTTCGCCGGTGAGGATCTTCTCGATCCAGATCGGCACCTCCGGTCCCAGCGCCGCGCGCATCCGGCGCAGGTACTGCCCGGGGTCGGCGAGCCCATCCACATGGTCGATCCGCAGCCCCTCGGCCAGCCCGTCGCGGACCAGCGCCAGCGGCAGCGCCATCATCGCGTCGAAGACCTCGCGCTCCTCGATGCGCATGCCGATCAGCGTGGTGACGTTGAAAAAGCGCCGGTGGGTCAGCCGCTTGCGCTCGCGCTCCCAGTGCCGCAGCCGCCAGTGCTGGCATGCAAGCACCTCCTCGATCGCGCCTGCCCCGGCGCTGCCCGGTGCCAGAGGCAGCCAGCCCCCCTCCCACGTCAGCCGCTGCGCGTCGCGGTCGATCTCGAAAGCGCCGTCGCGGATCATCTGCTCCGGCGTCTCGGGCAGGATTGGCAGGATCAGCCCGGCGCGCCAGTCCACGTCGAAGAACTTCGCGTAGAGGCTTTCGGCCCCATGGGTCAGCGCATCGTGCAGCCAGGGGTTCTCTGGGCTGAGCACGGTGTGGTTCGGCACGAGATCGAGCACGATCCCCAGCCCCAGCGCCCGTGCCGCGGCAGCGAGCCGCTCGTAGCCCGCGCGGCCGCCCAGAACCGGGTCGATCTCGGCCGGGTTGGCCACATCGTAGCCATGGGTCGAACCGCTCTCGGCGGTGAAGATCGGCGACAGGTAGAGGTGGCTCGCGCCGAGCTCCGCGATATGCGGGAGCAATTCTGCGGCGCGGTCGAAATCGACCCCCTGACGGAGCTGCAGGCGGTAGGTGGCAACGCGCGGCGTCATCCGGTGATCTCCACTTCCAGTCCGAAGGCATCGCGCGCCGGATCGCCGAGACGGAAATCCGGCTGAGCCAGCGCTACCGCCCCGGCAGCGGGCGCGCCCAGCGACAGTAGCATCCGGATCTCACCCGTCTCGAAGGGCCAGCGCACGGCAAAGGCGCGGGGGCCGTGGCGGGTGACCTCGCCGAGCCCGGTCTTGCCCGACTTGAGCAGCGGCACGATGCGGCGCGCCCGAAGGTCCAGCAACTCGCGGGTCAGGTCGCGCCAGGCCCCGGCGCGCTCCGGATCCCGCGGCGGATAGGGACGCGAGACCTCCATCGCCTCGACCCCGGTGGGATCGGGCATGCCCGCCAAGTCGTAACCGATGCGCATCAACTCAGCACCGCGACCCTTGCGCACCGCCGCCCGACCTGCCTCGTCCGGCGGGTCGCAGAAAAAGAGGAACGGGGCCTCGCTGCCCTCCTCCTCGCCCATGAAGAGCATCGGCAGGAAGGGCATGCAGAGCAGCGCCGCGTGCAGCACCCGCGCCGGTGCGTCGCCGATCAGGGTGATCAACCGCTCACCGAGCGCGCGGTTGCCGATCTGGTCGTGGGTCTGGTTGGCGTTGACGAAGGCGGTCCAGGGAAGATGTGCGGCCTCGGCCCCTCGCGCCTGCTCGGGATGCGGCTGCCCCTCGTCCACCTGGCCCCGCGCCAGCGCGCGCGCCAGATCGCCGAACGGGTCGCGCGCGAAACGGCTGTAATAGCCCTGCGTCTCGCCGGTCAGCGCCACGTGCATCGCATTGTGCCAGTCGTCGTTCCACTCGGCATCGAAGCCGGCCTCGCGCAGGTGCGGCAGGTTGCGCTCGTCCTCGCAGATGAGGTGGACCGGGCGCCCGAGGTCCAAAGCATGGATTGCCGCCGCCAGCTCGCGCATGAAGCGCTGGTCCTGCCCGTCGCGGATCTCATGCACCGCGTCGAAGCGGAAACCGTCGAGCCGGTACTCGCGCAGCCAGCCGATCGCAGCCTCGCGGAAGAAGGCCTGCACTTCCGGGCGATTGAAGTCGATGCCATCGCCCCAGGGCGTGGGTCGGTCGGTGAAGAATTCCGGCGCGTAGCCGGGCAGGAAATTCCCGAAGGGGCCGAAGTGGTTCATCACCAGATCGAGCAGCACCATGATGCCGTGGCGCTGCGCCTCGGCGACGAAGGCGCGCATCTCATCCGGCGTGCCATAGGCCGGATGCGGCGCGCGGATCAGAACGCCGTCGTAGCCCCAGCCGCGCCGACCGGCGAACTGCGAGACAGGCATCAGCTCGACCGCGGTGATCCCCAGCGCCGCCAGATCGGGCAGCCTGCGGGCGGCGGCGGCAAAGGTGCCCTCGGGGGTGAAGGTGCCAACGTGCAGCTCAATGATGACCGCCTCTTCCAGCGGCCGCCCCGGCCAGTCCGCTCCCCAGTCGAAGCCGCCCGGATCCACGGTCACCGACGGCCCCTCAACCCCGCCGAGCTGTGCGCGCGCCGCCGGGTCGGGCAGATCCCTGCCGTCGATCCGGAAGAGGTAGCCCATTCCCGCACGCGCCGGAACGCGGCACTGCCACGCGCCGCCGAGCGCGCCCTCCATCGCGATCTCACGTCCATCGAGCAGCAATGCGACCCGCCGCGCCGCCGGTGCCCAGATTGCGAACCGCCACAGCCCGTCGCCGAGCGGCTGCGCGCCCCAGGTCGGCGACGCGATCACGCCGGATCTCCGACCACGCCGCGATCGCGCAACACCGCGATCGCCTGTGGCCCGACGATCAGGC
This sequence comes from Roseobacteraceae bacterium, assembly GCA_048381755.1. Classification (GTDB taxonomy): domain Bacteria; phylum Pseudomonadota; class Alphaproteobacteria; order Rhodobacterales; family Rhodobacteraceae; genus Salipiger. The sequence continues at coordinate 14,903 of JBLXGS010000025.1, forward strand.
TCTCAGAGACCTCCTCGGCGCAGGCCACCTGGTCGCGCATGGTGTCGAGGATCAGCTCCCAGTCGCCCACGGGCAGCGTGAAGGTGCAGGCCTCGCCGCCATTGATCAGGATCAGCAGGTCCGGGCAGTCTTCCTGATGGTGGCGCAGGCCTACCGCGAAGAGCCCGCCATCCTGCCAGTCCTGCGCCGACATCTGCCACCCCTCGGGGTGCAGCCAGAGGCTCTCGGTGGCCTCGGGGCGTGGCCAGAAACCGTATGGCGCGAGATGCCCGCGCCACTCGCGGCGCAGCGCGGTCATCGCCGAGACCGCCTCGACCAGCCCGGGCCGCCCGGCTTCCCAGTCGATCCAGGTGGTCTCGTTGTCCTGACAATAGGCGTTGTTGTTGCCGTTCTGGGTCTGGCCCATCTCGTCGCCGGCCAGCAGCATCGGCACGCCGTGCGACAGGAAGAGCGTCGCGAGAATCCCCTTCACCCGCCGCTCGCGCGCTGCGTCGATCCCCGGGTCGTCCGTGGCTCCCTCGTGGCCCATATTGTCCGAGAGGTTGTGGCCGTGGCCGTCGCGGTTGTCCTCGCCGTTGGCCTCGTTGTGCTTGTCATTGTAGGAGACCGTATCCCACAGGGTGAAGCCGTCGTGCGCCGCAACGAAATTCACCGAGGAGGTCGCCGGGCGGTGCGAATGGTCGAACTGCACCGGACTGCCCATCAGGCGCTCCGACAGGCCCGACAGCTTGCCCGGATCGCGCCGCCAGAAACTGCGCACGTCGTCGCGGAACTTGTCGTTCCACTCGCGGAAGGGCCAGGGGAAGCCGCCGACCTGGTAGCCCCCCTCGCCCACGTCCCAGGGCTCGGCGATCAGCTTGATCTGGCTCAGCACCGGGTCCTGCCGGATGGCGTTGAAGAAGGCCCCCTCGCGCTCGAACCCGTCGGGCTCGCGCGCAAGCGTCGAGGCAAGATCGAAGCGGAAACCGTCGATGTGAAACGCCTCGACCCAGTAGCGCAGGCTGTCCATCACCATGCGCAGCACCATCGGATGCGCGACGTTGAGCGTGTTGCCGGTGCCGGTGGTGTCAAAGCCGTGGCGACGGTTCTCGGGCGAGAGCAGGTAGTAGCTGGCGTTGTCGATGCCCTTGAACGACAGCGTCGGGCCCAGCTCGTTGCCCTCGGCGGTGTGGTTGTAGACCACGTCGAGGATCACCTCGATCCCGGCGGCGTGGAAGCGTTTGACTGCGGCGCGCACTTCGCGCACGTCCTCGGTGGCCAGATAGGTACGATTGGGCGCGAAGAAGCCGAGCGTGTTGTAGCCCCAGTAGTTGCGCAGCCCCTGCTCCATCAGGTGGCGATCCTGCACCATGGCGTGGATCGGCAGCAGCTCGATGGTGGTGACCCCAAGCTTCTGCAGGTGCTCGATGATCGGATCCGAAGCCAGGGCGCGGAAGGTGCCACGGTCGGCCTGCACCACGCCGGGGTGGCGCATGGTCAGACCCTTCACATGTGCCTCGTAGATCACCGTGTCCTGCCAGCGCAGCCGCGGCGCCGCGTCGGCCTCCCAGTCGAACACCGGGTCGGCGACCACCGCCTTGGGCATGAATGGCGCGCTGTCGCGGGTGTCAAGGTCGAGGTCCGAGCCGCCCACCGGGTAGCCAAACAGCGCGTCGTCCCACGTCAGCTGGCCGCGCATAGCCATGGCATAAGGATCGAGCAGCAGCTTGTGCGGGTTGAAGCGGTGGCCGTTCCCGGGATCGAACGGCCCGTGTACCCGGTAGCCGTAGGCCTGTCCTGGCCCGAGGTCGGGACAGTAGCCGAAGAAGACACCGCCCTCCGCGCGGGGAAGCTCCAGCCGGGCCAGCTCATTCTCGCCTGCCTCGTCGAAGAGGCACAGCTCCACCGCCTCGGCGTGGTCCGAGAACAGCGCGAAGTTGGTGCCCGCGTCGTCGTAGCGGGCTCCGAGCTGATCGGGGCGCGAGCGGGCGGGGTCGATGGTCACGTCACGGGGATCAATCATCTCAGCTCTCCATGACCGGAACTGCGGCCATCTGCGGCGGGTGCCGGAACAACGGGCGCGCGGCGGGGCGCCGCAGTGCAGTTTCCCGCCGGCTCATCATCTCGGCGGTGATCAGGAGTGTGCCACCCGCGCTGCGACGGAACCAGCGGGCATCCTCCTCGGGATCGAGCCCCGCCTGGAAGCCATCGGGCAGGCGCACGCCCGGTCCGACGATGGTGTCCCGGAGATGGCAGCGCCGTCCGACCGAGCAGCCGGGCATGAGGACGCTGCGCTCGACGAAGCTGTCGCGCGCCGAGGTAACCGGGCGGCGCATGGTCTGCGGCAGCGGCACCGGCAGCTCCGCCGCCGCGAAATCGAGCTGGCTGCGGCGGTAGGCGTCGAGCGTGCCCACGTCGCGCCAGTAGGCCCCCTGCCCCGGCATGACCCCCGGCATCCGGTAGATCGCAAGTTCCCCCGAGGACATGGCCAGCGGCAGGATGTCGTGCCCGAAATCGTGGCTGGTCTCGGCCCGCGCCGCATCCGCGCGCAGAGCCCTCTTGAGCCAGATCCAGTCGAACACATAGATGCCCGCCGAGGCGAGCGAGCGCTCGGGATCGCCGCGCATGGGCGTCGGGCGCGCCGGCTTTTCGGCAAAGCCGGTGACCCGCCCGTCCGACCCCTCCTCGAACACTCCGAAGCCGCGCGCCTCGTGCCGTGGGACGGCGGTGGCCACGACCGTCGCAGCGCGCCCGTGGCCGCGGTGGTGGGCCAGAAGCGCCTTCAGCTCGAGGTCGAGCACATGGTCCCCCGACAGGATCATCACCTCGCGCGGGGCATGGGCGTCGAGCAACGTCGCATTCATCCACAGCGCATCGGCGGTGCCACGATAGCCAAATGGGCTGAGCGCACCGCCGTCTCGCAGCATAACGCCTTTCGGGAAATGATGCGCCCAACATTCCTGTAGATGCCGCGATAGCTCCTTCGGCCGGTATTGGGAGGCGACGAAGAGTCTGGCGAAACCGGCCCGCGCCAGCGCGGCGAGGATGAAGTCGACGATCCGCCCCTCGCCTGCGCCGAAAGCCAACGCGGGCTTGCACTGCCGGTCGGTAAGCTCGAACAGCCGCGCGCCGCGCCCGCCGGCCAGCAGGAACGGCAGGCAGCGGTCGGTTTCGGAGTCGGGGTGGAGGTCGGCACGCTGGATGCGCATGGTACTGGGCCCTGTCCGCTCGGAAAGCAGCCCCTCGCGCGACACCGGATGGTGCCTCACCGTGGATGCTTTGTCTGGAGTGATCTGACCGGCCGGACGAGTCGCACGTGGAACCCGGCGGGAGCGGCTTTGGTTCCGCGAAAACCGCCCCCGCCATGTCGAATTCCGTGCCCGAGATATTCGGCCCCGTGGATATTTGCGCGCACCGCGCCCGTTCAGTAAGGCAGCGCCGCGCGGATCAGCAGCGCCACCGCGCCGACACAGACGACCCCGGCGAGCCAGAGTCCCACAAACCAGAGCAGCCGCTTGCCGCGCATCAGTGGTAGCCCTCGGAGGGGTCGATTTTGCCGCGGAACACCCAGTAGGCATAGGCGGTATAGGCCAGGATGATCGGGATCAGGATCACCGTCCCGACCAAGGCGAAGCCAAGGCTGCTGTCGGGGGCCGCGGCCTCGACGATGGTCAGCGAGGGCGGCACGATCATCGGGTAAAAGCTGATGCCGATGCCGATGAAGCCCAGCACGAAGAACCCCAGCGCCGAGAAGAACGGCAGCCGGTCGCCGCCGCCGCGCAGCCCTTTCCACAGGCCGGCGGCGCAGAGCAGCACCAGCACCGGCACCACCACCACGAAGGCCAGCGAGCCGCCGCTGAACCAGCGCTGGAAATAGACCTCGTCCTGCAGCGGGGTGAAGACCGACACCAGCCCAAGGAAAACGAGCGTCGCCAGTCCCAGCGGCTGCGCGATGCCGCGCATCTTGTCGTGGATGCCGCCCTCGAGCTTCATCACCAGCCATGTGGCGCCGAGCAGCGCGTATCCCGTGGCCACCGCCAGCCCGGTCAGCAGCGAGAAGGGCGACAGCCAGTCCCACCAGCCGCCCGCATAGCCGCGGTCCACGACCTCGATGCCCTGCACCAGCCCGCCGAGCGCCATGCCCTGCGAGAAAGCCGCCACCAGCGAGCCGCCGAAAAAGGCGAAATCCCACAGACGCTTCCAGCGTTTCGTCCGCCAGCGGTACTCGAAGGCCACGCCGCGAAAGATCAGCGCCAGCAGCATCAGGATGATCGGCACGTAAAGCGCGGGCATGACCACCGCGTAGGCCAGCGGGAAAACCGCGAAGAGCCCACCGCCGCCGAGCACCAGCCAAGTCTCGTTGCCGTCCCATATGGGCGCCACTGAGTTCATCATCACGTCGCGGTCCTGCTCGGTCCTGGCCAGCGGGAACAGGATGCCGACGCCAAGGTCGAACCCGTCGAGGATCACATAGACCAGCACCGCAAAGGCGATGATCCCCGCCCAGATGAAGGAAAGCTCCAGTCCGAACATGTCAGTCGCTCCTGTTCTCGGCGTTCTGTGCGGGCCCCGGCATGATCCCCGCCGTGCGGATGGGACCATCGCGCAGGCCGAGCCGCGGCGTGTCGGGCGCTTTGCGCATCATCCGCAACAGGTAGAAGGTGCCCGCGCCGAAGACGAAGAAATACACCACGACGAAGCCGATCAGCGAGGTGGTCAGTGCCGGCAGATCGAGCGGCGAGTGGCTTTCTGAGGTGCGCAGCAGCCCGTATACGGTCCACGGCTGGCGGCCCACCTCGGTGGTGATCCAGCCCGCCAGCACCGCGATGAACCCCGCCGGTCCAAGAGCCACGCAGGCGCGCAAAAGCCACGGGTCGCTGTAGAGCCAGCCGCGCCAGCGTGCCCAGAGCCCCCAGAGCGCCAGCCCCAACATGGCGAAGCCGAGCGCCACCATCACCCGGAACGACCAGAAGACGATCCAGACCGGGGGCTGATCCTCGATGGGAAATTCCGACAGCGCGGGGATCTGGCCGTCCCAGCTGTGCGTCAGGATCAGCGAGCCGAGGTGCGGCACCTCCAGCGCGTAGTCCAGTTCCTGGTTCTCTTGATCCGGGATCGCGAAGAGCACCAGAGGCACACCGCCCTCGTGGCTCTCGAAGTGGCCCTCCATGGCAGCGATCTTGGCAGGCTGGTGTTCGAGCGTGTTGAGCCCGTGCTGGTCTCCAGCGAAGATCTGCAGCGGCGCGACGATCACCAGCATCCACATGGCCATGGACAGGCTCTTTTTCGACACCGGATGGCCCGGCGTCTTCAGCAGTTGCCACGCCGAGGCCCCGCCGACCACGAGCGCAGTGGTCAGATAGGCCGCCAGCACCATGTGCACCAGCCGGTAGGGAAAGGACGGGTTGAAGACGATTTGCCACCAGTCCTCGGGCACAAACTGGCCGTTGTCGGCGATCGAGTATCCGGCGGGCGTGTGCATCCAGCTGTTCACCGCAAGGATCCATGTGGCCGAGATCAGCGTGCCGACCGCCACCATGCCCGTCGCCAGCATGTGCAGCCCGTCGCCCACCCGCGTGCGGCCGAACAGCATGATCCCCAGGAAGCCCGCCTCGAGGAAGAAGGCGGTCAGCACCTCATAGGCCATCATCGGCCCGATCACCGGCCCGGCCTTGTCGGAAAACACCGACCAATTGGTGCCAAACTGATAGGACATGACGATGCCCGAGACGACGCCCATGCCGAAGGCGACCGCGAAGATCTTCTTCCAGAAATTGAACAGCGACAGGTATCGCCCGTCCCGTGTCCAGAGCCACGCGCCGTTCAGCACGGCAAGGTAGCTCGCCAGCCCGATTGAGAAGGCCGGGAAGATGATGTGGAATGACACCGTGAAGGCGAACTGGAGCCGGGCGAGGACTTCTGCGGTCATGGGAACTTCCGTAGAACGTTTGGCTATGGTCAGAGCTAGCCCCGTCCGCGCGCAGGACAAACTGCACGCCGCGCTCTGCCGGCCCTGCCGGATCGCGCAGCCCAGGGTCTGCTTCGTGATGGTCCTGATACGATCCGCATCTCCGATCGGATCATCTCAAGGCCATCACGGCCCCGTCAGCGCCGGCGCGCGCGAGACCGGCAGGCGCTCCGCCGCGACCTGCGCCCAGCCCGACCGCCCGCGTCGGCGGCGCCGTGCCCGCGACTTCGCCTGACGACCTTCGCGCACCAGAGTAGGGAAAGGAAACGGTTTGGCGGCCCCGGAAGCTAGAAGCTGGAAATCGATGCCTGACCCGCCGGGCAGGCTTCGCGCTTCGAGCCTTGGGGGCCAACGACAATGACGCGCGCAGCACCCCACCGGTGTCGCCGTGTGCAGCCATGAGCCGCGCCGAGCCACCCGGCACGGAGCGTGCGACCAGATTCCGGCGCATGCGCATTTCTCCGGGCATCACCCCCGGGTCAGCGGATCAGCCCTGCAGCGGAAACTCCACGCTCCAGGTGAGACCCTCGCTCGCATAGTCGGCCCGTGTCTCGCCCCCCAGCGTGGATTGCAGCATCGCGCCGGTCAGCGTCGAGCCGAAGCCCGTCCGCATTGGAGGCGAGACGAACGGCCCGCCCCGCTCGCGCCAGACGATCTGCAACACGCGGCCATCCGCAGACAGTTGCCAGCCGATCGTGAGCCTGCCCTGTTCGTCGGACAAGGCACCGTACTTGAGCGCATTCGTCGTCAGCTCATGGATCGCCAGCGCCAGCGACTGTGCCGCAGCGGCCGGCACCAGCACATCGGGCGCACCGTGCAGTCGGATCCGCTCTCCGATCAGATGCGCGACGTGAGGCAGTTGCGAGCGCAGGAGCGCTTCGACTTCGATGTCCTGCCAGCTGCGCTGGACCAGCAAGTCCTGCGCCGCCGCCATGCTCTCGAGCCGGCTCTGGAACACCGGAAGGAAGTCCCCGGGCCGGGAGCGCGCCGTCTGCCGGCTGATTGCCAGGATGAGCGAAACCATGTTCTTGCTGCGGTGGTTCAGCTCGTGCAGCAGGGCGTCGATCGTCTCCTGCGCCTTGCGCGTCTCGGTGATGTCCTCGACGATGGCGGCGAGACCGGCCACCCGACCGGCGGACTTGATCGGGAAGAAGTGCTCTTTCCAATAGCGCCGCTCGGAGGGTCGGGCCGGCGTGACGCCCGAGATCTCGACGTTGCGCCTGACGAGGCCGCTTGTGAGGATTTCCTGCAGCAGTTCGGTGACCCCGTCGATATCATTAACCTCGGGAAGCAGTTCCTTGGGTGTCTTGCCGATATGCGCCTCCGGCGGCAGCCCGTTCATCTCGGCCAGCAGCGGATTGATCTTCACGAACTTCAGATCGCGGTCCCAGATGCCAATGCCGACGGGGGCGTCGCTGAAGACCGCATCGAGGATTTCCGCATCCGCGGGCGGCCTGTCGCTGCTATTGGCATCCGCGCCCGGCGCTACCGTCCCGCCGCACGACGCCTCGACGATCTCGGTGACATCCATCTCGACGCCGGACAGCCTGACCGCGGCGCCCTGCGCGTTCCTGACAACCCGCCCGCGGTCCAGCACGTGACGCACGCGCCCGTCGGGACGCAGAATCCTGAAGCGGTGCTCGAAATGATCGGCGCGGGCGCAAACCTCCTGTACCTCCCGGCGAAGGCGGTCCCTGTCCTGCGGGTACACCAGCGCGTAAAACGCTTCGGCGTCCTCATCCGCGCGCGTCAGCCCGTAGAGCTGCACCAGACCCCTGCTCCAGAGCAGCCTGTCGTCCCCGAGATGCCATTCGTAGCTCCCCGCACCGGGGATGCTGTCGTCGGTATTCAGCACAGTCCGTTCCAAAGTACCTCCTTCAGCTGATCTCCAGATCTCCCCCCGCGGTCGCGATGGACCCCGGCCTCTCCTGCTCGAACCCGAGATCTAGCGGGAACGGGTTGGGGTAAAAAGGGCGGAGTTGCAACAACGCAAGAAATTCGATGGTCGTGCAGAAATGCAGCAGTCGGGCGGAGCACCTGGAGTTTCTGCAACCTGCTCCGGTCGCGCATCGGTCCCGACTGACCCGCCGCAGTGCCTGCCGCATTGCGCACCGGTGGACCCACCCTTCGGCCTACGCACTCGCGACACCCATCGTCCATTACCACTGAACGATGATACCGCCCGGCGCCGTCCTGCGTCTGCTCCACACGGGAGGCCTGCCTTGCAGTTGGTCGCAAGGGCTTGGAAGGCGCCGGGATCGCACACTTCCCCGAACAATCAGGTCACTGCGATCACCGAATAATCGGGCGTGCCCTCCCAAATCAGGTCCCAGGACGCGCCCGGACGAACGTTCTGAATGGCGTTGGGCTCGAAACATACGAGACAGTTACCGCCCGGCGCAGGCGCGCGGACGGAAGGGTAAATCAGCCCCCGAGAGCCCGCGCGGCGCAACTGTTGTGCGAGGTTCTGCCCCTCCGGGTATCCGACATCCGGGTCGGATTGCAGCGCCGGATGGTCGGTATGGTCGGTGATGTCATCGAAGGTGCCAATGAAATCCGCCAGCAGCTCGACATAGCGGGCACTGTCCTCGAAGCAGCCGGTGAACCCCAGCTCCCGCGTCCGGTGCCATGCGACCTCGCTGACCGAAACCATGGTGTCCCAGGCGCAGTACCAGGCACCGCGATCCTCTGAGTTGAAGCGGTTGCCGCCCGCGCGCGTATAGGCGAAGGCCGCGTTGACATGGGTGTCGCCATAGATGCGCAGGTCGTGGCTGCGGCGACGCCAGGCCAACTCGCGCGGGTCGATATACGGGTTCCGGCCACGCTCTGCCTGAAGCCGGCCGCTGGTCATCCCCTCGATCTCGGCGAGGATCGCCATTTCGTCGTCGGTGTCCACGAGACCCCGGAGCGCGGGCGGCTTGTGGTAGGTGGCAGGCAGCAGACGCACGAGACCACGGTCCGAAATCCCGGTCTGTTTCACGCCCCGCCCCGGAGCGCGTCGAGATAGGTGCGGATGGCGAGGATCTGCGGCAGGCCGCCCTCGACGGCGGCGTCGATCGGTCGCTGCCCGCCGAACAGCGGGCCAGCGTTCGGCCGGGTGACCCAGCTCCGCGCGAGTGGCTCGGAGAAATAGAGCTCGAGGGACTTGTAGATGCCGATGACCGCGCTGAGCCGGAGCACCTGATCCTTGGTCAGCTCGCCGGCGAAACCGGGCTTTCTCGCACGTTTCCAAGTGCTCTCGGACATATCCGCAAGGCCCGCCGCCTCCTTGACGCTGAGCGCCCAGGAATCGACGATGCGGGCAAAGGCCTTGAGGGCAACGGCGTTGAGCTGAGCAGGTTCACGGGTCTTGGCGATGACTTGCATCTCGATCTCCTTTGGCTCAAATATAGTCCATATGACCCAATAGTAAAGTCCATATGGACGATTTGAGCGGGCGATATGGCATCGCAGCGCGCAGACATCGGACCTGCGGTGATCCCTAGCCGTCGTAAGGCGGGAACAGCTGCAAATGCTCGGCGCGCTCCAAAATCGCCCGGATGCAGGCCCGCACCTTGGGATTGGCCCGCCGCTCGGGCAGCACGTGGATGCCCATGACCGCGCGTTTGACGTCGGCCCCGGGGCGCAACTCGACCTGGCCCAACCCCTGATCGCCGAAGTAGTCCGCCAGGACTGTGCTGTGGATCAACACCGCGTCGGTGGCGTGGACGAACTCGAGACAGGCCTCCAGCGAATTCGAGGTGAAGGCATGCCCCAGCCGAGAGGCGTCGTAGAGCTCGCTGCCCGACACAAGGCGCTTCTGGCTGACGTCGACGGGATAGGCCATGGTCGTGGGATAGGCACGGATTTCCTCAAGACTGCGCGGCCCTTCCAGGAGGGAATGCCCCCGCCGGACGAAATACCCGTCCATCGCATGACCCATCGGGATGAAATCCACTGCGATCCCCTCCTTCAACTGGTCGATCCGGTGCCCGATGAACAGCGAGATGTCCCCAGCGAGCAGTTGGTCCATGCAGCGCATCATGTTCCCGATGCTGAGATTGATCGGCGCATCGGGATGCGCCTTGAAGTGCTCCACCACGTAATCGCGCAGGATCAGGATCCAGGTCGAATAGCCGGTGCCGATGCTGATCCCCTCCTCGAGTTCCGCCTTCTGCCGGGCGATGGTGGTCAGTGCGTTGGAGTGCAGGCGCCCGATCACCACGGCGCTGTTGTAGAGCGTCTCGCCATAGGTGGTCAGCTGCACGCCGCGCGCGGAGCGATGAAAGAGTTTCACCCCCATCGTCTCCTCAAGCCGCTTGATGTTGTAGCTGAGCGTCGGTTGCGACAGACGCAGCTTCTCCGCCGCCGCCATGAGCGATCCTGCCTCGGCGACCGCCACGAATTGCTCAAGCGCCCTGTCCATGGTTTTCCCTCCTGCTGCCTCCAACTTGGTATAGATAATCTCTATACAACGGGCAATATTTTGTAGTTGTTCGTATGGTTGGCCCTGCCCTAGGCTGACCTTGCGACGGCTGTCCATGTCGGTCGCGCCCGGTGAGGAGACACCGGAAGATGGAGGAGACGGACCGGCCGGCGCCGCGGGCACCGCCGTCCAATTTGGGAGGACAGACATGAATTCGACCCGTATCGACCGGCGCCGGCTGCTCGGCACCGGGCTGGCGGCGGCCGGCCTGCCGCTGCTCGGAGCACGCAGCGCCCTCGCGCAGCAGGGCGGCAATATCCGCATGATCTGGTGGGGCGGAGACGAGCGTGCGCGGCGCACCAACGCGGCCATCGACAAATTCAGGGCCGCCAACCCCGAGGCCTCGGTGGAGGCGGAATTCATGGGCTGGGACGACTACTGGGCGCGCCTCGCGACCCAGGTCGCCGGCGGCAATGCGCCCGACTTCATTCAGATGGACTACCGCTACATGTTCGAATACGCGCGGCGCGACGCGATCCGCCCGCTCGACGACTTCCTCGGCGACGAACTGCAGATCGCCGACTTCGGACAGGTCAACCTCGACAGCTGCTCGGTAGACGGAAAGCTTTACGGCGGCAACGTCGGGGTCAACGCCTTCTCGATCGTCTTCGATGCGGCCGCATGGGAAGAGGCGGGGGCCGAGGCCCCCTCGCTGGGCAACAGCTGGGAAGGCTTTGCCGAGAAATGCGCCGCTTTCGCCGCCGGGAACGGCCGGAAACGCGTCTATGCAACCGCCGACGGCAGCGGCCAGGAAGGACTTTTCGAAGTCTGGCTGCGCACCCAGGGCAAGGCGCTCTACACCCCCGAAGGCACACTCGGCTACAACGCCGAGGACGCGGGCCGCTGGTTCGCCTACTGGACCCAGATGCGCAAGGCCGGCAGCTGCGTGCCCGCGGACGTGCAGGCGCTCTACAAGAACTCGCCCGAGACCGCGCCCCTCGTGTCGGGCAGTGCGGCGACCGACTTTGCGCACTCCAACCAGTTCGAGTCCTATCAGAAACTCGTGCAGGCGGAGCTCTCGGTGGTCGGCGCACCGGTGCTGGAAGGCGGCCAGCCGGGCCAGTACCTCAAGCCGTCGCAGATGTTCTCCATCTCCGCGACCTCGAAGGCGCCAGAGCTCGCGGCACGGATGATCAACTTCCTGATCCGCGACCCGGAAGGCGCGCGACTGCTCGGCCTCGACCGCGGCGTGCCCGCCTCTCAGGAGATCCGCGAGGCGATCATGCCCGATCTCAACGACAGCGGCCGCAAGGTGGTCGAGCTGATCTCTAGCCTGAGTTCCCAGATCGGCGCCCTGCCCCCGGCTCCGCCGAAAGGTGCCGGAGAGATCAACGCCGTGCAGATCCGTATCAGTCAGGAAGTCGGCTTCGAGGCCGTCTCTCCGGAACAGGGCGGCGCGGCGCTCGTCGACGAGGCTGCCGCGATCCTGGAACGGGCGTGAGGCATGGCCGCATTTGACGCAGTCGACGGCGGAACATCCGCAGCGCTTCCCGCACCGGAAGGATGGCTCAGACGAGCCATCCACCGGAATGGCGCGGGCTACATGTTCCTTGCGCCCTGGCTGATTGGCTTCTTCTGCCTGACGCTCGGCCCGGCGCTTGTCTCGCTCTATCTTTCCTTCACCGATTTCGACCTGCTGACCTCGCCCGAGTTCATCGGCGCGCAGAACTACGTCCGCATGGTCACGGCAGACGCGAAATTCGTCGCCGCGATCAAGGTCACACTGCTCTACGTGGCGCTCTCGGTGCCGCTGAAACTGGCCTTTGCGCTTGCGATCGCCATGGTGCTGAACCGCGGCATGCGCGCCCTGCCAGCCTATCGCGCGATCTTCTACCTGCCCTCGCTGCTCGGCACCTCGGTCGCCATCGCGGTCCTCTGGCGGCAGCTCTTCGCGGCGGACGGGCTGGTAAACTCGCTGCTGGCGACAGTGGGCATCGAGGGACCGAGCTGGATCTCGAACCCCAATTATTCCCTCTACACGCTGGTGGTGCTCTCGGTGTGGCAGTTCGGCTCGCCGATGATCATCTTTCTCGCCGGCCTGCGCCAGATCCCCACTGACATGTACGAGGCCGCAAGCCTAGACGGCGCCTCGGCCCGGCGGCAGTTCCTGCGCATCACCCTGCCGCTGCTCTCGCCGGTCATCTTCTTCAACTTCGTGATCCAGACCATCGAGGCATTCAAGGCCTTCACCCCCGCATTCGTCATCTCGGGCGGCTCTGGCGGGCCGATCAACTCGACGCTCTTCTACACGCTCTACCTCTACCAGGAGGCCTTCAGCTACTTCCGCATGGGCTATGCCTCGGCGCTTGCCTGGGTGCTGGTGATCATCATCGCGATCTTCACGGCCTTCTCCTTCCTGACCACGAAATACTGGGTGCATTACGATGACTGATGCGGTCCACGACATGCCGGGCCGCGGTCCGGCCCACCCCCGGCTGAACAGCACCCTGCGCCACGCCCTGCTGATCCTCGTCTGCCTGGTGATGATCTACCCGATCCTGTGGATGCTCTCGGGATCGCTGCGCCCCGCCGAGGAGCTTTTCGGAGGCGAGGCCGGGCTCATTCCCTCGCAGGTGACTTTACGCGCCTACCACGACGGCTGGTTCGGGCTGCAGGTGACCTTCGGGAGGTTCTTCCTGAACTCGCTGATCATTTCGGTCCTGGCGACCATCGGCAACGTGCTCGCGGCCTCTCTGGTGGCCTACGCCTTTGCCCGGCTGCGCTTCGCCGGGCGCAACTTCTGGTTCGCGCTGATGCTCGGCACGCTGATGCTGCCCTACCACGTGACGCTGATCCCGCAGTACGTGCTTTTCCGCGAACTCGGCTGGGTCAACACCTGGTGGCCGCTGATCGTGCCGAAATACTTCGCCGTGGACGCCTTCTTCATCTTCCTGATGGTGCAGTTCTTCCGCGGCATCCCCCGCGAGCTGGACGAGGCAGCGCGGATGGACGGCTGCAGCGCGTGGCGGATCTACCGCAAGATAATTCTGCCGCTGTCGATGCCGGTGCTCGCCACCGCCGCGATCTTTTCCTTCATCTGGACCTGGGAAGATTTCTTCGGGCCGCTGATCTACATCAGCGAGATGGGCAACTACACTGTCCAGCTCGGACTGCGCTCCTTCATCGACTCGAGCGGAACCTCAAGCTGGAACGAGCTCTTCGCGATGTCGATCCTCTCGCTGGTCCCGATCTTCCTGATCTTCCTCTTTTTCCAACGGCTGCTCATCGAGGGCATCGCCACAACCGGCATGAAACGCTGAGAACCGGGACAGACGCATGGCAACCTCTATCCAACTGAACAACGTCGAAAAGCGCTACGGTGCGCTCGACGTGATCCGCGGCATCGATCTCGACATCAAACCCGGCGCCTTCACCGTCTTCGTCGGCCCCTCGGGTTGCGGCAAGTCCACGCTGCTGCGGATGATCGCCGGGCTCGAGACCATCTCGGGCGGCGATCTGATGATCGACGGCGCGCGGATGAACGACATCGCCGCCGCCAGGCGCGGCATCGCGATGGTCTTCCAGTCCTACGCGCTCTATCCCCACATGAGCGTCTACAAGAACCTCGCTTTCGGACTCGAAACGGCGGGCTACAAGCGCACCGAGATCGACCGCCGCGTGCGCGAGGCTGCGGCGACGCTGCAGATCACCGACTACCTGAGCCGCAAGCCCAAGGCCCTGTCCGGCGGCCAGCGACAGCGCGTCGCCATCGGCCGTTCGATTGTCCGGGACCCGCGCATCTTCCTCTTCGACGAGCCGCTCTCGAACCTCGATGCGGAGTTGCGCGTACAGATGCGCGTGGAGATCACCAAACTCCATGAACGGCTTGGCAACACGATGATCTACGTCACCCACGACCAGGTCGAGGCAATGACCATGGCCGACCAGATCGTCGTGCTGCGCGGCGGCCAGGTGATGCAGGCCGGATCGCCGCTGACGCTTTACAACGCACCCGCCAACCAGTTCGTTGCGGGCTTCATCGGCTCGCCCAAGATGAACTTCGTGCCCGTCACCCTCACCGATGCGACCGGGGTGGCGCTCGATCAGCAGCGGATCGAGGCCGGCCGCCCCCTGCGCGCGCAGCATGGCACGAACCTCACCCTTGGCATCCGCCCCGAGCACATCGGTATCGGCGACGGGCCCGGCCAGCGGCTTGGCGATGCCAGGGTCGACCTGGTCGAACATCTCGGCGGCAGCACCGTCCTGCATGTCACCCCGGCCTTCGCGAAGGAGCCGCTCACCGTGGTCCTGCCGGGTCAGCAGGCCTGCCGCACCGGCGATCTCGTGCCGCTCCGGATCGACCCGGCGGACTGCCACTTCTTCACCCCGGACGGCCGCGCCCTGCGCGACTGACCCCGGCAGAATTCCACCCATCCCGACCGGGGCCCGGAAGGCTCCGGACAGATCAACTCGTCCCGTCGCACCCGACACGGGGCGGCGAAAGCAGGAGAATGAGATGCGCAAGAAATACGCGCTTGTGGGCACCGGTTCGCGGTCCCGGATGTTCTATGAAGCCATTGCAAAGGACTACCGCGAAAGCGCCGAACTGGTCGCCCTCTGCGACACCAACCAGACGCGGATGGACTACACCAACAAGGTGCTGCAGGACGAATTCGCCCTGAGCCCCCTGCCTTCCTACAAGGCCGAGGACTTCCACCGCATGCTCGAGGAGACCGGCGCCGAGGTGGTGATCGTCACTTCCATAGACCGAACCCACCACATCTACATCATCGCCGCGCTCGAGGCCGGGCGCGACGTGATCACCGAAAAACCGATGACCACCGACACCGACAAGTGCCAAAAGATCGTCGACGCGGTGAAGCGCACGGGCCGCTCGGTGCGTGTGACCTTCAATTACCGCTATGCGCCGCACAATTCGGCGGTGCGCGAGCTGATCACCTCGGGCGGCATCGGCGAGGTCTTCTCGGTGCATTTCGAGTGGCTGCTCGACACCAAACACGGCGCCGACTACTTCCGCCGTTGGCACCGCGACAAGCGCAACAGCGGCGGGCTGATGGTGCACAAGTCCACGCACCATTTCGATCTGGTGAACTTCTGGCTCGGCAGCCAGCCGGAAACGGTCTTCGGCATGGGCGATCTGCGGTTCTACGGTCGCGCCAACGCAGAGGAGCGCGGGCTCTTCACCCCCTACACGCGCACCACCGGCATTGCCGCGGCAAAGGGAGACCCCTTCGCCATCGATCTGACCGCCAGCCCGGTGCAGAAGGCGCTCTATTGGGATGCCGAGCACGAAGATGGCTACCAGCGCGACCAGAACGTCTTCGGCGACGGCATCAGCATCGAGGACACCATGCAGGTCATGGTGCGCTACAAGAACCGTTCGGTGCTGACCTATTCGCTCAACGCCTACGCGCCCTGGGAGGGCTTCAACGTCAGCTTCAACGGCTCCGGCGGGCGCATCGAGCTGATGGTGCGGGAGACCTCCTACATCAACGGCGGCGGCGCCAAGGAGCAGGAGGGCGCGGCGGAAGGCATCCAGCTCTATCACTTCCCGCTGCACGGCACGCCGCGCGTGGTGCCCATCGACATGGCCGAAGGCGGTCACGGCGGCGGCGACAACCGCATGCTGGCCGACATCTTCGGCAAGTCGAACTCCGGCGGGGCCTATGCGGCAGGCTACCGGGACGGCGCCATGTCGATCCTGACCGGCATTGCGGCGAACCGCTCGTTCCAGACCGGGCTGCCGGTCGAGGTGGCCGATCTGGTTTCTCTCTGAGCGCAAGCCCCATGGCCCGTCGCGCCAGCCGCGGCGGGCAAAGGAGAGGCTCTGGCGCCGTGGTGAGCCACCTGCCCGGCCGTTTCGCCGCCGAAATTGCCCAAGAATGACCATTACAAAATAACAACAAATACTTACAACGAAACACGGTGACGCATGACCCTGCATCCTCTGCTGCGGCAAGAGCCCCGTCTTCTCCCGCGAAACGAACTCTGCAGCCTCATCGACCGCCTCACTGACAACCTGACCGGCATTGTGGACACCACCGGCGAGTTCCTTCTGCGCCTCGACGACGGCCGGGTCGTCGACACCAAGGGCTGGGGAGGCTGGGAATGGACCCACGGCATCGGCCTCTACGGGCTGTTTCGCTATTGGCAGCAGACCGGCACTCCGCGCACGATGCAGATCATCCGCAGCTGGTTCGACGACCGCCTCGCCGAGGGCACGCCCACAAAGAACGTCAACACCGTCGCCCCGTTCCTCGTTGCCGCGCATCTCTACGAGATGGACGGCGATCCGAAATGGCTCCCCTACCTCGACACATGGGCGGAATGGGTGATGCACGAGATGCCGCGGGTGCAGGGCGGCGGGCTGCAACACATCGTCTACGACTCGGTCAATCATCAGCAGATGTGGGACGACACGCTGATGATGGCGGTCATGCCGCTGGCCAAGATCGGCCTCGTACTGGACCGTCCCGACTACGTGGAGGAGGCCAAGTTCCAGGTCCTTGCCCACGCCCAGTACCTGGCGGACACCCACAGCGGTCTGTGGTTCCATGGCTGGACCTTCGAAGGCAACCACAACTTCGCCCGCGCTCTCTGGGCCCGGGGCAATTCCTGGATCACTATCGTCATCCCCGAGTTCATCGACCTGCTCGAGCTGAAGGAAGCCGATCCCATCCGCCGCCACCTTCAGGCGCTGCTGGGACGGCAGGCCGAGGCATTGAAGCGCTCGCAGGATGCATCGGGCCTCTGGCACACGTTGCTCGACGACCCACAGAGCTACCTCGAGGCTTCGGCCACTGCGGGCTTCGGCTACGGTCTTCTGAAGGCGGTGCGCAAGCGCTACATCGGCAGGGAATTCGTGCCCCTCGCCGAGCGCGCCGTGAAGGGCGTGATCGACAACATCTCGCCCGAGGGAGAGTTGCGCAATGTCTCCTTCGGCACCGCCATGGGCAACGACCTCGACTTCTACCGGCAGGTCCCGTTGACCTCGATGCCCTACGGCCAGGCGATGGCGATGCTGTGCCTTGGCGAGTACCTGCGGACTTACATCTGACGCGTGGTCCCTCTGACGCATGGTCCCGCGAAAGATGAGAGCCAGACTTCCCTTCGGGCTGGGCGCTCAACAAATGCTGCCGCCTGAGACCCTCACCCGGACTCCGTTCAACGCCGTGGCGTGACAGTCGCCGGCTCCTTTCGCCTTTGGGACATGGCGCACTACCGCTTCTCCGGGGCCAGCTCAGCGGAAGCTATCGCTTCCGGTCTTGAACATGTGGCAACGTTATTCCGCCGGTGGCTCCAGAGTGCCCCGCGCCGTGCCGCTGCAACCCGCCGTGCGCTCCGCCGGATCACAGGCCTGCACGCGTCAAGCCGCCGAAGTCCCTACCCAGAGGCTTACGTGAAGTACCGTTTACGTAAACCTGTTGACGCATTCGTAATGCCTCGATACCAAAGGCTACGGACTTCAGAAATCCGATCGTTTTTTAGGGAGGAGCGATCAATGTCTGAATGCGTGAAGCATTCCGCTATTGTGGCGGCGGGGGCGTTCTGTGCGTTCTTGCCATGGACGAACGAGGGCCATGCGGCCGGATTCCAACTACGTGAAATGAGCGCCGAGGGTGTCGGCTCGGCCTTTTCCGGCGCGACCGCCAAGGCGACGGATCTTTCGACGATCTACACCAACCCCGCAGGGATGATGCGCATCGAGGGAACAGGCGCGCAGTTCGATCTGAACTATGTTGTCCCGACCATTCGCTTCTCCGGCGAGGCCGGGAACGGCGTCTCGCAGTATTCCGGGGGCAGCGGCGGCGACGCCGGCGAGAACAAGCTCGTTCCGGCGCTTTACGGTCTCATCGACCTCACCCCGACCATCAAGGCGGGCCTGTCACTGACCGTGCCCTTCGGCCTGGCTACGCAGTATGACGACGACTGGAAGGGCCGCTATTTCGCCATCGAGAGCGAGATCGAGAACATCGTCCTGACGCCGAGCATCGCGTGGCAGGCAACCGAGCAGCTCTCGCTGGGCGCCGGTATCCAGATCGGCCATGCCGACGCGACGCTGTCGAACGCGCTCAATCTCTCGCTCTACAGTCTGCCCGATGGCAAATCGGAGCTGAACGGCGATGGTTTCGGCTATGGCTTCACCCTTGGCATGCTCTACGAGGTCTCTCCGACGACGCGCGTGGGCCTGAGCTATCGCTCCAAGGCACACTACACGCTCGAAGGCACCGCCAAGTTCAGCGGCGTACCGGGTCGGGACACCGTGGATGCCGAAGCAGAGGTCACGATGCCCGATGTCGTGTCCATCGGCGCCTACCACGAGATAAACCCGCAATGGGCGGTGATGGGAGACGTCTCCTGGACCAACTGGTCGACCTTCGAAGAGCTGCGGGTGAAATTCGACGACGGTTCGGCCGACAGCGTGACCGAAGAGAACTGGCACGATTCCTGGTTCGTCTCGCTGGGCGCGGACTACAAGCCGCGCGAGAACCACACGATCCATTTCGGCATCGCCTTCGACCAGAGCCCGGTGCCGGAGGACTACCGGACCGCGCGGATTCCGGATGCCGACCGCTACTGGGCGTCGCTCGGTTACAGCTACGAGTTCGCGCCGGACCGGAGCATCAACTTCGGCTACACGCATATCTTCTTCAACGAGGCCGACATCGAGGAAACCACTTCCTCCGGGACCCTCAAGGGCACCTACGAAGGCCATGCCGATATCCTGAGTGCCAGCCTGACCTACCGGTTCTGAACTGCCGGGCCTTGCGCACGCACTTCACATGCGATGCGCGACGCCCGGCCAACACCGACCGCACCAAAGACAAGTGACCTGTCTTGCACCCCAAGACAGACCGCAGCCTGCGTTCCCAGAGCGCCGGACCAGCCGTCCTATACCCGGAGCCTTTGCTCATGTGTCCAAATGACATCGCGCCTGACACTCTGATGCCGCATCTGGAGACAGAGAGCGCGTCCGCTCTCTCTCCGACCAGCCTGCCGCCCGAATACGCCCGCCCCATCCCGGCCCTGCTCGATGAGGCCGTGCGCCTGCACGGCGACCGCCCGGCGATGCACTTTCTGGGGCGCCGTTACACCTACCGCGAGCTCGGCGCGCTCGTCGACCGCGCGGCAGCCGGATTTGCCAAGCAGGGAGTCACCAAGGGGGTGAGGGTCGGGCTCTGTCTGCCGAACGTTCCGGCCTTCGTCATCTGCTATTTCGCCGTGCTGAAGGCCGGTGGGACGGTGGTGAACTTCAACCCGCTCTATGCCCCGCGAGAACTGCAGCACCAGGTCGAGGACTCGGGCATCTCGCTCATGGTCACGACCGATCTGGCAGCCATCTACCCGAAGGTAGCGGCGCAACTGGGACGGGGCTCTCTGAAGAAGCTGGTCATCTGCCCGATGGCCGAAATGCTGCCGCCACTCAAGGGGCTGCTCTTCCCGCTATTGAAGCGTCGGGATCTTGCCCCCATCCCGCGCGACGCGCGCCACATCCCGTTCCGCCAGTTGATCCGGAGCGCGGGGAGCGTGCCCCCTGCCCCGATCGACCCAATGACCGATCTTGCCGCCCTGCAGTACACCGGCGGCACGACGGGGCTCTCCAAGGGCGCGATGCTGACCCACGCCAATATCGTCGCCAACGCCGAGCAGATCTTCCAGCGGCTCCCCGATCCCGAGATCGGCGGCGAGCGGGTGCTTGCGGTGCTGCCTCTGTTCCATGTCTTCGGCATGACGGTGGCAATGAACCTCGCCGTCCGCATCGCCGCAGAGATCATCCTGGTGCCGCGCTTCGATATCGCAGGAACGATCAAGGTGATCGAGCGCCAGAAACCGACGCTGTTTCCCGGCGTTCCGACCCTCTACACGGCGATCAACCACGCGCTCGAGGAGCGCCCCGCCGACCTGTCCTCGCTGCGCTGCTGCATCTCCGGCGGCGCGCCGTTGCCCGGCGAGGTTCGCCGGCGGTTCGAAGCCCTCAGCGGCTGTCGTCTCAGCGAGGGCTATGGCCTGTCCGAAAGCTCGCCCGTCGTCTGCTGCAACCCCTTCGATGGTAGCGCGCGGGACGGGTCAATCGGCACGCCGCTGGCAAACACGCATGTGGAGTTCCGCGATCTCACGGATCCGACGCGGGTCTGCGAACCGCATGAAAACGGCGAGCTCTGCGTGCGCGGACCGCAGGTCATGCATGGATACTGGAACCGCCCCGACGAAACCTCCGAGACCTTCATTGACGGCGCGCTGCGCACCGGGGATGTCGGACATGTCGACGAGGACGGCTTCTGTTTCATCGTCGACCGGATCAAGGACATGATCCTGTGCAGCGGCTACAACGTTTATCCCCGGGTCATCGAAGAGGCGCTCTACCAGCATCCGGCGGTCGCCGAGGCGGTGGTGATCGGCGTGCCTGATGCCTATCGCGGCAGCGCGCCCAAGGCCTTCGTGGTGCTGAAGACGCCGCTCGACGCGCCCGAGGATGCGCTGCATGGCTTCCTCAAGGAGTATCTCTCGCCGATCGAGATGCCCAAGCAGATCCAGATTTGCGAGAGCCTGCCCAAGACCTCGGTCGGCAAGCTGTCGAAAAAGGACCTCGTGGAAAGCGAACGGTTGCGGGCCGAAGCCGCCCAAGCCGTGGGCACGGATGCATCATGAGCTTCGTAAACGTCATTCCGTTCACGGAAGGCTCTGTTCTTGGCCCTCTCGCTGGTGCTAGACTTTTCCGTGGGTTGCAGACAGCGCATTCGCCCGACCCCAAGCTGCGACAGGTCTCACATGGACAAGCTCTTCTCGATCTCGGACCTTTCGAAAGAGCTAGGCGTGACTCCGCGTACCATTCGCTTCTACGAGGAACAGGGACTCGTGCTGCCGCAGCGCGTCGGCACCAACCGGGTCTACACCTCCCGGGATCGCGGTCGCCTGATCCTGATCCTGCGCGGCAAGCGGCTCGGCTTCACGCTGAAGGACATCCGGGAGTACCTCGACCTCTACGACGCCGACCCGACGCAGCGCGAGCAGATCGATGCGCTGCTGGTCAAGGTCCGTCAACGGATCCTCGATCTGGACGAGCAGTTCGAGACGCTGCGCGTGACGCTCAAGGAGCTCCGCGAGATCGAACAGATGTCGCTCGACGCGCTGGAGCGCCACGAAAAGGCTTCCGCGCGCACCGCGTCGCGGACCTCCTGACGCCAACCGGAACCGCCGAGGTTCCATCTCATCACATTCCACATGCAACTCCGGAGAGTTACCGATGACACGTGTCGTTGTCGCGGGCTACATGCGCTCGCCCTTTACCCTTGCCCGCAAGGGCGCCCTGGCCAGGGTCCGGCCCGATGATCTGGCCGCGCAGGTGGTTCGCGCGCTGGTCGAGCGCTCGGGCATCGAGCCGGAGGCGATCGAGGATCTGCTGCTCGGTTGCGCCTTCCCCGAGGGTGAGCAGGGTCTGAACCTCGCCCGTCTCGTCGGGCTGATGAGCGGGCTACCGCAATCGGTGGGCGCCGCCACCATCAACCGTTTCTGCGGCTCGTCGATGACATCGGTCCATGTGGCCGCCGGATCGATCGCCATGGGCGCCGGAGAGGCCTTCGTCTGCGCCGGGGTCGAGAACATGAGCCGGGTGCCGATGATGGGCTTCAACCCGATGCCGCATCCCGAGTTCGCCCGCGCCCATCCCGAGGCCTATATGGGCATGGGCGAGACGGCTGAGAATGTCGCCCGGCGCTGGCAGATCACCCGCGCAGAGCAGGAAGAGTTTGCCCTGCGCTCGCAGCAAAAGGCCGCCGCCGCGCTGCAAGATGGCCGTTTCTCCGATGAGATCGTGCCGATCACCGGCCGGGACGGTGTTGTCGAGAATGACGGCTGCCTGCGCCCGGAAACAACGCTGGAGGCTCTGGCCGAGCTCAAGCCCGCCTTCGACGCGCAGGGCGTGGTGACCGCCGGCACCTCCTCGCCGCTGACCGACGGCTGCGCGGCGGTGCTTGTCTGCTCGGAAGCCTATGCCGAGAAGGCCGGGCTGCCGATCCTCGCCTACGTGAAATCCGTGGCGGTGAAAGGCTGCGCGCCCGACGTCATGGGGATCGGCCCGGTTGCCGCCACCCGCGCCGCGCTGGAACGCGCTGCGATTTCGGCGGGCGATCTCGACGTGATCGAGCTGAACGAGGCCTTCGCCAGCCAGTCGATCGCCTGCATCCGCGATCTCGATCTCGACCCGGCACGCGTCAACCTCGACGGCGGCGCCATCGCGCTCGGCCATCCGCTCGGTGCCACTGGCGCGCGGATCGTCGGCAAGGCGGCGAGCCTGCTGAAACGCGAGGGCGGACGCTACGCGCTGGCCACGCAGTGCATCGGCGGCGGTCAGGGCATCGCCACCATTCTGGAGGCCGCATAATGGCAGGCATCGAAAAAGTCGCCGTCATCGGCGCCGGCGTCATGGGCGCCGCGATTGCGGCCCATGTCGCCAATTCCGGCACCAAGGTGCTGCTGCTCGACATCGTGCCCGAGGGCGCGGCGAACCGGAACGCGCTCGCCGAGGGCGCGCTGGCCCGGATGCAGAAAGCCGACCCCGCCCCATTCATGGGCCGTAAGGCGGCGCGGCTGGTGGAGACCGGCAATCTCGAGGATGATCTGGAGCGCCTCGCCGAAGCGGACTGGATCATCGAGGCGGTGATCGAGCGGGTCGACATCAAGCAAGACCTCTATCGCAAGATCGAAGGCGCGCGGAAGCCGGGCAGCATCGTCTCGTCCAACACCTCGACCATCCCGCTCGCGACGCTGGTGGGCGGGCTTTCCGAGAGCTTTGCGCAGGACTTCCTGATCACGCATTTCTTCAACCCGCCCCGCTACATGCGGCTGATGGAGTTGGTCACCGGCCCCGCGACCCGCGCAGAGGCCGCTGAAGAGATCACCGACTTCGCCGACAAGCGCCTCGGCAAGACAGTCATCCGGGCGAAAGACACGCCCAGCTTCATCGGCAACCGACTTGGCGTCTACTGGCTGCAGAAAGCAGTGATCGAGGCCGCCGAGCGCGGAATCCCGGTCGAGCAGGCCGACGCGCTGATCGGCAAGCCCTTCGGCATTCCGAAGACCGGCGTCTTCGGGCTGCTCGATCTTGTGGGCCTCGACCTCATGCCGCATGTGAACGCGAGCCTCGCCGCAGCCCTGCCGCAGAGCGACGCCTTCCACACCGCCAACCGCCCGTTGCCCGTCGTGCAGAAGATGATCTCCGAAGGCTACACCGGCCGGAAGGGCAAGGGCGGCTTCTATCGCCTGAACCGCGACGGCGGCAACAAGGTGAAAGAAGCGGTCGACCTGTCGAGCGGGCACTACGCGACCGCCCGCAAGCCCCGATCCGAAGCCATGGAAGAGGCCGGGCGCAGCCCCCGCGCGCTCATGGCGCATGACAGCGCCGAGGGCCGCTATGCCGCCGAGGTCATGGGCGCGACGCTGCGCTATGCCGCCGAACTGGCCGGGGAAGTGGCCGACACGATCGCCGACATCGACGAGGCCATGTGCCTCGGCTATGGCTGGAAGGACGGCCCGTTTGCGCTGATGGACAAGATCGGCCCGGACTGGTTGGCGGACCGGCTCGAGGCCGAGGGCCAGACGGTGCCGCCGATCTTGAACCTTGCCCGCGGCCGCAGCTTCTACCGCGTCGAGGCGGGCAAGCTCGAGCAGCTTGGCCTCGACGGCGCCTACCATCCGGTGACCCGCCCCGAGGGCGTGCTGCTGCTCTCGGACATCAAGCGCGGCGCAAAGCCGGTGCTCAAGAACTCATCCGCCGCGGTCTGGGACATCGGGGACGGCGTGCTGTGCTTCGAGTTCACCTCCAAGATGAACTCGATGGACGACCAGATCATGGCGCTCCTGGCGAAGACGCTGAAGCTGGTGCAGGCCGAGTACAAGGCGCTGGTGATCCACAACGAGGGCACCAACTTCTCGGTCGGCGCCAACCTCGGTCTTGCCTTCTTTGCCGCCAATATCGCGGCCTGGGACCAGATCGAGAGCCTTGTGTCCTTTGGTCAAAAGACCTTCCAGGACATGCGCAACGCCCCCTTCCCCGTCATCGGCGCGCCCTCGGGCATGGCGCTCGGCGGCGGCTGCGAAGTGCTGCTGCATTGCGACGCGGTGCAGGCCCATGCCGAGAGCTACATCGGCCTTGTCGAGGTCGGCGTGGGGCTGATCCCCGGCTGGGGCGGCTGCACCGAGATGCTGCACCGCTGGCAGAAGTTCGGGCGCCTGCCCAAGGGGCCGATGCCGGCACCCTCGAAGGTCTTCGAGATCCTGAGCACCGCGACAGTTGCGAAATCCGCCGCCGAGGCCAAGGAGCTGCTGTTCCTGCGCCCCGAGGATGGGATCACCATGAACCGCGCCCGGCTGCTGGCCGACGCCAAGGCCCGCGCGCTCGCGATGGTCGAGGGCTACGTGCCGCCCGAGGCGCGGGACTACACGCTGCCGGGGCCGTCCGGTCTCGTCGCCATGGAAATGGCGGTGCAGCAGTTCCGCAAGGTGGGCAAGGCCACCCCCTATGACGAGATCGTCTCGGGCGCGCTCGCCGAGGTGCTGTCGGGCGGCGACACCGATCCGATCGACACACTCACCGAGGCGGACCTGCTGAAACTCGAGCGCGACCGGTTCTTCACGCTGGTCAAGCGACCCGGCACGCTCGACCGCATCGAGACCATGCTGATGACGGGCAAGCCGCTCCGGAACTGAACCCCGGCCTTGGGCCACAGACAAGAGGGACATCACCACGATGGCCAACTACACGCCCCCCCTGCGCGACATGCGCTTTGTCTACCACGAGCTGCTGGGCTGCGACGATCTGGCGGAGCTGCCCGGGTTCGAAGAGTTCACCGCCGACCTGATCGACCCGATCCTCGAAGAGGCCGGCAAGATCTGTGCCGAGGTGCTGCACCCGATCAACCGTTCCGGCGACGAGGAAGGCTGCCGTCTCGAAAACGGTGTCGTCCGCACCCCCGCCGGTTTTCCGGAGGCCTATCGCCAGTTCCGCGAAGGTGGCTGGACGGCGATCACCTGCGACCCGGAGTATGGCGGACAAGGGCTGCCCGCCGCCGCCGACGTGCTGGTGACCGAGATGATCTGCTCGGCCAACCTGTCGTTCGGCATGTATCCCGGCCTGTCGCACGGTGCCTACCTTGCGCTGCACAGCCACGGCTCGGAGGAGCTGAAGCGGGCCTACCTGCCCAAGCTCGTCGACGGCACATGGTCGGGCACCATGTGCCTGACGGAGCCGCATTGCGGCACCGATCTGGGACTTCTGCGCACCAAGGCCGAGCCGCAGGACGATGGCAGCTTCCGCATCACCGGCACCAAGATCTTCATCTCCGCCGGCGAGCATGACCTGACCGAGAACATCATCCACCTGGTGCTGGCGCGGCTCCCGGATGCCCCCAAGGGCTCGCGCGGGATCAGCCTCTTCGTCGTGCCGAAGTTCCTGCCCACCGCCGAGGGTGCCCCGGGCGAGCGCAACGGCGTGATGTGCTCCAGCATCGAGCACAAGATGGGGATCAAGGCCTCCTCGACCTGCGTGATGAACTTCGACGGTGCGCAGGGCTGGCTCGTCGGCGCGCCGCACAAGGGCCTGCAGGCGATGTTCACCATGATGAACAACGAGCGCCTCGCGGTCGGCGGACAGGGGCTGGGGCTGGCCGAGGCCGCCTACCAGGGCGCGGTCGCCTATGCCCGCGAGCGCCTGCAGGGCCGCTCGCTCACCGGCACCAAGGCGCCCGACAAGCCCGCCGATCCGATCATTGTGCACCCCGATGTGCGCCGGATGCTGCTCTTGCAGCGTGCCGCGACCGAGGGCTGCCGGGCGATGGCGGTCTGGGTGGCCAAGGAGCTCGACAAGCAAGAGCGCCACCCCGAGCCGGAGATGCGCAAGGCCTCCGAGGATTTCGTGGCCCTGATGACCCCGATCGTGAAGGCGCTGTTCACCGACCTCGGCTTCGAGAACGCCAACCTCGGAATGCAGGTACTGGGCGGCCACGGCTACATCCGCGAGCACGGCATGGAGCAATACGTCCGAGATGCGCGCATCACGCAGATCTACGAGGGCACGAACGGCATTCAGGCGCTCGACCTCGTGGGCCGCAAGCTGGGGGCGAACGGCGGGCGCTACCTGCGGCGGTTCTTCCACCCGGTGGCGGAGTACATCGAAGGCCACGCCGAGAACCCCGAGATGGCGCCCTACATCGCGCCGCTGGCCAAGGCCTTCGGTCGCTTGCAGACCGCAACCGGCACCGTCGCCCAGCGGGGGCTTGCCAACCCGGATGAAGCCGGGGCCGCAGCAACCGACTACATGCGGCTCTTCGGCCTGACGGCGCTCGGCTATCTCTGGGCCCGCATGGCCGAGACCGCGATGGCCAAAAGCCGGGAAAGCGGCGATGCCGACGGCTTTTATGCCGCCAAGCAGGTCACGGCGCGGTTCTACATGGAGCGGGTGCTGCCGCAGACCGGCGCGCTGCTGTCGCAGATCATGGCCGGCGGCCAGACCCTCATGGCGCTGGACGAAGCGGCCTTCTGAAGGGGGAGCCGGACGCGGGAACCGAATGGCGAAAGCCTCAGTTCCCGCGTCTCGCGCAGGAAACCGGAGCAGTGCCCTGCCCGAGGTGCCGGAAAGCGCCGGACGGGAACAGGCGGGACAAGGAGTGAACGGAATGGAAAATCTCGGCGGCAAGACACTCTTCATCAGCGGCGGCAGCCGCGGCATCGGCCGGGCCATCGCGCTGCGCGCCGCGCGTGACGGCGCCAACGTGGTGCTGGCGGCAAAGACCGTCACCCCGCACCCCCGCCTGCCCGGCACCATCGAGGACGCCGCGGCGGAGGTCGAGGCACAGGGCGGGCGCGCCCTGCCCCTCCAGCTCGACATCCGCGACGATGCGGCGGTTACCGAGGCCGTGCGCAAGGCCGAGGATCACTTCGGCGGCATCGACATCGTGGTCAACAACGCCAGCGCCATCTCCCTGACGCCGACCCCCGACACCGAGATGAAACGGTTCGACCTGATGATGCAGGTCAACATACGCGGCACCTTCGCGGTCACCCGCGCCTGCCTGCCAGCGCTGAAGAACGCCGCGAACCCGCATGTGCTGACGCTCTCGCCGCCGCCCTCACTCGACCCTACTTGGTACGGGCCGCATGTCGCCTACACGATCTCGAAGATGGGAATGAGCCTCTGCGTGCTCGGCTGGGCCGAGGAGTTCCGCAGCTTCGGCATCGCCGCCAACGCGCTTTGGCCCCGCACCGTCATCGACACCGCGGCGCTGGCCATGCTCGGCGGCGCGGTCCGGCCAAAAAACTGCCGGACGCCGCAGATCGTCGCCGATGCCGCCCATGCGATCCTGACCCGCCCCGCGCAAGACTGCAGCGGCAATTTCTTCATCGATGAGGAGGTACTGCGCGAACAAGGCGTCACGGATTTTTCGGGCTATGCCGTAGACCCCTCCGAGCCGCTGCTGCCCGACCTCTTCGTCGCGTCAGCCAACTGACCGCACCGCACGCTCGCATTCCAGGGACTGCCCACAATGAAACGCTTCACCTCTTTCGCCTGCCTCCTTGCACTGGTCGCGACCCCTGCCCTCGCCGCGGATCCGGTGCTCGGCACCTGGCAGACCCAGCCGGGCGACGACGGCCATTTCGGCTTCGTCACCATTGCACCCTGCGGCAGCAAGATCTGCGGCACGCTGAGCCGCGCCTTCGACGCGGACGGCTCGGCGATCCCCTCCGACACGGTCGGGCGGCAGATCGTCTGGGACATGCAGCCCGAAGGCGCGGGGAAATACGACTCCGGCCGCATCTGGGCGCCCGACCGCGACAAGACGTACAACTCCAGGATGGAACTCGCCGGCGACCGGCTGAAGGTCTATGGCTGTGTCTTCGGCATCTGCCGCGGTCAGACCTGGAGCCGCGTCCAGTAACGCCGGCACCTGCAAGACACGGGCAGAGTTCCCTGAGGGGCCAACCCCGGCTTTGGCGCCCGGGCGCCCCCGTGGTTCAGGACTTGCGCGCGGCGTCGAGGCTCCACGTCCCGCCGCCCACCACCGCGAAGTAGAGGAACAGGAAGCAATAGAGGATCGCGGCATCGCCGCCGTTCACCGTCGGAAACAGGCTCTGCGGCGCGTGGAACATCCAATAGGCCACCGCCATCATGCCCGACAGTACGAAAGCCACCGGCCGCGTGTAGAGCCCGACCAGCAGAAGCAGCCCGCCAAAGAGTTCCAGAACACCCCCGAGGCCCATCAGCGAGAACAAGGGCGGCCGTTGCTCCGTCGGCGGAAAGCCGAAAAGCTTCTGCGCACCGTGCAGCAGGAAGATGAGTGA
This sequence comes from Roseobacteraceae bacterium, assembly GCA_048381755.1. Taxonomy (GTDB): domain Bacteria; phylum Pseudomonadota; class Alphaproteobacteria; order Rhodobacterales; family Rhodobacteraceae; genus Salipiger. Next base: position 43,609 of record JBLXGS010000025.1, read on the forward strand.
CGAGACAATGCGCAGCACACTCAACATGGCCGCGCCCCAGCGGCCGGAAATCGCCTCGGACATGCTTGGGCTCCTTTCATCCGCGGACTTACGGGCGCATCGCACAGCTATCCACGAGGTTGCAACGTCGGACACGATGGTACCTCAGAACTGAGGTCTTACCTAGCTTCATATCGTCAGGCGTCTTCCGCACCGGGGGCCGGATCGGTCACCGGCTCCAACGCCTGCCTCCTACGCCTGTGGCCCCGCTGCCTTTGGAGCAACGGGGCCACAGGTAGGATCCGCACAGGACCCGCCGTTCGGCTCAGACGGTTTCCGCGACCTTGGCCTTCGCGGAGGCCAGGATCTCGGCAACCATCTGGTCCGCCACCGCGATCGTCGTCATGCGCTCCTTGCGGCTGATCTCGATGATCTGCGCGACGCGGCTGGCGATCTGGGCGAGCCGTTCGGTGCGATACTCCGGACCGGCGCGGTGCACTTCGCTGGCCACGCTGATGATGCCGCCGGCGTTGACGACGTAGTCGGGCAGGTAAAGGCAATCGCGCTTCAGCAGGTCCCCGGCGACCGACGGCTCCAGCAGCTGGTTGTTCGCCGCGCCGCAGACGAGCCGGGCAGTCAGCTGCCCCACGGTCTCGCGGGTGAGAACACCGCCAAGGGCGCAGGGCGCGAAGATGTCCATCTCCTGCGCGAAGACCTCATCCGGCGCGCAAACCTCCGCGCCCAGAGTGTCACGGGCGGTCTCGACGGCCTGAACGTTGACATCCGAGACCAGCAGCTGCGCGCCCGCGGCGTGGAGCTTTTCTGCAAGGCTCCAGCCGACGTGGCCGAGACCCTGCACCAGCACGCGGCGGCCTTTAAGGTCGTCGGTACCGAACACCGCACGCGCGCCGACTTTCAGGCACTGGAAGACGCCTTCGGCGGTGAAGGGCGAGGGGTCGCCGCTGGCGTGGGCACCGTGGTCGAGCCCTACCGCGTAGGAGGTCTCCTTGGCGACAATGGCCATGTCCTCGGGCGAGATGCCGACATCCTCGGCGGTGTAGTAGCTGCCGCCGAAGCTCTCGATGGCCTTCCCGAAAGCGCGGAAAAGCGCCTCGGTCTTGTCGCTGCGCGGATCGCCGAGGATGACGGATTTGCCCCCACCCAGGCCGAGGCCGGCCATGGCGTTCTTGTGGGTCATGCCGGCGGCGAGCCGCAGCACGTCGGTCCGCGCCTCGTCCAGCGTGGCGTAATTCCACATCCGGCACCCACCGACCGCCGGCCCACAGGCGGTGGAGTGAATGCAGACGAAGGCGCGCAGCGCGGCCTCTTCGTCCTCGATATAGACAAGCCGCTCGTAGCCCGCGGGGGCCAGTTCCTCGACAAGTTTCAGTGCCATGAAATCCTCCAAAACCGCTCTGCCGGTGATTGCGGCTAGTATCGCATGAGCTGTGCGGCGCTTTTCGCCAAAGTGCCGCGGCTATTGCCCAGGCTTGGCAGGTTTTCTCCACGAAACATGGATTCCGTAGAGACCTTTTTCCGAATTGCTGCCATCATCCGCCAGAAGGCACGCGTCTCACGTCATGCATAGTGGAATCACCGCCTCGCGAAATGCCGCCTGACGAGCACACCGGAGGGGTCACATGCCGATTGCGCTGGACGAGATCGACCGGAGGATCCTGCGGGTCCTGCAATCCGATGGCCGGATCACCGTCGTCGATCTCGCCGAGAGGATCGGGCTGTCGCCGACGCCCTGCAAGCGGCGGGTCCAGCGGCTGGAGGAAACCGGGCTGATCAGCGGCTACGTCGCAAAAATTGACCGCAAGGCTTCGGGCTTCGGTGTCACGGCCTTCGTCTCGGTGGAACTGGAGCGATCCGATGCGGCGGACGTCGAGCGGTTTCAGAAGGCCGCTGCCGGGATCGAAGAGGTGGTGACCGGCATGCTCATGACCGGATCGCAGGATTTCCTGCTCGAGGTGCTGGTCCGGGACCTCGAGGAGTATGAGCAGGTCTTGCAGTACAAGCTCATGAAGATCCCCGGCGTCCGCAACGTGCGCACGCAGTTCGCTCTGCGCAAATTCGTCGAAAGAGCGCGTATTCCCTGAAGTGAAAAGGCTCTGAAGCGAAAAGGTGGGAGTTCATACCACCGAGGACGCCGCAGGCCCCGCTCGGGGAGCGCGCCGGCACCAGGCTTGGAAACGCCTTCCGCGCATTTCGCGCTGGGTTGGCCCGGGGCCAGATGCTGAGACTGGTCCATCTCGCTTGCCAACCATCGGTGCACAGGGCCTCTCAGACCGCCGGAGGCTGGATCAGCGCGAGGCGGGGAACGTTCAGCTGAAGCGTTGTCTGGCCAACCTCATGCTCGACACGCCCACGGCGAGACAATGGTTACGGGGGCAAGCGCGAACCGATGCTCAGCCCAAGAGGTTCTCGCGCCGTGAGCCTTTCAGGCGTCAGGATATCGCTTGCGCACTTTCCATGCCGCTCCAATTCCGGGCAGCGGTTGCCGCATGAACATTCCGGAAAAGGCTGTGGCGTGGCCTGCTGCCGGTTTCACGCACCCCGCATCACTAGCCTCCGGCGGCAGGTCACCAGATCAGACGCTGATCACCTCCGAGCTTGGAATTCGAAAGATTGTCGATGTCGGCGATCTGCTCCTCGAGTTCCGGGTCGCTCTGGTAGCGAAGATAGGCGACGGCCCAAGCCATTTCGAAGTTTTCGGGCGCGTCATCGATCTTTTGCTCGCGACCTGTCCGGGCCTCGATCCGTTCAGGGTTTTCAAACCCATCCAACGTGTAGTCGACAGCCTTCTTGATCGCCCCATCGCAAGCGTCGAAGATCTCGGGATCATCCTCCGCAAGCAGGGCCGCGGTGACCACCAGTGCCTGAACGGCGTGCATCTGGTAGTGCAGCGCGAGATCGCCACGCTCCATTTCCAGGGGCAGTGCGCCGTCCTCTTCCACCATGCAGGCGGTATAATCGACGGTTTCGCGGCCCCACTCGACCAGCTCCTCGTCTCCCGTCGTTAGGCCGATCCGGGTCACACCCATCGCCGCCCATTGCCGCAGATTGTTCCGCGACGCGCGGGGCGGCGCTTCCTCGTCGAAATAGGCCATGGTCGCCTTCGCGCGATCCTCGAGCCAGCCTTCGATGACCGATTGCTGTTCCTCGGTCGGCTCCGCCACGGTCAGCGCATTGCTGTAGGCAAAGGCGATCCCGCCCAATCGGCTCGGAGCCGAGATGTTCGCGTTCATCGTGGTCAAATCCGACAGGGCGTCGGCTTCGGCCCAGGGCATGAGACGTTCGTAGAGGCATTCAGCCGCCGCAACGCCACGGTCTCCCGATCGGGTCAGAGCGCGATTGCTTTCGCGCGTCAGGTCCGAAATGAAATCATCGACCGGCTCAAGAGCCGCGTTCACTGCGGCATTGGCGTCTTCGTCGAAATCCGACCGGGTTTCGCTGTCTTCGGTGTACCGGCTGCCGTAGCTCAGCGACACGACGGGGTCGACCGGCGCCATGCAATCGGACTCATCGCCGGCATCTGCGGTCGCCGCCTCCTCCGTTTCCGGATCCGACGCGTCCGTATCGGACAGTTGAACTGGATCGATCCCGGGCGCCTTTTCGTCCTCCTGCGCGAATGAGGGGCTCATTGGCAGGAGCGCAGCCAGAACCGCCAGCGTTGTGAGTGCAGTTCCCTTCATTGTGTAGCGACCTCCGCGATCTGCATCGAGTTCATCAGTGAAACGGCGTCCTCGTTACCTAGGGCGGCTGCCTTCTGAAGCCAATCGCGCGCCGCCTCGGGATCGGCCTCGGCGCCGATGCCGAAGGCGAGGCTACGGGCAAGCTCGACCATCGCGGCGGCGCTGCCGGCATCCGCAGCGCGGCGCAGCCATTCGCCGCTTTCGCTGATATCTGCCTGATTGCTCGCCGAAGCACGCAACTCGCGCGCATGGTGCAACATGGCTTCCGAGGAGCCGGCTTTTGCAGCCGCGAGCCACAGAGCGCTGGTATCAACCCGTGTCTCGACGTCCTGACGGATTTCGGGCTGCGCATTGGCGAGTTTGTCCAGCACCGAAGGCAGCTGATCAGGGGCAGAACGTTCCGCCAGGGCCACATAGTATTCGGCCGCCTTTTCGGGATCGTAGCCCGGCGTCTCGGGCTGTTCGACCTCGGTCATCAGGCGGAACACGGCGGGACGGTCACCTTTTTCATACCCGGCCAGCCAAAGGTTGCGGGCGTCCTCGGCGGCATCGTCACCAAGCATATCGGCGTGCGCCATGATCAGATCCCCGAGGTTCGTGTGCGACCATGCGCTTTCGGTTTTCACCAGCTCTTTCGAGATCCGCACCCATTGCGCGAACTGATCCGGCGCGCCGTGTTCCGCGAGCACTTCGGCCATCTGCAGGCCTTCGCTGAAGGTGCAGGTGGTTGCCGCGCGCGCATGACGGATCAGGCTGGCCTTCTGGTCGTTCGAGAGGCCGTCCAAGTAGCGCAGACCAAGAAGGCTTGCTTCGAAATCGCCGCGCGCATCGATCACCGGGGCAAAGTTTCTCGCGAGCGTTGCGGGGTCCGGATAAGTCCCGGGGTCAATTGTCGTCAGCAGGGTCATGGCGCGGCCATATCCCTGGTCTGCCAGTTGCAATGCGATCGCTTCTGCATCCTTGCCCTGCGGGAACCGGTCCACGAAGCGCAACGCCAGATTGTCCCCGAGCGCATCGACCCATCCTTTGCCATCCGTGGGCGAGACGGCTGCGGCACGGGCGGCGATCAAGGACCAGTAGCTTTGCTCTTCGGCAGAGATCGCGTCGTTTGACGCCAGAGCGATCAATTCGCTCGCGGAGGCATCCATCGGCAGAACGGCCTGCGCATGGTCGAGGACCGTGCTCATCATGTGGAACGGCAAAGTGGGGGCAACGCCGTCTTTGGCCTGGGCGAGCGTTTCCCCGAGCGTCGGGTCCGGCGCCTCGGTTTCGGCACCGGCCAGCGACTGCCAATAGCCCACTCGATCGACAAGAGGCGCATCGGGTGCCTTGCACAGATTTGCCTGAACCAGGTCGTTGACGGGACCCGAGCGGCCGATCTGTTCCACGGAGAAGATCAGGTCGTCGATGCCCGAATAGAAGGACTCGGCGTCCCCGAGGCCGATATTGAGCAAGGCCCGTTGCCGGATCGCTTCCGGATCACCGAGGGCGACGCCCTTGGCATAATAGTCCATAGCCTTCTGTTCACCCGCCCAGCGGCCTTCGCGTGCCAGAACGCGATCCGCGGCTTTGGGATAGGCCCAACCCGGCGCATTGTCGCTCTCGAGAAGCGCGGAGAGTGCTTTGTCATAGTCATCGGTGCGCGCCGGATTGCCCTCGCGCAGCCTGTCGAGAAACAGCGTCAGGCGGCCCATGCCGGCACGATCGCCCGACGCGGCTGCGCGCTGGTAAAGCTCTTCGGCTTGACCCAGATCCCGCTCCAGCAACGCGCCATCCTCATACAGGCGGCCGAGCTGAATGAGCACATTCGGATCACCGCCCGTCGCGGCGATGCCAAGGTAGTGCAGCATCACCGAGTTGTCCTTCGAGATCTCTTCCGAACGCAGGTGCATGTCCGCAACACTCCACGCGGCGTCGGGGCTGCCGAGGTCCGCAGCAAAGCGGAACCACCGTTCGGAAAGCTCATTGTCCACCTGCACGATGTCGCCGTTCCGGTAGGCGCGTGCGATGTTCACGACACGATCGCAAATGGTCTCGTCCAGCCGCCCCACCTGCGAGGCAAAACCCATCATGACCGTCATCTTCGGTTCGACGTTCCAGTCCGGCACATCGATGCCGCGCTGCTGGAAGCTGGCGATGCTCAGCAGGCTGTTGGCATCTCCGCCACGGGCGGCCGCAACGATCAGTTGCAGACCGCGGTCCCGGTCGGGCGCGACACCCTTGCCCTGCATCAGCCATTCGCCCAGACGACGTTGGTTCTGCGGCTGTTCCGCAGCCGTCGACGCAAGCGCCCTGTCGATCAGCCCCTCGGCGCGGACGTCCGCCGCCTGGCCGGCCTCGAGCCGCATCTCGATGGTTTCCATCAATTGCTTGTCGCCGTCGTAGGTCGCGTCGATCGTCGGCAGGAGCGCGACGACCTTTTCGCCCACCGGCAGCCATTTCACGGGGTCGATCGCCATGAGACGGCGCATGTCGCGGCGAACAAGCGTCGAGTCCATGCCAGAAAGGGATTGTCCATCCCAACCGTCCCAACGGGTCGTGATCACGCTGTCGGGCGCCCGGATTTCACAGACCGGCTGCGCGTCGATCTGCGGCGGTTCGAAATCGACCTTCACCGGTCCCGCGGCCATCGCCGGGGCGGCAACAGCCAGGAATGTGCCAGCCAGCAAGGCAGACCGCGCGCTCTGCAGAAGCGGCCTGATACGCATCGGGGTAACGTTCATCATTCGCTCCACCCCTGGCTCAATTGACCTGCGACGCTTTCAGCGCCACGAGTTCGTAGTTTCCGTTGGTCCCGCTGAACACCAGGGTGGTGCCTTCGCGCCGTGCCAGCGCCACGGCGGACACAGCGGCCAGGGTCTCGTCCCCGGTGCGCGCCTCGAAATCGAGAGACAGCGGGGCCTTGAGGGCAACCCAGTCGCCGCTTCCTTCGCCGACTCCCTCAAGCGCCACGCGCTTGGCGGCAGGCACGTAAAGGTCGACGGCCGGCTTGTCGGAGATGTTGTAGAACGTCAGATCTGCCTGGGCCGGGCTGTGACCCAGCGGATCGGTGACCAGAACGCCCTTGCCGTCCGCGGTGACCAACCAGCTGTTCCAGCTGCCCTTGGCAATGTCGGCAGTCCCGTCGATGCCGGCAGCAGAAACGTCGACCGTGCCAGGCTCTTCGATGGTCACATATGGAGAAACACCCTCCCCCAGGTCCGAGAAATTTTCGCCTGCAATGATGGCCGACGCATCCCGGACGGCGATAACGCGCAGGTAGCCCGCATCGGGATTTGCGGCATCGTCGTACAGCTGGGAGTCCTGAGCCGCAGCGGCCTGACCGAATACGATCATCGCAATCGCAGAAACAACAGTGCGGATTTTGGTCGAGTTGAAGTCGCTCATCTTCATTCTCCAAAGTTGGGGCAGAGGCTCAGGCTTGCGCCGTTGGGGATGGGTCGATCGAAAGCAACCTTGATGCTCTCGATCGGCAGATCGACGTAGGGCCCGAGCCCTAGCCAGAAGTTTCCGGTCGCCCGCAGGCGGTCATCACGGTTCGAGAAGTAGCGGCGCGACACGCCATCCGTGGTCACGAGGGTGAATTCCGCGTTCCGCGGTCCCTCGGACCCGAAGCGGGCCAGGATCGCATCATCGGTGTCGAACGTCGCGCCACCGAGTTCCGCTTCGAGCGTTTCCGAGGTGGCGGTGACATTGAGGGGATCGGAACAGGCTGCGGAGGCAGCCGCCGTCAGTTCTTCGATCGGGCCCGTGCCGAACTGCAGCAGATCGGTGTAGATCGGGTTTTCCCAGACGATGAAGCGGGGGCGCTGTTCCAGATAATCCTGCGAGGTCAGATAGGAGATCAGAGCCCCGTACTGGCCACCACCGGTCACGGCATAGTTCAGCACCTCGAGACCCGAGTACTGGGAAATCCAGCCTGCGAAGTTGTTGGTCGGGTTGTCCGAGAAGGACGTCCCGAGCAGAACCACCTGGCTCTGCTCTTCGGCATCCGCAAAGATGTCCAGCGGGCCGGCGTCGTCCTGCGCGGGGGTCGTGTCCGCGTTGGTCTCAAAGCCCAAGGTTTCCACTTCGGGCAAAGGGTCGCGGCATTGGCGCTGCATCGCGCGGCGCATGTTGGAAAAGCCTTCGAGTTCGCCGACCTGCCGCGTTTGATAGCTGGTCGGGGTAAGATCACCGTAGCCCGGGTGTTCGACGATCTGATCGGCGACAGCCCGCGCCGCACGGCGCGCGCCTTCGGAGGTCCAGTGGTAGTCGGACCGGAAGAACAACGGCGTATTTTCCGTTCCGTACTTGGCGACCTCCGCCGGATCGAATGTATCCAGCATCCGTGTCAGGAGGTCGGCTGCGACGACTCCGCTCTCACGCAGGTTCGCGATGGACACCGCATATTCGGCACGGGCCTTTTCGACGTCGTACCCGGTGGTGACAAAATTCGACGGAAGATCTTCGGGCATGGCCTGCCCTTTCGTCGGCACCGGCGCGAAGATCAGCGTCGTGCCCTGCTCTTCCAGGGCGCGGGCGATGCGGGCGACCGCATCGGCTGCGCGATGGTTGATGATCTGTCCCATCGTGAGATCGGTCGCGACCCGGTAGAACACGCCATCCTTGCCCTCTTCGGCACGCACAAGGCTGGATTGCTCCAGGCCGGCACAGCCAAAGCTGGATTCCTGCGCCGCGGCCGCCGAAGCGGTCCCGCATAGCCCGAGCGCGACCATGGCGAAAACTGTCAGATTGGAACGGTGTGTGAGGGTCATTCGATTTCCCCTGCCTGTTCAGATTGCATTTGGCGCAGCAGGTTTTGTCCCAGCGCAACCATTCCCAGATCGTTCACCGAACCGGCAAGGTTGATGGCTTCCTTGGTGCCCTCGATGTCGCGCGCCGCGATCTTCTGGCGGACGATCAGCTCGATGGCATCATTCTGCCCGTCGGCTGCCGCCATCCGGGCATAGCGCTCGCTCTTCTCGGCATCGGTCGTTCCGAAGACGTCTCCGTCCTGCCAGGCGCGGGCGAGCCGTGCCGCCGCTTTGGCTTCGCCGTTGCTGGCCGCAAACTCGAGCGCATTGCCGATGCTGCGCAAACGGGCCGGCTGGTTCTCGAACGCATCGGCCGCGAGCCCGACATCGAGCGCATCAACGTGCCGGGACGTCGCGAAAAGGCGTCCGCTGATCACCGCAGTGGCGTAGTAATGCGCAATGTCGGACGCCAGCTCGGGACGGTCCATCGCCTCCAGCTTCTGACCGACGGCCCATGCCGCAAGCCCGTCGCCCGCGTCCGCGAGGTTCCGAAGCCGGCCGTAGCTGACATGCCGGTCCTCGAGCATGTCGCGGCGGGTCTGCCGCAACCGGGCGCTCGGCAGTTCCCTTGTCGCATTGATTCCGAATGGCGATGAAATGCTCTCCCCGCTGGCCGGGCTGACCATGAGGCCGAAGCCCAGACCAACGAGGAGAAGCACCACACCCGACCTTGAGCGAAGACCGTTCGGATTATTCCGAAAAGTAGACCGGGTGTGTTCGGGAAAGGAGGACCATGTCGCGACGGTCCGATGGGTCAGGATTGTCTCAGTCGACATGGGTTTCTCCTTTGTTGTTCAGATCGAGCGAGGCCAGTTGGCCGGTCTGGCCTGCGGCGTCGGTCGAGGCAGCCTGCGGGGTCTCTGCGGTCTGCAGGCTCGTCGGCGCGTCCGCGTCGATGCGCGCCAACTCGTCGGTCAGCATGCCTCCCGCGAGGATCGCCTGATCCTTCTGGTCCTCTTCCGGCTCCCAGATGCTGGGGTCGGACAGGTAGCGGACGGGAATTTCCCAGATGACGCGCTGCGGAGGCGCATCGCGGAACGCAGGGTCGGCGAGCATCTTGAGGAAGGGTTTCACGGGGCCGCGCCCCTCTTCGGCATAGTTCACGATGTCGCTCTGCATCGCGATCTTGAGACTTTCCTGGAAGGACCAGTCCGGGTTCGCGGAATAGGACGTTCCGACCAGCACAGTCGGCAGGGCAGAGGCCGCGAAGAGATCGTCACCGGAGCCGAAGATATCCGCTCCATTATCCGCTGCGGCGGCCTCGGCCTTGAACAGACGTGCTGTTTCTTCCTTGAGGCCGATTGCGTTGGCGTAATTCTCGGTGGTGATGAATTTGGTCAGATCACCATGAAACGCGACCGTCTCGGTTTCGACAGGCTCGAACACGGTGTCGCCGCTCGGAAGGTCGGCAGCGATCGCCCGCGCCACCGCTGCAGCGCCGTCGCGTGTCCAGTGCGTGTCGGACGCGTAGAAGACCTGCGAGACCTCGGCTTCGGTCACCAGCGCGGTCCGGCTGTCGACGGTGTCGATCCCCATCGCACGCAGCGAGGCCAGCACCTCGTCGTACCGGGCTTCCAGGTCATTGGCCATCGACGGGTTGCGGGTTTCGTCGCGGTAGATGTCGGCCTTGCCTGCAAGCGGAACGATCGTCAGGGCGACGCCCATTTCGTTCAGCGTCTCTTCCAGGACCGCAATGCGGGCGAGACTCGCCGAGAGCGGCTCCGGCATCGAGCGGGCTTCCTCGGCGGTGAACAGCCAGCCGTCGCGGCCGGGCACCACACCCTCCTTGCCTTCGCCCAGGGCCAGCCAGCGCCCAGCGCCGACGATCCCGGAGGCAAAGTCCCGGTGCGGCAGCGCATCGCTCCACGTCGAGTCGATGGCGGCGGTTGCCTTTCCGTCGAACCAGGATCTGGCAGTCCAATGCGCCTGCTCGATCCGCGCCCCGACGTTCGGCAGCGCTTCCGCGGCACTCCACGCCGAGTAGGCGACAAGAGCTGCGGGTATGGCCATGCGTGCTATCGTTACGATCATAGGTCTCGCCTCAGAACTGGAAGTAGAGGAAGGGCGTGGAGGAGGCTTCGGCGATGCGGAGAACGCAGGCGACCAGCAGAACAGCGATCACGAAGCTGGACAGAACCGCACCCAGGGTATTGGTCGAAGCGACGCTGGCCGCGCCTCCCGATCCGGCGACCTCGGGGGTGCCGCCGCCCATCGTGCCACCCGGTGCACTGGCCCAGATGGACCGCACCCAGAGGTTCAGCCTCGGCTCGAAGGCAGCGATCAGCAGCGCGATGCACAGGAAGATCAGCTGTTCGGTCCGGATTTGCACCGCGATGTCGAAGGGCATAACCATGCCGTGCAGTCCGACCATGCCCGCGAGCACATCCAGGGCCTGCCCCATGTCCGCCGCCCGGAAGAACACCCAGCCGATCAGCACCACCAGAAGGGTTCGCGCCAGTGACAGCGGGCCATCCCCGCGCGGCACGAAGCGGGCGCGCTCCAGGGCCAGCCAGGTTCCGTGCCACACCCCCCAGACCAGGAAGGTCCAGTTCGCGCCGTGCCACATGCCACCCAGCACCATCACAATCCACAGGTTGAAGTAGGTCCGTGCAGTGCCGTGACGGTTGCCGCCGAGCGGGATGTAGAGATAGTCGCGCAGCCAGACCGACAGCGAGATGTGCCAACGGCGCCAGAACTCGGTGATCGACCGCGAGATATAGGGTGTCGCGAAGTTCTCGGTGAAGCGGAAGCCCATCATCATGCCGAGGCCGATCGCCATGTCGGAGTAGCCCGAGAAGTCGAAGTAGAGCTGCAGCATGTAGGCCACGGCGCCGAGCCAGGCGAGCGGGGAGGCCGGGTCAGGATTGTTGAAGGCCAGGTCCGCCAGCGGTGCCACGGCATCGGCCAGCAGGACCTTCTTGGACAGGCCGATCACGAAGCGCGCCATGCCGTCGGTGAACATCTCGGACGTATGGCGGCGGTCGCGGAACTGGTCGGCGAGATCCTTGAAGCGCAGGATGGGCCCGGCGATCAGCTGCGGGAACAGCGCGATGAAGGCCGCGAAGTCGATCAGGCCGGTGTCCGCCGGCGCGTCCTTGCGCCATACATCGACGAGGTAGGAAATAGACTGGAAGACGTAGAAGCTGACGCCGATCGGCAGGATGATCTGCCAGTGAAAGCCGATCTGATCCGGCGTCGTTCCGAACGCTCCGGTCAGACTGTCCATGAAGAATCCGAGATACTTGAAGATCCCCAGCACACCCAGGTTGCCGACGAGACCCAGCACCAGCCACGGCTTCGCCCGCCCCTCGTCCCGGCGCTTGTCGACCATGCGCCCGCAAATCCAGGTGAAGACCGTGGTCGCGATGAGCAGGAACAGGAAGTCGATCCGCCACCAGCCATAGAAGGCGTAGCTGCCCAGAAGGATTGTAAGGTTACGACCTTTGGACGGGGTCAGGTAATAGGCCACCAGGAAGAGCGGCAGAAAGAGGAAGAGGAAGGTTTCGGAAGCAAAGACCATTGTCAGATCCCTTCACACGCGGTGGATGCGGCCTGTCGTGTGCCGTTGGAGAAGTTGAAAGATTGATTTTCCTTGCGCGCCGCCAGCCATGCGGTCTGGTTCAGGCCAAGCTCCCCCCCCAGAAGACGCGGCATCTGGTTCGGCAGCCGGTTGCCTTCCAGCGTGAGATCGGACAGCCCCGCGCCGCGCACGCCTTCGCGATTGCGCCCGATCAGGTTGCTCGCGAGAGCCAGCTTGCTTCCCGGCAATTGGTCCGACATCGCAACGCCCGCCGCGCCGTTGAACAGCGCAACGTTCCGACGTGCTTCGATATCGCCGGTCCGGCTCAGCTCGATGCCATTGCCGCCGGATGCTAGGACCAGGTTCGAGAACAGCTCGCTGCAGGTTGTCCCGCGCAGTTCGATCCCGGCCCCCGCGGCGCTGGCGACCACGTTTCCGTCGATTGTCAGCGACCGGCTGAAACCATCGATCAAAATGCCCTTGGCCTTGGCCGAAGCGATTGTGTTTCTTTCGATACGCGCATCCGAGAGGTTCCGAAGGTGCATCGCCGCATAGAGGCCGGGCGTCGTCATGCGGTTGCCGGAAACAAGCGCCCGGGGGCTGTCTTCGACCTTCAGGCCGCCAGCGTATTGCCCCGAAAAATCATTGCCGCTCACCACGGTGTCCTGAACGCCACTGACCGCGACCAGATGGACGTCGTCGAACCGGCTGTTGAGAATGCGGGAGGTCTGATCCGGCCGGTATAGAAGCCCGGCGGAAATCGAGAGCCCCGACATGCTGTCGGCCTGTCCCGCCTCCCGGTCCGAAACGGCGCCGAGACCAACAAAGCGGGCGCGGTTGGCCCGGAAGACGCCCTGCCCCGCCACCGCGACAAAAGGTGCGAATTGCGAAACCAGAGGGTTGTGCGATGTGGTCGACGCGATCGTTGCGCCATCGACCGACATTTCACCGAATGCGAGCAGGTATGCGCCGTTTTCACGCGACAGATAGAGAGTTTCACCTTCACCGAGTTGCAGGCTCGCGCCTGGCCAGATCACCAGCGGTCGGGTCAGGATGACGCCGCCTTGCGCACGGATGATCCCCGGTGTCCGAGCCTCAACCAGGCCGTCGATCGTCGCCGCGCCCTTTTCAAGGTAGATGGCGTCATCACCGTCCGATGCGGCCTCGATCGCGCCGGTCGCGACCGGACCTGAAAGCGACGTGTAGCGGGTCAGGGCCAGAGCCGCGGAACCTGTCGAGACCTCCGGCACCCCCGACACGGTCGGGAATGCCACGCTTTGCGACGGCGCGTGCTCTGTCGTATCGCCGCCATCCCCTTCGAGGCCGAGCTCCGCCCACAGGAGGCGCGCACCTGCCCGAAGGCTGTTTGCGTCGGAGGACTGGGACAAAGCCGACAGATCGCCGGAGGGAACACCCGAGAGCTCGAGGCCCGTGAGACGATCGCTCGACAGAGCGCCAAGCGACGCAGCCGCCGGTTTGCGTGCCGCCATTTGAAGGCTCGGTTTGGGCGTGGTCGCGATCGGCACCAATCTCTCGGCGGCCAGGGCAGCTGTGCCGCCGAAGACCACCGCGGTTCCGATCATCAAGCCCATGAGAACCCCACAGGTCCCTTGGCGGGCGCGGGCCGCGCCGATCATGGAGGGCGGCATGGGGGACAAACGCTGCTGCATCACTCTTTCCTCCCGGGCGATCAGGCCGCGCCGAGCGATCCGTTGGGAGCGCTGCGGGTCGTAAGGTCGTCGAGCTTCGCCTCGATCTGGCCAAGCTCCTCGATCTCAGCCTCGGTCTTCGCGACCTCGACAGCTTGCTCGGCAAGCGCCTTCAGCTCGGGGACGGTGACATGCAGCAGGAGGAAGGGTTCATCACCGTCATTGACCAGCGGCATGGAGTAGTCCGGATCAATGACAACGGAGACGCCCGCATTCAGGCGCTTGAGGCCGGTGGGCAGCTCGCATTCGGCGTTCCCCGAAACCGCCGTCAGGATCGAGAGCCCGTGGCCGGTCCCGTTGACCATCAGCTTGCCGCCCTTTTCAACGCTCAGCATGTCCATTTCGTAGCTGCCGGTGTCGCGCAAACGCTCGATCTGGCCCCACGGCATGTCACGGCGTCGGTGGCTGGAAACCTCGACCCGCTTGCGCTCCTTGAGCTGCTCGACGATTTTCTTAACGTCCTGGCTATGGTCGCGGCTTGCCAGCAGCAGCGCGTCCGCCGTGTCGACAACGATCACATCATCGAGACCGATCACGGCAACCAGGCGATCCTCGGAGCGGATCAGCGAATTGGACGTCTCATGGGTGATGACGTCACCCTGGGTGACATTGCCGTCGCCGGCCTTTTCGGAAATCGAGTGAACGGAGTTCCAGGCGCCAACGTCGTCCCACTTGATCCCCGGCAGCGGTGCCAGCGAAATGCGGTCGGAGCGTTCAAAGATCAGACGTTCAGTCGGTTCATTCGACGACCGGACAAAGGCCAGCTCCTCGAGGATCGATGCACCAAGCTCATCGAAATGCGCCTTGGCCACCGCTTCGGAGACGGCCGCGAGCGTGCCCTGGTCGTAGCGGGCAAATTCGCTGACCAGCAGATCGGCGCGCAGCATGGAGATGCCCGAAGCCCAATAGGACCCGCCTGCATCCAGCAGCGCGGTCGCGTCTTCCAGAGGCGGCTTCTCGATGAACTTCGAAACGTGGTGCAGACCGGCGTAATTTCCGAAGGCACCGCCATCGGTGATGTAGCCGTAGCCCGTTTCCGGATAGCTGGGCTCGACACCGAAGGTGATGATGCGGCCGTTGTCGGCAGCATCTGCCATCGACATGATGATGCGGTTGATGTCGCCGGTGATGATGTGATCGGACGGCAGAACCAGCAGCAGAGCGTCCGGATCATTGCGCAGGGCAAAGAGCGCTGCGGCCAGTACCGCCGGGCCCGTGTTCCGGCCGATCGGCTCACCGACGATGGTCGCATCCATGCCGATGCTGCGCATCTGGCGTGCCACGATGGCCGTCTGCTTGGCATTGGTCACGACGATCGGGTCACCGAACCCTTCGACGTGATGGCGCAGCATCGTTTCCTGAAAGAACGTGTTGGAGCCGGCCCCGTTGACGGACTGGAACTGCTTGGGCTGATCGATACGCGACATCGGCCAGAGGCGTGAGCCCATGCCCCCGCAAAGGATCGTCGGAATGATACGATGGGTCATTTGTTACTCCACGCTTGCAAATTTGGTTGCGATTGCGCCACGGATCCCGTCGAGACCATTGGCGAAGGGGTAATCGTGTTCGATCGTCAGGCGGGCCAATTGTCCGGCGCGACCGGCGTCGATGCTGGCTTCGGGAACAAGGTCGATGAACAGGGGGCGGCCCGAGGTGTCTGCGGCCGCCGACGACAGAGAGGCCTCGTCCGCATGGGTCGTGATCGACGTGCCATCGGCAAAGCGGGCTTCGATGGCGCGCGCCTCGGCCAGTGAGTAGAGCTGCTCCGGCTCCACGCGCACCTTGAGGACCAGCGGGGCGTCGGCCTGGGAAATCTGCAGAACGGGCTGGCCGGCCTGAACCGTAGCGCCTAGCTCCGGACCCGCCGAGACCGCGGTGCAATCGTCGCAGGGCATCGCCACCGACAGCGTCTCGCCGGAGGTCGCGCGGATCGAGAAGGCAACCTCCCCCATCGCGGCTTCGGTATCGAGATAGTCGATCTGACCGGCATCAATCGCCGTCAGAGCGCGACCCGCCATTTCGACCCGGGCCGGGGCAACGACATGGTCGACGAAGAAGCGATCATGGACCAGCCATGCAGCCCCGCCGATCAGCGCAACGGTCGCGGTTGCGACCAGCAGGCCGTTGCCGATGGACCGAAGCGCGCTGCCGCCGCCGCTGGCGGCTTGCTTGCCACCTTTCGACGGTTTGTTCGGCTGCAGAGCCACCCCCAGAACGCGCCCCATCGAGACCACGTCTCCTGCGATGTAGGAGTTCAGTACATGCCGGAGCTGCGGCAGATGCGGGCCGGTCGGATCGGTGAAGGTGACCTCGATCTCGCCGTTGCCGGGATTGATGTCGGTGATGCGCCCCTCGACCGCGATGGCAAGCTGGAAGGCCTCGAAGGGAAACGAAAGACGCAGCAGGCGGTCATGCCCGACGAGGTTGGGATCGGCCAGGCCGGTCAGTTTGACGCCGGTCAGCGAAACGCCCGCGCCTTGGTACTGCCGACCGTCGATTTCTGCCGCGAAGGGAAGCTCCATCATCGGATGATCGCTGGGCAGACTTGTCGCCGGCACATCGTGCAGGTGACCACTGCCCCCGTCGATTTGGCCAGATTCTGCGTGTGTAATGGACATGGTGGGTTCTCCCTTTGCGGGCTACGGCAATTTGAGGACTTGAGGATCGTGGTGGCGTTCAGCGCAGGACGCCGGAGAGGAACAGGGTGGCCAGGGCAAGCCAGCCCAGTGCCAGAGAGTGAACGAAGGTCGAGGAGTAGGCCCGGACGCGCTGTCCGAGTGGAGGACGGGCCACCTTGCCGGCGCTCCCCCCTGGCTGGCGGGTCCATTTCTGGCGGTCGAGCCGGAAGAGGATGTAGCTCTTGACGGTCGCTCCGAAGACCTGGCTGAACCAGAGCAGGAACGGGTAGGTGATCGGAAACCCGGGGTCGCGGACCAAAGAGAGGATCCAGCAGAACACGTAGCGGGTGAACAGGACCCACGCGACATAGGCTGGCAGGACCATCACATCGACGAAGAGCGTCCCCCAGATCACGGACAGGGGGCCCGCGATCGTCGTCCAGATGCCCAGGCGCTGATCCAGAAGCGCCCATTTCGTATAGTATCCGATGGTCGAGGTGCTCAGAGCCAGCGCCCGCCCGTTGGTCCGCAGCATGTTGCCGAACCAGCGCACCATCAGCGTTATCGCGCTGTCCATGAAGCCGGGCTTGGGCTGGCTTTCCATCGAGACCGAGGCGACATCCGGCAGGTAGCGCATCAGATACCCGTTGGAGAGCAACCAGAACCAGGTGGATTTGTCGTCACCGGTTAGGAACTTAACAGTGCCGAGGCGCCAATGTTCGATACTGTCGGATTGCACCTGGGCAATGAAGCCCGGGTCGGTCAGGAGATCGGCGCGGAACACCGACATGCGTCCGGTCAAAGTCAGCACCCGCCCGGACAGGCCCTGCGAAGACATCATCATCTGCCGTTGCGAGAAGCGAAGATTGTACCAGTCGCGGAACAGACCGGGTTCGGGTGTTTCCGCGATCTCGTCGGTCGTCAGGGCACCGACGCGCAGATCGGTGAAGAACGGGGCCGAGGTCTCGACGATATCGACCGGGACACAGGTGTCGCCATCGGCCACCACCACGATGTCATGCCGGGTCGGGCTCATCCTGGAGATAAGTCGATAGGAGCGCGCCAGGGCATCACGCTTGCCGGTCCCCGGTATCCGGTCGAGGTGAAGCTGGACCCTCGACAGGTCCACGTCCCGGGGCATCAGGTCCCAGATTTTCCGGATCAGCGTCTCGTCGGCCAGATCGACGACCGAGACCACGATCGTTGCCCCGCCTCGCGACGCAGCCGCGGCGCGAAAGATCGACCGGTAGACGCGTGTGGTAACATCCGGCTCGATCTTGAACGACGTCACCAGAAAATAGGCATGGGCCGGTGCGGGCAGCGCGCCGTAGGCTTTTTCCGCCCGCGCCCGGAGGCGCGGGAAGACGTAGTTGAGATAGATCGCTGCGCGCGTGAAGTTCACCGCCGCCCAGCTATAGCGCCAGATGCCGATCAGACCGACCACCACGAGGCCCTTCGAGACAGAACTGATATCGGCGCCGAGCACAAACACGCTCAGCCAAACCAGAACCGCGAGGTAGATAATATGCGCAGCGATCCGGGCCATCTTACCAGCAGATCCCCTCGTAGGTGCCGTTGGACCGGGCCTTCGCCGAAATCCGGGTGAGATCGACCATCGGACGGGTTGCCATTGCCGTCTCCAGCGGAGCAACGGTTTCGGCATATTTGTTGCCAACAAGGATGATGTCGCTGGTGGCGATCAGATCATCGATGCTGCCGACCATCTTGTCCTTCAGGTCGAGGCCGTAGTCATTGCCGCGGCCGGCCGCGGAGTGATTGTTCTGATAGGCCTCGTTGACGAACGGATCGTAGACCGCGATCTCCTTGCCATCTCCCAGAAGCTTCGACGCCAGCGTCGCCAGCGGGCTTTCGCGGAGGTCGTCCGTACCGGGCTTGAAGCTGATGCCCACCATGCCGACCTTTTTGGCACCGCTCTTCTCGATCATCTGCTCGGCGCGTTTGATCTGCGCCTCGTTGGCGATCAGAACCGCATCTAGGATCGGCGTATCAAGACCCTTCGCGTCGCCCAGGGCACGCAGGGCTCGGACATCTTTCGGCAGGCACGAACCGCCGAAAGCGAAGCCGGGACGCATGAAATACGGGCTCATCGCGGCTTTATTGTCGGAGCAGAGGATTTTCATCACCAACTGCCCGTCAATATCATTCGCCTTGGCGATGTTGCCGATTTCGTTTGCATAGGACACTTTCACGGCACGCCAGGAATTGGAGGTGTACTTCACCATTTCTGCGGTGCGCAGATCGACGGAATTGATCGACCCTTTGATATCCTTGTTCAACGCGGCCAGAAATGCACCAGTTACCTTGTCCAGGGACCCGAAGACGATCAGTCCCGGTTCCTTGTGATCTTCGATAGCAGTCGACTCACGAAGGAATTCCGGGTAGTAACCGACGCCAAAATCCACACCGGCTTTCATTCCGGAAGCCGCCTCGAGGGTCGGAATACAGGTGCCTTCCATGGATCCCGGAACGATGGTCGAGCGCATGATGACCGAATACCATGTATCCTGAGCCTTGATCGCTTCGCCGAGCTGGGTGCAGGCGGCTGCCACGTAGTCCAGGCCGACCGAACCGTCGGGAGCCGAAGGGGTTCCGACACATACGAAACAGGCTTCAGTCTTCGCAACCGCCTCGGCGATGGACGTTGTGGCAACGAGTTTTCCAGCGGCCACGACCTCTGCGATCAGTTCTGGAAGGCCCTCTTCAACGATCGGCGACATGCCGGCATTGATGGCGTCGACCTTTCCCGGGTCCACATCTACGGCGACGACATTGTGGCCGTCGCGTGCCAGACAGGCGGCCGAAACTGCCCCGACATACCCAATTCCGATTACTGCGATGTTTGCCATTCGGCATTCCTTTCAGGGTTTGATCAGACCCGAATTTGCGAGATATTCGCCTACCCGGAAACTGTTCCATCACGCATTTGCGCCTCACACGGTTCAGCGGCTTTTCGCCACACGCCTTCACGTTGCAGGATCAAGGTATTCTTGCTGCAGATGCAAAACAGTCGGGAGAAACCCTTTTTGTGTCAGGATTGTGCTTATTTTTTGTGGTAAGTTTTCCCACAAAAGCTCCATCTTCCTGACAATCTGACGAAATTATGTCAGGAAAAACCTTAGGCGGGAACTTTCCTGCACCTGGCGTGTTTAGGCGTATTTCGCGCCGCCGCAGGCACAAAAAAAGACGCCATAGGCGCCTTTCTTCAAATCAATATTTTTTCTGAGTGATGGCCCTACTGCTGGGTGACCCATCCCGACCGGAGCGCATGGCCGACGATATCCTTGCGCGTCCGCAAGCCCAGCTTCGAAGCGCCCCTGGCCTTGTAGGTCTCCACCGTCTTGGAGGAGAGGTCCAACTCGTGACCAATCTCTTTCATACTTTTGCCGAACGCGACAGCGCGCAGAACAAAGGCTTCTCGTTCCGTCAGTTCCGCCTCCATCGGGGTCTTCCGGATCCGGTCGATGAGGATCGGATCAGCGTCAACATCGGGACCGGCTTGAAACATTGCCTCTGCATAGGCCTGTTCGACATGGACCAGCCCATGGCGAACCGAGGCCACCGCGATCTTGACCACCTGCAGGTCAACCTGCTTCGACACCACCCCGCTGAAACCAAGCGTCAGCAGCGACCGCACGGTCTCTTGGTCACCGGCTTTCATCACGCCGCAATAAGCAATGTACCGCGGCTTCTTCGAGAGCCCAGCACCGATGATGTCCATCGCAGCTTCGAGCTGGTCACCGAACTGGCACGGATCGATGATGATCAGATCGGTTTCCGGATCGATGTTCGCCGCAAGCAGGTCACCCAGCATGGACTGACCTGTCGACACAGTCAGCGCCTTTGCAGCCACACTTCCGTCTTCCTGGAGCAGCATCGAAATCCCGGCAACCAAAACCGGATTGGTGTCCATAATGAGCACATTATGGATCGTATTGTACTCGTTCATAGAAGTATGACCCCTAAAATGGCAGCAGCTTAGAAGTCACCAAGAGCTTGTCGTATATCGCAGGAGGACGATGTGATCTCGCGCCTGCAGAAATCAAGCAACAGAACGGCGACCTCACCCCACGTCATTGTTAAACTTAGGTTAAATTTTGGAATTTTTTCGACGCACCACTTTAGGTTGTAGTTCCCACAGCAGAATTACCCTATTTGGTTGATTATTAGCGAAAAATTCAACTATTGAGTGCACTTCGTATCCGCAAGAATGCACCAAACAAGGCGGGGATAAGACTGGGATCCGCTGAGATAATGTAAGCAAGAAGCGCTCCGATAGCGCCGACTTCGCAGCGATGAGACATGGTGGACGCGGTTCCAGCTACCCAGACCTGCGGGCGTCAGACAGGGAGGTCCATAGGCCGCCAGTGCATCCAGCAGCACCGAGCGGGCCCAACCGCATTTGCCCGAACGTCAAACAGAGCTCGGTTCACGCCCCATGATCGGGCGCGTTCTGCAAGGGTGGCATTGATTATGGTTGGCACCGGAAGAAGCCCAGCTCTACCGGTGCCGCTGGTCGGCGAGCAGCGTGGCGCGCTGCCCGCCCCTGTCAGCCGAGTTCGTACCAGTCTGCGAGGTTATCGATGGTTACGTTCTCGAGGTAGAGGCTCCCGGCCTCGGCAGTGACCATCAGACCACCATCCGACACGGAAAACTGGAAACCACTGGCGCTTTCACCGGTTTCAAACCAGCGATAGAGGCTCTCTAGAATCTGGCTATCCGATTGATTTGCAAAGTAGAAGATATCGCCCTCACCAGCATCGAAGTCGGTGATGACGGTTTTGCCCTCAATAATGACAAATTTGTCGGAACCATCTCCGCCTTCAAGCGTATTGTCTCCAGAGCCGCCATTGAGCTTGTCGTCGCCATCGCCCCCAACAACCGTATCGTTACCAGCGTTGCCATAAATGGTGTCGTTGCCAGATCCGCCAAGAAGGTAATCGTCACCGTTATTGCCACGCAGGTTGTCGGCGCCCTCCCCACCAAGGAGGGTGTCGGCGCCATTGCGCCCCTGCCCGCGATCATCGCCGGCACCGAGGTCGATCCATGTCGACACATCGGATGCAGACACCGTGTCGTCACCGCCAAGCGCGAACACGACTGTCTGATCGCAGTCTGCTACCAGCCGTTCGGCCTTGTCCGTGCCCGTGAGGTTGCTCGTCGGAACCTCGGTCGGTCGTTCGGAGTTCTCCGTCTCCTCTGCCGGCGCGCTTTCCATCACCTCGCCATCGTCGTCGCTCGATGGGCCGGAAAGCTGTGCACCGGTTTCGGACGAGGCATCGGTCTCGGAGCCACTTGCGGTGATCAGTGAGGCCAAGTCCCTCGAGACACGGTACTCCGTCCCATCCAGCTCGATGAATTCCACGCGCTCATCTATCAGCAGAGACCCGGTATCGTACTCGAGCAGCACACCAGCCGAGGTCTCGGAGACCGAGATCGGCCCAAGGTCCGGCCCGACGGACACCGTGTCGTTTCCATAACCGCCGAAAACGGTATCGTTGCCGGCCGATGCCTCGAAACGATCATGCCCGGATCCCAGGACGACATAATCATCCCCCGCTCCACCGATGACCGTGTCAGGACCGCTCTGTGCATCGACCTCGGTCGCAGCACCGGACAGCACCAGGGTGTCGCGGCTCGAGGTTCCGGTGAAGACCGCAACAGCCCCCTCATCAGGCATACCGACGGGCTCTTCGGTGGTATCTTGGTCGCCTTCAGCGTCGGCCGACCCATCCGACGGCGATTGGCCCTCGCCTTCCGCGGCATCCTCGTCGCCAGGTAGATTTTCGGAGACATCTCCGGGCACTTCATCGTCGGCAGAAGCGTCATCATCGGCATGGTCTCCCGACCACCCGCCGTTTGCGATCAGCCAGTCGAGCTTGTCGGAGAGCGAGAAGCTCTTCCCGCCAACCTGAAGCACCTCCACGCCATCCAGAAGCATCGATCCACCGGCATGCGTGATAAGCACGCCCGCGCCACTAGAAGAGACGGAGATGTCGTCGATGCTACCGTCAAGAATGACCGTATCGCTGCCCGAGTTTCCGATCAGCGTGTCGTCCCCCCCGGAGGCGTAAATGACATCCGCGCCGGTCCCCATGTCGATCCAATCGTCGCCGGCACCGCCCGTGACCGTGTCGGCACTGCCGTACATGTACGCGACTCCGCCGGCGTCGGTCAGCTCGATCTGTTCGGCCCTCACCGTTCCCTGAACGTTGGTAAACAGCACGGTGTTCGCATCCCGATCCGTGGGCGCGCCGTAGCTCTTCCCACCGTCGTTGACGAAATAGGTCAGACCCAGGGATCGCTGCTCGGCCTCGGTGTCCCGGATGGAACTGTCGACGATCACCGTGTTGTCGGTGTCGAGACCGCCATGGAAATTGATGTCGCGGTTGGTGTAGGTGACGTGGACATCATTTCCCGAGGCCGACGTGTAGGAGGCGAACAGCACCGCATGGCGCGTGTCCATGATCGTCAGGTCGCTGAAACTGCTGTCGTAGACATCCCGGATCCACACGCCGTAGCCATTTCCGTCCGAGCCCTTGTTGTGCGAGCCCTCAATGGTGAGGCCATCAATGTCGGCATCGACGGACTTGGCGATGACCAGACCGCTGGAGCCCGCCTCGATCATGGAGACATTACTCAGCGAGAACCCCGACGAGGTGTTGACGAGGATCATCATTCCATCGTCTTCGGCCGCAATCGTATTCGAGAAATCGGTGGGATCGGAGCTGCCGTAGTCCCCCTCCAGAAACAGGTTCTGGATCGCAACATCATCGACGGTGTCCACGAGCTGCACCGTCGCAGAGGTGTCGAAGTCGAAATCAAGCTCGTTGTCGAAGCCGATCTCCTTCCCGTCGACAGAGGTAACCGTCACCATCTGCGTGCGCAGGTCCTTGCTGTCCTTCTGCCACGCGGTGTCCCCGATGTCGTCGTACAACGCGTCGTCGTTGGGCATGGTGATCCAGATCACATCCCCGACCTGAAGGTCGTGACTTGCACTGGCCAGTGTAAGGCTGTCCGCACCCTTGGTTGCGGACGACACCGAAAGCTCAGCGCCAAGGTCCTCTTGGAAGAGGTTCTCGCCGACCTGAAACGCGGGATCTCCCGCCATCGAGTCGTCCAAAGTGATGACGGTGCCGCCGGCAGCATCGCCCTCGATTGTCACGCCATCGGTGGTGATCTTCACCGTGGAAGTGAACCTGTATTCGCCAGCAGCAAGTTGTATCACCGTCCCTTCGGAAGCGGAATCCACTGCTCGCTGGATCTCGACGGAGGAAGCCCCCGCCTCTATTTTTATGACCATTGCCACTACAATCCTTAGTCGTGAAGGTTCTAGGGGTGGTCTTCGCTCGCCGGAGGGTTAGCACAGAAATCGTGGGGAATTTATGGTCTGCCGGTGACAAAAACCGACTGACCCATGGTTGACAGCGGTATTTTGCCTTGATCTCGACCGTTTTCGACCTAGCCCCGATTTTCTTGATGCGCAGAGCCCAAAAAGACGTCGCTGTAAGAACAATATGACGAGGTCTCGTCTGCTATATGCCGCTGCGTTTTGCGACACGGCGCCGCTCCCTGAGCCCGCCGCCGTCTCCGCGAACTCGAAGTTCAGATGCCAACCACGTCTCCAGCGAGGCAGTCCCCCAAACCAGGCATTTGCCAGCCTGCCGCGAACGATCGCAAGGATGTGCCTGCGCTGTCTGCCCGCATCCGCGCAGGACGCTGCCCCCCGGAGCACCGCGAGTATCTGATCCGCTCAAAGACATGGTGATCACGTGCCCGAACAAGCTCTGCAGCGCCCCCCCTATCGGGACATCGCTCCGCGGCCCTCGCCGGGCAATAGACACCACCTGCAGCCCCATGCGGCGGGGCATCCACTCGCCGCGCGCGAGCATGGATCGGTCGGCGCGCCGGTTCTGCCCTGGCGACGGCCGGCTCATGGATGGGCGGTCGCGGGTGCTGGATCGACAATGTCGTGATCGAAGGGCCATAGCGGTTCGTGAAAACCGCGTGCGCCCACCTCCACGCCTTCGAAGCCGGGTCCGTTGTACGGGCAGGCGTCGGCAAATGCGTGACCCTCTACACCACCGTACGCCCACATTCGGCGCTCAGAGGCAGAACATCGGTCGAGCCAAATCGAGGTCCCGGCCGAGAGACGACAGCCTGATCCCCAGGCGAACTTCGCAGTGCCGCAAACCTCTCCGCGACATGCGGGCCATCTCGCGCCAGATCATGGCAACTGTCAGGATTGCGCTGGGAACTTGATGTGAACGCGCAGTCCATCCGAGCCGTCCGCGGTCAGGGTCGCGTCGTGCTGGAAGGTCAGGGTCCGGATCATCCGCCAGCCGAGAGAATTCGACCGCTCGGGACGCTCGGCATCCGCCGGCAGGCCGACACCGTTGTCTGACACGAGCAGCGCGATGCCCTGTTTCAGATCGCCGGACACCTCGACCCGGATGAGCCCTTTGTCACGGCCGATGAAGGCGTACTTGAACGCATTGGTGATGAGCTCGCCAACGATAAGTCCGATGTCGACAGCAAACTTGCTGTCGAGCTGCAGCGCTTCGCAAGATACGTCGATCTTGGCCGTGAGCCCGCCGCCGCTGAAGGCCCGTTCCGACGTCCTCGCGACTTCGTCCAGCATCTCCGCCAGGTCGACCTGGCTGGCGTCCGTCCCGCGTTGCATCAATTCGTGGGCCTTGGCGAGCGATCCGACGCGAACCTCGAGTTCGGTCAGGACCTGATGGGTTTCCTCCTGCTCGGCCTGCGACTTGCTCATCCGGATCAGCGCGACGATGAGTGCCAGGTTGTTGCCGGTCCGGTGATGAAGCTCCTGCATGAGCAGGTCGCGGTCGGCGATCCCTTCGGCCAATTCGCGGTTCTGCTCGCTAAGCGCAGCGGTGGGGTCCTTTGCGCTGAGATCACTCAGCGCTTCCGTCGCCTGGTCGATCAGCTGGGGGCCGGCGGGCAAGATCGCAGACGGCAGGAACGCCGCGTCGATCCGCGTGCCCTCGTGCCCTGTCTCGACGTCGAAGCGCGTGGCAATCCTCTGCACCCCGCGCAGCCCCAGCCCCATGCCCGCCGAAGAGGACCGCGGGCCGTTTGGCTCGAGGTTCTCTTTCGGGATCCCGCGCCCCTGGTCGGTCACCAGAAGGCCGAGCGCGGGCTTGCCGTTCACCTCGGTAAGCGAGAAGGTCGCGCGCCCCTTCTGGCCATGCTCTATCGCGTTGCGGCCAAGCTCGACGACGGCGGTCACCGTCCGCGTTCGCTCGAACGAGCCGAACTGCAGGACGTTGGTCAGCGTCATCGCCACCTCGCGCAACCGCGCCACGTCGGCGCTCTTCTCCAGGGTCACGGTGGTAAGCTTGGCCGCCTTCATTACTCGCGCTCCCCGTTGATGCGAATGACGACGATGCTGGCGTCGTCGCGACCCCGGAAGGCCCGGTCCAGAAAGAAGCCGGCGATCAAAAGAAGGCTCTTCTTGAGCAGGCCCGGCGGGAAATGCGCTTCCCGGAGCGTTTTCAGCCCGTCGCTGTGCAGGATCACCATGTCGCCCGTCTCCAGCTGCACCGTTTCCTCGTAGCCGCGCGTCGCTGTACCGCCGATGCGGCCGTCCCGAACCGCCATGCGGCGTACGCCCTGTGCCCCGATCAGCAGCGTCGAGATGTTTCCGAGCCCCGTGTAGCGCAGTTCCATCTGCGGCTGCGCGACGTGCACCAGCGCCGCCACCGCGCCGCGCCGCCCGACGAGCTGCTCGGTGATCTGGCGCATCAGCTTGCCCGGATCGGAGGACAGACCGCCCGCGGCGCAGGCGGCATCGGTGACTTCGGCGGCGGCCTCGGCAGCGGCGGGGCCATGGCCGAGACCATCGCAGAGCAGCACGTCGGTCGCCCGCGGGGTCTGGCGGATCTGGAAATCGTCGCCGCAGGAGTCCTCGTGCGGATGGCACACCCGCAGGCCGACCGCCTCGACACCGATGTCCGCCCCGTCGCCGCGCCCGCCGAAGGTGCAGACGATGGTGGTCCCGTTCTCAGGCGAGCTGAAGATGTCGAAGGTGTCTGACAGACGAACGATGGCCCCGAGGCCAAGCCCTGCGGACTCCGTGGAGCTTTCGCCGTCCTGGAACATCCGGTCGATATCCGGGATGCCCGGCCCGCGATCGGTGAAGATCATGGCGATGAGCTCGGCACCGGGGGCCCGCACGAGTTCGATCAACGCCCGGCCGCGCTCGGCGTAGCGCAGGATATTCGTGGTGGCCTCTGTCGCGACGATCGCGAGTTCGTCCAGACGTGTCTCGGGCAGGCCGATCTCGGCGCCATGGCGCCGCGCCAGCCGCCGCACCACGGCGACGGCGCTCCGATCATCAATCTCGACCCACTGGTTCATAGCTTCACGCTCATGGAAACGGTTGTACCTTTCCCGGGCGCGGACCGGACCTCGAACCCATGTGAGAGCCGCTTGGCGCCGCCAAGCCCCCTGCCCAGCCCTCCCGCGGTCGTGTATCCCTCGGTCATGGCCAGCGTCACATCTTCGATCCCCGGACCGTCGTCCCGGCATTCGACGCGCAGATACTCGTTACGCGTATCGAGATAAATCGAAATCCGGCCACCACCACCGTGCACGATGGCGTTGCGAGCAATTTCGCTCACCGCTGTCGCGAAGCGCGTGATGCGCATCACCGAGAGCCCACGTTCCTTGAGCATTCGCGCGACCGCCTGACGCGCAGCGACAACGTCCCGGCTGGTTGCGAGCGTGATCTCCGCGAGCGCGGGCGTGCCTGATGTCCCTTCGGGATCAGGCACGCCGCAACTGGGACAGCGCGTGGGTCAGGCTGAGCGCCGTGCGGATCTCGGGCAGGTACATTCCCAGTTCGACCAGGGTCACGGCCACCGCCGGGCGCATCCCGACAACGTAGGTCTCGGCCGCCAGAAGACGCGAGATCCCCGCAAGCTGGGCAATGACGCGCCCTACAAACGTATCGACGATCTCCAGCGAACTGATGTCGAGGATCACGCCCTTGACGTTCTCCTTGGCAATCCGGTTCGAGAGGGTCTCCTGCAACTCCACGATTTCGGTATCGGTGACGTCGTCCTGAATGGAGACGAGAAGTGCGTTCTCGACCAGGTTGATGGACGTCACTCCCGACACGTCAGGAGGCCTCGCTGGTCTTGATCACATAGCCGACCTTCTGCAGCGCATCGGACAGCGCCGTGCGGATGCTCGACCGCGTCGACACGGTGCCCACGTCGATGCCGAGCTGGACCATGGTCTGGGCGATCATCGGGCTGATGCCGCTGATGATGCATTCAGCCCCCATCAGACGCACGGCGGCTGCAGCCCGCAGAAGGTGCTGCGCCACTTGCGTGTCGACGGTGCCGACGCCGGTGATGTCCATGATCACCACCTCGGCCTGACGCTCGAGGATGGTCTGGAGCAGGTTCTCCATGACCTCCTGCGCCCGGGCGGAATCCAGCGTTCCAATCAGCGGCAACGTGAGAACCCGGTCCCAGAGTTCGACCACGGGTGTCGACAGTTCGAGCATTTCCTGGCGCTGACGCTCGATGATCTGGTCGCGCTCGCCGATGAAAATCTCGTTGGTATAGATCGCGAAGGCATCGACAAGGCGGGTCACCATGAGAACGTCGCGAATGAGCTTTCCGCCCTCGACGCCGGGCATGGCCTCGAGCCGCTTGAACAGCGGCGCCTTCAGCGCCAGCACGAAGGTCGCCATCTCGGTCGGCGTCACGCCGCGACCGACGCGCTCCTTGCTGACGTCGGCCAGGACCGCGCGAAGGTCTTCCCAGGCGTCATCGTCGAGGCTGAACTCCTCGTTCACGACACCGGTCCGAACGCCCTTGCCGAAGGCTTTCAGGAGTTCCTGGTTCTGCGCGCGACTTTCAGAGTCGGAGAACAGGTCGGAGCGCTTCACGCCTTCCTTCACCTGGGTGCCGAGCCACTCCTCCACGACACCGGAAAAATCGGATTCGAGGATGGTCAGAATATTTGCCGTCGCTGTTTGCGGCATATGCAGGAACCCCAGTTCATTTTGATGTGGCAGGTAAGCCAAGTAGCGGAGGTGAAGTCAACGGCAATGGCCACGTAACTTGCCGCGACGTCTGTTGCCGATCTGCGTCAGGTATCGGATTGAGAGAGGCGGCTGACCTTGCCGATCAGCACCTCCAGATCGAAGGGTTTGTGGACAATTTCCACATCTCCCGCCGAAAGATTGCCGCCCAGCCCAGCCGTCTCGTCATACCCGGTGACGAAGACGATCCGAAGGTCGGGCCGCTCCAGTCGCGCGGCTTCTGCCAGCTGGTGTCCATTCATCCCCTTCGGCAGACCGATGTCCGTCAACAGGACATCCACCCGGACATCCGATCTCAGGATATCCAGCGCTTCGCTTCCGGTGCCTGCTTCGAACACCATGAATCCGCGATCTTCGAGCGCATCGACGACCACCATACGCACGAGGACCTCATCCTCCACCACGAGGACCGACCTCTTCGCCCCCTCGCACGTCTTTAGTTCGCTCACCGAGGGCTGCCCTTGATCGACCTCCGCCTCCGCAACACTTCTCGGAAGGTAAAGTGTCACCGTTGTCCCGACGCCCGGCTGGGACTGGATCTCCGCAGCGCCGCCAGACTGCTGGGCAAAACCGTAGACCATCGACAATCCAAGTCCGGTGCCCTCCCCCATCGGCTTGGTCGTGTAGAACGGATCAAAGGCCCGGTCGATCTGCTGCGGAGTCATGCCAGCGCCCGTATCAACCACGCTGACCTGCACATAGTCGCCGCCGGAGAGACCGAGTGCTTCGGCCCGATCCGCAGAAATCCTGCTGTTGGACACATGAATTTTCAGGCCGCCACCGGCGGGCATCGCATCCCGGGCGTTGATGCAGAGATTGAGCAAAGCGTTCTCAAGCTGGTTCTGGTCGACCAGCGCGCGCCAGGCATCCTGAGCAAAGCTTGTCTGAACATCGACCGCCGGTCCGACGGTGCGCTGGATGAGCTCGC
Source organism: Roseobacteraceae bacterium (assembly GCA_048381755.1). GTDB lineage: Bacteria > Pseudomonadota > Alphaproteobacteria > Rhodobacterales > Rhodobacteraceae > Salipiger. The sequence continues at coordinate 72,957 of JBLXGS010000025.1, forward strand.
TCAAACCGTCGCAAAGCAACACCAGATCGGTCACCTTGGGCTCCAGGGTCTGCTTGCGCGCGAACGCCAAGAGCCGCTGCGTGACGTTCGCCGCGCGCTGCGCAGCGCTTTTACCTGCAGAGAGGTATCGCTCGATTTCATTGTAACGGCTTTCCGAAAGGCGCGAATTCGCCATTTCGAGAGAGCCGGGAATCGCTGCCAGAAGGTTGTTGAAGTCGTGAGCAAGGCCTCCCGTGAGTTGCCCGACCGCCTCCATCTTGTGGGATTGGCGCAGGACCTCCTCTTTGGCCATGAGCTCCGCCGTCTGCTCTTCCACGCGCCGTTCAAGGGTCTCGTTCAACCGGTAGAGTTCCGCGCTCACCCGATCACGCTCGGCTTCGATCTCTCTGCGGCCGCTGATATCCATCAGCACGCCCGAGAAACTCACCGCCTCGCCATGCTCTCCGAGCACGACCTTCCCACTGGCCTCGATCCAATGATACTTGCGATCCGGCCTGATGACGCGAAATTGCTGAAAATACGCGCCACCTGTTTTCAGCACGGCGTCCACGGCGGCATGCAGGCGCGGCTTGTCCTCAGGGTGAACGTTCTCGGTCAACTCGGGAAGCTTGGGGTTGTTCAGCGCGTCATGCGACGCGAACCCCATCGCGACCGACAAGCCCTCGTCGACGATGAATGTTTCCTCGGGAAATTGGCAAACCCAGGTTCCGACAATGGCACCGGCCTCGAGAGCCAGAGTCACGCGCTGTTCATTTTCGAGCGCAGCCTTCTCGCTTTCGCGCAACTCCGCTTCGGCCCGCTTGCGTGCGGTGATGTCCCGGAAAAGCACCGCGACCTGCCCCAGCGATTTTGGCTCGAGCCGCCGTGCCGAAACTTCGATGAAGCGGCCTGCTTCCACGAAGTCCCGCTCAAAGCGGATGGGGACGCCCGACTCCAGCACGGCGCCGTAGATTTTCACCCACTCACGGCCGTCTTCCGGGGACACGTCGAACACGGTCTTGCCAACGATGCCCTTGATACCGGTATGACGCTCATAGCCGCTATTGGCCTCGATATGAACGTAGTCGGAGAGCGAGCCGTCGGGGCCGTCGATGAACTGGATAATGCAAAAGCCATCATCAATGATCTCGAAGAGCGCCTTGCGGCCGGCCTCTCGTTGCGCGAGGTCATAGTCATCATTGATTTCGACACCCGACGATCTGTCCGGCTTCCCTCTGTGGTAGAACGGCAATCGCATAGCAGGGTCTGACTTTCAAAGGGGCGACGCGGGTCAACATAGAGCGATCTCTCGAAGTAGATACCGCGCCCTTCTTCTCTGTACCCTAAATGTCACGTTTTCCGCGCCGACCTGACGTAAATCACTCCACGCGCGGCGACATGCGCGCTCCGAGCCGCTCCACCGCGGCGATCAGGGCACCGGATCCGACAGTGCCATCCCCATTGAAGTGGTCCACCCAAGAAGCGTGAATTCCGGCAGGGTTTCGGCGAACAGGTGGACTACAGAATGGCTGGAGAGCGCGGGAAGCCGGAAGACTTGGTCACCAAGCTTCGGCAAGTCGCGGTGCTGCACGGCCGGGGCCTGTCGATGGCTGTTGCGGTGCGAAAGATCGGGATTTCACTGCATACGTTCTACCGGTGGCGGAAGCCGTATTGCGGGATGAACCGGGCACAGTTGACGCGGCTGAAGAAACTCCAGAACGAGAAGCTGACGTTGCGGCGGGCGGTGTCCGAGCTGACGCTCGAGAAGCTGATCCTGATCGGGGCTGCCTAGGGAATGAAAGGCGCCTCGGAAACGGTCCGGAGGACAGTCTAAGCCCTGACCGGGCGGCCCCCCCGAGCGCTTCGCGCCGGCGCGAGAGCGTGGAGCATATGCGCGAAAAGATCGGCATATCCGAGCGCCGGCCTGCCGGGTGCTTGGCCAGGACAGCTCAACGCAACGAAGCCGCCACAGGGCCGGGAAGATGAGGCACGTGTCCAGCATTCTACGAGGCGACGCTGAGACGCGCTTTAGGTCATGGGATGTGGCGCTCAGGAACAGCGCGCTCGCGGTCAACGAGGTACGCGAAGCCGAAGTTTATGAGCCGATGCCTGCCGTCGTGCCCGAGCGCCGAGGCTCACGCGGCTCTTAGACGCCTGCACGAAGGCGAAGATCGATGAGTCCGACAACTCCAATCCAGCAACGCTCGCTGAACGGTCCTCCGCCACCCCCATGTATCGCGGCGATTTCGACGATCGGAAGGTGCGCGCAAATCACTGGCGAGAAACAAACCCGGATCGGCACATTCCGTTTCATGCTCGAACACTTCTTGGGGAGCATTGGGCAGACGGACTCGGAACGTAAGCCGTTTTTCCCAATATTTCCATGAAATTAAACATGTAAATGGCGGAGCAAATGACTCCGGCGACCAACTCTCTCTCGTGACTGTGTCGGACCCGGCGTGTCAGGCGCGAATTGCTGCGCAATTCTTGCAGACATCAGGTCCTGAAGTGCTGTCTTGAGGCAGGAGGCACAAAAGAGGTTTCTAATCCGAGGACGCTCAGCAAAGCATCAGGACTGGTCACCGACGAAGACTTAAAGCAAAACTAAAGGAGCTGACGCCATACATTTGGGGGATTTATGTCGACTTGCAGCCGCTGCGGTCAACCCGTGGAGTTTCGATATGTCGGAGGGAGATGTATTCCCATCCATCCGTTCGGCGGCTGCAGTTCTGGAGGTGGTTACTCGTCTGGCAATGATTTTACGGGTTATCTTTCGAGCAACGAAAGCTCTTGCTTCCAAACTGACTGCCCTGAATGTGGTGACCGCGTCTTTTTTATCCGTCACAACGGTGGAAGCGTTTGGATCGATCCACCGCTCGAGCCACCATGGTACAAGCATGGGTGCATGGATACCGGCTCCGGTGCAAAGTCGAAAACACGCAGCTCGCTGGCCTCCGACTACAAGCTTCCCGCGAGCAGTACGCAGGACGGTTTCATTGTCGGAGTTGTGACAGAGGCCGAAACTTCTCTGTTCAATGAAACAACTTTAATAAGTGTTCAAACGGGCGAGAAGCACAATTTCATTCTACTCATAAAGAACAGCGCAGGATTTTTAGCCGGCCGGATCGCGGTTTTTGATCCCGCGTGCACATTTATCCACTGGATTTAAGACGAAATGCACTCTTTCAAAATTTTGGCTCCAATCAAATTCCCGGAAACCTTTGAATTCCCTGAAGACGATATGATAGAATGTCCGGAATGCAATACTCTGGTGAAGTCCAAAAATCTTGCGAAGCATTTCCGAAAAAAGCACAGCTTCATGATGTTGTGAAAGGCGCCCATTTTTCGAGCGCCTTCCACAATCGCAAAGCGTTGTCTAGCCAGGCACTTCAGGTAAGTGTTCTGAAAATCGTTCGCTAAATCAGTTGCTTGGGTCGTCACTACCAAGCCTACGCACCGCATCAAGTAGATCCGAAAGCGCATCTTCGGCCGCCGAGAGCTTGATGGCCACCATCAGATCCTCGCGCCCCGCCATGGCCAAAAACGTGGAGAGCACCTCGTCGGAGTGGCGCGCCAGCGCGATAAGGTGCGCACCGTTCGGACCGTAGGTGCCCGACAAGCAGTTCTTCACCGTTTTCTCGTTGGCACCCGTCCAGGCCGCCACGGTCTTCACGCCCGCCCGACTATCTCCCAGCGACCGTTGCAACGACGACGCGATTTCTTCGACGAAACCGCCATTCGTTAACTGCTCCGCTTTTCCGTTATATCCGTTTTCCCCTGGAAAGAACTTGCCCTTTTTCGGAAACGACATTCCACCCTCCTTCGCTTTACATGGACGCGAAGAATTCAGCCGTTGATTCCGACGGGAGCGATGGATTTGCCCGGAATAATGAGGAGATACGCATGTGAGCGGTCGTTGGGCGACCCATTCCGATAAGCACGAGGTGCACCCTGAGAAGGATGTGCCGGCCGTCGCCTATGTGCGGATGTCGACCGATCACCAGAAGTACTCCACCGAGAACCAGCTCGATGTCATTCGCAGTTATGCCGAGGCCCGTGGCCTGACCATTCTGCGTACGTTTGAGGGCTCCGGCCGATCGGGATTACGGCTCGACGGACGCGAGGCACTGCAGAAACTGATGGCCGACGTCCAATCCGGCCTTGCCGATTTCAAAGCGATCCTCGTCTATGACGTCAGTCGCTGGGGCCGGTTTCAGGACGCCGATGAGGGCGCATACCATGAGCACGTCTGTTCCCGCGCCGGCATCAGGGTCCGCTACTGTGGCGAGCAGTTCGAGAACGATGGCAGCATCGGCTCTAACCTTCTGAAGACCGTCAAGCGCGTCATGGCCGGCGAATACAGCCGTGAGCTTTCGGTGAAGGTTTTTGCGGGGCAATGCCGCCTGGTAGAGCTTGGATATCGCCAAGGCGGCGCGGCCGGATACGAGCTGCGGCGCGTGTTGATCGACGAGCACGGCAACCCGAAGGGTGAGCTGTCGCGCGGCGAGCAGAAGAGCCTGCAGACCGACCGCGTGATCCTGGTCCCCGGCCCCGAGGAGGAACAGCGGGTCGTCCAGCGCATGTACGAGATTTTCGTGAATGAGGGGCGGCCCGAGCGCGAGATCGCGGAGGTTCTGAACTGCGAAGGACGCCGCACCGATCTCGACCGACCGTGGACCCGGGCGACGGTCCATCAGGTTCTGACCAACGAAAATACATCGGGAACAACGTCTTCAACAAGGTGTCGTTCAAGCTGAAGCAGCGCCGTGTCGTGAAACCACGGGACATGTGGATCCGGGCCGAGGGCGCCTATCCTGCCATCGTCGACAAAGCGCTGTTTCTGCGCGCGCGGGAAATCGTGGATGCCCGCAGCCGCCATTTCTCGGACGAGGAGTTGCTCGATGCCCTGCGGGCGATCCTGAAACGACAGGGCCTGCTGTCCGGGCTGATTATCGACGAGGAGAACGATCTGCCCTCGTCCAGCGCTTATCGTAGTCGGTTTGGCAGCCTGCTGCGCGCCTATCGCCTCATCGGCTATGAGCCAGAGCGAGACTACCGCTACATCGAGATTAACAAGGCGCTGCGCGCGGCCCACCCCCAGGTCGTTGAGGAGATCATCGCGGGCGTGGCCGCCCAGGGAGGTCGCGTAGTGCAGGCCCCCGACACGCAGCTGCTGCGCATGAATGATGAATTCACGGTGTCGGTCGTTCTGGCCCGCTGCCAGGCGACGGCAGCTGGATCCTTGCGCTGGCACATCCGGCTCGACACCGGCCTCGTTCCGGACATCACGATTGCTGTGCGGATGAACGAGACCAACGACGCGCCGCGCGACTTCTACTTGCTGCCCAGCATCGACATGACCGACGCACGCCTGAAGATGGCCAAGCAGAACGGGCTGTGGCTCGACGCCTATCGAACTGAGACGCTTGAAGAATTCTACGCCCTCGCCGGGCGGGCGAAGGTGACGGAGGTGGCATGATTGTGAACAGGCATGGAAAACTGACCCCGTAGCGGGGTGATCGGCGTCCAAAAATGACCCCCTTACATTGATGGTCAT
>JBLXGS010000026.1:0-8063 GCA_048381755.1 Roseobacteraceae bacterium
GACGAGAACAGCGACCCCGACCACAGCGGGCATGTAGACCCGGCTGAACCGGTCGATGAAGCGCTCGGTCGGCGCGCGGGCGCTCTCGGCCTCTTCCACGAGGCGGACAATGCGGGCGATGGTGTTGTCCTCGGGCGACCTCAACACCCGCACGCGCAGCAGAGCTTCGGTGTTGATCGACCCGGCGAAGACCTCCGCGCCCGGCTCCTTGAGGCTCGGGACGCTCTCGCCGGTTACCGGGCTTTCGTCGACACTCGACGTGCCATCGATCACCTCGCCGTCGCAGGGAACGCGGTCGCCGGGGCGAACCTGCACGACCTGGCCCAACTGGAGCCTCTCGACCGCGATCTCCCGGGTCTTGCCGCCCACTTCGAGCCGTGCCGTCTTCGGCACGAGCTTCGAGAGTGCGCGAATGCTGTCGCGCGCCTTGCCCGCAGAGACGCCTTCCAGGAGCTCACCCACAGCGAAGAGGAAGACGACGAGCGCCGCCTCTTCCGGTTCGCCGATCGCCAGCGCGCCGACCGCGGCGATGGACATCAGCATCTCGATCGTGAAGGGCATGCCGGACCGCGTCATGGCGAAGGCGCGTTGCGCCACGGGCACGATCCCGACCAGTGTCGCCAGAACGAACGCCCAATGCGCGATCTCAGCCGGCAGGACGAGCCGTGACACCCAGGCTGCCGCGAGCAGTGCGCCGGTTCCGAGCACGAGGCGACCCTTGGAGGTCTTCAACCAGGAGGTCGGCGCACCATCGGCGGGCCCAGTGATCTCCTCCAGCTCGCTGTCGATTTCCACGGCCTCCACCGCATCCGGAAAGGCTCCATCCGGCAGGACAAAGCCGCCCTTGGGCCTCTCTGGCCGTGCGCCCTTGGGCGCGATTCCGAAGCCGACGCCACGCACAGCCACCTCGATCCGTTCGGGCGAGGTCTGCGTCTCATCTAGCGTTAGTCGCAGGCGCTCGGCCATCAGCGCCACATCGACATCCTCGACGCCAGGCAGGCGCTCGACCGCGCCGCGCACCTTGGCGGCGCATGCCCCACAATCCATGCCCGTCACACGCCACTCGCGTTGTCCCGCGCTCCCGTCTGCCATGACGTTTCTCCGTCGTGATTCTCCGATCGGAACTCGATATACGACCTACAGCCACTATAGGTTCAAGCCGGCGAAGAGGTTTTCCGCAGCTTGGACGACGGGGGACAAGACGCCCCAGCGACGAAAGGAGACGCGCTCATGTTGTCCATTGGGACTCTGGCAAAGCGGACCGGCACCAAGGTGCAGACGATCCGCTATTACGAACAGATTGGCTTGATGCTCAAACCCGGGCGGAGCGCGGGTGGCCAGCGACGCTACGGGGCGCTGGAACTCGATCGCCTCGCGTTCATCCGGCACTCTCGACAACTCGGCTTTTCGCTCGAGTCCATACGAGAACTTCTGGACCTCTCTGATAGCCCAGAAAGGTCATGCGCGCAGGTCGATGCAGTCGCTCAGAAACAACTAGGCGAAGTCGAGGCGCGCATCGCCCGTCTTGAAGCGCTCCGCGTCGAACTGAAACGGATGCTCAGCGAGTGCAGGACTGACCGGGTCGCCAACTGCCGTATCCTTGAGGTTCTACGCGACCACGATGCATGTCTATCCGATCACGACAGGCCCGTTTCCTAGTGCCGGCCACGTTGATCTATCCGCTCGCTGCCTTGGTCGAGATCGCCGGATGCTTTGCCATCTGGGCGTGGTGGCGCGGAGCTTCGATCCTCTGGTTGCTGCCGGGGATTGTGAGCCTCGCGCTATTCGGCTGGCTTCTGGCGCAGGTCGAGGCCGGTTTCGCCGGTCGGGCCTACGCCGCCTACGGCGGCGTCTACATCGCCGCGTCACTTTTCTGGATGTGGGGCGCTGAAGGCCAGCGGCCAGACATCTGGGATGCCGCCGGTGCCTGCCTGTGCTTGATCGGCGCAGCAGTGATCCTTTTCGGGCCACGCGGAGCGTGACGAAGGGCTCGGAGAAGCCGATCGCTCCGGTCAGCACCGACGCCCGTTCTAGAAACCTGGCCGTTCGCCAAGCCGGCGCTGAACTCGCCAACTGCGGACCTTGCTGCCGTTCGCTGCGGGCGCATCATCTCGTTTGGATCGTTGAAGATACCATGTTCGGCACCTGAACTGGACAGGTGCGTCGGGCGCGCCCGCTGATATAATCTCGGAGAAAACCGGGGGACGGAATGAACGATCATTGGGAACGCGTCTACGCGACGAAGGATGAATCCGAGGTCAGCTGGTATCAGGACGCCCCAACCATCTCTCTCGAGATGATCGAGAGGGCTGGCGTCAACCGCAAGGCGGCGGTCGTCGATATCGGTGGCGGCGCCTCGAACCTGGTGGATGCTCTGCTCGACCGCGGCTTCACCGACCTGACCGTCCTCGATCTCTCCGAGAAGGCGTTGGAGGTCTCACGGAAGCGGCTCGGCGCCGCCGCCGAACAAGTCCAGTGGATCGCTGCCGACATCACCGGATGGCAACCCGAACGACACTATACCCTCTGGCACGACCGGGCCACGTTTCACTTTCTGACCGATCCGCGGGATCGCGCAGCCTATCTTGCCGCCATGAAGGCTGCAGTCCCGACCGGAGGATGGGCGATGCTGGCGACATTCGCTCTCGACGGCCCCGAGAAATGCAGCGGTCTGCCAGTGGTCCGATACAGCCCGGATACGCTGGTGGAATGTCTGGGACACGAATTCAGTCTGGTGAACCAGCGACATCACATTCACCGGACGCCGGGCGGTGCGACCCAATCCTTCCAATTCAGCTTGTTCCGGCGCGGTTCGGTAAAGCCAGCTCAGTAGCACGATCACGCACCCGTGACGCCACGAGGCGTTAAACCTCTACTCTCAAGGTCGTAGAGGGGCTCGGCGCAGCCTTGCGGCGATGCGGCATCAGACCACCTGTGTGCGTGATCTTCTGCAGTTCGCCGCGCTGCGGCGAACCTTCGTGACGAACCGGTCCCTTTGGGCGGAGCATCCCGCGCCGACCGGAGCCAGCGCGGGAGCTATCATCACTGCTGTTCCATCTCGGTGACGGTCAGCTTGCCGTTGACCCGGTCAGCGGTGAACCGGACTTCAGTGCCTTCTGCCAATCCTTCCAACATCGCGGCATCCGCAACGACGAAGACCATCTTCATCGCGGGCATGTCGAGGTTTTCCAGGGGACCGTGATCGATGGTCACCTTGTTCCACTTGGTGTCGACCTTGGTCACCGTGCCGGTGCTCATGCCATCTTCGCTCTGGGCGAACGCTGTGGTCGCCGAAAGGACGAGTGCAGCCGCAATCGAAAGAAGTTTCATGGGATGTCTCCGCTTGGATCAGTTGACTGTGAGGGGGCCATGCATGCCGGCCTCATAGTGGCCGGGCAGAAGGCATGCGAATTCGAAGGTGCCGGGTTCGCCGAAGGTCCAGAGGATCTCGGCCTCCTGGCCCGGCTCAAGGCGGACGGAGTTGGGATCGTCGTGCTCCATCTCCGGGAACTTCGCCATAAGTTCCTTGTGCTCAGCATTGGCTGCGGCGGTGTCCATGACGAACTCATGGACTTCTTCGCCGGCGTTGATGATGTGCAGACGCACGGTCTCGCCAGCGGCAAAGTCGAGTTCCTTCTTGTCGAAGACGTAGACGGAGTCCGCGTCGTAGTCCTCGTTCATCACGATCTCGACCGTGCGCGTGGGCTCGCCTTCGGCGGTCGAGCCAAGCGCCATGGCGTGGCCCTTCATCGGGCCATGATCGTCGTCGTGACCACCGGCGTGCTGCCCGGCAGCCGATACGAAGGTGGGCGCGAGCAGGGTCGCGAGTGTGAGTAGTGCTTTCTTCATGAGCTTTGGTCCTCCTGTGCTCGAATAAGTCAGCCCTGCCTCACGCCGCCGCGCGGCGTGAGAAGGGTTTTGGGGCTGGTGTTGGATGCGTGGTCCGGAAGTTCGCCGGTCCATTCGTAGGCCTGCGTGCCGGGGGGATTCTCGTACCAGCCGGGATCGCTGTAATCGCCTGCCTCGATCCCCTCGCGCACCTTCATCACGGTGAACATGCCGCCCATCTCAAGCGGCCCGTGAGGTCCCCAACCGGTCATCATGGGGATGGTGTTTTCGGGAATTTCCATGGACATCTCGCCCATGTCCGCCATGCCCGCGGTGCCCATCGGCATGTAGCCGGGCTGCTGGCGGCGCACCATTTCCGTCAGCCGTCGCTTGTCGGCGCCGATGACGGTCGGAAGCTCATGTCCCATCGCGTTCATCGTGTGGTGCGACTTGTGGCAATGCAGTGCCCAATCGCCCTCATGCACGGCGTCGAACTCATAGGCGCGCATGGCGCCGACGGGGATGTCGATGGTCACCTCGGGCCAGCGGGCTTCGGGGCGTACCCAACCGCCATCCGTACAGGTGACTTCGAAATCGTAGCCGTGCATGTGGACCGGGTGATTGGTCATCGTGAGGTTCCCCACGCGCACGCGCACCCGGTCGCCTTTCGCCGCGACCAGCGGGTCGATGTCGGGGAAAATCCGGCTGTTAAAAGTCCAGAGATTGAAATCCGTCATCTCGGCCACGCGCGGGATATAGGTCCCGGGATCGATGTCGTAGGCCGCCAGAAGGAAGGCAAAATCCCTGTCGACAGGCATGAACTCGGGATCGCGCGGGTGGACGATGAAAAGCCCCATCATCCCCATCGCCATCTGCACCATCTCGTCGGCGTGAGGGTGATACATGAAGGTGCCGGATTTCGTGAGATCGAACTCGTAGACGAAGGTCTTGCCCGGTGGGATCCCCGGGTGGCTGAGACCGCCCACCCCATCCATGCCTGATGGCAGGATCAGCCCGTGCCAATGGACCGAGGTGTGCTCGGGCAACCGGTTGGTCACGTAGATGCGGACCCGTTCGCCCTCCACCGCCTCGATCGTGGGGCCAGTGGACTGACCGTTGTAGCCCCAGAGACGCGCGATCATCCCGTCGGCCATGATGCGTTCGACCGGTTCGGCAATCAGATGGAATTCCTTGACGTTGCCGTTCATGCGGAAAGGCAGGGACCAACCATTTAGGGTGACAACCGGATTGTAGTCCGGTCCGACACCCGGACGCTCTGGCACCTGGGTATAGGGGCTCTCGGTGCTCGCCGCCTCGGGCAGATCGCGAAAGCGGGTTTGGGCCATAGCTGCCGAGGCGAGGGTCGCCCCCGCGCCGATGCCGGCACCCAGAAGTTGTCTGCGGTTCATCATTCTTCGTCCTCCTCTTCGGAGGATGCGCCGACGTCGCCCCCCCAGATCGCGGCGGTGACATCAGTTTCGGCGAGCCAGTAGTCGCGCTTGGCCTCTGCGGTGGAGAGACGCGCATCGAGCCCCTCACGCGCGTCTTCCAGTAGTTCGAACGTCGAGGTAAGCATCCCGTTGTAGGACAGCAGGGCCTCTTCATCGATCTGCCTGCGGAGCGGCATAACCTCGTCCCGCCAATGGCGCGCGACGGCGTGGCGTCCGGTGACCGAGCGGTAGGCCATGCGCGCCTCGGCACGCGCATCGACAGCGGTCTGTGCAAGCATGCTGGCAGCCTGCAGGTAAGCCATCTGGCCGCGCTTCGAGACAAGACCGGCGGTATCATAGAGTGGGATCTCGAAGTCCACTTCCAGCACTGGGCTTCTTTCGGTCTCATCGTCCGCGCGTTCGAGCTCGAGCCCGGCCGCAAGCGCGACATCGGAAATCATCCGCGTCTCGCCGCTCAGCTTGTAGTCGAGCGCAACGGCCTGCAGATCGAGCTTGCCCGCCGCCAGATCAACGCGGTTCGCCAGGGCCATGCGTTCGATATCCGCCGAAGCACGGGGCCGGCCCGGCAGGGACGGCAGGGCGTCAGGCACATAGAAAGTCGTGCCACTGCCCCAGAGCCCCATAAGCCGCATGAGACGGTCCTTAGCGAGTTGTGCCTCGAGCCTGGCGGCGCTGCGCTCACCCGCGAGTTCGGCGGTAAAGGCATGTTCGCGCGCCTGATCCGCCTTGCTCATCGCGCCAGTCCGGCCGAGTTGCGCGGCCAGCTCCGACCCGGCATCTGCGGTACCTTGCGCCTGACCGATCAGAGCGGCGGCTTCGAAAGCCCCCACAGCTTCGATCCAGGCACGCCGGGTCTCAATGGCGAGCGCGATGGTTTCGGAAAGCGCCGCGAGCTCTGCCTGTCGGAAGCGGATCGCAGCGATCTCGGTCCGGGAGCGTGTGGTCGCGAGGTCAAGCAACGAGTTGATCAGCGTCGCTTCGAGAGACCGGGACACATCGCCGGCCAGCCCCGACACCGACACGCCCACCGAGGGGACCGGGCCCATCGCTGCTTCCCAGAGCTCGGCGGAAGAAAGACCAAGATCAGCGAAGTTGGCCTGCAGTGCCCGGTTGTTGATGAGTGCCACCTGTACTGCGGTGTCCGCGCTGATCGTCTTGCCGTTGATCAGCGCATGGACGCGCGATGCGTTTGCCTCGATCTCGGCGGCAGAGAGGTGCCATGCGGGAGCCGAGCCCAGAGCCTTGCGGCTCCCTGCCTCTACAGAGGCAAAACCTGCACGGGGCGCGCTGGAGCTTTGTCTCAGGGCTGCGTCACCGCATGCCGCGAGAAGCAGGACAGCTCCAAGAGCCGGAAGTGTCGCGCCCCTCATCGGCTTTCCTCCGACTGGGCGTCATTCAGGGCGCGCCAGTCGCCGGGCTCTTCGATGGCATGACGTGTGTAGGTGACAGTCGGACCCGCCTCGGCGAGTGCGGTCATGCCGGAATTGGTCGCCGCGACAAGCGTCGGCGAGGCATCAAGCTCGGCCACGGACGCGCAGCCCGCAGCGAGCAGCGGCAAGAAAGCCGCATGCAGAATTTTCATGGGATAGGTCCCGCGTTCAGAACATCTTCATTGCGCGGCCCAAGAGAGCCGCGGTGTCAGAAAGGATGTTCAGGCGCGAGGAGGTCGCCGCAGCCCATCGGGGCTCGCGAGGGGCACAAGCGAGGATGCAAATGGCTCTCTGGCCAAGCGCTTCTCAACCAAGCCTTCCGACGGGGCATAAGAACTTTCCGAGATCCCGAAGATGCACGCATGGCTCGAACAGTGCTCGGCCTGGTGACCCGTCGAAGACTCCGCCTCGTCGTGGACCTCGTGAGGCATCTGAGCATGCTGCTCTGCGTGAGGCTGCAAATGGTCAGAAGCCGACGCAGCCTCTGCCTCGCATGAGATCATTGTCGCCGCATTTGCCGGACCAAGAGTCATTCCGGCCATGACGAGCGCCACGGCACAAAAGATCAAAATGACTCGAATCTTTTCCAGCATGGGCGAGAGTTACGCATCGCGGTGCTCTCATAGCAAGCGCCGCGCACTGTCAGCCTGAAACACTTTTCCGTCAGGCAACTTTCTGCCGCCCGGTCGCCGGTTCGGGCTTTCCGTTCCTGCGGACGCGTGAAAGGTGTGGGTGGCCCCCACGCAATGGGAGCCAAACCCTTTGTCCTGCGGATGTTCCCGCTTCCGAGTCCGATTAGGAGCAGCGCGATGGAAGGCGTGGCAACGAGACCTTAGCCGCTGCAGGACCAGAATCCGCGGTAGATCGCCTCGGGGCCGGGGGTAAGTCGGAAGGTCAGCTGGCTGTCTGAGCGCGGCGCATCGACCGGCTCGACCGCCATCTGGAGCCCCTCGGTGCTGTAGCTGCTTTCGGTGTCGCCTGCACCCAGCGGCAGAATGACGCCGTTGAGCTTGGTGACGGCTGCGCTGCCATCGGCGGCGGCTATCAGCACCGGGTCTTCGGTGCGGGTACGGCGGAAGGAGCAAGTCTCACCCTCGGGCAACGCATCCCCTGCCTCTTCGGGGGTCAGCGGTGCCGGATCGAGCGTCGACAGGAGCGTGTTGCTGAGCGCATCCTGCAGCGTGCCTTGCTGCGCGGGCGGGTCCTCGTAAACCTCGCCCACCACGTTTCCGGCGGAGACATCGGCGATCAACGCGCGCATTTCAGCGATCTCCTTCTTCTGGGCCGTGGCAATGCCGTCGGCGAGTTTGCGCACCCTTGCGTCCTCGATGCCGGCCCGCTCGGAGGTCATGAT
>JBLXGS010000026.1:8247-77311 GCA_048381755.1 Roseobacteraceae bacterium
CCCATGACGATCGCCATATAGACGCGGGTCTCGCTGAAGAAGACATGCTCGAAAGCGTAGGTGTTGAGATACATCAGCCCGAACATGATCACCGTCGAGGCGAGGATCATGAGGGCGAAACGGGAATAGGTCATCGGCACCTCCATGCTTGTCGCTTTCAGTCTCAACGGCCTTCCAGCGCTGGAGGGTTCCCGAAAAAGTGAACCTGCATGCGGGGGGTGCAGGAGTGGGCAGCCAATTTACGGCACACGCAGGCAACGCCGGCACGAAAGGCCTTCTGAAAATGATGCCATCGGTGTTCGTCAAGAAGGCCGGGAGCCGTCTGCTCGAATGTTCCGCCGTTCGCCGTGGCGGGCAGACGCGCATTTCACCGGCGCCCGCCCGTCTTCGCACTGTACAAGCAACGGAACCATAAACTCCCCGAAATGGGAGGATCTGTCGCCTCTCGCGTCAACGTCAGCCAGCCCAGGTACCTCTCTGGGCCAGCAGCTTTTCAGCGGCAAAACAGCCTGAAGTCAGTTGTCTTGGCTCCCACCCCAGAACCGGCGCATGCGGTCCATCATATGGCCGGGCGCAGCCATCTCGTCCGTGCTCAACGAACCACTCCCGTCTTCGTCGAGAGCCTGGAATCTGTCACTAAGAACGGGCCGAACCATGATGAGGTGGAGCTGTTCGAACTCTTCTGCTGAAAGCACGCCATCGCCGTCGGAGTCTGCGTCCGCAAAATTGCTCTCCATGCTTTGGAACATCTGTCCTAAGTCCATGTAACCCTGCCCATCTCGAAATTGGCCGGGGTGCATCATCTCGTTCATCATGTCGCGGTCCATGTAGCTTGAACCGGGAAACATCGGGGGCTGGCCATTCATCATCCCGGGTCCGAAATTTCCATTATTCTGCTGAGGTGAGCGCTGCGGATACATGGGACGTTGTCCGCCCATCATGTCAGCCGGGCTGCCTTGACCCTGCATCATGCCCTGTCCATAGCCGCCCTGTGGCATCTGCCCCTGCATCATGCCCTGGCCGTGACCATAGCCACCTCCGCCATACCCTCCGGAAGGGTTGCCCATCATGCCCTGGCCACCCCATCCCTGACCCGCTTCGTGAGCCCAAACAGCGCCCGCAAGGGCGACGGTGGATGCGAGTAGGAGCGCCGGAAATGTGCTGAGTTTCATTTTCATTCTCCTCGGCGGCGCAGTGAAGGCCGCTCTGATGTCATGTCTCCCCGGGCATTGATCCGCCGGGAGCCCAAGCATGCAGGATTCCAGCGCTGGAAGGTCCATGATCTGGATCAAGCGGGCATCGCCGTGTTTGGCTTGGAAAAGGAGGATCGTGAGCGCGACGTTTTGCGGGGTCAGGGCAACCAAGGCCCGACAAGGGTCGGTTCTGGCAGAAGGCTATGGCGCCGCAACACTGGCCGAAGACTAGCAGGGATGCGCGGAAGCACGTGAGCTGTTTGACATTCGGCTACGGGTGCAGAACGCCGCTTTGGCTTAGACACCAGATACGACTGAGCGGGGACTGCAGAGGAGAGACCTCTGCTCAGGCGGCCGGGTACCTGGTGAAGACCTCTGTGCTCCCATCCTTTCCGATCAGGATGACGTCATAGGCTTCGCGCTCGGTTTCGGGGCCCATGCCGGGCGATCCGTACGGCATGCCGGGCACGGCGAGGCCGATGGCCTCGGGGCGCTCCCCGAGGAGCTTGCGGATGTCGGCCGCGGGCACGTGCCCTTCGATCATGTAGCCTTCGATCTCGCCGGTGTGGCAGGAGGTCATGTCCTGCGGAATGCCCTTGTCGAGCTTGTGGCGCATCAAAAGCGTGCCGAAGCTGTCCTCGGTGGTAACGGTGAACCCCTCACGGCGCAGGATTTCGATCCAACCCGTGCAACACCCGCAATTCGGGTCCTTGAGGACATGGATCGCCGGTGCGGCCTGCGCCCGAACTCCAAGCGGGACTGAAACCGTGAAGCTCGCGAGGGCGCTCATCATGCTGCGTCGTGTCAGGGTCATCGGTGGCTCCTTTCAGGTCCTTGCAGAGGCGTGCTTGCTGCCCTTGGCAAGGAGGGCTCGGTCTTTCTCGCTCAAGATGCCAGAGGCGGTTGAGCAACGGAAGGCCAACAGGCGCAACGCGTTCAGCGAACCGGCTGGGCGAATGCTGGCGCCACAGCTCAGCGTCCCTGGAACTCTCTGATGGGCACAATGCAGCAGGCGCAGCGCTGGCCGGCCGGAACGCGCAGCTTCAAGAACATCGCTGCGGCACAGAAACGTTTTGGCGCTTAGCGCAATATATCCGGCCCGGTCTCAACCGCGCGCTCCCCGATGGACTGCGGAAAGGTAGGTCCGAACTGATCACCTTTGACCCCGTCAGCCATCGCCAATGGAGGCTGACCACCGGAGTGCCCCCGGGTGCGCCTACCGATGCCCGACCCAGCCGCGATCATCGGTGAAGGCGCGGGCATCCGAGAGTTGGATGTACTGGTAGTCTTCCGGCAGACTGTCGAGTGCGGTCAGCGGTGTGCGCGACGCTGCGAGAAGGACGTTCCCTCGGCCTCGATCGCTGATCGGGCCGCGGATCGCCTCCACATGCGGGTAGAGCTCGCGCAGGATCGCATTGACGCCGCGCGCAAGCGGGCCGTCAGGCTTGTCGATCAGGTTCACATAGATCGGCCCATCCACGATGCCGCGCAGACGTTCGAAGGTCTCGAGCGTCACGAGGTGGGCCGGGACCGAGCCCGAGGAGAAGGCGTCCATCACCGCGGCATCGAACCGACGGTCCGTCTCGTTCAGGTAGACCCGCCCATCCGCATGCACGTGACCAAGCCGCCCGCCGGCGGCCTCGGTGCCTTCGTCGTACCCTGTGCGCGCAATCATCCGGCCCGCCCGCGGCAGGTTATCTTCCACGACCCGGGTCACGAGCGGGTCGATCTCGACGGCGGTCGCTCGCGCCTCGGGGCGCGAAGCGAGAAGCTCGGTCGGCAGGGTGTAGCCGCCGCCACCGACAAAGAGCACCGAAGGCGCCGGGCCCAAGTCATGATCGAGGCGGTTCCAGAGCCACTGCGTATAGGGCAGGACGAGCTCACCCGCAGCCGCCTTGGGCTCAGCGGCAGACGCCCACTCGGCGGCCTGTATGGTTCCATCCGAGACGAGCAGGACCTCGGGGCCGCTCTTCGCAATGTGCAGGCAGGAGAGGCCAGACTCGTACTCGCAGGCCGGCGCGCCGGCCAGACCCGCGAAGGCCACGAAGCCGGCCGCCGAGAAGGAGACAACCCTGTTCTGCTCCCCCCGGTCAGCGGCTCCGCTCCGCAGGAATGGCAAGCACAGTAGCGCCGCCGCGCCGCAGGCAGCGAAGGTCGCGGTCGATCCGATCAGCGGCAGCGTCACGAACCCGGCGAGGATGGCACCGAAGATCGCGCCCACGGATCCGGCGGCCAGAACGATCCCCAGCGACGAGCCCTCGCGGCCCGGTCGCGCTTCGATGGCCAGCTTGGCCAGCAGAGGCGACGGCAGTGTCACGAAGACCGAAGCCGGAAAGAAGACGAGGATCACGGTCAGCAGCATGCCGCCGGTGCCACGCGCACCCCAGGCATGCAGCAGCCCGAGCAATGTCGGCGAGACCGCCATGAGCACCGCCGTCGCCACCAGCGCGTTTCGGACGTTGCCGAGCGCCATCGCGCGCGGGCGTTCGGCGATGAAGCCCCCCAGAGCGCTGCCGAGCGAGAAGCCTCCAAGGACGGTTGCGATGACGCTGGTCCAGGTCAGCAGCGAGGTGCCGAAGAAGGGCGCGAGCACGCGGCCTGCGGCGATTTCATAAGTCAGCCCCACCGCCGAGAGCAGCAGGATGAGGGCAATGGTAATGGAGAACCGAATAGTGCGTTCCTTTGCGTTCAGCGGATCATTCCCCGCTCACAGCCCTATCAAGGGATTTCTTGTCCCACACGCAGGGAAAGCTGCCGGTGAAGTTGGCGTCGAGCACGCTGCCTTCCGATCCGACGAGAATGTAGAGCAGCTCATCCGTCTCCGGATTGGTCACCCCCACGACGAAATCGCCATCAACCTCGGCGATGAGCTCGGCCTGCACGATGGAGAGGCCGCGCCAGCTTGTCGGCAGAAGGCCCCAGGGTTTGCCGACGTCTTCGACTGTGAAGTAGCCCGCCGCGCCGACGGCGGTGACGCGGGCGATCTTGGCGTCAATGATGCCATGGCCCTCGGAGTGAGCCCAGCCTTGGCCGGAAGCGGCCGTGAAGATGAGCAGCGCCGCTGCGAAATTCTTGAGCATGAGAGTGTCCCTGGAAAAGCGAACGCCGGGGAGCGTGGGCCCCCCGGCGCGATGCGATCAGCTTTCGTCTTTGAGCTCTTGGTATTCGCCGCGCAGCTGCAGCGTCACCGTGACGTCAGCGTTGTCGCGGTTTCGCCAGAACCAGCCATGATCGCCGTCGAAGGCCGCGTCAAAGCTGCCCTCGGAGCCGGTCGAGCCGCGGCCCTTCTCATAGGTGACGTTGTTGCCGCCGCCATGACCATGCATGTCGTAGTTCACCCGGCCGCCGGTCACGGTCATGCTGTAGAAGGCGGTCTGCCCTTCGGTCATGACCATTTTCCATTCTGCGGACTCGCCGGGCTCGAGCGTGAATTTGACCTCGTCGCGCCAGGCCTCGGCTTCCTGCGCATGGGCGCTGCCGACGAAGAGGCCGAGGATGTCCTGCATCAGGCTCGACTGGTCTTCGGCCTCGGCGTCCATCTGCATGTCCATTTCGCGCTCTTCGGCGAGCTGGGTCTTGATCTCGCCCATCTCTGTGAGGCCAAGCACCCCGACGATGCGCGTGGGGTCGATGCCGTATTCGGCCGGAAGCACCTCGGTCACCAGGATGGCTGCCGCGGCGCCCGCCGCGATGATGGTGGACTTCAGCAGCTGTGCCGAGCTCGGCAGCTCTTCGGCGGTCGGTTTTTGCGTATTGTACATTGGAAACTCCTTTGAAATCAGGCGGCGACGAAGAGGCCGGTGAGCTGGTAGCCCATGAGGATGAAGCCCATGGACATCATGACGACGTTGGCGGTGTAGGCATGGCGCCAGAAGCCCGTCTGGCGGCGCCACCAGCCCATGGCGATGAGGATCACCGACAAGGCGAGGATCTGCCCGAGCTCGACGCCGACGTTGAAGGCAAGCAGGTTGGGCACCAGCCCCTCGGAGGCGATGTCATAGTCGAGGATCTTCGTGGCGAGGCCGAGCCCGTGGAAGAAGCCGAAGATCAGCGTCGCGAGCTTGGTATTGGGTTGGAACCCGAACCAGCGCTGGTAGGCGCCGAGGTTGTCGAGCGCCTTATAAACCACCGACAGGCCGATGATGGCGTCGATGAGGTAGGCGTTGACGTTCCAGCCGAAGTAGACGCCCAGAAGCATGGTCGTCGAATGGCCAATGGCGAAGAGGCTCACGTAGATAGCGACGTGCTGCATCCGGTATAGGAAGAAGACGACGCCGAGGAGGAACAGGATGTGGTCGTATCCCGTGACCATGTGCTTGGCCCCGAGATAGGCGAAGGGGATGAGGTTCACCCCCCAGATTTCCTGGATATAGCCCGCGTCACCGGCGGTGACATTGTGGGCGGCGGCCTGCGAGGCGCAAAGCGCGAGCAGGGCAAGACAGGTCAGGAGCAGCGGCCTGCGCAAAGTGGCAGGGCGCGCGTCCCGATGGACTGCGGTCATGGTAGTCTCCGATTGTAGCGATTGATCAGGTGTGGGCCGCCGCAAGGGCGGCAGGCGATCAAGCGCGCGGAGGCCTTTCGTGAAGATAGACTGGACCCGCGGCCCAGCTTGGAAGCGCAGGCGCCTCCGCCTCGGCCACCATCGCATCGACCTCAACAGAGGGCGAGCGCATGAGCATGGCCGGGCTGTGGTCGTGGTCGGCGACGTCATGGCTGTGTCCATGCATCGCCCAGGCGATGTCTTCCTCGAGCCCGTGGCTGTGGCCATGGGTCTCGATCATCTCGGCATGGTCCTGCAGGACCGTCAGGATGTTCGGGACATGGGAGGTGACGGGCTGCAGCGACCAGATCGCGAAGCACAGGCAAAGCAGCGCGGCCAGGCTGGCCCGCACCCATTCCGTGCAACTTATCCGTCGTCTCGCCTGCATCACGTCCCTGCTCGGGGTCACTTTCGACCTTCTTGTCTTATCCCCCATGGGGGGTTAACAAATGAGTATGACAAAACCGCATCGCCATGCAAGCCACCCCAAGCTCGTGACCCGGCTGAAACGCGCCGAGGGGCATCTGCGCTCGGTCATCGCGATGATCGAGGAGGGACGTCCCTGCCTCGATGTCGCGACGCAGCTGCAGGCCGTGGAGAGCGCCGTCCGCAATGCGAAGCAGGCACTGATCCACGATCATGTGGACCATTGCCTCGATGCGGAGGGCTCCGAGCACGACCGGGCCGAGCTGAAGGCCATCACCCGCTTCCTTTGAGGTCCCCATGCTGGACATCCTGAAAGACCGCACCTACCGGCATCTCTTCCTCGCACAGGTGGTGGCCCTTTTGGGCACCGGGCTTGCCACCGTGGCCCTTGGGCTGCTGGCTTACGATCTCGCCGGCGACAGCGCGGCCATGGTGCTGGGCACGGTCTTCACTATCAAGATGGTGGCCTATGTCGGGATCGCGCCCATCGCCGGGGCTTTCGCGGACCGGGTGAACCGCCGCGCGCTGCTGGTGGCGCTCGATCTCGTGCGCGCTGCCTGTGCGCTGGCGCTACCCTTCGTCACCGAGGTCTGGGAGGTCTACGTGCTGATCTTCCTGCTGCAATCGGCCTCGGCCGCCTTCACCCCCACGTTCCAGGCGACGATCCCCGACGTGCTGCCCGAGGAGGCGCGCTACACCCGTGCCCTCTCGCTCTCGCGCCTCGCCTATGACCTCGAGAACATCGTCAGCCCGACGCTTGCCGCGTTGCTGCTGGCGGTGATGAGCTACAACACGCTGTTCCTCGGCACCGTCACAGGCTTCGTCGCTTCGGCGCTGCTGGTGGTCTCGGTGCTGCTGCCGAGCCCCAAGGCCTCCGAGCCGCGCGGCATTTACGACCGCACGACCCGCGGCATCCGCATCTACCTCCCCACGCCGCGCCTGCGCGGGCTGCTGGCGCTGAACCTCGCGGTCGCGGCGGCAGGGGCGATGGTGCTGGTGAACTCGGTGGCGTTGGTGCGCGGCACGCTCGGCCTTTCGGAGAGCGCACTGGCCTGGACGATGTTCGCCTTCGGCGCGGGGTCGATGGCCGCGGCGCTGCTGCTGCCGCGACTGCTCGACCGCCTGCCGGACCGCCCGGTCATGATTGTGGGGGCTGGGCTGATGGTGATGACGCTGCTCGGGCTGGCAACTGCCATCCTTGCCTCCGGCCTGCACTGGGGCGTGCTGCTGCTGGCGTGGCTGCTGGTCGGCTTCGGCTATTCCGCAGTGCAGACCCCCTCCGGCCGACTGCTACGCCGCTCGGCCCACCCCGAGGATCGCCCGGCGCTCTTTGCCGCGCAATTCGCCCTGAGCCACGCCTGCTGGCTGCTGTGCTATCCCCTCTCAGGCTGGCTGATGACCCGCTTCGGCGCGGTGCCCGCGCTGCTCGTCCTCGCGCTGCTGGCGGGGGCCGGGATCCTGCTCGCCCTGCGGCTCTGGCCGGCGGGCGATCCGACCGAGGTCGCGCACAGCCACGACAACCTGTCGCCCGATCACCCGCATCTGCGGGACGGGCACCACCACAGCCACGCGCTGGTGATCGACGACGCACACCCCCGCTGGGCGACGCGGTTCTGAGCGGCGCGGAGGTCAGGCGTGGTCGGCGGAGCGCCTCCCGAAGCTGCGTGACAGCATGAGAGCGGCCGCGATCACCGTCGCCGCGATCAGCCCGTAGTCCTGCGGCACCCCGAGCAGTAGCGCCGCGCTGCCGCCGACTCCGCCCCAAAGGAACGGGACCACCAGAAGGCAGCCAACGCCCCGGCCCGACATGAGCATCAGCGCACCGAGCGTGAAGATCACCGTCGGACAGGGCGCGATGCCGAAAATCGGCATCTCGGGATAGCTGTGTCCGAAAGCCCAGCCGACCAGCGGGTAGAGGACGAGCCCATAGACCATGATGACAAGCGCCAGGGCGGTCCGTAGGTCACACCGCGCGCTGATGCGGACGTCGGTCGTGATCGCGAAGGCGATCAGCAAGGCTCCCTCGAGGACGAAGCCCAGGGCAAAGCCCCGTGCCGCCGGGTTGATCCGCGCGAAATAGGCCCACTGATACCCCGCCCCGCAGACGATCCACATCACCCCGAGCAGCGCCAGCACAACCCGGGGCGCGCGACCCGTGCCGCGCAGGCAGAGGACAAGCATGATGAGCCCTGCGGGATAGGCGAGCAGCCAGTAGGGCCATGCCGCCGTGTTCCAGGCGGCGAAGATCGCGAAGAACTCTTCCCTCGAAAACGGCATCGCACTTCTCCCAGGCGAGCCTGCTGCGCCCTCCGAAGAGGCTCCCATGCGGGAGGATCTCGGTCAATGCTGCATGCGCAAAAGGAATTTCGACTTTCTTCGACCTGAATGGCGTGAAAGGGCTCGGTGCAGCCATGCGGCGATGCAGGCTTTCCGCATGGCTTTGACCCTCACAAGCGCGTGTCCGTCATCAAATAATTTGGGACCCAGAATGCTCTGCTGGTCAGGAGAGTCTGGCTCGTTCAGTTCGAGGTTAGGCCGCCTGGGTTCGGTGTAACCGGTGTTCTGGCCCCACCTACCGCGCGGCTTCCTGATCTGAGATCGGCTCTTTCGAAGTGGATCAGGAAGGAGTTTCTCCATGGATGCCACATTGAAGGCTCTCACGGACGATGAAGGACGTCGGCGCAACCGCAAATGGCCTGATGCGGTGAAGGCGCGGAACTGTTTCGACAAACATTTCGGGAAGGCTCTGGAAATACAAGGCGAAAACCCGCCTCTCTGCGAAGATGCGTGCTGCGCCAGTGACGCCTCGTCCCTGCTTCGGACGGCGCTAGAATGATTTTTGGCGCAGACGGGGTGCGGAACGAGGCTCCGGGCCGGAGCTTGCAGTGCGTGGGAGACACACCATCGGGCGGCCTGCGGCATTCCAAAATCCGCCCATGCTGCGCTCTGCGCCTGCATGCTTTGCGGCGAGGCGAACGAAGAAAGTTCACCCCCGCAGCGGGCGCTTCGACAGAAGGCCGCTGCGAAGGACTTACGATTTTGCCTTCGTGTTCGGCGCTCTTTCGAGAAGCCCAAGGCTCAGAAGGGTCTGGATGGACCGGTAGAACGTCGGTTGAGGGATCGCGCCAACCAATGGATGTCGTCGAAGGCCCTCGGATTTCACGGTGTTGCCGGTGCACTGGGACAGGGCGTGGGCAGCAAGCAAGACATCTCGCCCTGTTCTCCTCAGTCCGTCAATGCCCACGTCGATCTCAAGAACGCGCAGCATATCTCACAATTCGAGTATCGCGCGAAGCTTCTGGTCCTTTGTGGAACGCGGCTTGGGTTCAAATTGTGGCATCTAGATCAAATAATTGGAAGAATGCTGCGCCAAACTTATCACTTTGAGAACTTCTTGTCGCCTTGATTGAGATATGCTACGCTCCGATTGGCTTTTTCCGTGAGTGGTGTAGCCGTCTTCTATTTGAGCAGCTTCTTCCCTGGTGGTGAGTGCCGCCAGGGAAATTTCTCAACGACCCGCCTGTGCTTGCAAAAAGGACGAGGCGGAGGCTGAGAGACCGGCGCGCGCTGCTGGTTCTCCATTCCTTCATCAAACTAGTCCTCCTGTGCGGCGCTAAGGAGGACATGGGTCCAGGCAGTCATTTGCTCGGGCGTGACCTCTCGATGAAAGGTGCCCCGCAGTACCGCAAGCATGCGCTCGCACATCAGGGAGCCAAAGCCGGCCTCCCCCTCACTGGGTGTTGCCCCGAAGCTCCCACCCGCTTGCCACGTGATTTCGAAACGGGGTCCGTCGATCTTGGACGTCGCCTGCAGTGTGCCGTCTTTCTGGCCGAGGGCGCCGTATTTCACCGAGTTGGTGCAAAGCTCGTAGAACACGAAGGCAAGAGGGGGCAGGGCCCTGTCGGACAGAGGGATGTCATCGCCCTCGAGAACCACGAGGTCTGCCTGGAATAGCCGGATGATGTCCCGTAGCAGTTCGCTTAGCGAAACGCCGGACCACATCGGTGCAAGGGGATCGGTGACTGCGAGCGATTGTGCGGAGGAGGGTCCGCGCTCGAGGCAATATCGGGGTGGGTTCGGGTGTCGAGGCAGCTTTGCCTCTCTCAATCCACCTGATACTTGGAACTCAATGCTCACCGCACACATTTCCTTTCTAGATGGGAGCGGCAAAAAAGGCGTGGCTCCCGCAACGATAAGCGGAGAGAGACATTGCGTATTCCTAAATCCCGTGATCTCGCAGGTCGCTCGCATCTGCGTTGTCTCCTCCGCGACTGTGTCATCACGCATCCGGACCATTTCCGGTATGACGATGGCTGCTCGGCCGTACGCGGCGCGTCCCAGAGTCGCTAAGCTCCAATTAAGATAAATTTACTAGTCTTCTCAGGCCAACCAACCTCGGCCCGCTGAAGGAAAGGAATATCTATGAATGCCCTCACGACGCGCCGTACCGCTCTGAAGCTCGGCCTCGCCTCCGCAGCGGGCGCAGCGGTGCCCGGACTTCTTCGCGCACAGACCTCAACGCCGGTTCCGAGTGTGATACCACCGCAACTCATTCGATTGGCGACCCCTCTGCCAGCCAGCGAAGTCCATGTCTTTCCCGACGCATATCGTCTCTTCTGGTCGCTTCCCGATGGACAAGCGTGGATCTATGCCATCCGTGTGGGCCGCGACGGCCTTTACGAGCCAGGAGAGTACTACGTTGGAGCCAAAAAGGAGTGGCCTTCCTGGACGCCGACCCCCGGCATGATCGAGCGGGAACCCGAAAAATATCAGAAGTACGCCGATGGCGGCATGCCCGGTGGTCCCGGAAATCCGCTTGGCGCACGGGCGCTTTACCTCTTCACTCCAGAGCGTGGTGACACTTTTCTCCGCATTCACGGGACGGATGATCCGGGCAGCATTGGGCGTGCGGTCTCGAACGGTTGCGCTGGCCTGATAAACGACCAGATCACCCAGCTTTATGACCAGGTTCCGATGGGCGCACGCGTCGTGCTGCATCCCAAGCGGCTTGACGTCAGCGCCTCCGATCAGGGCTAGGATGGGCGGGAGGTTTCACCAACTCCTCCTCATGCCCTAGCTTGCCGGTGCTGATCTCAAGCCAATACCCGCTGCTCGAGCTATCCTTTCCAGGCGGGTTCAGGCGCATAAAAGGATGACCTGCTTTTGCGCTCCTCAAGCCTGATTTTTTCTATGTCGCCAACCCGTGGTGCAAGCCCCAACCCGACAGTGAAGTCCCGTCCCAGCCGGAAAGTTTGTACCCTACGCAAACCCTAGAAGGGCAAGGCAGAACTCCGCCCGATACTGGGAGGGATTTCACGCTTTTCACCAACGTCGTCTCCTCCGCATACCGTTGCGCCGAGCAAGAAGCATAAGTGAATGTGGCGAGCTCGTGCGTGATCGCAGTTACGATGAGGGCGTGCGGCTCTCCGACGGCGGCGGCCGCAGCCCGAAGGCCTTCGGTATCGGGTTAGGCATGCAGCGACGAATGCCGGCGGGAGCAGGACATCGCTCAATTTTCGCTAGAGAGCTTCTCTTCGGACGGGCCGGGGTCAATGGCCATGATCGCACATGGTGGCTTCTGGAGCATAGGCGAGACGGAGACGCCGGTCTCCGCGCAGGCCCTTCTGGCTTCCGAGCATTTTTTCGTCCTTCCCGCCCCGGTGCCAAAGAAGGATTTCGATCAGCTCTGCCTGCGCCAGACCGAGTGAAATGCGGGCGAGCGCCGGGGGGCGCGGCACTCGCCCTGACTGTCAGAGCCCGATGCGGCGCAGGCGGAGCGCGTTCGTGATGACCGAGACCGAAGACAGGCTCATCGCCGCCGCCGCGATCATCGGCGACAGCAGCAGCCCGATGAACGGATAGAGTATCCCCGCCGCGATCGGCACGCCCGCCGCGTTGTAGGCGAAGGCGAAGAACAGGTTCTGCTTGATGTTGCGCAGCGTCGCGGTGGCCAGTTTGCGGGCGCGGACGATGCCGACAAGATCGCCGCCAAGCAGCGTGATCCCGGCGCTCTCCACCGCCACGTCCGCGCCCGTGCCCATGGCGATGCCGACATCCGCCGCCGCGAGGGCGGGCGCGTCGTTGACCCCGTCGCCCGCCATTGCGATGTAGGCGCCCTGCGCGCGCAACTCCTCAACGAGTGCCTTCTTGTCCTCGGGCAGGACGCCTGCACGCACCTCGTCGATCCCGAGATGGTGCGCCACGGCCTCTGCGGTGCGCTGGTTGTCGCCGGTCGCCATGATGACCCGCAGGCCGAGCGCATGCAGCTCGCGGATCGCGCCCTCTGTCGTGTCCTTGATCGGATCGGCCACCGCGACGAGGCCCGCAAGCCTTCCGTCCACGACAACATACATCGCGGTCTTGCCGTCGGCGCGGAGCGCATCTGCGGTTTTGTCGGCGGCGGACGTGTCGATTTTTAGTGCCTGCATTAGGGCGGGGTTGCCAAGCGCCACGTCTCGGCCCGAGACGCGGCCGGTCACGCCTTTGCCGGTCACCGCATCGAAGTCTGTGGAGTTGTGGCGCGGCGCACCCCTTTCCTGCGCGCCCTGAACGATAGCCTCGGCCAGCGGGTGCTCGGAGCCGCGCTCCAGAGCGGCGGCGAGGGCCAGCACCTCGGAATCGTCCTCGTCGGCGAGCGCGATCACGTCCGTTAGCCTGGGCCGCCCCATCGTCAATGTGCCGGTCTTGTCGACAATCACGGTGTCGACCCGCGCCATGCGCTCGAGCGCCTCGGCGTCCTTGATCAGCACGCCCGCCTGCGCGCCGCGCCCGGCGGCCGTGGTGATCGAGATCGGCGTCGCGAGCCCGAGCGCGCAGGGGCAGGCGATGATGAGAACCGAGACCGCCGAGGCGATGGCGAAGGCAAGTGCGGGGTCCGGACCGAATGCCAGCCAGGTGAAGAAGGCGAGCACCGCGATACCGACCACGGTGGGCACGAAGATCGCGGACACGCGGTCGGCGAGGCCCTGGATCGGCGCGCGCGACCGGCGGGCGCCCGCGACCATGTCGACGATCTGAGCCAGCACCGTGTCGGCGCCCACCTGCGTCGCGCGGATCGACAGCGTGCCGTTCCTGTTGATCGTGCCGCCGGTGACGCGGTCGCCGTCGGTCTTCTCGACCGGGACCGGCTCGCCGGTGATCATGCTTTCGTCGACCGAGGACCGGCCCTCGAGGACCTCGGCATCCACGGGGATGCTGTCGCCGGGGCGGACGCGCAGCATGTCGCCCGCGACCACGTTCTCGAGCGGGGCGTCGTATTCGGTTCCGTCCGGCAGGATGCGCCGCGCGGTCTTGGGCGCGAGGTCCAGCAGCGCGCGGATCGCGTCGCCGGTGCGTTCGCGGGCGCGCAGCTCGAGCACCTGACCCACGAAGATCAGCGCCACGATCACGACCGAGGCCTCGAAATAGGTGCCGACGCCTTCGCCCATGCGGTAAACCTCGGGGAAGACGCCGGGCAGGAAGGTGGCGAAGAGCGAGTAGACATAGGCCGCGCCGACGCCGAGCGAGATCAGCGTCCACATGTTGGGCGACATGTTGCGGAACGAGTCGAGACCGCGCCTGAAGAACGGCAGCGCCGCCCAGAGAACGATGGGCGTGGCCAGCAGGAACTCGATGTAGGTGGCGATGCGGTGGCCGAGCCAGTCGCGCAACGGCAGGCCCACCAGCTCGCCCATGGTCAGGATGATGAGCGGCACGGCCGCCGCCGCGCTGATCCACATGCGGCGGGTGAAATCGGTCAGCTCCTCGGAAGGCTCGTCGGTGGGCACCATGGGCTCCAGCGCCATGCCGCAGATCGGACAGGCGCCGGGTTCGTCCCGCACGATCTCGGGGTGCATCGGGCAGGTCCACTGCGTGCCCGGCTGGACCTGCTGCCCCGCCTTGTCGGCGTTGCCCGAGGCGTAGAACCAGGGGTCGGCCTTGAACTTTTCCTCGCAGCCCTCGGAGCAGAAATAATAGATCTCGCCGCCGAACTCCGTGTTTCGGGTGTCGTCTTTGACCTCTACAGTCATGCCGCAGACCGGGTCCGACGCGGTCTGTGCGCCTTCGCGGATCGGCGCGTTGTGGTCGTGATGAGAGTGATGGTGGTGTTTGGCGTGTTCGGACATGACCGTCTCCTTCTCATACGGCATCACATAGGGCTTCCAGTCACTGGAGGGTCAAGTGCCATGTTGATGGTGATGACACGGCGGCGGGCGCAGCCGCAGGAAGACGTGCTCGAAGACGAAGACCACGGCCATCCCGGCGACGGCGATCAGCACGATGGATGGATCTGCCTGCCATTTCATTGCCGAGAAAGCAGCAAGCACCACGGCGTCGAGCCCGATGGCCGTCAGCAGGATCCAGCCGCGGGCGCCGACTTCCTTGCGCAGGTTCCGGAAGACGCCCCAGTGGATGAGGATGTCCATGACCAGGTAGAAGATCGCCCCGAGCGAGGCGATGCGGCTGAGGTCAAAGAAGACCGTCAGCAGCGAGGCGATCACCACCGTGTAGACCAGCGTGTGGTCGCGGATGATGCCGGGCATCCCGAAATGGCTGTGCGGGATCATCTTCATGTCGGTGAGCATCGCCAGCATTCGCGACACGGCAAAGACGCTCGCGATCAGGCCCGAGGCCGTGGCAACAAGCGCGAGCGCAACGGTGAGGTAGAAGCCGGTGCGCCCGAGCGTGGGCTCGGCGGCCTCGGCCAGCGCATAGTCCCTGGCTTCGACGATCCGGTCGAGCGGCAGACTGCTGCCGACGGCGAAGGCGACCAGCAGGTAGACCAGCGTGCAGACCGCGATGGAGATGACGATGGCGCGGCCGACGTTGCGGTGCGGCTTGGTTATCTCGGCGCCGCTGTTGGTGATGGTGGTGAAGCCCTTGAAGGCGAGGATGGCCAGCGCCATCGAGGCGACGAAGCCGGCGGCCCCGGTCGTTTCGCCGCCGCGGCCCGTGGCCTCGAAGCTGAACCCGCCGGCCCAGAGCGCCGCCGCGCCGAAGAGCGTGATGCCGCCGACCTTGAGGGCGGCCATCAGGACCGAGAGCCACCCGACCGAACGGTTCCCCGAGATGTTGACGAGCCACGCGAAGAAGATCACGCCGACACCGATCGCGGGCACCATCCATGTGTCGCGCGGCATGTCGAGCCCGCGGAGCAGGTAGTTGGCAAAGGTTCGTGCCACGAGGCTTTCGTTGATCACCATCGACAACGCCATGAGCAGGGCGGCACCGGCAGCGACGGTTGTCGGCCCGTAGGCCTTCTGCAGGATCATCCCGATTCCGCCCGCCGAGGGGTAGGCGTTCGACATCTTGACGTAGGTGTAGGTGCTGAAGGCGGTCACGACCGCGCCGGCGATGAAGGCGAAGGGAAAGAGCGGGCCGGCCAGGTCGGCGATCTGGCCGGTAAGCGCAAGGATGCCGGCGCCGTCATCACGCCGGTGCCCATGGCGATGGCGTCGAGAAGCGTGATACTGTCTTTCCGATAGTCGGAGCTCATTCAATGCGTTCCTTGTCCTGTGTCCGTTCAGTCTGCCGTCGGCTCGCTCCCGTTCCGCCGCGCAGGGCCATCAGCACGAGCGGCACCGCGGTCAGCAGCCCGAGGCCGAGGGCGATCCACTCCGCCGTGCCGAAATCACCCTCCATGGCCAGGCTCCCGAAATGCGCGAGCACGAAGCTTGCCGGCAGGATCCCGGCCAGGGTGGCCAGCGCGAAGCGCCAGAAGTGCAGGCGGCTCAGCCCGGCGGCATAGCTCATCGCGTCGAAGGACACGAAGGGCAACAGTCGGCTGACGAAGACGGTCAGCGTCAGCGCGTTCTGCGAGCCGAGCAGGCCGTAGTCGCGCTTGTCACCGAGCATGCGTTCGACCGCGCCGCGGCCGACCCCGCGTGCGATGAGAAAGGCCAAGAGTGCACCTGCCTCGGAGCCGAGCGCGACATAGGCCGCGCCCGCGTAATGCCCGTAGGCCGCCCCGGCGGCGAGCGCGATCGGCGCACTGGGCAGCGGGCTGGCCACGACCGCCGCCGTCATCAGGCCGATCACGGCAAGCGGGCCCCACGGTCCGGCGCTCGCCACCCAGAGGGCGACGGTCGCCCGGTCGAGGCCATCGGGCGGCCCCCCGGTCAGCCAAGCCACGACCAAGGCGGCCAGCAGCAGGACCCCGGCGCCCGCCGCGACGATCCTGAGTGTCCGCTTTCCCGTGGCTTCCGTCATTCGTTCTCGGCGCGTTGCCAGCTCCTCTGGCACACGGTGAAGAGGTAGGTGGCCGACCACGTCAGGATCATGAAGCCGCCCAGGGATTGCAGCATGGTCACGATCCTGATGTCACCGACGAGCTCGATCTGCGTGTAGCCCAGCGTGGTGAAGTTCACCCCGGTCAGGTAAATGAGGTCGGCCCAGGACAGCGGGGTGGAGGCGGGCCCGCCCAAGCCGTCCCAGCCAAGCAGCCACCGGTTCGCGGCGGCGAGAACCAGGATCTCGGCGACGTGCAAAAGCAGCAGACCGATAAAGGTCGACTGTATCGCCAGCGTCGAGCTGGAATCCGGCCGCGGCGCCGCCCGTCCCAGGGAGTAGAGCGCGTAGTGGTGGACAAGGCCCACGAGGGCGATGAGGCCCACACCGATGGCAATCGCGGCAAGCGTCATGACCAGACGGGTTCAGGCGGCGTCGACGGCATCGACCAGCATATCGCGCACCTTCCCGGCGACGGCGTGCAGGTCGTCATTGTCGATGGCCGTCATCGAGGCGACGGGGTCGATCGCGCAGATCTCGGTCCCGCCATCGGTCTCGCGCAGGATCACGTTGCAGGGCAGCATGGCGCCGACGCGGGGCTCGATCCCGATCGCCTCGTAGGCCATCTTCGGGTTGCAGGCACCGAGGATGCGGTAGCCGTCCATTTCGGCGCCGATCTTCTTCTTCATCGTCTCCTTGACGTCGATCTCCGTCAGGACGCCGAAGCCGGCATCCGAGAGCGATGCGCGGAGGCGCGCCTCGGCATCGTCGATAGGGACGTCTTTCAGTAGGCGGTCGTGCGTGTAGCTCATGGAACTACTCCTCTCCCAATGGTCGGGCCCGGTTAGAGCGACCGGGCCCCTATACAACGCGATGTCACCGATTCAGTTCTGGTCCGGCATGTCCCGCATCATCGGGCGGCCTTCCATGTCTCCGTCGCGCATCATCGAGCGGTCGTCTTCGTCGCCCGCGCGCATGCGGTTCATCCGGCCGGCGAGAGCGTTCATTTCCTTGGACGTGATCGCGCCATCCCCGTCCGCGTCGAGATGCTGGAAGCGGTCGACCATCGACTCGCGGAGCATCGCGGCGTGCCAGGAAGCAAACTCGTCGAGGTCCAGCGCGCCATCCCCGTCGGCGTCGTATTCCTCGAGGCGCGACAGCATCATCGGGCCGGTCATGCCGTCCATCATGGCCGGGCCCATCATCATCTGCATCATGTCGCGGTCCATCATGGACATGCCGCCCATTCCGGCCCCACCCATGACGCCCATTCCCGGGCCCATTACGCCCGAGCCGTGCAACTGCATCATGCCCTGCATCATCTCGTGCCGGTCGACGCCCATTGGCATGGCGTCGCGGCTCACTCGAGGTCCGGCGGCATCTTTACCGTGATGACCGGTGTCGGCCAAAGCTGCTCCCGCGGTCAGCACGGAGATTGCGAGAATGCTTGCTGTTCTTGCGACTGTTCGCATGGATTCCTCCTGTTGTATGGGTTGCCACCCATGACGTGGGAATGTTTGCGCGGAATTGAATGTCTCCGCATTATCGGAATTGTAACGGTCTGTCGCAAAGCGACTGAATAGCCCCGCGCTTCTTAGACGCATTCGTGTCTCAGTGTCTGCTGCTGCTCATCATGGCCTCCTTGCCTCAAAATTAGCAAAGAAGGCGTCCACGATACACGGAGCTATTCAGACTGCCTGATACAATCCGCTACAAATCCGTTGCTGAAACCGGATACTCCATTCCGGTAGGACGGAGGCATGGGACCCCTGCCACATATCCTTGTCGTCGACGACCATGCGCAGATCCGCGAGAGCGTGACGCGATACCTGGAAAAGAATGGGATGCGCGCGACCTCGGCAAAGGACGCCGCCGAAATGGATGCGAGGCTTGCGGGCGGGCATTTCGATCTTGTCGTGCTGGACGTGATGATGCCCGGCGAGGACGGTCTCTCGGTCTGCCGGAGGCTTGCGGCCGAGGGCGCGGTACCGATCATCATGCTAACAGCGCTCGGCGAGGATGCTGACCGCATCGCTGGGCTGGAACTCGGCGCGGACGATTACCTCGCCAAGCCTTTCAACCCTCGCGAACTTCTGGCCCGGATCAGATCCATCCTGCGACGGAGCAACCGGGAGGAGCCGCTGGCCGGGCGGTTGGCGGGCCGGAAGGTCCGGTTTGAGCATCTGGTCCTCGACACCGACCGGCAAATCCTCATCGATGACGATCAGGGAGAGATATCTCTAACCGACTCTGAATTCCGGCTGCTGATAGTTCTGCTCGAGCGCCCGCGGATGGTGCTGAGCCGCGATCAATTGCTCGACCTGACTGCGGGCCGCACGGCAGGCCCGCTCGACCGCACTATCGACAACCAGATCAGCCGCCTGCGCCGCAAGATCGAGCCCGATGTCTTGCGTCCGAGAATTATCCGGACGGTGCGCAACGGCGGGTATTGCCTGGGCACCGACGTGGAGGAAGAGGGGTGATCTCGCTACATCTGAATTCAATGCGGGTCCAGTTGATCCTGCTTGTCGTAGCGGCACTTGTCGCGGCCCAACTGGTCAGCCTGTTTCTGTTTGCCGATGAGCGGAGCCTTGCAATCCGCGCCGCCCTGGGGTTCGAGGCGGCGGGCCGGGCGGCGAACGTGGCGCGGCTGATCGAGGAGGCGCCCGCCGAACTGCACCCCTCGATCGTCAGGGCCGCGAATTCGCCGCTGGTGCGCTTCGATTTGTCCGAGACCGCGTCGGTTCAGCATACGGATCATTCCGATGGCGGACTTGTCGAAGCCCGGATCCGGACCTTGCTCGACGACAGCTACAGCCGCGACATCCGTGTGGAACTGCACCAGGTCGAAGGCGAGCTGATGCCGCTGCCGAACCTGTCGCGCGAGATGACCGACATGCACATGGCGATGATGCGGGGCGAATTGACGGCGGTCGAGATGAACCTCTCCATCGCCATCCGGGGCGGCCAGTGGCTCAACGTGGGCACCCGGTTCGAGCGTCCGCCGATACAGTGGCCACGCTATTCGATGCTGACCTTCGCCATCTCGGCGGGGCTGCTGCTGGTCGTGGTGATCTGGTTCGTCATGACGCGCCTGACCGGCCCGTTGCGGCGGCTGGCCCGGGCGGCCGATAGCCTTGGTAGAGGTGAGAATGTGGCCGCGCTTCCCGCTGCTGGGCCGACCGAAGTGCGTGACCTGACCGGGGCCTTCAACCGCATGCAGGATCGCCTGACGCGATTTGTGGGCGACAGGACGCGGATGCTGGCCGCACTGGGGCATGACCTCCGCTCGCCGCTGACCGCCATGCGCGTGCGGGCCGAGATGGTCGACGACACCGAGACGCGCGACAGTCTCGTCGCCTCGGTCGAGGAGATGCAGGGTATGGTGGATGCGACGCTGACCTTCGCGCGCGGGCTGACCGGGTCCGAGCAGCCCGAGACCGTCGATCTGCACGACTACCTCGAGGCCCTGTGCGCGGACATGCCCGGCGGGTTCGCCATCGACGCGGGCCCCCGGATCGAAGCGCGCCTGCGGCCGAACGCGATGCGGCGGGCGCTGCGCAACGTGATCGAGAACGCCAGCCGCTACGGGGGCGGCGCCACGGTCGGTTGGTATCACCACGGCGATACCCTCGTGGTGACGGTCGAGGACGATGGTCCCGGAATTCCGCAGGACAAGCTCGAGAAGGTCTTCGACCCCTTCTACCGGATCGAGGAGTCGCGCTCGCGCGAAACCGGGGGGCACGGCCTGGGACTGTCGATCGCGCGGACAATCGTCCAGGCGCATGGCGGCGACATCACCCTTGGAAATCGGGAAACCGGCGGGCTGCGCGCGGCGGTCTCGATCCCGCTCGCCCCGAAACCACCTGAAGAAAGGAGAGAACGATGACCTTCAAACTCTGGAGCATGACCGCCCTTGCGAGCCTTGCCGCCTCGACGGCCCTGGCCGATCCCGACGGCTCATGGGACGGGCACATGATGTGGGGCGGCGGCTATGGCGTCTTCGGCGGCCTGATGATGCTGGTCTTCTGGGGCGTGATCATCGCCCTGATCGTGCTGGCGGTTCACTGGCTGCGCGACAGCAGCGGCACCGGCGGCAAGCGGTCCCCCGACGCGCTCGACATCCTGCGCGAGCGGCTCGCCAAGGGCGAAATCGATGAAGAGGAATACCGCCGCCGCAAGGCCGCGCTCGACGAGTGAGGCGCGAGGCGGGACGCATCAGGACCAGTGAAAGACAGACAGAGGGACAGACATCATGATACCCGAAATCGGGCATTTCGCCCTCGCGTTGGCCTTATCCCTCGCCGTGGTCCAGAGCGTCCTGCCAATCCTCGGAGCCTCGCACGGCAACGTGCGGCGGATGCAGTCTGCCCGATCTTCCGCGATCAGGCAGGTGTTTTTCGTCGGAGTGGCCCTCGCGGCGCTGATGCGGTCATTCGTGGTCAGCGATTTCACCGTCAGGAACGTGGCGGAGAACTCGCATTCCCTGAAGCCGTTGCTGTTCAAGATCGCGGGGACTTGGGGCAGTCACGAAGGCTCGTTGCTGCTTTGGGTGCTGATCCTGACGGTATTCGGTGCCGGCGTGGCCGTGCTGGGATCGAACATCCCGGCGGCCACGAAGGCGCGCACGCTGTCCGTGCGGGCCTGGATCAGCGTCGGGTTCCTGTCGTTCCTGCTGTTCACCTCCAATCCGTTCGACCGCGTATCGCCGCCTCCCGCGGACGGCAGCGACCTCAATCCCTTGCTGCAGGACGTGGGGCTCGCGATGCATCCGCCCTTGCTCTATTTTGGCGGCAGCATGGCCGAGGTCGTCCGCGAAGGCACGCGGTTCCTGTCTCCACAGGATCGCGACGCGATGGCGATCTACCTGTTCGACGCGGAGGTAGGGGGGGTCGAGGACATCGTGAAGGAAGAAGGGGAGTCCGCAGAGCGGAAGACCCCGATCGACTGAGAAAACGGCGAGGCCATTGGCCCCGCTCTGAAAGGAATGAACTGATGAGACCCACAAGGCGTGACGCCCTGAAACTGGCCGGACTTGCTGGGCTTGGCGCGGGCCTCCCGCGTGGGCTCTTCGCCGCCGAGGATATTCCCGAACTCTCGGCGCAGGTCGCTCGGCTTCAATTGCTGCCCGACAGTTACCCGCAGACCGAGGTCTGGGGCTATGGCGGCACCATCCCGGGACGCGAGATCCGGGTGGGGCAGGGCCAGCGCCTGCGCCGGCGCTTTGTCAACGACCTGCCGCAGGCCAGTTCGATCCACTGGCACGGGATCCGCATCGACAATGCGATGGACGGGGTGTCAGGCCTGACGCAGGACGCCGTCGCGCCAGGCGGCACCTTCGACTACGATTTCGTGACGCCGGATGCCGGGACCTACTGGTATCACGCGCACAACAGGTCCTGGGAACAGGTGGCACGCGGGCTGCATGGACCGCTGATCGTCGACGAGGCCGAGGCGCCGGATGTCGATCGCGAAGAGGTGCTCGTTCTCGACGACTGGTTGCTGAATCCCGAGACCGGCCAGATCGACGACAGTTTCGACCATCCCATGATGATGAGCCACAGCGGGCGCACCGGGAATTACGTCACCACCAACGGGCGCTACAATCTCACGCTGCCAGTGCGACGGCACGAGCGGCTGCGTCTTCGGCTGATCAACGCATCGAACGCCCGGATTTTCCAGCTGAAGTTGTCGGGGCTGGAGGGCTGGATCGTGGCCCTGGACGGGATGCCGCTCGCCTTGCCAGCCCCGGTGGAGGATGTCCTTGTCCTTGGCCCGGCACAGCGGACCGACCTGATCGTCGACGTTTTGGCAGAAGAAGGGGAAACGGCAGACCTGGTCGATGTCGGCGAGAATTTTTCGCAGGTCGTTTTCACTGTGTCGGGTACGGCCAGCCAGACGCGGCGCGCGGTGCCCGTGGCCCTGCCGCCGAACCCGAAGATGGATCTGCCGGACCTGGCCGGGGCGACTCCGCTGCGGCTCGTCATGTCGGGCGGCGCGATGGGGCGCATGGACTCCGCAATCCTGAAGGGCGAACGCATGGGTTTCCGCGAATTGGCGGCCGCGGGTCGGTTCTGGGCATTCAACGGCGTGGCAGAGATGACAGATACTCCGCTGGCCGACTTGGGGCTGGGCGAGCCCGTGCGGCTGGTGATCGTCAACGACACCGTTTTTCCGCACGCCATGCACCTGCACGGCATGCATTTCCGGGAGGTGTCGGAGGACGGCGCGTTGGGACCGCTGCGGGACACGATCCTTGTTGGCGGCAGGGAGACGCGCGAGATCACCTTCACCGTCGACAATCCCGGCGACTGGCTGTTCCACTGCCACATGCTCGGTCACGCGGCCTCAGGCATGACGACATGGGTGCGGGTCGCATGAGGGACGTTGTCATCGGGACAGTCTTCGCGGTTCTTGCGGCTGCGGGCTTCTGGTTCGTCTTCAGACAGGGGACGACCGAGAATGCCTCTGCGGCGCCGATGGACATCGCCGAAGGCAAGGCGCTCTACGCCGCGAACTGCGCCTCCTGCCACGGGGCCGAGCTTGAGGGCCAGCCCGACTGGCGCTCCCCCGGCCCCGATGGGCGTCTGCCGGCGCCGCCGCATGACGAGACCGGCCACACCTGGCACCACCCCGACAACGTGCTGTTCGACTACATCAAGCTGGGCGGAGAGGGCCTGATGGCGCAGCAGGGCATGGAATTCGACAGTGGCATGCCGGGTTTCGGTGACAGCCTGACGGATCAACAGATCCGGAACATTCTGGGTTACATCAGGTCGACCTGGTCCGAAGACGTGAAACAAGCCCAGGCAGGACGAACGAAAGCGGACAATGGAGCGGACTGAAATGACGCTGAAGAAACCGATCCTTGCGCTGGCGATGGCAGCTCTGCTGCCGATCCCTGCGCTCTCTCAGGAGCTTGACGAGGCGCGGGTCAAGGAACTGGTCCTCGAGGCGATACGCGAGAACCCCGAGATCATCATGGAGGCGGTCGCGCTGCTCGAACAGAGGCAGGCGGATGCCCAGGCCAAGAACGAGGCGGACGTGCTGCGCAACCAGCGAGACCTGATCGAGCGTGATCCGAACGCGCCCGTACTCGGCAACCCGGACGGCGATGTGACCGTGGTGGAGTTCTTCGACTACAACTGCCCCTATTGCCGCCGCGCAAAAGTGGAGATCCGGGCCCTGATCGAGGAAGACCCGAACGTCCAGCTCGTCTACCGCGAATGGCCCATCCTCGGCGAAGGATCCGTTTTTGCCGCCAAGGCGGCGCTCGCGGCCCGTGCGCAAGGCAAATACGAAGACTTTCACTGGGCGATGATGGCGACTGATGGCCGCGCGAACGAAGCCTCAGTCATGCGTGTCGCCGAAGACGTCGGGCTGGACCTGGATCAACTGAGACAGGACATGGAGGGCCAGGAAGTTGCTGAGCACATTGAAACCTCGATGCGGCTGACGCAGGCGCTCGGGTTCAATGGGACGCCGTCCTTCGTCATTGGCAACGCGCTCGTGCCCGGCTTCGTCGAGAAAGAGCGTCTCTCCGATCTGGTGAGCGAGGCACGCGATTCGTCGCAGTGACGGTAAGCTCTTCGGCGGCGATGACCGGCGCGGGCCATGGTCAGGCGCTGACCTGCTGTGCGTCGTAGCCTGCGTCCTTGATCGCCGCGCTCAGCTGTTCCGGCGCGAGGACGCTGTCGATGCTGACCCGGTGCGTGTTTAGGTCGCAGGCGACATCGGCGCCGGGGTCAGCGGCCTTAACCGATTTCTCGATGGCGGCCGTGCAGTGGCCGCAGCTCATGTCGGGCACGTTGAATTGCATTGCGACGTCTCCTTGCGTTTGCTTCGCCGCTAATATGAGGATTCCAGCGGGTGGAAGGTCAACAATCCCGCGACATCGACCGCCAGGCTGCCGAAGTGCAGATCCGTGCGGCGGTCATGAACCGCTTCACTGCCCTCGGCATCCCGGTCACCGTGACCCTGGGATAAGTGTGTCCGAGGAGAGGCGACCTGCGGTCATCAGCTAATTTGTGCAAAATGTATACCCGCCCCTTGCGCAAGAGGGTTTTGGGAGCAATTTGGCGCGGTGTCGGGTGCTGACATGTATCCGGCCTCGTGATGCGGCCATTGTCATGCCGCAGGCCCGCATGGTATTCGCGGGTCGGAACCAAATCAACGCCGCGTGCTCGAGGGCACCCTGTTGCACTCTGGTTTTCCGACCTTGTCTTGCGACCGTTGCGCCAAGCTGGTCTCAGCCCTCCTCCGCACCGACGACCTCGCCACCTGAGGCGTCAAGCATCATGCGACGCCTCGTCGAAGGTGCCTATCGCGCTACGTCCGCAAGAAAATCGCGATGGGAGGTCGCGCAGATTTACAGGGGAGGAGAGCGATGACGCGCAGGTTGGTCAATCTCGGGAGCGGTTTCTGGAATATCCGTTGCACCATGAAGGTGGCCGGGATCGTCAACATCGGGACGCAGGTCTCGGTCGTTCGGCTGCAGAGCGGCCGTTTCGTGTTTCTGGACAGCTACACGTTGAATGGCGAAATCCGCGAGCTCGTCATGGGGCTGACCCAGGATGGCAGTCTTGTGGAAGCGGTCCTCAATCTTCACCCGTTCCACACGCTGCACTGCGCTGCCATGGCACGAGATTTTCCGACCGCGAAGTTCTACGGCTCCGAGCGACACCGTCGTGTCTGTACCTCGGTGCCTTGGGAAACCGAGCGCGTGGAAAGCGCGGCGGTGGCGGATCGGTATTCTCGTGACCTGCAGTTTTCGCTGCCGGCGGGCATCCAGTATTTCTCTGAAAATGAGAAGGTGCACGCGGGCTCGCTCTTGGCATTTCATCCGGCCAGCGGGTCTCTGCACGTTGACGACACGCTGAATGTTCTTCCTGTGCCAGGAGCTCTGCGGGGGTACGTGCCGCGGCTCGTCCTGCATCCCACGCTAGGGGCGGCGATGAATGCCGAGGACGGTGCAGAAGAGAAGTTCTGCCGCTGGCTCGAGGAAATTGGGGCGCGATGGCGCGGCACGAAGTCCGTCTGCGCCGCCCACAATGGGGTCGCACGTTTTGCTGAGGGCGATTTCGAGCAGGTCATGCGCGGACTCGCAGCACGAACCCGGAAAAGGATAGCTGCCTAGCCTTGCCCCAGGCCCGCGCTGCAGACTGCGCTAGATGCCCATGACCCGCAATTCCGTGGCGGTCCCTGGGATGACGAAGGTGCCGTCCGCGTTCGCCTCGACCTTGCACCCGTTACCCAGCACATAGCGTTGGTGGGTTCCATCAGATTGCCTGAACACGGTGACGGCGCGGCCGACCACGTCCTCGCATTCCATAATCTGAATGTTTATCCATTCGGCTGACATGTCTTCCTCCAGCGCAGTGATGCCGTCGCTCGATGTCTTGCCTGCAGCAGTGTTCTGCTTTCTTCCACCGTCGGCGATAGGGCCCAGTCTCGGCAAGGGGAGATTTCAACCTCAGGCAGATTGCGCTAGCTTCTGCCCAAGACTTGTAGTGTGAATAGATGCCCAAAGTGCGGCGCGGCAAATCAAATGTTCGATATTTGTTCTTTGGCGCGTAAAGATAATTATGTAAAAGTGTAGGTGGCCCCGGCTCGGCGCGTGCCGTGCCGGGATCGTTCTGGCACGGCACTTTGCTCATTCCTTCACAACATGCTGGACGACTTACGAAGGCTGCCAACAGATTTGACTAATTTTGGCGGAGTTGTTATGCGCCACGTTACCGTTGGGGTGCCTCGTGGAGGCTGAGAGGCGTGATCGCGCTAACCCATCGAACCTGATCCGGGCAATACCGGCGTAGGGAACGGTCTATCGCTATCAGACGTTTTCCATACGCGGTGCCCTTGTATTTTGGAGGAGCACCCATTGGCGCATGTCGCTTTGACCATAGCCGGATCCGACAGCAGCGGAGGCGCGGGCATCCAGTCGGACCTGAAGACCATGTCCGCGCTTGGGGTCTACGGCGCCAGCGTCATCACCGCCGTGACCGCCCAGAACACCCGCGCCGTCACGGCCGTCCATGCCATCCCACTAGAGATCATTGAGGCGCAGATCAGCGCCGTCCTGAGCGATCTCGAAGTGCGCGCGATCAAGATCGGCATGCTCGGAACGCCCGGGGTCATACACTGCGTCCATGGCGCCATCGCGGGCTATGAGGGTCCGGTGGTGCTGGACCCGGTGATGATCGCCAAGTCCGGCGACGCGCTGCTTGCCCCCGACGCCATCTCGGCGCTGCGGTATACGCTGGCACCCCGTGCGACCCTCGTCACGCCGAACCTGCCCGAGGCGGCCGCGCTGCTGGGCGGGCCGGTAGCGCGGACCCCGGACGATATGATCGAACAGGGCAAGGCCCTCTGCGCCGGCGGTGCGCAGGCCGTTCTGATGAAGGGCGGCCATGCCGAAGGCGAGCTTTGCGAGGATATCCTGATCGCGGGTGACGAGGTGCTGGCCAGCCTCTCTGCGCCGCGCCAGCACACGCGCAACACGCATGGGACCGGCTGCACGCTCTCTTCCGCCATCGCGGCCGGTCTCGCGAGGGGGCTGACCCTCGAGGCCGCCACCGCCGAGGCGCATGGCTACGTGCAGCGGGCCATCTCGGCGGCGGACGGGCTGAAGATCGGTCACGGCCACGGGCCGCTCCACCATTTCCACCGCGTCTGGGGCTGAGGCGATGTTCTCGGTCATAGGCTCCGGCGTGGCGGGCCTCGCGGTTGCCAGCGAACTGGCCTCACGCGGCGCCGAGGTGCAGGTCTTCGACCCGGCGGGCCCGCCCGGACCGCATGGCTGCTCGTGGTGGGCGGGCGGCATGCTGGCGCCCTGGTGCGAGTATGAAAACGCCGAGGAACCGGTGCTGCGGCTCGGGCAGCAGGCGATCGGCTGGTGGCAGCAGCGCACCTCGGTCGAGCGCCGCGGCACGCTCGTCGTCGCCGCGCGGCGCGACCTGCCGGACCTGCGGCGTTTCGCCCGGCGTACAGAGGGATTTCACGAGGTCGAGACGGAGCTGGCCAAGCTCGAGCCCGATCTGCACGGGTTTTCCAAGGGTCTCTATTTCAAGGACGAGGCGCATCTCAGTCCCCGTCAGGCACTGGCCGATCTGCACACAGACCTGCAGGCGCGCGGTGTGATCTTTCACAAGGAAGAAGCTCCGGAGGGGCTGGATAAGACCATCGACTGCCGTGGCCTGAGTGCGCGCGACGCCCTGCCCGACCTGCGCGGGGTGAAGGGCGAGATGCTGGTGATCCGCTGCCCGGATGTCACCCTGACGCGTCCGGTGCGCCTGCTGCACCCGCGGATCCCGCTCTACATCGTGCCGCGCGGCGAGGGCGTCTACATGCTCGGCGCGACGATGATCGAGAGCGAGGACCGCCGCCGGATCACCGCGCGCTCGATGCTGGAGCTGCTCAGCGCCGCCTATGCGCTCAACCCCGCCTTCGGCGAGGCCGAGGTGCTCGAGATCGGCGTCGACCTGCGCCCCGCCTTCCCCGACAACCTGCCCCGCATCCGCCGGATCGACGGCCGGATCTATGCCAATGGCCTCTATCGGCACGGCTACCTGCTCGCCCCGGCCCTTGCCCGCGGCGTGACCGAACTCGCCCTGCACAACATCCACACGGAGATGTTCGATGAAGATCGTGATTAACGGCGTGGCGCATGAGGTGACCGCCACGACGCTGGCCGGACTGCTGGAGGAACGCGGCCCCGCCGGGCGCGTCGCCACGGCGGTGAACGAGGAATTTGTCCCCGCCGCGCTGCGCGCCTCGCACGTGCTGCGCGACGGCGACCGCGTCGAAATTCTTGCACCCATGCAGGGAGGATGACCATGAAGCACTTCTACGGCACCGAGCTGCCCAACCCGCTGATGCTGGGCACCGCGCAATATCCCAGTCCGGCGATCCTCGAACAGGCCTTCCGCGAGAGCGGGGCCGGCGTGGCGACGGTGTCGCTGCGCCGCGAAGGGGCCGAGGGCGCGGGTGCCGCCTTCTGGAAGATGATCCGGGAACTCGGCGTTCTCATCCTGCCCAACACCGCGGGCTGCCACACGGTGAAGGAGGCGGTCACCACCGCGCATATGGCCCGCGAGGTCTTCGGCACGCGCTGGATCAAGCTCGAGCTGATCGGCCACACGGACAGCCTGCAGCCCGATGTCTTCCAGCTGGTCGAGGCTGCGAAGATCCTGACTGAAGACGGCTTTCAGGTGTTTCCTTACACCACCGAGGATTTGATCGTCGCGGAGCGCCTTCTGGCCGCTGGCTGCGAGGTGCTGATGCCCTGGGGCGCGCCAATCGGATCGGGGCGCGGGCTGAACAACCCCTATGCGCTGCGCGCGATGCGCGCCGAGTTCCCTGACGTGCCGCTGGTGGTCGACGCCGGCATCGGCTTGCCGAGCCACGCCGCACAGGCGATGGAGCTGGGTCTGGACGCGGTGCTGCTGAACACCGCCGTCGCCCGGGCCGGCGATCCCGTGGCCATGGCCCGCGCCATGCTGCGCGCAATCGAGGCGGGCCGGCTGGCCCATAGGGCCGATCCGATCGAGGCGCGCGACATGGCCGAGGCCTCAACCCCCGTCATCGGAAAGGCTTTCCTGTCATGAGCCTTGACCGGTTCTACCCGATTTTCGACCATTCGGACTGGCTACGGCGGATGCTCCCGCTCGGCGTACGGCTGGTACAGCTGCGCATCAAGGACCAGCCCGGGGACGTCGTGCGGACCCAGATCGCCCTCTCCCGTGATCTGTGCCGGGCGCATGGCGCGGTGCTGGTGGTCAACGACTATTGGCAGGAGGCCATCGAGCTCGGCTGCGACTGGCTGCACCTCGGGCAGGAGGATCTCGACAGCGCCGATCTCGCAGCCATCCGCCGCGCCGGGATCAAACTCGGCGTCTCGACCCATGACGACGACGAGCTCGAGCGCGTGCTGGCGATGGAGCCGGATTACGTGGCGCTCGGCCCGGTCTACCCGACGATCCTGAAAAAGATGAAATGGCACCAGCAGGGCCTGCCGCGCGTCACCGAATGGAAGGCGCGCGTCGGCACGACGCCGCTGGTGGCCATCGGTGGCATGTCGGTCGAGCGCGCCGACGGGGTGTTCGTGGCCGGGGCCGACATCGTCTCGGCGGTGACCGACATCACGCTGAACGCCGATCCCGAGGCCCGCGTCCGCCAGTGGCTCGAGGCGACGCGATGAGCCGCTACGCCCGCCAGACGATCCTGCCCGAGGTTGGCGAGAGCGGCCAGCGCCGTCTGGCCGGGGCTCGCGTTCTGGTGGTCGGCGCGGGCGGGCTCGGGGCGCCGGTGCTGCCGCTGCTGTCCGGCGCGGGTGTGGGCCGGATCACCATCGTCGACGGCGACGTGGTCAGCCTGTCGAACCTGCACCGCCAGACCCTCTTCACCGAGGCCGACTGCGACCGCCCCAAGGCGCATGTGGCCGCGGACCGCTGCCGCGCGATCAACCCCGAGATTACCGTCGAGGCGGTGCCGGAGCGTCTGACCCCCGCCACCGCGCCGGAGTTGGTCCACGGAGCCGATCTCGTGCTCGACTGTGCCGACAGCTACGCGGTCAGCTACATGCTGAGCGACCAGTGCCTTGCCGAAGGCGTGCCGCTGATCAGCGCCTCGGCGCTGGGACTGGCGGGCTATGTCGGCGGCTTTTGCGGCGGCGCGCCCTCGCTGCGCGCGCTGTTTCCCGACGCGCCCGACAGCGGCGCGAGTTGCGCAAGCGCGGGGGTGCTTGGCCCCGTGGTCGGCACGCTCGGCGCCATGCAGGCACAGATAGCGCTCAACGCCCTGCTGGGTCTGTCGCCGTCGCCGCTGGGGCTGTTGGTGCAATACGACGGCCGGGCGATGCGCTCGACCAGCTTCCGTTTCGACGGCGCGCCCGAGCCCGGTGCCGGCTTCCGCTTCGTCGCCGCCACCCAGCTGCGCGACGAGGACCACATCATCGATCTGCGCCCGGACGGCGCTCTTCTGCACGGGCAGGCCCTGCGCGCCTCGGCCGCCGACGTCACCGCGCATCCCCCCGCCCCCGGCACCCGGCTTGCGCTTTGCTGCGCCACCGGCCTGCGCGCCTGGCGCGCGGCGGAACAAATCGCCGAAACCTGGCCCGGCGAGATCGTTCTCGTCGCGGCCTCCGCCTCATGAACCCCCGGAGGAGACCCCCAGTGAAACCCCTGTTGACCGCCCTCGCGCTTCTGACCGCCAGCCCCGCGCTGGCGGCAGACAAGATGACCCTGCTCCTCGACTGGTTCGTCAATCCCGACCACGGCCCGATCGTGATCGCGCAGGAGAAGGGCTATTTCGCCGAGCAGGATCTCGAGGTTGAGATCGTGGCCCCCGCCGACCCCTCGGCCCCGCCGCGACTCGTGGCCGCCGGCCAGGCCGACCTTGCCGTCTCCTACCAGCCGCAGCTACACCTGCAGATCCACGAGGGCCTGCCGCTCAAGCGTGTCGGAACGCTCGTTGCGACACCACTGAACTGCCTGCTGGTGCTCAAGGACGGCCCCATTCAGGAGCTCGCAGACCTGAAAGGCAAGAAGATCGGCTTTTCCGTCGCGGGGGTCGAGGAGGCCGTGCTCCAGGCGATGCTCGGCGGCCAAGGCGTCACGCCCGACGACGT
This sequence comes from Roseobacteraceae bacterium, assembly GCA_048381755.1. Lineage (GTDB taxonomy): Bacteria > Pseudomonadota > Alphaproteobacteria > Rhodobacterales > Rhodobacteraceae > Salipiger. The sequence goes on from JBLXGS010000026.1 coordinate 39,239, forward strand.
CGAGATGATCAACGTCAACTTCTCGCTCTCCCCATCGCTGATGTCGGGCCAGGTCGACGCGGTCATTGGTGCCTTCCGCAATTTCGAGCTGAACCAGATGGAGATCGAGGGCGTCGAGGGACGCTGCTTCTACATCGAGGAAGAGGGCGTGCCCTCCTACGACGAGCTGATCTACGTGGCCAACCCCGAGCGCATGGACGCGGGCAGCATCGCCCGTTTCCTCGCCGCGACCGAAAAGGCGACGCAGTTCATCATCAACAACCCCGAGGAGAGCTGGGAGATTTTCTCCGGAACCTCTCCCGAGCTGCAGGACGAGTTGAACGCCCGCGCCTGGCAGGACACGCTGCCGCGCTTCGCGCTGCGCCCGGCGGCCTTTGACGCGGGGCGATACGCCCGCTTCGAGACCTTCCTGCTAGACAGCGGCATGATCGACGCGCTGAACCCCGTTGGCGACATCGCCATCGATGTGACCGCGCAATGAGCCTGGATTACGGTCGTGCCTTCGCCGGGATGCGCGCCCAGGCGGGCGAAGCATGGCGGGCGTATACCCGCCACGCCTTCGTCGCGGGGCTCGGCGACGGCAGCCTGCCGCGTGAGGCCTTTCTTCATTACCTGCGGCAGGATTACGTCTTCCTCGTCCACTTCTCGCGGGCCTGGGCGCTCGCCGTGGTGAAATCGGAAACCCACGCGGAAATGCTCGCTGCCGTGGGCACGGTGAACGCGCTGGTGGCCGAGGAGATGCAATTGCACGTCGAGCTCTGCGCGCAGGCCGGCATCCCCGCCGAGCAGCTCTTCGCCACCGCCGAACGTCCGGAGAACCTCGCCTACACGCGCTTCGTGCTGGAAGCGGGCTACAGCGGCGATCTGCTCGACCTTCTGGCCGCGCTCGTGCCCTGCGTGATGGGCTACGGCGAGATCGGCGCAAGGCTGCACGTCGAGGCCACCTCACAGCTTTACGGCGACTGGATCGGCACCTACGCAGGCGAGGATTACCAGCAAAGCTGCGTTGCCGTCGGCGCGTTGCTCGACAGCGCGCTCGTTCGCAGGTTGGGGCCGGAGTTCGAGGCGTCGCCGCGATGGGAGCGGCTGTGCCGGACCTTCCGCACCGCCACCGAGCTCGAGGTCCAGTTCTGGCAGATGGGCCTGACTCCGTGAGCCCAGCCCCGGGGATCACGCTTGCGGGACGGGCGAGCATTGACGGCGCGCCCCTCTTCGCGCCGCTGACCCTGACGTTGTCCGCCGGCCGCTGGACCTGCCTGCTCGGCGGCTCGGGCGTTGGGAAATCCACGATGCTGCGGCTGATCTGCGGCTTGCCAACCGGCGCGCAGTTCGAAGGAACGATCACCGCCACCGACGCCGCGCCGATCCCCGGCCGGGTGGCCTACATGGCGCAGGACGACCTGCTGCTGCCCTGGGCGAGTGTCTCGGACAACATCCGGCTTGGCGCGCGTCTCCGGGGCCAGCCGGCGGATACCGAACGCCTCTCGTATATCCTCGACCGGGTCGGGCTCTCCGGCCACGCTCACAAGAAACCCGGCGCCCTCTCCGGTGGGCAGCGCCAGCGCGTCGCCCTGGCACGGACCCTGATGGAGGACAAGCCGATCATCCTGCTCGACGAGCCCTTCTCCGCCCTCGATGCGCAGACACGCGCCGCCATGCAGGATCTGGCAGCCGATCTGCTGCGGGACAGGACGGTTCTGGTCGTCACCCACGACCCCGCCGAGGCCGCGCGGCTCGGCCATGCGATCCTCGTGCTGACCCCCGCAGGCGTGACCGCCTGCCCGCCCCCCGACGCGCAGGTGCCCCGCCCGGTCGATGATCTCGAGACCCTGCAATGCCAGGCGGCGCTGCTGCGGCACCTTCGGGACGCCGCGTGATGAAACATGGCGCCGCCCTTCTGGCAATCGGCTTTGCCCTGCTGCTCTGGCAGGGCATCGTCACCCTGACCGGCCTGCCGAAATTCATCCTGCCCGGCCCTCTGCTTGTGGCCGAGACCTGGTGGACCAACCGCGCGCTCATCGCCGAGCACACGCTGGTCACCACGATGGAAGTGCTGATCGGCCTCGGGATCGGCACCGCGCTCGGCATCGCGAGCGCCATCTACCTTGCCAGCTCGCGGATCGCGCGGCTGGTGATCCAACCCATCCTGGTCTTCACCCAGGCGCTGCCGGTCTTCGCCCTCGCGCCGATCCTGACGCTGTGGCTCGGCTTCGGCCTCGGCTCGAAGATCGCCATGGCCGTGCTGATCATCTACTTCCCGGTCACCGCGTCATTCTGCGACGGCCTCCTGCGGACGCCGCAGGGGCTGCTCGACCTCGCGCAGACCATGCAGGCAGGCCGCTGGCGGACGCTTAGGCTGATCCGCATTCCCGCAGCGCTGCCCTCGCTGGCCTCCGGCATTCGCCTGGCCGCGGTCTACGCGCCGATCGGCGCGGTCATCGGCGAATGGGTCGGTGCCTCGCGCGGGCTCGGCTACCTGATGCTCCTCGCGAACGGCCGCGCCAAGACCGACCTGATGTTCGCCGCGATGCTGACGCTGGGGGTCTTCGCGGTGCTGCTGCACCTCGCGGTGCACGTAGCGACCAGACGCCTGGCGCTCAGCGAGCGAAATTAGCCCCTCGGCCTCGAGGTCCGGACCGAAACGCGCCTCGATTGGGCCGGACACGGTCCATCACTTATTTGCAAGCGTTCTTCAGACATCCGGCGTGAAGCGCTATACTCGATTGTCGGCGAGGGCGCGGGACCAGACAACGGTTTGAGTTCGATCAGAGCGAGCGCCGCGGCCAATCCTGCCGCGACTTATAACAAAGGTCACCCCGCCGGACGCGCTCACTCAGATCGACAGGCAGACGTATTTCAGTTCCAGGAAATCATCGATGCCGTATTTCGACCCTTCGCGGCCGAGCCCCGAGCGCTTTATTCCGCCGAAAGGGGCCTCGGCTGTGGAGATGAGCCCGGTGTTGACCCCGACCATACCAGCCTCGAGCCGCTCCATTACCCGCCAGACCCGGCTCATGTCCCGCGCATAAAAATATGCCGCAAGACCGAACTCGCTCGCGTTCGCCATTTCCAGCCCCTCCTCTTCGGTGTCGAAGCGGACCAGCGGTGCCAGCGGACCGAAGGTTTCCTCATCGAGCACCATCATCCCCTCACTTACATCGGCAAGAACTGTGGGCTGGAAATAGGTTCCACCCCGCGCGTCACGGGCACCGCCGGCAAGCACGCGGGCGCCTTTTGCGCAGGCGTCGGCCACGTGTTCCTCGACCTTGGCCACGGCCTTTGGCTCGATCATCGGGCCGATTTCGGTGCCCGGAGCGCGGCCATCGCCAACCCGTAGCGCCGCAACCCGCGCCGACAGTTTCTCGGCAAAGGCGTCATATACGCCGGCCTGCACGTAAATCCGGTTGGCACAGACACAGGTCTGGCCACCGTTGCGGAACTTGGCAATCATCGCGCCCTCTGCCGCGGCGTCGAGGTCTGCGTCGTCAAAGACAAGGAAAGGTGCGTTGCCGCCCAACTCGAGACCCAGTTTTTTGATGTCACGGGCCGACTGCTGCATCAGTATTTCACCGACACGGGTAGAGCCGGTGAAGGTAATTTTGCGCACCGTAGGATTAGTGCTGAAGGCCTTGCCGATGCCTGCACTATCCGAGGACGGCACAACGTTGAACACGCCTGCCGGGATGCCAGCGCGGTCAGCGAGTTCAGCCATCGCCAGCGCCGAGAGCGGGGTCAGCGTCGCCGGTCGGGCGACGAAGCTGCATCCCGCGGCGAGGGCCGGAGCCACCTTTCGCGCTATCATCGCGTTGGGGAAATTCCACGGGGTGATCGAGGCAACCACACCGATGGGCTGCTTCAGCACGAGAAGCCGCTTGTCCCGCTGATGTCCAGGAATGGTATCTCCGTAGACCCGCCGGGCCTCTTCTGCGAACCAGTAGATGAAGGAAGCTCCATAAGCGATCTCGCCTCGCGCCTCGGTCAGGGGCTTGCCCATTTCGGAGGTCAGGATCAGCGCGAGGTCCTCCTGCGCTGCCATCATCAGGTCGGCCCAGCGACGCAGCAGATCGGAGCGTTCCTTCGCGGTGCGATCGGCCCAGCCCTCCTGTGCGCGCCGGGCGATCTCGACGGCGCGGTCGGCATCTTCGGGTGTCAGATCGGCGACCTCGGCGAGATCTGCGCCGGTGGCGGGGTCCTGCACCAAGAAGCGCCGGTCGGAACCTTCCCAGAGGCTCCCGATATAGGCATCGGTCCGTAGCAACGCAGGATCCGCAAGCTTGTCTTTGAGGACAAACGTCTGGGCGTCTTTCGAAGACATTTGAAGTCCTTCCTGTCGGGTCATTGCGGAGTGGTCGCGGCGAAGGAGGGCCGCGACAGGATCTCCGCGGCGTATTCCCGAAGCCCGGGGTGCGCCGCGCGCCAATCAAGCTCAGGGTAGCGGAAATCGAGGTAAGCAAGAGCACAGCCTGTCGCGATATCACCGATGTCAAGGCCTGCATCGTCCGACAGGTCCGCGGACATCGCCGCCAAGGCGCGCCTTACCTTGCCCATCTGGCCTTCCCGCCAATCCGTCCAGCGCAGCGCTTCGGGGCGCAACGTAGTTTCGTAGCGGGCCAGCAACGCCGCGTCGATGAGCCCGTCCGCCAAGGCCTCGCGCCGCAGGGCGCGCCACAGCACCGAACCTGAGGGGTAGAAGGCGCTGCCCTCGCCGAGGAATCGGCATATCACAGCACTGTCGTAGAGCAATTCGCCGGAGGGAAGCCGCAGGGCTGGGATCTTGCCGAGCGGATTGGCGGCAGTCACTTCATCGCGCGGTTCGATCGGGCTTGCCATCACGGAATCGAGCGCCAGCTCGCGCCCCAGTTCCCGGGCAAGCACGCGAACCTTTCGGACGAAGGGAGACGGGGCTGCGGACAAAAGCGTAGGCGTATCGGTCAAAGGAACGTCTCCGGTAGGAAGAGGGCGATGCCTGGGATCAGCGTCAGGAGCAGGAGTGCAACGACCAGGGCAAGGAAGAACGGCCACGCGTGGCGGATGTAATCTTCCATGCGTACCTTGGCGATTGAGATGGTAATGAACATCATCGTGCCGACCGGCGGGGTGAAACCCGCTATAGTCAGGTTTACCGCCATCACGATGCCGAAATGCACGGGATCGATCCCCATCTGGGTCGCGACCGGCAGCAGCAGAGGCGTCATCAGGATGATTGCCGAGCCTCCTTCGAAGAAGAACCCGACGAAGAGCAGCAGCAGGTTGACCACCAGGAGAAGGATGATCGGGTTGTCTATCGAGGCGAGGAGGAAATTCGAGAAGGCAGCAGGGATTCCCTCCCAGGTCAGGTAGGTGGCAAAGGCATTGGCGGCGCAGATGATGAACATCACACCCGCGGTCGCCAGCACGGATTCCTCGACAATGCGGCCCAGGTGCTCCCATTTCAGCTCGCGGTAGACCACCGCACCGACGAAAAGAGCGTAGACCACCGAGACGGCGCCGGCTTCGGTCGGGGTGAATACGCCAAAGCGAAGCCCCATGATGATCCCGAATGGCAGCAGCAGTGCCCAGATGCTCTTGGCGAGGTGATCACCGATCTCGCGCAGGCTGGCGGCCGTCCGGCGAGAGGGGGCGTAGCCCTTCTTGCGCGCGATCAGCCCGACCGTGACCATCAGTACGATGCAAAGCAGGATCCCCGGCAGGAAACCGGCCATGAACATCTTGGCCACAGACACATCTGCTACCAGCGCGTAGAGGATCAGGATAATGCCCGGGGGGATGATCGGGGTGATGCAGGCCGAGGCGGCGGTCACCACCGTCGAGAATGCGCGGTCATATCCCAGGCGTTCCATCTCCGGTACGATCATCTTGGTTTGCATGGCTGCGTCGGCGTTCGCCGAGCCGGATAGACCGCCCATCATGGCCGATAGCGCCACGTTGACCTGCGCCATGCCGCCACGCATATGCCCGAACAGCATTTCCGCAAGGCCCATCAGGCGCTTGGTGATGCCTGCGTAGTTGAAGACTACGCCAGCTGCGGTGAAAAAGGGTATCGCCAGATAAGGAAAGGATTCCATCGAGGCGACCATGGTCTGGATCATCGTCTCCTTCGGCATGAAGGTGTTCACGAAGCCGAAGTAGACTGCCGTCGCCATCAGCAGCGCAATGGCAATGGGAACCCGCAGCGCGAACAACGCGAACAGCAGGATCACCGGCGTGAAGGAAAGGAATGTCATTGGGGACTCTCCACGGAGTGGGCTCGGCTCAAAGCGAGCTTTCCTGGTACATCTCGGCGTCGTGGTCGGTGTCATGACGATAGGGGCCGGTGTGCCGAAGCCCCTGGACGAAATGCACGGCCGAGTAGATGGCCATCAGACCGAATGCCAGCAGCGGTGCGAGGTTGACCCAGAAGTAGGGCACCTCGAGCACTGGCGTCTTGCGCACGAAGCCACCCGACGCGAGGACCCATGACAACCAGCAGAACCACAGGTTCGCGCCAATCAGCGACAGGTCGACAAGGATCGACAGTATCCGCTGCGCACGATGCGGCAGCAGCATGAAGAACACGTCGACCGAAATCAGGGCCTTTGTGCGATAGAGCCAGGCGATGGCGGCGAAAGTCGACCATGTGAAGCCGATATAGGCCACCTCTTCGGTCGATAGCACGCTCGTGGAAAACACGTAGCGCAGGAAGACGTTGGCCACGACGACGCCGAGCATGATGACGAAGAACAGGCCTCCGACGTAGAGTTCGGCCTTGGCTGCAACTCGCAGAAACGGAGAATGCGGCGCAGGGGGCATGGGGGACATGGAAACGTCTCCTTGATGGCGGGCCGGGGCCGGCGAAACGCCGGCCGCATCACGGGCGCCGCCGCATCCGGCACCGAACCGAATGCGGCGGCAACGAGGCTTAAAGAGTCAACTTCAAGCGATGATGTCCTGGATTTTGTCGTAGAGACCCGGCGTCCATTCTGGGAACTGACCGGGGGTCTCCGCCGCCGCCTTGTAGAAGGTCGCGCGGTCGACGTCGTTGAACGCGAGCCCGGCTTCCTCCAGTTTGCCGCGATATTCGTCCTCAAGTGCGACGATCATCGGCTGGCGCACCTCGGTGTAGCCGCGGCCGACCGTATCGAGGGCCTTTTGGCCAGCTTCGGGAAGGCTTTCGTAGACCTTCTGAGACATGAGGATGGACGTCGTGGCGACGAGGTGGCCGGTCAGCGACACATAGGGCTTCGTCTCGAACCACTTGGTCGAGTAGATCACCGAAAGCGGACTCTCGGCGCCATCGGCAACGCCCTGGCTCAAGGCCGTATATGCCTCGGAAAAGGCCGTGTTGGTGATATTGCCGCCCAAAACACGACCCACCTCGTTCCACATCTTGGTTGGCGCATTGCGGATCTTTAGCCCCTCGGTGTCGCTGCGCTGGTGCACCTGGCGGTTCGATAGCAGGTGACGGGTTCCAAAATAGGTCATGGTCAGAACGCGCAGGCCCTTCTTCTGGACCTCTTCCTCCCAGCCGCGCACCAGGTCCGAATTCCACAGACTGCCGATATCTTCGGGCTTTTTCAGCAGATAGGGCGCCATCATTGCGGCGAAATCGGCCTTGTAGTTGTAGAGATGGGTCGGGTCGCTGTCCTGCAGGACCGGGGCACCGCGCGAGACGGCCTCGATCATGTCATTGGTCTTACCCAGTTGCTCGGTCGGGTAGACTTCGACCTTGAGCGTGCCCTCGGAGGCCTCTTCAATTCGACGGCCGAAATCCTGCCACATCGGGAAGCTCGGGTCTTGGTTGCCCACGACCATGTTCAGACGCAGCAACGTCGGAGACTGTGCGCGCAGCACCGAAGGCGCGGCCAAACCACCGGCCGCGACCGCGCCGCCAAGCGCGAAGGTCCGCAGAAATTGTTTTCTTGTGAATGTCATATTTGTTCCTCCCGATCCGCGCATGACGCGCATCTCATGATTGGCCAGGCGAGCCACACCCGAACCGTCTCTCCTAATCCCGAGCGATCACCCGAAAGCTTCAGCCCTGGATCCTCCTAAGATATATGATGCATGATGCCTGCATCTGGTCAAGGTTTTTTTCTGAACGAAGGGCGCTTCTTCATCCTCCGCCATTCGGGAAAAAAGGCAGCCGAACGGGCTCCGCAAAACTTCTGCGGAGCCGCCCTGCAGCGATGCAAGGCTTTGGTCAGTTTTGGGCGATGGCGCGCTAGCCTGCGCTCTCCCGCGCCTCGTCCTCAGCCCCGATCTCGCGGATCAGAGCATCGGCCCAGCCGATGTCCTCTTGGATCGCGCGGCGGCTCCGTTCGCTGTCACGCGCCTCCAGCGCCGCGAGGACCTCGTGGTGCTTGTGCTCGTCTCCAGCGACTTCGCGGGTGGGCATACGCGTGTGAAAGGTCCGCAGGAAGGGGCCGATCAGCGTCCACATATTTTCGCAGATGCCCTCAAGGATCGGCAGGCCCGAAAGGCGGAGCAACGCGAAATGGAAATCCCGGTTGAGGAGGCTCGCCTTACCGGGATCCACACTGGCCGCATTGATGAAGCGCGCATGGATCTTCCGCAGATCGGCGATGTCCGAAGCGCTCGCACGGGTCGCCGCTTCGTAGGCGGCACGCCCTTCGAGCTCGAAGCGGACCGCCTGGATATCGAGCAGCTGCTCAGTACTGAAGCGCGGCACCAGCACTGAAGTTGCGGCGCGCATTTCCAGGGCCCGCTCGCTCACCAGCCGGAAGATCGCCTCACGCACCGGGGTGATCGACGTGCCATATTCCTCGGCCAGCCCGGCAATCGTTAGACGGTGCCCAGGTTCGAACTGACCATTCATCAAGGCAAGCCGCAGGCTCTCGTAGAGCTGTGACGAGAGGCTTTGTCGAACGATCTTCTTGGCCATGCTCTCCCCCTTGCTCAGCTTTTTGGCTGTTCCACGATCTCGATCAGGACGCCGTGCGGATCCATCATATACAAGCCCCGCAACCCCTTGGCGATACCTTCATCGATGGCCACCAGTTCACCCTGCTCAGCACCTCCGCAGGCGAGGATGCGGGCGCGCAGTGCGTCGACATCGTCGGTGCGCAGGCAAAGATGGGCGACATTCCCCTGCGAAGCACGTGCCCTCACCGGGACATCCTCTGGCATGTCAAAAGCGATGAACTCGATATGGGTGCCGTGCCCATAGAGATGCACCAGCCGAACCTGCGCGTCGGGCACTCCCATGAAGCTCGCAATCCATGATTTTCGGCGCTCTCCTATAGGCTGCGCCTCAAAGCCCATCGCGTCTTCCCAGAAGCGGACAGAAGCCTCGATGTCGGGTGTGATGAAGCCCGTGTGGTCGAAAACTATAGCGGGAAGCTGCGGCATGTCGGATGCCTTGTTCATAGAGTGAGTACCTCCTTACGGGTGGTGTATGGCGGCAGCGCCTGCCAGTCGAGGCCGAGCCCGGCGCCGGGCGCCTCAGGTGCGACAAGCCTTCCGCCGTCGATCTGCAGCGGCAGGGCCAGAAAGTCATCGATCGGATCGGCGCCCAGTTCCGGCAGGATTGCCTCAATCCGGCTGACGGTCTCATGCGAATAGGCGAGATGCTGGTGCAGCGTCGCAAAAACATGGGGAATGACGCTCTTGCCGTGGCTGCGCGCCAGCGCCAACCCGTCGAGTGCATAGCCGATGCCTCCCGAAGCGGCAGCGTCAAGACGCAGGATGTCGGCGCCCTCGGCCATGTCGCGCAACGCCGACAGATCAACAGCGTCCTCGCCAAGGCACAGCGGCACGCTGGTGCGTGCCTTGAGCTCCGTCGCAATGCGCCAATCGGTTGGCGCCACAGGGTCCTCAAGAAAGAGGGCGCCGGCCGCCTCGGCAAGGCGGCACCAGGGCAGCGCGTCATGCGCACACCGCCATGACCAATGCGCGTCCATGCCGAAACGTACGCCATCAGGCAAGGCTGCGGCCAGCGCCTCGACGACCGCCCGGTCGAACGCAATGTCGCGCCCGTCGATCATCAACTTGATCGTCCGGAAGCCGCGGGCGGCCAGCGCGGCCCCTTCCCGGGCGGCGACCTCTGGGCTCATCCCATAGCCGATGACGGGCATCAGCGCGACGCGGTCGCGACGCGTGCCCAGCAGGGCATGCAGCGGCACTCCCACGGACTGCGAGAACGCGTCCCATAGCGCGATATCGCAAAGCGATACGCCGCGTACCATCGTGGCGCGGGGAGCCGGGGTCGGCCCCAACGCCTCGTGGCGTAGACGCTCACGCGCCGAGACCGGCTGCCCCATGTAGCGCCGCGCAGCCTCTGCAACAATCTCGAAGAGCGGCATGCCGCGCTCGTATCCGTAGGCATAGCCGACCGAGCCGTCCTCGAGCTCAAGCCGCAGAGCGACATAGGCGCGTTCGGAGATTGTCACCGCACCAAGCTGCACCGGGCTGCGCAGCGGGATTACCAAACGCGCGACTTCGGCGCGCTGGATCAAGGGGGCCACGTTGCTCAACTAGACGCTCCCAAATTCTGGCTCTCGACAAGCAGCGAATTACTAGTCATGCCACCGTCTACCATCAGCAACTGTCCGGTTACGAAGCTGGCTGCGTCGGATGCGAGGAAAACCGCGGTCCCAGTCAACTCCTCGGGTTCGGCCCAGCGGGCCATCGGTGTGCGATCGATCACGGCCTTCTCGAAGGGCGTGCCCAGAACATGGCGGTTCATCTCGGTCAGGATATACCCCGGGCCGATCGAATTGACAGTGATGTTGTCGGGCCCCAGCTCCGCGGCAAGACCCCGTGTAAGGCCAAGCACACCATGCTTAGCGGCGACGTAGGAGATGACGCCGGGCCGGGAAGAGATCGACATCACCGACCCGGTGTTGATAATCCGGCCTCTGCCTTGTGCCTGCATCGGCCGCGCACAGGCCCGGGCCATGGCGTAGACCGCATTCAAGTTGATCGTGATGACGCTGTTGAAGTCATCCATTCCGTGCTCTGCGATCGGCGCGCGGATCAGAATGCCTGCGTTGTTCATCAGGATGTCCAACCGCCCCAGATTCGATACGATGCGATCAACTTGCGCATCAAGACCGTCGAAATCGGTGACATCGAAGACCGCAGGGCTGGCGGTGCCACCCTCAGCACGAATACTGTCGCAGGCCGCCTCGGCGACCTCGGGGCGCAGGTCATTGACCACCACATGTGCGCCTGCCCGCGCGAGCGCCCTCGCGAAAGCTAGGCCGATACCCCGACCTGCCCCGGTGACCAGCGCAACCCGCCCGGCAAGCGAGAACTGGCTGAGATCACTGGCCATCTCAAGCAGCCTCGATGCGCGTGATCGCCTGGGCGATGCCCTCGGCGGTGATATCGCGTTCGAACTTCTTCATGTGGGCGGCGGCGGCGGAGAGTTCGGCAATGGTCGCCACCGTCGAGTTGGATGCCTCGTCGGCGCCCATGTCGGTGAGCTTGAGCGGTAGCTTCGCCTCGCGGAAGAAGCCGCGCATGTCCTCCATGAAACCCGCATCGCGGCCCTCGAGCTCGAGCTGAACCAGCAAGCCGTAGGCCACCTGATGCCCGTGCAGCGCCGAGGCCACGCCGGGCACGGCCGAAAGACCGCGAGTCATCCCGTGGCTCACCGATAGGCCGCCGCTCTCAAACGCCAAGCCGCTCATCAGTACCGCAGCTTCGACCAGCGCCTCGAAGGCCTCGTTAGGCACGCCGCGAGCGTGCGCTTCGTAGGCGCTGGTCAGGTTCGAGCGAACGGTGTCATAGCAAGCCCGCGCGAGCGCCAGCGCAGTCAGCGGCGAGCTTGCGCCGAAGACATTCTTGCCTTTCGATCCGACGCACTGCTCGACTTCAAAGACTTTGACCAGCGCATCTCCAACGCCTGCCGAGAGCAGTGGCAACGGGGCCTTGATGATGATCTCGGTGTCGACCAGCACCAATTCGGGGTTCCCTTTGTTTTCCTCGACACCGACCAGTTTGTGGTCGGCATCGTAGATCACAGCGATGTGGCTGGTCGGGCTGTCATTCGACGCAACGGTCGGCACCGACACGAAAGCCGACCCGACCTCGCGCGAGACGATCTTGCCGGTGTCGATTGTCTTGCCGCCGCCGGCACTTATCACCATTGCCGGAGCATCATCGCCGATCTCGGCGACCAGCCGGCCGATCTCATCATATGTGATTTCCCCGCCGAAGGGCAGAAGCCGCACATCGACCCCCGCGGCACGGGCGCTCTCGACGATGGTCTCGCCACAGATCTCCATGACGAGCTTGTCCGCGAGCAGCACTGCGGTGGATCCGATCGCCACAAGTTCGCTGCCAATCGACCTGAGAATGCCCGGCCCTTGCACATAGCGGCGCGGCGCTCCGAATACGATCATGTCTGTCCTCCTCGTTTTGTCTGTCAGTGATCCGTGGCGCCGTGTGGGGCGCTGTGAAGCACAAAATCAATGAACGGGTCGATCTGCCCAGTGATCATCGCCTCGCCCGGAACGATCCGGGCGCCCCTGGCCTCAGCCTCGCGGAGCAGCTCTGTGCGCTGTGGAACCATAACCACCTCGGCTACGGTCATGCCCGGGGTGATCTTATCGACCGGCAGCGGCAGCGCATCGCCGTCGTGCATCCCGAGCGATGTCGCGTTCAGCGCGATGTCGATGCCCGTGGGATCAGGGCTATCGACAACGGTGAGGGCAACCTGCCTGCCCTGTGCCTCGACAAGGCGGGCGAGCCGAGCGATCATCGCTTCGGCGCGTGGGCGGGTTCGATTGTATACATAGAGATTGCGAATGCCCGCTTCGATAAGCGCAGCAGCAATCGCAAGCGCAACGCCGCCTGCGCCGACGATCAGCACCGACGCGTCGCCGATAGTGACACCGGCTGCGGTTAATCCGCCCACGAACCCCTCGCCATCGAGAATACGCCCCGTCAGCGTACCGTCGTGCTCCCGCCTGATGACGTTGGCAACCTCGAGAATCTCTGCGACGCCTTCAAGCCGGTCGCAGAGCCGGGCCGAGGCTTCCTTGTGCGGAATGGTCACAATGGCACCGGCGATGCTTTCCGCGTTGCGCAGCGTCTGCATTGTCTGCTCCAGGTGATCGGGCATCACCTGCCACGGCACCAGCACGGCATTCAGGCCGCGCGCACCGCAACGCGGATTGAATCGTTGCGGCGTCTGCAGATGGGCAGCCGGATAGGCAAGGTGCACCAGCACCGCGGTGCGTCCGTCGATCATCATCCATTCCTCCCTGCCGAACCTTGCTTCGGCTTGTCGTCCTATATCATGCATGATATTTTATCTTGGTCAAGGGCACCCCGGCCTCGCCGACGCCTGAGCCTCAAAAAAGGGAGAGAGAAAAGATGACCACCGCGCTTGTCCTCGACGCACCCGGGAAACTGCGTATCGAGCCCCGAAGCTTAGCGGAGCCCGGTCCGGGCGAGGTGCGTGTTCGCATTGCGCATGGCGGAATCTGCGGATCCGATCTTCACTATTTCCTCCATGGAGGATTTGGGAAGGTCCGGATGAGCGGCCCGATGGTACTGGGCCATGAGCTGTCCGGCCGGATTGAGGCCGTTGGACCAGGAGTCGACGCGAAGCGGATCGGTATGCCGGTGGCAATTAACCCGTCTCTGGCCTGCGGCGGCTGCAGCGAGTGCCGCGCCGGCGCGCCGCGGTTTTGCGAAGACATGCGTTTCATGGGCTCGGCGATGCGCACCCCACCGGTTGAGGGAGGATTCCGCCAGCACGTCATTTGCAGCGAGGCGCAGGCCGTCGCCTTCGACAGCGATGCGCTTGATGAAGCGGCCCTGTCCGAACCTCTGGCGGTTTGCCTGCACGCCGCCGCCCAGGCGCCCGGACTGTCGGGGAAACGGGTGCTGATCACCGGCTTCGGACCCATCGGGGCGCTCTGTCTGCTGGTGGCGAAACACGCCCGTGCCGCCGAAATCGTGGTGACCGACGTGGCCGAGGCACCGCTTGAGCTTGCGAGGCGGCTCGGCGCTACGGCCGTATTCAACACCTCTACGCCCGATGCGCTCGCGCAAGAGACCCGCGGCCGCGGGCAGATCGACGTCAGCTTCGAGTGCTCTGCACATCCCGCCGCCATCGCGGACGCCATCGCGGCGACCCGCCCGCGGGGCACGCTGATCCAGGTCGGAATGCTGGCGGCCGAGACCATCGCGCCGCTGACCCATGTGGTGACCAAGGAAGTAAGCTATCGGGGGACATTCCGTTTCGACGAGGAATTTGCACGGGCCGTGGATCTGATCGGCCGTCGCGAGATCGATGTTCGACCGCTGATTTCGGGGCGCTTCGCCCTCACCGACTTCTCCGAGGCTTTTGCCCTGGCTCAGGACAAGGGCAAGGCGATGAAAGTGCTCTTCGATCTCGATTGACGCAAGCCTGTAAAATGTAGCGGCGACCCCGTGGCTCGGGGTCGCCGCCGTCGACCAGTGGGATGTCGGAGGATCCGCCCTGGCCGCGAGAAAAGGTCCTCGCCTCAGAGCAGCCCCTCGGCCACCTCGAGAATGCCCGGACCATCCAGCTTGTAGTGCTTGTAGAGCCGCATTGGCGGCGAGATTAGCGCGTATTCGTCCATGATCCCGTGCCGCTTGAGGCGCGCACCGGTGGGAGATTCCGCCATGACCTCGGCAACGGCCGACCCCAGGCCGCCCAGGATATTGTGCTCCTCAACGGTCAGCACCAGCTTCGAGCCGCGCGCAGCCTCGAGCACAGCTGCCTCATCCAGCGGCTTGATCGTGTGCATGTCGATTAGTCCCGCGGAAATCCCTTTGGCCTTCAGTTCTTCAACGGCCTGTTTGGCGCCGTGGACCGCCATCCCGCAGGCGATGATGGTGATGTCCGAGCCGATGCCATGAACCTTGGCCTTGCCGAGCTCAAACGGCTCGTCCGCGCCGTATACCACCGGATCATGACCACGGCCGATACGGAAGTAAATTGGCTCGGGATAGGTCGCCGAGTGGCGCAGTAGTTGCCGGAACTGCGCCCCGTCCGCCGGCGAGACCACAGTCAGATCGGCGATCGCGCGCATGGTCGAGATGTCCTCGGTAGCATGGTGCGAAGTGCCATAAAACCCCATGGAAATGCCGGTGTGATGGCCGATCAGGCGCACGGGCTGCGCGCAATAGGCGACATCCATGCGGATCTGCTCGCAGGTTAGGAGGCCGATGAACGAGGCGAAAGTCGCCACGTAGGGGATCATCCCCGTCGTCGCCATTCCGGCGGCAGCTGAGACCATATTCTGCTCGGAAATCCCGAACTGTACAAAGCGCTCGGGATAGGCCTCAGCAAAGGCAACCAGCCCGTTGGAGTGCTGCAGGTCGGCAGTGCCGGCAGCCACTGGATGCCCGGCGGCGGCCAGCTCGTTCAGCGTGTCGGCCAGAACCGACAGGCTCGGCGCGCGGGTGTTGAGGTCGCGGTACTGCCAGCTTTCGGGGGTCAGGTCGGGCTTGACGTTCATTGCGTGGCTCCCGTGATCTTGGTGGTTAGAATGGTCTGTCGGGCCTTCTCGCTGTCTTCCGGAGAAAGATATCCAAGGTGCCAACCGGGCTCAGTCTCCATGTAGTCAATCCCCTTGCCCTTGAGTGTCTTGGCGATGATGCAGCAAGGCTTATCGCGGTTCTTGTCGGCCTTGACGCGCCGCAGCAGCGACGTCAGCGCGACGATGTCGTGGCCGTCCACTTCATGGACTTCCCAGCCGAACGCCCGCCACTTCTCGTCGAGCGGTTCGATGGCCATGACCTCATCGACCTTGCCGTCGAGCTGGTAGCCATTGCGGTCCACTATGGCGATCACGTTGGACAGCTTGTGCGATGCCGCGGCGATCGCCGCTTCCCAGACCTGCCCTTCCTGCATCTCGCCGTCACCGAGCAAGACGAAGACATCGAAGTCCAAGTCCTTCATCCGCCCACCTAGGGCCATGCCTACCCCGTTTGACAGCGCATGTCCGATCGACCCCGAACTGAAGTCGACCCCGGGCACTTTGCGCATGTCCGGGTGATCCCCTAGCGGACTGCCGAGCCGCGTGTAGCTGTCGAGCCATTCCGTGGGGAAATACCCCTTATCCGCGAGGATCGGGAAAAGCCCCACCGCCGCGTGTCCCTTACCCATAAGGAAGCGGTCGCGCAGCTCCCACGTCGGGTCTTCCGACGTGTTCATCACATCGTAGTAGAGCGCGGAGAAAATCTCGGCACAGGAAAACACCGAGGAATAGTGCCCGACCTTGGCGATCTCGATTAGCCGGATGGTTTCGAGCCGGACAAACCGCGCGCGATCCTCCAGCCGCTCGATTTGATGCGTTTCAATATCGGTGTTTTCGCTCACGTGCGTCCTCCCTGACCCGATGACCGCGACCCTCTGTCGCGAGAAATTCGAGTTCAGACTAGCGAGCCGCACGTAAGAGGTCAAGCATCATGCATCATATATGATAAGGCGCAACTTCGGGCCTACGCCCTCAAAGGCGCATGAGCAGCCGTCAATGCAAGCATGGCCGGGAGCTGCCACGGACAACTCGACGCTTTCGCCGGAAGTCAGCCATGGTCGGCCCCATTTTTTGGACGTACTTCTGTGACACGCTGAACGCCCCTATCGGGCAGAGGCTAAGTTCTCACCGGGATTTCGGCGCGACCTCAGGGCGATAATGATCGCGCTGCACAAGCGCATCCCAGGGTGGAGCTAGAATAATTGCCGTATCATTCAGGCGCGCCGCGCGTATGCGCCGAAGATCCTTCGTGAGACAAGGATCGCGGATTATGCTAATAAGGTCGAGTTATGTGAATATAAGATGTTGTGAGCCAGTGAACTGTACTTAGGTAGCGTTTGAAATCTCGCCTTACCGGTTGGCGTCTCCTCCGAATAGACGGATGATGCCCTGCTCAATATGGCGGGTCATTGCCTCGCGCGCACCGGCGGCGTCCCCAACCCGGATCGTACACAGAACTTCTTCGTGTTCTGCGATGACCCGCTCCGATACTTCATGTAGCCCAATTCCACGCAGCTTGCGGCCGAATTCCAGCCCCAGCGCGATCTGCTGGCGCAGGGTTTCCAAGGCGAAGCGATAATAGGGATTGCCCGACGCCGCCGCGACCGCAAGGTGAAAGGCGAAATCAAGGTCGAACACGCTGCCGCCAGGCCGCATACCGGCAAGCGCCGCATGTGCGGTCGCGATCGCTTCGATCGCGACGGGGTCCTGAAGTCGCGCGGCATCCTCGGCCGCCGCAGCCTCGACGATTTGACGGAACCGCATGCAGCGCTTCATATCCTGCACGGTCTGGATCGACAGCGCACCGAATTCGGCCACTGGCGGCTCGACGATCACCCGCGGCTGCACGTAGTTTCCCGACCCGCGGCGAGAGAACAGCCTCCCCTCGTCGCGCAAGCGCGCCAACGCCTTGCGAAGCACGGGACGCGATACGCCGATCTCGCGGGCCAACTCGGTCTCCGGGGGCAACCTTCCACCCGCTGACCACTCAGATGTATTTAGCATATCCAAGAGCTTGGAGTGTGCCTGTGAGGGTAGATCCTGTAGCATCCGGCGCTGCGTCCCCTTGTGCGCATGGAGGTGGTGGTGACCCGAGACAATGCCCGATTTGGCCGGGTCGGTCGAGCGGATTGGTAAAAATGCCGAACTAAAAATTACTCATATTGACTAATGAGTAAAGATTAGTACTCCTATGTCTCGACGGCAGCTTACGCATGAGGAGAAGCGGATGCGCATCATCGGCCTGGAAACGGTGCAGCTCGAGGATTTTGGCAATCTTGTCTGGGTGCGGGTGCACACCGACGAGGGTCTGATCGGACTTGGCGAGACCTTTCGTAACCCCGAGGCTGTCTGCGCCTATATCCATGAGACCTGCGCCCCGCGCCTGATCGGCGAAGACCCCCGCGCCCGGACCCAGCTCGCGCAGGCCCTGCGCTTCGATGTCGGCAATCGCTTTCAGGGTTTCCCGACCCGCTCGATCGAGATCCGCGGCAATTCGGCCGTCGACATCGCCCTCTGGGACCTCTGCGGCAAGATCTTCGACCAGTCGATCACCACGATGCTCGGCGGCACGGTCCACGAGAGCTTCCGGCTGTACAACACCTGCGCCAACTCGAACTACAACAACAAGGTGCGCACCGGCTACGATAGCCAGATCTACTCGCGCCAGACCCAGGCACCGCAGGAGATTACCCGTCACGAAGACTTGCTGATGCAGGTCTACGAGCCATCTCGCCTGGCCCGCGAATTGCTCGACGAGGGCATCACCGCCATGAAGATCTGGCCCTTCGACGTGCCCGCGCGCGAGAGCGGCGGCCGCTGGATCACCGCCGAGCAGATGAAGGAAGGCCTCTGGGTGCTCGAGCAGATCCGCGACGAGGTCGGCGATGCGATGGACATCCTCATGGAATACCACGGCCTGTGGACCCTGCCGCCGGCGCTCGAGATTGCCCGAGCCACCGAGGAGTTCGGCATCTTTTGGCAGGAAGACGCCGTCAAGCTCGACAATTTCGATGATCTGCAACGCTATGCCGAGGTCTCGCGGACGCGCATCGCCGGCTCCGAAAACCTCGGAACATTGCCCTGGTACCGGGAGATGTTCGCCCGTGGCATCATTGATGTCGCCAACTTCGATGTGGCCTGGACCGGTGGCCTGACCGAGGCGCAGCGCACCTCGCATATGGCCCTGGCACACGACCGCACCATCGCGCCGCATGACTGCACGGGGCCGGTCACCCTGCTCGCCAACCTGCAGCTGATGGCGGCGATGCCAAATGCGTTGATCGCCGAAACCGTCCGCTCGCATCTGGAGGGATTCTACAAGGAAGTCATGACGGATGTGCCGCGGGTCGAGAACGGACGGATCTTCCCGACCACCGGCCCGGGTCTTGGTGCGGCGCTGAATTCCGACGTGATGTCCCGCCCCGACCTGCGGCGACGCATCAGCGGGCGGGCCTGCGACTGAGCCGGGTCCAACAGTCCATCACTTCGTTTGCCAGGAGGAGAAAACGAATGAGTGTTAAGAAAATGTTTAGCTTTGGGGCGATTGCACTAATCGCGTCGACCTGTGCCGGCGCAGCGCTGGCGCAGTCCAATTTTCCAGAAGGCACGGTCACCATCATCGTGCCATACAGCGCCGGAGGCGGCACCGACAACTTCGTACGCGCCCTCGAGGCACCGCTGGAGGACGCTTTCGGCACTGATGTGGCAGTTCGGAACATCGCTGGCGGAGGCGGCGCGGTGGGGCTGACGCAGACGCTCGCAGCCAAGCCCGACGGCTACACGGTGACCATTCCCAGCAATGCCTTTTACACCCTGATCGGTATGGGCAACGTACAGTTCGCGATCGACGATTTCGACTATATCGCGCGCATCGTGACGGAACCCTACGTGCTGACCCTCTCACCCAAGAGCGGCCACAGCGACCTTGCCAGCTTCATCGCCGCCTCGCAGGAGAAGCCGGTGACGCTCGGCTTTGCCGGGGTTGGCTCTTCCTCGCACATCCTCACCCTTGCGATCGCCGAGGCGCTCGGCGCGCAGGTGAAATTCGTGCCCTACGCCGGCGGCTCCGAGGCAACCGCGGCGGCGCTCGGCGGACATATCGACGGCGTAGTACTCTCCCCCTCCGACGTGGTCTCGGCGATCGAGGGCGACGGCAGTCTTGTACCCGTGGCCACCACCAGCAAGACCTCGCTGCTGCCCGACGTGCCGACCTTTGCCGACGAGGGGTTCGAGGTGACCACCGACCAGTGGCGCGGCATCGCCGCCCCGGCGGGCGTGCCGGCAGAGGTGATCACCGCCTGGGAAGAGGCCCTCAAGCAGGCGGTCCGGGACGAAGGCTTCCAGACCGCGGCAAAGAACCTAGGTGTCGAATTCGCCCCGCTCTATGGAGCGGATTTGCAGGAGTTCGTGAAGACCGGTGAAGAGGTCCTTCTGCCTCTAACCCGCAAAGTCGCGGGCCGCTAGGCCAGCGCCTGCAGCGCTCCGCCGGTCTCTCCCGCCGGCGGAGCCTCGGTTTTCCATGACAAACCAGGAGACTGCCATGCGCCTTCTGTCCGGACGCATCGTGTTCGATCTCGCCCTTCTCGCCGGCGCCGCCTGGGGACTCTGGCAGAGCCAGAGCCTGCCGCCAGGATACGGCGGGGGCGACATTGGCCCCGGAGATTTCCCCCGTGCCGTTCTGGTTCTCGGCGTGGTCGCGCTGCTTGCAGTGCTGCGCCAGGACGTCAGCGCGGCACTGCGGCGCGCCCATGACGTGGACACCCCGCCGCATCTGCAGGGGACGTTTGCCGCGCTGCTGATCTCCGCGCTGCTGATCGCCTATGTGCTACTGCTCGAGCCACTCGGCTTCCTCGCGGCGACCGGCGCCTTCCTCTTCTTCGGCTTCCTCGCCTGCAGCCGGTTCTTGGACCCACCCAACTCCGTCGCGGCCTGGCGGCGTACGCTACTTGGCGCCGCGCTCGTCGCCGCGGTGGCGACCGGGCTATCGTTCTTTGTCTTCACCTACGGCTTCGGCCTGATCTTCCCCTGAGATTCGCAAGGCCGAGAGGAACTTACGCATGGACAACATTCTCGAAGCCCTCACCCTGGTGGCCGATCTACGAGTGCTGCTCGGCATTTGCGCCGGCACCTTCCTCGGGCTCGTCATGGGCGCGCTGCCCGGGTTGACCGCGGCTATGGCCATCGCCCTGCTGATCCCGCTGACCTTCGGCATGGGGCCAGTGCTGGGCGTTGGCATGCTGCTCGGCGCCTTCTGTGGCGCCATTGCGGGCGGCGCGGTGCCGGCGATCCTGCTTAACATTCCCGGCACGCCCTCGTCGGTGACCACCACGCTCGACGGCTTCCCGATGGCCCGCAACGGCGAAGCGGGCAAAGCGCTCGGCATCTCGATCACCTCGAGCTTCATTGGGGGCGTCATCGGGGCGCTGCTGTTGATCGCCCTGTCGCTGCCGATCGCCCGGTTCGCCCTTGAGTTCGGACCGGCGGAATTCTTCGCGCTCGGGGTTTTCGGCCTGGTGATCATCGCGTCGGTGTCCTCGGGCTCGATGCTGCGCGGGCTGGTGGCTGGGCTGCTGGGGCTGTTCCTCGCCACGGTCGGGTCCGATCCGATGACCGGGGCCTTGCGCTTCACTGGCGGCGAGCCAGCGCTGATTACCGGCATCGGCCTGCTGCCGGCGCTGATCGGCCTCTTTGCCGTGAGCCAGGTTCTGCAGGATGTCTACAGCCGGACTGGACAGCGCGCCGCCGAAGCCGCCACCCAGAGCTTCGACCGCGCTCGCCCGCCGTTCGGACTGATCGCCCGCGCGTGGAGGGTCGTGGCGTCCTCCACCATCATCGGCGTCATCGTCGGGGCCATTCCGGGTGCCGGCGGCTCGATCTCGTCGTTCATTTCCTACGACCAGGCCCGGCGCATGTCGCGCACGCCCGAGAAGTTCGGCACCGGCGCGCCTGAGGGGCTGATCGCCTCAGAAAGCTCGAACAACGCCACCGCGGGCGGCGCGCTGATCCCGATGCTGACGCTCGGCGTGCCGGGCGAAGTGGCCACCGCGGTGCTGATGGGCGGGCTGACGATCCAGGGCGTGCGGCCCGGCCCGGCCCTCTTCGATCAGCAGGCCTCGCTGGTCTACGCGATCTTCCTCGCCTTCATCCTTGCTAATTGCGCGATGTTCCTGATCCAGCTTTTCGGGATCAGGCTGTTCGTCCGCATCCTCGGGGTGCCGACGCGGGTCATGATGCCTCTCATCCTGATGTTCTGCGTGATCGGGGTCTACGGGGTAAACGGTTCGGTCTTCGAGCTCTGGCTGATGCTCGGCTTCGGGGTGCTAGGGTTTTTCCTCAACCGCTACGGCTTCGGAACAGCGCCGGTGATCCTCGGGCTGATCCTGGGGTCGCTCACCGAGTCTAACTTGCGCCGAGGCATGACCGTATTTGACGGCGACTGGACGGCCTTTCTGTTGCGGCCAATCAGTGCAACGCTATTGCTGTTGGCCGTGCTCTTCCTCAGCGCGGTCCTTTGGCAGAACCACAATTTCAGGCAGAACGACAAAAAGGCGGAGGAGGCCTCACAGCGATGACCGACAACCCTTTCAAAGCCGCGCTCGCCGCGCGAGGAAGGCTCTCCGGCTTCTGGCTCTCGCTCTGTTCGCCCGCGGTGACTGAAATCGCGGGAGGGAGCGCTGCGGACTGGTTGCTGCTCGACATGGAGCACGCCCCCAATGACCTGTCGATGATGGCCGATCAACTGCGCGCCTCGAAGGCGGCGGGCGGGCCCGAGCCAGTGGTGCGCCCGCCGGTCTCAGAGCCGGTCATGACGAAGCGCCTGCTCGACGTCGGCGCCCGCAGTCTGATGTTCCCGATGATCCAGTCGGCGGAGATGGCCGCCGATGTGGTGCGCTGGACACGCTATCCGCCGCACGGCATCCGCGGCCATTCGGGCACGATCCGCGCCAATCGCTACGGGCGGAGCACGGACTACCTAATGAGCTACGAGGAGGATTTGTGCATCATTGTGCAGGTCGAGACTCCAGAAGCGATTGCCGCCATCCCTGAGATCGCCGCAGTCGAGGGGATCGACGCGATCTTCATTGGTCCCGGTGATTTGGCCTCGTCGATGGGCAAGGTCGGCAACGTTGGAGACGCGGAGGTGCAAGAGGCAATCCGGCGCGCCACCGCAGCCTGCCAAACCGCAGGAATCGCGGTCGGCATTCTTGGATACGGCGCTGAGGCCGCACGCTCCTACTTCGACGCCGGAATCAACTTCGTCGCGATAGCTGGTGATGCTTGGCTCTTGGTGCGCGCTATGGACGACATGATCAAACAAGTCGGCTAGCGGGGGCTTGGAGACAAAAAGTCCCCGTGACCGCTGGCTTCTGCCGAGCAAAAATGCATCGCTTGGCCCCATGGGGAATGTCGTTCAAGAGAGGACGTACTGCCCCACTCCCTCAAAATGAAGGAATTCGACCGGGAGCGTCAGGATTCGACCTGCGCCCGATTGTCTCACCGCGGTGCCAGGTCTAAGCCGAGTGTCACATGACGTTACGCGTCGGGCACAAACTTTCTGCCCTGTGACGTCCATCTGACAACCCAATTCCGACTGGCCTGCAACCAGTGCCGGGACGCTTGCGTCTCCGGCATGGTTTCACGCGTTTTGCGCGTTCCCTGGCTGCTCACCGGCCGGTGAATAGACGCGAGAGAGATGCCATGAACAGACGCGAAGCCCTCTTCTCCCTTGGTGCCATCGCCGCAACCGGTGCGGCCGCCGGCGGCGCACGGGCAAAAGAAATGCACGGCTACCCCACCGACATGACGGTCGCACAGGACATGCTGCCGCGCAGCGTGATCCCCGGCGGAAAGATGCAGGTCTTTACCAACGAGACGGACCGGCGCACCGTCACCGCGGTTTTTGACCGGCTGATCCCGGCCGACGATCTTGGCCCGTCTGCCTCGAAGGCGGGCTGCATCGATTTTCTCGACGCGCAACTTGCCGGGCGCTTCGGCGAAGGTGCCGCGCTCTACCGAGACAAGCCATTGCAGCAAAACGCTGATGATCTGATGCAGACGCCGCAGTTCATCGCCACCCCACGCGAGCGGTACGAGGCCGGCCTTCAGGCGCTCGAGGCCTATGCGCAGAGCACTGATGGTGCTGCCTTCGCTGACCTGCAGCCCAACCGGCAGGACGAAATCCTCAAGGGTATGGAGGATGGCACGCTCTCGCTCGGCGACGACATCCACACCAAGGCGTTCTTCGAGATGATGCTCCAGAACGTGCGTGAGGGCTATTTCGCCGACCCGATCTACGGCGGCAACCGCGATATGGCGGGCTGGAAGCTGATCGGCTTTCCCGGCGCACGCTACGACTTCCGGCTCTACGTGGACCGGGTGGGCGAGACGCTCGATCTCGAGCCGGTCAGCCTGATTCCCAAGGACTGATCGCTTTCTCCTTCCGATACCCAGATTCAAAGACAAGGCAGCACTCTTATGGCAACCAACAAGAAAGCCGACGTCATCGTCGTCGGCCTCGGCTGGGCCGGCTCGCTGATGGCAGAAGAGTTGACCCGCGCGGGCCTCAACGTCGTCGCGATCGACCGCGGCCCCTGGATGGACACCTCGACCCATACGCCTCCCGCCGTCGATCCCGACGAGCTTCGTTGGGGCATCCGCAAGGAACTCTTCTCCCCGCCCAAGGACAATACGCTCACCTTCCGCAACCGTCCCGATCAGACCGCGGCGCCGCAGCGCGACTTCGGCATCTTCGAGCTGGGCGGCGGGGTCGGCGGGGCCGGCTTCCACTGGGCAGGCATGGCCTGGCGTTTCGCCCCCTACGACTTCGAGATCCGCTCGAAGACCATCGAACGCTACGGCCTCGAAAAGGCCGAGGACGGCGAGCTGCAATTGCAGGACTGGGGCATCACCTACGACGAGCTCGAACCCTACTACGACCGCTTCGAGCGGATCGCGGGCATCTCCGGCAAGGCGGGCAATATCAAGGGCGACGTCCAGCCCGGCGGCAACCCGTTCGAGGGGCCGCGCGCGCGCGACTACCCGACCCCCGAGCTGAAGACCCTGCGCTCGATGGAGGTGTTCAACGAGGCGACGGCGCGGATGGGCTACAACCCGTTCACCATCCCGGTGGCGAACCTCAGCCAGCCCTACGTGAACCCGCTGGGCGTCTCGATGGGCGCCTGCACCTATTGCGGCTTCTGCCTCGGCTTCGGCTGCGGCAACTACTCGAAATCCTCGCCGCAGGCCTGCATCTTCCCGGTGCTGATGCGGCGCCCGAACTTCAGCGTTATCACCGAAAGCTGCGTCATCAAGGTGAACAAGGCCGCAGACGGCAAGACCGTCACCGGCGTCACCTATGTGGACAAGCAGGGCCGCGAGCAGGTGCAGGAAGGCGACGTGGTCTGCGTGACGGCCTTCCAGGTGGACAGCACGCGCCTGATGCTGACCTCGGGCATCGGCCAGCCCTACGACCACCGCACGCAGGAAGGCACCGTCGGCCGGAACTTCAGCTTCCAGACCATCTCGGGCACCGACATGTGGATCGAGGGCGAGCAGATGAACCCGTTCATCGGCGCCGGCGGCCTGGGCAGCCAGATCGACGACTTCAACGCCGACAACTTCGACCACTCGGATCTCGACTTCATCCACGGCGCGGGGATGCTGACCCTCGCCCGCGACGGCGCGCCGATCTCCAAGGCCAACAAGCTGCCCGAGGGCAGCCCGCGCTGGGGCGCCGGCTTCAAGAAGGCGTACCGGGACCATTATCAGACCTACACGACGATCTTTAACCAGGGCTCGTCGATGCCGATCAAGGCCGGCTACCTGGACCTCGACCCGAACTACAAGGACAAGTTCGGCGTGCCGCTGCTGCGCATCACCTACGACTACTCGCAGAGCGACCGGAACATGGCCAAGTACCTGATGGACCGGGCCGTCGAGGTCGCGCAGGAGATGGGCGCGCAGCACATCACCCCGTTCAACTTCGCCGACAAGCCCTTCACCACGGCGATCATCGCCTCGGACCACGTCATCGGCGGCACCCCGATGGGCGCGGATCCGAAGACCTCGGTGGTGAACCCCTGGCTGCAGAGCTGGGACTGCCACAACCTCTTCGTGGTCTCCGCCTCGGTCTTCCCGATGAACTCGGGCTACAACCCGACCGGCACCGTGGGCGCGCTGGCGATCCGCGCGGCACAGGCGATCGTGCAGGACTACATTCCCAACCCCGGCCCGCTGGTGGAGGCGTAACCCATGGCTGCAATGAAGAAAATCTTCACCGGCATCGCGGTGATCGCCGTCGTGGCGGCTGCCGGCGCGGGCATCTGGGCCTGGCGCACCGTCGACACCGCGCGCAACGCGGGAGCCGACGACACGGTGGCGCTTGCCGCGTTCACCAGCACCGACGAGGCCGCCATCGAGCGCGGCGAATACGTGATGCGAACGGCCGACTGCGCCGCGTGCCACACGCGGGACCAGGGTGCGTTCGCCGGCGGCTACGAGATCGATACCCCGTTTGGCACATTGGTCAGCTCGAACATCACCCCCGACCGGGACTCCGGCATCGGCACGATGACCGAGAAGGACTTCTTCGACGCGGTGCGCAACGGCCAGGGAACCAAGGGGTTGCTCTATCCGGCGATGCCATACACCGCCTATACCAAGCTCACCGATCAGGACATGCACGACCTCTGGGCCTACATGTCGACGGTCGAGCCGGTGTCCAACGCGATCGACGAGAACGCGGGCATGGCGTTCCCCTACAACCAGAGGCTGGCAATGCTGGGCTGGAACATGCTGTTCTTTGACAACTCCGGTTTCGACGGCGTGGCCGAGGGCGCGGATCGGGGCCGCTATCTGGTCGACGCCGGCGGGCATTGCTCGTCCTGTCACACTCCGCGCAACGACCTCGGCGCGGAAATCGCCAGCAAGTACCTGCAAGGGGCCAAGGTCGATGGCTGGTATGCGCCCGAGATCACCTCGAACCCGCATGTCGGGCTGGGCGAAAGCTCCGCCGAGGAGGTGGCCGAGTACCTGGGCACCGGGACTGACGGCAAGGCCATGGCGTCGGGCCCGATGGCCGAGGCGATCGAGCACTCGCTGCAGTATCTCTCGGACGAGGACCTGCTGGCGATGGCGCGCTATCTCAAGTCCATCGCCGGCTCTGGAGTGACCGCGCCCGCCAAGTTGGACCTCGCCAGCCCCGAGATGACCCATGCTGCGCTTCACTACGAAGTGAACTGCTCGGCCTGCCACGGAACACAGGGCGAAGGAATGGGCGATCTCGTCCCCGCCTTCGAAGCCAACCACGCGCTGCTTTCGGAAGACCCGACCGACCTGGTCCGCGTCATGCTCCTTGGCGCAAGGGCCGGGCATACGGAGGCAAAACCCACCGGTGGCGGGATGCCGTCGTTTGCATGGAAGTTCGACGACAGGCAGATCGCCGAGGTGCTAACCTACATCCGCAACGCTTGGGGCAATTCCGGTACCCCGGTTGATCGGAACATGGTTGCTGGCATGCGCGCCGCGCTAGACGCCCGCGGCAAACTTGCCGAAGGGTTCTAAACCTTCTACAAGCTTCCGTAAGGGAGGGGTGGCGAAAAGCCACCCCTTTCGCGTTCCCAAGAGTGCCGCGAGGGGAGGCGTGGCGATATCACTTCCTGCATTGCGCAGAGGACATCATGTCGAACAGAGCGACGATCCAAGACCTGGCCAATATGGCCGGCGTCTCGGTGTCTACACTTGACCGCATTCTCAATCGCCGGAGTTCGGTGAAGACTGCAACCCTTCAGCATGTGCTCGAGGTTGCCGAGCGCATCGGTTTCTATGGGGCGCCGACGATCCGGGACAGGCTTACCGAGAAAGCCCCGAAAGCCACTTTCGGCTTTCTGCTCAATGGCGCCGACCGCAGCCTCTACGCGGATTTCGCGCGTGCGCTCGGCGATCAAACTCGCAATTCGCGCAAGGTCAGAGGCCATGCCGAGGTGCATCATCTCTCGGGTCTCGACGAACGCGAAACGATCGAGTCCCTGTACCGGCTTGCAAAGAGCTGTGACGCGATCGCGGCCGTCACGCTCGACACGCCCGACATCCGCGATGCCGTGCGCGACATCGTGCTGAGCGGCACCCCGGTTTTCACCATGCTCTCGGATCTCTCGTTGCCCGCGCGCTCGGGATTCATCGGCGCGGATCCAGCAAAGATCGGCAGGGGCGCGGGCTGGATCATGCACCACCTGTGCAACCGCCCCGGCAAGGTCGCCCTTTTCGTCGGCTCCCACGGATATCTTGCGCACCGGGGCTATGTCGGCGGGTTTCTCGGCTACCTTTCGGAAAATGCCAGCCCACTGCGGGTGCTGCCTGCGCAGGCGACTGAGGAGAGTGACAATCTTGCGGAAAGCCTCGTCGACAATACGTTGGCCGAGCATCCCGATCTCACGGCGATATTTGTGGCCGGCGGCGGCCTTGAGGGCGCATTGCGTGCACTCGAGCGCCGGGACCGCGGGGACCTGACGGTGATCGGTACAGAACTCAGTCCCCGCATCGATGCGGCCCTCGCTGCAAAGCAGGTCAACGCGGTGCTAAGCCACCCGGCTCCTGCAGTGATCGACAAGGTCATCACGCTGATGGAGGATGCGATCATTTTCGGCACATCAGAGGCCGTCCGCAACCACATCGTGCCGGTCGAGATCAGGATCAGCGAAACCGTCTGACGCGCCGAGTCAGCTGGGTGTCTGCAGCGCCGCACGGATCGCGTCCATCGTCTCAAGCATGGCAAGCGTGTCTTCCAGCGGACGCTTCGGGGTTTCGGTGAGCCCCTCCGAAATACAGCGCGCAACTTCGGCGGCCTCGTAGCAGAGCCCTTCGAAATGGCGGCCCGGCGGCTCGACGTAATCGAGCACGCGGCCCCCATTGGCCGAGATCACCTGGAACGGTCCCGGCAGGTTGAACTCGCTGCCGAAACGCACGGTCCCACCGGTGCCGACGATTGCCGCATTGGTCGGGGTCAGCCCGTAGAGCGTGGTCGACAGGGTGCCCTGATTGCCCTTCGCGTCGGCGAGGATCACCGACAGCTGCCCCTGCACGCCGCTCGCATCCATCTGTGCTAGCCCGATCACCGTTTTCGGCACGCCAAGCAGGCGTGTCAGCAGCGACACCGGATAGGTGCCGAGATCGTTGAGCGGTCCGCCCGCCAAGGACGGATCGAAGATGCGGTGATCCCGGGTGAAATATTCACCGTACTCGGTGTGCACCGACTTGATCTCCCCAAGCGCGCCGGAGGCAAGAATCTGATCGAGCACGTCAAACTTGGGCAGAAAGTAAGTCCAGAGCGCCTCGGCCAGAAAGACGCCCTGCGCCCGGGCCAGTTCGACCAGCCGCAGACCTTCGCCGTGGGTCAGCACCATCGGCTTTTCCACCAGTACGTGCTTGCCCGCCTTCAGCGCCGACTCGACATGCACCGCGTGGAGGTTGTGCGGCGTGGCGACATAGATCACGTCGAGTGACGGATCCTGGACCAGCGCCTCGTAGCTGCCATGGGCGGTGCCGATACGCCATTCGGCCGCGAACCGCTCGGCGCTCTGCCGCGCGCGCGAGCCGACAGCCGCGATCTCCTGCCGGGTGTGCGCGCGCACGGACTCGATGAAGCGCTGTGCGATCCAGCCGGTACCGAGTAGCCCCCAGCGGAGCCGCGGCGCGGTCATCGGGTCGGCTACACGAGAGGCGGGCAATCTGCTCGGGAAACTCATACCGCAACTCCCTGCGCGCGCTGCGCCCCCGCAGGCCCTCCGACGCACTCCCATCGGCCCGTCGCCAGCGAACGCTCCATCGCGTCCATGATCCGCATGTTTTGCAGGCCGAAAGCGAAATTGGGTGCACAATCGATGCCCGAAACAATGCCCTCGACGAGGTCGCGCACCTCGATCACCTTCACGTCGAAATAGCCGAGCCCGCCGCCGGCGAAGTCGAAGGGAAAGAAGGCCGAGAACTGCGGCACCTGGCTGCCCGCCAGCAGGGTCTTGAAACCGCGGTCGGGCTTGGCGTCATCGAAGCGCGCGATCTTCAATTCGTTGAAGCGCTCGCCGTCCATCAGGATCGTGCCCTTGGTGCCCGAAACCTCCCAGTAGACGCCGAAGACCTTGCCCGCCGAAACGCGCGAGGCCTCGATCGTGCCCCCCGCGCCGCTCTCGAAGCGCACCAGCGTCTGGATCTGATCCTCGTTCTCGACCTTCCGGCGTGGCGCATCGGCGCTCGCCTTGGCGCTGTAGCTCGCGGCACCTTGGGGCATCGGGCGCGTCGGAAAATAGGTTTGGCTCTGCGCGATCGTGCTCTCGATCCCGCCCATGAGGTACTGCGCCACCGAGATCACGTGGCTTCCAAGATCGCCAAGCGCACCGGACCCCGCCTCGCGCCGCGTACAGCGCCAGGAGAACGGCAGGTCCGGATCGTTGAAGAATCCCTGATCGAACCAGCCGCGAAAGCGCATCGGCGTGCCGATCTCGCCGTGGTCGATCAGCTGCTTCGCCAGCATGGCAGCGGGGGTCTTCACGTTGTTGAAGGCGACCATGGTCTTCACCCTGGCGGCCTCGGCGGCGACAGCCATCGCCTCGGCCTCGGCCAGCGTCACCGAGAGCGGTTTTTCACAATAGACGTGCTTGCCCGCCGCGATCGCCGCCATCGCCATGTCGAAATGCAGCGCGTTGGGCGAGGTGATGTCGACGACATCGACACCCGGATCAGCTACCAGCACACGCCAGTCGCCGGTGCTGCGCTCGAAGCCGAAGCGCGCGGCGGCCTCCGCCGCCAGTTCTTCGGTCGCGTCGGCCAGCATGTAGGGATGCGGCACAGCGGGAATGTCGCTGTAGAGCATGGCGGCGCGGCGAAAGGCGTCGGCATGGGCCTGCCCCATGAAGCCCGAACCGATGAGGCCGATGTTCACTCTCTTCTGCATGTTTTTCTCCTGCTCAGGCGGGCAAGGCGGCAAAACCCGCGCGGATGTGGTCGAAGGCGCGGTCCACGGCGGCACGCGGCGGTGCGATGGCGGGGTCCTGCTCGGCCTCCACGATGAGCCAACCGCGATAGCCGCTCCCGGCGGCGAAACGCAGCAGCGGGCCGAAATCCAGCGCGCCGTCGCCCGGCACGGTGAACATCCCCTGCCGTACGCCCTCGTTGAAGCTGACGTCGCGGTCGCGCACCTGTCGCATGGCGCTGCTGCGCACGTCCTTGATGTGGATGTGTGCGATCCGGTCACCGAAGCGCTCTATGAGCCGGGTGTAGCTGAAGCCCGAGGCGACAGCGTGGCCGGTGTCGAGCAGCAGCCCGACCTCGGGTCCGCAGCTGCCGAGGATGTCACTGATTTCCTCGAAGGTCTCGGCGACCATCATCAGGTGATGGTGATAGGCCAGCCTCAGCCCGTAGACCTGGAACAGGTGGCCGGCAAATCGGGTCAGACGCTCGGCGTAGGCTGGAACCTCGCGCGGCAACATCACCCGGCGGTGCGACATCGGCAGGTCGAGCGGCGCGCCGGGGGCCATCATCGCTACCTCGCCGTAGACCATTATCTGGCAGCCCATGGACTGCAGCAGCCTCGCATGGGGGGCGACGGCCTCGATCTCGGCAGCGACCTCACGCTCGGCCAGCTCGCCCGAGTACCAGCCCGAGGCGAGGGAGAGCCCGTGGTCCTTCAGCAGCGGCGCAAGGATCTCGGGCCGGCGCGGGAACTTGCGGCCAAGCTCGACCCCCTCGTAGCCCGCATCGGCCGCGTCGCGCAGGCAGGTCCCGAGCGGGATGTCCGCGCCCAGATCCTTGAGCACGTCATTCGCCCAGGACAGCGGGCTCACCCCGAGCCGCAAGCCCGGTGGCAAGAATTCGATTGCGCTCATGGGGTCTTCCTCCCTGGCTTTTCGGTTTTTGGACGCCAGTCCGGGTGCATCGCCACAGCCTGTCCGGTCTCGTGTGATAGGATCGCCGCCTCGACCAGCCGCTGTGCCTCAAGCCCGTCGCGCGCCGTGGCCAGCGGCGGGGTGCCGTCCATGATCAGCGCCGCGAAAGCCGCCATCTCGTCGCGGTAGGCCTGCGCGAAACGCTCGAGGAAATAGTTCATCGGCGACGGCGCCAGCGTGCCCTCGGGGCGAACGACGTGCAGCGTGCCCTGCGGCGCGTTCTCGACTCGCAGCACCTCGCGCGCGCAGATCACCTCGAGCCGCTGGTCGTAGCCCATCGGCCCGCGCCGGCAGTTGACCACCTGCGCCAGCCGCCCGCTCACCGTGACCAGGGTGATCATCAGCGTATCGACATCCCCCGCCGCGCCGATCTCGGGCGAGATGAGGCAGGACCCCCGCGCGTAGACCGAGGCGATCTCCTCGCCGAGCAGGAAGCGCGCCATGTCCATGTCGTGGATCGCCGTGTCGCGGAACATCCCACCCGAACCTTTCACGTAGGAGACCGGCGGCGGCGCGGGGTCGCGCGATTGCATGATGAGATGTTCGAGCCGCCCCGCGTCACCGCTCGCCACCCGCGCCTGCAGCGCCCGGAACGAGGCATCGTAGCGCCGCTGGAAGCCCAGCATGCAGGGGATGCCCGCCGCCTCGACCGCCGCAACTGCCTTAGAGGTGAGCCCGAAGTCGAGGCTCACTGGCTTTTCGCAGAACACCGCCTTGCCGGTCTCGGCGGCGCGGTGCAGCAGCGGCGCATGGCTGCTGGTGGAACTCGCGACGATGATGCCGTGCAGCTTGGGGTCGGCAAAGACCTCCTCGGCACTGACGATCTGCGCCCCGGTCGCCTTCGCGAGGTCCTCCCGCGCGGGACCCTCCAACGGATCGACGATGTATTTTACGTGCAGCCCGGGCTGCGCAGCCGCATTGCGGGCGTGGATCTGCCCGATGCGGCCGGCCCCGAAAACGGCAAGCTGGACCATGTGCTCTCCTCCCTCCTTCCGCGTCCGCTACATCAGGTGCGCGACCTGCGGCGCGGCCACGAAGCGCCACTTGCGCATCGGCCCGGCCATGACATTGAGGTAATACATCTCGAACCCGTGAGGCGCGCCACAGGGGTGGTGGCCCCGCGGCACGCAGACCACGTCGTGATCATGCACCGCCATGGTCTCATCGAGCAGCCGGTCGTCGGTGTAGACGCGCTGGACGCCGAAGCCGTCCGCCGGGTTCAGCCGGTGGTAGTAGGTCTCCTCGAGATAGGTGATGCGCGGGAAGTCGTCCTCGTCGTGGCGGTGGCTGGGATAGGAGGACCAGTTGCCTGCCGGGGTGAACACCTCGGTCACCAGCAGGCTGTCGCAATAGTCCTCGTTCTCCATGGCGATATTGTTGATATGCCGCGTGTTCGCCCCCTCGCCGCGCTGCGTCAGGGTGATGCCGTCGGGGCCGATCCGCCGCGCCTCGTGGCCGCCTATGCCCGGCGCCGAGCAGACCGCAATCGTGCAGTCGGTGGTCGCCTCGGCGCTCCAGTCGCTGCCGCTGGGCAAGTAGAGGCAATGCGGCGGGGTCTTCTCGAAGACATTCATCCGCTCGCCCAGTTCGCCCCAGTCCTTGCCCGCGCCGGTGAGCGTGGCCTTGCCCTCGACCATCACGAGGATGACCTCGCGATCGCCGGTGGCCTCGCAGACGCTCTCACCCGCGCGCAGCCGGTAGAGCGAGAAGCCGACGAAGCGCCAGTCGGCGCTCTGCGGTGTGATCTCATGCACCTTGCCATGGGCGCCGAACGGGTGATGAAGAAGGTGGCTCATGAAGGGTCCTCGTCGTCTTGTATATTCGGGGGCCAGGCGACCAGCAGCCGCCATCCCGCATAGGTCCCGGCTGCGGTGAAAAGCATCGCAAAGCCCGGACTGCCGCCGACCAGTTCCACGACCGCCCAGCCGAGGCAGAGCGCGACGATCAGGACGCGGCGCCAGAGTGGGCGATAGAAGGGATGGCCGAAGTCAAACATCACGCGTCCTGTCGCTGGATCAGCCCGACCTTGGCCGAGATCGCCTTCAGCTTGCGCAGCCCGAGTCCCTGATACTCGAGCGGATTCCTGACCGCGCTGTCCTGCTCGGCCTCGATGACGACCCAGCCCGAATATCCCTGCTCGGCCGCAACCCTCAGCACCGGCTCGAAGTCGACGCAGCCCTCGGGATCGCCGGGCACGGTGAAAGCGCCGCGCCGCACCCCCTCGAGGAAGCTCAGGCCCTTTTCGCGCACCTCGCGGGCCACCTCAGGTCGCACGTTCTTGCAGTGGATGTGGCTAACCCGGTCCATGTACTGCCGCGCCAACTGCTCGGGATCGGCGCCGCCGAACCAGGCATGGCCGGTGTCGAGCAGCAGCCGCGTGTGCGGCCCCGCCATCTCCATGAAGCGTTCAATGTCCGCCGCGCTCTCGATAATCGTGCCCATGTGGTGGTGGTAGCCCATCTTCATCCCCTCTTCGGCGGCAACGCGCGAGAGCTCCTCGTAGCCGCGCGTGAAGCGGTCCCACTCGGCATCACTCATCACCGGGCGGTCGTTCACCGCCACCGCGTCATTTCCATGCACAGTGTTCGAGCATTCACAGGCGTTGATGTGATCACCCCCCGCCGCTTTGGTGAAGGCGATCCAGTCGCGCAGGGCACGGACCTCGTCCTGCAGGTCATTGACCAGCAGGTTGGTCGAGAACCAGCCGGCGGCAAAGCGCAGGTCGAACTCGGCCAGCTTGGCCTTCAGGGCAGCGCCTTCGCCGGGCATCTTGTGCCCCTTCTCGATGCCGTCGAAGCCGATGGCCTGGCAATCCCGCAGGCAGTCCTCGAGGCTCAGGTGGTCGCCGATCGACCAGTCGTCGTCGTTCGACCAGGCGATGGGGTTGGTACCGAAACGGATCATTTCATTCTCCCGATCCTGGAAAGTCCAATGTGATTTCCCGGCCCGGCCCGGGAAGGCCGCGCCTTTTCAGGTGCAGACCAGCTGCCTTGCCTTGTGGGCTTCATACTTCTCGCGCGCCTGCTCGAGCCGTTCGGGCCCGCCGACCTGCGGCACCGCCACGTCCCACCAATGACCGCCCGCGCCGGTGCCGGGCACCGCGTCGGTGTCGATGACGATCACCGAAGGAATGTCGCGGCTGCGCGCCTCGGCGATCTTCGCTTCAAGCTCTGCGATGTCCGCGGCCTTCTCCGCATGCGCCCCCATCGAGCCGGCGTGGGCGACGAAGTCGATCTCGGGCTGCACCTCGACGTTGCTGTCCTTGTACATATTGTTGAACTCGGCCCCGCCGCATTCGATCTGCAGCCGGTTGATGCAGCCGTAGCCGCGGTTGTCGGTGAGCACGATGGTGAAGGGCACACGCCGCATCACCGCCGTCGCCAGTTCCGAGTTCGCCATCATGTAAGAGCCGTCGCCGACGAAGCAGATGACCTCCTTTTCGGGCGCGGCGAGCTTGATGCCCATGGCGCCAGCGACCTCATAGCCCATGCACGAATAGCCGTATTCCATGTGATAGCCGCCCTCGGCTGCCTGCCAGAGCACCTGCAGCGCGCCGGGCATGGTGCCCGCGGCGCACATCACCACGGTGTCCTTGGTCGAGACCCTTTGTACCGCGCCGATCACCTGCGCATCTGTGGGCAGCCCCGCCGCGGTCGGCGCGGCGGTGACCTGCGCCACGACGTCATGCCAGCCCGTCCGCGAGGCGGCATCGTGCCAGCCGAAGCTCTGCGCCCCGAGCCCCGCAGCCAGCTTCTCCAGCACCACTTTGGCATCGCCCACCACCGGCGTGGCATTGTGCTTTTGCGCGTCATAGCCCGCGAGGTTGATCGACAGCAGCTTGCGCCCCTCGGCGCCGAAGACCGTCCACGAGCCGGTGGTGAAATCCTGAAACCGTGTGCCGACGCCGATGATCAGATCCGCCTTGGCGGCCAATTCATTGGCACAGGCAGAGCCGGTGACGCCCGGCGAGCCGAAGTTCATCTCATGCTGCCACGACAGCCCGCCCTTGCCCGCCTGGGTCTCCACAACCGGGATACCGTGGCGCGTGGCGAACTCGGCCAGCACGCCCTCGGCGCCGGAATAAAGCACCCCGCCGCCCGAGACGATCAGCGGGCGCTGTGCCGCCTTCAGCATCGCCAGCGCCGCTTCCAGTTCGATGGGATCCGGCTCGGGCCGGCGGATGCGCCAGACCTTGGGCTCAAAGAACGCCTCGGGGTAGTCGAAGGCCTCGGCCTGCACGTCCTGACAGAAGGCCAGCGTGACCGGGCCGCAGTTCGCCGGATCGGTCATCACGCGCAGAGCCCGCGGCAGGCAGGTGAGCAGATGCTCGGGCCGGGTGATGCGGTCAAAATAACGCGATACCGGGCGAAAGCAGTCGTTGGCCGAAACCGTGCCATCGTCGAAATCCTCGATCTGCTGCAGCACCGGATCGGGACGGCGGTTGGCGAAGACATCGCCGCAGATCAGCAGCAGCGGCAGCCGGTTCACATGCGCCAGCGCCGCGGCGGTCACCATGTTGGTCGAGCCCGGCCCGATCGAAGAGGTCACCGCCTGCGCCCGCCGCCGCCGCTTGGTCTTGGCATAGGCGACGGCGGCATGGGCCATGGTCTGTTCGTTCTGCCCGCGCCAGGTGGGCAGCGCCTCGCCGATGCCGTGCAGTGCCTCGCCAATCCCGGCGACGTTGCCATGGCCAAAGATTGCCCAGACCCCTTCGATGAACCGCTCGCCCTCTTCCGTCATCTGAACGGAGAGCCATTTCATCATCGCCTGCGCGGCGGTCAGCCGGATCGTGCCCATCGTCGTTCCTCCCATGCGGCCGCCCGCGGCCTCTTCGTCTAGATCAAAATATCCCGGGGGAGTTCGCGCCCCGGCGCGGACGGGGGCAGCGCCCCCTCTCACGTCGCCATCCTTCACGCCGCGGCTTCCTGCGCTCCGGCGCGCGCCGCGTCCCAGACCTTGCAAAGCTTCGCGTAGCGCGCCGCCATCTGCTCAATTGCCGCGCCGTCGCTGATCGCGCCGCCCATCCAGGCCCGCGCCGCGTCGCCAAAGATCGTGCGCCCCACGGCAAAGCCCTTCACCAGCGGCTGACGCGCGGCGAGCGCAAAGCTCTCGGCCAGCTCCTGCTCCGGCGCGTCGAGACCCAGCACCACGATGCCGCGGGTGCGCGGGTCGTTCTCCTCGATCGCCGCCACCGCCTTGGCCCAGGCCGCCTCGGTCCTGAACGGCTCGAGCTTCCACCAGTCGGGGCAGACGCCGAGCGCGTAGAAGCGGCGGATCACCTGCGCCGTGGTCTCGTCGTTCACCGGCGCAACCTTCGAGGGGATCACCTCCAGCAGGAATTCCAGCCCATTGCGCCGCGCGGCGGTGAAGAGCCGCAGCACGGTCTCCTCCTGCGCCGCCCAGGTCTCGGCGTCGTCCTCGGGGTGGCAGAAGCACAGGCATTTCACCACCTGGTCGCGCGGCCATTCCCTGAGCCCGCCGATGTCCGGCCCGAGCTCGGGCTCGAGCATCAGCGGCCGTGAGCCGGGCCACTCCACCGGGCGGCCGATCCACAGCCCCGTGCCCTCGGCCCGGTAGAGCGCCTCGCGCCCGAGCCGCCCGTCGCAGAGGATGCCGAAGCCGCCCTGCCCCGCCGCCACCTCCTGCGCGGCGCGCAGGCAGAGCTGCTTGAAGGCGCCGATCTTCTCGGGGGATGCGCCTGCCATCTCCTCCATCTGGCTGCGGTGGTCGAAGGCGAAGACGCGCATCGTCGACCAGTCGCCCTTGCGGTTCGTCGCCCAATGCACCTGCTCGAGCGCCGCGTCGTTGCGCAGGTCCTTTCGCTGGATGCCGCGCTCGAAGAAATACTGCAGCTCTTCCCAGCTCGGGTAGGCCGGGGTGCAGCCGTGGCGCGAGACGGCGAAGGCGCCGCAGGCATTGGCGTATTTCAGCGTGGTCGGCCAGTCCTCGCCATCGAGCCAGCCCTTCAGCAGACCCGACATGAAGCCGTCGCCGGCGCCCAGCACGTTGAACACCTCGATCGGGAAACCCGGCCCGGTCTGCCCGGCGTCGAGGCTGTCCGGGATCGCGCCCTCGAAGGCCGTCGCCCCCATCGGCCCGCGCTTGCAGACCAGCGTCGCCCCCGAGACGTTGCGCACGTTGCGCAGCGCCTCGAGCGTGTCGGTCGAGCCGCCGGCGATGTGGAACTCTTCCTCGGTGCCGACGATCAGGTCGAAGAGGTGCAAAGTGGATTGCAGCTGCGCGGTGACCTCGGCGCTTTCGGCAAAGCGGCTCTCGCCGTCGCCATGGCCGAGCACGCCCCAGAGGTTCGGGCGGTAGTCGATGTCG
Source organism: Roseobacteraceae bacterium (assembly GCA_048381755.1). Lineage (GTDB taxonomy): Bacteria > Pseudomonadota > Alphaproteobacteria > Rhodobacterales > Rhodobacteraceae > Salipiger. Next base: position 76,965 of record JBLXGS010000026.1, read on the forward strand.
AGCGCGGTCTGCGCGCCGTGCTTCTTCGCCAGTTCCAGCGCCTTGAGCACCGCGGCGCGGGTGTTCTCGTGGCTGAGGTGCGTGCCGGTGGGCACCACGGCGCGGGCCGAGGCGATGAAGTCTTCGTCGATGTCGTCCTCGCAGAGCGCCATGTCGGCGCAATTCTCGCGGTAGAAGATCAGCGGGAACTGCTCCTGGTCACGGATGCCGAGGATGACCAGCGCGGTCAGCCGCTCCGGGTCGGTGGCCACGCCCTTCGTCTCGACCCCCTCGCGGGCGAGCTGCTCGAGGATGAAGCGGCCCATGTGCTCGTCGCCGACGCGGGAGATCAGTGCCGATTTCATCCC
>JBLXGS010000027.1:0-56624 GCA_048381755.1 Roseobacteraceae bacterium
GTCGAGCAGCCCATGTAGTGATAGATCGGCGTGCCATCGAGCATCTTGAAGCGCGTGGTGCCGTCCGGCATCAGGCCCTGGCCTTGGGTGTTGCGGATCGCGGTGCAGAGGTTGGTCTTGCCCGACAGGCAAGACGGGCACTCGCGGCATTCCGGCGTGTAGAGCGGGATTACGTGATCACCGGGCTTCAGCGTGGTGACGCCCTCGCCGACTTCCAGCACCACGCCCGCGCCCTCATGGCCGAGGATGCAGGGGAAGAGACCCTCGGGGTCGGCGCCGGAGCGGGTGAACTCGTCGGTGTGGCAAAGCCCGGTGGCCTTGATCTCGACCAGCACCTCTCCGGCCTTCGGCCCATCGAGTTCCACGTCCATGATTTCAAGCGGTTTGCCTGCCTCGAGCGCAACGGCTGCACGGGTTCTCATGCAGTCTCCCTCCAAGTTGAAAATTCCGGTTTCGGCGCCCTGCGGCGATTTGGGGGAGTATGGGTGCGCCGTTGCATACCTCTCAATACAGCCAATGGTGGGTATTCCCCGCAGGCCCGTGAAAGCGCAGCCTGCAATATGGGAGATGCGCCGCCGCAAGCTGCGCGGAGCAGGAGTAAAAGACCATGACGCGAAACGCTTTTCTTGCCACGGCGGCGGTTCTGTCGCTGGCCGCGATACCCGGACTCGCGGCGGATTTCTCGGATCCGACCTGGCCCTGCGTGCAGCGCAAGGTCGAGGTGCTCTCACCCGGCCTGATGTGGCCCGCACCTCTTCAAGAGAAGGCCCCGGACGGGGCGCAGGGCAAGGCGGTCAAGGAGCTCGCCGAGCTGCTTTCGCTGCGCAGGGTCGACCTCGAGACGGGCCGCGCGGAGCTTGCGACCTTCGCCGAGGCGCAGGGCGACGACCTGCAGCTCATGGGTGCGGTCTTTTCCGGGGTCTTCGACCGGCTCTCCGCGCGCCGCAGCCGGATCATCGCGGGCATCGGGAAATTTTCACTCGGGCAGATCGAGCTCTCGGAGAAGATCGACGCCGCCCGCGCGGAGATGGAGGCCCAGATGGCTTCCGATGCCCCGGATTACGACCGCGTCGACGCGCTGGAGGAACAGATCGACTGGGACCAGCGCATCTTCACCGACCGGCAGCAATCGATCCGTTACCTCTGCGAGACACCGCAGTTGCTCGAGCAGCGCCTATATGCCATCGCGCAGATGCTGCAGGAGGTCGGAGAGGTCGGCACCGCGCCCGACGGCGGCTGATCCCAGACCAACGTCGCGCCCGGTGGCGAGGGCGGGCAGGCGTATTTGGCAAGAGAAGAAACCGCCTGCCTTCATCTCTTTCCAAATACGCAGCCTTCCACGGGCGGAAGGCCCGTGTTGCAAGGATCACTCCCATTCCAGCTCGGTGAAGGCCACCGTGGCATTGCGCGGATTGAAGGCCTCGAAGAGTTCCCAGCGCCGCGCTTCTTCCCCGGCGACATGCGTGACCGCCTCCGACAGGCGCTCGCCCGCCGCCACCGCCGCCGCCGCATCCCGCGCCAGCACCTCGAGATAGCGCAGCACCGGCGCCGCGCCTTCCGGCCAGTCCAGAACCGGACCGCCGTGGCCGGGCACGACGCGGCGCGCCGTCACGCCGGACATTTCGCCCAGCACCCGCTGCCAGCCGCGCAGGCTGCCATCTAGCGTCGGGACATGGCGGTCGAACAGCAGGTCACCGGCAAAGAGCGTGCCCGTGGTCCTGTCGAGCACCGTCAGGTCGGTGCTGCTATGCGCCTGCGGCCAGGCGCGCAGCTCCAGCACCCGCCCGCCGAGGTCCAGTTCGGTCCTGTCCTCGACCCCGCGCATCTGGCCCGGCAGCGTGGTTCCCAAAAAGGACCCCGCACCGATCAGCGCCTCGAACCGCTGAAGGTAGGTTTGCTGCCGTGCCGCGAGCGCCAGCGGCAGCGCTGCATGACCGACGATCTCGGTTCCGCTGAAGACCCTTGTGCCAAGCAGGTGGTCGGGATGGACATGGGTCAGCACCACGTAGCGCACCGGAAGATCCGTGCGCAGGCGGATCGCGCGCCAGAGCGCCTCGCCGATCCAGGCTGCAGAGCCGCTGTCGATCACCGCCACCCCGCTCTGGCCGACGACGAAGCCGAGGTTTGCGGTGTCGCCGCGGTTCTCCGCGTCCGGCTCGGCCACATCGCCACGATGCACGAAGACCCCGGGGGCGACCTCGGAGACCTCAAGCGGCGCGCCGGCGCTCCGGCATTCGGCACCCGTCATCGGCGCCCCGGCCAGCCGGGCCTCGCAGGCGGCCTGGCTGCGGGCCTCGTACCCCGGCACCAGCGCCGCCCGGCAGGGCGGCTCCCCCGCCAGCCCGGCGCACAGCATGACCACCGCTTCGAACATGTCGCCCCTTTCGCCCGGCAATCCCCGCGCCAGCCTCGCGCCGCGGCGCGCCGCGATCCATACCGACCAAGCGCTCGGTAGCCGGCGCGCCTGCGGCCTGTCAGACTGCCGTCCAAGGCCCCGCCGCCCGCGCTGCGGCTTCGCAAGGAGCAGACCCATGCCTCGCAGGACCATCGCCATCCAGCTCGCCGCCGCCCTGCTCGCCGCCATGCTGACGTTGCCATCCACGCCCTCCCAGGCCGCGGACCCGCCCGCAGCGCCACTCATCGACAGCGACACCTGGGACGCGTTGCGCCCCGATGTGACCGGCGAGGCGGCCATCGCCCCGGCCGACGGGCTGTTCACGGTGGATGCCCCCTACCGCGCCGAGGACGCCGCCACGGTGCCGATACATGTTATCCAGACCGACCCTTCGGTGCCGATCGAGCGGGCGATGGTGGTGATCGACGAGAACCCCGCGCCGGTGGCCGGAAGCTTCACCTTCTCTCCCGCCATGGCGCCGCTGGACTTCGAGCTCAGGGTGCGGGTGAACGCCTATTCCAACGTCCGGGTGATCGCCGAAACGCCGGACGGGCTTCGTATGGACGGGCACTACGTGAAGGCCTCGGGCGGCTGCTCCGCCCCGGCGAGCAAGGCCGGAGCCGATGCGCTCGCCGGGCTGGGGCAGATGCGGCTGCGGCTCTTCGGCCCCGCCCCCTCGCCCGAACAGTCGCAAGCCCGGCGCGAGGCGCAGATCCAGATCCGCCACCCCAATTTCTCGGGGCTGCAGCGCGACCAGATCACCCAGCTGTTCATCCCCGCCCATTTCATCGACCATCTCGAAGTCTGGCAGGGCGAGGAGCTGCTCTTTGCCATGGATGGCGGGATCTCGATTTCCGAAAATCCCGCCTTCCGCTTCACCTATGCCGACAACGGTGTGCCGGCGCTGACCGTGCGAGCGACCGACACCGAGGGCAACGCCTTCGAGACCGTTCTGCCCAAGGCGGGCGGCTGAGGCGCGGGCCCGCGACCTTGTCGCGCTGCCAGGCAGTGGGAATGTCGCCGTCGGCCTGGTTGGAAGTCAGGGTTTCATCACCGATCAGGGTCGCCGCGAGGCAGGTCGGCGCGAAGGGCATGGCATGGGCCTCGTCGGGCATCGGTTCTAGGTTTTCACGTCGGGCGCGACGCCCCGCGCTCCGGGGACAGCGTTAGGGCCTCACCCTCCCTTGCGGCGCCGGGTCATCCCATGCGCCGGATCGTAGCCCAGCAGCGCCAGCCCGAAGAAGACGGTAAAGGCCAACACCACCCAGAGCAGCGCCCATCCGTTCAGGCTCTGATACAGGGCGAAGCGGATCAGCTCGACCGCGTGGGTGAAGGGGTTCAGCGCGCAGATGTCCCGCAGCAGGGCCGAGCTTTCCTCCATCTTCCACAGCGGGTAGAGCGCGGTCGACAGGAAGAACATCGGGAAGATGACGAAGTTCATCACCCCGGCGAAATTCTCGAGCTGACGGATGGTCGAGGAGATCAGCAGCCCCAACGCGCCCAGCATCAGCCCCGACAGCACCAGCGCCGGCAGTACGCAGACATAGCCCCAGGCCGGCAGCACGATGCCGAAGCCCGCCGCCACCGCAAGGAAAGTGTAGACCTGCAGCACCGAGACGGCGACCCCCGCGAGCAGCTTGGACAGCAGCAGCCACCAGCGCGGCAGCGGCGCGGTCAGCAAGAGCCGCATCGAGCCCATCTCCTGATCGTAGACCAGCGACAATGAACTCTGCATGCCGTTGAACAGCTGGATCATCCCGCAGAGACCGGGGACAATGTAGACTTCGTAGGTGATGTAGGTCTCGTAGGGCGGGATGATCGACAGCCCCAGCGCGGCGCGGAACCCCGCAGCAAAGACCACCAGCCAGACCAGTGGCCGGACCAGCGCCGCCAGAAAGCGCGAACGCTGGTGCACGAAGCGCAGGGCCTCGCGCCGGATGATGGCCATCATAGCGACGAACCAGGCGTTCATGCCCCGCCCTCCGTCCCGGTGGCCTTCGCGCCTGTCATCTCGATGAACACCTCGGCCAATGGCCGGTCGCCACGCAGCGCCGCCGCGCTCTCATGCGCCAGCACCTGCCCCCTGTGCAGCACCACCACGTCGTCGCCGTCCTCGATCTCGTCCACGAGGTGCGTGGCCCAGAGCACGGTCAGCCCCGAGTCGGCGAGCCCGTGCACATGCGCCACGATTGCCTGCCGGCTCTCGAAATCCAGCCCCACGGTCGCCTCGTCGAGCAGCAGCACTTCGGGCTGGTGGATGAGGGCGCGGGCGATCTCCATCCGCCGCCGGTGGCCGCCGTTGAGATCGCGCACCTTCTCGCCCGCCCGCTCGGCCATGCCGAGCTGCGCCAGCGCCGCCTCGGTCCGCCGTGCCGCCTCACGCCCCGAGATGCCGTGCAGCGCCGCGAAATAGCGCATGTTGCGCATTACGCTCATGTCGAGATCGAGCGTCGGCTGCTGGAAGACAACGCCGATCTTCGACAGCGCCGCGCGCGGCTCGGAGGCGATGTCGTGCCCCGCCACGGTGATCCGCCCCTCGCGGGTGACAAAGAGCCGGGTGAGCAGCGCGAAGAGCGTCGACTTGCCCGCGCCGTTGGGGCCCAGCAGCGCGGTGAACCCCGGGCGCAGGTCAAAGCTCACCCCGTCGAGCGCGCGTTTCGGCCCGTAGCTGTAGCGCAGGTCGGAGACGTTCAGGGCAGTCATTCGGATCCTTCGCTCACCCCCGCCACCGGCGCGTGCGCCGTTCCCAGGGCTGCAGCACCAGCCATTCCACCGCCAGCATCACAGCGATGAAGGAAAACGCGTAGACCAGTACCATGGCCACGTCGAAGAGCTGGAAATAGAGATGGATCTGGAAGCCTACGCCGTCCGAGCGGCCCAGAAATTCCACCACCAGCACGATCTTCCAGATCACCGCCACGCCCGAGCGCGCCGCGCCGGTGATGAAGGGGGCAAGCTGCGGCAGCACCACGTGCCGCATCCGCCGCAGCCAGGGCATCCGGTAGACCTGCGCCATGGCGTCGAGCCCCGGGTCGAGCGCCCGCGCGCCCTCGCGGATGACCGTCGCGACATTGGGGATCTTGTTGAGGGTGACCGCAAGGATCGCGGCGGTCTCGTTGAGACCGATCCAGAGGTAGCACAGCACGATCAGCACCAGCGCCGGCAGATTGAGGAAGATCACCAGCCAGGGATCGAGCCAGCGGTCGAGCGTGGGATAACGGCCCATCGCCATTCCCAGAGCGATCCCGCAGCCCATGGCCAGCACGAAGGCCCAGGCCACCCGGGTCAGCGTCCGCGCGAGATGGTAGGGCAGTTCGCCCGAGCGCAGCGCCTCGGCGAAGGGCCGCACCAGCGCCCAGGGCTGCGGAAGCACCTGCGGGTCGCCAGTCAAATGCGCGGCGATCACCCACATCAGCACCAGCCCGGCGAGCGAAATCGCCGTGACCCCGAGCCGCCCCGGCCCGCGCCGCGCGGACCCTTGCCGCGCATCGTCATGCTGTCCGCCCATGCCCCTGCCGATGAAGCGGGTCGCGGTTCCGTCGCCCTGCACGAAATACTCCCTCTCCGGCGGGACAGGGTGCAGGTCGAGTCGGCCCGCGTCAATTGCTCCTTTGGGAGCGGTTCGTCCTGATCAATTCAGGTGATAAAAGGTCACAAATGAAATGTGTCATCCTTCCGGCCAGAGCGGTCGGCGGGTCAGGCTTCCAGCTCGTCGGACCGCACCGGGCGGCACTTCCAGTTGGAAATCGTATAGGCCGGGTGCTCTTCGACCCAACGGGCCAGTTCCGGCTGTGCGCCCATCATGCAGGCCATGGGGGTGACATCGGTGTAAAGAAGGCTGCGCTGCTGGCATTCGTCGGGCGCTGCCGACAAGCACGCCACAAAGAGAAGCTCAATCATGGTTGCCTCGTAGATTTGAACGTGATGCCCTGCCAGTATCCCCCCTGAAAGATAAATTCCGGGGTTAAGATTTGTGTCAGTTACGCCGCGGCGCAGCAATGCCCATGGATAGTGCGCGTCTCTTGGGCATTTGGGCGCTTTTAGGGCAGCTATGAAAGACGAGCGTCGCATTTTAGGGCAGACCGGGCTCAGCCTCAGGGCCCGCCTCGCGCTTGGCGCCGGTCTTCTGGGGCTTGCGACTCTTCTCACCGCCGCGATCATCGTGCTCGGCATGGCGCGTATCTCGGACCGACTCGACTCGGCCCTGGCCGCCGAACAACGGCTCGAGGACTACGCCGCGCTTTCCACCCAGGTCTCCACCTACATTGTCGTCGCCGCCGAGCTGATCCAGCGCGGCCAGCCCCAGCAGACCCGCGCCGCGCGCACCGAGGGCCTCGCCGAGACGTTGCGGCAGAGCTTCGCGAGGCTGCGTGCAGGGCTCGATGACGAGGTGGCCTCGGCCCGGGGTCTCGACGCGCAGAGCCGCCGCGCCACGCTCTCGCTTGCCATTGCCCGGATCGAGGCGCTGTTCCGCTCGGGGCAGGCCGGGCTGACCTCGCAGACCGACGATCCGGCCCGGCTGCGCGCCCACCTCGATACGTTCGCCTCGGGCGTCGAGCCGCTGCTGGCCGAGGCCGTGAACGAAGAGCGCCGGCTGCGCCGCGAGATCCTGCAGGATATCGACGCGTTGCGGCAGCGCCTGGTGCTGGCCGCATTGACCATGGGGGGCGTCGCCCTGGCGCTGTCCGCGGGCTTCTATTTTGGCCTCCTGCGGCCACAGTTCCGGCGGCTCGAGGCGCTGCGCACCGCCGCCCGGCGCATCGGGCAGGAGGATTTTGCCATCGCCCTGCCCGACACCCGCCAGGACGAGATCGGCGCGCTCTACGCGGAGACGAGCCGCATGGCGCAGGCACTCGCCAGCCGCGCCGCGGCGGTGGCCGAGGATCGCGCCCGGCTGAACGAGATCATCGCGCAGCGCACCGAAGCGCTCCGCGCCGCCAATGCCCGGCTCGAACGCACCGACGAGGACCGCCGCCGCTTTTTCGCCGACATCAGCCACGAGCTGCGCACCCCGCTCACGGTGATCCTGATGGAGGCGCAGCTTGGCCAGCAGGGCGCACCAGACGCCGGGGCCGCCTTTGCCACGATCGAAAGCCGCGCCAGCCGCCTCAGCCGGCGCATCGATGACCTGCTGCGCATCGCCCGTTCCGAGACCGGGCAGCTGGCGCTCGATCCCGAACCGGTCGACCTCGAGGAACTGGTGCGCGACGCGGTGACAGAGACCGCCGCCGAGCTCTCCAGCGCCGGGATGCGGCTCGAAGGCCCGGGACCGCTCCCCGCCCTGCTGATCGTCGCGGCCGACCGCAACTGGCTGCGGCAGGTGCTGACCGGCCTCATCCGCAACGCCATCCGCCACGCCCGCGCGGGCGGAGCGCTGCGGCTGGAAGTGCGCGAGGCCGGAGCCGAGGCGGAGATTTGCGTCATCGACAATGGCCCCGGCATCCCGGCCGACATCCAGTCGCAGATTTTCGACCGCTTCGCCCAGGGGAACGGCAAGGCCGCGGCGCAGGGCTTCGGTCTCGGCCTGCCGCTGGCCCGCTGGGTGATCGAGCAGCAGGGCGGCAGCATTTCTGCGCAGAGCCCCCTGCCCCGCGAGACCGCGCTCGGTCAGGCACCCGGGACGAAAATCGCGGTTCGCCTGCCGCGCGCCGCGGGATAGCCTGCGGCCATGAGCGACCAGCCCCGCCTCCTCGTCGTCGACGACGACCCCGAGATCTGCTCCGCCCTCGCGCGCGGGCTGGGGATGCATGGCTATGCGGTCGAGACCTGCAACCGCGCCGACCTTGCGCTTGCCCGGCTGAGCGCACTTGGGTTCGACGCCGCCGTCATCGACGTGATGCTCGGCGCCGACAGCGGCATCGAGCTGGTCCGCGCCGCCCGCGCCGCCGGGGTGCAGCTGCCCATCGTCATGCTCTCGGCACTGTCCGAGGTCGAGCAGCGCGCCGCCGGACTGGCCGCCGGCGCCGACGACTACGTGGTGAAACCCTTCGCCTTCGACGAGCTGGTTGCCCGGCTGCAGGTCCAGCAGCACCGCGCCGCCGCCCTCCGCCCGGTGCCTGCCCGGCTCCACGCCGCGGATCACACGCTCGCCACCGCAACACGCGAAGTCCAGCTCACCGACCGCGAGTTCGCTCTGCTGTCGCTGCTTGCCGCGCATCCCGCCACACCGCTGTCACGCGGCGAAATCTTCGACCGGCTCTGGGCCGGGGACTCGAGCTCGGAAAACGTCGTCGATGTCTACATCGGCTACCTGCGCCGCAAGCTGAAGCCCGCCGCCGACTTCGGTTTCGAGATCGTCACCATCCGGCAGAAGGGGTTCTGCCTCGAAGGCGTTGCGCCAACCTGCTGAAGAAAGGCGGAAATCCCGCCACCACCGACTTTCGTCTAGGGTCTTCTTAGAACATAAGAGTCGCTCTCGTGCCCCCTGCCCGGCACACTCCCTCCATCGCAACCCGCGAAAGGAGGAGACATTCATGGCCTGGAACAAACCCGTGATCCGCGAAATCGAGTGCGGCATGGAAATCAACATGTACGGACCCGAGCACGACGACGGGGTGCTGTTCTGAACAGCCGCGCGCGGAGAACGTGATGCAAACAATCCGCGCGCGCATTCTTGGAGCCGCAGCCGGGGGCGGCCTGCCCCAGTGGAACTGCGGCTGCGAGAACTGCCGGATGGCCCGCGCGGGCGCCATCCCCGCCCAGACCCAAAGTTCGCTGGCCGTCTCGGCGAACGGCACGGATTGGGCGATCCTCAACGCCTCGCCGGACATCCGCGCGCAGCTCGCCGCGACCCCCGAGCTGCACCCCACCGGGCTGCGCGACCTGCCGCTGCGCTCGGTGCTCGTCACCAATGGCGACATCGATCATGTCGCGGGGCTTTTGACCCTGCGTGAGATGCAGCCCTTCACGCTTTTTGCCACGCCCGGCATCCACGAGGTGATCGCCGGAAACCCGGTCTTCGCCGCGCTGAACCCCGTCGTGGTGAGCCGCGCCACGCTGGAACTGGAGCAGCCCGCCGAGATCGCGCCGGGCCTCACCGCCACGCTTTTCGCGGTGCCCGGGAAGGTGCCGCTCTACATGGAGGGCGGCGAGGTCGAGACCGAGCTCATGGGCGAACAGACCGTCGGCGTCGAGCTGCGCGCCGGTGCCGCCCGGGCCTTTTACATTCCCGGCTGCGCCCGGCTCGACGAGACCCTGCGCGCCCGGCTGATCGGCGCCGCGCTGGTGTTTTTCGACGGCACGCTCTGGCGCGACGACGAGATGATCGCCGCCGGGCTCGGGCAGAAGACCGGCCGCCGCATGGGCCACATGTCGATGAGTGGCCCGGCGGGCTCGATCGCCGCCTTCGACGGGCTTGAGCTGGGGCGCAAGGTCTTCGTGCACATGAACAACACCAATCCGGTGCTGCGTCCCGATGCCCCCGAACGGGCCGAGGCCGAGGCGGCGGGCTGGATCATCGGACAGGATGGACTGGAGCTGACCGCATGACTGACGCACTCTCCCGCGCAGATTTCGAGGCCCGCCTCCGCCGCATCGGAGCCGAGCGCTACCATGACCTGCACCCCTTCCACCACCGCCTGCACGGCGGGGACTGCACTCCGGACGAGGTCCGCGCCTGGGTGATCAACCGTTACTACTACCAGCATTCGATCCCGATGAAGGACGCCGCCTTTATGTCCCGGGTCGAGGATCCGCATCTGCGCCGTGCCTGGCGCTCGCGGATCGAGGATCACGACGGCACCGAGACCAACGAGGGCGGCATCCGCCGCTGGCTGCGGCTGGCCGAGGCGGTTGGCCTTGATCGCGAATACGTCGCCTCCTGCGAGGGCGTGCTGCCCGCCACGCGTTTTGCCGTGGATGCCTACGTGCGCTTCGTGCGTGACAAGAGCCTGCTCGAGGCCGTCGCCGCCTCGCTCACCGAACTCTTCGCGCCCAAAATCCACGCCTCACGCATCGAAGGTCTCCTGCGGAACTACGCTTTCGCCGACGATGCCGCGCTGAGCTACTTCCGCAACCGGCTGAAAGAGGCTCCCAAGGATGTCGCCTTCGGCCTCGACTGGGTGCTGACCCATGCCGACACCGCGGAGAAACAGGAGCAGGCGGCCCGCGCCCTGATCTTTAAGACAGACGTGCTCTGGTCGCAGCTCGATGCGCTCTGGGGCGCCTATGTCGACCCCGCGCGCATCCCCCCCGGTGCCTGGCGACCGGGCGAGGGGCTGGTCCCCGGCGCGGAGGCGGCATGATGGACCCCGGCATGGACCCCGGCGCCATCCCCACCCTGCCGCGCGGCGTACGCCTGCACCGCGACCGCGTGCGGGACCAATGGGTGCTGCTCGCCCCCGAGCGCGCCGTCACCCTCGACCCGATCGCCCACGCCATCCTGTCGGAGATCGACGGCACCCGCAGCTTCGCCGAGATCACCGAAACCCTGGCGCGCCGCTACACCGCTCCCCCCGAGCAGATCGCCGGTGACGCCGCCGGTTTCCTGCAGGCGCTGCAGGGCCGCCGGTTTCTCGATCTCGCGACCTGAGCCTTCTTCTCTTTCCAAATACGCACGGCCCGCCGCCAGCAAAGGGTCGCTCCGCTGATCAAAGGCCCGCCATGACCCAGAGCAAAGCCAAGCCGCCTATCGCGATGCTCGCCGAGCTGACCCACCGCTGCCCACTGTCCTGCCCCTATTGCTCAAACCCCGTCGAACTGACCCGGCAGGAGGCGGAACTGTCCACCGCGGACTGGGCCCGCGTCTTCCGCGAAGCGGCCGATCTGGGCGTGCTGCAGCTTCACCTCTCGGGCGGCGAGCCCGCCACCCGGCGCGACCTTGAAGACCTCGTGCGCGCCGCGCGGGACGCCGGGCTCTACACCAACCTCATCACCTCGGGCATCGGCCTGACAGAACGCAGGTTGCGCGCGCTCGACGAGGCCGGGCTCGACCACATCCAGCTCAGCCTGCAGGGCACCACCCCCGAAATGGCCGACGAGATCGGCGGCTACCGCGGCGGTTTCGCCCGCAAGCTGCAGGTCGCCGAATGGATCGGGCAGATCGGCTTTCCGCTGACCCTCAACGCGGTGCTGCACCGGCGCAACCTGCACCAGTTGCCGCGCGCGCTGGAGATGGCGCTGGACATGGGCGCGCGGCGGATCGAAGTGGCGACGGTGCAGTTCCACGGCTGGGCGCTGAAGAACCGCGATGCGCTCATGCCGACGAAGGCTCAGGCCGAGGAGGCGACCCGTATCGTCGCCGAGGCCCGCGCGCGACTGAAGGGTCAGCTGGTGATCGACTACGTGCCTGCCGACTATCATTCCGACTACCCCAAGCGCTGCATGGGCGGCTGGGGTTCGACCGGGCTCAATGTCGCGCCCGACGGCACGGTCCTGCCCTGCCACGCGGCGCAGACGATTCCGCACCTGCGCTTCGAGACTGTGCGCGACCGGCCGCTCGCGGCGATCTGGTACGAGGGCGCCGCCTTCAACGCCTATCGCGGAACGGACTGGATGCAGGAGCCCTGCGCCAGCTGCGAACGCAAGACAGTGGATTTCGGCGGATGCCGCTGCCAGGCCATGGCGCTGGCGGGCGATCCGGCGGCGACCGACCCGGTCTGCATCAAATCCCCGCGCCATTTGGACCTCCAGGCCCGCGCCGACGCCCATGCCGCGGCCGAGGCACCGCTGACCTATCGCAGCGCGCCCGGAAAGCCGGTACCCGCACCCGCCGAATAGCTCGAATCCTCGACTTTTTGTTAGCAATTACAATATTTTATATTTTTCCTCCGTCCGAGGCGCTTCTCCATGCCCTGCCTTCCAGGGTCGGCCCGCTGCTCCGACGGGCCATCATAGCCGGTCTCCTTGGCGGTGGACGCCACCGCGACAAAGCTAGCTGATTTCCGATGTTCTCGAAGACCCGGGCATCAAGGCCGGCAGACCCATCACTCGGTGCGCGTATCACGGTCCGGCGCGGCGGCTGCGGTACGCACGGGCGGCCAACTCGGCAGAAAGCCCGCGCGCTCGGCAGCAATGAAGTCCCGGACGGTGCGTGTCGCCCCGGTCGCCGGCCGGTCGGCGCGGTTCAGCAGGAACCAGTGCCGCATGATCGGCAGACCGGGCAAATCGAGCGTGGCCAGCCGCCCACTGCGCAACTCTTCAGCCACGGTGTGATAGGAGATGAGCGCGATCCCCAGCCCCGCGATCACCGCCTGCTTGATCGTCTCGTTGGAGTTCATCTCGGCCCGCGCATAGGGCTTGCCCTCACCGATCCTGTCGAGGAAACGGGTTGCGAGGATGCGCGTCCCCGACCCCGGCTCGCGCATCAGGATCGTCTCGCCCAGCACATCGTCCGCCGTAAGGTCGGCGTTTCCCGCCAGCGGGTGATCCGGCGGCGCGATCAACACATGCGGATGGTCGCCGATCGACAGCGCCTCGACCGCCGGCTCGCGTGGCGGGCGTCCCATGATCGCCAGATCGAGAACCCCATCCTGCAGCGCCGCGATGATCGTGTCGCGGTTGCCCACCTCGAGCACGATCTCGATCTCGGGGCAGGCCTTGCGCAGCCGCGCGACGATGCCGGGGGCAAAGTACTTGCCGGTCGAGACCACGCCCAGAACCACGCTTCCCGCCATGCCCTTCTGCAGCGCGTCGATTCTCTGCAGGGCCCGGCGGAAACCCGCCTCCGCCGTCGCCCAGGCCTGCAGAAGCGCCGCACCCTCGGGGGTCGCGTGGAATTTTCCAGCGCCTTCCCGCGACAGCAGGACGCATCCGAAAGTCTGATCCAGCGCCCGCAACTGGCTGTGTACCGCCGGGGCTGTCAGCCCTAGCTCTTCGGACGCCCGCGAAATTGACCCTGTTCTTTCAACAGCTTCCAGAGCCCGTAGTTGTTTCAGCGTCAGCGAGGCAAGTCGGCGCATTAGATTTTCTCTAATCTGAAGTCAGAAATTTTAAATTTTCTAACAAGCAAGCTTCCGCAAGATCAAGGGCATGTCACCCGTCGAGGAGAGGAGGCCTTGATGACCGACACCCACGCATTCCCCGCGGAGGCACCGATCCCGGCTGCCCTGCGCCCTGCCCTCGAGGCCATTGGCCGGGTCGCCCGCGACCTTGCCCACCGCATCGCCCGGGGTCCGCTCGAAGGCCAGATGCACGCCACCGTCGGCGACAATGCGGACGGCGACGCGCAGAAGGCGCTCGACGTGATCGCGGACGAGGCCTTTGCCGAGGCGATCCGCGGCACCGACGTGCGCTGGTATGCCTCGGAGGAGCGAGACGAGCCGGTCCTCCTCAACCCCGAGGGCACGCTGGCTCTGGCCATCGACCCGCTCGACGGCTCCTCGAACATCGAGACAAACGTCTCCATCGGCACGATCTTCTCCCTGCGTGCCGCCCGCGAGACCGGGGCGGAGACCTTCCTCCGCCCCGGGCACGAACAACTGGCTTCGGGCTACGTGATCTACGGCCCGCAGGTGATGCTGATGCTGAGTTTCGGCGCCACGCTGCAGCATCACATTCTCGATCCCGAAACGAACAGCTTCATCCTGCTCGATCCGGCCGTGACCATCGACGGCGGCAGCACCGAGTTCGCGATCAACGCCTCGAACTATCGCCACTGGTCGAAGCCGATCCGCGCCTACATCGACGATTGCCTCGCCGGGGCCGAAGGGCCGCGCGCCTGCAACTTCAACATGCGCTGGATCGCCTCGCTGGTGGCCGAGACCCACCGCATCCTGATGCGCGGCGGGCTGTTCCTCTACCCGTCCGACGCCCGCCCCGGCTACGAGGCCGGACGGCTGCGCATGGTCTATGAATGCGCCCCGATCGCGCTGCTGATCGAGGCCGCGCAGGGCCGCGCCACCGACGGAACCACCCGCATTCTCGACCTGATCCCCCAGAGCCTGCACGCGCGCACGCCTTTCGTCTTCGGCTCGGCGGGCAAGGTGGATCACGTCACCGCCTACCACGATTTGCCGGACCAGGAGGTCTCTGCCCTCTTCGGCAACCGCGGCCTGTTCCGCGCCTGAGCCTGCGACCCAGACCCGAGTTTCACGGAACCGAATGACCCATGAGCAAGAAGCATCCCATCATCTCCGTCACCGGCTCTTCGGGCGCGGGCACGACCACGGTCAAGGCGACCTTCGACCAGATCTTCCGTCGCGAGGGGATCACCGCGGTCAGCATCGAGGGCGACGCCTTCCACCGCTACAACCGCGCCGACATGAAGGCCGAGCTGGAAGCGCGCAAGTCCGCCGGGGACGAGACCTTCTCGCATTTCTCCTATGACGCGAATGAGCTGGGAGAGCTCGAGGACATCTTCCGCACCTACGGAGAGACCGGCACCGGCCGCACCCGTCACTACGTGCATGACGACGACGAAGCCGCGCGCTGGGGCACCCCGCCGGGGAACTTCACCGACTGGGAAAGCTTCGACGAGGGCAGTGACCTGCTCTTTTATGAGGGGCTGCACGGCGCGGTGGCCAATGACGAGGTGAACCTCGCGGCGCTGGCGGATCTCAAGATCGGCGTGGTGCCGGTGATCAACCTCGAATGGATCCAGAAGATCCACCGTGACAAGGCCAGCCGCGGCTACACCACCGAGGCGGTCACCGACACCATCCTGCGCCGGATGCACGCCTATGTGCACTGCATCTGCCCGCAGTTCATCCAGACCGACGTGAACTTCCAGCGCGTGCCGGTGGTCGACACCTCGGACCCGTTCATCGCCCGCTGGATCCCCACCGCCGACGAGAGCCTCGTGGTGATCCGCTTCCGAAGCCCCCGGGGGATCGATTTCCCGTATCTCACCTCGATGATCCAGAACAGCTGGATGAGCCGCGCCAATTCCATCGTGATCCCCGGCGGAAAGATGGATCTGGCGATGCAGCTCATCTTCACGCCCATGGTCCAGCGCCTCGTCACCGAGAGCAAGCGCGCCTGATTGGAGGAGACGACATGAACGTTCAGACCAAGGTCACCGCCATCGAAGACCTCATGGCCAATGCGATCCGCGCGCTGACCATGGACGCGGTGCAGCAGGCGAACTCGGGCCATCCCGGCGCCCCGATGGGCATGGCCGACGTGGCGACGGTGCTGTTCAACCGCTTCATCACACTCGACCCGAAGGACCACCGCTGGCCCGACCGCGACCGCTTCGTGATGAGCGCCGGGCATGGCTCGATGCTGGTCTATGCGATCCACCATCTGCTCGGCTACGGCGACATTCCGATGGAGCAGATCAAGCGCTTCCGCCAACTTGGATCGCGCACCGCCGGACACCCGGAATACGGCCATGCCAAGGGCATCGAGACCACGACCGGCCCGCTCGGACAGGGCATCTCGACCGCCGTCGGCATGGCGCTGGCCGAGCGCATGCTGAACGCCCGCTTCGGCGACGCGCTGATGGACCATTACACCTATGTCATCGCGGGCGACGGCTGCCTGATGGAGGGCATCAGCCACGAGGCTATCGACCTCGCCGGCCACCTGAGCCTGGCACGGCTGATCCTCTTCTGGGACGACAACGGCATCACCATCGACGGCGGCACCGAGCTTTCGACCTCGACCGACCAGCAGGCGCGCTTCCGCGCCGCGGGCTGGCATGTGCAGGCGGTGGATGGCCACGACAAGGAAGCCATCGCCGCTGCAATCGAGATGGCGCGGGTCGATCCGCGTCCCTCGATGATCGCCTGCCGCACGGTGATCGGTTACGGCGCGCCCAACAAGCAGGGCTCGCACGACGTGCATGGCGCCCCGCTGGGTGCCGAAGAAATCGCCGCCGCGCGCGAGGCGCTCGACTGGTCCCTCCCGGCCTTCGAGATCCCGCCTGAGGTCACGGACGCATGGCGCACCGTGGCCGCGCGCGGCGGCGAGGCGAGGCAGGCCTGGACCCGCAGGCTCGGGGATGACCCGCAGGCCGAGGCCTTCCGCGCCGCTTTTGCCCCGGTGGATGCCAAGACGCTCGACGCCGCCCTCAACGCCTATAAGCATCGCCTCTCGCAGGACGCCCCCAAGGTGGCGACCCGCAAGGCCAGCGAGATGGCGATGGAGGTGATCAACGCCACGCTGCCCAACACCGTTGGCGGCTCGGCCGATCTCACCGGCTCGAACAACACCCGCACCAAGGGCATGCGCCCGGTGAGTGCCGCCGACTACTCGGGCGCTTACATCCACTACGGCATCCGTGAGCATGGCATGGCCGCGGCAATGAACGGCATCGCCCTGCACGGCGGCCTCAAGCCCTACGGCGGCACCTTCCTCGCCTTCGCCGACTACTGCCGCCCCGCGATGCGGCTTTCCGCGCTGATGGGTGTGCCCGTCGCCTACGTGATGACCCACGACAGCATCGGCCTCGGCGAGGACGGCCCGACCCACCAGCCGGTCGAGACCATCGCCAGCCTGCGTGCCATGCCGAACATGCTGGTCTTCCGCCCCGCCGACGCGGTGGAGACCGCCGAGGCCTGGGCGCTGGCGATGGAGCAGGAGCGCACGCCTTCGGTGCTGTGCCTGTCACGGCAGAACCTGCCGACAGTGCGCACTCGCCACGTCGAGACCAACCTCACCGCCCGCGGCGCATACGTGCTGAAGGGGCCCGCCAAGCGTGACGTGACGCTCATCGCCACCGGCTCCGAAGTCGAACTGGCGCTCGCCGCGGCCGATCTGCTGGCCGAGGAGGGCATCAGCGCCGCGGTGGTCTCGGCCCCCTGCTTCGAGCTTTTCGAACAGCAGCCGCCCGAGTATCGCGCCGAGATCCTCGGCGAAGCGCCTCGCATCGGCATCGAGGCCGCGGTCCGGCAGGGCTGGTGCCTGATGCTGCGCCCCAAGGACGGCTTTGTCGGCATGACCGGCTTTGGCGCCTCGGCGCCCGCGCCGGACCTCTACCGCCATTTCGGCATTACCGCAGAGGCGGTCAGCGGCCTCGCCAAAAACCTGCAGTAAATCAGGAAAAGGATCAGGGATGACAGTCAGGGTTGCCATAAACGGCTTCGGCCGTATCGGGAGAAATGTGCTCCGCGCCATCGCGGAATCGGGCCGCACCGACATCGAGGTGGTCGCGATCAACGACCTCGGCCCGGTCGAGACCAACGCCCATCTGCTGCGCTTCGACAGCGTGCACGGGCGTTTCCCCGGCGAGGTGACGGTGCGCGGCAGCACCATCGACCTTGGCCGCGGGCCGATCGACGTGACCGCCCTGCGCAACCCCGCGGAGCTGCCCTGGGAGGGCGTCGACGTGGCGCTGGAATGCACCGGCCTCTTCACTGACCGCGACAAGGCGGCGCTGCATCTGCAGAACGGATCGAAGCGCGTGCTGGTCTCGGCCCCCGCCGCTGGCGCGGACAAGACCGTGGTCTACGGCGTGAACCACCGCGAGCTGCGCCCCGAGCATGTGGTCGTCTCGAATGCCTCCTGCACCACCAATTGCCTCTCGCCGGTGGCCAAGGCGCTGAACGATGCCATCGGCATTGAGAAGGGCTTCATGACCACGATCCACAGCTACACCGGCGATCAGCCGACGCTGGACACGATGCACAAGGACCTCTACCGCGCCCGCGCCGCCGCGCAGTCGATGATCCCCACCAGCACCGGTGCCGCCAAGGCCGTCGGCCTCGTGCTGCCGCACCTGAACGGCAGGCTCGACGGCGTGGCGATCCGGGTGCCGACGCCCAACGTCTCGGTCGTCGATCTGGTGTTCGAGGCGGCCCGCGACACAACCGTCGAGGAGGTCAACGCCGCGATCCGCGCCGCTGCCGAGGGGCCGCTCAAGGGCGTGCTGGGCTATACCGACCAGCCCAACGTCTCGACCGATTTCAACCACGACCCGCATAGCTCGGTGTTCCACATGGACCAGACCAAGGTCATGGCCGGGCGGATGGTGCGGATCCTGTCCTGGTACGACAACGAATGGGGCTTTTCCAACCGCATGGCCGACACCGCCGTGGCGATGGGCAAGCTCATCGGCGCCGAGGCCCCCGCCTCGCTGCAAGACGCCTGACCGCCGAAGGGAGGAGACCCATGGCACTCATAACGCTCAGACAGCTTCTCGATCACGCCGCCGAACAGGGCTACGGCGTGCCCGCCTTCAACATCAACAACATGGAGCAGGGTCTGGCGATCCTGCGCGCCGCCGAGGCCTGCGACGCACCGGTGATCCTGCAGGCCAGCCGCGGCGCGCGCAGCTACGCCGGTGACATCATGCTGCGCCACATGGTCGAGGCGCTGGCGGAAATGTACCCGCGCAATCCGATCGTGCTGCATCAGGACCACGGCAACAACGACGCCACCTGCCTCTCGGCAATCCGCCACGGCTTCACCTCGGTGATGATGGACGGCTCTCTGGAGGAGGACATGAAGACCCCCGCCACCTACGACTACAACGTCGAGATCACCGCGCGGGTCACCCGCGCCGCCCATGCCGTCGGCGCCAGCGTCGAAGGAGAGCTGGGCGTTCTGGGCTCGCTGGAAACCGGCGAGGCGGCGGCCGAGGACGGCTCGGGCGCGGAAGGCAAGCTCGACCACTCGCAGCTGCTGACCGATCCCGATCAGGCGGTGGACTTCGTGCTGGCCACCCAATGCGACGCGCTCGCCATCGCCTGCGGCACCAGCCATGGCGCCTACAAGTTCACCCGCGCGCCCGACGGCGACATCCTGTCGATGCAGACCATCGCCGCGATCCACGAAAAGCTGCCCGACACGCATCTGGTCATGCATGGCTCTAGCTCTGTGCCGCAGCAGCTGCAGGACCTGATCAACGCAAGCGGCGGGCACATGCCGCAAACCTACGGCGTGCCCGTGGAGGAGATCGAGCGCGGCATCCGCATGGGCGTGCGCAAGGTGAACATCGACACCGACTGCCGCATGGCGATGACCGGCCAGTTCCGCAAGGTGGCGATGGACAAGCCCGAGGAGTTCGACCCGCGCAAGTTCATGATCCCCGCAATGAAGGAACTGGAAGCGCTCTGCACCGACCGTTTCGAGCGCTTCGGCAGCGCCGGCCAGGCCGGCAAGATCACCCCGATCAGCCTCGACGACATGGCCCGGCGCTACGCCAGCGGCGCGCTCGCCCCCCGTATCGCCGCCGACCGCGCGGCCTGAACCATCCTGAGGAGGACCCCCGATGAACGACATGTCCACAGTCACCGACGCCAAGAAGCGCTACGCCGCCGGCGTGATGAAATACGCCCAGATGGGCTACTGGGAGCCCGATTACACCCCCGCCGATACCGACATCATCGCGCTCTTTCGCATCACGCCGCAGGACGGCGTGGACCCAGTTGAAGCCGCCGCCGCCGTCGCCGGCGAAAGCTCCACCGCCACCTGGACCGTGGTCTGGACCGACCGGCTCACCGCCTGCGAGAAGTACCGCGCCAAGGCCTACCGCGTCGATCCGGTGCCCAATTCCGAGGGCGAGTTCTTCGCCTATATCGCCTATGACCTCGACCTCTTCGAGCCGGGCAGCATCGCCAACCTCACCGCCTCGATCATCGGCAACGTCTTTGGCTTCAAGCCGCTGAAGGCCCTGCGCCTCGAAGACATGCGCCTGCCGGTCGCCTACGTGAAGACCTTCCAAGGGCCCGCCACCGGCATCGTGGTCGAACGCGAGCGGCTCAACACCTACGGCCGCCCGCTGCTCGGGGCCACGGTGAAGCCCAAGCTCGGCCTTTCGGGCCGCAACTACGGCCGCGTGGTCTACGAGGCGCTGAAGGGCGGGCTCGACTTCACCAAGGATGACGAGAACATCAACAGCCAGCCCTTCATGCATTGGCGCGACCGCTTCCTCTACTGCATGGAGGCGGTGACGCGCGCCTCTGCCGCCACCGGCGAGGTGAAGGGCACCTATCTCAACGTCACCGCCGGCACGATGGAAGAGATGTACGCCCGCGCCGAGTTCGCCAAGTCGCTTGGCAGCGTCATCATCATGATCGACCTCGTCATCGGCTACACCGCGATCCAGTCCATGGCGAAATGGGCGCGCGACAATGACATGATCCTGCACCTGCACCGCGCCGGGCATTCGACCTATACCCGCCAGCGCAGCCACGGCGTGTCGTTCCGGGTCATCGCCAAGTGGATGCGCCTTGCGGGCGTCGACCACCTGCACGCGGGCACCGTGGTCGGCAAGCTCGAGGGCGATCCCGCCACGACCAAGGGCTTCTACGACATCTTCCGCGAGGAAAAGAACCCGATGGCGCTGGAGAACGGCATCTTCTTCGACCAGGACTGGGCCTCGCTCAACAAGATGATGCCGGTCGCCTCGGGCGGCATCCACGCCGGGCAGATGCACCAGCTGCTGACCTATCTCGGCGAGGACGTTGTGCTGCAGTTCGGCGGCGGCACCATCGGCCACCCGCATGGCATCGAGGCCGGTGCGACGGCGAACCGCGTCGCGCTCGAGGCGATGGTCTTTGCCCGCAACGCCGGTCGCGACATCTGGAACGAGGGACCGGACATCCTGCGCGACGCCGCGCGCAGCTGCACCCCGCTCAAGCAGGCGCTCGATACCTGGAAGGACGTCAGCTTCAACTACGCCTCCACCGACGCGCCCGACTTCGCACCGACCCCCGAGGTCTCGGCATGAGCCGCCTGCCCCTCGCCCCGGGCGCCACGCCGCCCCTGCCGCTGGCGCATGCGCCATCGGCCCCTCACCCCGCCACGCTGCCGCCCCGGCAGAGCCAGATCGCCAAAGGAGACCCCCGATGCGCCTGAGACAAGGACAGTTCAGCTTCCTGCCCGACCTTACGGATGACGACATCCACGCACAGGCCCAATACGCCATCGACAAGGGCTGGGCCGTGTCGGTCGAATACACCGACGATCCGCACCCGCGGAACACCTACTGGGAAATGTGGGGCCACCCGATGTTCGACAATCGCGACGCCGCGGCGGTGGTCTTCGAGGTCAACGAGTGCCGCAAGGCGCACGGCGGGAAATACATCCGCGTCATCGCCTTCGACAGCACCGCCGGCTGGGAGTCGATCCGCATGAGCTTCATCGCGGGCCGCCCCGCAGAGGAGCCCGGCTTCCGCGTCGTGCGGCAGGAGGGCGAGGGCCGGATCGTGCGCTACACGATCGAGAGCTACGCCACGCGCGAACCCGAAGGCCGCCGCTACGCCTGAGCCCATTCCGTGCCCGTTCCTCCACGGGCGCGGGCCATGGGGGCGCCCCGACCCAGACCACTCAGGGTGCCCCACCCTTCCGCAGTTCCCCCGAGTTCGGAGGCCGAGATGACCGAGACCCCGCAGACAGAGACCGAACTTCCGCTCCCCGATCGCCCCGAACGTCCCGCGACCGTCGACCTTGCCGCCGCCTTCGAAGAGAGCGGCGTTCGGGAGGTTCTGGCCGAGCTCGACGCCGCGATGATCGGCCTCGCCCCCGTCAAGGCCCGCATCCGCGAGACCGCCGCGCTGCTGCTGGTGGACAAGGCCCGCCGCCAGATGGGTCTCGCCACCGAAACGCCGACCCTGCACATGTCCTTCACCGGCAACCCCGGCACCGGCAAGACCACCGTGGCGCTGAAGATGGCCGACCTGCTGCATCGCCTGGGCTACGTGCGCAAGGGCCACCTCGTCACCGTCACCCGCGACGATCTCGTCGGCCAGTACATCGGCCACACCGCCCCCAAGACCAAGGAGGTGCTGAAGAAGGCCATGGGCGGCGTGCTCTTCATCGACGAGGCCTACTACCTCTACCGCCCGGAGAACGAGCGCGACTACGGGCAGGAAGCGATCGAGATCCTGCTGCAGGTGATGGAGAACAACCGCGACGACCTCGTCGTGATCCTCGCCGGCTATGCGGGTCGCATGGACCGCTTCTTCGAGAGCAACCCCGGCTTCCGCTCGCGCATCGCCCATCACATCGAGTTTCCCGACTACAGCGACGACGAGCTGCTGCAGATCTCGCAGATCATGCTCGGCGCGCAGAACTACGCCTTCGACGAGGGCGCCCGCGCCACCATGGCCGACTACATCGCCGCCCGCCGCCACCAGCCGCATTTCGCCAATGCGCGCTCGATCCGCAATGCGCTCGACCGCGCCCGGCTGCGCCAGGCCAACCGGCTGTTCAACGAGGCGAAGGGCCCGCTGGGCGCCGAAGCGCTCTCGACCATCACCGAGGCCGACCTGCGCGCCTCCCGCGTCTTCCGCGGCGGGCTCGATGCGGATCGCCGGATGCGGCAGGCCGCCGAATGACCGCTTCCACTTGGCAGAAATATCCCGGGGGAGTCCGCGGCACGCGGACGGGGGCAGCGCCCCCCGCACCCTCCGCAAAAGGAGCCGTCCGATGAGTCTTGACCACCCCTTCGACCGCACCGTGAAGATCGCCCCCTCGATCCTCTCCGCCGATTTTGCCAACTTCGGTGCCGAGATCCGCGCCGTCGAGGCACAGGGCGCCGACTGGATCCACGTCGACGTGATGGACGGGCATTTCGTGCCCAACCTCACCTTCGGCCCGCCGCTGGTGAAGGCGATCCGTCCGCATATCTCGACGGTCATGGACGTGCACCTGATGATCGCCCCGGTCGATCCCTACATCGAAGCCTTCGCGGACGCTGGCGCCGACATCATCACCGCCCACCTCGAGGCTGGCGCGCACACCCACCGTACGCTGCAGGCGATCCGGGCGAGCGGCGCGAAGGCCGGTCTTGCGCTCAACCCCGGCACGCCGGTCGAAGCCGCCGAGCCGCTGCTGGATCTCTGCGATCTCGTCTGCCTGATGACCGTCAACCCCGGCTTCGGCGGTCAGAAGTTCATCCACAGCCAGATCGCCCAGGTGCGCAAGATGCGCGAGATGATCGGCGACCGCGAGATCCACATCGAGATCGACGGCGGCATCGACCCCGCCACCGCGCCGCTGGTGGTCGAGGCCGGTGCCGACGTGCTGGTGGCGGGCTCGGCAGTGTTCCGGGGCGGTACGGTGGACGATCCGGCACCTTACGGGCAGAATATCCGGGCAATCCGCGCCGCCGTGCGCGGCACGCGCGACGCGGCCTGACCCGTCCAAGACCCCATCCAGGACCCAAGGAGCCGCTGCCATGGCTGTCTCTCCCCCCGTCTGCGATTTCGGCTGGCCTGCGCCCGGCTTCACCCTGCCCGGCACCGATGGCCGGACTTACAGCCTTGAGGAGCTGCGCGGCCCGAAGGGCACGCTGGTCATGTTCATCTGCAACCACTGCCCCTACGTGCTGGCGGTGCTCGACCGGATCCTGCGGGACGCCCGCGAACTGCAGGGGCTCGGCATCGGCGTGGTTGCCATCAATGCCAATGACGCCGCCGCCTACCCCACCGACAGTTTTGAGAACATGCAGAAGATGGCGCTGGAGAAGGGATTTTCCTTTCCCTATCTCCATGACGAGAGCCAGCAGGCCGCGCGCGCCTATGGCGCCGCCTGCACGCCGGACTTCTTCGGCTTCGATGCGGGTCTCGGCCTGCAATACCGCGGCAGGCTCGACGCGTCGCGCAAGGACGCCGCGCCCGAGGGCACCCGCCGTGATCTTTTCGAGGCGATGAGCCAGGTCGCCAAGACCGGCGACGGCCCGCAGGAACAGGTTCCGTCGATGGGCTGTTCGATCAAGTGGAAGGCGGTCTGATCCGCCCGGCGACGCACCTCACAGCCAAACCGGTACAGCGCGTTCGCCTTGGCTGCTCGACGCTGCCGGTTTCGCAGGCCGGATTTGCCGAGGTCGTTGATTGCTCGTGCATGGTGGCGGGACATGTGGCTGGGAATGCCCCAAGGGATCCCGCGCAAATGGGCGCGATCCGTCCGGGTATCGGGAGATAGAGGTTCCGGATCGGAGACCGTCGGATTTGGCGTTGCAGCCGTTATCAGGAGCGGCAACTGCCTGTGATACATACTGAGACGCGAGGATGAGCTTGCCCTGCGGCAAGGCCCCGAGACTGCATTTCAACGCGCGCGCCTGGGGGGCGGAAACACCGTACCGAACATCAAGCAACCGCAACGTTTTGACGTCCGCCGAGGCGGGGGAAAATGCCGCATGGCGGACGCCTCCAAGTCGCTTGGCCTTGTTCTCTTTTTGTGCTAGAAAGGGGCTCCGCCAAAAACTGGCGGTTACCCCAAACATGCAACAGCCTTCAGTGGACGAGCCCAATCGCCCCTCTGATGCCTGCATGGCTGGGCTTGAAAAGGGAGAACATTCAAATGGGTATTTTCAACCAAGCACAAACCACCGCGATCGAGCAGCTGCTCGCACAGGGGGTCTCCGACTTCGATATCGCGCAACAGGTTTGCCCGGCAGGAGAGGACCCCGAGCTTCTGCTCGAGGCCGTTTCCATGCACCGCGAACGCCACGATCAGGCAACGACCGCCTGAAGCTGACAGACATCCCGTTTGCGAGCCCGCCGGCGACCTGCGCTGGCGGGCTCTTTGTTTGGCTCTTGGACACCGAGGGCATTGAAGCGCTTCATCAGAGCGACGCGGTTGACGATGCGGGTGTGAATTTCAGCTGTCTGGCAGTCGGGGTGCCTCGAGGCGATCCGTTCGCCGAAGGATGCTAGGCCCCATATCCTCGCCTCAATCCTGCTGCGGACACGGTCGCCCGACAACCGCCTCCAGATTCTCCACCCCAAGCACCGGGTTGATCGCAGGAAGGCGTTGCGCGCCCGCGCAGCGGGACCGTCCTCCTGCCAGAGGCTCCTGCCGGAGGCGACCGTTCTTGCGGTCCGGTGTGATCCTTTTGCCGCCGCGTCCAACGCCAGATCGACCTTGCGGTTTGGCGACGGCGATAAGTCCCGTGCTTCCTCGCCGGCGCTTCGCCGTCTCTTGCGAACTTGGTGCCGGTGCTGCCTGTGACCCGGCAGGGCATCGCGGCATGATGACTGGACGGTGATCGTCTCTTGTAGAAGCGGCAGGGCGAAGAGCACCACCAGACAGAACTGGATCGCCGCGTCGGAGATCGCTTCAGAACGTCCGGGCTTGCCTGCCTTCGGCGCGACACGGTCCATGTCCCGGTTCAGCCAGACCTGAAGCGATCCGTGTCGCTACAGGGCGTCATTGCAGGATGTCCGGTGCGTCGTGCGGCAGCAGGCAGGGGCGGGCTTCGTCATGTCCGGGTCTTAGCCGGCCGGATTCACGACGCAAATCCAGAAGCTTGGCCATTTCTGCGACAATGCCGACGCACTTCTTCAGAACCGCGTTATGACCGTCGCCCCGACGGATCCGAACTTGTCCATGTTCATCAGTGCCTCGGGCGCATCGGCAAGGCTGATCTGATCTCCCACCAGCCGCGCAGGGTCCAGCTTGCCGCTGGCGACCATGTCCAGCATCGCGCCATAGCGATGTGCCTGCATTCCGTGGGAGCCGAGCAGTTCGATCTCCTGTCCGACGATCTTGGGCATCGGGACAGCCGGCGCTGCGTGCTCGCCGAGCATCAGACCCACCTGCACATGCTTGCCACGCGGGCGCAGGCAGAGGATCGAATTGGTCATGGTCACAGGGTGGCCGAGCGCATCGAGCGAGACATGCGCGCCGCCGCGCGTGATCTCGCGGATTGCCTCGGGCACATCCGCCTCGGCACCGTTGATGACGGCCACGGCACCAAGATCCCTGGCCAGCGCCAGCTTGGCCGGATCGAGATCGACACCGATGACGTTTGCGCCCGCCGCGGCTGCGATCATCACCGCCGACAGGCCGACACCACCGCAACCATGCACGGCCACCCATTGCCCGGCGCTGACCTTGCCCTGGTCGATCACCGCGCGGAAGGAGGTGGCGAAGCGGCAGCCGAGGCTCGCCGCAGTGGCGAAATCCATGCTCTCGGGCAGGGCCACGAGGTTCAGGTCCGCCTGGTGAATGCCGACATATTCGGCGAAGGACCCCCAATGGGTGAAGCCCGGCTGTTCCTGATGCAGGCACACCTGCTGCTGCCCTGCGTGGCATTCCGAGCAACTGCCGCAGCCGCAGATGAATGGCACGGTCACCTTGTCGCCCACCTTCCAGTTGACGACGTCCTTGCCCACGGCCTCGACCACACCTGCCAGTTCGTGCCCCGGAACATGCGGCAGTTCGATGTCGCTGTCGTGGCCCATCCAGCCATGCCAGTCGCTGCGGCAGACCCCGGTGGCCCTGACCCTGAGCACGACACCATGCGCTTCCGGCGAAGGGTCGTCCACGGTGACCAGCTTCGGGGCCTCCTGGAATTTCTCGAACAAGACGGCTTTCATCGCAGGGTCTTTCGGCTGTTCACGTTCATTTTTCGGGACCACCGCGGCATCGGGGAACCCCCGCCTGCCGATCCTGGTCCCGCGCGCATGTCTTGCAGCAGATCCGCCGCGACGACTAGTGCTCGCGGCATATCCGCCACCTCTCCGGCAGCGGGCTCCCGATAGGCTTCGGGGCGCGATCACCACGACCGGGGATCACTGCCCCCAGGTGCGTTCCAGCGTCGCGATCCAGTTGCGGTGGGCGATCTTTGCCAGGTCCTCTTCGCCGTAGCCGGCGGCGCGCAGGGCTTCCAGCAGGCGCTGCACGCCGCCCACATCCCCCATCTGACGCGACATGAAGGTGCCGTCGAAATCCGAGCCGAGCGCAACGTGGTCGATACCGACACGCTCGACAAGGTAGTCGATGTGGCGGACCATGACGTCAAAACCCATTTCGGGATCGCGGATCCCCTCGGGGTGAAGGAAGCGCACGCCGAAGTTCAGCCCGATCAGGCCGCCGGTCTCGCGGATCGCATCGAGTTGCTTGTCCGTGGCATTGCGGCTGTGCGGACAGATCGCGAAGGCGTTCGAATGCGAGGCCACAAGCGGCGCGTCCGAGATCCGCGCGACGTCCCAGAACCCGGCGTCGTTGAGGTGCGACAGATCGACGAGGATGCCAAGCTCGTTGCAGAGCCGGACCAGATCCTGACCGGCGGGTGTCAGCCCGCCACCAATGTCGGGCTCACGCCCCATGACGAAAGGCACGCCATGGGCAAAGATGTTCGGCCGACTCCACACCGGGCCCATCGTGCGCAGGCCAGCGGCATGCAGCACGTGCAGCAGGTCGAGGTCTTCGGTCGCGGCCTCGATGCCCTCGATGTGGAACACGGCGGCAAAGCTGCCCTCAGCCATGGCCGCGCGGATATCGGCGGCGCTGCGGCAGAGCGTGACCGCCCCTTCGGACTGGCGCACGATGCGATGAAGCAGCGCGGCTTGCGCAATCGTCTGCTGAAGGGCAGAGGCCTGCGGCACGCGCGGCAGGTCGCCGTTTTCGTCCAGCGTCTGGTCGCCGGTGCTCACCCAAACCGCGCAGAGCCCGCCAGCGAACTTCGAGGCCTGCGCCCGGGGCAGGTCGATCTGCATGCCCGGCGCGCCGGTCAGGAAACGGGTCTCGGCTCCGTCACGGGCGCGCAGCAGCTTCGAGAGCACATCGTTGTGGCCGTCGAAGACGGGGATCATCTCGCTCACAGCTGCACCTCGTGGATTTCCTGGTGAGTCGCGACGAAGGCCCGGCCTTCGGGCGTGACCCAGCCGCGGAACATGCCGGCGGTGTTGAAGGGCGCGCTGACCTGACCCGACGCGTCCAGCGCCACCAGCCCCGCACCGATGATCCCGGTGGTCTGCGACGAGCCCGAGAGGTCCACGTGCACCACATGCTCGGCCGCCGTGCGGACGTCTTCTTTCAGATAGGCAATCCGCGCCGCGATCTCGTGCCCGACCACGTGCCGAATGAAAAACTCGCCCTTGCCGGTGCCCGACACGGCGCAGACCCCGTCGCGCGCGTAGGTGCCGGCACCGATCACCGGGCTGTCGCCGACGCGGCCGGCGGGCTTGTTGGTGTAGCCCCCGGTCGAGGTGGCCGCCGCGAGGTGCCCGGCCCCATCGAGCGCCACCGCGCCCACGGTGCCGTGCTTCTCGTTCTCGGTCGCCTCGGTGCCGGCAGCCGCATGCGCCTTCATCGCCGCGAGAGCCTCGACGCGCTTCTGCGTGGTGAAATAGTCCTGCGGCATCACCTCGAGGCCCGCCGCGGCGGCAAAGTCATCCGCCGCGCCGCCGGTCAGGAACACCGCGCGGCCGTCGTCCATCAGCGCGCGGGCGGCGCGCACCGGGTTGCGGATGCCGCGCGCCGCGCTGACGGCCCCCGCCTCGAGCGTGGCGCCGTCCATGATCGAGGCATCAAGTTCGTGGAGGCCCTCCTCGTTCAGCGCGGCGCCGTGTCCGGCGTTGAAATGCGGGCTGTCTTCCATGACGACGACGGCGGCTTCCACGGCGGCGACGGCCGAGCCGCCTTCCGTCAGTTCCGCCCAGCCCACGGCGAGCGCGCGCGCCAGGTCCTGCCGAGCCTCGGCCCAGTCTTCCGCGCTCATGCTGTCGAGGGGCAGCACGCCGCAGCCCCCGTGAATGGCCAGTGCAATCGTCGTCATAGTCGTCTTCCTGTCTTCATGCAGAGCCGCCCGGGCATCTTCGCCAGGGCGGCTCGATCCTCAGCCTAGGCGTCAGCCAAAGGAGATATCACCGATCACCCGCACCCGCACGCGGCGCGCGCCGCCGGGGAGGTAGGCGATGGGAATGTCCTCGATCTCGAGAACCTGCAGGCTCTCTGCATCGGCACCCGCGGCGACCGCCGCGGCCCGCGCCTCGGTCTCCGCCGCCGCCAGCGCCTGCTCCCGGCTCATGTCCGAGAACACCTGGTCGACCTCGCCCGAAACCTGCGCCATGGCCGCGCCGAGCGCATTGGCCACGCCGGCATTCTCGACCCGCAGCACCTCGGAGGCACCGGGCACCTCGTCGGGGATCAGGAAGGCGCCGCCGCCGACCGCGATCAGCGGCACGTCCTCGGCAGAGGTCTTCATCTGGTCGAAGTTCTCGGCCACCATGGCGCGCATCCGGGCAAGCGTGTCCTGCACGAAGGTCGGGTCGAGATCGCGGACCAACGACGGATCGCCCATCTCGATCATACCCGCGGCGACCGCGATATCAGAGGTGGTCAGCGTCTGGCCGCCGAAGACCCGGGCTTCCTGCAGGATGCGGTAGCCCACCGAGCGCGGGCCGATGGCCCCGGTCTCGGGATCGACCACCGTGCCACCGCCAAGCGCGATGGGCAGCAGGTCGGGCATCCGGAACAGGGTCCGCACGCCGCCGATATGCACGATGTTGTTGGCCTCGCGCGGGAAGCCCCCGATCAGGCAGCCGATGTCCGAGGTCGTGCCGCCGACATCGACCACCATCGCGTCATTCAGCCCGGTCAGGAACGCCGCCCCGCGCATCGAGTTGGTCGGACCCGAGGCAAAGCTGAATACCGGGTTCGCCGCCGCCACGTCGGCCAGCGCCACGGTGCCGTCGTTCTGCGTCAGGAAGAACGGCGCATCGAGGCCGATCTCGGCGAGCGCCGTCTTGAAGGCCTGCACCGTGGTCTTGCCGAGCGATTGCAGCGAGGCGTTCAGCAGCGCGACGTTCTCGCGTTCCAGCAGGCCGATCCGGCCGAGGCTGTTCGACAGGGTGATCCGCGCCTCGGGGATGATCGAGCGCACGATCTCCGCCGCGCGGTCCTCGCATTCCGTGGTCAGCGGCGAGAAGGTCGCCGAGATCGCCACCGAAGTCACCCCGGCGTCGCGGATCTTCATCGCGGCCTCGCGGATCTCGTCCTCGCGCATCGGCACCAGCGGGCTGCCATCGTATTCGTGCCCGCCATGCACCATGAAGATCATCGGATCGACGGCGCGATAGAGGTCCTCTGGCCAGTCGCACATCGGCGGCAGCGACGCGCCGGTCGGCAGGGCGATACGGATCGCCGCCACGCGTTCGAGCCGGGCGCGTTCGACCACGGCATTGGTGAAATGGGTCGTGCCGATCATCACCGCGTCGAGTGGACGCGGCGTGTCGCCGATATGCGCGGCGACATGCGCGAGCGCGGATTTCACGCCCGACATCACGTCCTGCGTGGTGGGAACCTTGATCGAGGCGGTGATCTTGTCGCCGTCGATCAGCACGGCATCCGTATTGGTGCCGCCAACGTCAATGCCAATACGCTTCATTTGAATACCGATTTGAAGTCAATGTCATAGCCGAAGGCACGCGGGCCGACCGCCGCCACGCCCGCGGGCGTCGTGAGGATCTCCGGCGCCGGAAGCGCCACCACGCTCACGCGCTGGCCGTAGCGCACGGACTCGGTGCCGATGGCGCTACCTGACACGCTGTCGAGAAGGCACAGCAGATCCGGCGTCATCGCCACTGGCTCACCATTGCGGAAGGCCACGGCCCATTCGTTCTGGAAGGCCAGTTCGAGCGTCGCGCCGCGATCCGCGTCGATGCCCTCGATCACGGTCTTGCCGCGCAGGAAGCCGCCCGTGGTGGTGCGGTCCACGTCGACGATCTTGCCGCGGAAGATCTGCTTGCCCTTGGCGTGGTCCAGCACGGCGGCCACCGGATCGTCATGACGGGCGCGGGCCTCGAGCACCACGCGGCCGAGATCGGTCGCCTGGGTGATCGTGTCGTGGATGCCCCAGTCCTTGACCTCACGGCCCGTACGGGGCGCCTTGCAGGTCGCCGCGGTCGAGCCCACGGCGGTGCAGACCGCGCGGGAGACCTTCTCCATCCATTTCCAGCTTTCTGCGCGGGTGACGATCACCTCGTTGTCGCGCACGTCCACCAGCGACAGCGGGAACATCGACAGCCCGCCGATCGCGAAGGAGGTCATCTGCGCCTCGGGATAGGCGCGGCCCATGCAGTCGGCGTTGACCACCGGCCTGCCGAGAAGCGCCGCGGCGAGGAACGGCGACAACGCGTTGGCTCCGCCGATCTCCAGCGCCATGATCGCGCGGAACGGACGGCCGAGGTAGTCTTCCATCAGCTCAACGGCGCGGGCCATGTGGCGAGGGTCCTTCAGCCGTTCCTGGCCGACCAGCGGTGCGCCCATGCCGGAGACCACCGCGACCATGTCATCGTCCGCCAACTCGTCCGGCTGCAGGACCTGGACCCGCGCGCCCTCGGCGTAGAGGCGGCGGAGGTTCAGCGTTGAAAGATAGGGGTTGCCGCCGCCGCCCGTACCCAGAATCCACGCGCCGGTGGCGAGGGATTCAATATTCTCTTCCGGAAATTCCTGGAGCATCTGTCCACCTTGGGCCTTGCTTGTGCCGGTCCCGCATGTCGCGGGACCGGCATGTTTCAATGGGGGTCGCGACCGATCAGTTCGACGGGCATTCCCAGGTGAAGTGCCAGAAGTTCAGATCCCAGCTCTGCATCGGGCGGAACTCGTAGCCCTGCAGGCAGGCGTTGGCCGCGTAGCGGCGCATCGGGGCGACGGCCCAGACGGCGGGCTGCAGGTCATAGATCGATTGCTGCAGTTCCTTGTAGGTCGCGTTGATCTCGGCCGGGTCGGTCTGGGCGCGCGACTGGTCGATCAGCGCGTCGATCTCCGGGTCCTGCAGCCATTCCATCGACCACCAGGTGCCGGACGCCTTGGAGTGGTACTGGTTGAAGAACATCGAGTCCGGCGAGGGGTAGCTCGGGCTCACGTTCACCTGCGTCGAGGCCGGGGTGGTGTCGGGGTTCGACGCCAGCTCGACGATGCGGTTCCACGGCTCGGGACGGATGTCGAGCGTGATGCCGATCTGCGCGAGGTTGGCCTGCATCAGCAGCGCCACTTCCTGCTCGAAGGCCAGCGAAGCGACGTAGCTGTTCACCAGCGTGATGTCCTCGCCCGCGTATTTGGACAGCGCCAGCTCTTCCTTGGCCTTCTCCAGGTCGTAGACGCCGGTCGGGATCTCGGTGTTGAACGCGGTCTCGAAGGTGTCCGAGAGCGGGCCGTGCATCGGAACGCCCGGGTAGATGATCTCCTGGATCGTCTCGTAGTCGGTCGCATAGGCAATGGCGCGGCGCACGTGCACGTCGTCGGTCGGGTAGACCTTGGTGTTCAGCTTGATCTGGAAACCGCCGGCGGTGCGGGTCTGCAGCAGCTTGTAGCCGGGCATGTTGCCGATGGATTCAAAGGTGTCGTTGCCGAGACCGTGCGACGAGAGGCCCAGCTCGCCCTTTTCCGCCAGCGCGCGCACGGTGGCGTCGTCCGAGGTCTGAACGAAGCGCACCTCGTCGATCGGCGTGCCCTTGTCCCAGCCGAGGAAGTAGTCGGGGTTGCGCTCGATCACCATGTCGGCCGAGCGGTTGTAGCTGACCAGCGAATACGGGCCCGAGCCGACCGAGTTGTCGCCGACGTAGGCTTCGCCGAGCGCGTCATCCGCCGTCGCGTTCGCCTCGACCAGCTTCTGGTTCAGAACCAGCAGGATCGGAGTGGAGGCAAGGAAGGGCGAGAACGGGCGGTTCAGCTTGATCTCGACCGTGGTCGCGTCGGGCGCGGTCACATTGGCCGGATCGATCAGGTCGACGAGCAGGTTCGACGGGCCCTTGTTGATCTTCAGCAGGCGCTGGATCGACCACACCGCGTCGGAGGCGCTCAGCGCCGAGCCGTCCTGGAAGGTCACGTCGTCACGCAGGTGGAAGGTGTAGGTCAGCCCGTCCTCGGAGATGTCCCAGGACGTCGCCAGGTGGGGCACGATCTCGCCCGAGGGTGCGACGGTGGTCAGACCGTCGTACATGTTCACCACCGCCATGTAGCCGGTGTAGTCGGTGACCTTCGCCGGATCGAGCGAGCTGAAGATCTGCATGGTGTTGACCACGGTCGACACCTTTTCCTGCGCCATTGCGGCGGGTGCGGCACCGAGGCCGAGCACTGCTGCAAGCGCGAGGGCCGACAGCCCGCGTTTCTTTGCCAGAATAGACACTGTTGTACTCCTGTTGGGTTTTCTTCTTGGGCTCAGGCGGCCTGCCCCAGCGGGGCAAGCGGCGCGAAGGGAATCTCGGGGTAGCCAAAGGCGGCGGGGCCGACGACGTCGAGCGCGCGCGCAGAGCGCAGCAGGTCGTGGCAGGGCACGGCGAGGACCGCGATGCGCTGGCCGTAGCGCAGCATCTCGGTGGTGATCGGGTAGCCGGTGTCGACGTCCAGAACGATGATCAGGTCGGGCACGGTCACCTCGACCTCGCCCTCGCGGCGGAAGATCAGGAACTCGTTCTGGATGGCGATGCTGGCGGTCTGGCCCTGGAAGCCGTCGAAGCCGCCGAGTTCCAGATCGCCCACGGCAAAGCCGCCGCGCAGGTGGCGCTTCAAGTCGGTGATCTTGCCGGTGAACACGTGCCGCCCACCTTCCAGCGCACAGACCGTCGCGACCGGATCGCCGCCGTTGCGGCGCGCGTCCAGCACCGCCCGGCCGAGGCGGATCGCCTTGGTGTAGCTCTGGGGGATGGCGTTCTGGCGCACGAAGCTCGCCGGCATCGGGGCCGTGGCCAGCATCGCGGCCCCGCCCTGCGCCACCACGCAGGCCCGCGCCATGCGTTCGTGGAACACCTCTGTCACTGCGTGCTGGAACACCACGCGGTTGCCGTGCAGGTCGCACATCACCGAGGGGGTCGAGCTGTGGCCGTAGATCGAGAAGGTGGTCATCTGCATCTCGGGGAAGGCCCGGCCCATGCCGTCGCAATCCAGCACCGGCAGGCCGCCGAGCGCCGCGGCGACCAGCGGGTTCATCGAATTGGCGCCGCCGATCTCCTCGCAGACGATGGCGTCCATCTTGCGACCGGTCAGCTCTTCCATGCCCTGCAAGCAGCGCAGCCCCTCGCGGCCTTCGCGGATCCGCTCGGTGCCCACCACCGGTGCGCCGATGCCGCCGATCGACATGCACAGCGCGTCATCGGCGATCTTGTCCGTGGCGAGGATGGTCATCTTGTGACCCGCCTTCATCGCCTCGCGGGTCAGCAGCTTGCCCTGGTAGGGGTTGCCGCCGCCACCGGTGCCGAGGATCCCGGCGCCGACTTCCAGCGCCTCGAGATCGTCGAGTGTCAGCTCCCACAGGTCGGCGGGATCGTAGGTCAGCTCACGGGTATCAGGCATTTTCGACTTCCATTTCTGCGAGGGCACCCATCTCACCCACGACCTTCACGTGGATGCGGGTGGCATTGCCGGGCAGGTAGGCGAGGGGCATGTCCTCGCGCTCGATCACCTCGATGGTCTCGGCGACGGCCCCGGCGGCGATGGCCTGGGCGCGGGCTTCCGCCTCGGCCTCGGCCAGCGCGCTGTCGCGGGTGACGCCATCGGTCAGGCTGAAGATCCGGTCGGTCTCGCCCGAGATCTGCGCGATCGCCGCGCCCACCGCGTTGGCCACGGCGAAGTTCTCGGGGCGGATCACCTGCAGATCGCCGATCTGGTCGGGCATCAGCACCGAGCCGCCGCCGACCGCGATCACCGGCACCGGCTCGGCCGAGATGCGCGCCCGCTCGACGCAGGTCTCGAACATCTCGGTCATTTGCGCTGCCGCCTCGGTGACCAGCGCGGGATCGAGGCTCGCCAGCAGCGCCGCATCGCCGATCTCGGCCTTGCCGGTGGCCACGGCGATGTCGGTCGCGGTCAGGGTCTGACCGCCGAAGACCAGCGCCTCCTGGCGGACACGGTAGCCGACGGACTGCGGACCGATCACCACGCTCTCGGGGGTGCCCTTCACCAGCGAGCCGCCACCGAGGCCGATCGAGAAGACGTCGGGCATGCGGAAGTTCGTCCGGACCCCGCCGATGTCCACCGAGGTGGAGGCCTGCCGCGGGAAGCCGTGCGACAGCGCGCCGACGTCCGAGGTGGTGCCGCCCACGTCGACCACGATCGCCTCCTTGAGGCCGGTCAGGAAGGCCGCGCCGCGCATCGAGTTGGTGGGACCCGAGGCAAAGGTCAGCACCGGGAAGGCGCGGACGGTGTCAGCGGCCATCAGCGTGCCGTCGTTTTGGGTGATGAAGAAGGGCGCTTTCACGCCCGCCTGCTCCAGCGCGTGGCCGAAGGCCTGCACCGTCTTGTCGGCGAGCCGCAGAAGCGAGGCGTTCATGATCGCCGCGCTCTCACGCGCCAGCAGCCCGTGCCGTCCAATATCGCGCGACAGCACGACGCTGAGGCCGGGGCATTCTTCCAGCAGGATCTCGCGGGTGCGCAGCTCCATCGCATCGTTCACACCGGAGAAGACGCCGGTGACCGAGGCCGCCCGGATGCCCTTCTCACGAATTTCGCCCGCGATCCTGCGGATCTCGCCCTCGTCCAGCGGCGACAGGACGCGGCCGTCGAACTCGTAGCCGCCCTTCACCTGGTAGCCGTGGTCGCCGACCATCTCGCGGATGTCCTCGGGCCAGTCGACCATCGGCGGCAGGCCCGCGCCCGAAGGCAGGCCGAGGCGGATGGCCGCCACCGGGTCGAGGTGCCGGCGCTCGATCACCGCATTGGTGAAATGGGTGGTGCCGATCATAACCGCGCCGATGCGGGTCCGGTCGATCCCCGAGGCGGCGATCACCTGCTCCAGCGCCTCGAACACGCCCGAGGTCACGTCCTCGGTGGTCGAAGCCTTGATTCCGGCGAGCACCTCATTGCCCTTCAGCACGACGGCATCGGTATTCGTGCCGCCTACGTCAATTCCTACGCGATACACCAAAGGCTCCTTCATCAATCAGTGGTTTTGACCAGGAAGGCTGCACGCTCTTCCGGGCTGACCGCGGGCTTGTGGCGTTCCTCATCGTCGGTAACGACCGGGATCGCCGCGATCAGCGCGCGGGTATAGGGGTGTTTCGGGTCGGCGAAGATTTCGGGCGTGGCGCCTTCCTCGACGATTTCGCCACGCAGCATGATCGCGAGGCGCGAGCAGAAATTGCGCATCAGCGACAGGTCGTGCGAGATCATGAAGTAGGTCAGCCCCAACTCCTCGCGCAGTTGCAGCAGCAGCTCGATCACCGTCTTCTGCACCGACACGTCGAGCGCCGCCGTCGGCTCGTCGAGGATCAGCACCTTCGGATCGGCGGCCAGCGCGCGCGCAATGGCCACGCGCTGTTTCTGACCGCCCGACAGCTCGTGCGGATACTTCGCCAGGTAGGACACCGGCAGGCGCACCAGCTCCATCAGCTCGGCCATGCGGGCGTCGCGCGCCGCGCCGGTCAGCCCGGCGTATTTCAGCGGCAGGCCGAGGCTCTGCTTCACCGTCCGCTTGGGGTTCAGCGAGGTGCCGGGGTTCTGGTAGACGATCTGCGCCAGCGGGCGGCCGGGGTTCGGCGTGCCATCCACCGAAACGCTGCCGAAGGTGGGGCGCGACAGCCCCATCATCATCCGCGCCACGGTGGTCTTGCCCGAGCCGGACTCCCCGGCAAGGCCGAATATCTCGCCCTCGCGCAGGGTGATCGACACGTCCTTCACCGCGGTGAAGCGCTTGCCGTGCCGGCCGAATTCCTTGCCGAGCCCGGTCGCGCTGACAATGGGTGCCTGCGCGCTGATCTGCTGGGTCTGCACCCGCGGGCCGTAGAGCGGCGGCACCGCGTCCAGCAGGCCGATGGTGTACTCATGCTCGGGAGCCGCGAGGATCTTCTCGCAAGGGCCGGCTTCGACGATATCGCCGTGCCGCATCACCACCACCCGGTCCGCCACCTTGCGCACCACCCCGAGGTTGTGGGTGATCATCAGCAGCGCCATGCCCTCTTCGGCCACCAGCGTGTTGATCAGGTTGAGGATCTCGTCCTGCGTGGTCACGTCGAGCGCGGTGCCCGGCTCGTCGGCGATCAGCAGCTTCGGCTGGTGCAACAGGGCCAGACCGATCAGCACACGCTGGCGCATGCCGCCCGACAGCTCCGACGGGTAGGCGTTCATCACCCGGTCCGGATCGGCCAGCTGCACGCGGCGCAGCACGGCGGCGATACGGGCGCGCCGGTCGGCGCGGCTCGATTTCACCCCCTCGCGGCTGTCGGCGAAGCGCAGCACGTCGTCGAGGTGGGTGCCGATCTTGAACACCGGGTTAAACGACGACAGAGGGTCCTGCATGATCAGCGAGAAGGCCGAGCCCTTGAGGGCATCGCGCTCGCCGCGCGGCAGTTCCAGCACGTTGCGACCCTCGACTTCGATGCGCCCGGCGCTGACCGTGGCATTGCGCGGCAGCGTGCCGAGGATCGCCTTGGCTGTGACGGATTTGCCCGAGCCGGTCTCGCCGATCAGCGCCACGCGCTCGCCCGCACCGACGGTGAAGGAGATGTCGCGGAGCACCTGCCGGGTCTGGCCGTAGGAGGTGAACAGGACGTCGAGTCCCTCGACTTTCAGAAGTGCGTCGCTCATCTCAGCCCTCCATATCGAACATGTCGCGCAGACCGTCGCCCAGAAGGTTGAAGCCGAGCGTGACGTAGAGAATGACCGCGCCGGGGCACAGCACCTCCCACCAGAAGTCGGGCATGAACTGCCGCCCGTCTGCCACCATCGAGCCGAGGTCCGGGGTCGGGGGTTTCACGCCGAAGCCGAGGAAGCTCAGCGTCGCGCCGAAGAGGATCACGAAGGCCGCGTCCAGCGTCGTCTTGACCGAGATCACCGAGACGCAGTTGGGCAGGATCTCGCGGAAGAGGATGTGCATCGGGCCGGCCCCGGCGATGCGCGCGGCCTCGATGAAGTCCTCGGACGCCACCGATTTCGACACCGCGTAGATCAGCCGCGCGTGCCATGTCCACCACAGCAGGGTGATCGCGATCATCGCGTTCATCAGCGTCGGCTCCAGCAGGTTCGACACGGCCAGCGCCATCACCAGCGGCGGCATCGCCAGCATGACGTTTGTCAGCCCGGTGATGATCCGCTCGGTCCAGCCGCCGAAGTAGCCCGCGGCGAGGCCGAGCACGGTGCCGATCGGCACCGAGATCCCGAGCACGCCGATGACCAGCAGCAGCGAGATGCGCAGGCCGAAGACAGCGCGCGAGAAGATGTCGCGCCCGACCTTGTCGGTGCCGAACCAGTGCGTCGCATCCGGCGGCAGGTGGCGCGCGCGGAAGTTCACCACGGCCCCCACGTCCTCCGGCTTCGGGGTGATGTAGGGCGCGAGGATCGCGAAGATCACCGCCGAGAGCACGATCAGGGTGCCGATCACCGCCGCGGGATTGCGGCTGAAGCGGTACCACATCATGTAGCTTGCGCTCAGGTCCTTGTTCGCTCCGTCCAGAGCCATCTTAACCTCGGCCATCAGCGGGCCTCCTTTCGGCGCATGCGGGGATCGATGATGGCGATCAGCACATCGACGATCAGGTTGGCGACGATGAAGAACAGGCCCGACACAAGCACCACGGCGGTGACCGCGTTCAGGTCCTTCTGCAGGATCGCGTTGAGCCCGTAGGAGGCGAAGCCGCCCCAGGAGAAGACCATCTCGATGACGAAGGCGTTGCCGATCAGCGAGGCGAACTCGAGCCCCATGATGGTCAGCGGCGCGATCGACGAGAGCTTCAGCAGGTAGCGGAAGATGATCACCCGCTCCGGCACGCCGAAGCTCTGCAGCGTGAGCACGTGATCCTTGCGGCGGTTCTCCAGCATCGCCGAGCGGGTGATGCGGGTGATCTGACCGATTCCGGCCATCGACAGCGCGACGGCAGGCAGCGCAAGATGCTGCAGCGCCGAGACGAAGACGTCGATCCGGCCGGCAAGCAGCGAGTCCACCAGCATCAGCCCGGTCGGCCCGCCGGCGAAGCCGAGGCCGTGATCCATGCGCCCGATGATCGGCCAGTCGCCGAAGTAGCGCGCGGCCAGCAACTGCAGCGAGATGGCGAAGAGGAAGCTCGGGATGGTCACGCCGACGAGCGAGAACAGCCGCCCGACGTGATCGACCCAGCGATCGCGGAAATGGGCCGTCATGACGCCGAGCGGGATGGCCACGGCGAACATGATGATCACCGCCACCAGCACCAGCTCGACCGTCGCCGGCACCGTCTGGCCTAGGTCCGTCGTCACCGGGCGCTGCGACAGCAGCGACATGCCCAGATCGCCCTGCAGGGCGCGGCCCATGTAGGAGACGTATTGCACCGGCAGGGAGTCATCGAGCCCCATCTCGGTACGCAGCGCGCTGACCTGTTCCGGCGTGGCGGTAGGTCCCAGCGCCATGCGGGCTGGATCGCCCGGCACCACGCGGGCCAGCACGAAAATCATGATCGAGAGCACGACCATCACCAGCACGAAGGTGCCGAGGCGCGTCAGGATCGCTAAGAACGGGTTTTGCTGCATCAGCCGGAAACCTCCCGGTTGGTCTCTTTCGGCGGACTATTCTGCAGCGTCGGGGACTCGACAATTTCAGGATGGTATGGGTTTTCATAAAAATGGTATAGGTTTTGGAATGTTCCCCGATACCCCGCCACCCGAAAGAATATTGCGCAAACCGCTGGTTGATCGCATCCTGAGCGACCAGACCGGCACGGTTTTCCTGCGCGCCCCCGCCGGCGCCGGGAAATCGACCCTGATGCGCGACGCGGCGGACCGGCTCGGCACATCGGTTTGCGCGTTGCATACCCCGCGCGAGAGCGACGTGCAGAACGGCTGGCTGTTCTGGGATGTGCCGGGCTCGGCCCGCACCGCCCGCCTCTCGGCGCAGGTGGCGGAAACCGTCGAGCATCTGGTGATCGCCCACCGCCCCAGCCAGAAAATCACCGGCCTTGCCCGGCGGCTTCTGCACGGGGGCACACAGACGCTCGACGCGCGCGCGCTGAGTTTCAGCGCCGACGAGATCGGCACCCGCCTTCCCGCCCCTGCCATGCGCCGCTTGCTCGACGACTACGCCGGCTGGCCGGCGTTTCTGCCGCTGACGGCCGCTCCGGACCCCGCACTTGTCGCCGACTATGTTGGCGAGACCTTTCTCAGCCAGCTCTCTCCCGCCCCCACGATCCGTTTGTCGATCTGGCTCGAGGCCCCTACCCCGGACCCCGACGACGACTGGTGCGATGCGCTGCCGCCCTTCCTTCTGAGCGCACCCGACACGCAATCCGCCCTGATCGCCGCATTGCGCAAGGCGGTGGCGGCGCGGCTCGAAGCCTTCTCCAATTCCGGCGCGGTGACCGAGGTCGCCACCGCGCTGGAAGCCGCTCACCGCCCGCTCGCCGCCATGGCGCTGCTGCTCGACCATGGGCACGAGGCCCATGCGGCGCAGATCCTCGCGCATTCGCGCGGGCTGGAGCTGATCTACGATTCCAACCTCGACGAGTTCAGCCGGATCGTGCTGCGGTTCTCGCCGGAGGTCGTGGCGACGAACGAGACAGTGCTCTTCGCGATCACCCGCACCCTGATGAAGCAGGGCGAGTTCCAGCGCGTCCGGCAGCTAGTCGCGAAGCACCTGGGCTCGGACTATCTCGATCCGCTCAAGGTGCTGTCACGCGGGACGCGGTTCTCCTTCGCGGCGCGCCGCTTTCGCCTGAACATGATGATCAGCGAGGACATGACGCCCTCGGACGCGATGCTGCAGCGGCTCGGCGAGTTCATGGCGGACTACCCGGTGGGCGACGATCAGAAATGGGCCGCCTTCTACAACGCGCTGCTGGAATTCGAGATCCGGCGCAGGAACTTTCGCGAAGCCGAGGCCGCCGCGGCCCGCGCGCTGATCTACTTCCGCAAGATCGGCGGCCACCCGCTGCTCGAATTCTTCATCCAGCTGCACCTCACCGTGCTGCACCTGACAAACGGCGATGTCCGGCTCGCCCGGCCCGCCGCACGCATCGCCCGCGAAAAGTTGCAGTGCGTCACGCATCCCGTCGAACAGGAATTCCGGATGCTCCATCTTGCGGAGGCGGCGCTCGCCTACGAGGACGGCCAGCCGCAGAAACTCGTCGCCTTCGTCGAGCAGGAGTTCGACGCCTTCGCGCGCGCCGAGATCTGGCCGAGCCTTTTCCACTTCGCGGTGCAATATGCCTCGCAGGCGGTGATGGACCACTATCCCGCCAGCATCCGCCCGGGCTTCCTCGACGGCCTGTGGCTGCATCTGGCCGAACGGATGGACCTGTTTCCGGCGGTCCAGATCCGCACCGCCACCGCCTATCAGAACGAGGGCCGTATCGGCGAGGCGGAGGCGACACTGCAAAGCCTGCCCGCCGTGCAGGCGACCCCCGCCGAGGCGATGACACCCGACTGGCTTTTGCGGCTGACGCAACGCAACGACATCATGCTGGCCGCGGCCCGCCTGCGCTGTACTGTCCAGGACCCCGCGCCGGGGCCGGGCATCGACCGGCAGCTCGCCGCACTGGAAAGCAATCCAAAGGCGACCCTGCGGGAAACCGTCGCCCTGAGGATCTGGCGCTCCCACCTTGCCCACAAGCGGCGCGACACCGCCGCGGCCCGCAGCCACCTTCAGTCGGCCTTGATCTCAGCCTCGCGGCTCGGCTGTTTCGGTGTCCTGTCCGAGCAGCGCGTCTTCCTCGCCCCCCTGCTGCGCGAGGCGCGCATCCGCCAGCACCTCGAGACCGCAGCGGACATTCGCGGGACCCTGTCGATTTACGCTGGCTCCATCTCGACGCCCAAAGCAAAGGCGCGCGCCGGGGGCCTGACGGAGCGAGAGGCGCAACTTCTGCAGCTGATCGCCGGCGGCTACCCCAACAAGCGGATCTCGCAAACGTTGAACATCGCCGAGCCGACGGTGAAGTTTCACCTCTCGCGTCTCTACGCGAAGCTGGGCGCAAAAAAACGCAGCGAGGCCATCCAGTCCGCCCATGCTCTCGGCTGGCTGTGATCGAAGCGGCATAGGCCACCCATGCGCGGCCTCTGCATTGCAGGCACGGGCAGTTCCCCGAAAGGCAATCGGGGAGCTGCGCTTTTGCGGCGTTCAGCCGATCAGTTCGGCGAGCGCCTGAAGGGTCCGGTCGACGCCCGCTTCGGTTGTGAGGAAACCGGGCGACATGCGCAGGATCTGGCTACGGTTGTCCATGTGGATATCGCGTTCGCTCAGGGCCGCCACCAGTTCGGCCGCGTTGACGTGCTCCGGCAGCGACACCATCAGGCTGCCGCCGCGCTTCTCCGCGTCCCGCGGGCTCGCCAGGGCAAGGCCCAGCTCATCCAGTCCGGCCAGCAGCTTGGCGGTCAACGCGCGGTTGTCGGCAACGATCGCCCGGCCATCCTGCTTCATGCGCCATTCCATCGCGGGCAAGCTGGCGATCGCCGAGATGGTGCCCGGCGTGCCGCTGTTGAAGCGCCGGGCATCTCCGGCAAAGGCAAAGGCATCGAGCGCCCAGGAAAACGGGTCCTCCTGCGAGAACCATCCGCGCAGCTCGGGCTCGCAGGTCGTCAGCACCTTCTCATCTACGTAAATGATCCCGGCCCCCGGCGTGCCGCACATCCACTTGAGGCTCGTGGACAGGGCGAAATCGATCTCCGGGGCAGTCACGTCATAGGGCAGCAGGCCGGCGCCCTGGGTCAGGTCGACACCGATCATCGAGCCCATCGCGCGTCCGTGGGCGACAAGCCGGGGAATGTCGAGCCGGTGGGAGCTTGTCGAGCTGATCCAGGTGAGCAGCGCAAGCGCGACGTTTTCGTCCCACTCGGCGATCATGTCCTCTTCCTCGACCCAGGGGCTGCCCTGTCGCATCGCCACGGTGACCAGCTCAAACTCAAAGCGTTTGGCGAGCCCCGCCAGCAGGAAATGCAGCGACGGGAAACCATCCTCGGCCACCAGCACCTTCTTGCCGCGCAGCTTTCCGTCCGGCAGCGCGCCGATGACCGACATCAGGCCGGAGGTGACGTTCTCGGTCGTGGCGACGGTGCCCCGCGGAGCGTGGATCAGGTCGGCCCAGAGATCGATGAACCTCTGCCGCTTGCCGAGGATTTCACCCCATTGCGCGCCGTTCGGCGCGGACCAGACCTCGGCAAACTCGGCCAGCCCGGCGGACATGTCCTGCCGTTTGCCATCGTACTGGCCGATAGAGTGATAAAGAAAATAAGCATCACCAGTGCCCGAGACTTCGGCCATCGTGCTCTCCTGTAGTTCGGATTTGGGGCCCGGCGCAGCGAAAGTCCGGGCGGATCGGAGCGCCGCTCAGCGGTACCCACGCTTGAATCGTTGCTCCAGCCAGCCGGTGAAGCGCACCATCGGCCAGAGAAGCGCGACATAGAGGGCCGCGGCCAGCAGCAGCGGCGTCGGGTTGGCGAACAGCGCCTGCGCGTCGGTGGCCTGTTTCAGCAGGTCGCCCATTGCCACGACCGAGGCCAGCGAGGTGTCCTTCATGATCGACACGCAATAGGACGCCAGCGGCGGGATCATCATGCGAAACGCCTGCGGAAGGATCACCTTGCGCATCGTGGTCGCGAACGACAGGCCAAGGGCGTCGCAGGCCTCGAACTGTCCCTTCGGCACGGCTTCGATCCCGGCACGGACCACCTCGGCGGTATAGGCCGCAAGGATCAGCGACAGGGCAATCGTCGCCGCCATGAAGGACGACAGCACGATGCCGGCGAAGGGCAGCGCGTAGTAGACGAGGATCAGCACGACCAGCGCCGGGATCGCCCGGAAGACATCGATGTAGAAGGTCGCGAGCAGGCGCAGGGCCTTGGGCGAATAAAGCCGCACGAGGCAGACCGCCACGCCCAGAATCCCGCCGCAAACAATCGATGCCGCGCCCAGAAAGACGGTGTTCACAAGCCCCTGCATGAGCAGCGGGAAAGCTCGCTTCATGACATCGACATTGAAGAAAATATCGAGAATTTCCATATTTAGCTCCGGTAGATCACGGTCGGGCCAGCCTGTTCCCATCGTTCCGCTGGAGGGACGGAAGGGCGCGGCGCGCCCTTCCGCGGCAGCGCGTCACTCGGCGGCGGTCGGGATCGGCAGCGGAGTCACCGTCAGGCTGCCCTCGGCGGGTGCCTGGCCGAACCAAGTCTCGTAGATGGTGGCCATGGTGCCGTCTTCCTTCATCGCCGAGATGGCGTCGTTGAACGCCTGCAGGTGCTCGGAATTCTTCGGCATCATGATCGCGAACTCGTCGCCGGTCGGGATGTCGAAGGCGACCTGAAGGTCTGCCATGTTCGCCTGCGTGAAGGCATAGCGCAGGCCGACGATGTCGTTCACCGCCACGTCGATCCGGCCACTGCGCAGATCGGTGAGCAGGTTCGCGGTGGAATCGTAGCTCGCGTAGGACTTGTACCCCAGCTCGCCCTCGCGCTCCTTGATCCAGCTCTCCGGGAAGGACGTCGCGATCGAGCCGATGCGCTTGCCGCTCAGGTCCTCAAGCCCGGCGATATCGGTGCCCGCCTTTGCGGCGACGCCGAGCGCACCCGAGA
This sequence comes from Roseobacteraceae bacterium, assembly GCA_048381755.1. GTDB lineage: Bacteria > Pseudomonadota > Alphaproteobacteria > Rhodobacterales > Rhodobacteraceae > Salipiger. Next base: position 44,411 of record JBLXGS010000027.1, read on the forward strand.
AGTACGGCTGGGTGAAGGATTGGGCCTGCAGGCGTTCCTCGGTGATGCTCAGCGACGAGATTACCGCGTCGACTCGGCGCGACGCCGTGGCGACGAAGAGCGCGCGGAAGTCGAGACCGGTGATCTCGGCGGTGGTGCCGAGCCGCGCGGCGATCTCCTCGATGATGTCGACCTCGAAGCCCTCGAAGGCGCCGGCCTCGTTCTTGAATTCCCATGGCGGGTTGGCCGGATAGGAGCCGATCTTCAGCGCGTCAGCGGCTAGCGCGGGCACGGCGGACAGGGTGGCGAGAGCAGCGAGGGCGAAGCCCGCGAGGGTCTGTCGTCTGGTGGTCATGGAGTCATCCTGTTGTGGCGTGAAGCACGTTTTTTTGTCGTTTCGTGTGACTACCGATTGCACCTTCCGTATACTGTTTCAAACATTTTCTTTAGATCTAAAGCTTATTTATTGCGTTTTGGCGCATGAATCGCCAATATGACTGCAACATCAGTATACGGCTTGGCATGGGAAACAGCATGACGGAGCGCCCGAAGCGTCACATCAAGGACGCGATCTACGAGACCTACCTCGGGCGGCTTCAGCGCGGCGAGATCACCCATGAGGACCGGCTGATCGACCTAACGATTGCAGAGGAGTTCGAGGTTTCGCGCATGCCCGTGAGGGACGCGCTCATGCGCCTCACCCACGAGGGCTACCTCGAGAGCACGACCCGCGGCTTTGCGCTTCCCAATCTCAGTCAGACGCAAATCCTCGATATCTTCGAGCTGCGCCGGCTACTGGAGCCGCGCGCAGCCGCGCTCGCCACGGCGGAGCTAACGGGCGAGAACTTAGATGCGCTCGCCGCCGCCGTCGGGCGCTCCGAGCACACCCTCGAGACGGGTGATGTGGAGGCGCTGTATGCTGCCTCGGAAGACATTCGCCGGATCTGGATCATGGCGGTGCCGAACACCGCGCTGCGCGAGACCATCCTGCGCTACATCGCGCAGATCCAATGCGTGCGCCTCGCGACGTTGCACGACTCCGCCTCCCACCAGACGCTCGTCGACTTCCACCGCCAGATGCTGGACGCCTTCACCGCGCGCAACGCCGCACAGGTTGAGCTGCTGTTCCTGCGCTTCGTGCTGGCCGGCGAAGAGAGCTACCGGCGGCTGCGGCGCGGCGCGTGACCATAGGTGGCACCGTGCTGATTTCCCGACGTTTTCGACAGGACTGAACGATGACCAAGGCCCCTGCCCCCGCGATCCGCATCTCCGGCCTCAACAAGTGGTACGGAGATTTCCATGTCCTGAAGGACATCAACCTGACGGTGGCAGAGGGCGAGCGCATCGTGATCGCCGGCCCCTCCGGCTCGGGCAAATCCACGCTGATCCGCTGCATCAACCGGCTGGAAACCCACGAAGCTGGCGACATCATCGTCGAAGGAGTTGAGCTGACCTCGGACACCAAGAACATCAGCCGGATCCGTTCGGAGGTCGGCATGTGCTTCCAGCAGTTCAATCTCTTTCCGCACATGACAATCCTCGAGAACTGCATCCTCGCGCCCATGTCCGTGCGCAGGGCCTCGCGCAGCGAAGCGATCGACACCGCGATGCACTTTCTCGAACGCGTGCGCATCGCCGATCAGGCCAAGAAGTACCCCGGCCAACTCTCCGGCGGCCAGCAGCAGCGCGTCGCAATCGCCCGCTCCCTTTGCATGAAACCCCGGATCATGCTCTTTGACGAACCGACATCGGCCCTGGACCCCGAGATGATCAAGGAGGTCCTCGACACCATGGTCGGCCTTGCGCAGGACGGCATGACGATGCTCTGCGTCACCCACGAGATGGGCTTTGCGCGGCAGGTGGCGGACCGGGTCATCTTCATGGACCGCGGCAGCATCGTCGAAGAGAACGCGCCGGAACCCTTCTTCAACGCACCGCAGAACGATCGCACCAAGCTCTTCCTAAGCCAGATCTTCGGCCATTGAGAGGCCAGCGCCTCCGGCCTGCGCGCGCTCGGGCGGCCCATGATCGACCTCGCGCGAGACCGTGAAAGGCTTCCGGGGCTCTGCCTCACCTCTGCTGCTCGGTGGTTGAGGTGAGCCCGCGATCGTCTTTTCCAAGATCAATGCAGGTACGCAGGCGCTCAAGCCAAAGTCCCGCCTCGCCGACTTTTGCATCCGTAAGGGCGGCATCCTGCTCCCGAGGTGCATACAAGGCAGGCGCAGCCTGCCGCGCGCTGCCTTGTGCACTTGCAGGCGCGCCTGCCCCGGCGCAGCTCAGGGCGCTGAGGTTGCCTTCCGCGCCGGACCTATCCGCAGCATCCAGATGAAGCCGAACGTCAGCAGCAGGAGCACGAAGCTGATCGGGCTTGTCACGAAGATGCTGGGATCGCCCTTGGAAACGATCAGCGACCGGCGCAGGAACTCCTCGAAGTACGGGCCGAGGATGATCCCCATCAGCGCCGGGACCACCGGATATCCGCAGACCCTCAGCAGCATGGCGAGCACGCCGATGGCCAGCGCCACCCACATCTGGAAAATCGAGAAGGTCGAGGCATAGACGCCGACCATCGAGATCATCCCGATGAAGGCATAGAGCACGCCTCGGTTGATCCGGGAGAGCCGGAGGTAAAGCGGGCCGAACAGCAGCACCGACACGAAGATCAGGATCGAGGAGACGAAGAGCGCCGCGAACATCGGCGAGACGACCATGAAGTTGTCCGACAGCAGCGTCGGGCCGGGCACCAGCCCGTGCAGCAGCAGCACGCCGAAGATGATCGCGGTCACCGCGTCGCCCGGGATGCCCATGGTCAGCAGCGGGATGATCGCGCCGCCGCAGACGCCGTTGTTCGCGGCCTCGGAGGCGGACAGCCCCTCGTAGGAGCCCTTGCCGAACTCATCGGGTTTCTTCGCGCTGCGCTTGGCCTCGGCATAGGCGATGAACGAGGCCATGGAGGCGCCGCCACCCGGCAGCATGCCGATGAGCACGCCGAGAACCGAGCTCCGCAGCATGGCGAACAGGCCGACCTCGCGGATACGTGCCCGGCTCGGCAGAAAGTCGCGCCGACGCGGCGCGGGCAGGTCGGCCACGGCCTGCGCCTGGCTCAGGCGGGCGGGCATCCCGGCCTGCGCGATCAGCTCGCAGACCGCGAAGAGCCCGATCACCGCCGGCAGCAGGTTGACGCCCTCGATCAGGTTGTAGCTGTCGAAATCGAACCGCCCCTCGGGCAGCATCGGGTCGATGCCGACCGTTGCGATCATCAGCCCGATCGCCATGGCCGTGGTGGATTTCAGCAGCGAGCCCTGCGAGACGATGGTGACGGTGACAATGGCCAGCAGCACCAGAGAGAACTTGTCCGGCGTTTGGAACAGCAGCGCGAGGCTGCTCACCGGCTTGGCGAGGGCGATCAGGATGATCACCCCGGTCAGCCCGCCGATGGCCGAGGCAAAGGCGCTTATCCCCAGTGCCTGCGCCCCTTCGCCGCGTTTCATGAGAGCATGGCCGTCGACCGTGGTGATCGCGCCCGAAGGCGCGCCGGGGATGTTCAGCGTGATGCCGGTGATCGAGCCCGCGTAGAGCCCGGCCATGTAGATCCCCGCCACCATGACGAGCGCGTCGGCGACGTCCATGCTGAAGGTGAAGGGCAGCAGCAGCGCGATCGCCAGCGTCGCGGTCAGGCCGGGAATGGCCCCGAACAGCAACCCGAGAAGAAAGCCTCCGATGAGGTAGAGGAAGGTCACCGGATGCAGGAGCATGAGGAAACCGTCGATGATCTGTGCGGTCATCTCAGAACTCCCAGAGCGGCAGGTAGAGGTCGAAGAGCTGGACGAAGAAGAGCCAGCCGAAGAGGGTGACGCAGAGCCCGGTCACAATGCCGATCAGCGCCGCGCGGCGCCAATTGCCGCCCTCCTCATAATTGAAGTAGCCGGCGATCAGCCCGGTGTAGACAAAGGCCGCCGGAAGGTAGCCGACGTAGAGAAAGCCAATAATGAAGCTCGCGGTCAGGGCGACGGCGAGCACCGGACCCAGCCAGCCGACATGCGGGACGTGCTCCGAGCCTTCTGCGGCGGCCTGCGCGGCGGCGGCGGGCTTGCGCAGCTCGCCGCCGAGAATGCAGAGCACCGCGACATAGACGAAACCGCACAGCAGCGCAGGCAGGAAGGACGGGCCCGGCTCGCCCGTGGCGAAGGGGCGGCTCATCTGCAGGATCTGGCTGGCGTAGACGGTATTCCCGGCCAGCAGCAGCAGAGCAAAGAGGATCTGCCGGGCGGACCTCGGAGAGGCTGGAGTAGACATCGAAGGGTTCCTTTGTCCCGCGCCGCGGCGCAGGGCGCGCCACGCGGAACCGGAGCCGCGCAGTGACGCGTCGAAACGGAAAAGCGGGGCCCGCGGTCGCGGGCCCCGAGTGGGGGATTTACTCGCTCAGCAGGCCGGCTTCGACCAGCTCGTCGGTCAGGGCAAAGGCCTTTTCCTGAGATGCCTCGACATAGGCGGCGGTCTCTTCGGCATCCATCCAGACGGCGCCCATGCCGGTCTCCGCGGCGACCTTCTGGAACTCGGGGTTGTCGAAGACCTTCGCGAAGGCGGCCTCGAGCGTGGCGCGCTGCTCGGCGTCCACCTCGGCCTGGGTGGCCAGCAGGCGGAAGCCGCCCCAGACGACGTCGTAGCCGCTTTCCTTGAAGGTCGGCACATCCGGGAAATCTTCCGAGCGCTCATCGGCCATCACCGCCAGAACGCGGGCCTGACCGGACTGGATCGCCGAGTAGGCGGCCGAGATGCTGGTCGAAGCGGCGTCGGTCTCGCCCGACAGGAGTCCCTCGACCTGCGGACCGGAGCCCTTGGGGTAGGGAATGTGCTGCACGTCGATCTCGGCCTGCTTGGCGAAATCCAGCGCCGGAAGGTGCCAGACACCGCCGAGCCCGACATTGGAGATCTTAAGCGTGCCCGGAGCCGCCTTGGCCGCCTCTACGAACTCGTCGAGCGTGGTGAAGGGCGCGTCGCCGCGCACGATGATCGCCGTCGGGTGCACGGTGACCGCGCCGAGGTATGCGAGCTGCTCGGTGTCATAGCCCGGCACCAGCTCGTTGTAGGGCACGGTGATCACGCTGTCCCAGGTCAGCGAGCCGATGGTGTAGCCGTCGGGACGCGACTTCATCAGCCGCAGCGTGCCAACGCCGCTCTGCGCGCCGGTGACGTTCTGGGTGTTGATGCCGACGCCGAGCGGCTCCTCGGCAAAGCTGAGGAAGCTGCGCATGACCGTGTCGGTGCCGCCGCCCGCGCTCCAGGGCATGATGTGCATGATGTCCTTGCTCGGGTAGTCGGCCGCCTGCGCCGGGCCTTGCAGCGCGGCCGCCAGGGTCGCGGCTGCGGCGATGATCTTCGTCACGTGCAGTAGTTTCATGGGTTTCTCCTGTTGGGATTTTTGGATCGGTCCGGTCTTTTGGCGTCAGGGCTCGGTGCCGGATCAGTAGAAGTAGGGAAGCTTCTTTTCCTTCGCGGCCTCGATCCAGGGCGGAACGAAGGGCACGATCTTGTCCTGCGAGGGCACGCGCATCTCGATGAAGCTGGCACCGGGATGGGCGATCGCCTCTGCCAGCGTGGCCTCGATCTGGTCCTCGGAGGAGATGCGGGCGGTCCGGAAGCCGAAGCCCTCGGCGACCTTCACGTAGTCCACCGCGCCGAAATCGGTGGTCCAGGGCGCATCCACGTCGTCGAGCAGGATCGCCTCGCCGCGGATCCAGCCGTAATTGTCGTTGCGGGTCAGGATCACGGTGATGTTCTTGCCGCTGCGCTTGATCGTCTCGAAATCGCCGAGCACGAAGGCCAGCGAGCCGTCGCCGGTGAACGAGATCACCGGCCCGTCATTGGCAAAGGCCGCACCGATGCCGGCGGGAACGGAATAGCCGAGCGCGCCCATCGAGTAGTTGGTGATGTAGCGCCGTCCGGCCTCGCGCACCGACAGCAGCGCCGAGGGGTAGATCGCGGCGACGCCGGGCTCCGCGGTGACGATGGCGTTCGGCGGCAGCAGCTTGTCCAGCGCCTGCGTCAGCTTGACCGGCGAGACGGTGCCCTCGGGCATCTCGATGTTGGAATTGAACACCGCGTCGAGCGCGGTGCGCTTCATCTCGGTCAGATCCAGCGTCGGACGCGAGAGGTCTGGGTGTTCGGCCCGGATGATCTCGGCCATGTAGTCGAGCGTGGCGCGGGCGTCGCCGACCATGCCGACCTTCAGCGGGTAGTTGTTGCCGACATGTGCCTCGGCCATGTCGAGCTGCAGAAAGGTCGTCTCGGCCGGATCGCCATAGAGTTTCCAGTGGTTGGTGCCGCTCGAGTCGGTGTTGGAGCCCACGAAGAAGACGCAGTCGGCGTCCTTCACGTAGGCATTGGAATATTCCATGCCGCCGCGCGCGCCGACGACGCGCAGCGCCAGCGGATGGGTCTCGGGGATGGTGCCCTTGCCGGGCGTGGTTGTACCGACGGGGATCTGCAGCAACTCGGCGAGCGCCAGAACCGCCTCGCCGGCCCGCGAGATCAGCGCGCCCTGACCGCAGATGATCGCCGGCTTCTTGGCCGCGAGCAGCGCGTCGATCGCCTGGCGGATCTTGCCATGGTCAGCCACCGGCCGATGCGCCGGGTAACGGCTGTAGTCGCCGTCGGCATAGAGATCGGCGATCTCGGCCTGGTCGTGAAAGACGTTGATCGGCACACGGATGTGCACCGGCGCCGGACGGCCCGAGGTGGCGACGCGGAAGGCGCGGCGCATCAGGAAAGGGATGTCCTTCACGTTGGTGAGGTAGAAGGATTCCTTGCAGATGCTCTCGTACATCGCGGTCTGATCGACCCCGGTCAGCCCATGCTTCTTGTCCTGATTCACCGGGATGTCCGAGCTGAAGAAGATCACCGGCACCGAGGACAGGAAGGCCTCGGTGATGCCGGGGGTGCAATGGGTGACGCCGGGGCTCGGGGCCTCGAGCACGGCGGGGCGGCCGGTGATCTTGGCGTAGGCCTCGGCGGCGTAGGAGGCGGTGCGCTCGTCGCGGGTCAGCACATATTCGATGTCGGAGCAGCCCTGCCATTCCTTGTACCAGCCGATCGTCGTCTCGCCCGGAAGCCCGAAGACATGGCTCACCCCATGCAGTTCCAGCATCTTCAGGATGACCTGCGCCCCGTTCATCACTTCGCCCACAACACTCTCCAAGTTTAGCATTCACGCTGGTGTTCTTGTCTGTATACAGCATAGCACGCAGATCGGAGTGCAAATCAATTGGTTTTTTCCGCGCCTGCTGCTAAGATCGCATCGAAGCTCAAGGTTCAGGAATAACCACTTGGAAAGCCAACAGAAAAACAGTGGATCAGTTGAACGTGCCTACGCGCTTCTGAAGGAGATGGCGGCCAGCTACGAATTCAAGCCCGATTCGAGACTGAACGAGACCGAACTGGCGAAACGGCTCGAGACCAGCCGCACGCCTCTGCGCGAGGCGCTGAACAGACTGGTTGCCGAGGGCTTCCTGACTTTCCGCAGCGGGCAGGGATTTTTCTGCCGCTCGCTGACCTCGGCAGAGATCATGGACCTCTATGAGGCGCGCGCGGCGATCGAATGCGAGGCGACCCGGCTGGCGGCGCTGCGTGCCGACCCCAAGGATGTCGAAAGCCTCGAGCGCTACCTTTCCGGCGCGGGCGCCGAGTACCAGCCCGGCAGGTCGCCGGTGGAGCTGGTGCAACTCGACGAGGACTTCCACATGCGCCTCGCCGCGCTCTCGGGAAACTCCGAGATGGTCCGGATGCTCGAGAACATCTACGGTCGGATCCGCTATATCCGCCTGATCGACCTTAAGACGCTCTCCGAGAAGACCGGGCCGGAATATGTCACCACGGAGCCGCACCAGCGCATCCTTCAGGCAGTGAAGCGCCGTGATCCAGATGCGGCCCAGGCCGAGATGCGGCGCCATATCGAACGCCGACTGGAAGCGGTCACCGAGAACGTCCGCAACGCCTTCGCGCAGCTCTACACCGTGTGATCGCGCCGCCTTCGGCGGTCAGAGCGGATCCAATATCCAGGTCCCCGCCCCCAGCGCCGGACCGAAGGGCAGCGCAAGCGACGCGCCGAGCCAGCGCGCGCCGGGCCTATGCGCCAGCTTGGCGGGTTCCGGCATGGAAAGGCGCAGGCCGACAAATGCCGAGCGTCCGGTCTCGACCGCCGCGCCCACGAGCGCCTCGGCCTCCGCCTCTGGCAGGATCTCCAGCGCGCCGCGGTCGAGCGCAATGCGCAACCCGTTGCCGAAGGGCTGCGCGGGACGGCCAAGGCAGCGTGCAAAACGGGCGGCGGTCTCGGCGGGATCGGGTGCCGACACGATGATCGCCTTCAGCGCTTGGGCACCGTTTGCGTGCCCGGTCCAGCGCGGCTGCCACAGCGCCGCGGCATTGTGGTGGACCAGGAATTGCACCCGCCCCTCGGGCATCGTGCCCGCGGCGAGCCGCGCGACCGAGAACGCCGCGGTTTCCGTCCCGGTTTCGGTGGCCAGCTCACGCTCGAAATGCACGACCGGGCGCATCTCGATTCCCGCCGCTTGCAGCGCCGCGTGGTGGCCATCGGCATCAGCAACAGCAAAGGCCGCAAGATGCAGCCCGGCACGGCGTTCGAGCGCGGCCAAGAACTCCAGCCCGATCGGCGTGTCGGCCGTATGCACGAGAAACTCCAGGTACCCTTCGTCCAGCATGACGCAGATGTTGCCAGTTCCCGTCAACCTCGGCTCGCCCGTCACGGGATCGGGCTGCACCTGCGCCGAATAGGGTGCCACCGTGAACCCAAGCCCCTTCAACTCGGCGCGCGCCGCCTCTGCATCGGCCACGAAGTGCCCGGAGTGGTCAAGGCGGATCGGGTTGCCGGCTGCTGGCAGGTCCTGGGGCATGGGGTGTCTCCGGTGCTTGGATTGGGCCGCGTGCGGCATTTGTCCCGTAAGCTCATGCACGCTGCTGCACCCGAGCGCAATTTCCCGATCCCCAAACGGCAATGGTGTACCGCGAAACGGGGGATGCGTGTCCCTGCAGCCGCGGAATGGCCAGCGTTCGGCGCTCCGCTGTGTCGAGCAGCCCGTCCCGGTGAAGCCCAACTCAGCGAAGGCCCAAACTGGACAACATGCGCCCCCGGAGCTTCCCGCGCAGAGCCACTCACTGATGACGCTCCGTGGGCAGCGGGACGCGGCAGATTATTGCCTGATCTCGCCACAGAAGGTGGGCTTCGAGCGCTCCAATCCCCTGCGGCTCCCGGACAGGGAGCGCGGTAACTGGGGGTCGCCTCGGGTCCGCTCCTTGAAGATCAGTTGCGCCCGCCCATCGGCATCGGGGGTGACCAGCGCCCGGACGGCCCCGTCCGGGTCGGTCAGCAGGGCCGGAGCGAGCCCATGCACCGGGCGCTTCCCGTGGCGAACTCATCCGGCTCTGGGCCGAAGCCGGCGGCGCGGTTGTTCAGCAAGAAGCCGTCCCCGGCGACACAGGCGGCGCTTGAGGAATGGCCGAAGGCCCTGACAAGCGACGAGACCACGCATCCAGCAGCATTGCCGCGGGTCGCTCTTGCGATCTGCGGAGAGGCGGGCGGTCCGCCAGGGTTCAGGGCCTGCTTGGAATTGTAGATCAGGGTCCCGGACGCCAGCGCCCTGACCCGCCATGCCCCGCTCAGATCGTCCTGGCGTCCGCGCGGGTCCCGGTCCTGGAAGCCGTCGCCCGAGGCCCCGCCACCTTACTGGCGAAAGTGGCGAGGCCGTCGAGTGCATGGTTGCGGCGGGTCGGAGAATATTCCTGGCCTCTCGGGCCCGGGCATTCGGATCGGCCTCGTCGCACCTCGGTCCGACCGGCTGGCGTGGACCTCAGCCCATCCGCTCGGAAGCGTACTCGCCGGGGCTCGCCGGGAAGACAATCGTCTTGTCGCCGTTGAGGAAGACCCGGCGATGGATATGCGCGTGGATGGCGCGTGCGAGCACCTGGCTCTCGACGTCGCGGCCAAGGCTGACGTAGTCGTCGGCGCTCTGCGCATGGGTCACGCGGATCGTGTCCTGTTCGATGATCGGACCCTCGTCGAGATCGGCGGTCACGTAGTGCGAGGTCGCGCCTATCAGCTTCACGCCGCGCTCGAAGGCCTGCTTGTAGGGATTCGCCCCCTTGAAGGACGGCAGGAAGGAATGGTGGATGTTGATGATCCGTCCCGACATCTTGCGGCACATCTCGTCGCTGAGGATCTGCATGTAGCGGGCCAGCACGATCAGGTCCGCGCCGGTGTCCTCGACCACGCGCATGATCGCGGCCTCGGCCTCGGGCTTGTTCTGCTTGGTGACCTTGATGCAATGGAACGGCAGATCGTGGTTCACCACCACCTTCTGGTAGTCCATGTGGTTGGAGATGACGGCCACGACATCGACCGGCAGCGCGCCGATCCGCCAGCGGTAGAGCAGGTCGTTCAGGCAGTGCCCGAAGCGGCTGACCATGATCACCACCTTCATCTTTTCCGACGGATCGTGGAAGGCGAAGTCCGCCCCCAGCCGCGCGGCGATCTCGGCAAAGCCCTCGCTCAGCGTTTCCTGCGTCACCCCCTGCTCCGACACGAAGCTGAGACGCATGAAGAAGCGATCGTTCTCGATGTCCGAGAACTGCGAGCTGTCATGGATGTTGCAGCCCTGCTCGGCGAGATAGGAGGAAATCGCCGCCACGACACCGGAGCGCACGGGGCAGGAGACGGTCAGGATGATCTTGGACATGTCTGTTGGACTCTGTTTGAGCATCGGCCCCGAAGTGGACCCGGGAGCTTGAGGTTGCGGTCGTTGGCCCCGCCCGGACGTGCGGGCGGGGCGGAAGCCTTTGCCTGCGATCAGGCGGTGGTCGCATAGATCGGGAAGTCGTCGCAGAGCGCCTGCACTTCCGCCCGCACCATCGCCTCGACCTCGGCGTTGCCTTCGGGATCGTGCGACAGCGCGTCGATGACCCGCAGGATCAGCCCGCCGATCAGCTCGAACTCGGCCTCGCGGAAACCGCGCGTGGTGCCCGCGGAGGTGCCCAGCCGGATGCCCGAGGTCACGAAGGGCTTCTGCGGATCGTTGGGGATCGAGTTCTTGTTGCAGGTGAGACCTGCCCGCTCGAGCGCGATCTCGGCGACCTTGCCGGTCACGCCCTTGGGCTGCAGGTCGACCAGCACCATGTGGCTGTCGGTGCCGCCCGAGACGATGCCGAGCCCGCCGACCATCAGCACATCGGCCAGCGCCTTGGCGTTCTCGATCACCTGCTCCGCGTAATCCGCGAACTCGGGCTGCAGCGCCTCGCCGAAGGCCACGGCCTTGGCGGCGATCACATGCATCAGCGGGCCGCCCTGGTTACCGGGGAAGACCGCCGAGTTGAGCTTCTTCGCCAGCGCCTCGTCATTGGTCAGGATGACACCGCCACGCGGGCCGCGCAGGGTCTTGTGGGTGGTCGAGGTCACGACGTGGGCGTGCGGCACCGGGTTCGGATACTTGCCGCCGGCGATCAGCCCGGCGTAATGCGCCATGTCGACCATCAGGTAGGCCCCGACCTCGTCGGCGATCTTACGGAAGCCCTCGAAGTCGATCCTGCGCGGATAGGCGGAGGCCCCTGCCACGATCAGCTTCGGCTTGGTCTCCAGCGCTTTCTCGCGCACCTTCTCCATGTCGATCAGATGGCTGTCGGCATCGACCTCATAGGAAACCACGTCGAACCACTTGCCCGACATGGTGACTGGCGAGCCATGGGTCAGGTGACCGCCATGGGCCAGCGACAGCCCCATGATCCGGTCGCCCGGCTCCAGCAGGGCGAGGAACACCGCCTGGTTGGCCTGCGCGCCCGAATGCGGCTGCACGTTGGCGTATTCCGCCCCGAACAGCTGCTTGAGCCGGTCGATGGCGATCTGCTCGACCGTATCCACGTGCTCGCAGCCGCCATAGTAGCGCTTGCCGGGGTAGCCTTCGGCATATTTGTTGGTCAGCACCGAGCCCTGCGCCGCCATGACGTTGGCCGACACGATGTTTTCCGAGGCGATGAGCTCGATCTGGCTTTGCTGACGGGTCAGCTCCGCGGCCACGGCGGTGGCGACAAGGGCATCGGAGATGCCGCTCTTGGGCAGTCTGTTGAACATGGGGTTATCCCTTCAGGTCAGAGGGTTTCAGCGGCGAGTTCACGTGCGCCGACGTGGAGCATGTGGAGCAGGTGCGGGGCGAAGCTGTTCCAGACGTCGATG
>JBLXGS010000028.1:0-55501 GCA_048381755.1 Roseobacteraceae bacterium
ATGTTGCCCATCAGCTCGGACATGACGTTCTTGTGGTACCACGGCGGGCGGAAGGTGTTCTCGGCCACCATCCAGCGTTCGCGGAACAGCACGAAATCGATGTTGGCGGTCCCCTCGACGCCCGAGGGCGCGGTCAGCACGGTGAAGATCGACGGATCCGGGTGATCGAAGAGGATCGCGCCGACCGGGCAATAGGTGCGCAGGTCGTATTTCACCGGCGCGTAGTTGCCGTGCCAGGCCACCACGTCGAGCGGCGAGTGGTCGATCCAGGTCTCGTGAAACTGCCCCTGCCACTTGATCACCACGCGGCTCTTGGCGTCACGGTCCTCGAAGGCGGCGACCGGCGCCTTGAAGTCGCGGCGGTTGGCCATGCAGTTGGCGCCGATCGGCCCGCGCCCCGGCAGGTCGAACTTCTGGCCGTAGTTCTCGCAGACAAAGCCGCGCGCCGGCCCGTCGATCAGCTCGACCCGGTAGACGAGGCCCCGCGGCAGGATGGCGATCTCCTTGGGCTCGAGGTCGATCACCCCGAGCTCGGTGCAGAACCGCAGCCGGCCCTCCTGCGGCACCACCAAAAGCTCGCTGTCGGCGGAGAAGAAGTACTCGTCCTGCATCGAGGCGGTGACGAGGTAGATATGGCTGGCCATGCCGACCTGCGTGTAGACGTCGCCCGCCGTGGTCATGGTGCGCATGCCGGTGAGCCAGGTCAGGCTCTCCTGCGAGTGCGGCACCGGATCCCAGCGGTATTGGCCGAGGCTGATCACGTCGGGATCGACGTTGGGCGCGCTCTGCCAGTAGGGCACATCGATCTTCGAGAAGCGGCCAACGTGCTTCACGGCCGGGCGGATGCGGTAGCACCAGGTGCGCTCGTTCTGGTGACTCGGCGCGGTGAAGGCGGTGCCCGAGAGCTGCTCGCCGTAAAGTCCGTAGGCGCAGCGCTGCGGCGAGTTCATCCCGTCGGGCAGCGCGCCGGGCAGCGCCTCGGTTTCGAAATCATTGCCGAAACCCGGCATGTAGCCCTCATGAAGCGCGCTGATGCCAGCGGCGCGCGTCAGGCCCGACACATCACTATGTTTGTTCATTGCGAATACCTCCTCGATAAACAAACTAGTCTTTGGAGGTTACTTTTGCAACTAACAACAAGAAAATTGCCGAAAATGGAGGAAAACGAACTGCCCCCCTTCGTGAATTCGATCTTCACGCCCTACTTGATCGCCCTCGCGGATGAGCGAAAAAGAAACGACTTTTCATAATATTACAGTTTTCCTACGGACTTCGGCGCGCCGGATGGCAGGTGCTCTACCACCTCGGCAAGCGGCCGCAGATGATTTCGACGCAAATCGCACGTGGCGCCTAGGTGCATAAGAGCAAGGTCTCTCGCGCGGTCCGATCTCTGGAACGAAGGCGCTTCCTCATGCGGAAGACCAGCAGCCGAGACCGCCGGTTCGAGCACTTGGCCCTGACCACCCCCGGGAAAGCAGCGCTGGCAAACATCAGCCGCTGCGCAGCCGCTTTGGAAGACGCTCTTACGCGCCGGCTGGGTGCCAACAAGCAGGCGCAGGTCAAGGAACTGCTGACCCGGCCGCCTCGACGGGGATTATGTCCCCTGTCCGGAATACATCGGCGCTCCATGCACATCGAGCTCCTCCGGGAAATCCGCCTTGAGGATCGTACCGCTATCGGATTCGGTGATGTAGAGCGTCCGTCCTTCCGGGCCGCCGAAGGCACAGTTCGTGGTCCCGAGGCCACGGGGTGAGCGTACGACCGCGATGGGTCGCCCGAGCGCATCGTGAACCCAGACCAGCCCCATGCCCGTCTGACACACCACCACCCCATTGTTCGAGGTCAGCGCCAGCCCATCGGGACCGGCCCGTCCCCCCGAGAACTGCAGAAACAACCCGGCTTTCTGCACGCCACCACTTTGTGCAAGCGGCAGGCGCCAGACCGCATTGGCCCGCGTGACCGCGACGAAGAGCACGTGCTCGTTGACGTCTAGGACCAGCCCGTTCGGGCTCGGCGCCGTGTCGATCAGGCAGGTCAGCTCGCCGCTGTCGGGCCGCCAGCGGTAAACGCGCCCGCTGGGATCCTGCAGCCCGGTCTGGCCCTGGTCGGTGAAATAGAGCGCGCCGTCGCGCCCGAAGTGCAGGTCGTTGCAGCCCTTGAAACCCTCGGTGTCTCGGTCGCGCAGCGCCGCACTCACGGCGCCGCTTTCGGGGTCGAGCAGCATGATCCCGTTCTGGTAGTCGGCCAAGAAGATGCGTCCGTCAGCATGGATCTTCAGCCCATTGGGCTGGCCGTCGTACTCGGCGATCTGTGAGACCGCACCGCTCGTATCGGCACGGAACACCCGGCCGAAGGGAATGTCGACGAAGTAAAGGTTGCCGTCGCTGTCGAATGACGGCCCCTCGATAAAGCTGTCCACCGCATTGCCGCGCCGGTTGCGTTCCGCCCAGTAGGAGGACACTCCCGGACGGCGCAGGTTGGCGGGAAGCTCGGTGAACACCTCGGCGTCGATCACCACAGGCTCGGGGAAGGGATAGGTCACTTGTGTCATCCGAATGTCAGCTCCGGCAGGAACAGGGCAATTTCCGGGAAGGCCACCATCAAAGCAAGGAACAGCAGGATGATGGCGAAGAACGGCATCGTGCCCTTCACCACCTCCTCGACCTTCACTTCTGAGGTGGCGCTGGCCACGACGAAGAGAATGATGCCGAGCGGCGGCGTCAGTTGGCCCAGTTCCACGAGGATCACTACGAAGACGCCGAACCAGATCGGATCGATGCCGAGCGCCAGCAGCGCCGGGAAGATCACCGGCACGATGATCGCGATCATCCCCAGCCCCTCCATGAAGCAGCCCAGAATGGCGAAGAGCACGACGATGATGAGCAGGAAGGTCAGCCGCGAGACGTTGGCCTCCTCGAGCATGGTCACCAGGCTCTCGCCCGCGCCGGACAGCGCGGTAGCATAGGCGAAGATCATCGAGGCAAAGACGATGAACAGGATATTGCCGCTCATCGAGACCGTGCGCCGCATTGCGAACTTCAACAGATCGCCGCTAAGGCGGCCATACATGCCGGCAATCAGCAGCGCGCCCAGAACGCCCACAGCACCGGCTTCCGTCGGGGTGGCGAAGCCGCCGTAGATGCTGCCCAGCACGATGGTGATCAGCAGCAGGAACGGCAGAATGTCGAACAGCGAGCGCAGCAGTTCGCCGGGTGTCGTCTTCTCGGTCGACTTCGGCGCCAGCTCGGGGCGCAGCAGCACCCGGATGATAATGAAGCCCATATAGAGCAGTGCCAGAACGATCCCGGGCACCAGGCCGGCGGCGAAGAGCCGCGCGATCGAGGTGTCGGTGAAGGTGGCGTAGATGATCATGGTAATGGACGGCGGGATCAGGATTCCCAGCGTGCCGCCTGCGGCGAGCGAGCCCGCGACGAGGCGCTTGTCATAGCCGCGCCGCGACAATTCGGGAATGGCAACGGTGGACATGGCGGCGGCGGTCGGCGCGCTGCCGCCGGAGATCGCCGCGAAGACACCACTGCCGGCGATATTGGTGTGCAGCAGCCCACCCGGCAGACGCCGCATGAAAGGCGCGACACCGTTGTAGAGCCGCGCACTTAGCCCCGAGCCCAGCAGGATCTCGGCCATCAGCACGAAGAGCGGAATGGCCGCGAGGGTGAAGCTGTTGGCCGAGCCCCAGCTGACGATCCCAAGCGCCTTCCAGCCGGCGAAGCCCTTGATCATCCAGATGTAGAAGAGCCCCGCGCCGGCAACGGCGAATTGCACCCACATGCCTGCCACGATGAACAGGACAAGGACTCCGAATGCGAGAAAGACTTCCATCAGGCGTCGGCCTCCGGGCCGTCATCGCCTGCGGCGGTCGAGCGCCGTCCGCAGAGCAGGAATTGTTCGACAAGGAAGATGCCGAGCACGGAGAACCCGAGCGGCATCAGGAGTTGCGGGATCCACAGCGGCGTGCGCAGCACCGTCGGCGCGAACTTACCGCGCGAGAAGGAGCTGTCGACGAGACCGAAGGTCTTCCACGCCAGCACGGCGCAGATCCCGATGGAAAGCACGATGAAGGCGCGCATGATAAGGGCTCGGGCGCCGTCAGGCAGCTGGTCGAACAGGAAATTCACCTGGAACAAGGCCTGGCTGCGCAGCGTGAGGGCGGCCCCGAAGAAGGTCAGCGCCACGACCAAGTAGCCCGAGACCTCCTCGGCGAAGCCCAGCGAGTAATTCGCCATGCCGCGCAGGAAAGCCTCGCCCGCAACCAGCAGCACCAGTGCCGCCAGCGCGATCCCGGTCAGCCATTGGGTCGCGCAGGCGATCCAGTCGAAGAGGGCGCCGGCCGAAGCCGGCCCCCGGGGGTTGGTCGTTTCGCTCATCTCACTTCCCGATCGCTTCGCGAACACGCGCCAGTGCGTCCTCGTATTCCGGGCCGTTCTGCGCGGCCCAGCTCTCCCAGAACGGGGCCAGCTTCTCGCGCGCGATGGCAGCATCACCTTCGGCGGGCTGAACGATGGTCATGCCCGCGCCCTGCTGCTTTTCCATCTGGGTCTGCTCGTCGATCAGGAAGTTCGCGGTGATCGCCGCACCCTCTTCGGCGACGATGTTGCGCAGCGCTTCCTGGCTGGCCTCGTCGAGGTCCTCGAAGGCATCGACGTTGGCGATGATCGCCGAGTTGCCGTAATTAACCGGGAAACGCAGGTTGTAGGGCAGGAACTCGCCCCAGTTCTTCGCGCCCCCGGCACTGGCTGTCAGCACACCATCGATCACGCCGCGTTCGAGAGAGGTCGGCACGTCGCTGCCGGACAAGGTGATCGGCGCGCCGCCAAAGGCAGAGACGAACTCGCCCTGCTCCGGCGAGGTGACGCGGATCTTGTGGCCCTCAAGGTCATCGAGGCTGTCGAGCTCAAAGGTGGTGAAGATCACCTGCTGCGGGTACCGGTAGCCGCCCAGCAGCACCACGCCCTGCCCGGCAAAGGCGTCCTCGAGCACCGGCTCGATGGCGGCATAGGCGGCGGTCCATTCTTCCTCGTTCTCGATCAGCATCGGCAGGTTCAGAACGCGCGCGATCGGCACGTTGCCGGAGAAGAAGTAGTCTGCCGCGAAATCGAGAATGCCATCGCCGACCGCTTGGGTGATGTCCGACGAGGCGATCTGCAGCGTTTTGCCCAAGTGCAGGGTAATTTCGACGCCCGCTTCCTCGGCGGCGCGCTCGGTGATCCGCTCCATGCCCTGCACGGCGGCGGTGGTGGGAACCGCGGAGTAGGTGTAACCGGTCCAGTCCGCGGCCTGTGCTGCGGCGGTGGTGCTGACGAGGGCGGCAAGCGCCGTGATGACAGTGTGCTTCATTGGTCGGGCCTTTCCTTTGGCCGGGGGTTGCATCGCTTGTCGCGCAGGATGGCAGTTGGCGCCACCCCGCGCAGATCTGATGTCACAGGTCCGCGGGGACCTGATCGGGGGCGAAGGTTGCCAGATGCGCCGCCACGCAGTGCTCAAGCGCGGTGCCGATGCGGCGCACGCCCTCGGTGCCGGTGACAAAGGGGTTCGGCTCGCCTTCGGCGCGCGTCTCGAGCGCATCGAGCTTGGCGAAGGTATCGTCCAGTGATGCGTGGTTCGACAGGAAGACATCGACGTTGTCGCTCTCGCCGAGCGCGCCGATCTTGTCGGCCGAGTCCATCATCTGCAGGAAGCGGTCGGGTTTGGCGCCAAAGTTGAGACCATTTCCGCCCCAGATCACCGCCTTGTGCTGCTCGCGGCCATCCTGCACGGGCACGGTGAGCGCGATGGTCCCAGGGGTGTGGCCGGGCGTGGTGACGATGCCGACGTTGGTCCCGCCGAGCGATACCGTATCGCCATCAGCGACCGAGGTCTCGCGCGCCGGTGGGCGCCCCCAGAGTTCATCATCCGGCAGGTCAGGCTTGGCGATTTCTTCCCAGTCCGCCTCGGACATGATGATCTCGGCGCCGTATTTTTCCTTGAGGTAGGTCGCACCGCCGTAGTGATCGCCGTGCCCGTGCGACACGATGATTTTCTTGATGTCGGCCGGATCGAGTCCGAGCGCCACGAGACCATCCTCTATGTAGCGCTGCGCCTCCTCCGCGTTGTTCAGCGCGTCGAGCAGGATGATGCCTTCGTCGGTCGTGACGGCCCAAGCGGTCACCCAGCCGGTCCCAAGGAAGTGCAAATTGTCGAAGGCCGAGGCCGGACGCGGATCGCCCTTGTTGATCAGCTTGCCCAGCACGTCGTGCATCGAATGCGGGTCCATGTCGTAGGACTTGCCGATGTTGTTGCAGTTGTTCAGCACGTAGGACAGCTCGTCCCCCGCCGCCTCGGCGGCCAACGCGAGGTGACGTTCCGACAGCTCGGCGTCACTCGCGGCCATTGCCGGGCCGGCCAGGAGGCTGGCGCCGAGCAGCGCGCTTTTCAGTCCGGTTTTCATCTGTTTCTCCTCTTCACAGATACTCGGTCGGGTGTCGGTGTCAGATCGCGTCTTGTGTCTTGGTCTGCGCGAACTTCTTCTTCAGGATCGGGCCGACGATGACGGCGACGGTCAGCGCGACGATCACAAGGCTGGTCACGTTGCTGAACAGGACCATCCAATCACCGCGTCCGATACGCAGGGCGAGGCGCAGGTTCTCTTCGGCAAAGCCACCAAGGATGAGCCCGAGCACCACCGGCGGCAGCGGAAACTTCAGCTTGTCCATGACCCAGCCGACGGCACCGAAGCCCAGCATCATGTAGACGTCGAACATGCGACCATGGATCGAATAGACCCCGATCAGCATGAGCACGATGATGATCGAGCCGAGCAGCGGCCGCGGCAGGTTCAGCAGCCGCGCGAAGCTGTTCGTCGCCAGCGAGCCGCCCAGCAGCACGAGAAGGATGGCGCCGAACAGGAACTGCCACATGAAACCGAAGACGATGTCGGGGTTGTCGCGGAACAGCATGGGACCGGGTTGCAGGCCGTGCACCAGAAGGCCGCCCAGCATGACCGCCGCAACGGCGGTGCCCGGGATGCCCAGCGTCAGCGCCGGGATTAGAGCCGAGGCTGTGTCGGCGTTGTTGGCGGTCTCAGCGGCGGCGACACCCTCGGGCTCGCCCTCGCCCCAGGCTTCGGGGTTCTTCGAGGCGCGGCGCGCTTCGTTGTAGGACATGAAGGCCGCCATGGACCCTCCCGCACCGGGGAGGATGCCGATCCAGATGCCGATGAAGGACGAGCGCAGCCAGGTCTTCCAGAAGTGCTTCATCCTCGGCAGCGTTTTCCAGATCGGCTCGGTGCCGAGTTGGCTCTTGCCGACGCCATCGGTCCTCAGCGGCGTCTCCAGCAGGTCGATGACCGGCGGCAGCGCGTAGAGGCCGACCAGCAGGATCACCATGTTGATGCCATCCAGAAGTTCAAGCTGGCCGAAGGTAAAGCGGTCGTTGCCATAAATCGGATCCGAGCCGATCACCGAAACAAAAACGCCGAAGCAGGCGCTGATCAGCCCTTTGATCGGGTTGCCGCCCAGCAGGAAGATGATCGAGGCAAGGCCGAAGACCGCAACCCAGAACACCTCGGACGGGCCGAAGAGCAGCGTCACCTTGGACAGCGGCGGAGCCAGCAGCATAAGGGCAAAGGCCGAGGCGATGCCGCCGATCGACGAGGAGACCACGGCGACCTGCAGCGCGAACCCCCCCTGCCCCTTCTGTGCCATAGGGTACCCGTCGAAGGTGGTTGCCACTGCCGCCGGGGTGCCGGGGATGCGCAGCAGCACCGCAGGGATCGCGCCGCCGTACATGGCGCCATTATAGATGCCGGCCATCAGGCCAAGCGCCACCAGCGGCTCGAGGCCGAAGGTGAACGGCACGAGGACCGAGATCGCCATGGTGGCCGAAAGCCCGGGCATGGCGCCGACGACGATCCCGGCGACCACGCCGATGATCACCGCGAAGAAGTTCGTCAGGCCGAAGACTTCGGGAAGTGCGTGGAGAAGATCGGAATACATGGCGGCCTCAGTTCTGCCAGAGCCGGCCGGCAGGGAAATCCTGCGACATGCCGAAGTCGAAGATCAGGTAGACGGCTCCGACCACGATCACGGTCGCCGCGAGCAGGCCAAGCGGATTGCGAAAGCCGAAGAGCGCGGACACCAGCGGGATGATCGCGATGGTGCTCGGGTAGAACCCGATGAAATCGGTCGCCAGCGCGTAGCCGACGATCAGCGCAAATGCCCCGATGACGCGCATGGGCGCACGGCTCAGTTGAACCGGAGCCTCCCCGTCGGAGGCTTTGCGCTGGTCCCGGACCAGGAGCGCAACGGCCAGAACGACAAGACCGCCCAGCATCGCCCCCGGAAGCAGGGCGGAGATCGGTCGCAGATCGGTCGTGGCAAGAAGGAAGAAGGCTGCCACGACGATGATGCCAATGGCGGTCAGCGTTTCGGGGCGCAGCAGGCGGGATGTGTGTCGGTCGGACATGGGTCGGATCCCTGCGTATGAAGCTGCGGGGGCAGGACTATAGCCCGCCGCCGCGCTCGAAGGTGATGTGAGAGATAAGGCGGGGACCCGGCTCACGCGGCGTGCACCGGGCCGGGCCCCCTGGGAGGAACTCAGTTCCAGGGGGTCTCGTCCCAGACACCCTTGGCAAGATCCCACAGGTCCTGGGTCAGGACCTTGAAGTCGTCGCCCGTAACCACTTCGACCGGGTTCGAGGTCGCGGCCATCGCGGCGAGGAATTCCTCATCGCCATTGAGCTGCTCGAAGGCGGCAAGAAGCTTGGCCTCGACATCCTCGGGCAGGCCCTTGGGCGCGACGAAACCGCGCATCGAGCCGTTCACCAGCTCGTAGCCCTGCTCGGAGAAGGTCGGCAGGTCGGGCGCAAAGTCCGAACGCTCGGTGGTGGCGATGCCCAGCACGTTCAGGTCATCCTGAAAGCTGGCGACCTCGGAGATGTTGAGGATGCCCATGGCCACGTGGCCGCCCATCAGCGCGGTGCGCGCCGGGGCCGAGCCGCGGAACGGCACGATGGTGAACTCGGACTCGGTGAGGTTCTGCAGCTTGATCAGCATGAAGTGGTCGTCACCGCCGAGGCTCGACATGCCGACGGTCACCGCACCGGGGTTCGCGCGCGCCTCTTCGACGAGCTGGTCCATGGTCTCGATGCCGCTGCGCTTGGAGGTGACGATTACGTTGGGGTCGTTCACCACGTTCGCCAGATAGGTGAAGCTTTCGGCCGAGTAGTCGGCTTCGCGGTCGATGGTGCGCGCCATCATGCCCGGCAAATTGAAGGTGCCGAGGGTGTAACCATCGGGGTCTGCGTTGGCGACTTCGGTCACACCGATCTGGCCCGAGGCACCCGGCACGTTCTTGACCACGAGGCTCGCGCCGTCACCGAGGTATTTCTCGATGAAGGGCGCGGCAGTGCGCGCCATGACATCGGTGCCGCCGCCGGCGGAGTAGCCGACGATAACCTCGATCGGCTTCTCCGGGTAGTCCTGCGCCATGGCGGCGCCGGCGATCAGCGTGGCCCCGATCACGGTGGCGTACTTGATGGAATTAAACATCTTTTTCCTCCCTTGGTTCAACTCGTTGTTCAGTCGGTCGGCAGAGCACAGCCCAGCTTCTTGAGCGCTGCGTCCACCCACGTCCGGTCGTTCGTGCCTTCTGCGATGGCCTTCATCTGGCGCACCTCGGCGTCCTGCTTGGCCTCGGTCTTGGCCAGCACCTCCTCTGCGTCCGCCAGCGGCACGGACAGCACGCCGTCGGCATCGCCGATCACGATGTCACCGGGGTTGATCACCATGCCTCCAAGGCTGATCGGCACATTGATCTCGCCGGGCCCGTCCTTGTACGGGCCGCGGTGCGTGACGCCGACGGCAAAGGTCGGCAGATTGGTTTCCACGAAGGCGTCGAGGTCGCGGATCGCACCGTTGAGCACGAAGCCCACGACACCGCGCTTGATGGCGTAGGCCAGCATCAGCTCACCCATCAGCGCATTGGTGGTCTCGCCACCGGCGTCCACCACGATCACGTCACCCGGCACGGCCATGTCGATGGCCTTGTGCAGCATGAGGTTGTCGCCGGGGCGGCATTTCACCGTGATCGCGACACCGGCCATGCCACCCGAGGCATGCATCGGACGCAGTGTTGGGCCTGCGGCGCTGAGGCGCGACATGGAGTCCGAAACGTTGGCGACGGGCAGCTTGGAGAAGGCCTCGACAAGCTCTTTGGATGCGACGTTCTCGCGGGTGCAGATACGGAAACCGATCGACATGGATTAGTCCTCTACCTTGGAAAGGGTGGCGCGCGCGCTGTCCAGCAGGGCGCGGTTGATGATGCGTTGCGGCGGGAGCTGCTCGCCGGCGAGATAGCTAATGATGCCGCTGACAGCGTCGACGCCGACCCGGGCGTTTGCCTCGGCGGTCACCCCACCGATGTGCGGCGTGACGACAATCCGCGGCTCGTCCCAGAACGGGTGGTCCGCGGCGGGCGGCTCGACAGCGAAACTGTCGAGGCCTGCACCGGCCAGCTTGCCGGAGCGCACAGCCTCGAGCAGCGCGGCCTCGTCGATCAGCCCGCCGCGGGCGGTGTTGATGACGTAAGCCCCGTCGCGCATTTTCGAGAAAGCCTCCGCGTCCAGAAGGCCGCGGGTCTGGTCGGTCAGCGGGCAGTGCAGGCTAAGGAAATCGGAGCCGGCAAGCAGCTCCTCGAAGCTGTCGCATCGGGTGGCGCCGATCGCGGCAAAGGCTTCGTCGCTCGCATAGGGGTCATAGCCGATGATCTTCATGTCGAGGCCGACGGCGATCTTGCCGGTGGCGCGGGCAATGGCGCCCATGCCCATCAGGCCCAGAGTCGCGCCGGCGATCTCGCGGCCCTTGAAACCGGGCTTCTCCCAACGGCCCTCGCGCAAGCTGGTGTCGAGCGGCAGGACCCGCTTCACGCAGGTCATCAGCAGGGCGATGGCATGCTCGGCGACCGAAACCGCGTTGGCGCCGGTGGCAACGAGCACTGGGATGCCGCGGTCCGCCGCGGCCTGCAGGTCGATATTGTCGACCCCGACGCCGTGCTTGGAAATCACCTTGAGCGAGCCGGCATCTGCGAGCACGCTGGCATCGATCCGGCCCATGCGAGACACGATCCCCACAGCACCGGTCTTGTGGATGTATTCCTTGATCACCGCGCTGTCGGCATAGGGAGGCGTGTGCACCGTCTCGTAGCCATGGTCGCGCACATATTGCGCTGCGCTCGGATGCAGATCCGGTCCGGTAACGAGAATGGTTTTGCTCATCGCGTAGGTCTCCACATCCTCCGCGGCAGGGCGGAAGGCATTCGGTCTCATGTTTTCGATTGGAGCCGCGCTCTCTCCTAGGGGCGCCGCTTCCTCCTGTCGAAACGGGATATTGGAAAGTTTTGCTTCACAACAGCGAATAATTCTGCTTTGCAGATTAAGCAAAACTGGATGAATTCATGGACACCCGCCAACTCAAGACCGTTGTGGCCATTGCTGCCCATGGCACCTTCGCGCGCGCCGCAGACGTCGTCGGGCTCACGCCTTCTGCCGTCAGTCAGCAAATCCAGACTCTCGAACAAGAGCTCGGAGTCCGCATCTTCGAGCGCGCTTCGCGGCCGCCGCGCCCGACGGCTGAGGGAATGCAAGTTCTTGAAATGGCGCGAAACATGTTGCGCCTGGAGGATGACACGAAGGCCAGCCTACGCGGGGATCGGATTTCGGGAACACTCATGCTTGGGTCGGTGCGTTCAAGCGCGCTGAACCTGCTGCCGAAAGCGATCGTACGGATGCGCCGCGATTACCCTGAGCTGAAGCTGAACCTGCGTGTCTCCCTTTCTTCGACACTCATTGCCGACGTCGCAGCAGGACGGCTCGACGCTGCGGTGGTGGCCGAGCACGTCGGATTTCCCTCGTCTCTCCGGTGGAGCACATTCCTGAAAGAACCCCTCTGGCTGATCGGCCCGCGGGGAAGCGATCTGCGCGATCCCGTTCAGGCGCTGACCTCGCTACCCTATGTACGATTCCGCAGCGCGGTGCCCTTGGCCAACGTGATCGACACCGAGCTGTCGCGCATGGGCGTGGTGGCTAACGACATCGCCGAGATCGACACCATCGGCTCGATCGTGACCTGCGTACGCCAGGGGCTCGGCATCTCCGTCGTGCCCCACGCCGCGCTCACCGAACCCGAGGACAGCGACCTTGAACAAGTGCCCTTCGGCACTCCGCAGATTTCGCGGCACATCGGTATCGTCGAACGCGTGGTCTCGCCGCGCGCGGAGATCATTGCGCGGCTGCACGAGGTCCTTGCCGATCTCTCCGAAGAGCACGGAGTCCATCGCAACACCTGAGCCGGCGACGCGCTGCGGCGGCCCTCAGCGAGGCAACTGCGCTGCCTCGAGCACGGCGCCCGACACTTCGCCCGGCGACATCAGCCCCAGCAGGCCGATGTCGCGGTGCATCTCGCGCTTGAGGATGCCGATTGCCTTGGTCACGCCCGCCTCGCCGCCGATCACCGCGGCATAAAGCATGGGCCGCCCGACCCAGACGAAATCCGCCCCCAGCGCCAGCGCCTTGACCACATCGGTGCCGCGCCGGATACCGCCGTCGACCATCAATGCCATGCTGCCAGCTTCCTCACGCGATACCGAAAGAGCGCGCACCCCGCTGATCGCGTAGTCCAGCTGCCGCCCGCCGTGGTTCGACAGGATGACGCCGTCGCAGCCCAGCTTGCGCGCCTCGGCGACATCGAGCGGCGAGAGCAGCCCCTTGATCACCAGCCTCCCCTTCCAGAGATCGCGGATCAGCGCGACATGCTCCCAGTTCAGGTGGTCCTTGCGCCCGAAGTCGCGCGCCGCGCGCTGCGAGATGATCGGCGCGCCGCGCTCGGCGAAGGAGTTTTCGAAATGCGGCATACCGTGGGTCATCAGGCCGCGCAGGAAGGTGCCGAACACCCAGCGCGGGCGCAGGCCGAAATCCCACAGCAGCCGCGGCGAGACCCGCAGCGGCGTGGAAAAGCCCGAGCGGATGTTGTTCTCGCGGTTGGCCAGAACCGCGGTGTCGGCGGTGAGCACGAGCGTCTCGTGGCCCGCCTTGCGCACCCGTTCGATCAGCGCGCGGATGCGGTCATCCTCGCCCGGCAGATAGGCCTGAAACCAGCCGTCGGGATTGGCCTCGCGCACCTGCTCGAGCGGGGTGAGGGACGAGCCGCTTAGACAATAGGGAATGCCCTCTGCCTGCGCGGCGCGGGCCATGGCCACATCGCCGTCGCGCGCCATCAGCGCGACGATCCCCATGGGCGCAATGCCGAAAGGCGCCTGCCAGTCGCGGCCGAACAGGGGATGCATCAGGCTGCGTCCCTCGACGCCACGGAGGACGCGGGGCACCAGCCGGTATTCCGAAAACACTGCGCGATTGTCGGCGCGGGCGGCGGTGGTCTCGGTGCCACCGGAGATATAGCCAAAAAGCGGCCGCGGCAGGCGCCGCCGGGCCGGGGTTTCAAAATCGTTGAGGCTCAGCAGCTTGGTCATCGGGTTCCTCCGTCTCGGCGGAACCTAGGCGGGATCGCGGGACAGGAAAACTCCAAATCGGAGCCGGGAGCCCCTTCGGCTTGCCCGGCCATATCACTGCGGTCCCTGGAACTGCTTGCCGCCTCCATCCGGATCATCCCCCCTGGGACGTGACGGAAGACCCCCGCGGGTCGCGGTCCCCAAGGTAGGGCCTCGATCGGCTCGGCGCGCGCCCCTGCCCGTCAGCCCGCCGACACGACACCAAGCGCCGCAGCCAGATCCGCATCCCGATCGAAGAGCAGCGCCGACGCCAAGGGGGAGACCTTTCCGCCGCGCTCGATTGCAAGCGTCGGGACGCCGCGCGCGCCCAGCTGGCGCATCAGGGATTGCCCCCGCGCCGTCTCGGCACGGGCGCGATCAGGCAGGGTGTCCGGCATGTCCTGCAGCAGTTCCGCCACCGCGCTCAGCCCGGCGTCCGCCAGGATACCCGACACGCTGACCACCGAGGTCAGCGACCGGCCCTCGACATAGCGCCCTAGCTGAAGGGCCCGAAGCGCCTGCCTCCGCTCGGGCGCGCCCGGTGCCCCGGCGGCGGTGACCGCCAGCGTGGCGAGGCTGCTGTCGAAAAGCCCACCGGCCTCGAGCACGAGCCTGCGATAGACGTCGCTGAAAGTCACACCCGTCATCTGCGCGATGCGCTGGTCATTGCTCCAGGCGTAGCTCGCGAAATCGGCATCCATTTCGCGGCCTCCCCGGCCCGAGAACAGGCCGGTCGGCAACAGCTCGATTGCTATGCCGGTAGCGCTCAGGCGCTCCAGCCGGGGGCTTGCGCCGTAGCACCAGCCGCAGAGGGGGTCGAAGAGGTAGATGAGCCGATCGGGGAACATGGTGGGCCTCACGTCGTCAAGAGAGGCGGTCCGTCGGGGCGGACCGCGCTGTTGGTCTTACTGGTAGCTGAAGAGGTATTCCGCGACCATCTCAGCGTTCGCGGGAGTCGCCGAGTCGAAGCCGTAGTAGTCACCGTACTTTGGGCGCATCGCCTCGGTGGCGCGGCGCGCAATTTCCTCGTACCAGGCGGGCAGCATGGCGGTGTGGGCGGTCAACGTTGCTGGATCGACACCGAAGCCCCAGGGCACCTCGCCCATGGCCGTGCCCACGGCGGCGACGAGATCGTCGATAAAGGCGAGATGGAAGGCGATGTCCTCATGTGCCCCGACGTTGCCGTGACCACCGTTCATGTAGGTCCAGTCCAGCGCATCGGCCTCGCGCAGGTTGTCCTGAAGGTAGGTGAAAGTCTCGGACCCGGCAAAGCTCCAGAACGGCGGCTGGTCGGCGTTCAGCAGGTCGGGCGCATGCAGCACCCGCTCGCCGGTCAGCAACCATGCCGAGTGGTCGTCAGTGTGCGCGGCGTGATCGAAGCCATGCAGCTCGACCGTCAGCCGCTCGAAGGTGAAACTGCCCCGAGGCCAGCTCACCGTCTCCTGAGGGCGCGGCAACTTGCTGCTCAGCCGGTCCATCTTGTCCGCCGTTTCCTGCGAGGCGAGGATGCGCGGCGCCTCGGTCTGATCGGCCAGCAGGCCGAGGAGATCGGGGGTGCCACCAATGTGGTCGGCATGGTCATGCGAGTAGACGATGGTGGTGATCGGCAGGTCAGTGGTCGCGCGGACCGCCTCGAGGATCTTCGCGGCCTGGCCCTGCAACGGGTCGAACAGCAGGACCCCCTCATCGCCGACGTACCAGGTCGTGCCGTAGAAGCCCGACTGGTACCAATAGGTGCGGTCGGTCAGCTTCTGCAGGATGTAGGGCGACTGCATGTTCAGGGTGAAGAGATCGGCGATCTTTTCGCCTGGCGCCAGCGCCTCTGTGGCGGAAGCGGCACGGTAGGTGGCGCCGACGGTCGAGGGCGTCTCGGCCAGTGCCGATTGTGCGCCGAGGACAAGGGAGAGGGCCGTAAGGCCGGCGGTCAGTGTGCGGGTCTTCATGGTCGTGAACCTTTGAAGTTTGGGATGCGTGTTGCACGCCCAGAGATACCCCTCACCTTTGTCAAAAATAATCTGCGAAATTCCTATCTCAGTGTATGCCAAATCCATACAGTTGGAGGAACACTCCTTCCACGGACCCCTCCCATGAAGCTCGACCGCCTCCCCTTCTTCGCTGCCGTCGTCGAGACCGGCTCCTTCACCCGCGCCGCCGAGCGCATGGGTGTCACAAAGGCCGTGGTCAGCGCCCACGTCGCGCGTCTCGAAGAGGAACTCGGCACCGCTCTGCTGCTGCGCACCACGCGCAAGGTGACGCCCACGCCCGAGGGAATGATGCTGCACGAGCGCTGCCGGGTGATCCTGCAGGAGGCTGCGGATGCCGAGAACGAGCTCAGCCATTCCCGCGACGAACCCAAGGGTCTGCTGCGGATCACCGCGCCGCTCGACTACGGCCAGTTCGTACTGGTGCCGCTCGTCGCGCGGTTTCGCGCGGCATATCCGGCTTGCAAGGTCGCTCTCGACCTCACCGACCAGGTGGTCGATTTGCAGACGGGACAGTGGGATATGTCGGTGCGGTTGGGCTGGCTGGTGGATTCCAGTCTCAAGTCCCGACGCGTCGGCGCCTTCTCGCAATATCTCGTCGCCGCGCCCGCTCTCCTCGAAGCTCTCGGCCCGATCCGGACACCGCACGACCTGCCCGCCCTGCCCTTCGTGGCCAATAGCGCCCTGCGCGAGCCGGGGGTCTGGGACTTCGCCGGTGCCGGGACGGAAGATGTGCGGGTGCGCTTCGATCCGGTGGTCACCATGACCACAACCCCTGCAGTGCTAACCGGGGTCCTCGCCGGGCTGGGCTGCTCGGTCCTGCCGGAGTTTCTTGTCGCCCCGGCGCTGGCTGACGGGCGGCTGGTGCGGCTGCTTCCCGGCTGGCGCCCGAAGGACGGCGGTGTCTACATCGTCTACCCGCCGACGCGCTTCCGGCTGCCAAAGGTCAGTGCCTTTGCCGACCTCCTTGTCACCAGCCAGCGGAGGGACCCGAAGGTGACCTCCATGCAGTGAGGGCTTGCGGCACATGGATCGGTGCCGCCGAAGATCAGCGGCACCGGAACTGGTCAGACAAGCCGGATGGTGGTGCCCCAGTCGTCTTGGAAGACCGCCGACGGCGCAGGACCGCTGCGGCGCAGTTCGACGACGTCGAGCCCGGTCTCGCGGTCAGATCGCAGCCCTGCACCCGCGCTCAACCATTCATTGACTGCCACGTGGTGGTGGTAGCCCCCGGTCGACAGGAACACCGCATCGTCGCGGGTGCTCACCGCATCGAAGCCCAGCGTCTCGCGCCACCAGCGCCCGGCCCGCGTGGCATCGCCCACCTTCAGATGCACATGGCCCACCCGCGTGCCCGCCGGCGCGCCCTGCCAGAGCGGCGGCAGCAGGCCGAGGGTGGACATGATGCCCTCGACGTCTAGTGCATAAGTGCCCATCTGCACCTCGCCGCCGACCCATTCCCATGTGTCCTGCGGGCGATCGGCGTAGATCTCGACGCCATTGCCCTCGGGATCGGTGAGGTAGATCGCCTCACTCACCCGGTGGTCGGCGGTGCCGGAAACCGGCAACTGCCGGTCGATCGCCATGGCGATCCACTGCGCGAGATCACGCCGCGACGGCAGCAGGAAGGCGGTGTGGAAGAGACCCGCCTCGCGTTGCCCGGCCAGCGAAAGGCCACTTTGCTCTGTGAGCGCGAGCAGCCGTTGCCCCCCTGCCCCGAGCCAGATCGTCGCGTCCTTGCGGCTGATCTCCTGCAGGCCCACGGCATCCCGGTACCAGGCCGACAGCGCCTCGGCGTCGCGGGTCCGCAGCCCGACAGACCCCACGTGGACCGGCGCCTCGAACGGCAGGCTGTTGGCGGCCACCCCGACCCGAGGCAGGGTGGAAACGAGCGCCGCAGCGCCCGCCCCTTTCAGCAAACTGCGCCGCCGCATCACAGCTCGCGCCCGACCAGCCGGTCGACCGAGAAGCGTCCACCGCCCTTTGCGAGGAAGGTCAGCGTCACCGCCGACCAGATCAGCGACAGCTCGGCGCCCTTGTAGCCCTGCTCAAGTACGATCCAGTGGAAGTAGACCGTCACCAGCAGGATGACGGTGGTGGCGCCTGCGGCGAGGCGGGTCAGAAGGCCAAGAGCCAGAAGCAAACCACCGGTGAACTCAGTCACCGAGAGCAGGATCGACCAGAACCAGCCGGGTGCGAAACCGAGGCCCGACACCATGTCGGCAGCTCCGGTTGGGTTCTGAATCTTGGGCCAGCCATGAACCATCAGTGCGACGCCGCTGATCACGCGCAGCCAGAGCTCGGTGAGTGGAGCAAGCACGCGGTATATCGGGGCCAGGAACGGCAGCAACAGCCCCGGACGATCGGTGTTGGAAGTCATCATTTCATATCTCCATTGGGTGCGATCGCCCTCGGGCGTCGCAAAATATCGGGCACCGAAAGGTGCCGTGAAAGGGAATGGAGATCAGGCGCGCGGCGGCCTGCGGTCCGGGCTGATCACCCGGCCCGTCGCTTGGATGACGTCCGGTGTATCGCCAACCGCCATCGTCGCGTCGGGGCTGGCAGGCAGCGCCGCTTTATCCACGAAGGTGCAGGCATGACAGGTCTTCTTGGCCGGGACACGTGAAGACGCGACAAACCCAGGCGCTAGACAGACATCCTCAGCCGCGGCCGCTGCGGTGCTCGCACAGGCGGACGAGGTCTGCGCCTGCAGCGGCGCGAGCGCCGACAGGAGCATGAGCGACAGGGTCGCGCAGAAAATGACATAACGCAGCATGCGTGGTCCGTGGGTTTGATCGCCGGAGTGTCATTGCTTTCGTCAGCGGTTACGGCAAGCCATTCGACATGCTGATAACGCAAAAGTCATCGTCCAGCGCACGACCGCTAAATCCAGAGACGAGACGAGCGGCAGCCCGTCCAAGGCGTTGCAACCCGGGCTGTCTATGCCATGAGACACGCTCTTGGCTTGGCAGACCTATGAATCCCAGTGTGCGCCCTCGGGTTCCGGCCCACCCAGATCTGATCAGCAACCGTGTTCTGGAAAAGATGGCGGTTCTTCTACGGCATGACTGCTCGGTTGCCCTCACTCAGCGCCGTCGGTTGCTGGAAAGGCTCGCAGCGACGCTGCACCAGATCTAGGGTTGGCTAGGGGCGAGTTGGATGCGGGGGTTGGAGGTTTGGTCCGTCGTCTCGGCACATTGCGGGCTGGCAGGCATCAGATCTGCGACCAGATGGTCATCTCGTGAAGCCTGACCTTGCTCCCTATCCAAGGCGGATGACGTACTCCTTGGTGGTGGTCTCGACGACTTCCCAGGTCCCAGAGAAACCTGGCCGCAAGATGAAACTGTCACCTTCGCGAACCTCGTAGACCGTTCCATCGTCGCCGGTGATGATAGAATGGCCGTTCAAGATGTGGCAGTATTCCCATTCGTCGTAGCTGATGCGCCATTTGCCTGGGGTGGACCGCCAAGTACCACAATAGAGCCCATCGCTTTCCTCGATGTTCCAAGTCGTGAACACCGGGGAGCCTTCGATGATCCGATCAGCTGCCGGCCCGTCGTTTTCGGGTGCTACGGAGGGGTCTACTCGGAGAAAGGTGTCGGCCACGTGGCACTCCAGGTCAATGCGGACCGGGCCTCTATACGCTACCCTGGGCCTGCTGGGCAGCCTCTATCGACTGGCGCACAGTGCCAAACCCCAAGCGTGATGGCATCCGGGCATTGGCTGACTCCTTCTGGCAGAAACATGATTTCAGGCAGCGCGTCGATTGCCAGACCTATCGCCGCTTCGCACGCATCAGGGACAAATGCCTTTGGCTTCCGTTCCCGGGAACGGAAGTGCTTGTGGTATCCAAACATCATGACAATCGGTCTGACGCAGCATGAGCCCCGTGCCGGTGTCTCACCCAGGATGATCGCGGCGCATGCGCCAGAATTTCCTATCGAACAAGGCGACGAGCGCCACCGCGCTCGACAAGTTTTCCCGTCGGTGGCCGGGATATCGAAGGTCGTCGTGACCGACCTTCTGAGACGGGCATCATGAAGACACCATCCAAGTGCACGGGTACGTTTCCGTGCAAGCGGATTTCACCACCCTTGGGGAGAGATCATGTCCCCGCAGCGCGCTGCATTTTTGAGTGGCGGCAATCTTCTTTCCGAGCGTCCAGTGCATCTGGATACGTACATCCTCCTTTCATTTCGCTCTTCGTGTCTTCTTCGACAGGCATCTTCATGCAAGTCCGTCATGAGTATGAGATGGAACGAATGATCGCTGCCCAAAACCGGTTCCCTGAAAAATCGGTGCACGCTCGCCTGGTCGTCGCGCAGAAGCCGCCCATCAGCCTCGGCTTGGGAAGCGCAGCCTCTAGGCGGAGAAGGCTGCTACCCATGTGAGCGGACCAACCACTGCCACAAAAAAATGAAACATTTTGTTCATTAAATTCAATTACTTACGCATATTATAGCCAATTTTCCGAGATTTCTCTCCGAAATTTGCTCCGTCATTTGTCCACTCGACCAATTTCCTTCCAAGACCGGGCGCTGCTCGGTCGATAGCAGAGAAGGAACAATGATGGACCAAGACTGGAACGACACCGACATCGAGTGGACCCAAGGGGTGATGCCTCATAGCGCCTACGATGCCCCCGCCAACTTGGCTGCCAACGACGCATTGCCCGCGCGCCCTGTCACCGATCGCAACCCTGGGGTGGGCGCCAAGAAGCACTTCTCCTGCGCGTTCGTCTATGGACCTGGCGCAGGCGTTGTCATGAACACGGAAAGCCTCACCGAGAATCTTGTTGGGCTTGTGCTGCTGGCCCGCCCCGACGTTGTCAGCCTGGAAAACCAGGTGGGTTTCATCTGGGTCGCAAACGACGGGTCGACGCACACGCATTTCTTCGACTTCCGCACGACGATGGTCGATGGCAGCCGCGTGGCAATCATGGTCAAGTATGACGACAAACTCGGGCAGGAGGAGTTTCGAGCCGAAATCTCCGAAATCGCCGCCCAAGTCCCTCCGGAGTTCGCCGACCGTGTGACTCTGCTGACCGAGAAGCACCTGGACCCGGTCGACGTGTTCAATGCGACCCTGTTCAACGCGGTCCGCCAACCCGATATCGAGGCCGACGCCATCATGCGCCAAACAATCAGTCGACTGAACGGTGCCGCGAAGATCGAAGACCTGATCGCCCACACGGGTCTGGGAGGCCGTGGTTTTCGATCCATTGCGCGCCTCATCGGCTCTCGCGAACTCGAACTCCAGGGACGCGTTCGCGTCGCCTACGACTGTCTTGTCATGCGGAGGGCTGCCTGATGCTCGATATCCAATCCAGCCCGACACTGCCGCGCTTCGCGTTTGGCGATTTCGATGACGTGATCATTAAGGGCATTTCGTATCGCGTTGCAGATTGCTTCCCGCACGCGTGCACCTTTACCCGACGCGACGGCACGGGCGTCACAGAGGAATTCTCCCATGCAGCCCTGTCCCAATGCGTGACGAATGGGACCCTCGAACACAAGCGTGACTTTTTCCTCCCCGAAAGTGCGAAGCGACGCCTTCGGCTGCAAAGCCGGGAACTGTCGACACTCTCGCCGAGGCTCCAGCGCAAGGCTAAGTATCACGAGGCGCTCGTGCTGGCGTTTCTCGAGATCGAAAAGGAGGGGAAGGTCAAACGCACCGACGCATCCACCAAGCGCGCTCTCGAAGAGATCAAGTTTCGGGCCGGGAAATACTACTCGGTACCCAGCGAGTCGGATGACGGACAGATCGCCAGGAACACGAGGGTTTCGCCCGAGAAGGTCAGCGCAAGCAGGCTCCTGAAGCGTGTCGCCGCATATTGCCGTGATGGCCTGCCCGCACTCTACGACCAGGATATTCAGAACAGCCGCGCGCGGCGCATCAGCGCGGACGAGCTCTGCCTCCTGACCAAGACGGTCCGGAATTATTTGTCGCCGGAAGAGCCTACGATCGCGAGCATTGTCGAGGATGTCAAAAACGCCTTTCGCGCAGAGAACCAACGACGCAAAGAGCTGACCGAAAGGGAGCTGAACGGCGAGCGCCCAGGAAGTGAGACGTCCTACCTGGCACTCCCATCTCGCGAAACCATCCGCCGGGAAATCAAGAAGCTCGACCCTTTCGAAGTTGTTGCCGTCCGCAAAGGTCTCGACGCGGCGCGCAAAAAATTTGCCCCGGTGGGCAAGGGCTTGGTCGTGACCAGGCCGCTCGAACGGGTAGAAATGGACGCATGGAAGGTTGATCTCAAGACGATCATGGCGACATGCGGGATCTGGTCGATCCTCACAGACGAAGAGAAAGCAGCCTTCGGCTTGGAAGACGGCAAAAAGACTCGCTGGTATCTGACTGCGGCCATCTGCACAACGACTCGGTGCATTCTGGCCATGAAGCTGTCCCGCGCTGAAAGCTCCCGGAGCGCGGTTCAAGCGATTGATATGATCGTGCGGGACAAAGGGCTCTGGACCGATGCCGTCGGCACCCTGACGCCGTGGAGCATGTCGGGAACGCCCGAACTCATCGTCACCGATGCCGGATCCGGCTTCACCGATTTCGACACCCGTGCCGCGGCCACCGATCTGGGCATCAACATCATTTCCGGCCCCGCTGGCATGCCCGAGTTCCGCGGCACCATTGAACGGATGTTCGGCACCTTGGCCAGCAGTTTCATCTCGCGTTTCACGGGCCGGACCTTCAGCAACACCGTGGTAAAGGGCGACTACGACTCCGATGCGCGCGCGGCGCTGACTTCTGAAGAGCTCAGCGAGGCCTTGGTGCGCTGGGTGGTGGACGTCTATCACCGCCGCCCGCACGCCGGACTTGGTGGGGAAACGCCTCTGAATTGCTGGAACCGGCTGGTAGAGAAATACGGGGTCGCCCCGATGCCTTGCCTGGAACGTCGCCGCATGGCGCTCGGAACACGGATGGAATACACCGTCACGAAGAAGGGCATCTCCATCCTGGGCGTTCGCTATCACTCCGAGGCACTCGCACACTGGTTCATGCATACCCGAAAGACCGAGGTCCGCGTGCGCTGGTACTCCGAGGATCTCGGTGCGATCGCCGTGGAACTGGACGGCAGCTGGGTCGAGATCCCCTCGGTGCTGGCGTGTTTTCGCGGTCAGCGTGCGCAGACTTGGCTCATTGCGGAGCGTGAAATCCGTGCATCGCGGGCGGCGGAGGCCAAGGTCGGCGAGGAGATCATCGCCAAGACCATGGATCACATCGTGGCAATCAATGCCAATGCGATGGCCCGGCAGGGACTGTTCGTGACGGACTACTCGGCGGAGCGGCTCAAGTCGCTCAGTGAAAACATGCTGATCGGTTTCCAGATCGAGGACTCCCCGCGCGACCCCATCGTGCCGTCCGGCGACGATGGCATGGGCATGGATTTGCCCACCGGCCACCCGCGCTCCGGACGCTCTTCGGCTGCCGCAACCGACTCCACGGACAAGGCCGGTTGCTACGGCTTCCCCAACCCGGACGATGACTGGTCCATCGAGGACAAGTAACACGTCACAACGCGCCCCTTGGAAGCCCCCGCAGTCGTCATTGACTGCGGGGGCTTTTTCTTGCCGGCGATCTGCGTGTGACCCCACTGGTCGCAGCGGCTTGCCATCTACGCGCCTGCTGCGGCTTGACGGCTCAAAGATGCCGCCCGCCAGATGCACCGAAAAAGTTCGGCACGTTCAATGTTTTTTTCTTCGTGATTGGCGAGGGTGGCCAATCTTGTTCATGCAACGACAGCACATGGGCCGCGCCCATGACACCGAGAGGCTCAGCGAAGGAGGACACCGGCGGACAGGCTTGAAACTGCCACGAATGGCTCAGCACAGCTCACAGGAGGATTCCCATGCTGCGCACCCTACCGACGACCCTGTCCACCGACCCACAACACGCCGCGGCCTGCGCACATCTCTCGCAACATGGCGAGGCGCTCTGCAATGCCGCCAAGCTGCTGGAGGGCGACGCCGGCAAGGCCAGCGTGCTCCGGATCATGTCCGACCTCCGAACGACGACCAAGCTACAGCGCGCCACACGGCGCCGGCTGATCGACCTCCACCGGCTGATCTCTCTCGATCCGGTGTTCGGCGATCCGGAAACCGACGAAGCCCTCTGGCAGTTCCTCGATCCGGGCAGCCGGGACGTCGAAGACATCTGCCTGCTGGCGGACAGTCTCTTCGACCTGCTCGTCGAGATCGGGGAACTGGACGACGAAATGGACGCCTTGGCGCTCGCGGTTGCGGTTGCGGCTGACGACCGGGAAGCAGCCTGAACCCGCGCCCACGGAACCCACCTTTCAACGACACGAGGATACCGCATGAAGTACTTCGAACATCTGTCCCTGGAAGAGTTCTGGACGCGGACGCTCCAGGAAGTCGACCACCTCTACGCCCGGGTAGAGCAAACCGAAGAGGGCCTCTCGGCCACCAAGCGGAACGCGCTGCTGCAATCCCTCGCCAGCCTTCGAAGCGATGGCCCCCTGGCACAGGGTTCCGAAGGTCATGTGAGCCGTATTGAGGCCCTGCTTCTCGATGTCGTCGACCGAGAGACTCTGGGCGTCCGCAATGTTTTTGACGGCCACGATGACCCTGATCTCGGTTCTATCGGGACAATCCGGCAGGTGCCCATTCTTTCGGAACAGGGATGTGCTCTGGACGGGCTGCTACAGAGCTTTCTAATGATCTGCGCAATGCGCGCCCTGCTCACGGCGCGGGTCGATGCACACCGCCAGATGGCTCGCCTGAAAGTCGTTTGAGACTGCGCCAGACGATGAGCAGGTAGCGCCCCGGACGCCGAGCCGACTCCTGCCTCCGAGATCGACAGCCCCACCACCGCATCAAGAAAGGCCGCAGGGAAACCTGCGGCCTTCTTCGTTTCACTGGCGCGGCGGAGATGTCTTGCGAAACAAGCTCACGGTCCCAAAAAATCTGTTACTTCCGTTTCCCGTCACGCCCGACTGGACCCATATTCCATTCGAGGCCGACAGAACGCGAAAACGACCGCCCCGACGCTAAAAACCCGCTCCTGGAGCGGAACACGCGCAATGGCCATAGTTAGCGTGTAAATGGCCGTTTTTTTGGCCAAAATGGCCAAACTAAGCTTGTCGGAACAACAACTCCTGCGCTCACCTCTCACCCGCATTTCGAGTGACCGCAGCTCGAGCAGGTCATGCAGCCCTCAACCATCATCATCGAGAATTGGCCGCAGGAGGGGCAGGCCTTGCCGCGGGGCGCGTCGAGGCCGACGACCTTGGCGGTCGGGTCGGCCTTCAGCCCCTTTCCCTCGCCCTCGAGGAAGCCGGTGGCCACGAGGTGCTTCTCGATGACGCCGCCGATCGCCGCGAGGATCGAGGGGATGTACTTGCCCTGCACCCAGGCGCCGCCGCGCGGATCAAAGACCGCCTTCAGCTCCTCGACCACGAAGGAAACGTCGCCGCCGCGACGGAACACCGCCGAGATCATCCGGGTCAGCGCCACGGTCCAGGCGTAATGCTCCATGTTCTTGGAGTTGATGAAGACCTCGAACGGGCGGCGGTGACCGCCGACGATGATGTCGTTGATCGTCAGGTAGATGGCGTGCTCGCTGTCCGGCCACTTGAGCTTGTAGGTGTGCCCCTCGAGCGACTGCGGACGGTCGAGCGGCTCGGACATGTAGACCACCTCGGCGCCGCCATCGGCGCTTTCGGTGACCACCGCCGGGCTCTCGGCCGGGGTCTTGTCCTCCTTCTCTGAGACCGAGAGGACCGAGCCGGTCACGTCGTTCGGACGGTAGGTGGTGCAGCCCTTGCAGCCGGTCTCGTAGGCTTCCATGTAGACGTCCTTGAAGCCTTCGAAGGAAATGTCCTCGGGGCAGTTGATCGTCTTGGAAATCGAGCTGTCGATCCACTTCTGCGCCGCCGCCTGCATGCGCACATGCTCGAGCGGGGCCAGGGTCTGGGCGTTGACGAAATAGTCCGGCAGCTCGGCATCGCCGAACTTGTCGCGCCACATCTGCACGGCGTAATCGACCACCTCTTCCTCGGTACGGGTGCCGTCCTTCTGCAGCACCTTGCGGGTGTAGGCATAGGCAAACACCGGCTCGATGCCCGACGAGACGTTGCCGGCGTAGAGCGAGATGGTGCCGGTGGGCGCAATCGAGGTCAGCAGCGCGTTGCGGATGCCATGGGTGCGGATCGCCTCGCGCACGTCGTCATCCATCTGCATCATGTTGCCCGAGGCGAGAAACTTCTCGGCGTCGAACAGCGGGAAGGCGCCCTTCTCCTTGGCCAGTTCGACCGAGGCGAGGTAGGAGGCGCGGGCGATCCGCTTGAGCCAGGCCTCGGTCTGCGCCGCAGCCTCTTCCGAGCCGTAGCGCAGCCCCATCATCAGCAGCGCATCGGCAAGACCGGTGACGCCGAGGCCGATGCGACGCTTGTTCTGCGCTTCCTCGGCCTGCTGCGGCAGCGGGAAGTTTGACGCATCCACCACGTTGTCCATCATGCGGATCGCCAGCGCGACCAGTTCGTCGAGCTTCGCCTCTGGGATATCCGCGCCCTTCTCGAAGGGCGTGTCCACCAGACGTGCAAGGTTGATCGAGCCCAGCAGGCAGGCACCGTAGGGCGGCAACGGCTGCTCGCCGCAGGGGTTGGTCGCGGCGATCTGCTCGACGTAGCTGAGGTTGTTGGCCTTGTTGATGCGGTCGATGAAGATCACGCCCGGCTCGGCATAGTCATAGGTTGCCTTCATGATCTTGTTCCACAGGTCGCGCGCCTTGACCGTGTGGTAGACCTTGCCATCGAACTGCAGATCCCAGGAACCGTCCGCCTTGACCGCTTCCATGAAGGGGTCGGTGACCAGCACCGACAGGTTGAACATGCGCAGCCGCGCGCTGTCCGCCTTGGCCGAGATGAACTGCTCCACATCCGGGTGGTCGCAGCGCATGGTCGCCATCATCGCGCCGCGGCGCGAGCCCGCCGACATGATGGTGCGGCACATGGCATCCCAGACATCCATGAACGAAAGCGGCCCCGAGGCGTCGGCAGCGACGCCCGCCACATGCGCGCCCTTGGGCCGGATGGTCGAGAAGTCGTACCCGATCCCCCCACCCTGCTGCATGGTCAGCGCG
Organism: Roseobacteraceae bacterium; assembly: GCA_048381755.1. Lineage (GTDB taxonomy): Bacteria > Pseudomonadota > Alphaproteobacteria > Rhodobacterales > Rhodobacteraceae > Salipiger. Next base: position 26,634 of record JBLXGS010000028.1, read on the forward strand.
GCTTCCTTCAGCATGTCGAAGATGCCCGACATGCTGTCCGGGATGGTGCCCATGACGAAGCAGTTGAACAGGGTGACCGAGCGCGCGGTGCCGGCGCCGGCGGTGATCCGGCCGGCGGGCAGGTACTGGAAGTCCTCGAGCGCGCCGTAGAATTTCTCTTCCCAGACCGCGGGCTTCTTCTCCACCGAGGCGAGCGCGCGCGCGATGCGGCGCCAGCTGTCCTCTACGCTTTGGTCGATCGGGGTGCCGTCCGCCTCCTTGAACCGGTATTTCATGTCCCAGATCTGTTCGGCGATGGGGGCGGCAAAGCGAGTCATGGCAGCAGACTTCCTTGTTGGCTCGTCAATTCGAGGGCGCGGCGGCAGTGTCGCGCGGTAGGTGGCAGGGCGGTGTCCCTACTCGCGACCGCCGCCTGATGCAAGAACGCGCGGTACGTAAGAGTACACGTTTTTGGGGCACAGGCCTACCACTGCTTGAAGCTCCTGCCCCATAGCCTACAATATATATCTCTGCCTGTTGAGGACTCTGTGGAAAAATCCGTGGATAAATACACCCACCTGATCAAGCTCAGCGTCGGCACGGAAAGCGTCAAGACGCTGGCCGCCTGGCAAACGGGCCGCGCCGCGCAGACCGCCGACGGCCTGCCCTGCCACATCACCCGCATGTGGCCGAAACGCGAGGCGGAACTGCTCAACGGCGGCTCGATCTACTGGGTTTTCAAGGGCATGATCCAGTGCCGCCAGCGGGTCGTCCGGCTCGACGAGGTCACCGGTCACGATGGCACCCGGCATTGCGCGCTGGTGCTCGACCCGGAAATCCACCGCGTCGCCGTCTCGCCGCGTCGTCCCTTCCAGGGCTGGCGCTACCTCTCGCCCGCGGACGCACCCCCGGATCTTTCGGCCGCCCGCGAAGACGACGACGAGCTGCCGCCCGAGCTGGCAGGTGCGCTGGCCGAGATCGGGATTCTCTGACGCCGCGCTGCGCACCGCGGCTCAGCCGCGCAGCCGCAACGCGTACCAGAGGTAGGCAGGCACCTCGCGCAGTCCCGCCTTCACGCGATTGACCGACAGACGCACCCTGGGCGAGTCGCTGCGCACCGGTCCCAGCGCATCCACGAACCCGAGCCGCCGCGCCGCCAGCCGCGCCCGCGGGGCGTGGAAACCGTCGGTGACCACCACCACCTCCCCGGCCCCGATCCGCCGCAACAACGGCAGCGAGAGGCGCAGGTTCTCCTCGGTGGTGGTCGAGCGCTCTTCCAGCATGAGCGCCGCCTCCGGCACGCCCGCCCCGCGGCAGAGCCCTGCGATCACCGCGGCCTCCGAGGGGCCGTGCCGCCCGACGCCCCCCGAGGCGAGGATGACCGAGACCTTCCCTGCCCGCCAGAGCGCCGCCGCGTGCAGCGCCCGGCGCCGCAGTGTCGGCGAGGGCCGCCCGCCGCTCCAGACTGCCGCCCCCAGCACCAGCGCCACTCGTAGTCCGCCTTGCTGCGCCACTATTCCGCCCCTTCTTCTCTTTCCAAATACGCCCGCCGGAGGCTGCCACGCGCACCGAGCCCGGCGTATTCGCGGAACACTGAAGACGCCAACGCGATCAAGCGCAAAGAAAACGCCGCCGGGAGCATGTCCCGGCGGCGCCTCGTTCGATACCGCGAATAGGGATCAGTTCGGGATCTCGGCGGTCAGACCCTCGACGTAGAAGTCCATGCCGGCCAGCACGCCGTCGTCGGCAACCTCGCCCTCGGCGAGCCAGGCCGAGCCGTCCTGCTTGTTGATCGGGCCGGTGAACGGGTGGTACGCACCCGAGGCAATGTCGGCCTTCATCTGCTCGGCGGTCGCCTTCACGTCCTCCGGCACCGGGCCGGTGATCTCGCCGATGCCGACCATGCCGTCACCGATGCCCTGCCAGCTGTTGTGGCTCTCCCAGGTGCCGTCGATGACCGCCTGGACGCGGTCGATATAATAGGGGGCCCATTCGTCGATGATCGACGACAGGCGCGGCTCGGGCGCGTAGTCGTACATGTCCGCCGCCTGGCCGAAGCCATAGGCGCCCGCCTTCTCCAGCACCGACAGCGGCGCGGTGGAGTCGGTGTGTGCCAGAACCACGTCGACGCCCTGATCGAGCAGCGCCTGGGTGGCGTCCGCCTCTTTCGCCGGGTCGAACCAGGTCGACAGCCAGACCACCGACATCTCGACGTCCGGGTTGGCCTTCTTGGCGTGCAGGAACGAGGAGTTGATGCCGCGGATCACTTCCGGGATCGGGAAGGAGCCGATGTAGCCGATCTTGTTCGACTTGGTCATCGCGCCGGCGAGGTAGCCGGTGATCGCGCGGCCCTCGTAGAAGCGCGCCGAATAGGCCGAGACGTTCTCGGCGGTCTTGTAGCCGGTGGCGTGCTCGAACTTCACATCCGGGAACTTGGCCGCGACGTTGATCGTCGGGTCCATGTAGCCGAAGGAGGTGGTGAAGATGAGATCGGCGCCGGAGAGCGCCATCTGGGTCAGCACGCGCTCGGCGTCGGCGCCCTCGGGCACGCTCTCCTGCTCGATCATCTCGATGGCGTCGCCGAAGTGCTCCTTCATCTTCACCGCCGCCTCGTGGTGGTGCTGCGACCAGCCACCGTCGTTCACCGGGCCGACGTAGACGAAGCCGATCTTCGGCACGTCCTGGGCGAAGGCGGGCGCGCCGGCGAGCGCGAGGCCCAGTGCGGCGGAGGCGAGAAGCGTTCTGCGTTTCATTGTTTTAAGTCTCCCTGTCTTCAAACTGTAGTCATACTGTTTTCGAGAATGTCCGGCAGGCGCCGGATGTGGTCAGCGCCCGGCCCGCGCGTGTCAGGCCGAGGCGTGGAACGACCGGCCCAGCGATCCGGGCGCGCCATGCACCCCGCGGGCCGAGATGATCACCAGCACGAGGATGGTGATCAGGTAAGGCGACATCGACAGCAACTCGACCGGCACATTGGCCCCGGCCGCCTGCAGGTTCAGCTGCAGCACCGTGACGCCGCCGAAGAGATAGGCGCCGATCAGCACGCCGAACGGCCGCCAGCTGGCAAAGACGACGATGGCCAGCGCGATCCAGCCCGCGCCCGCGGTCATGCCCTCGGTCCATTGCGGCACCCTCACGAGGCTGACATAGGCCCCGCCGAGCCCCGCGCAGGCACCGCCGAAGAAGATCGCCGCCATGCGCACCCGCACCACCTTGTAGCCGAGCGCATGGGCGCTCTCGTGGTCCTCGCCCACCGCGCGCAGGATCAGCCCGGCGCGGGTGTATTTCAGGAAGGCCCAGACCGCCGCGACCAGCAGCAGGCTCACGTAGACCATGAAGTCATGGCGGAAGAACATCGGCCCGATCACCGGGATCTCGGCGAGACCGGGGATCCACAGCTTGCCCAGACCCGGTGCCCGCACCCCCTCGAAAGAGGCCCCTACGAGGGCCGAGAGGCCCAGCCCGACCAGCGTCAGGCCAAGGCCCGTGGCCACCTGGTTCGACAGCAGGTACTGGGTGAGAAAGCCGAAGCTGAGCGACAGCACCGCCGCCCCCAGCGCCGCGGCAAGAAATCCGATCACCGGCGAGCCGCTGCTCACCGCCGCGGCAAAGCCGATCACCGCGCCGGTGATCATCATGCCCTCGACCCCGAGGTTCAGCACCCCGGCCTTTTCCACCACCATCTCGCCGATGGCCGCCAGCAGGATCGGGGTTGCCGAGACCATGATCGAGGCGACAAGAAGTACGGGATCCATCAGGCCAGCTCCCCCTTGGCAAAGCGGATGCGGTAATTGGTGAAGACGTCAGTGGCCAGCAGGAAGAAAAGCAGCATCCCCTGGAACAGCTGGATCGAAGCGCCCGGCAGGCCGAGCATCAGCTGCGCCAGCTCGCCGCCGATATAGGTCAGCGCCATCAGCAGCCCCGCCAGCAGGATGCCGACGGGATGCAGCCGCCCGAGGAAGGCGACGATGATCGCGGTGAACCCGTAGCCGGAGTTGAAGTCGATGGTGATCTGCCCGGCCGGGCCGGTGACTTCGAAAAGCCCAGCCATGCCCGCCAGCGCCCCCGAGATGCCGAGGCAGAGGATCACGATCCGCGCCGGGCTCACCCCCGAGAAGCGCGCCGCCCGCGGCGCCTCGCCGGTCAGCCGGATGTTGAAGCCCTGGATGTGCCGCGCCATCAGCACATAGGCGGCGATCACCGCGATGAAGGCCGCCACCACGCCCCAGTGCATGCCGGTGTTCGCGATCAGCTCGTCGTTGAACACCGCCGGCCATTGCTTGAAGTTGCGCGAGCCGGGAAAGCCCATGCCCTCGGGGTTGCGCAGCCAGCTCGAGGAGGCCGAGGCGAGGATGTTCTCGGCGACATAGACCAGCATCAGCGACACGAGGATCTCGTTTGTGCCGAGCCTTGTCTTCAGCACCGCGGGGATCATCGCCCAGGCCCAGCCGCCAAGCGCGCCGGCTACCACCATCAGCGGGAACAGCAGCACGCTGTCAGAGGGGTAGAAGGCCAGCCCCACCGCGGCGCCGGTGACGGCCCCCATGATGTACTGCCCCTCGGCCCCGATATTCCAGATGCCCGCCTTGAAGCCGATCGACAGGCCGATGGCGATGAGGATCAGCGGCCCTGCCTTGACCAGCAGCTGCGGCCGTGAATAGCCGGCGAACTGCGGGTGGAACAGCGGGTCCCAGAAGATCGTGCGGATCGCCTCCAGCGGCGGCTTGCCGAGCAGCGCGAACATGATGCCGCCCACCACCATGGTCAGCACCACGGCCAGAAGCGGCGTCACGATGGTCCAGAGCCGCGACGGCTGCGGACGTTTCTCGAGGCGGATCATGCGGGGCCTCCCACCAGCGCCGCGCGGCCCGCGCCGTCACGCCGTGCGTATTTGAAAAGAGAAGAAGCGCAGTCGAAGGGGAGGCCCGCGGGCTTCTTCTCTTCGAAAATACGCATATCCGGCACCGGCCAGGCAGCACCGCGCCGGGGGTCAGCCATCGACATGGGCCACCTCCATGTCATGCGCACCGCCCATCATCAGGCCGATCTTCTCGATGTCGAGATCGGCGACGGCGCGGGCGGGCGAGAGCCGGCCCTCGTTCAGCGCCGCGAAGCGGTCCGAGATCTCCATCAGCTCGTCGAGGTCCTGGGAGATGACAATGATCGCCGCACCCTTGGCGGCGAGATCCAGCAGCGCCTGGCGGATCGCCGCAGCGGCGGCAGCATCGACACCCCAGGTCGGCTGGTTGACGATGAAGACGTCGGGGCTTTGCAGGATCTCCCGCCCGACGACGAATTTCTGCAGGTTGCCACCCGAGAGCGCCCGCGCCGCCGTGCCCGGGCCTGGCGTGCGCACGTCGAACCGCTCGATGACCTTCTCGGCGAAGCTCTTCGATTTGCCCCAGTCGATGAAGCCGCCCTGCACCAAACCCTCTCGGCGCGCGGCGGTCAGCACGGCGTTCTCGGTCAGGCTCATGTTGGGCGCGGCGGCATGGCCGAGCCGCTCCTCGGGACCCGAGAGCAGCCCGGCGTCGCGGCGGCCGATCGGGCCGATGCGGCTGACGTCCTGCCCCTTGAAGAAGATCGTGCCCGCGGGCGCGAGCCGCTCGCCGGACAAAGCCATGAGCAACTCGTCCTGGCCATTGCCCGCGACCCCGCCGATGCCCAGCACCTCGCCGGCGCGGACCTCGAGCGAGACCTCGCGCAGCGGCGTGCCGAAGGCCCCCGGCGCGGGGAGCGACAACGTGTCGGTGCGCAGCAGCACCTCGCCCTTCTCCCCGGCGCGCGCCTCGGGTGTGCTGAAGCTCGACCCGACCATCAGCTCGGCCATCTGCCGGGCGGTGACCTCACGCGGGGTGCAGGTGCCGACGTTCTTGCCCAGCCGCAGGATCGTCGCCTCGTCGCAAAGCGCGCGGATCTCCTCGAGCTTGTGCGAGATGTAGAGGATCGATGTGCCCTCGGCCTTCAGCTTGTTCAACGTCTGGAAGAGGATCTCCACCTCCTGCGGCGTCAGCACCGAGGTCGGCTCGTCCATGATCAGCAGCCGCGGGTTCTGCAGCAGGCAGCGGATGATCTCGACCCGCTGGCGCTCGCCCGCCGAGAGCGTGCCGACGGTGCGCGTGGGGTCGAGCGGCAGCCCGTAGGTTTCCGAGACCTCGCGGATCTGCCGCGCAAGATCGCGCGGCTTCGGCGGGTTCTCCATGCCGAGCGCCACGTTCTCGGCGACGTCCAGCGCCTCGAAGAGCGAGAAATGCTGGAAGACCATGGCGACGCCGGAGCGGCGCGCGTCCGACGGCTTGCCGGGCGCATAGGCCGCGCCGTCCAGCACCATCTCGCCGGCATCGGGCTTCACCAGCCCGAAGATCATCTTCACCAGCGTCGACTTGCCCGCGCCATTCTCGCCAAGCAGCGCGTGGATCTCGCCCTTGCCGATGTCGAAGGAGACATCGTCATTGGCCACGACACCGGGGTAGGCCTTTGTCAGGCCCCTGATGCTGAGGAGTGTATCCACGCCGTCCCGTCCCCTTTTTTCTGCCCCAATAGCTGCCCGGCCACGCCGATGGCAATCGCCTGCGGGTGTCGCCCGTATGTTTTTTGACCAATTGGACAAGAAATGCGAGATATTTGAGCATCCGCATGACCCAACGTCCGCAACCGGCTGCGAAAGCGCGCCCATTTGGTGTCTGACCCGATCAGCCCTGCAAAGGCGAAGCCATGGGTCAGCAACGCATGGCAGAGCTGCAGATCGATCTCGTGGCTGTAGGTGAGGATGAGGTGCTCGGCCTCCTGCGGCGCGTGCGGCACCGCCCGCGCCGGATCGGCGGCGGGCAGAACGGTGACGCCCAAAGGCACCTCGTCAGGGAACCGCTCGGGCGCGGTGTCGACCCAGGTGATCGCCAGATCGGGCAGCGGAGCCATGACCTGCACCATGGCGCGCCCGACATGGCCCGCGCCCCAGATCCACAGCTGCCGCGCCGGGCGCGACAGCGGCTCGACCATCCAGCCCTGCACCAGCTGCGGCTCGGGCAGACGGCCCTGCCCGCGCGCCCGATCGATCAAACGTTGCACGGCGAGCGGGCGCTCTCCGGCCCCGCGCGCGACGATCTCCTGCCCCTCCAGCGCCGCGACGCTCTCGGCATCGAAAACCTCGGTCCAGAGCGTCACCGCCCCGCCGCAGCATTGCCCGAGCCCCGGCCCCAGCGGGTGGCGGGTGAGGCCCGGCGCGCTCAGCGCCTGCTCCACGGCCATCAGTTCCAGCGCGCCGCCACCGATGGTGCCGCTCTGGCGCAGCCTGCCCGCCTCTTCCCAGACCAGCATCGCGCAGCCGACCTCGCGCGGGGCCGAACCCGAGACCTCGGCGATCACCACGCGGGCGACCCGTCGCTGCGCCGCCACGGCGGCCTTCAGCCCGGCAAGGTCAAACCCCATGGCGCAGCCTCCGCACGGCGGCCAGCACGTTCTCGGGCGTCGCCGGGGCGACGAGATCGGGATAGGCATCGCCGCAAGAGGCCACCGCGTCCGACAGCGCGAGGAAGGCAGAGATGCCCAGCATGAAGGGCGGCTCGCCGACGGCTTTGGAGCGGTAGATGGTCTCCTCGACGTTGCGCCCGTCCCAGAGCGCCACGTTGAACACTTCGGGTCGGTCCGAGCAGGCGGGGATCTTGTAGGTCGAGGGCGCATGGGTGCGCAGCGCGCCCTTGTCGTCCCAGACCAGTTCCTCGGTGGTCAGCCAGCCCGCGCCCTGCACGTAACCGCCCTCGATCTGTCCGATGTCCAGCGCCGGGTTCAGCGAGGCGCCGCAGTCGTGCAGGATGTCGGTGCGCAGGATGCGGTACTCGCCGGTCAGCGTATCGACAACGACCTCGCTGACCGAGGCACCGTAGGCGAAGTAGAAGAATGGCCGCCCCTTGCCGCGGATGCGGTCCCAATCGACCTTGGGCGTCTTGTAATAGCCCGTCGACGACAGCGACACGCGGCCCTGGTAGCAGAGCACCGCCGCCTCCTCGAAGGGAATGTCGGTACCCCCGACATGTACCCTGCCGCCCTCGAAGCGGACGTTCTCGGGCAGGTCCTGGTGCAGCTCGGCGAGATGCGCGGCCATGCGGTCGCGGATCGTGTCGCAGGCGGCCTTGACCGCCATGCCGTTTAGGTCGGAGCCGGAGGAGGCCGCCGTTGCCGAGGTGTTGGGCACCTTGCCGGTATCGGTGGCGGTGATCTTCACCATCTCCAGCGGCACGCCGAAGCGCGCGGCGGCCACCTGCGCGACCTTCTGGAACAGGCCCTGCCCCATCTCCGTGCCGCCGTGATTGAGCTGGATCGAGCCGTCTTGATAGACGTGTACCAGCGCCCCGGCCTGGTTGAGATGGGTCAGCGTGAAGGAGATGCCGAATTTCACCGGCGAGATCGCGAGACCCTTCTTCAGCGCCGGGTTCCTCTCGTTCCACGCGTCCACCGCCTTGCGCCGCGCCGCGTAGTCGCTGGTCTCTTCCAGCTTCGCGGTCATCGCACCGAGGATGAAATCCTCGACCGGCTGGCCGTAGTGGGTCTCCTGCGGGGCGGTGCCGCCCTCGATCTCCGCCATCGCGCCGCGCGAGGCCTGATCCTCTGCGTCGTCGTGCGCAAGACGTGTCCCCGCGGGGACAAGATCGGCGTAGTAGTTGCGGCGGCGCAGCTCCAGCGGGTCGATCTTCAGGTGGTGGGCGACGTGATCCATCACCCGCTCGATGCCAAAGAGGCCCTGCGGCCCGCCGAAGCCGCGGTAGGCGGTGGCGCTCTGCATGTTGGTCTTCAGCCGGTGGCTCTCGACCCGCAGCGCCGGGATGTCATAGGCGTTGTCGGCGTGCAGCATGGCGCGGTCGGCCACGGCCAGAGACAGGTCCTGCGCCCAACCACAGCGGGTGTATTGCCGGAAGTCCACCGCCAGAAGGCGACCGCCCCTGTCGAAGCCGACGGTGTAGTCGATCCGGAAGTCGTGCCGCTTGCCGGTGATCATCATGTCGTCGTCGCGGTCGTAGCGCATCTTTGCCGGACGCCCGGTCGCGCTCGCCGCAACGGCACAGGCGATGGCCAGCGCGTTGCCCTGACTTTCCTTGCCACCGAAGCCGCCGCCCATGCGCCGGGTCTCGACCCGTACCGCGTGCATCGGCAGATGCAGCGCATGGGCCACCTTGTGCTGGATCTCGGTGGGGTGCTGGGTGGAGCTGGCAACCACCAGATCGCCGTTTTCCTGCGGCATCACCATGGCCGCCTGCCCCTCGAGATAGAAATGCTCCTGCCCGCCCATCTCAAGACTGCCCTCGAGCGTGAGCGGCGCAGCCTTCAGCGCCTCGGCGGCGTCCCCCTTCTCCCAGATGCGCGGGCCTTCCTCGAAGCGGCTGTCCGCGTCCAGCGCCTGCTCGATGGTAAGGATGGGCTCGTGCTGCGCGTAGCTGATCTTCGCCAGTCGCGCCGCCTTGCGCGCGGCGAGATGGCTGGTCGCGGCAACGAGGAAAATCTGCTGGCCGAGGTAGTGGATGGTGCCGTCGGAGAGCAGCGGCTCGTCGTGCAGCGAGGCCGAGCAGTCGCAGTCCGAAGGCAGGTCCTTGGCCTCCCAGACCTGCACCACGCCGGGCGCGGCGCGGACGGCCGAGAGGTCGATCGCCGTGATCTTGCCCGCCGCTATGGTCGACAGGCCGAAGGCGAGGTGCAGGCAGTCCGCCGGCACGGGGATGTCGTCAATGTAGCGGGCCTTGCCCGAGACATGCAGCGGGGCCGCGTCATGCGGCAGGGGCTTCGAGACGCTCATGCCCGTACCCCACGCACGTCGGTGGCGACACCGAGGTCGGCGACCAGATAGCGGATCAGCATGTTGCGCGCGGCTTCCAGCCGATAGCCGGCGCTTGCGCGCATGTCGCTCATCGGCTGATAGTCCTTATCGAACTCCCTCGAAGCCGCCATCACGGTATCCTCGGTCCACGGTTTGCCGATCAGCGCCTGCTCCACATGGGTGGCGCGCTTGGGTGTTGCGGCCATGCCGCCAAAGGCGATGCGTGCCTCTGTCACCCGGTCGTTCTGGGTCACGATCCAGAAGGCGCCGCAGGCGGCGGAGATGTCCTGATCGAAGCGCTTGGAGAGCTTGTAGACCCGTAGCCGGTCCGCCTTGCGCGGGATGGTCACTGCCTCGACGAACTCGCCGGGCCGCCGGTCCTGCTTGCCGTACTCGACAAAGAACTCTTCGATCGGCATCTCGCGCCGCGCGTCGCCCTTGCGCAGATGCAGCGTCGCGCCCAGCGCGATGAGCGCCGGCGGATTGTCCCCAATGGGCGAGCCGTTGGCGATATTGCCGCCAATGGTGGCCGCCGCCCGCACCTGCGCCGAGCCGTAGCGGCGCAGCATTTCGGCGTAGCTGGGATAATGCTCTTTCATCAGCTTCAGAACGCGGTCCATGGTGACGCCTGCGCCGATGCGGAGTGCATGCTCGGTGACCTCGATCTCCTGCAGGTCGGCGCAGCAGTTGAGGAAGATCACCTTGTCCAGCTCGCGCAGCTGCTTGGTCACCCAGAGGCCGACGTCGGTGGCCCCCGCCACCAGCGTGGCCTCGGGGGTTTCCTCGAAGAGACGCGCCAGCTCGTCGGCGGTCTCGGGGGCCGCGAGCTTGCCTGCGTCCGCGGAGAGCCGCGACAATAGTTCCTTCTCGGCGCTCATCCACTCAGGCACGGGAACGCTCGTCGTGGCCTCCGCGGCGCGGACGATCGGCGCGTAGCCGGTGCAACGGCAAAGGTTGCCGGCCAGCGCGTCGTCATGGCCGGTGTCGCCGTTGAGATGCGCGGTCGCCATGGAGACCACGAAGCCCGGCGTGCAGAAGCCGCATTGCGAACCGTGGTGATCGACCATCGCCTGCTGCACCGGATGCGGCGTGCCGTCCGGACCGGCGATGCCCTCGACCGTGCGCAGCGCCTTGCCGTGCAGCTGAGGCAGGAAGAGGATGCAGGCATTGACCGCCCGGCTGCCCCGCGCATCGGTGACCATCACCGTGCAGGCACCGCAATCGCCCTCGTTGCAGCCTTCCTTGGTGCCCCTGAGCCCGCGCTCCTCGCGCAGCCAGTCGAGCGCCGTGCGCGTGGGAGACACGTCGCGCAGCACCACGCTTTCCCCGTTCAGAAGAAAGGAGATGTCCATGTTGATGACCCGCCGCCTTACCATTGAAGTTTCCCCGCAGCGCGCCCTCGATGCGGCGTAGAAGGCGCGCGGATTCTTATCTCTTTGCCCCAAGGCTAGGCGGGGGCTTTCGGCCTTGGCAAGAAGAATTTGCCCGTTTGTCAGGCAGGCGCTGCCGAGGCGGCGCGAATTTGCGCATGATCCCGACGCAAGGGCGTGGCCCCGAGGATCAGCGCGCCGCGAGAAAGCCCGCCAGGTTCTGCATGGCCGGAGCGATGTGCAGAAGGCCATTGTGGTCCCCCTGCTCGACGACCTCGAGCCGCGCGCCGGGCATCGCCTCGGCAAGGGCGCGGGCATCCTCGACCGGCACCGCAAAATCGTGCCGGGCATGCATCACCAGCGTCTCGCCGCGCCGCGCCGCCGCCACCTCACGCCAGGGCGCCTCCGGCCCGTAGGGCGCGCAGCGGCGGACAACTGTGGTCTCGAAAACGCTACGGCACCGACCGGCCAGCCCGTATTGCGCAGCCCCGAGCCGCAACAGCTTCGGCAGATCAATCGGTGTGGAGATGAAAGCGAGGCGCGGGCAGTCGAAGCCCTCGGCCAACGCAAAGAGCAATCCACTGGCCGAGACGCAATGCGCCGCCACGGCGTCGTAGGGACCATATTCCGCACCGCAGCGGTGGATCGCGGGCACGATCTCGGCGAGCCCGCATTGCATACGGCGCCGGCTCAAATGTCCGGGCAAGATCAGCAGATCGACCGCCGCGCCCTGCCGGCGCAGCTCGCGCACAAGCCGGGCGAACTGTCGGACGTGGCCGTCATGCCCCGGCACCAGCAGCACGCGCGGGGCATCTGCCTGGTGCGCCGGGTGACGCAGCACGGCCATGCCCGGCGCGAGCGGCAGCAGTTCGGCACCGCCGCGCGTCGCCTGCGCCGGATCGAGATGCGAGGCGGGGCTGAGATAGCGATGTGCCAGCAGCCGGCCGGTTGTCCCCGGCAGCAGCCGTGCGGTGAGATGCAGGATGCGGCGGCGCACACCAGGGGCACCGCTTCCGGGCGACGACACCTCTCCCATACGCTCGCCCTGCCACTCGTTCTGCATCCACACCACCATCGTTCGTTCACGCACAGCTCCCTCGGGCGTGAGGTTTGCGCCATCAGAACTCCGACGACAAATCACATTCGGCTAGAATGCGCGCTTCCGCGCGGCACAACGGCAGCGAGGCCACACCCCGTGCAACCCCAGGGCACGACCGACGCGGGGGCTTTCGCCCCCCGGCGCGCCGCAATACTCTGTCGCCATGAGCGATCCCCGATTCATCCACCTCCGCGTCCATACCGAATATTCCCTGCTCGAAGGCGCCGTGCGGCTGAAGAAGCTGCCCGGGCTGTGCGAAGCCATGGAGATGCCCGCCGTCGCGGTGACGGACACCAACAACCTCTTCGCGGCGCTGGAATTTTCGGTGACCGCCAGCGGCGCGGGTGTGCAGCCGATCATCGGCTGCCAGGTCGATCTGCTCTACGTCGAGCCGGTGCCGGGCGAAAAGCCCAAGGCGCCTGCCCCCATCGTGCTGCTGGCGCAGAACGAGCAGGGCTACGAGAACCTGATGAAGCTCAACTCCTGCCTCTACCTGCGCGGCGACGGGCAGGAGGCGCATGTCACGCTCGAGGAACTCGAGACCTACGGCGCGGGGCTGATCTGCCTGTCGGGCGGTCCTGACGGGCCGGTGGGGCGGCACCTGCGCGAGAACCACCGCGCCGCGGCGCAGACCCTGCTGACCCGCCTGCATCAGATCTACGACGACCGGCTTTACGTCGAGCTGCAGCGCCACCCGGGCGAGAACGGGCTGCCCCCCGAGGAACGCATCGCCGAGCGCGGCCATGTGGAGATGGCCTACGAGATGGGCCTGCCGCTGGTCGCCACCAACGACGTCTACTTCCCCAAGGCCGACATGTACGAGGCGCATGACGCGCTGATCTGCATCTCCGAGGGCGCCTATGTCGACCAGCAGGAGCCGCGCCGCCGGCTGACCGCGCAGCATTACCTCAAGAGCCCGCAGGAGATGGCGACGCTCTTTGCCGACCTGCCCGAGGCCATCGAGAACACCGTCGAGATCGCCAAGCGTTGCGCCTTCATGGCCTACCGGCGCGATCCGATCCTGCCGAAGTTCGCCGACGACGAGGTCGAGGAACTGCGCCGCCAGGCCAACGAGGGTCTGCAGGCGCGGCTTGCGGTGATCCCGCATGCGGTCTCGGTCGAGGAGTACCAGAAGCGGCTCGATTTCGAGCTCGGCATTATCGAGGGCATGGGCTTTCCCGGCTACTTCCTGATCGTTGCCGACTTCATCAAGTGGTCGAAAGACAACGACATTCCCATCGGTCCGGGCCGCGGCTCGGGCGCGGGCTCGCTGGTCGCCTATGCGCTGACCATCACCGACCTCGACCCTTTGCGCTACTCGCTGCTGTTCGAGCGCTTCCTCAACCCCGAACGTGTGTCGATGCCCGACTTCGACATCGACTTCTGCATGGACCGGCGCGAGGAAACGATCCGCTACGTGCAGGAGAAATACGGCCGCGACAAGGTGGGGCAGATCATCACCTTCGGTGCACTGCTGTCGAAAGCCGCCGTGCGCGACGTCGGCCGGGTGTTGCAGATGCCCTATGGCCAGGTCGACCGGCTGTCGAAGATGATCCCCGTCGAGGGCGTCAAACCCGTCTCCATCGAGAAGGCGCTGCAGGACGAGCCGCGGCTGCGCGAGGAGGCGCGCAACGAGGAGGTGGTGGACCGGCTGCTGACCTACGGCCAGCAGGTCGAGGGGCTGCTGCGGAATGCCTCGACCCACGCCGCGGGCGTGGTGATCGGCGACCGCCCGCTGGATCAGCTGGTGCCGCTCTACCAGGATCCGCGCTCGGACATGCCCGCCACCCAGTTCAACATGAAGTGGGTGGAACAGGCGGGGCTGGTGAAGTTCGACTTCCTCGGCCTGAAGACGCTCACGGTGATCCAGAACGCGGTGAACCTGATCCTGAAATCGGGCCGCCCGATCCATGTCGCCGCCGACGGCACCCAGCTCTACGCCCCGCCCGAGGGCGCCGAGAACCAGATGAACCTCATCCCGCTCGATGACGGCAAGACCTACGAGCTCTACTCCGCCGCCAAGACGGTGGCGGTGTTTCAGGTGGAAAGCTCGGGCATGATGGATGCGCTCAAGCGCATGAAGCCCACCTGTATCGAGGACATCGTCGCGCTGGTGGCGCTCTACCGTCCTGGCCCGATGGAGAACATCCCGGTCTATTGCGAGGTCAAGAACGGGTTGCGCGAGATCACCTCGGTACACCCGTCCATCGACCACATCCTTGCCGAGACGCAGGGCATCATCGTTTACCAGGAACAGGTGATGCAGATCGCGCAGGAGATGGCGGGCTACTCGCTCGGCGGCGCCGACCTGCTGCGCCGCGCCATGGGCAAGAAGATCAAGGAGGCGATGGACGCCGAGCGTCCGAAGTTCGAGAAGGGCGCGGCCGAAAACGGCGTCGACAAGAAGAAGGCCACCGAGGTCTTCGACCTTCTGGAGAAGTTCGCCAACTACGGCTTCAACAAATCGCACGCGGCGGCCTATGCGGTGGTGTCCTACCAGACCGCCTGGCTGAAGGCGAACCACCCGGTGGAGTTCATGGCGGGCGTCATGAACTGCGATATCCACCTCACCGACAAGCTCGCCGTCTATTTCGACGAGATGAAGAACGGGCTGAAGCTGCCCTACGTGCCGCCCTGCATCAACCGCTCGCAGGCGAGCTTCGACGTGGTGGATGGCGAGCTGGTCTACGCGCTCGGCGCGCTGAAGAACGTCGGCCTCGATGCCATGCGGCTGGTGGTCGAGGGGCGTGGAGACACGCCCTTCACCACGCTCTTCGACGTGGCACGGCGGGTCGATCTGAAGCGCGTCGGCAAGCGCCCGATGGAAATGATGGCGCGCGCAGGGGTCTTCGACCAACTCGACAAGAACCGCCGCCGGGTGTTCGACAGCCTCGATGCTTTGGTCGCCTATTCCGCCGCGATCCACGAGCAGAAGGCCAGCGCGCAGGTCTCGCTCTTCGGCGAGGCCGGGGACGACCTGCCCGAGCCGCGGCTCTCGCCGGTGCCCGACTGGCTGCCCGCAGAGCGGCTCTCGGAAGAGTTCAAGGCGATCGGCTTCTACCTTTCGGGCCACCCGCTCGACGATTACATGCCGGCACTGAAGCGGCGCGACGTGATGACCCTCGAGGAAGCCACCAACAAGGCACGCGGCGGCCCCTGCATCGCCAAGCTGGCGGGCGTCGTCGCCGGGCGGCAGGAGCGCAAGTCGGCCAAGGGCAACCGCTTTGCCTTCGCCCAGCTCTCGGACCCCACCGGCGCCTACGAGGTGACGCTCTTCTCCGAGACGCTGGAGAAGAGCCGCGAGTTTCTCGAGACCGGCTCGAAGGTGGTGATCACCGTCGAGGCCACGATGGAGAGCGACCAGCTCAAGCTGCTGGCGCGCTCGATGGGGCCGGTCGAGCAGGTGGTCGCCGGCGCCGGAGCGACCGGGCTGAAGATCTGGATCGAGGGGGCGGGCGCGATCAACCAGATCGCCTCGGTGCTCAGCCGTGCCGCCGAGCAGATGCCCAAGGCCGGGCGCGGGCCGGTGCGGCTCTGCCTTGCCGACCACGGGCTGCCGGGCGAGGTCGAGATGGACTTGCAGCAGGAGTTCCCGGTGACGCCCGAGATCAAGGGCGCGGTGAAATCGCTGGGCGGGGTGCTGGCGGTCGAGGACTTCTGAGCGGCGCTCCGCCGGAAGTCCCCGCCCTGACAGGGGTTTGTGGATTCGGGCCGGGCAAAAGGTTACACGAAGATTGCGGTTTTTGACCCGCGCGGAGGATCGCGCGGGCGGGAGCCCTCGACGGTCCCTTTCCCGGAGCGCCTTCGTGACACGCCATCCGACCAGACGCCCGTACGGTGTTCAGCCGCTGCTCATCTGCCTTGCCCTGCTGGCGCTTGCCGCCTGCGAAACGCCGGGCGAGGTGCCCCGCCTGTCGGACCTCGATCTCGATGAAAGCGCCGGGCAGAGCGCCGCGCTCCCCTCCGAGACGGACCTGTCCGGGGCCGGTGGATTTCTCGACAGCCGCGAAGCTCCGGCACCCCGTGCAAAGGTACAACCACAAGGCGGGCTGCTGGGCTGGCTCGGCGGGCAGGCGGCAGCGGTCAAAGGCACCGGTCCCGACGTTCGCGAAGTTCCCTTCGGCACCGCCCTGCCCTATGGCGAGATCGCCCGCGTCTGCGGCGTGCCGACGCGCAGGCTCGGCGCACCCGTGGCGCAATATCCCGAGACCCGCCGGGGCTATGTGCTCTATGACAGCCACCCAGGCAGCAGCACGGCGCGCGCGCTCTACATCACCGGCTTCGACGATGGCTGCGCCCGGCAGGTGACCGGCGCGCTGGCGCTCTTCGGCGACCCCGAGTTGCACGAGCAACTGCGCTACGGGCTGGCCGGGCGCACCCTGCCGAGGGGCCGCGTCGATGGCGCCTACGAGGAGGTGAAAGCCGAAGTCTGCGGCGTCCCCGCGGGTCGTCCTTGCGGCCGGGCAATGACACGGCTCGCCCGCGACACGGCCTTCGTCAGCGTCTACCCGACTTTCGGCAGCGCGTCCTACGTGAACATGCTGCTGCACGACGGGCAGGTCATTGCCCTCGAGCAGCATTGAGGCTGCACGCCGTCTGGGAGCCTGACCGGCAGCGGAGCCTCAGTAGTGCGGCGGTCGCTCGTCGCCGAGGATCACCCCGCCGCCGCCATCGCTCTCGCGCGCGGCCTCGCGTTCCATCAGCATCTGCACACGGTGCTGCAGCAGCGCGATGTCCCGGTCCTGCCTGGCGACGGTCTCGGAGAGATCGTCCACCGCCCGCTGCAGATGGGCGATGCGTTCCTGCAGGTTTTCGAGCTGTTCGGGCATGCGGGACTCCTTGCCTCGGAACGAGGAATGGTGGCGAGGTCTGCCCTGCAGATAGGCGGCACGGCGCGGCTTGTCCATGCCACCGGTCCGAGCCGCCGATCTGATCTGCGGGACATGCCAGCGGGGCGGAAAGAGCAGCTCAGCCGGCCCCGGCGGTTTTGGCCTCGCGATCCGGCATTTCCTGCGGCACCGCTGCGGGTCGATCTTCCGGCCTGTCCTCCTGTTCGGCCTCTTCGTCGCCTTCGGGAAGCACGTCCTCGGCGGTTCCCGCCCCGGCGTCGGTAGCATCCTCGCTGTCGGCGAGCTGTTCCTCCTTGCCCTCTGCCTGTTCCGCCGCCGCAGTTTCTTCCTCTGCCGCTTCGTCTTGATCCGCGTCAGCGGCTTGCGCCGCCTCTGCCGCTTCCTCCGCTTCGATCTCTTCGTCGGTGCGGCTGGCATCCGCGAGGATGAACTCCGCCGCGCGCAGCGCCGCCGCCATCACCGGTGCCAGCGTGCCGCCGGCGGGCATCTCGGGAAAGATCGAGGCATCGCAGACCCTCAGGCGCTTCACCCCGCGCAGACGCAGCCGCGCGTCAAGCGGGTCAAGCTCGTCGGGGCCGATCGCGCAGGTGCCAACCGCGTGGCAGGCCGAGCGGCTGTAGCGGCGATAGAGGTCGAGGATGTCATCGTCGCTCTTTGCCCAGGCCGAAATCACCGTCTCGCCTTCGATGAACTCGGCCAGCGCTGGCCGCCGGGCCAGCCCGCGCAATTTGCGCAGCGTGGCAATGGCGCGCAGGCGGTCGCGCTCGGTGCAGAGGTAGTTGGCCTCGATCCGTGGCGGCATGTCGGGGTCCGGCCCCGCGGCGAAGACGTAGCCGGTGCTTTCGGGCCGCAGAACATGGCCGGTCAGCCGCATGCCCGGTTCGGTTTCCGGCCGGCCCACGCCCTGTGCCACCTCCAGCGAATAGGCGGCCGCGGTGATCATGATGTCGGGCCTGGCAACGGTCTTCTGCGACTCGACAAAGCCGATCAGTTCGGCACCACCCCGGCCCAGCGCGCCTTCGCCGGACAGCAGGTAGCGCAGCGCGTTCACCGCGAGCCGCGCGCCGGTGAAGGCCCGGTTGTCGCTGTCGCGCCAGTGGCGCAGCCGCCAGTTGGTCGCCAGCATCAGGTGATCGCGCAGACCGCGGCCGATGTTGGGGCTGTGATGCTTCGTCTCGATCCCGGCGCGGCGTAGCGCCATGCCGTCGCCGATGCCCGAGAGCATCAGGATCTTGGGGGTGATCACCGCGCCGGTGCAGAGGATCACCTCACCGCGGGTGCGGAACAGTAGCTGCGCGGTGCCGCGCCGTCCCTCGACGCCATAGGCGCGGCCCTCATCGATCAGCACCCGGTCGACGCGCACGCCGGTTTCGATCTGCAGGTTCGGCCGGGTCTTGGCCCCACGCACGAAGGCTGTCCAGGCGGTGACCCGGCGCCCCTTGTCGTCGATGGTCCAGGCGGCGGGACCAAGCCCGTCGGGATCGGCCTCGTTGGGATCGGCGCGCTGGCGCCAGCCGGATTCCGCCCCGGCCTTCATCACCGCCTGCATCAGCGGCCGCAGCGGCTCGGACAGACGCAAGGACACCGGCCCGCCAAGGCCGCGCAGCTCGCTGCCGCCGAAGGCATGGTGTTCAAGCTGGCGCAGCGCGCGCGACATTTCCGGCCAGTCCCATTCGGCGCTGCCGGTGGCGCGGGCCATATGCGCCCAGTCCGCCTCGCCGCCGCGCAGCCAGAGCATCGCGCCGACCGCGCTGGTGCCGCCGGGCATGCGCCCGCGCAGCCAGCGCTCCGCCGGGCCGCGCGGCCCGGGTTCGACGTGGTAGCCATAGACCCGTGTCGGGTCACGCAGCAGCCAGGATCGCGCCCCCGGCACCGCGCTCGCCCAATGCCCGCCGGCACCCTTACCCTCTTCGAGCAACAGCACCCGCGTGTCGGGATCCGCCGAGAGCCGTTCGGCCAGCACGCTACCCGCCGCCCCTGCCCCGACGATGATGTAGTCGAACTCGTCCGCCTGCGCCTCGGTCATAATCCGGTCCAAGTCTTCCGTCTTTCCCGGTGCGCCCCGCAGGGCGACCGGTGCCTGCTCGAATCGGACCCGCTCAGGCTCTTTCGTCCTTGGGCGAGCCCATCACCACGTAAGAGGTTATGGCGCTTACCTGCGGCAAGGTGCCGAGAACCTCGGTGTGGAACTCCTTGTAGGCGGCCAGGTCGGTCACCTCGATACGCAGAAGGTATTCCACGTTCCCGGTAATATTGTGGCATTCCCTGACCTCGGGGGCGCGGGTGATCACCCGCTCGAAGGCAAGCTGCGCCTCCTTGGTGTGCACCCCAAGCCCGACGGTGACGTAGGCGACAAACCCGATGCCGGTCTTCTCGGGGCTGAGCACGGCGCGATAGCCGCGGATCACCCCGGCCTTTTCCAAAGCCGCCACCCGCCGCAGGCAGGCCGAGGCCGACAGCCCCACCCGCTCGGCCAGCGCCAGGTTGCTGATCCGCCCGTCCGTCGCAAGAACACGCAATATGCGGTCGTCGATGTAATCAATGTCGCTCATAAATTGCGATGAGAGACAAATTACGCCGCAGATTGCAATCTTTCTCCACGCGAAACCGGCAAGTCTTGCGCCATGACACAGGACCTTCTCCTCGCGCTCGCGACCTTTGCCTTCGTCACGGTGATCTCGCCGGGGCCGAACAACCTCATGCTGCTCGCCTCGGGGGCCAATTTCGGCTTTGGCCGCAGCGTCCCGCATATGCTGGGCGTGGCGCTGGGGTTTCCGGCGATGGTGCTGCTGGTGGGGCTCGGTGCCATGCGTGTTTTCGAGGCCTTCCCGATGGTGCGCGGCGCGCTGACGGTCCTGTCGGTGCTGTACATGCTGTGGCTGGCGTGGAAGATCGCCCATGCCGCCGCGCCGGGCGAGGCGCAGGCCGAGGACGGAACCACCGCGCGCCCGATGAGCTTCCTGCAGGCCGCGGCCTTCCAATGGGTGAACCCCAAGGCCTGGTCGATGGCGCTGGGGGCGATCACCCTCTACGCGGTCAGCCGCGATCTGCCCGCGGTGCTGCTGGTCGCGGGCACCTATGTCGCCATGGGCGCGATCTCGACCACCACCTGGACGGTGCTCGGCGGCAGCCTGCGGCGGGTGCTCACCAATCCCGCCCGGCTGCGCCTGTTCAACTGGAGCATGGCGGCCCTGCTGATCGCCTCGATGCTGCCGGTGCTGCTGGCCTGACGCCGCTTCCATGCCGCCAGAAGACCCGCAGATGTGGCAATCGAGCTTGCTTTGTTGCATCCGCGCGCCTTCGAGGCCATATAGGCCGCGACCAACAAGAGTGCCCGAGCATGACGCATTATCTCGACTTTGAAAAACCCCTCGCCGAGATCGAAGGCAAGGCGGAAGAACTGCGCGCCATGGCGCGGAAGAACGAAGAGATGCATGTGGAGGACGAGGCGGCCGCGCTCGACCGCAAGGCCGACGATCTGCTCAAGGATCTGTACAAGAAGCTGACGCCCTGGCGGAAATGCCAAGTGGCGCGGCATCCCGACCGCCCCCATTGCAAAGACTACATCGACGCCCTGTTCACCGAGTACACGCCGCTCGCCGGCGACCGCGGCTTTGCCGACGACCACGCGGTGATGGGCGGGCTTGCCCGTTTCAACGACCGCCCGGTGGTGGTGATAGGCCACGAAAAGGGCAATGACACCCAGTCGCGCATCGAGCGCAACTTCGGCATGGCCCGCCCCGAGGGCTACCGCAAGGCGATCCGCCTGATGGAAATGGCCGACAAGTTCGGCCTGCCGGTGATCACCCTCGTCGACACCCCCGGCGCCTACCCGGGGAAGGGCGCCGAAGAGCGCGGCCAGTCCGAGGCAATCGCCCGCTCGACCGAGAAGTGCCTGCAGATCGGCGTGCCTCTGGTGACCGTGATCATCGGCGAAGGCGGCTCCGGCGGCGCCGTAGCCTTCGCCACCGCCAACCGCGTGGCGATGCTCGAGCATTCGGTCTACTCGGTGATCTCACCCGAGGGCTGCGCCTCGATCCTGTGGAAGGACGCCGAGAAGATGCGCGAGGCCGCCGAGGCGCTGCGCCTGACCGCGCAGGACCTGCTGAAGCTGGGCGTCGCCGACAAGGTGATCCCCGAGCCGCTGGGCGGCGCACACCGCGCGCCGCTGGATGCCATCGAGGCGGTCGGCAAGAACATCGCCGCCCTGCTCGAGGAGATGGACGGCATGAAACCGGCCGAGCTGGTCAAGGCACGCCGCCAGAAGTTCCTGTCGATGGGCTCGAAGGGGCTCGCCGCCTAAGACCCTCTTCCTTAGCAAACATTCGAAGCCCCGGAGCGCGGTTCCTGCCGCATTCCGGGGCTTCTTCATGTAAAGGCGGAAGATGAAGGTTGCGGCACAGGATTTTGGAATAGCGCGGTTTATTCAGGCATGCGCCGGGTCGACTTCAGAAAATCTCCGAAAAGAATGGCATATTGCCCCCGCCGCTTTCTTGACCCATTCCAAGGAAACTTCGAAATCGAATATCCGCCTGCGCCCCGTGCATTTAACCTGCACGTAATTCTTCGGCCGTCAAATGACACATTTATCATGGCGGCCATCCTGAATGTGGATCTTCAACCAATTCTCTGTCGGCTATACGCCAAAGCACAGGGCCAACTGTAGCCGAACCTCCTCGACCACCGCGCCACCCATCCCCCTCAATAAGCACGTAAAATCGCGCAAAACCCTGGACAGATTCGGGATTTATCGCGCCTTTTCAAGCCTCCAGTGAAGCACGTTCTTCCAGAGCCTGCACGTAACGCTCTCATTGGAAACTTTTTATATGGCACAACTTTGTCTTATGCCCCTGCCCAATCACAGGCTGACAATTGACTGATTAAAAATGATCTTTGGCGCACAAGGATAAAAACAACGCCCTAAAATTTCCATGAAGGCCTCAATAGGCCACAAATTCCTCACCCGGAATCCCCAAACCAGCCAGACTTCACATTTCTGACCCAAATTGCTTAGCGACCCCCTTGCGGAGTTGCGCCGCGCCTGCTCACCTAGGCGCGCACAGGCACCGTCTCTCGCCACATAAACTCCGGCGCAACTTGCTGTCAGGGAGTCTTTTTTCGGCACAGTTCATGTGGTGCGTGACCTCACGATCGCCAGCGGATCATCGCGGCTGCGAAGGTGGAATGCCTCCTGCCCTCACGCGGCCGCATTCTCGGCCGCGGCGCGCAGACGCGCGCCGACCGACTCGATGCCACGGTCCGCAGCCTTCGGAATGATCCGGTAGCCCGCATTGACGAAGCAGAAGAGTGCGAAGCCCAGCAGGCCGAGACACAGCAGTCCCACCAGAACCCGGCCGTAGACCTGCCCCTGCAGCCAGTCGAAGGCGCTCCCCAGTCCGCCGGCCTCGGAGGCATTGGCTTGCAGTGCGGCATAGCAGATCAGCATACCGACGATGCCGATCACCACGCCCTGCGCCGCGAGACCGGCTTTCAGCGCCCCGTTCATATGGGTGGTGAAACGGTTGGCACGCAAATGGTTGCGATACTCTTCCTTGTAGGCCTTGTGCAGGTAATAGCCCCCTGCCCCGAGGGTCAGCAGCCCCGCGACACCCACGGCAAGCTGGCCGCCGGGGCTCTGCAGCACCGTGTCGAGCATCTGCCGCCCACTGCTGCCGCCGCTGCGCCCCACGAGCAGGGTCACCGCGAGACCGCCGATGCCGAGATGCGCCGCGCCCGTGACCAGCATGCCCGCACGGGCGATCAGCCCCTTGGCGCCCCGCCCGTAGGCCTCGAGATCCCAGATGCTGTCGACCAGCCGCCAGACCGCATAGGCGAACATGCCAAGCGCGATGAGCACGATCACCGCCGTGCCCCAGCCGCCCTGCAGGCTCTGCATCGCCTCGGAGGTGCCCTCGGCCTGTCCGCCGTGCAGGATCGACCAGAGCGAGACACCCGCCACAACGAGGTAGACCAGCCCGCGCCCCGCGTAGCCTGCGCGCATGATCGGGATCGACCAGGCGAAATCCTCGGGGTTCACATCCTCGAGCCGGCGGGCGCGGCGCGAGTCGGGCTTCAGCGAAAGCGAGTCGGCGAGGGTCATGGCGGGCTCCGGGCTGGCTGAGAGATATCCCCTCAATGCCCCTGCCCCCGTCCCGGTTCCCCGCCGGTCTGTGTCAGGTGGCGAGCATTCGCAGCCCTTGCGTGACGTCCGAGCGCACTGCGAGCCGCAGTCCCGGCTCATCCCCGGCCTTCAGCGCCGCGATCATCAGCCTGTGGTACTGCGGCGCCTCGGTGCGGCGGAGACGGCCGTAGAGCTTGCGCATGGTGGGCCCGAGCTGCAGCCAGACGGTCTCGGTCATCGCCAGCATCGCGGGCGCCTGAGCGCGCAGGTAGAGCGTGCGGTGGAACTCGAGGTTAGTTCGGATGTAGCCCACCGCGTCGCGCGCCTGAATCATCTCGGAGATCGTGCCGTTGATCGTCTGCAGCCGGTCGATCAGCGCCATGTGGGCCCGCGGCAGCGCGCGCGAGGCCAGTTCGACCTCGATCAGCGCACGCAGCGCCGCAAGCTCCTCGATCCGCTCGTTCGACAGTTCCGGCGTCGAGACCCGACCCGAGGAGGACATCGACAGCGCGCCTTCGGCGACCAGCCGGTTGATCGCTTCGCGCGCGGGGGTCATCGAGACGTCGAATTCGCGGCCGATGCCGCGCAGAGTCAGCGACTCGCCCGGCGCGATCTGTCCCAGCATGATACGCTGGCGCAGCCCGCGGTAGACGCGCTCGTGGGCGGAAAGGACGATGTCGGACGTACGGGGCTGGGGCTGGATCATGATCCGCGCAATCTCCGCTGTGGCGCGCGCGGCGTCAATCGCCGAAACGGTAGCGGTGCAGCGAAGCGCCCTCGTCGCGCAGCCAGCGCCGCGCCGGGCGCCAGTCACCGTAGAGCTGCTCCACCACCGCCCAGAAGGCCGGGGAGTGGTTCATCTGCGCCAGATGCGCCACCTCGTGCGCCGCCACGTAATCGAGCACCTCGGGCGGAGCCATGACGAGACGCCAGGAATACATCAGCCCACCCTCCGCGGTACAGGAGCCCCAGCGCGAGCGCGTGTCGCGCAGCGTCAGGCGGCTGTAGGGCAGCCCCAGCGCGGCGGAATGGCGATCCGAGGCCTCGGCCAGCCGATCGCGCGCCTCGGCGCGCAGCCAGCCCATGAGCCTTGCGGGCACCTGTTCAGCTGCTCCGGGCACTTCCAGCGCATCGCCTTGGCGGCGCACGCTGCGCCCCTGACCAGCGCGGATCTCATGTGCCCGCCCCTCGAAGGGCAGTCGCGCGCCGAGCCCCACCGTCACATCCACGCCGCGGCTTTCGAGGTGGCCGCGCAGCCAGCCTTCCTTCTCGCGCAGGAAGCCGATCGCCTCGGCCTCCGGCAGTCGCCGCGGCAGCGTCAGCGTCACCCGGCCGTCGAGTTGCGACAACCGCAGCGACAGCCGCCGCGCCTGCGCCGAGCGGCGCAGGGTGACCGAGATCGGCGGGTTGCCTGGAAGGGTTATCTGCCCCATTTCTGCGCCTCTGGACTGCATTGGCCAAAAGTTTTGACACTGCCCCTGTGTTATGGCAGAGGCTGCAGATTGTCGACCGTACAAGCCAGCTGAAGGGGACCACCCATGCCCAAAGAAGAATGGGGCACGAAGCGCGTCTGCCCGACCACCGGGAAGCGTTTCTACGACCTGAACAAGGATCCGATCGTCTCGCCGTACACCGGTGAGGTGCTGACACTCGATACCGGCAAGCGCACCATGCTGTCGGCAGACCAGCCCGACGGCGCCCCGCGTCGTGCCCAGACCGAGGAGTCGGAAGACGTCGATCTGCTGGAAGATGATGTCGAAGTCGAACTCGACGACGATGATGTTCTCGACGACGACGAGGACGACAACGTCTCGCTCGACGAGATCACCGACGTCCCCGGGGATGACGACGAGTAAGCTTTCGAGTTTTTTCTGCGGGCGGTGATTTTTTCGCTTGAACCCGCCCGCAGCATCCCATAGATCACGCCGCACAGCGCCGGAGACGGCGCGGCGGACACCGCTCCGGACCAAAGCCGAAACGCCCCACAGGGCATGACGGACAAGGCAACGAGCACCGCGATTGGGGCCTTAGCTCAGCTGGGAGAGCGCTTGCATGGCATGCAAGAGGTCAGGGGTTCGATCCCCCTAGGCTCCACCAATCCTCCTTGAAAAGCACCAGATAGTTCCGCCTTTCTCGTCAGTGGATTTGCCTCTGCCGCGCAGACCGGTGCTGTTTTCCCTACGAAAATCCATGCTGCCTTGATCTCTGGCTCAGGCCATGTTGATCCCGTCGCAACCCTTTCCCTGTCAAACCCGAGGATGGCCGATGAGCGATCATTTCTTCGTCGTGACGGGCGGCCCAAGTGCGGGCAAGACCAGCCTGATCACCGAGCTCGCCCGCCGCGGCTTTCACACGATCCCCGAATCCGGCCGCGCGATCATTCGCGAGGAGACGCAGAGCGGCGGAGATGCCCTCCCTTGGGCGGATCGCATGGCCTACGCCGAACGGATGTGAAGCGCGACCTGCGCGCCCGTAGCACCGCACAGCCCCTCTCAGGCCCCGTAATCTTCGATCGCGGCACTCCCGACATTCTGGGCTACCTAGCTCTCTGCGACCTCCCCGTGCCGCCCCACGTCTCTGCAGCGGCCAAGGCAGCCTGCTACAACGCCCGCGTCTTCCTGACACCCTACTGGGATGAGATCTTCACTCAGGACACCGAACGCAAGCAGACCCGCTCCGAGGCCGAAGCAACCTTCACCGTCATGCGTGAAACCTACATTGCGCTCGGATACGAGATCACGGAGCTGCCGCGCATCGACATCGCATCTCGCGCCGACTTTGTCTTTCAGCAACTGGCCAATTGACCGTCATCTCTAGGTGCCGCATCGAAACTGCTGAATCGGACAAGCCTCACTGCTCCTTCCGGCTTCCTAGCATCTGAAGCTCCCGGCCCTGATGTATGTGCCGACTACTGTTCGCAATTGATTTCTCGCATGTTTTCGGAAATCGCTCATCTGTATCCGGCCAGTTGAGCGACACGCGGGTCGTGGCCTTGTTGGGGCTACGCACGCGCCGTGATCAAATTAGCGAAAAGGTCCACAAGAACCGAGAAGGCCAGTCCGCGACCCTCGGCGCTTGAGCGCTTCATTGTAGGTTGGCCAGTTCCTGATCCTGTCGGTCGCTTGCGTGGGCCTTCTTATGCATTGCAGCGACCACGCTGGAGTTACGAGATGTATCTCTCACACGATTTCTGCAACAGAGCAACGCGGAGGCCTGACATTAGTATTGCAGAGCCCGCACGGCGAAGTCGCAGGCACAACGAGATCCTCTTCTCACGAATGTCCGGAAGGCGCCGCTAAAGATAGGGAAACTCCAGAAGTCCGTTGCCAAGGTTGATGCGACCTACTTCGCCCGCATCTATGCTTTGGCGAAGGCCTCGCGCGCCTCTGGCTGGTTCCAGATCTTGCGGACCGCGGAGGCCCCGGCCTCGGCCAAGGCGGCCCCGTCGGCGATGGCGATGCTTCTGTTATCGACCAGAACTCGTCCGTCCACGATGACCGTCTCGACGTTCGCCCGGTTCGCCAGGGCCACAAGGGCGCGGCGTGGATCAAAGTGCGGCTGAAGGTGCGGATGGGTCATGTCGATGAGCGTGAGATCAGCCTTTGCGCCGACCGCGACCCGCCCGAGATCGGGGCGATTGAGCGCCACCGATCCAGCCTCGGTGATCGCGCTGAGCAGCGCCGGCGCGGTGGCGCTGCGCGCGTCGCCTTGCGTCACCTTCGAGACGATGCCGGCCGCGTTGATCTCGCCCAGAAGGTCCATGTTGTAGCCATCGGTTCCCACCATGGTGCGCAGCCCCGCCGCTTCAAAGCGCCCGAAGGAGGCGGTCTTGCCGGTCCGCGCGAAGACCCTTGGGCAGTTCATCACGGTCACGTCCCGCGTCTTCATCAGCGCAAGGTCGCTCTCGCTGCTGTAGACGCAGTGCGCGGCAAGAAGGTCGGGCCCCAGCACGCCCAGCCAGTCGAGGTATTCCGCCGGGGTGCGCCCGCCCCACCGCCTCGCGATTGTTGCGACCTCGCCCTCGCTCTGTGCGACATGCGTGGTGATCGGCACCTCCAGCTCGCGCGCGCGGGCGGTCGCCGCCCGCAGGAGGTCGGGATCGCAGGTGTCGGTCGCATGCGGGCTCATGGCCAGGCTGATCCGGCCATTCTCCTGCCCGTGCCATTTGTCGAAGAGCGCGTTCCAAGTGGCCAGATCTACCGCATTGTCGGGGCCATCGGTCGAGGCAGTGTTGTAGGAAACGCCGCCCTCGGCGCCCGCTCGCGGATCGGAGGCCGAGAAGAGATAGGGCGCGCCCCAGAAGCGCAGGCCCAGTTCCGCCGCCGCGTCGAACATCTCGGGCAGATTGTTGCGAAACGGCTCCATCACCGAAGTCGCGCCGCCCAGCAGAAGCTGCACGATGCCCATGCGCGCGACCGCCAGGCGCTCATCCGGCGTCAGGATGTCCAGTCCGGTCTTCGAAAGGGGCAGAAGCACCGTATAGACAATGCTCTGATCGTTCCGCTTGCTGACGCCGTCCTCGGCGTGGCTGCGGGCGATGGCTTCACTGAAACAATGGTTGTGAAGGTTCATCAGACCGGGGAGCACGAAGCGACCGGGCCGGTCGATCACCACGTCGGCCTGATTTGGCCGGCTCTCGGAAACGGCGGCGATCCGGTCGCCTTCGAGGATCACCCAGCGATCACGCAGGACCTCTTGCCCCTCTGCGCCGCTCGCCAGCACGTAGGAGCCGAAGACCGCGGTGGTTTTACCGTCCATGTCCGGCAGGGCGGAGATCGGGGAGACTGTCATGATCGGGGCCTTTCGAAACGGTACCGGCAGGCACCAGGAACGTGCCGCGGCGAGGCCGGCGGCGGGGTGTAAGAAGGCGTCGACGCTCTGCGCCGACGCTGGAGTTGGCGAGGCCAGAGCGTAGCTCGGCCCCGACGGGGAAGTCAGGGTTGTGGGGCCAACCTCGCAAGAATGAGGCGGCCCGCGGCGGCCACGGGGTCGATGACCGGCACCCCGAGATCGTCTTCGAGCCGCGCCGCGAGCTGCGCCATGCCCGCGCAGCCGAGCACGATGGCCCCTGCCCCGCGATCGCGCAGCTCTTCGCCAAGCGCCAGAACGTGACGATAGACCTCTGGGTCGCGTCCCGAGTCCGCCGCCGACACGTCGCGAAGCGGCAGCTCGGCCACCAGTCGGTCAAGACAGCCCAATGCCTCGATCCGCTTGAGGTGGCGCGGGATGGCCCGCTCTGACAGCGCGATGATGCCAAAGCGCTCGGCCTGCGCAAAGGCCTCCAAAACGGCAGCCTCCTGCGCGCCGACGACCGTCTTGCCCACGCGGGCACGCGCGAGATCGAGGCCGGGGTCGGAGAAGCAGGCGGTGATGAAGCCGTCCGCCTCTTCGGTCGCGATACGGCGGGCAAAGGCCTCGCCAGCCTCTGCCACATCCTTGTCGGTGCGGATGGTCTCAGGGCCGTCCTCGCGGCATACCACCTCGAAGACCGGACCGAGCGGGAGCAACGCCGAGGCGATGCCTTCGGTCACGTCAAACGAGGAATTCGGGTTGACCACCAGCACCCGCATCAGCGCAGCTCCGCGCCGAAGTTCTGGGCCGGGTCGAGCTCCTTGGCGGTGTAGCCGGGCTTGCCGCGCAGGTC
>JBLXGS010000029.1:0-48339 GCA_048381755.1 Roseobacteraceae bacterium
GGCTGCCCGGTGGTGGTCAAGGGCCACGGCGCGCACCCCGGCACCGGCGAGATCGTCGCCGAGGCGATCCTCGCCGCCATCGAGAAGACCGGCATGCCCAAGGGCGTCTTCTCGCTCGTGCAGGGCGGCAAGCGCGATGTCGGCCAGGCGCTGGTGCAGCACCCGCTGATCAACGCCGTGGTTTTCACCGGCTCGCTGGGCGGCGGTCGCGCGCTGTTTGATCTCTGCGCGCAGCGCGACGTGCCGATCCCCTTCTTCGGTGAGCTGGGCTCGGTGAACCCGATGTTCCTGCTCCCCGAGGCGATGAAAGCGCGCGGCGCTGACATCGGCACCGGCTGGGCCGGCTCGCTGACGATGGGCGCCGGCCAGTTCTGCACCAACCCCGGCATCGCCTTGGTGGAGACGGGCGCCGCGGGCGACGCCTTTGTCGCCGCCGCCGCCGAGGCGCTGAAGGGTGTGACCACCCAGTGCATGCTGACCAATGGTATCGCGCAGGCGTATAAAGACGGTAAATCCCGCTTCGATGGCCGCAATGCCGTCAAGCCGGTGCTGACCACCGACAGCGAGGGCCGCGATGCGCTGCCCAACCTCTTCGAGACGGATGCTGCGAATTACCTGCAGGATCATTCGCTTGGCGAGGAGGTCTTCGGCCCGCTCGGGCTCGTGGTGCGGGTCTCGGGCCCCGACGAGATGGAGTCGCTTGCCAAGGGCTTCGAGGGCCAGCTCAACGCGACGATCCATATGGACGAGGGCGACACGCCCCTCGCGCAGCGGCTGATGCCGGTGCTCGAGCGCAAGGCGGGCCGGGTGCTGGTCAACGGCTTCCCGACCGGCGTCGAGGTCTGCGACGCCATGGTCCACGGCGGACCTTACCCCGCTTCCACCAACTTCGGCGCCACCTCGGTCGGCACCAAGTCGATCCGCCGCTTCCTGCGCCCGGTCATCTATCACAACCTGCCCGATGCGCAGCTGCCGGTCGATCTGAGTGGAGTCAGCGAAATTATCGCTTGCTCAGTCCTTGCAGAATGCACAGTGTGCCATCCCTGTGACTCACAAATCATGGTACATTCGTTGCCACGGACCGAGCCATCAGGGAATTGAACGCGCGACCGTCTTCGACCTGGCTCCGAGGCGCTACGTTCCGCCGACCGGGCGCTGGCTGCGCGCACGCCCTAATCCGGTAATTAGGAGCGTAAGGCAAAAACGTGTGCTTTAAACCTGCCGTCAGGTGCTGCTCCAAGGTCGCGCTCGAAGGGAATCGCGGGACGGCAACTCTCAGAAGGCCACAATCAGCGAATACGCGAAGCAAAAAGGGTCA
This sequence comes from Roseobacteraceae bacterium, assembly GCA_048381755.1. Classification (GTDB taxonomy): domain Bacteria; phylum Pseudomonadota; class Alphaproteobacteria; order Rhodobacterales; family Rhodobacteraceae; genus Salipiger. The sequence continues at coordinate 1,319 of JBLXGS010000029.1, forward strand.
CAACTAAACGCTTGGCCTTCATAACGCAGGAGCTGAGCGTCCTTGTCATCCCGATCGCAAGCGCGCATGGTGTCCACTCTGAGGCGTCGCCCGCCAACGCGAAGATCGCCGCGTTTCCAGCGCGTCGGACACTTCGGACCTCGCGAGACCAACGGTCTTGCGGCTTCAGCAAGGCGGTGTAGGGAGGGCCGATGACGTTTATCGGTATCGACGTGGGCACCGGAAGTGCGCGCGCCGGGGTGTTCGACACGGAGGGCAGGCTGCTCGCCGCCAGCGGGCGCGAGGTCGCGATGTGGCGGCCGCGTCCCGACTGGGCGCAGCAGAGCAGCGCGGATATCTGGGAGGCGATCTGCGCCGCGGTGCGCGAAGCGGTCGCGGCCTCGGGCGTCCGGCGCGAAGATGTGGCGGGGCTCGGCTTCGACGCCACCTGCTCGCTGGTGCTGGCGGATGCCGTGGACCGGCCCGTTTCGGTCGATCCCGAAGGCGCGCCCGAGCAGGACGTGATCGTCTGGATGGATCACCGCGCGATTTCGGATGCCGAGGAGATCAACGCCATCGGCGGCGCGCCGCTGCGCCACGTCGGCGAGATGATCAGCCCCGAGATGCAGATGCCGAAGCTGCGCTGGCTCCAGCGCGAGATGCCTGACCGTTTCGCCCGCGCCGCGCACCTGTGGGACCTGCCCGACTGGCTGGTCTGGCGCGCCTGCGGCAGCCGGGCGCGTTCGCTCTGCTCGCTGGTCTGCAAGTGGACCTATCTCGGCCATCTCGGCCTTGAAGGCGAAGGCTGGGACGACGGCTTCCTTTCGTCGATCGGCCTTGCGGCGCTGACCGGCCCCGAGGGCCATACGCGGATCGGCACCGAGATCGGCGCCCCCGGCATGCGGCTCGGCGGGCTGACCGCGCCGGCGGCGGCCGAGCTTGGCCTGCCCGAGGGCATCGCGGTCGGCGCGAGCCTCATCGACGCCTATGCCGGGGCGATCGGCACGCTGGGCGCGGGTGGCGAGCGCAGCCTCGCGATGATCGCCGGGACCTCGACCTGCCACATTGCGGTGACCGCCGAGCCCGCCTATGTGCCCGGCGTCTGGGGACCCTATTTCGGCGCGCTGCTGCCCGGGCTCTGGGTCAACGAGGGCGGCCAGTCGGCGGCGGGGGCGCTGCTCGACGCCCTGCTCGCCCGCCACGGTGCCTTCCCGGCGCTGAAAGCCGAGGCCGTGGCGGCGGGCCGTCACCCCGCCACTCTGCTCGATGCGCGGCTCGCCGGGATGGCAGAGGAGACGGCCACGCTCACCCGTTCGCGCCATGTCCAGCCCGACGCGCATGGCAACCGCTCGCCGCTGGCCGCGCCCTGGCGCAAGGGGGGCATCGACGGGATCACGCTCGACACCGGACAGAACGACCTGGCGCTCGACTACCTCGCGACGCTGCAGGCGCTCGCCTACGGCACGCGGCACATCTTGGACGAGATGCGCGCCGCCGGGGCCGGGATCGACAGCATCGTCGTCTCAGGCGGTCTGGCGAAAAACGCGCTCTACCTGCGCGAGACGGCGGACGCCTGCGGCGTGCCGGTGATCGTCCCGGAAGCCCCCGAGCCGGTGCTGCTCGGCTCGGCCATGCTGGGCGCGGTGGCGGCGGGGTCGCAGCCGTCGCTTGGCGAGGCGATGCGCGCCATGGCCCCCGCGGTGCAGCAGATCACGCCGCGCGGCGGCGGGATAGCCGCCTACCACGACGCCAAGTACCGCGTGTTCCGCCGGATGCAGGCGGATCACGCGGCCTATCGCGAGATAATGGCGGCGGGGTGAAATCCCCTCGCCCTGCCGGGTCACCCGTGCAGGGCGCGCTCGGGCCCCGCGAAACGGGCCCTGGCGAACTGCGCCTGGTGCCAGTGCGGATAGATCAACGGCGGGCGGCTCACCGCGTCGATGCGGGCGAGTTCGTCGTCGCTGAGATCCACGTCGAGCGCGCGCAGGTTGCGCTGCATCTGTTCTGGCGCGCTGGCACCGACCACCAGCGAGGCCACCGCCGGACGGCCCAGCGTCCAGGCCAGCGCCACCTGCGCCGCCTCGACCTCATGCGCGGAACCGATCTCGGCCAGCACGTCGACGATGTTCCACAGCCGATCCCAGTCGCGGATCGGCGGCTCGGTCCAGCCTTTCGCCTGCCGGCTGCCCTCGGCGAAACCGTCGCGGCGGTGCTTGCCGCTGAGCAGCCCGGCGGCGAGCGGGCTCCAGACCGTCACCCCCAGCCCCTGGTCGAGAGAGATCGGCAGCAGCTCGTATTCCGCCTCGCGCGCCTCGACGGTGTAATGGATCTGCTGGGTGACAAATCGCGTCAGATTGTGTCGCTCCGAGGCCATCAGCGCCTTCATCAGCTGCCAGCCGGTGTAGTTCGAGCAGCCGGCGTAGCGGATCTTGCCCTGCCGGGTCAGCGTGTCGAGCGCCTCCATGGTCTCCTCGACCGGGGTCAGCCCGTCCCATTCGTGGATGTGGTAGATGTCGATGTGGTCGGTGCACAGCCGCTTCAGGCTACGCTCGCACTCGCGGATCAGGTGCCAGCGGCTGGCGCCCTCGTCGTTCGGCCCGTCACCGATGCGCATCCGCGCCTTGGACGAGATCAGCACCCTCTCGCGCCGCCCCTCGAGCGCCGCGCCGAGGATCTCCTCGGCCAGACCCGTCGAGTACATGTTGGCTGTATCGAGCAGATTGATGCCGTGATCGAGGCAGGTGTCGATGAGCCTTTGCGCCTCGGGCACGCCCTGCGCGCCCACCATGCCGAAATCGCCCTTGCCGCCGAAGGTGAAGCTGCCCATGGCGAGCGCCGAAACCTTCAGCCCGCTGCGTCCGAGTTGCCTGTAATTCATGTTGTCTCCTTCTGTGCGTCGCGGTCGTGGCGGCTGGCTCAGCCCTGCGCCGCATCCCGTGCCACGTCGCGCATGACCTCGATAAGGATCAGCGCCACGGTGCCGCCGGCATCCGGCAGGCCGCGCGATTTTTCCTGGAAGGCCGCCGCTTTGCCGTGCTGCGCAACCATCAGCTTGGTCGCTTCCAGCGCTTCTGCCGCGGCCTCTGCCGCGGCCTCCAGCGCCCCAGAAAGACCCACGTCGCTGCCCTCGAGCGCGGCGGCGATCGGGTCGAGCACGTCGAGTACCGTCTTGTCGCCGAGCTGCGCCTTGCCGCGCTGCGCCACACCGTCCGCATAGGCGCGCCAGAAGGCAGCCGCCTCGGCGGTGCCGAACTGCTCGGCGCCCTCCAGCGCCTTGAAGCCGCGCAGGAAACCGGTGGCCATCAACGTGCCCATGGTCGAGGGCGCGGCCTTGGCCAGCGCCGCCCCCGCCGCCTTCATCTGCCCGGCGACGGACGCGCCCTCGAGCCCCTGCACCGCCTCGTTGGCGGCGGCAAAGCCCTTGGACATGGTGATCCCGAGATCGCTGTCGCCGACCTTGCCGTCGAGCGCGATCAGCGCCTCGCGCTCGGCCGCGAAGCGCTCGGCCCAGGCGGTGTAGAGCGAGCGCATCTGCTCCGCAGTCAGTGCCATGGTCTTATCCCTTGATGTGCTTGAAGAACGGCGTGTTCGCCGGCTCGGCAATCAGCGGCTCCAGCTCGTCGTCGAGGTGCAGCACCGAGATCGACGCCCCGGCCATCTCCATCGACGTGGCAAACTCGCCGAGCCAGCAATGGCGGATCCTCACGCCGCGTTCCTCCATCAGGATCGAGACCCGGCGGAACAGGACGTAGAGTTCCTCGAGCGGCGTGCCGCCGAGGCCGTTGAGCAGGACGGCCACCTCGTCGCCGGAATTGTAGTCGGTCTCGGCGAAGATCTTCGCCATCATCGTGTCGACCACCTCGTCGGCGGGCTTGATCGTCTCGCGCGAAATGCCCGGCTCGCCGTGGATGCCCATGCCGATCTCCATCTCGTTCTCACCGATCTCGAAGCCGGGCTTGCCGACCTCGGGTACGATGCAGGGCGAGAGTGCGACACCCATGGTGCGGGTCCGCGCCCGGGCCTTCTCGGCGATGCGCGCGACCTCTTCGAGCGGCAGCATCCGTGCCGCCGCCGCGCCAGCGGCCTTGTAGAGAAAGAAGATGCCGGCGACGCCGCGGCGCTTGTGCTCTTCGCCGACCACCGAGGAGGCGACATCGTCATTGCCCATCACGGTACGGGTCTCGATGTCCTCCAGCTCGGCCAGCTCGCCGCCCATGTCGAAGTTCATGATGTCGCCGGTGTAATTGCCGTAGAGGTAAAGCACCCCGGCACCCTGGTCGACGTATTTGGTCACCTCGAGGATCTGGTCCGAGCTCGGTGACTGGAAAACCCCGCCTACGGCGCAGCCGTCCAGCATTGTCTCGCCGACGAAGCCTAGGAAGGTCGGTAGGTGTCCCGAGCCGCCGCCGGTGACGATGCCCACCTTACCGGGCACGGGATTGGCGGTCACGTAGCAGCGCAGGTCGCCTGCGACATAGGTCACTTCAGGGTGGGCGCGGTAGATGCCGTCGAGCATCTCGTCGACGAAAGCCTCGGGGTTGTTGAGAAACTTCTTCATGGGCTCACTTCCGGGTTCGGGATTGCAGTTTGCGGCGGCGGGTTACGAAGAAGGCCGCGGCGAGAAGAATGAAGGCACCGACTGATCCGCGCCCCGCCCAGCACCACGGCGGCGATCACCCCGATCTCGGTCCCCACGAGGTCGAAGGGGTTGGCCATGCGGTTGGCGCAGACGTGCACGATCCCCGCCAGCCCGGCGAGCCCGCCGGCGAATGCGAAGACGAAGAGATGCACCCGGCGCTGGTCGTAGCCGAGCCGAGCCGCCACCTCGGGGTTGCCGCCGGTGGCAAATATGGCGCGGCCCATCAGCGTGCGGTTGAAGATTACCCAGGTCAGCAGCGCGGCGGCCGGGAAGACCAGGAAATACCAGGGCAGCGTCACCGTCGCGCCGTTCGCGGTGGTGACGTCGAACATCGAGGCCTTGCCGAAGGCGACCATCTGCGGCGGCAGCTCCATCAGCCAGACCGTGCCGACAAAGGCCAGCAGGATGCCTCGGAACAGGTATTGCGTGCCGATGGTGACGATCAGCGCCGCCACCTTGAGGCTGTGCACCAGCCAGCCGTTGACCGCCCCGAGCAGGGTGCCGCCGAGCACGGCGATGACCAGGATTGCCGCCATCGGCAGGCCCGGCGCGACCTTCAGCACGAAGAGCGTCAGCGAGTACATGGTGAGCGCCGCGATTGCGGTGAAGCTGACGTCGATGCCGCCCGCCGCGAGGATCGCGAAGACCCCCAGCGCGAAAAGCCCGGTGACCACCGAGGCGCGCCCCATGTCGATCAGCGAAGTCGGCGACAGGAAGGCCGGGTTGATCACCGCCACCGCGACGCAGATGGCGATCAGCAGGCACAGGCTGACCAGTTCGGGACGGCGCGCGAAGGTCTCGGCGATGCCCGGGCGGCGGCGGGCCGCGGCCTCGGCGGCCTCTGTCGTGTCTGCGGTATCGAGGGAAGATTGGGTCATGGTCATTCCGCGGCCTCCAGCTGAGAGGCGAGCATTGCCTGGTAGATGTCGTCTTCGCTGGCGGTGGCACCGGCGACCTCGGCCGCGACCCGCCCGGCGTTCATCACCAGGATGCGGTCGCAGTTCTGCAGCAGCTCGGGCAGGTCGTCCGAGACGATGATCAGCCCGATGCCGCGCTCGGCCATGGCCTGGATGGCGCGATAGATCGTGTCCTTCGAGCCCACGTCGACGCCCACGGTCGGCCCGTGCAGGACCAGCAGGCGCGGCTCGATGCTGAGCCAGCGGCCGATCAGCACCCTCTGCTGATTGCCGCCGGAGAGCGCCCCCACCGGCAGGTCGATATCGGAGGTGTTGAGCTTCATCTCCTCCGAGATGCGCCGTGCGGCCTCCCGGGCCTTTCCGCGATCCACCGTGCCGAGCGGGCCGAGGATGCGGTCGAGGATCAGCGTCACCTCATTGTCGAGGATCGACTTCTCGATGAACAGCCCCTCGCCCAGCCGGTCCTCGGGCACGTAGCCGATGCCAAGCTCGATGGATTGCGCGGGCGTGTCGATGCGCACCGGCGCGCCGGCCATGCTGACCCGCCCGTCGGTGATCGCGCGATGCCCCGACAGCGCCAGCGCCAGCTCGTTGCGGCCCGAGTCCGACAGGCCGGTCACGCCGAGGATCTCGCCCTTGTGCAGCACCGTGTTGACCCCCTGGAAGGCCTCGTCCGAACCGAGCCCCTCGAGGCGCAGCAGCTCCTTGCCCGAGGGCGCGCCCGAACGGTAGCGCCGGGCCTCGATCTCGCGCCCGGTCATCAGCGCGCTGAGCTCGCTGCGGCTGTAATCCTCGATCGGCCCCTGCGCCACGCATAGCCCGTCGCGGAAGACGATGGCCTGGCCGCCGATGCGGTAGCATTCCTCGAGCTTGTGGGTGACGAAGAGCACCGCGACGTTCTGCGCGCGCAGCCGGCCGACCACCTCGATCAGCGTCTCCACCTCGTGCCGCGTGAGCGAGGTCGTCGGCTCGTCCATGATCACCAGCCGCGCGTCCTGGGCGATGGCGCGGGCGATAGCGACGCGCTGACGGATCGCCAGCGGCAGGTCCGACACGCGGGTGCCCAGCAGCGTCCGGGTCGGCTCCAGGCCGACCTCGCGCAGCGCCTTGGCCGCGGTCTCGCCCAGCTTGCCGCGGTCGAGCCAGCGCAGCATGCGGCCGTGCCCGCCGACCAGCTGTTCGCCAAGCGCGACGTTCTCGGCGACCGTCAGGTTCGGCAGCAGCGAGAGGTCCTGGTAGACGGTCTCGATCCCCGCCTCGAGCGCCATGATCGGGCTCAGCGCGGCGTGGTGCACCCCGTCGAGCAGGATGTCGCCCTCGGTCGGCGCATGGGCGCCGGACATGATCTTGATGACCGTGCTCTTGCCGCAGCCGTTCTCGCCCAGCAGATGGTAAGCCTCGCCGGCGCGCAGGGTCAGATCGACCCCGCGCAGCGCGTGCACGCCGCCGAACCGCTTGTGGATGCCGCGCAGCTCGAGAAACGGCTGATCCTGAAGATCGCTGTGGGTCACGGGAAATGCGCCTCTTGATCGGATGTGTCCGGGGGCGCGGTCAGGCGCCCCCGTGCGAAGGGCTGCCTCAGAAGAGGTAGTCCTTGTAGGTGTCCTTGTCGGCCAGCACCATGCCGTTGCCGATCAGCAGCTTACCCTCGCCCGGGCCATCCTTGAGCGTCACGCTCTCGTAGCCCTCGACGCCGAGATCCATGCCATCGGAGAGCTCGCCGCCCTCGAGCAGCAGCTTGGCCACGGCGTTCATCGCCATGCCGGCCTTCTGCGGATCCCAGAAGCCGATCGCGGTGATCGCGCCGCTGTCGAGATAGGCCGCCGAAGGGTTTGGCAGGCCGGTGCCGACAAGGCAGACCTGACCGGCCAGCCCGGCTTCCTCGATGGCGCGGCCCACGCCCAGCACGTCATTGCCCGCCGAGGTCTGGAAACCCTTGATGTCCGGATGCTTGCGCAGCACTTCCTTCGCCTTCTCATAGGTGCCGTTGGCGTCGTCAAAGCTCTCGTTGTTGGGATCGACCAGTTCCATGCCCGGGTACTTCTTGGCATTCTCCTCGCCGGCACCGACCCATTGCATATGGGTGCGGCTGCCCAGCGAGCCGACGAAGGTGGTCCACTTGCCCTCGCCGCCCATGCAGTCCGCCAGACGCTCGTTCAGCGCCGCGCCATACTCGGCGTTGTCGAAGGCCTCGACATCCACCATGGTGTTCATCTGGTTGTCGGCCTCGTGGGTCACGATGATCGTGCCGCGATCCATGGCGCGCTTGAAGATGCCTTCGAGGATCGCCGGGTCCATCGGCACCACCGCCAGCGCGTCGGTGCCCTTGGCAATGAGATCCTGCACGATCTGCAGTTGCTGGGCGCTGTCCGCCTGCGCCGGGCCGACCTGGCTGATGGTCATGTCGGGGTTCTGCTCGGCAAAGAGCTCCACCCCGGTCTCCATCCGGTCGAACCAAGGGATGCCGCTGATCTTGACCACCGTGGTGATCGTGCCCTCGGCCATCGCGGCGCTCGCGGCGGTGACCATCAGGGCCGCGGCGCAGCCCAGTTTGAACGTCTTCTTCATGGTATACTCCTCCCTAGAGTTCCCTCGTACTCAGCCCTTCGACGCGCGAGGGACCCGCGCCGAAGTTGTCCCAGCGGCCAGCCTCTCGATGAGTTCGAACCGCCCCACCGCGAGGAAGGCGAGCAGCAGCGCGCCCCAGGCGAAGTCGCGGACGAAATTCGACAGGCCGATGAAATTCAGAAGGCTCGAAAGCAGCTGCAGCACCACGGCCGAGAGCACGACGCAGAACACCCGCCCGGAGCCGCCCTCGGGCCGTACACCGGCCATCACCGCGATCAGGATCGCGATCAGCAGGTAGCTGGTGCCATAGTCCCACTTCACGTTGACGTTGCGCGCGGCGATGATCACCCCCGACAGCCCCGCCAGCGCGCCGGACAGCGTATAGGTGACGATAAAGACGGTGTTCTTCGAAAAGCCGCTGAAGTCCGCCGCACGCGCGTTGGCACCGGTGAGCATGAGCCGCATCCCGAAGGGGGTGAAGCGCAGCACCCCGCCCAGCACCAGCGCCACGCCCAGGAAGATCAGGAAGCCGTAGGGCACGCCGAGGATCACCCCGTTGCCCAGCTCGTAGAGCGGGCCGGGCGAGCCGATGGTCACCGACCGCCCGTCCGAGAAGACCACCGCCAGCCCGGTGAACAGCATCTGCGTGCCCAGCGTGCAGAGGATCGGCGTAATCCCCAGACGCGAGATGATCAGCCCGTTCAGCAGCCCGCCGAGTGCCCCTACCACGAGCGCACCGAAGGCGAAGGCGAGGGTGAAGGCCCAGGGCGCCTCGTAGGCCGAGAAGAGCTGCGTCGCCACCAGCCCCGACGCCACGCCCGACAGGTTCGCCAGCGCGATGCCCGACAGGTCGATCCCGCCGTTGCCGGCGCACATGGCCAGCATCACGCCGATCGCCAGAAGCCCGATCTCGGGCACCTGGGTCGCCATGGACTGCAGGTTGAACAGGGACAGGTAGGTACCGCCCGAGGTGACCCCGCCGATCGCCAGCAAGACGATCACGAGCGCCCAAAGAATGGCCAGGCGGCCATCGAGCTTACGCATCCTCTCCTCCTAGGATTTAGTAAACTGACTCTTGATTTAGTAAATCGCTAACAAATAATTCAGGAGCGTTCAATAGTCTTTCCGTTGCAGTCACGAAGGCGTTCTGTCTTGAACATCCCTGCGTCCGGAACGATGTTTACTAAACAACACCAGTGCCAGGGGCCCGCGACAAACCATGACAAAGCAAGAGAAAAAGCCGGTCACCCTGCGTCAGGTCGCCGAATGTGCCGGGGTTTCCGCCGCCACCGCCTCGCTGGTTCTGAACGGCAAGGGCGACATCTCGGAGGCGACTCGCCAGCGGGTGCTGAGCGCCGTGCGGCAGATGAAATACAAGCCCCGCACCGGCCGCACGCGCCCCGATTCCGTCAACACGCTGCGCTTTCTCAAAATCGCCCGCCACGGCCACACGGTGAACCGCGACCACAATCACTTCATCTCCGACTACATCGACGGCATGTCCTACGAGGCGACCCGCCGGGACTATTCGCTGCAGGTCGAGAGCTTCGAGGGCACCGACGTGGACAAGATCGCCGAGTCCCTGCGCTCGGGCGACCTGCGCGGAGCGGTGATCCTCGGCACCGAGCTGACCAAGGAAGAGGTGCAGTGCCTCGCCCGCGCGCCCCTGCCGGTCGTCTTCATCGACACCTACCACCCGCTGCTCGACCTCAGCTTCGTCGACATGGACAACGACCAGGCGGTCTTCGCGTTGCTGCGCCACCTCGCCGGGCGCGGCTTCCGGCGCATCGGCATGGTGGCCAGCCACACCGCGGTGACCAATTTCGCACTGCGCCGCGACGCCTTCCTGCGCGGCATGGCGGCGCTGGGGCTCGAAGCGGACGAGACGCTGATCCTATCGGTGGATTCGACGCTCGAGGGCGCCTACAGCGACGGACTCGCCCAGCTTGCTGCCGCCCCGCGCGTGGCCGAGGCCTATTTCTGCGCCAATGACATGATCGCCTTCGGCTTCATTAAGGCGCTGCGCGAGCACGGGCTGCGCATCCCAGAGGATGTCTCCGTCGTAGGGTTCGACAACCTGCCGATGAGTGCAATGAGCGAGCCCGCCCTCAGCACCATCGAGGTGCCGAAGCGCCGCATCGGCGCGATGGCGGTGCGCTTGCTCGACGACATGCTGATCGCCCGCGCGCCGGAGCCCGCCACCAAGGTACTGATCAGCGGCGCGCTCGTCGGCCGCGAAAGCGTCGGGACTCCAAGCGGCGACTGAGGATCAGCGCGGCGCGGGTCCGACCGTGCCGCGGCGGATGAGCGCCGGGGGCAGCACCGAGACCTGCGCTGGGGACTCCCCGAGCAGGCAGCGCGCCGCGGCGCGGCCGATCTCGGACTTGTCCACCGCCACCGTCGTCAGCCCGGGCCAGGTGAACGCCGCCTCGTCCATGTCGTCGCAGCCGATCAGCGACACCTCCCGCCCCGGCTCGAGCCCCAGTTCGCGGATCGCGGCCAGCACCCCGAAGGCCACCAGGTCGCTGAAGCAGACCAGCCCGGTCGGGGCGTCGCTTTCCCGCAGCAGGTCGAGCGCTGCCGATCGCCCGAAGGCCCGGCTCGTCGGCCCGTGGCGGACCAGCGGCGGCGGCAGCCCGGCCTCCTTGAGCGCGGCGCGGAAGCCGCCAAACCGCCCGCGCGCGGTCGAGGTGTCCTGCCCGCCGCCGATCCAGCCGATGCGCCGATGCCCCGCCTCGATCATGCACTCTGCCGCCAGCCGCCCGGCAAGCGGGTCATCGTTGAGGAACTGCGGCAGCGCCACCCCCTCGACCTGCCGCGAGAAGATCGCCGTGGGCACGATCGGCGTCCCCCCGGGTCCACGCGGCAGCAGCACGTCGAGATCGGAGGGGCCAGTGCCGTGTACCGGGCAGAGCACGATCCCGCCCACCCCATGCTCGAGCGCAGTCTGCAGGAAGCGCCGTTGTTGATCGAGGCTCTCGCGCGCGACGCCGAGAAAGACTTTGCGGTCACGGGTGCAGAGCTCGTCCTCGATCTGCACGAGGAACTCGTTGAACACCGGGTTGGACAGGTCGCTGAGGCAGACCGCGACGAGGTGGCTCTCGGCTCGGCGCAGGTCGGCGGCGGCGCGGTTGTAGATGTATCCGAGCCGCACTGCGGCCTGGCGCACCGACTCGGCCGTGGCGGCAGAAATCCGGGGATGCGCGCGCAGCGCAAGCGAGACGGAGGACACCGATAGCCCCAGCTCCTCGGCGATGTCGCGCAGCGTCGTTCTTTTTGTCATGCCATTCCCGCCTTTATTCCTTCAGTATCCGCGCGCTTTCGCCGAACCAATCGAAAAATGCTTAGTCAAACGATTGACTAGAGATGGTATACCATGGTCCAACTATCCCCGGGCACTGTCGGAGGATGCTTTGAGGCAGTGCATCAATGGGAGGATTACATGTACAGATTTGCTCGGGTGGCCGTTTGCGCCGCCGCCATTGCCACGTCCGGAACCGCGGTGCTTGCGCAGGACAGCTGCGATTGGAAACCCGACCGCGCGGTCACCTACATCGTGCCCTGGGGCGCAGGTGGCGGCACCGATGCCAACTCGCGGATGCTGGCGAGTCTTCTTGAGAAGTCCTGGGGCGTGCCGTTCAACGTGGTGAACCGCACCGGCGGGAACGGCGTCACCGGTCACTCGGCGATCTCGCGCGCCGAGCCCGACGGCTACACGGTTGGCGCTGTCACGGTCGAGATCAACACCATGCACTGGGTTGGCCTGACCGAGATGACCTACGAGGACGTCACCCCTATCGCGCTGATCGACATCGTCCCCGCCTCGGTTCTGGTAGGCAAGAATAGCCCGTTTGGTACTGTCAACGAACTGCTCGACTATGCGCGAGAGAACCCTGGCGAACTGACCGGCTCGGGCACGTCCCTCGGGGGCATTTGGCACCTGGCCCTGGCCGGGATGCTGAACGCCGAGGGGATGGCCCCCGACGCGATCCGCTGGATTCCCTCGCAGGGCGCCGCCCCGGCGCTGCAGGAACTGGTCGCGGGCGGCGTCGACGTCGCCACCCCCGCCCTGTCTGAGGGCAAGACGCTCGTAGAGTCCGACGAGGTCAAGGCGCTGGCCTACATGCACGACAGCCCGATGGAGGCGCTGCCCGATGTTCCGCTGACCTCCGAGGCTCTCGAAAGCGGCTGGACCCTTGCGGCCTACATAACCATCTCCGGTCCCGATGGGATGCCCGCGAACATCGTGTGCTCCTATGAAAAGGCTGTGGCTGAAGTCGTCGCCTCGCAGGAGTGGGCCGACTTCAAGGCCAGCCGCGGCGCCGAGGTGGTCGACATGGGCGCGGAAGATCTCGCCGCGTACATGCAGCAGCAGGACGCAGCGCTCGGCGAGGTGATCCAGGCCGTCGGCCTCGCGAAGTAAGCGGGCCGGGACAAATGACTGCAACACGGGACATCGTGACGGGGGCGGCGCTTGTCGCCCTCGGCACACTGATGATCTGGATCGCCTCGGGCTTTCCGCAGATCGGCGCCATGGCTTTTGGCCCCGACCTCTTTCCGCGCATCATCGCCTCAGGGCTGATCCTGTCGGGGCTCGGCATCCTTCTCGAGACGGCACGCGGCATCGCCCCGGCAAGCGAAGGAAGTCGCCTTCAGGCGCTGCCGATCCTGATCTTGCTGGCGTTGGTGGCCGCCTTCGCGGTCCTGCTGCCGGTTCTCGGATTTCACATCGCCGCGGCACTGGCGCTGCTCATTGCGGTGTGGGTTTTTGGTGGCGGCTGGCCAATCGCGACTGCCGTGGCGCTGCTCGCGCCCATCGTCCTGCATTTCGTGTTCTACAGCGTACTGCGGGTGCCGCTGCCATGGGGCCCACTAACCCAGGTGGCCTGGTAGGGGACTGGTAATGGATATTTTTGCGATCTTCACCGCCGTGCTTGAACCGCACCTCATGGCGACGGTTCTGCTGTGCACGCTCTACGGCGCCTTCGTCGGCTCGATGCCCGGGCTCACCGCGACAATGGCGGTCGCGTTGCTGGTGCCCTTCACCTATTTCATGGGCCCGGCGCAGGCGGTGGCGGCCATCGTCGCCACCACCACCACCGCAATCTTCGCTGGCGATATCTCGGGGGCGCTGCTCAAGATGCCCGGCACTCCCGCCTCGGCAGCCTATGTCGAGGACAGCTACGCGCTGGCCCAATCCGGCAAGCCACGCACCACGCTGTTCGTCTCATTGTTTGCCGGGGTCCTCGGCGGTATCATCGGGGTGATCCTGCTTGCCTTGGCGACACCACAGCTCGCCCGGCTCTCCGCCAGCTTCTCAAGCGACGAAGCGTTCTGGCTGGCGACGCTGGGGCTTAGCTGCGCAGTCTTCGTCGGCGGTGCATCGGTGGCACGCAACTTCGCATCGCTTTTCATAGGACTCGCTATTGCCACGGTCGGCATCGACGTCGCCGTGGGCCATCCGCGCTACACGTTCGGGCTCATGGATCTCTACGACGGTGTCAGCTTCATCCCGGCGATGATTGGCCTCTTTGCGCTGTCCGAACTCCTGCGCAATGCCGGTTCGGGCGAAGAGACCAAGCTGCGACGGATCAAGATCGAGCCACTCAGCGCGGCCCTGTGCGGCGCGCTGCACGAGATCCGCACCCGCTGGGTTTCAGTGATGCGCTCGGGGCTCGGCGGTACAGTAGTTGGCGCTCTGCCCGGTGCGGGCGCCGACGTGGCCGCGTGGATCGCCTACGCCCTGTCGCGGCGGTTCTCGCGCACTCCGGAGAAATTTGGCAAGGGCCATCTCGAGGGGATCGTTGACGGCGGAGCCGCGAACAACGCCGCCGTGGCGGGTGCATGGACCCCGGCGCTGGTATTTGGCATCCCCGGCGACAGCGTAACCGCCATCGCGATCGGCGTGCTGCTGATGAAGGGCCTCACGCCCGGTCCGGATATCTTCACCACCGATGCCAACCTCGTCTACACGATCTTCGGCGCCTTCTTCATGGCCAACCTGCTGATGCTGCTTACCGGCGGACTAGCAGTCACCGTAGCAACCTACCTTCTGCGCATCCCTCGCGCCGTGTTAATGCCGCTGGTGCTCATGCTCTCACTTATAGGCGCCTATGCCATCATGGGCAGCACGATGGCGATTTGGATCGTCCTGGTTCTCGGACTGCTCGGCTTCGTCATGGCCTGGGCGCAGATCCCGCTCGCCCCGGCGATCCTCGGCATCGTTCTCGGCAAGGTGGTCGAGGGCAACTTCATGGTATCGATGATGAAAGCGCAGGGCGATCTTACAGGCTTCTTCGAGCGCGGCACCGCCGCAGTGCTGGGCGCAATTACCCTCCTGGTGTGGGGCCTGCTGCTGCTCCGGGCGGCGATCGAGATCATTGGCAAACGTTCTTCACATTCTGAAAGGGAAGCAAATTCATGACTGGCAAGAACAAGCTCAAGGCGCGGCTCCAGGCCGGCGAAACCGTCACCGCCGCGTGGCTCGAGTTTGGTACTCCCGAGGTGGCAGAACTTCTCGTGCACACCGGCTGGGACGTGGTGGTGATCGACTGCGAACACGGAACCGCTGGGCTCGAGGAAGGGCTCGGACTGATCAGGGCCGTTGAGGCCGCGGGCGGACAGGCTATCGTTCGCGTCCCCGATTGCTCGGAGGCTACGCTGAAACGTGCGCTCGACCGCGGCGCGCGTTCGCTCATGGTGCCGATGGTGAGCTCTGCGGCCATGGCGCGCGACATTGCTGCCTTCTGCCAGTATTCCCCCCGCGGTCGTCGGGGCTATGCAGCCCCTATCGTCCGCGCCTCCGACTACGGCAAGCGTACAGACTACGCCAAGACCGCTCATGACGAGCTGCTGATCATGGCGCAGATTGAGCATGTCGACACGGTACGCGAGGTCGCCGAGATCGCGGGCATCGAGGGTATCGACATGGCCTTCGTCGGACCCAATGATTTTGCCGCATCAATGGACCATCTCGAGGACATGACCCACCCCGACGTCCAAGGCCAGATCGCTGAGGTCGAGAAAGTGGCGCGCGCGGGAGGGCTGATGCTAGGAACAATCGTCGGCGCAGGCCGCAGCTATGCCGACCTGCGGGAAGCGGGCTATAGCTTTATTGTTGGGCCGAACGACATCAGCCTGCTGGCCGCGGCGTCGCGCGCCGCGCGGGCCGAAAGCGAAATGAACCTTGGTTGCCGAGGCAGTTGAGCCGACTGACTTGTGAATTCCGAAGTAAACACTGGCTATGAAGTACTACGGGAGTCCCGGCGAAGTGCACTGAATTTCCTTACGGATATGCTCAAGAGGGCCTTCGCCGACCTCGAGGCCACTTTCTTCGATCAGATGCCGAACCCCGGCTCCCATCGGAGATGGTTAGGAGAGTAGCCTCACGTCTGATTGGTTCGAATTTGTAGTAGCGCAAATTTGGGCGAGACAGGCAAACAGAACCAAGGAAGGGCCAAAAGTGGCTAGTAACAAGCTTAGGGTCGCGATTGCAGGGGCCGGAGCGATCAGCCAATTTCACCTCATCGGATGGCAGGCACAGGCAGACGTTGAGATTGTTGGGATTTGCGACCCAGACAAGGACAAAGCACACGCACGAGGGGAGGCCTTTGGTATCTCTCGCGTCTTCGCCGACATGGCGGAAATGCTGGACGAGACCCAGCCCGACGCCGTCGACATCATCACTCCGGTGGGCAGCCATGCGCGGCTGGTGCGCATCGCCGCCGACAAGGGCGTGCACGCGATGTGCCAAAAACCCATGACCCCTACGGTGGCCGAGGCAGAGGCTCTTATCGCTGATGTGGGTGAGCGCGTGCGTTTTATGGTCCATGAAAACTACCGCTTTCGTCCGCATTACGCTGAGCTCGCGCAGCGGATGCAGGACGGGGAGGTCGGCAGGTTGCGTCATGCCCGGATGACGGTCCGCGCCTCGGCAGTATGGGACTACGAAGGCAAAGAGCCCTTCCTACTGGGACGCCAGCCTTACCTCACAGACTTCCGGCGCCTCTTGGTCTTCGAAGTTCTGATCCACCATTTGGATGCCCTCCGCGCAATCATCGGCGAAATGGACGTGGTCAGCGCAACCCTGGACCGCATTAACCCGGCGCTGAAAGGCGAGGATGTCGCGTTGATACAACTCCGAGCTGAGAATGGTGCACTGGTCGTCATCGATGCCGACATCGCCGCTCCCGGACACCCGCCACTTCCGACGGACAGGTTAGAACTATTGGGCGATGCCGACACGCTAATTTACGATCGCGACCGGATCACGCTACTCTCGCAACCGGACGCCGTGTCACAGCATGACCTCACGGCCAACTACCAAGCCTGCTTCACCGGTGCGGTTACCGACTTTACAGAAGGACTGCGCAGCGGGCGAAAGTTCCAGACCGACAGGCTGGACAACCTCAAAACATTGCGGCTTATGGAGAGCATCTATCGCGCGGCGGGGGTCGAAGTCTAACCGCACGCACTTCTACGACGGATACAAACTTGAGCGGTGCCAGAAAGACCATCCTTCGCAGATCAGTTCTATAAGCACCTTCTGACGCGGAATACCGACGGAACTTGCGAATTGCGCATCCGTTTGCCCAACGAGGAATCTCTCACGCAAGAGTTCGGCGTATCGCGGCCCGTCGTTCGGGCCGCACTTGCCTGGCTCCGCACCAAGGGCATTGTCCAGTCACGCCGAGGGTCTGTGGCGGCTACGTCGTAAACAGGTTGGGCGGCGTCCCGGCGGGACCAAGAGGACCTTCGCAAGATCGAGAAGGCACTGCGAAAGTTGGAAACTCGCTAGCAGGAAAAAGAACTGCCGACAGAAGCAGACCAGCGGTTTCACCTCGCCGTCGCGCGGGCCTCACACAACGTGTTCTTTGTCTGGTCTCTAGAATCGCTGCGACACCAGATCGCTTTCGGCGTGTCCCTATCGCTTTCACTGACGATTCTGGATGAACCGCAGCGGCAGGTGAAAGTGCTGTCCGAGCACCACGCCATTTTGGTTGCCATCCGCGCCAAGGACCACGGAAGTGCGGAACGAGCCATGCGCGCGCGCATCACCGTCGCCAAGAATTGGATATGTATCGGCCAAGAACAGTGATGGGCAGCTTTACGCTTACACTCTTCGCGGCCCCCTCATCGCGCGGTGTGATCTGACTTGGTCGTGGGCCTCGCCGACCGCGTTTCTGTTGCGGGTCGCGCCGGCCTGCCCGGCACGTGTTACGAAGGCCAATATGTCTCGTTCGAGCGCATCCACGATACCAAGGTACTTGCTTCTCGAGCGCTCGAGAATTCTAGGGTGCCAGGTCTTCATGCGCGACCCATTTGATGCATACAATACGACATGTGTATGCATTATTGCAAAAGCACTCAACATCTATGAACGCTTCAAAGTGACGCAGATTTCACTCATAGATCGAGCACAGATCCGAGGGAATCATCGGAAAGCATAAAATAACCACGTACTGCCAGTATGTTAATGGAAGCTTTTGCCACACTTTACAGACGTAGCGCATCCCGCAGTGAAGCCATACACAGCAGTTCATTAAAGAATAATTGAGTTGCTTTGTATGCTTCATTTCCATACACGCTAGAAGGCAGATCATCGCTTCATCCGACGCTAGGGAGATCAGCCATGACCGACGAACCCCCTTTCACCAAGCTCCTTGAAGAGTTGAAACTGGATGGCCGCTACCGTACCTTTGCTCAGCTCGAGCGGATTGCCGGCGCGTTTCCGACAGCGCGTTGGCACGGCCCTAAGGGACAGTCCAAGCCGGTGACCGTGTGGTGCAGCAATGACTATCTCGGCATGGGCCAGCATCCCGACGTTTTGTCCGCGATGCACGAAGCGCTCGACCTGTCCGGAGCGGGGTCAGGGGGCACGCGGAATATCTCGGGTACTGGCCAACAGCACGTGACCCTCGAGACGGAACTTGCTGACCTGCACGGGAAGGAAGCAGCACTTCTCTTCACTTCAGGCTGGATCTCCAATCTTGCGGCGCTCGGCACTCTCGGATCGGTATTGCCCGGTTGCGTGATCTTCTCCGACGCCCAGAATCACAATTCAATGATCGAGGGCATCCGCCGCTCCGGAGCTGAAAAACGCATCTTTCGCCATAACGATGTTGCCCACCTGGAAGAGCTTCTCGTTGCCGCCGATCCTGAGTGCCCGAAGCTTATCGCCTTCGAAAGCGTATACAGCATGGACGGAGATGTAGCGCCGATCAGGGAAATTTGCGATCTGGCGGACAGGTTCGGGGCACTCACATACCTGGACGAGGTGCATGCGGTCGGTCTCTACGGTCCACAAGGCGGTGGCATTGCGGAACGTGAGGGTATCGCCCACCGCCTGACGCTCATAGAGGGGACGCTGGCAAAGGGCTTCGGCGTCATTGGGGGCTACGTGGCTGGGCCTGAGCCGCTCATCGACGTCATCCGCAGCGTCGCGAACAGTTTCATCTTTACGACTTCCCTGTGCCCGCATATTGCCGCAGGTGCGCTCGCTTCCGTCCGGCATGTGCGCACGCGACAGGACCTCAGGCAAAAACAGGCCCAGATTGCTGGCACGCTCAAACTTGCCCTTCGCGAAGCGGGTTTCCCTGTGATCGAGACGAGCCCCCATATCGTACCCCTTCTCGTCGGCGACGCTCACCTATGCAAGGCGATCAGCGATCGGCTGCTCGAAGATCACTCGATTTACGCGCAACCCATCAATTACCCAACGGTAGCCATAGGCCAGGAGCGCTTGCGGCTCACACCTACCCCTTTCCACACAGAGGGCCATCTTCGCGAGTTCATTGATGCGCTCAAGCGCGTCAGTGCCGACCTGGACTGGCCCTCGAAGGGCACCGCCATCTGCAGGAGAGCCGCATGACCGATCAGAACATCGGCACCATCACGCGGATTGAAGCGATGCGCAGAAATGCCACTTACGCCCTGAGCTCCGCAGGCTACCCGAAGGCACAACGCCTCGATGATGTTCATGGACAACTGGATGTCACGCTCTGGACCTCGGGGGACGCAATAGGGCTTTCTGGCATGCCCGCGCTGCACCGCGCGATCTCAGACGGGGTGGACTTTCATGGCTCAAGCAATGGCAAGGAACTGCCTGGACCTCATCCCGCCAAAGTTGCTGCAGAACAGGCCCTGCTGCTGTGGCACAAGCAGACAGCGGCGCGAACGTTCCTTAGTGGTACTGCCATCGTCAAATGTCTTTTCCAGAGGCGGAGGGAGAGCGACGGACCGCACAGCACTCTGCTCCCATACGCCGCCTTTCGCCCCTTGAGTTGGGCAGAGCCTGCCGTCGGAGCTTTCAACCCAGCAACGCCAGAGAGCCTCGACCGCGCACTGGCGACAGCAGGTTCAGCACCCCCTCCCCTAGTCGTCCTGGAAAGCATTAGCTCGATTGATGGCACGATTGCGCCGCTTGCGGAGATTTGCTCTGTCGCCGAAGCTCACGGCGCGCTTGTCGTGCTCGACGAAAGTAACGCGGTGGGCGCATACGGACCGTCTGGCGCTGGCATAGCCGCCGCGCAGGGCTGCTCCGAGCGCATCGCGCTGGTCATCAACTCAGGCACGCAGGCCTTGGGTCTGCCCTTGGGGTATGTTGCAGGCAATACCCAGCTGGTTGACCTGGCCACATGGCGCATAGGGAATGACGCTGACGCCAACCCTCCGGCATTTCTGCTGGATGCCCTGCAAGCTGCGGTCTGCCTGACCCAGAAAAGAGACGAGCTTCGCAGCAGGCTATGCGAGGTTGCGGATGAATTGCGTTCCGCACTGGACTATCTCGGAGTGCCCTTTACCCCGAGCACGTCGCATATCATCTGCATCGAGGTCGGCGATCCTCGGCAAACACAACTCGCCACCAGCTTGCTGAGGGATCACTATGGCATTCAGGTCGCCCCTGTTCTGCCCCCCGATGTGGCACCGGGAATGGAGCGGCTCAGGATCACCTGTTCTGCGCTCCATACAAGTGACGAGATTCAAGCCCTTACCCTCGGACTGGAAACGCTGGCGATTGAAATGGGCTGGCTCAACTGACGTACCATAGGAGAAGACCATGGCTGTCTCAGACATGACGACTGAAAGAAACATGAAGCTCGCGTTGGCGCGTGGTGCGAAACTCCGCTGTCCGCGTTGTGGCGAGGGCAGGCTTTTCAATAGCTATCTCAAAGTCTCAGAATGCTGTCCATCCTGCGGCCTGGACTACACGCCGCAGCGCGCCGATGATGGGCCTGCGTATTTGGTAATCCTGGTTGTCGGGCATCTTGTCGGCTTCGCTCTGCCTGTCATGTTTGAATGGATGAGAGATGATCCGGCCCTGCTTGCCCTAAGCGTAGGCTCACTCGCGATCGCTTTGTCCTTGCTCCTGCTCCCGCGGGTCAAGGGTGGCTTCGTCGCTTTTCAATGGGCCAAATCCCTCCACGGCTTCTAGGCGAACAGTGTCATCCCATGAAGGCGTTTGGGGCGAGCGTGTTACTAAGGAAGTAAAGGTTCTCGCGCAGCGCCTCGCGGGTGACAGAACCGCCCAGACAGACCCGCAGCTTCTCACCCGGCGCGCCCGCGACGGTGAAAGCGTCAGAGGGCATGACCCCAAGCTGCCGCCCGGCCATGCGCGCGACGATATCGGCGCGGCCCGCGCCCTTGGGCAGGGTCAGCCAGATGTTGAAGGCATTCTCGGCGGCGGTGAACTCCGTCCCCTCCAGCGCCTCGCGCGCGATGGCCTGCCGCGCGGCGCTTTCGGCGCGGATAAAGCGGCGGATGCCGTCGGCGGTGCCATCCTCGATCCACTGCGTGGTCAGCGCCATCGACAGCGGCGAGGGCATCACCGACAGTGCCCGGATCGCCTGCGCCAGCCGGAAGGCGCAGCGCGGCGAGGGCGCGATGGTGAAGGCCAGCCGCAGCCCCGCGCCGATGCATTTCGCCAGCCCGCCAATGTGCCACGTCAGGTCGGGCGCCGAGAGCGCGATGGGCGCCGGGGACTTGGCCGGGATGAAGCCATAGGCGTCATCCTCGATCAGCGTCAGCCCCTCGGACCGCAGCACCTCGGCCAGCGCCAGCCGCCGCTCGACCGGGATGGTCAGCGTAGTGGGGTTCTGCAGCGTCGGATTGAGGTAAAGCGCCTTGGGCCGATGCTCGGCGATCGCGGCGCTCAATGCCTCGGGCGTCACGCCCTGCGCATCCATATCCAGCCCGACCAGCGTCACGCCGAAGCGCGCCGCGATATTGCGGATGCCGGGATAGGTGACACGCTCGCAAAGCACCGTGTCGCCGGGCTTGGTGATGATCGACAGGATCGCCGCCATGGTGGCATGAGCGCCCGGCGTCACCGCGATGCGCTCCAACGAGGGCACCATGCCCCGCATGCTCAGCCAGCTCGAGGCGGCGGTACGGTCACGCTCAGATCCAATGGGCGATTGGTAGCGCAGAAGGTCGATGAGATTGGCCGAGACATAGTCGAGCCCGCCCTTCATACGCCCCACGAGGTCCGGGTCCGTGGGTTCAGGCGGCATGTTCATCGACAGATCCTCGGCGCGCTTGCGCTCGGGGTCAGCGGCGGGCGCGGCGGCGCGCTCGGCCACGAAGGTGCCGCGGCCCACATGGCTGTCGACCAGACCGCGCGCCTGCGCCTCGGCATAGGCGCGCGAGACGGTGGTGAAGTCGATGCCGAGACTGGCGGCGAGCCGCCGCTGCGGCGGCAGCCGGTCGCCACTGCCCAAGAGCCCCTGCTCGATATCGCGGGCGATCGCATCGGCGATGGCAAGGTAGCGCGGCTTGCCGCTGTCGGTCAGCTGGGGAGACCAGTCAATCATCTGCTTCAACTCCTGTTCGACCCAGCCTTAGCGGATCGATTCTCTGAATTGAAGGGCAATTGTATGCATCTACGCAAAACCTGAGCCCTGCGCGCCACGGTTTCAGACAGACATTGCCTGCCGAACCAGCGAAAGCTCAAAACCTCGTCTAAAGATTACGCGGAATGCATGTTTATTGTCGTTATTATTGTATGCATATTGAACTGCTCATTGATTGAATCATTTTCCACCCAGCATCCTATCTCCACGCAGCGACAAGGAGGGCAAGATGCCTCAGGTTACCAAAGAAGCACACAAGGACGGAGACTTTTTCGTCAACTATGAAGAAAAGGTCTTCGAAGATGTGAAGGCCGACGAAGGCGAGAAGGCGCTTGTGACCTTCCATACCGTCGCCTTCGAAGGCTCGATCGGCCTCGTCAACATTCTCAATGCAATCCGCCTCAATCGCAAAGGCTATGAGACGTCGATCCTGCTCTACGGCCCCGGCGTGACCCTTGGCATCCAGCGCGGTTTCCCGACGCTCGGCGACGAGGCCTTCCCTGGCCACCAGAACTTCGCGGTGAACCTCAACAAGTTCATGGGTGAAGGAGGCAAGGTCTACGCCTGCCGCTTCGCGCTGCAGGCGCTCTACGGCCACGGCGAGCCCTCGCTTCTGCCCGGCATCACCCCCATAGCGCCGCAGGACGTGCTCGACTGCATCCTGCTGCACAAGAAGGCCAACGCGGTGATCCTCGACACCTGGACTGTCTGACGAGAACGCCGTGTTCCACGTCCGGGGGCGTCCACTCCGCCCCCGGACGCCGGGCCAATCGCCCCCCCGGCCCGGCCCCTTTTTCCGACGTCTGCAGAGGCAAGCCCATGCGAACCGACACCATCCGCGCCGCCGCCGTCCAGATCGCCCCGGACCTCTCGGGCCGCGCCGGCACCATCGAGCGCGTGCTCAACGCGATCGCCGAGGCTGCGGGCAAAGGCGCGCAGTTCATCGTCTTCCCCGAGACCTTCGTGCCCTACTACCCATATTTCAGCTTCGTGCTGCCGCCCGTTCAGCAGGGCGCGCCGCATCTGGAACTGATGCAGGAGGCCGTGGTTGTCCCCTCGCCCGAGACGCAGGCCGTGGCCGATGCCGCCCGCAAGCGCGGCGTCGTGGTGGTGCTGGGGGTGAACGAGCGTGATCACGGCTCGCTCTACAACACCCAGCTCATCTTTGACGCCGACGGCACGCTGGCGCTGAAACGGCGCAAGATCACCCCCACCTACCACGAGCGCATGGTCTGGGGTCAGGGCGATGGCGCCGGGCTCAAGGTGGCCGACACGAAGGTGGGCCGCGTCGGGGCGCTGGCCTGCTGGGAGCACTACAACCCGCTCGCCCGCTACGCGCTGATGACCCAGCACGAGGAGATCCACGCCGGCCATTACCCCGGCAGCCTCGTGGGCGACATCTTCCGCGACCAGATCGAGGTCACCATGCGCCACCACGCGCTGGAGTCGGGCTGTTTCGTGGTCAACTCTACCGGCTGGCTCACCGAGGAGCAGATCGCCCAGATCCACCCCGACCCGAAGCTGCAGAAGGCGATGCGCAGCGGCTGCATGACTTGCATCATCTCGCCCGAGGGTCGTCACCTCGCCGAGCCGCTGACCGAAGGCGAAGGCATCCTGATCGCCGATCTCGACATGAAGCTCGTCGCCAAGCGCAAGCGCATGATGGACAGCGTCGGGCATTACGCCCGGCCCGAGCTTTTGTCGCTGGTGCATGACACCCGCCCCGCCGTCACCCGCCACTTCAGAGAGGCCGCGCACGTGACGCCTAAGAGCACGTCCATGGCCGAGCCCGAACCCCAGCCCGAGGAGGGCCGCCCCGATGCTTGATCACGCCCAGCTCATCAACGAGCTTCAGACACACGGCATGCGCCTCGTCGATCCGCGCGCCGGGCAGGAAAGCCGCCGTGGCGGCGCGGGCCCGTCGGACCACAAGGCGATCACCATCGGCGCGCGCACGGTGATGATCCCGGTCCACACCGCGCCCAGCTTCGACAGCCCCTACATGGTCTCTGCCCCCGACGACACCGGCGAGGCCCGCGTCACCCGCGACGGCACCGAGGTGGCGACCGTGCGCTTCCCGACCCGCGCGAAGTTCTACCAATTGAAGACCGCGGATGGCATTCCCTACAGCCACATCGCCGCGCTGCATTCCAGGGACGTGCTGGCGACCACGGTGCTGCAGACCTGCATCCGCTACGAAAGCCGCAAGAAGACCTGCCAGTTCTGCTCGATCGGGCAAAGCCTCGCGGCGGGCCGCACCATCGCCCATAAGACGCCCGCGCAGCTTGCCGAGGTTGCCAAGGCGGCGGTGGAATTGGATGGCGTCACCCATATGGTGCTGACCACCGGCACCCCGGCAGGCAAGGACCGCGGCGCCAAGGTGCTCTGCGAGAGTGCCGAGGCGATCAAGGCTGCCGTCGATCTGCCGCTGCAAGGCCAGTGCGAGCCACCCGAGGACGACGCCTGGCACCAGCGCATGTATGACGCCGGGATCGACACGCTCGGGATGCATCTCGAAGCGGTAACGCCCGAGGTGCGCGCGCGCATCATGCCCGGCAAAGCCTCGGTTCCGCTGGAGAAATACTTCGCCAGCTTCGAGGCAGCGGTGAAGATCTTCGGGCGTGGTCAGGTCTCGACCTACATCCTTGCCGGCCTTGGCGACACGCGTGAGGCGATCCTCGAGATGGGCGAAAAGCTCTGCGCCATGGGCGTCTACCCTTTCGTCGTGCCCTTCGTGCCGATCTCGGGCACGCCGCTGGAAAGCCACCCGGCGCCGTCGTCCGAATTCATGGCCTCGATCCTGCAGCCGCTCGGCCAGATGATCGCCCACGCCGGGATCCGCTCGGCGGACATGAAGGCGGGCTGCGGCAAATGCGGCGCCTGCTCGGCCCTGTCGAGCTACGAGAAACTGAAAGTCCCCACAGAGGGAGCTTCGGCATGATCGAGCTTGAACCGCGCCTGTTCAGCAGCCCCGGCTATTACATCCGCGCCGCCTCGAAACGCTTCGAGGCCGAGGGCGCGGCGGGCCTGCGCCACCGGGTGTTTGTCGAGGAGCAAGGCATTTTCCCCACCCACGACCGCGACGACATCGACCTTATCGCCACGCATCTGGTGGCGCTGTCGACCTACGCCCATGAGGCCGATCAGGTGGTCGGCACGGTGCGTATCCACGAAGAGGCCTCGCGCCTCTGGTGGGGCTCGCGGCTGGCGGTGGACAGCGATTTCCGTGCAGTGGGGCGGCTCGGGGCCGAACTGATCCGCCTTGCCGTCTGCACCGCCAACGCGCGCGGCTGCGACCGCTTTCTTGCGCATGTGCAGATGCAGAACGTCACGCTCTTCCGCCGGCTGCGCTGGCGCCCGCTGGAGGAGGTGACGATTCACGGCACCTCGCATATGAAAATGGAGGCGGATCTGAGCCACTACCCGCCCTGCGACGATCCGGTCACCGGCTGGTACCACCGCCCCCGCACCCGCGAGCCGCGCAGATGAGCGAGAGCGAGCTAGAGGCGCTGGCCGGTCGGCTGCGCGACCACCCCTCGATCCGCTCGAAGCTGGGCATCGCGCGGGCGACGCGGGCGCTTGGCCTTAGTGCCGCCAGCGACGGCCGCCCCGGCGACGATGCCGCCGCCCTGCCCCGCGACGGCGGCTTTGACCTGCTGGCAGGCGAGGGCTTCATCCCCGCCTTCATCGAAGACGATCCGTGGTTCGCGGGCTGGTGCGCGGTGATGGTGAACCTGTCGGACATCGCCGCCATGGGCGGGCGCAGCGCCGCCGTCGTCGATCAGGTCTGGGCGCCAAGCGCCGAGGCCGCCGCGCCGCTACTGCAGGGCCTGCGCGATGCCTCCGCCGCCTACGGCGTGCCGCTGGTGGGCGGGCACACCAACCTTTCCGCCCCGGCGCTCGGCCTCGCGGCCTCGGTCTTTGGCAAGGCGCAGCGGCTGATCACCAGCTTTCACGCCGCGCCCGGCGATCTGCTCATCGCCGCCGTGGACCATCGCGGCAGCTACCGCAACTTCGACAATTTCTGCGCCGCGCTCGACGCGCCGCCCGACCGGCTGCGCCGCGATCTGGAGCTGCTGCCGACGCTGGCCGAGGACGCGTTGACCCGCGCCGGAAAGGACATCAGCCAGGGCGGCATCATCGGCACCGCGCTGATGCTGGCGGAATGCTCGAGCGTCGGGATCGACATCGACGTCACCGCCCTGATCCGGCCGCCCGGCATCGCCGCCGAGCGCTGGCTGCGCAGCTTCCCCAGCTTCGGCTTCCTGTTGTCGGTCGCGCCGGAAAACGCCAACGCCGTCTGCGCCCGCTTCTGCGCGCGCGGCATCGACGCCTGCGCCATCGGGCGCGTCACCGACGGGTCCGCCGTGACCCTCGGCGATGGAACCGAAAGCGCGCTCTTCTGGGACCACGCGCAAACCCCCTATCTCGATCTTGGAGCCTGCCATGCCTGAAACATTCTGGACCGTCCGCTGGCCCGACGGCGCCGAGGAAAAGCTCTACTCCCCCTCCAGCGTCGTGGCCGAGGTCTTCGAGCCCGGCCAGAGCTACCCGGCGGACGACTTCCTGCAGCGCGCCCGCATCGCCATGGAGCGCGCCTCGAACCGGGTGCAGCGTAAATATGGGTTCGCCTGCAGTTCGGCCATGGATCAGCTCGACCGGATCGAGGCCAAGCTCGCGACATTCAAGGATCAGGAGGGCGCTGAAATCGCCTGCCTGCACATCTCTCAATGAGGATGGAGACGATGAAAGACACCCAGACCCCGCATATCCCCGTGGTGATCGTCGGCGGCGGGCAGGCAGGCCTGTCGACCGCCTACTGCCTCAAGAAGAAGGGGATCGAGAGCATCGTCTTCGAGCGCCACGAGAAGTTTCATTCGTGGCGCAACAGCCGCTGGGACAGCTTCTGCCTCGTCACCCCGAACTGGCAGTGCCGCCTGCCTGATTTCCACTACGACCGCGAGTATGGCGGCACCGATCCCGATGGCTTTATGCTCAAGGACGAGATCACCGACTACGTCGACGCCTTTGCCGCGATGGCGCAGCCCGACCTGCGCGAGAACGTCGAAGTGACCCGCGTGGCCCCGATCGCGGAGGGCGGCTTCACCGTCGAGACCTCGATCGGCACATGGACCTGCGATCAGGTGGTGATCGCCACCGGCGGCTACGACACGCCGATCGAGCCGCCCTACGCCAAGAACCTCTCGCCTAAGGTCTTCCAGATGCACTCGGTCGATTACCGGAACGTCGACCAGTTCCCCGAGGGCGGCGTGCTCATCGTCGGCACCGGCCAGTCGGGCGTGCAGCTGATGGAGGATTTCTGCCGCGCCGGACGCGACGTGCATCTCGCCGTCGGCCCCGCGCCACGCAGCCCGCGCAAGTATCGGGGCCGTGATGCCACCGACTGGCTCTATGACGCCGGGCACTATGCGATCACCATCGCCGAGCATCCCGAGCCGGTGAAGGCGCTGACCCAGACCAACCACTACATGTCGGGCCGCGACGGCGGCAAAGAGATCGACCTGCGCCGCTTCCATGTCGAGCAAGGCGTCGAGCTTTATGGTTCTCTGGCGGATATGGACGGGACCACGGTGAAATTCCTGCCCGACCTGACGAAGAACCTCGACGACGCCGACCGCTCCTACGTCGGCATCCGCACCCAGATCGACGCTTATATCGCTCGCGAAGGCATCGACGCGCCAGAAGAGCCGCCCTTCGAGAAGCTTTGGGAGCCGGAGGCGGAACGCACCGAGATCGACCTCGCCGAGGCGGGCATCACCTCGGTGCTCTGGGCCATCGGTTTCCGCCCCGATTATGCGTGGATCGAGGCGGATGTCTTCGACACCCGCGGCAAGCCCGTCTTTGACCGCGGCGTGACCGATCACCCGGGTCTGCATTTCATCGGCCTCGGCTGGCTGAACACTTGGGGCTCGGGGCGCTTCCTTGGCATCGAAGAAGACAGCCACCACCTCGCCGAGCAGATCGCCGCACAATTGGCTGGCGTGGCGCAGCGGGTGGCGGGCTGATGCTGGACTCAGAAACCACAGGAGTGGGTGTGCTGACTCGTCAGCGGCTCGGGATGCAGCAGCTTTCACCGCACGGGCTATCCGAAACATGGGCGCTCGGCTTTTGCGGCGACATCCATTGGCAGCTGCTCGCGGCGACGCTGGGACAGGAAGAATTCGGATTCCGCACCGCCGATGGCCGCCCTATCTACGCCGCCTTCTGCGCGACCCGGATCGAGCTGCCCCGGTCGCGAGACCTGCTCGGCGCCGAACTCGACATCCGCTCGCGCCTCGCCAGCTTGGGCGGGGCCTGCATCGGCTCGCGTCACGAGTTTCGGCAAGGCGGGCAAGTGATCGGCTCGCTCTTGATGCTGTCGACCTTCGTCGCACATGACGAGACCGCCTCCAATCGCCGGATCGTGCGCGTGATGCCGGAGCGCGATTGCGTGCTGCCCGAGGCCGGGATCGCGCTGAAGGAGTTGGATGCGCGAGCCAGGAGCGTCTCGCGCACGCTGCGGGGGCAGCGGGTCGAGGAGGGAGTCGGGATCACGCCGAATCCGAGCTTGGATTTCAACGCTGTCGGGCTGCTCTACTTCGTCAGCTTCACCCGCCTTGTCGAAAGCACTGCGCCGACCGTTGACGGCGTCCGGGCCCGGGAGATCGTCTACCTGGGCAATCTCGATCAAGGCGAGACCGTCAAAGTTCTGCGCAGCGGTACCGAAGCTCTCGTGGCGCGCGAAGACGGCCACATAATCGCCCAGATCGCGGAGGTCAGATAGGAACGATGCCACCGCCGGGTCCGACAAGAACGGACCGAAGCAAATGGCCCTTACTTTCAGATTGGAAGTCCAGGTGACATTGTTCGCTGCATCTAACCCAGCCTCGAAAGATGGCCCTTTTGCCATGCCCGAGACGCTTCGCGTTGCTGCCATACAGTCCGAACCTGCCTGGTTCGACCTCGATGGAACGGTCGACAAGACCGTTGCCGTAGGCGCCGAAGCCGGCGCAAATGGTGCCCATGTAATCGGTTTCCCGAAGACTTGGATGCCCGGTTATCCTTCCCTCTGTGGTTTGGCGATGCGGCCTATCGGAAAGCGTTCATCGTATGCTGTCGGGCCACGTCAAGCACGCTTGGCAGCCCGCAACATCGCCGCGTCGAAGAAGCGGCCCGCAAAGTCGGTATCAGAGTGTCGCTGGGTGTCAGCGAGCGGGACGGCGACGATCTCTTCATGGGCATAGGGGTAATCAACCCGAATGGCGAAGCTCTTGTGGTGCGCCGCAAGTCCAAGCCGTCCGGCCGCGAGTGGGATGTCTTTGCTTCTGGGCCGGGCAATGATGTGACAGTTGCCCAGACCCCGGCCGGAAATGTGGGCACCCTACGCAGCAACGAGAACCTGCGCCCGCTGATGAGGGCCGAGCTCTACCAACAAGACATCCAGATCCAATTCTCTTCTTGGCCGCACTTCGGGCTATTCCCAGGCCGGCGCGCCGTGAGTTACGTGCTGGCGGCCGGCGCGTCGGTGGCCATCGAGCGGGTAGCCAAATGCGTTATCATCGCCGCGACGCAGATTGCTTCGCAAGCTTACATCAACGAACTGCAGTTGCCGCCTGGCGCGGATGGCGCGGTTGCCGCAGGTTCTGGACCCAGCCGCATCTTTGAACCCGTGACGGGGGAGGTTATTGGCGGCCTTGCAGACCCGACTTTCGACGGGCTGATCTATGCCGACATCGGCAGAGGTGCGGTCTAGCGGCAACACGCCTACGACCCTGCTCCTGTGACAGTGACCAATACAAAAGCACCCTAGGTTGAGAAAGGCGAGGCTCTCCCCCTGCCATCCACGAAGCTCCTGATGAATCGGGGATAAAATCCCAGGGTGGCGCCGAGGGAGCGCCGCTTTGATCTCCATAGAAATCGACGGAAAGGCCTCGCTGCCGATCAGGTGCTACGTACGCGCATCGAGGCTGAGCACCCATCACCACTGCGAACATTAGATTTATTGTATGGATATCCAAGCCTGAAGCGTGCTCAAGAAATGTTGAGCGCCCGGCTCGTTGCCCGAAAAAGTGCCGAAAATATATAGTATAATCATATACTTTGGGCACCCCGATAGCGAGCCGAAACAATTGCACGGATTATTATGCATACATTTTGACATCAATACTTACTTGCGGAGAGGTCAATGTACGCATATCACGGCCCTATCTTGAAGGTGGCCTACTCACAACCACGCGTATGCTTGGCCGCCCTCGCCCGGCAAATGAGGAACGCGGGTTTCTCAGTGGATGCCGTACCAAACAGGAAGTGAAGGCAAACGATGATCTGGGTCCCCATCATGCTCGGTCTGTTCAAGTTCACCGTGCTAGGTGCAACCTTTGTCCTCTGCATCAGGTCGCAACGCGAGGGAGAGCGAGAGGACAGAGAACGAGAAGAAGCCAGACGGCAGCAGCTGCTGCTTGCGGAGTCCACCTCAGAAACGGATTTGAAAGTCGCAAAATGATGTCATGGCTTTGTAGTCCTGTTGGACAAGACCACCGGCGATAGCCACCGCAGGGTTGCTGCTAGATCACTTTCCTCGATCGGCTCGGCAGACCTTCGGCCCGAATTTGATCGCCCACCAGTCACTGGCGAACCAGGCGCCGAGCATGGCAATCGAGGTCGCGGTTCACTCGCAGGACGAGAGGCCCTGCACGAAGCAGCGGATCTTGCGGCGCCCCTGATCGCCACCCTCACCCAGACCAGTGACGGCGTCTCATCGGCCCCGTCACGGTCGGCCGGTCAAAACGCGTCTCTTCGCTGACGCTGCTGCTTCCGAGATCGCTGCTCGCGCTGGCCGCCTGTGCATTGCTATCGCCGCTCGTTTGATCCCGCCCGGTCGCACGCCCACCCGCCGGTACCTCTCATCGCTCTCCGCGCGACCTCTCACTGGCGCCTTTGACCATATACCCCAAGCATGGGCTGCGACGACGCGGCGGCTTTGGGAGTCCCAAACTTCAGATAAGGTCGAAATATGTAACTATCGCACATGAGCCGGGTCTGATTAGCCTGCTGTGTTGCGTCCCTCACAGAGTTTGGGACTGCAGTTGCACCGGGCTGTACGCAAGCTCCCGTAACTTTGCGTTGTCTGATGGTAGGTTAGAGCCGCGATATGGATTAATCCTGCGGCACGCCCTTGGGCAGCGCAAGGCGCTTCTGCGCCGCGATGCGGAACGGCGAGTTCGGCGCGCCATAGCCCGCGTAGCTGCCCCGGCGCTCGACAATCTCGAAGAACAGCCCGCCGGACATCGCGCGGCTGTAGAGTTGCCGGAAGCTGCCCGACTCATCCTCGTCATAGAGGATGTTGAGCGATTTCATCCGCGCCAGTTCTTCCGCTGGGATATCAAAACGGCTGGCGAGGTCGTCATAGTAATTCGCCGGGATCGGCAGCGCTTCGAAGCCGGCAGCCTCGAGCGTATCGGCCGTGGTGAACATATCGTCTGTGACAAAGGCGATATGCTGCACCGGTGCGCCGAAGCTTTCAGCCAGAAAGGACCCCGCCACCGTGCGATGTGTCTCGGCACCGTTGAGCGTGATGCGGAATGCGCCGTCCGGTGCAGCCAGCGCCTGCGATCGGACCAGCCCGTCGGGATCGATCACATCAACCATCGGTGCCTTCTCCATTCCCAGAAGCGAGCAGTAGAACAGCGACCAGCTGAGCATCTCGTCATAGGTCATGGTCTGCGCGATATGATCGACACGGCGCAGCCCAGCCCCCTGCGGCCCGTAGCGGTCGGCGCCGAATTCCTCGTGCCAGACCTGCGCATGGGAGTCGTCGAGGAAATGCAGCACGCTACCGCCAAGGCCGCGGATCGCGGGAATGTCGAGCTGCCCGACAGCCGGGGGCTGTGCAAAGGAGCTCGCGCCGAGCGCCGTCGCGCGTTCCAGTGTCTCGGCCGAAGAGGCGACGGTGATCCCCACATCACAGACCGAGGTGCCATGCATATTGAAGGCGGAGCCGGCGAAATCGCCCTCTTCCTCGTTCACCACGATGCGGATGTCGCCCTGCTGCCAGAGGGTGATCGCCTTGGCGACATGGCGGCCGGTCTCGGCAAAACCAAGCGCCGCGAGCTGCGCGCGCAGCTTGTCGCCCTCGGTCCCGCGCGTCGCAAACTCGACAAACGCGGTGCCCTCGAGCGGCTGGCGCGGCGGGATGACGGGCAGATCGGCGCGCACTTCGGGCTCGGTGCGGCGCACGTCGTCGAGCAGCGTGA
This sequence comes from Roseobacteraceae bacterium, assembly GCA_048381755.1. Classification (GTDB taxonomy): domain Bacteria; phylum Pseudomonadota; class Alphaproteobacteria; order Rhodobacterales; family Rhodobacteraceae; genus Salipiger. The sequence goes on from JBLXGS010000029.1 coordinate 33,525, forward strand.
CCAGCGCGCGGTAGCCGTCGCGGGCGATGGTGCGCGGGCTGCCGCCGCGGAACTGGTCATTGAAGATCTCGAGGCTGACCGGCCCGGTATAGCCCGCCGCCACCACGGCACGCATGAAATCGGTCACCGCGAGGTCGCCCTCGCCCGGCATATTGCGGAAGTGCCGCGACCAGTAGAGCAGATTCATGTCGATCTTCGGCGCATCGGCCATCTGCACGAAGAAGATCTTGTCGCCCGGGATCTGGCGGATCGAATTGGGATCGAGGCCGCGGCCCAGCGTGTGGAAGCTGTCGACGATCAGCCCGACGTTTTGGTGATCGGCGCGGCGCACGATCTCCCAGGCATCGCGGTGGTCGTTGACGTAGCGGCCCCAGGCCAGCGCCTCGTAGCCGACCCGAAGGCCGCGCGCCGCCGCGCGCTGCCCGAGCTCGCGCAGGTCGTCCGCCGCCCGCTCAACCCCGCCGAGCGCCTTGGGATGCAGCGAGGAGCAGACCAGCATCAGCTCGGCCCCCAGTTCCTGCATCAGGTCGAACTTGCGCTCTGCCCGGTCGAAGGCCCGCGCCCGCAGATCGCCCGGCAGCCCCTCGAAATCGCGGAACGGCTGGAAGAGGTCGATCGACAGCCCGTGGTCGCGGATGCGCTTGCCGACGTCGCGCGCGCTGCCGCTGTCGGTGATGAAATCCTGCTCGAAGATCTCGATCCCGTCGAAGCCCGCCGCCGAGATCGCCTCGAGCTTCTCTGAGAGCGCGCCCGAGATCGAGACCGTTGCGATGCAGGTTTTCATTCGGCGTCTCCCTTTTCCAGCAGCGCCGCGCGCAGCGCTGTCTCGTCGAACCTGGCACCCGAGAACAGCTTCCAGGCGTGCACCCCCTGATAGAAGAACAGCTCCCAGCCCGAGATGACCTTGAGCCCCACCGACCCGGCGTCCTGTAGCAACTTCGTGAGGGCGGGCGTGTAGACTGCGTCGAAGACCCAGCCGGCGCGGGCCATGGCCCCGGGCGCGAGCGGCGTGCCCTCATAGCCGACCATGCCGACAGGGGTGCAGTTGATCAGCCCGGTGCAGCCTTCAGCGGCCTTCTCGGCGCTGAGCCAGATGCTGATCTCCATATCCGGGGCGACCGAGTGCAGCGCCTCGGCCAGCGCCTCGGCCTTGGCCGGGTCGCGGTCCACCAGCCGCAGGCTGCGCGCGCCGAGCCCCGCGAGACCGAAGGCCACCGCGCGCCCGACGCCGCCGGCCCCGATCATCAGAACGGTGCCTGTGGGCGCGTCGCCCATCACCCGCCGATAGGCCGCCATGAAGCCCGAGTAGTCGGTGTTGAACCCCTTGGGCCGCGCCCCACCGAAGATCACGGTATTGACCGCCCCCACGGCGCGCACCAGCGGATCGTCCACCTCGACCCGGGCGGCGGCGATCTCCTTATAGGGATAGGTCACGTTGATGCCGCGGTAGCCCTCGCCCTCGCAGCCGTCGAAGATCTCGTCGAAGCTGCACGACATGTCGCGCGGCACCAGCCGGTCGTAGCGCACCGCGATCCCGTTCTGCTGCCCGGCCAGCCCGTGCAGCATTGGCGAACGCGACAGCGCAATATTGTCCCCGATAAGGCCGAGGCGGAGGGTGGCATTTCTGCACATCACGTCAGTACTCCGGGTGGTTCCTGTAGCGAAAAGGTAGCAGACTGCCCCAGTCACAGGGGGCGGGCACGGGCAAATTGCCGCGCTACACGTGTTCTGGCTCGTGCGGGCTCGGCGGCTCGACCCAAGGCGCCACAGCGTTGATCGACGCCTGCAGCGCCATGGGCACGAAACAGAACACTGGCGCGATCTTGAAAACAGTATCGGGTATGCGGAAGACCGGAGTTTCCAAGCCAAGAAATTCCCAAACGTTCCCCAGCTGCACCAGCACGTAGACCGAAAGAACGATTGTTGCGATGTTGATGAGCGTGTCGAACACACGGTTCGTCCGGGGGCCCAGCATATCGACCAGCGCGGTCACAACGATGTGCCGGCGCGTCCGAAAAAGGACAAAGGCCATGAGGAAGACGATCCAGGTTATCGCTAGTTGCGTGAGCTCGGCTGACCCGACGAAGGCGCGCCCCAGGAAGTAGCGCATGACGACCTCGAGCAGGATGCCCACGACCAGTGCAAGCAACGCGGCCTGAGAAAGCCGCAGATAAAGCGCGCTGATCTTGGCAAGAATGGTGTCGATGGTTTTCATTTCGGTCACTCCCCGGGGCGGCGCGCTTACTTGATCTCTTGGATGGCAGCGTAGAGCCCTTCGGCCCAGAGCCCGTCCGCTTCCTGCGCCAGCGCCGCATCGCTCAGCTTTTCTGCGAAGAGCGCGCGGTCGACCTCGAGGATGGTCGCGCCATCGGCCTCGAGCTGACCTCTCACGGTCTCCGCCGCCGCCGAAACGAGCTCGGCCGAGTAACTCGCGGCATTGGCGGCTGCCTCGACGATTATCTGCTGCTGCTCCTCATCGAGGCGCGACCAGCGCATGCCGTTCATCGACACGGTGACGGAATCGTAAACGTGGTTGGTCAGTGACACATAGGGAGCGGCAAGGTGGAACTTCTGGCTCAGCACCGAGTCATATGGCGCTTCCATCGCATCGGTGATGCCGGTCTTGAGCGCCTGGAAGCTGTCCGCCCAGGGCACCTGGGTGGGGTTTGCGCCCAATGTCTGCCAGGTCTTGATATAGGAAGGGATCCCCGGCACGCGGAACTTCAGGCCCGTCAAGTCCTCGGGCGTTTCCACCGGCCGAGTCGAAACAACGACACGCGGCAGCTTCGACCAGTTGCTGGCCAGCATCTTGATCCCTGCCTCATCGAAGAGCCGGGCTTCCATGTCCTTCTCTAGGTCCGAGTTCAGGAAGTCTTGGAAATGGGTGTTGTCGCGGAATGTGAAACCCCAGGAGACCACGTTGTAATCGCTGACGAAGTTACCGTAGTTCGACAGGCTTTCAACGACCAGGTCGAGCACCCCGGCGCGCAGCTGCTGGATGGCCTTCTCGCCCGAGCCAAGCTGCCCAGCGGGGAAGACCTGGATGTCGATCTCGCCCGCGGTCCGCTCGCGCACCTCATCGGCGAAATGGGTTGCCGCAAGACAAGTGGTCGAGGTTTCCGCCGAGGGGCACGCCAAACGATAAGTCGCGGCGGAAGCATCGGCGGCGGTCAACGACAGCGTAGCGAGGGCAAGCGTTGAGATGAGTGCGGTTTTCATAGGTTCCTCCCTTTCGAAAACGGTTTGGTATCAGTTGCTCGGAAGCAGCAGCTCTCCCGGCAGGAGCACGAGGCTCGGCACGTAGGTGATCAGCAGCAACACGAGCAGAATGGGGATCAGGAAAGGCATGATCGCGCGGGCGGTGTCGATGAACCGTATCTCCGCGATCTCGGTGACGATGTAGAGGCACCAGCCAAGTGGCGGCGTGATCAGGCCGACTGTGAGGTTCAGCACCACCACGACACCAAGGTGAACCGGATCGACGCCCAGTGCGGTGCCCATTCCGACCAGCGTCGGTGTGAAGATGACAAGGATCGAGGTCAGGCTCATGAAGGTGCCGAGCAGCAGCAGGATGATGTTGACCGCGAAGAGGAAGGCCAGGTGACCGTAGCCGGAGGCCTGGAAGAACTCCGCCATCGCCTGCGGAAGCTGCTCGGTCGTGACCAACCAGCCGAACAGAGAGGACATGCCGAGGATGAACATGATCTGCGTGGTGGTGATCAGCGCCTCTTCCAGCATCGATCCGAGGTTCGACCAGTTCATGTCACCATAGGCCATCGAGACCACCGCAGCGTAGAACACGGCCACGACGCCCGCCTCAGTGGGCGTGACAATGCCAAAGACAAGTCCCGCAAGGATCACCACCGGCGTGGCGAGGGGCGGCGCGTTGCGCACAAAGCTGCAGGCGATTTCGCGCAAGCTGGCCCGCGGTTGCGGCACCACGCCCTCCTTCTTGGCAGCGAAATAGACGTAGATCATCATGAAAAGGCCCAACAGCAGACCGGGCACGAGCCCCCCGACGAACAGCGCCGGGATCGAAACCTCGGACATGGAGCCATAGAGCACCATCAGGATCGACGGCGGGATGATCGGCCCGATACAGCTCGAGGCAGCCGTGACCGCGGCGCTGAAGGCGCGCGAATATCCTGCCTTGGTCATCGCCTTGATCTCGATCCGTCCCAGACCCGCCGTGTCCGCCACCGCCGAGCCCGAGATTCCGGCGAAGAACAGGCTTGAGACGATGTTCACATGCGCCAACCCGCCGCGGATATGGCCAACCAACAGCCCGGCAAAGTGGAAGATTCGGGCGGTGACACCGCCGACATTCATGATTTCGCCAGCGAGCACGAAGAAGGGGATTGCCAGCAGCGTCACCCCGCCGAGGCTCTCGACCATCGAGAAAATGAAGATCGAGGGCATGACGTCGCCCAGCAGGATGTAGACCATCGAGGCGAATCCCATGGCCAACGCCACGGGCGCACCCATAGCCATGAAAACGCCAAAAGTGATCAGAAGCGCAGTAAAGGCCATGCTCAGACTCCCAGGAACGCGTTCTCGGACCGCAGGCGCGCCTGCAGGTCGGCAATGTCGATGTTGCGTACTTCGCCCTGCGCGGAACTGACTGCAAGCGCCGCCCCGATCCCTGCTGCATGCCCCATCGCCATGGCCGTAGGCATGACACGAAGCGCAGCAAAGGCCTCATGAGTCGCCGAAATTCCGCGACCTGCGGTCAACACGTTGCGCAAACCCGAGGGGATCAGCGCGCGGTAGGGAATCGAATAGTGGTGGTCGTCGCCGAACTCGATAAAAGTCAGCTCGGTGCCCGTGGGCTTGTGTACGTCAATCGGGTAGGCTCCGCAGGCCACGGTGTCCTCGTACACGCATCCTTCGGTGATCTCGTCGCGGGTGATAATATGCTCGCCCTGTACACGGCGCGTGTCACGAATGCCAAGCTGCGGTGCCAGTGCCGACAGTCTCGCGCGTGCGCAGCCCGGCATATGCGCCTTGAGAAAGCGCGCGATCTCGACCGCCTGCCGCCGGCCCTCGATTTCGCCCTCGCTGACCGAAAAAGGATCATCGGGATCCACCGACACCCGCGAGATGTTGAACCAAGCAGCATCGGCACCCGGCACCCGAGAGTAGTGCAGCGCCGCGCGCGGCAACGCCCCCGACCGCAACCCCGCCGTCACGACGCGGTCGCGATCCTCGCGCGTCATCGCTTCCATTTGCTTCAGGTCGACCGGCGACATCTCGAACATCATGGTGCCCGGCTGCAGCGCCTCGTCCTTTTCAAGCTCAAGGAAGGCGCCGCCGGCGACGGTGACCAGGGTCATGTCGCCCGAGGCATCGACGAAACTGCCGGCCCTCGCGACGATTGGCGTACCAGCCGCCCAGATCCCGACCGAAGACACCCGGCCATTCTCAGTCTCCGCCGCCATCACGAAGGATTTGAACAGGACGGTGACCCCCGCCTCGACCAGCATCTGCTCGAGCGAGACTTTGAGGATCTCGGCATCATATTCAATCCGGTTCATCTCGTGCCCGGTCGACATGACGAAGGTGCCGATCTCGCCACAGCCGCCATCGGCCCTCAGGCGGGACACGATGTCATCGGCCACGCCGCAGACAACCCTGCGACCGGAGCGAGTCTGCCAGCCGACGAACTGACCGACCATTCCGGCCGTCGCCGCTCCGCCAAGAAATGCGTTCTGCTCGACCAGAAGTACCTGCGCACCGCTGCGGGCCGCCGCCAAAGCCGCCGCGGAACCTGACATCCCTCCCCCGACGACGATCACATCAAAGATATGGTCACGCCCGACGTGATGCGGGCCTGCTTTGCGTGATGACATGGGGCGTCTCCTCCGTCGCGTGTCCTTGCAGTCCGGAGACATTAGTTTGATCACTCAAGAAAGGTCGATTAACATCTGCAAAGTTTAGATTAACAATCTGTTAATTGGAGGCGACTCGTGATCTCGATCAGGCAGGTGGAAGTGGTTCGTGCGGTCATGGCCGCGCGGTCTATCAATGGCGCGGCGCAACTGCTCAACGTGTCAGCAGCGGCGGTGAGCCGCATGCTGCGTCACACCGAGTCGCAGATCGGCTTCGATCTCTTCGCCCGCACGCCCTCGGGATTCGTGCCCACGACCGACGCCACTGCGCTGATGAGCGATCTCGAAACCATCCACCGCAGCCTCAAGCGGATCGAGGATCGGCTGGCACTGCGGGACACCGAGGAATTGCCGCTGCGCATCGGCAGCTCCCCAGGACTTGGCCAGAGCGTAATCCCGCAGGCACTGTCCAGCCTGCATCGAATCCAACCCGGCCTGCACTTCGAGCTCGGCAGCCTGCACGTCGACGAGGTGGTGCCGATGCTCGAGTTCCGACGCTACGACTTTGCGTTGACGATCTACGACCTCAAAGATCCACGCGTCGAGACCCTCACCATCGCCGAGGCGCCTTTGGTCTGCCTGATGTCGGACACCCATTCGCTGTCCGGCAGGGACCGGGTCACGCTGGACGAAGTCGCGCGCTATCCGATGATCGGCTACGGCACGCACGCATTTCAGCAACGGATGATTGACGACATGTTCAGGGAGCGCGGACTGGCACCTGATTACCAAGCAAGGTGTCGACTGATGAACACCGCTTGTGCACTCGTCCAAGAGGACATCGGCCTGACCCTGCTGGACGAGTTCACAATCTTCGGACGCGTGCCAGCGGGGACACATGTTGCGCAGCTCGACATCGACTACCGTTTTCCGCTGAATGTGCTGACGTTCAAGGATGCGCCTCTCTCGCGGCTTTCAGAAGCGTTTCTCTCAGAGATCAGGCGCGTTTTGACGGCGTCCATCGGGGCCGTTTAACGTCAGCCCTTCAATGGAAGCCAAGGCAAAGTCCATCTAGGAACTGCAAGTACCCGCAAGGTTCTCAAATCGCAGGAAGAGGCCTTGGATAAGGTCGCAATATGTATCGAGGTCTGCCGTGGCCAATCTGGGTCACCGCCATTGTGGTTGCTCTACGCTCTGAACCCTAGATTTAGAAAAGTCTTGTCGGAATCGGACTTTAGTGTCATCCATGTCCTGACGGCGTACGACGCTATATCACCGATCTAGCGTCAGGACGCAGAAGAGCCCAACAACGGGCCCGAAGTGAGGCAGAGCAGAGATGACAAGCATGTCCAACCGTGCCGAGCAGCCAAGTCCCGTGCAGGGAATCGGCTCCAGCGCAATCGGAGACTATGCGGCTGCGCTCGCAGGCTCGCTCGATAGACAGATGCGCCTTGCTTACAAGCCAGAGGACCGAAAGTCGCTGCGTCGTTTCTCCTCGACTGAAGTTGCCGAGATGATCCGCGTAAGCACTTCCAATCTTCGAAACCGGCACAAGGACGGCAGTTTTCCTGAAGTATACACGGATGCGCGAGGCCATCGCTACTACACCGCAGAAGATGTAACTGCGTTGCGGGAAATTCTTTCCGCGACCGGCAAGAATGCCTCTCTCTACAAGCCAGGTAGACGGCAGGATGACCACTTGCAGGTCATCTCGGTCGTCAATTTCAAGGGCGGCTCGGCCAAGACGAGCAGCTGCATTCATCTGGCCCAGAGATACGCCCTGAGGGGCTATCGCGTGCTCGTGCTCGACATGGATCCCCAAGCTTCGCTGACGACATTCTTCGGTTTCCGGCCTGAGCTGGAATTTTCTGAAAGCGGGACGCTCTACGACGCGCTTCGCTATGAAGAGCAGATGCCGCTCTCCTCTGTGATCCGAAAGACCTATTTCCACAATCTCGACATGGTCCCGGCGGGCCTCATGCTTTCCGAGTATGAGACCGAGACTGCCAACGCACTGTCAAACCGTATCCAGCCGATCTTCGCGGAAAGACTCACCCTTGCAGTGGAGGAAGTCGAGGCGGACTACGACCTCGTCCTGATCGACTGCCCGCCACAGCTCGGCTTCCTGACGCTCACTGCGTTGGCGGCGTCGACAGGCATGCTTGTCACCGTGGTGCCGAGCATGCTCGACATCGCATCAATGAGCCAATTTCTCAAGCTTGCGTCGGAGACCGTCGAAGCTGTCGAAGATGCCATCGGCCGGAAGGTGACTTGGGATTTCGTCAAATTCCTGATCACCCGATACGAGCCGAGCGATGGTCCGCAAACTCAGATGGCAAGCTACCTACGATCTATCCTCCTTCACGAAGTTCTTACGGAACCTTTCCTGAAGTCTACCGCCGTCAGCGATGCCGGGATGACCCAGCAAACGGTCTACGAGGTCGATCCGAGCCAGTTTGTAAGAAAGACATTGGACCGGGCCGTAAGCTCTGCGAACAGCGTGGCTGATGAACTCGAAACGGTGATCCAGAGGGCATGGGGGCGCTAATGGGACGAAAGATATTTGGCGATGCGGTCGAACAGCCCTCAGCATTGCAGCAGGACCCCTCCCCTGCCCCGTCGAAGCGCTCCTTTGGCGGATCGGTTAGCGGTTTGCGTGAAAGCCTCCGCGAGATAACGGCCAATTCGATCCGAGACATCGACCCCGCGCTGATTGAACAAGACGGTCTTCGGGATCGTCTCAACATCGATGGCCCCGAGATCGACGAGCTTGCTGAGAGCATCCGCGCACATGGTCAGCAGGTGCCGATCTTGGTGCGGCAATCATCCACTCCTGATCGGTACAAGATCGTATACGGGCGGCGGCGTCTGGCTGCGATCCGGAAGCTCGGAATTCCGGCGAAAGCAATCGTTCGAACTCTGGACGACGAAGCGTCGGTGATTGCCCAAGGCCAGGAAAATAACCTGAGGCTGGATCCGTCCTTCATAGAGAAGGCCATATTTATCAGGGAATTACAGGTCGCAGGCTATCCCGCGCAGGTTATTCAGGATGCGCTAGGCCTATCTCGGCAGGGTGTGTCCAACCACAAGGTTGTGCTTGACGCGCTCCCTGCAGAGATCGTTCCGGTCATCGGGCCCGCCCATGGCATCGGGCGGCGGCAGTGGTCCGACCTTGCCAAAGCTTGTGCTCCCCTTGGTGAGAGTTCGGTCGAAATTGCGCAAGCTGCAGTGGTAGACCTCCCAGCGGGCACTGATGGAAGCAAGCGGTTTCAGGTAGTCCTCAATGCTTGCCTCGCACGCTCTGCCCCTTCCCTCCCACCTGCGGATGTCCACCGCGGTGGACATCTTGAGGTCCGTGCCGAAGACGGCAGCACGCTCGCGATAATGAAGAGCACAAATGACCGCCTGAATCTCCAGTTCGATCGCAAGGCGCACCCCGAATTCGGCTTGTGGCTCGAGGCGCGTGCGGACGATATTGTCCGCTCCCTCCTTGACCGCTGGCACGAAGAAACCGGCCGAAAGCAATAATCAAACGGCCTGATACCAAACCGAGCAGCACAGGAGCACGATCAGACACCCAAAAAGCAAAGAGCCCCCCAAACCAAGTTGGAGAGCCCTTCATCATTCTTCGCACCTTTGATGTAGCAGCCTCCATACATACAGTCAAGATACTCCACGACTCGGTGGACATCTAATCTGTTGCCTAATCCCTGTGATCCTATCGCAAGGAAAGGCATCGGGCTCATGCTCTGCGGCGTCGCGTGACGTAACACATGGCATTCGATCAAATGACTCCGCGGCCGTCACCGGCCCGCGATGGTGGTTCTTCGGAACAGCGCGACCCAAGGGCTGCCACCTGGGACATCCTTCGGGCAGTCCGAGACACTCGGCGCACCCTTGGCCTGCGAGCGGCCCACATCCAGACGCTACAGGCCTTGCTGAGTTTCCTTCGACCTGGACAGGGCAACGTTGTTTTTGCCTCGAATGCAGAACTCTCGCGTCGCGCCGGCAACATCGACGAGCGCACTCTGCGCAGGCACATCACCCGACTGCAGGAAACCGGGCTGCTCGAACGCCAAGACAGCCCTAACGGGAAGAGGTACCGCGTAACATCTAGCCAGGGAATGTCCTTGAGCTTCGGCTTGTCTCTGGAACCATTCTTTGCCGCATCTGAGCGTCTGCGTCGGCTTGCCGAAGACCTTGAGATCGAGAAGCGCGAAATCCGTTACCTGCGCAAACGGGTGCTTGTTTCCCTTGCCAACATCGAGGCTGCTGCCGAAGGCCCAACAGAGGTTACAACATCCCTGCGTCGCGAATTGCGCAGGAGCCTGTCTACCGCGGAGTATCATCAAATTCTCGCAGAACTCCCCTGCCCCGAAGTCTCTGATACTCCTTGTGTCGAGGAAACGAGCCTCGCAAATTCCGCAAAAATGCCCGCCAATGACGGGCAAAATGACCGGCACTATCAGAGGTCAGAAAAAGAAAGACTGGAATCTGACCACGCCAAAAATCTCAAGGTTCCCGAAGTAATTGAGACCTGCAAAGAAGCAATGGCTTTTGCAACATCCCCAATCCGAACCTGGGATGACCTGCAAAGACATGCCTACGATCTTGCACCAATGCTTGGGATCGACCAACAAACATACATACAGGCAGCGAAAACCAAGGGCATTCAAGCAGCAACAGTAACGGTTCTCTACCTGATCCAGATCGCACATCGGGTGCGCAATCTTCCCGCGTATTTTCAGTCAGTCACCCTAGGAAATCGTGCGGCATCTTTTAACGTCGCACGCGTGGTCAGACGCTTGGCCGCAGTGTGAAAACATGGGCAACCACGAAATCTATAAGAGTGGTTTCCAGAGCAGAACATCCATCACGCCTACTGTCCACCGCGGTAGACAGTAGGCGGCGAGAGCACTGAATTGTGTATGCGCCTCACATCTGCGATGTCACCCCATGCGGACATCCCCAAATCTACTCAGCTAGTCTTAGTGCGAAACTGGCAGTGTCCACCGCGATGGACAAAGGACACGCACCACACGTAGTACTGTAATCCTAGCCAACGAAGTGCTGCAGCGCCGATAGAACTCACAGGTCATGTATGAGGCCAATAGGCAGACCAGTTCACGCATGACGCTCCTCTACCGAACTTTTTTGAGGTCAGCTACGATATTGCCCGTCCAACGTCACCGCAGATTTTCAGAGCGCATAAGTCAAGGAACTCAGCTTCGCTTGCTGGCATCCGGCTGGCGATCGCAAGAAGCAGCGCAATTTCGCAACCGCCTTGACTGCCACATGCTCAATCCTCGCAACCTGCGTCAAACCAAAGACTGCGACTCGACACAATGTGCTCGTACATTGAAGCAGCGAACGGAGATAACCGCCCATGTTTTCCAAATGCATATGCGACACGCCACACACAAGTGTTGCCTTCCCCTGCCCTGCAGCATACTCCTCGGCGGCTGATCGGAAGTAAGAGACTTAGGTCACGGGCAGTCTTGCTCATGTCGTCGTGTCCACCGCGGTGGACACGACGACGAAAGGGACGCTCTAGCCATGTCACGCCGCTCCGAACCTGCCTGTTGCACCCAAGTCGGACGAGCAAGTCTGTTGCATTTGGTGGTGGCCCCAGAACGCAAACACATCAAACGCCTCCCCACGTTGAAGCGCCGGCTCCAGAGCGTAGGCAACAGAAGGCCGAGCCGCAGTTTCAATCGGGCAAAGAGCCTGGATGCAGGTCAGGCCAAACGAAACGGGCAGATGAACCGGTGCTGCTTCCAAACTGGCGAGTGACAACAAAGCATGGCCTAAGGAGGGAGATCGTGTCCGCCGCTTTTTGTTTGGAACAGGGGACCGGAGCCATGGCGCATCCATCAAGTTTGTCAAACGACATCAGGAACTGACCCCTCGGCGTCACGAAGAACTGCCCCCCTCCATTCTGGGCTGAATATTGGTGTTGTCTTGCGGCGGAGCGGCCTTCTGCAGAAGGCCGCTCCGCCGCTTTTCGCGTAGTCGGTAGCTTTCGCCGCGGATGGTGACCACATGGCTGTGGTGCAGCATCCGATCGAGGATCGCGGTGGCAACCACGGGGTCGCCGAAGACGGTGCCCCATTCTCCCACCGCCCGGTTCGAGGTCACCAGCAAGGCGCCACGTTCATACCGGCGACTGACGAGCTGGAAGAACAGGTGGGCGGCATCTGGCTCGAACGGGAGGTAGCCGAGCTCATCGACGATCAGCAGCTTCGGCTTGGCGTAATGGGTGAGCTTTTCTTCCAGCCGCCCCTCGGTGTGGGCCTTGGCCAGCGTCGCGACCAGCGTCGTCGCCGGCACGAACAGCACGGTGTAGCCAGCGACGATGGCCTCACGGCCGATGGCAACGGCCAGATGCGTCTTGCCGACACCGGGCGGCCCGAGAAGTAGCACCGCCTCGCCATTGGCGATGAAGCGCCCCGTGGCGAGGTCCCGGATCTGGCCGCGGTCGATGGAGGGCTGCGCGGCGTAGTCGAACCCGGTGAGATCGCGGTGGAACGGGAAGCGGGCCAGGCCGAAGCTCATCTCGATCCGGCGCTGGTCCTTGCGCGCGATCTCGCGTTCACACAGCATGGTCAGCGCCTCGCGGATCGTGAGCTCGCGGCGCCCGGCTTCGTCGAGCAAGCTGTCGAGCTGATCCCGTATGGCTGTCAGCTTCAGGCGCGTCAGCATCCGGTCCAGATGGTCGGGCAGATCGGGCAGCATCACCAAGCCCCTCCCGCGACAGCGTCATACTCGCTCAGCGGCCGAAGTAGCGTTGGCGCCTCCGGTGTCGGACAAACTGCCCTGCGGCGTCCGATATCGGCAAAATGGGCCGGATCGGCGACGCGTCCATGGCGACCGCTGCGCACCGCATGGCGCGCGACATCCTGCCCGGCATGCTGGACGCGCAGGTCCGGGCCCGCCACGATGACAGTCACCCGCTCGCCGATCAGCCTCCAAGGCACGGAATAGGCATTGCCGTCGACCTCGACCGAGCAGTCGGAGGTCACTTTCCGAACCAGTTCCCGGCTCGCCAGGAAGGGTGGGATCCCCGCAATGGGCCGCAGGACACGCGCCTCGTCCCGATCAAACCGTAGCCGTGGCGCCTCGCCGGTCGTGCCGTGGATCCGGACGTCCGCCACATCGCGTGTCCAGGCATCCAGGTGCGCTTCGAGCGCGGCGAAGCTCTCGAACTGCCGACCGGCGACTGCGTTCTTCTTCACGTAGCCGACGCCACGCTCGTCCTTGCCCTTCGTCCGGGCTCGGTAGGGCGCGCAGGCCTTCACCTTGAAGCCCCAGTGCCGGGCGAAAGCATGCAGCTTCGGATTCACGACCACCTCGCGTGAGACCGGGTCATGGTGCTGGATCAGCGCCCGGGCATTGTCGAGCAGCACCTCCTCGGGCACACCGCCAAAGGCCCGGAAGCAGCTCTCCATGCCATCGAACCAGTGCTCCTGGCGTTCACCCCGGTAAGCCCGGGCGTGAAGCCTGCGGGAATAGCCGAGCGTGGCGACGAAAAAGAATACCTTCTCCATCTGGTCCCCGATCGCGACACGCCGCTCGCCGAAGTCGATCTGCAACTGCTGACCGGGCCGCGTCTCGAAGCGCACCGTCGCACGAGCCTCGGCGCGCAACTCCTGTCGCAGGTGGGCGACCGCGCGCTCGACCGTGCGCAGGCTCACCGCGATCCCGAGCTCCGCCGCGAGTTCCTGACGGACCACGTCGGCATTGCCGGCATGGCGGCGGAACCGTTCGCCCAGCCACGCCTCATGACCATCGAGCGCCCGGGGCCGACGCTGGGCCTTCGCGGCGCACCAGCCGCCCTCCGCCAGCCATCGCTTCACCGTGTTCCGGGAGCACCCAAGCTCGGCCGCGATCCGCTTGCTCCCCCAACCGCACGCCTTCAACGCAAGCATGGCCGACACTTCGTCCGGCGTCCGCATCTCGATCCTCCCCGACACCACCGTCGGTGAAAGACCATTCCTCAACTCGGTCATCTTGAAACCTCCTATCCACAGGAGGGGGCAGTTCCTCATGTCGACAGGGGGTCAGTTTGCCGTGTCGCCTGACAAAGTTTCTAGGGGCGGTAGAATTTACGGCACTGCGGAGCTCGCTTGTCTTCTCACCGCCAGATTCTTTTCGGTTAAAGTTGAAACCCAGATGAGCGTGGAATTGTCTACTCGATCCTGCGATGAACAGGCGCAGAAACTCTAAAGACAGCCGAGGGCGCGTCGGGTGACACATCATCAGCTGGGGGTCGGCCAGAACGGAAGGCAACACATAGGAAGCCATTTCGTCCTGTCCTGCTGGCGAGTCCTCCGTGCTGTTGGTGCATGCTCGTAGTGGGCAATCGAGCTTGGAATGTTGGGGCCCCATCCTGCCCGTGCACGCTCCCGAGCCAAGCTCGCGATCGTTCAGGACCGCGTCCTAGTCTCCGGCGGACTGTGCCCGCCTACGACCCGAGCCTTACCCCCTCGCTCTCCCTGCGGCCCAAGTGCGGCGCATGTCGTCTCTTTTGAGCCAGCCCGCGCCGCGGCGCCATGGTCGATCAAGAGGGACGTCTCGGCCCTTCGGGTGACGACCGTTCCCTGCGGCTCCGCCTCCGGCTTGTGCGGGTGCCTTGTGTTCCCGCGATCTTCCTGAGCCCCGGCCTCGCGAATTTTTCCGCGGTGGACATCCGGGCTGCGTCCTGACGTTTGCCAGCCTCGCAGCTTCTGGTGGCGGCACTTGAATTCTCAGGAGAGAGCCGCGCGGCGCGCGCGTCTCGCATGGGACTGAAGGGCAGGGCAGGGGCTCGACGGGCTGGCGCCCGCTCACCCCCGCCCTGACATGATCCTGATGGTTTGTCCGCCCAACATGTGTGGATGCCCCCTGTGGTGCAAGGTCTGTTTTGGTAGGGTCAGGAACTGGATCTGTTGCGGTCATGTGTAAGGCCTCGTTGATGCGGCTATGTTCATGTCCGCGGGCCGGTATGG
>JBLXGS010000030.1:0-44097 GCA_048381755.1 Roseobacteraceae bacterium
CCCTGCAGGCGCGCCTCGGGCAGGCCGGTTTCCTGCGTGCCGATCTCGGTGATCGCCTCGGCGCGGGCCTCGATCTCATCGGCAATGGCGTTCAGGAACTCGGCGCGGGCGGCGCGCGTGGTGTAGCCGTAGCGTCTTCAGCGGCCTTGAAGGCCTGATCAACGAGATCGGGGGTGCCGACGCAGAATTGGTGCCCCGGGCCGGTAACGGCCTGGGAGGAAGGTTGCGCATCGGTGGCGATCTATTCGCCTGCGATTAGGTGTTTGCCGTGCGGGTGAAGTTCCGGATCGAGCCGTGCATCTTAAAGTCCTTTCCGGCGTCTACTAGAGCATTGATGTTTGGATCTCTGCCGGTGGCATGTGCGTCCTAATCGAGTGGCGAGACGCCCTACCGTGTGAGCGTCTCGACGAACTCCAGCCTTCTACCAAGTTTCATAGGAGCCTGGACAAACCGCCACGCCCAGGCCGAGCGTTGAACCGTGGTATCGAGCAGATCAGCGTGCGGGGAGCCGGTAGAATTGGGCCGCATTGGTTTCAAAGATCTTGGTGAGATCTTCGGAGGTGTAGAGCTCGCCGAGGAGCGAGCGGGCGAGCGCAGTGACCTCGGCATGGGTCGCGGCGAGCGTGCACACCGGCCAGTCGGTTCCGAAAATCAGCCTGTCGGGACCGAAGGCCCGTGCCACGTGGCTCAGGAAGGGGCGGATGCGTTCTGCGGTCCAATCCGCTCCTGCCTCAGTCACCATGCCCGAGATTTTGCACGAAAGGTTGGGGTGCGCGGCGATGCGGGTGATGTCCTCTCCCCATTGTCCAAGCTCGCCAGAGGTCATGTCCGGCTTTGACATATGGTCGACAACGCCGCGCAGACCGGGCACGTCGGGCAGCACCTGCAGAAGCGCAGGCAGGTGGCGCGGGAAGGTCAGGATATCGAACGGCACGCCGCGCCGGGCGACCTCCCGGAGGTTGGCCCGAAAGGCATCCGAGGTGATGAGGGCGGGGTCGTGGTCCTGCAGCATGGGCCGAAGCCCCAGCCACTTCGGATGCTCCGCGTAATGGTCGAGCCGCGCGGCGAAATCCGGCGAGGTCATGTCGAGCCAACCCACCACGCCCGCGACGAAATCGGACCGTGCGGCAAGATCGAGCAGGAAATCCGTCTCGGCCTCGGTTTCTGCGGCCTGCACGACGATGCTGCGTTCGATCCCGGCCTCGGCCATCAGGGGCGCAAGGTCTTCGGGCCCGAAGTCACGCAACAGCGGGGTCAGGTCCGGCGTCATCCAAGCGTAGTCTCCGCGGTCGACCTGCCAGAAGTGCTGATGGGCGTCGATCGTCATGCCCGCAGCACCCCTTTCTTGAGAATGAGGTTGGCGTAGAGCCGCCGTTCGCCCGTCGCCACGATGGCATAGGCGGTCTTTGCGCGGTCGTAGAAGGCAAAGCGGTCAATCTCCTCCATCGTGACCGGCGCGCCTGCGGCATCGGAAAGGATACGATCAAAGTCATCGTAGATCGGCGGGCGACCGTCGGGAGACGACATGGCGGCGGCAGGGGCATCGACAAAATCGTCGAGGGGCATGACCGAAAGAATTGCTTCGGCGACGCGGTCAACACCGATGCCCGGCAGGCGGATCAGGCGCCGGGCCAAGGCGGCCGCCGGAAAGTTGGCGTCGGTCAGGACGATTTCGTCGCCGTGCCCCATGTCGCGCAGGATGGCGAGCAGGTCCCCGGTCAGCAGCGGGTCGATATTTTTGAGCATTGTCGAAGCCCTTTTTCAGTGGCCTTGGGTCGCGAGAAGCGCGGCGTCGAGGTCGGACCAGAGGCCGTCCGGCAATTGGGTACCGAACCAGTCGACATTCTGTTGAAGCTGCTCGGGGCTCTTGGCGCCGATCACCACAGAGGTGACAGCAGGGTGCCGGATCGGGAAGCGGATCGCTGCGGCGGCCAATGGCACGCCGTAGCCGTCGCAGACCTCGCGAAGCGCCTCGACGCGGGCGATGATTTCGGCAGGTGCGTCAGCATAGTTGAACTTGCGCCGCCCGCCCTTGGGTGCAGCGAGAATGCCGGAATTATAGACCCCGCCAAGCGCCAGCGCGACACCGCGCTTTTGCGCGATCGGCAGGAAGCTGTCTTCGGCATCGCGGTCAAGAAGCGAATAGCGCCCAGCCAACATGCAGCAATCGAGGTCGGTTTCCTCCAGCGCGTCGCGGATCACCTCCCATTCGTTGACGCCAAGCCCGAAGCCCTTGATGTCGCCAGCAGATTTCAGCTCTTGAAGGGCGCGGAAGCCGCCGCCCTTGGTCAGGGCGTTCCAATGGTGGGCGTTCGCCTCTCCATGGGTGACCGGGCCGATGTCGTGGACGTAGAGCAGGTCGATCCGGCGCAGGCCGAGTCGTTGCTGGCTGTCGTCATAGCTCCGCATCACGGCATCATACGAATAGTCAAAGACCTCGCGGAAGGGCAGGGCGTTGACGAAGCCGGGATCGAGCGGGTTCTTCGGCGGTTCGGGGGGGAGTGGCCGACCGTGCCGCTCGGTGGTCATCAGCCGGCCCACCTTGGTCGAGAGCGCGTAGCTGTCGTCCTTCTCGCGCAGCACGTGCCCGACGAGATGCTCGGAGCGGGTGAGCCCATACATCGGCGCGGTGTCGAAATAACGGATGCCAAGGTCCCAAGCGCATTCAAGCGTGGCCAGCGCCTGCTCACGCGGAACATCGGCATAGAGGCCGCCAAGAGGCGCCGTGCCGATGCCAAGGGCGGTGAGGGTCAGCCCGGTGTCGCCAACAGGCCGGGGCGTGGATGCAGTGATGGTCATGCGGATGTTCCTTCAGGAATTTGCGTCTTGGCCAGTGTGCGTTTGAGGGGGCGGGAGCCCGCATCGCGACACGGATCAACAGCTAGAGTGCCGCGCGATCTGGCGCTGGGTGCCGGTCCCACTCCGTTTAACATCCCGGGGAGGAAGCTCGCATCGGCGATGGCGTGGGACAGCAAATGCCGCCCCACGCCTATGTCTCATCAGCTGTTGGCGTTGATCGCGCTCAGCAGCGAGTCCACGGCCTCGTCGCCGATCTTCTCACGCACCATGTCCTGCAGCGGCGCGGTCGCATCGCGGAACTGCTGCAGTTCGTCTTCGCTGAGGTCGATGATCTCCATATGCTCGGCGATCTGTGCGCGCTGCTCGCTCAGCATTTCGTCCTGCACGTCCCACTCAAAGTTGGCAGCATCCACAAGCACCTCGTCGACCACTTGCTGCAGATCCTCGGGCAGGCTGTCGTACCACTCCTTGTTGATGAGGTTCACGTTGGCCAGCAGGATGTGGCTGGTTGTGGTCAGATATTTCTGCACCTCATAGAACCGCTGCGACAGGATGTGGCCGAAGGGGTTTTCCTGACCGTCCACCACGTTCTGCTGCAGCGCGCCGTAGAGCTCGGGGAACGCAATCGGGGTCGGGGCGGCGCCGATGGCTTCCCAGGTCGCGACCGAATAGGGGTTCTCGGGCACGCGGATACGCAGGTTGTTCGACTTGATGTCCTCCGGCGTGTGCACCGCAACTTCGGAGGTGGTGAGCTGCCGGAAGCCAGCGTTGTGGAACAGGCCGAATTTGATGCCATTCTCCGCCAGCTTGCCGTCGATGAAGGCCGAGAACTCGCTGTCGTTGAGGATAGTGCGCAGCCGGGCCGTGTCGGTCGGGAAAACGTAAGGAATTTCGAAGGCTGCGAATTCCGGCACAAACTGCACCGCGCCCGAGGTCGAGGTCGGTACGAACTGCACGTCGCCCAGCATCAGCGACTCCATCAGTTCGCGGTCTCCGCCCAATGCGCCGCCGCCCTGCTGCTGCACGTCGATCCGGCCGTCGGATTTTTCCTCGATCTCTTTTTCGATCTTGTCGAACGCTTGGTAGAGCGGGTGCGACTTGTCGTTGAGCGTATGCGCGAGGATCATCG
The DNA here is from genome assembly GCA_048381755.1 of Roseobacteraceae bacterium. Classification (GTDB taxonomy): domain Bacteria; phylum Pseudomonadota; class Alphaproteobacteria; order Rhodobacterales; family Rhodobacteraceae; genus Salipiger. The sequence continues at coordinate 3,929 of JBLXGS010000030.1, forward strand.
TGTAATCGGCGGCGGCGGCGGGCATCGCTGCGCCAAGCGCGAGCACTGCTGATACCGAAAGCGTCTTCAAGTTCATGGTGGTGTCCTCCCTGTGGGTGTTGCGCTCGGCGGTCGTCAACCGGCGAGACTTGGCAGCCAGAGCGTCAGCCCCGGCCAATAGGTGACGACCAGAAGGCCGATGATAAGCAAGGCGATGGGGATCACGAGGCCGCGGCAGATCTGGATCACCGAAAGCTTGGTGATGCCGCTCGCGACATAGATGTTTACCCCCACCGGCGGCGTCGCAAAGCCGATCGCAAGATTGACCACCATGATCAGTCCGAAATGCACCGGATCGACGCCGTAAGGGGCGAGCACGGGCAGCAGGATCGGGGTCAACACGATGATCGCCGAGAGCGTTTCCATGACCATGCCAACGCCCAGCAGGATCACGTTGATGAGCAGCAGCAGGATGATCCGCTCGTCAATCGCGCCGCCGATGAACTCGCCGATAGCGGCAGGCACCTGCAGCAGTGTCAGCACCCGGCCAAGCGCCGCCCCGGTTCCGGCGATGATCAGGATCGGTGCGATGGTCAGCCCTGTGTTGACCAGCACGCGGCCCAGATCGGACGGCGAAAGCTCGCGGAAGATCACCATGGCGACAAAGCCGCCATAGACGCAGGCGATGGCCGCTGCCTCGGTCGGGGTGAACGCCCCGGCATAGATGCCGCCCAGCACGAAGACAGGCGCGACGAGGGCCCAAAAGCTTTGGCGGAAGGCTTTCGCAGCGCTCACCGTTCCGGCGTCAGAGGTGATCCGCGCGGCGTGTTTGCGCCCGTAGAAATGGGCGTAGAGCATCAGCAGCGCGCCAATCACAAGGGCCGGGCCAATGCCGCCAATGAACAGCGCCGAGACCGAAACCTGCGCGGACATGCCGTAGATGATCATCGGGATTGAGGGCGGGACGATGACGCCGAGCGTGCCCGCCGCGGTGACCAATGCGGTCGCGAAGCGAAGGTCGTAGCCGCGCGCCACCAGCAAGGGTACCGCCATGGACCCGATCGCCGCCACCGTCGCGGGCGAGCTGCCGGAGATCGCTCCGAACAGCATGCAGGCCGCCACGGTAGACATCGCCAAACCGCCGCGGAACCGGCCGAAGACCGCGTCCGCAAAGCTGAACAGACGGCGGGCCAGCCCGCCCTGCGTCATGATCTCGCCCGCCAAGATGAACAGCGGGACTGCCAGCAGCGGGAAGCTGTCGAGCGCAGTGACCACCGAGCGTACCACTTGCCCCGGGTTGGTCGGAGCGCCAAGCCAGCCGGGCAGCAGCGCCGCGTAACCGAGCGCGAAGGCAACCGGAATGCTCAGCAGCAAGACGACGATAAAGAAGCCAAGAGAATAAACGGCAAGCATCATGGCCCCCTACACGTCTTCGTGGATGACGGCGTGCTCGTCCGTCAGGTCAAGGCCCGGAACGGCCCCGTCGCGGACCAGCAGCCAGAGCGCCTGAAGGGCGCGCAGCAAGGCCATGCCCATGCCGACCGGCACCGCGAGGTAGACCAGCCACATCTGTATCCCCAGCCCCGGCGAGGCCTGTCCGATCTTCGCGATCCGCTGGGTGAGGGGCACCGAGTACCAGACCATCAGGGCGAAGAAGAGCCCGGAGCCGAGCAGCGCCAGCACCGCGAAGGCGCGCAGCCAGCGCGTGCCGCAGAGCACCGGCAGCAGATCGACCGAGATATTGCGTCCCTCGCGCACCGCGAGGCTCACGCCGATGAAAGTGCACCAGACCAGAAGGTAGCGGGCCAGTTCCTCGGACCACACCAGCGGCGAGCCAACGATGTAGCGAAACACCACCTGCGCGGCGAGGATCGCGACCAGCGCGAAGAGGATGGTGGCAAGGATGGCGCGCTCGAAATGCGCCTCTAGTGCGCGGAGCAGTCTCATGCGTCGATCACCTTGCCGGGGTTGAGGATGCCGTTGGGATCAAGTGCGTGTTTGACCCGGCGCATCACCTCCAGTTCCTCCGGCGTGCGGGAGAATTCGAGATATTTCTTCTTGGTCGTGCCGATGCCGTGCTCGGCGGAAACCGAGCCGCCGAAAGCGCGCACCGTGGCATAGACCGCCTCGTCGAGCGCCTCGCCCGGCTGCGGTTCTGCTCCCGGCACCCAAGCCAGCAGGTGCAGGTTGCCGTCGCCGATATGGCCGTAATAGACCGACCGACCTCCGGGCACCGCCGCGGCCACGGCGTCACGGCAGGCATCGGCAAAGGCGTCCATCTGTCCCGTAGGCAGGCCGACGTCATAGGCATGGTGCGGCCCCAGCGTGGTCTTGAACTCGGCGCAGGCATCGCGCACGCCCCAGAAGGACTGCACGTCCGAGAGACTCTGCGAGATCGCTGCGTCCTCGATCACCCCTTCTTCGAACAACGCCTCGAGAAAGGCCATGAAGCGCGGCCCGTCGATCTCTTCGTCGGTGCCCTGCGCCTCGATCAGCACGGTATGGGCGTGGGTCCCCTCGAGCGGATCGCGCACCCCCGGCACAGCGCAGGCCACCTGCCAGTAGTCTGGCCACATCGCCTCGAATGCGGAAAGCGTCGGTCCCAGCTTGCGCCGCGCGCCGCGCAGCAGATCGACCACCTTGCCATAATCCGACAGGCCGCAGATCGCCGCATGGGTGCAGCCGGGGGCAGGGTGCAGGCGAAGCACCAAGCGGGTGATCACCCCAAGCGTGCCCTCCGAGCCGATGAACAGCTGCCGCACGTCGTAGCCGGTGTTATTCTTGATGAGCTTGGACAGCGCGTTGACGATGGTGCCATCGGGCAGCACCACCTCGGCGCCGAGCACGAGGTCGCGCATCATGCCATAGCGGATCACCCGATTGCCGCCCGCATTGGTTCCGGCATTGCCGCCGATGGCGCAGGAACCGCGCGCGCCGAGGTCGAGCGAGAAGAACAGCCCGCGCTCGGCGGCGGCCTTCTGGATAGTCTCAAGCGGTGTTCCCGCGAGCACCGTCATCGTGGCAGATGCCTCGTCGATTTCCTCGATGCCGACCATTTTCTCGAGCGACAGCGCAATGCCGCCCGCGATCGGGCGCGCTCCGCCGCAAAGCCCGGTCAAACCGCCTTGCGGCACCACCGGCACGCGTGCGGCATTGGCGGCGGCGAGGATCGCCGAGACCTGTTCGGCAGAGCGTGGACAGAACAGCGCGGCAGGCGCTTCCGGCGCGAGCGCTGACCAGTCGTTCCAATTGCGCGGCGGCACCGGATCGACAAGCGCAGCGCGCGCGATCTCGGGTAGTCCGGACAGCATCGCGGCCAAGGCCTCCGGCTGGCATGCAGGATTGGGGACTCCTCCGTCCATGCAGCGCACTCCTCCTCTAGGGCACCAACTGCTTCGAAATTTACAGCTTGCAATATCACTGTCAACCCACCAACATGTCAGTCATGCATTCAGCCTTGGAGAAACACATGTCCGCCCCTTTGACCCTTGACCAGAGCGCCAAAAGCGCGCCCCGTGCCCATCTTTTCGGGGTCTCGGTGGCCATGGTGACACCGTTCACCGAAAGCGGATCGGTGGATCTTGCGCGGCTGGCGGCGCATGCCGCCGATGTCGTGGGGCAGGGGGTGGACGGGATCACGCTCTACGGCACCACGGGCGAAGGTGCCTCGCTTGGCATGACCGAGCGCGCGGCGATGCTGGACGCTGTGAAAGACGCGGGCGTGCCCGCCGACAGGATCACCGTCGGCATTGCAGCCTGTGATCCCGAGACCGCAGAGGCTCAGGCCCGGGCCGCTTTCAGGGGCGGGGCATCGCGCTTGCTGCTGGCGCCGCCGTTCTACTTCAAGGGTATCACCGACGATGCGCTCTTCACTTGGGTGACCGAATTTGTCGCGCGCCTTGGCGATGCCAGCCCCGAGATCATCCTCTACCATATTCCGCAAGTCACCGGCGTCAGCTTTGATGCACCGCTGGTGCGCCGCCTGAAGGATGCCTGCGGCGCGGCGATCTACGGCGTCAAGGACAGCGCGGGCAGCTGGGATCACGCGGCGGCGCTCTTGCCGATGGACGATCTGGCGATCCTGATCGGTGACGAGCGGCTGCTTGCCCGCGCGGCCCCGCTTGGTGGTGCCGGCGCGATCAGCGGCATGGCCAACCTGCTTCCCGGGGTGATGCGGGGCCTCGTGCACGCGGGCGAGCCGCAGCCCGCGTTGGATTCCCTCGTGGACGAGATTGTGCAGGTTCCGGTGACACCGCTGGTCAAGGCGCTTGTCGGCGCTGCCCGCGGCGAGGACGGATGGCAACGCACCCGCGCGCCTCTGCAGCCTGCCGACGCGTCAGTGGTTGCCGCACTGGCCCCCCGCGTGGAAGAACTCGCGGCCACACAGGTCCCCTGACGGAGAAAGACATGACGCTGCGCGACCAGGCCTACGAGACATTCACCGAACAGCTTCTGTCCCGTCAGATCTCGATGGGACAGTTCGTGTCGCAGCGCGAATTGGTGAAGATCACCGGCATGCCACTAGGTGCGATCCGCGAGATGATCCCCCGGCTTGAGGCGGATGGCCTGATCCGCACCGTGCCGAACCGCGGGTTGCAGATCGTGCAGGTGGACGTTGGCCTGATCCGCAACGCGTTCCAATTGCGCGCGGTGCTCGAGCGTGAGGCGGTGCGCAACTTCGTCACGGTCGCGACCGACGACGAACTTCAGGAGTTGCGGCGCCGCCATCTCGACATTCGCGAGGCGGCGTTGCAGGGGGTGAGCCCGCAGCTTCTGGCCACCGCGCAGCAGATGGACTGGGACATGCACGACCGGATGATCGACGCGCTCGACAATGACATCATCTCGGCGATCTACCGCACCAACTCGATCAAAATCCGGCTGATCCGCAACGAAGACACGCGGATGCTGCCAGCACTCGTGGTTTCCGTCATGGACGAACACCTTGCTCTTATCGATGCGCTGATCGCACGCGATGCAGCAGCCGCGGAAGAGGCGCTGGCGGCGCATCTGGGAAGCGCGAAACAGCGCGCGGTTCGCATCTAAACCGAGCGAGAGCCTACATTAACCGAGATTCGGACTGGCTGCGAGCGCAAGTATCGACTCAGCGGAAGCTGCTTAGGTTGAGCCGCCAATCTGAATGCCTAGTCGGGCGTGGAATGGCAAGCGCCTGACGACGTTTACGGTTATTGCAGAAGGCGCCCCGCCGCCGATGCCACGCATACTAGATGTTTTCGAAGCGCTGTCTTCTGACCTATTATATTAACATAATTTCCCTTACGCGATAACGAACAAAAAGTGAACATTTAGTTAGCCAGACCGGGCCCTATCGCCGACGGTGGAAAAAGCAGAACACTGCGGAAGGCAAGACATCGAGCGACGGCATCACTCCGCTGACGGAAGACATGTCAGCCGAATGGACCAACATTCAATCATGGAGTGCCAAGTCCCGATCGGCCGCGCCGTCGCCGTCGCCGTCTTTAAGCCACCTCACCGACGGGACTCACCAACGCTATGTATTCGGCAATAGGCGGAAGTCGAAGTGAAATCCGACGCCATCTTCGTTATTCCGGAGCCCCCATGGAGTTGCGCGTTTTGCGCATCTAGAAAGGTCAGTAGCGCGTCAGCGAAGCCAGGCTAGGCAGATAGTTTCTTTTAGACCCGTGTTCCGACGTCTGCATGACCTGATCCAAATCGCCCTCTGCAAAATGTGTGACCCCATTGTGAGCGCTGCCTCTCGGCAGAAAGAGTAGAGAGATATGGTCGTGGTCTCCGAGCGCGTCCTAGGCCAGCATATTGGCCATGTTGACAGTGTGTCCGGCGACCTGGAGCTCGCGTGCGAGCTTCAGCTTCCAGCCACCGGCACTGTCCATTTCTTCCCAGACGACACCCGCGAAGTCGCTCGGGACGGAAACCTCGCCTTTGCGAAGCACGCAGACTTTACTTCGTCCCAAGAGGGCCATGAAGTAGCCGAGTTCCAGTAACACATTTTGCCGAGCGCGTGGCTGCAGATCATTCTCAGTCCTGGCTTGCCCAAGATCATCGGGAGTAAGAAGAACGACTGCGAACCCGACATCAGAATGGGCTTCGATCTTCTCGATGATGGTCCGCCCTTGATTGGCCTCTTGGTTCAGGATTACGGGGGTAAAACCAATGTTCTGAAGAAAACGAGCGACGGTCTCCCGTGCTTCACCATCATGCCCGTGCACGATGAATACCTTGTTCGTCATGGGAATAATGAGGCTAGGCTTCACAATCCCCTCGCTTTCTACGAACGCCTTGTAGTCTCGCGCAAATGGAATGATTACTTGGCTTACAACGGCGCGAATGCTGCTAATAAACTTGTTGCTGCCTGTATAGAAAAACGTGTGACCGAAGTCCGCTACATTCCTAGGCTCGTCTGCAAACTTTAGAATCAAAAGCAGTTGCAATCCAAGAATCTCTTGGTCGTCGTCCGGCCATGCTAACTCGGCGCTGCCAATCATACCGTCCTGAGACGCTTCGCTTTCCTCAAGGAACTTGACGAAGTCCAATCCGGCGGTCAGCTTTTCATTAAAGGGCTCAAGGTCTTCGTGCTGCAGCAGTCGCGCCAACCTCTTGAGGGGGGTGGCGAAAGATTGAAAATCCGCACCCTGAATATCTAGGATTGCGTTATTGATTTGCTTGAAGAGGTCTTGCTTGGAACTCATTCATCTCCCTCGAGTCGTGCTTCGGCGGCTTTCTCCAAGATGCCCTCTCGGTATTGTTCTTTCATTTGCTCAACAAAGGAGGCCACAATAGGATTTCTCTCCAGTCCAGCCACACGCTGATCGATTATCTGTTCAACCTGAGAAATTGCTTGGTCGATGCTGGCAGGGTCCTCTGGATTGAAAGACACCACCCCCAGTTCACCATCAAGGTTGTCGAGAGCGTCCTGTGCCTGCTTTAATTCTTTCTGAAGCTTATCGAGCCCGGTGATTTTTAACATGCGTTGATCCTCGTAAATGTTTCTAGCTAAGAGATTTGCGCTTAGACAGCATCTCTCCTTGCAACCCACTGCGTGTGTTCTCTGGAAAATGCGAGCTCTGCTTCATTCACGAATTCTGACAACTCGCCTTCAGTCTTCACGGAGCCAGAATTGCTTCTAATTATCCCAATTTCATGAGCTGTAAGGTTATAGCTCGCCATAAGTTCGCTGTGTCGTTTCATCTGAAGCCAGCCGATGGCAGAAGTCACCACAACGATCAACGGATCGAAAGCGTAGCTCGCCCATCCGAAGCCAAGCTGTGTGCTGTTAAGAGAAATTCCGGCAAGAATATATGCTCCGATAGTTGCTCGAAACCAGAAGGTAAGACCTTCTTTGTTTTCCTTAACCTTCTTCGCATACCAGCCCTTCTGATCGTCGATGCGGTGCTTCACGTAAAAGGCAAGCCGATCTTCCAAGGACATTTTCCGAGCAGCGAGCATGGATTCTTTGAACAATGCTTCATCAGATTCGGAGTGTTCCAGCTTTTCTGCGAGATGTGTATTTGCCCTGAGGATATCCCTAAGAAGATTGCGAAGCTCTGCTTTCGGAAGGTCGATATTCTCAGCATCCTGAAACGGGTGCGCCCTCATCGCGAAGCGCCATGTCGAAGTTTTGACTGACTCAGCCAGCGCGCGGCAGCGATACCAGTCCTGATCGAGTTTCTTGTGGACTTTGTAAACGAACAAGCCCGCCAAGATCATCAGAAGGAGGTTTAGAAGAATGAGGCTTGGCCCGAAGATGCCCCGGCCTAGGCTCAAGCACGCAACCAAGAAAAGAAGAGCATACTCGGCCCTGATCGTACGCCAGAAACCTCTCTGTGCCTTCGCCGACGCCGTATCCGCACTCGAATAGAGAGCGGGAAAGTCGAGTTTGCTAGGTGTCATGAGATTGCTCGAATCCCAGCAACGATGGAATCGGCGTTCCAGTTCACTACCCGATCTGCGATGGAGGTCACGGCGTAAGGCATCACCTTGGCCGAGCGAGGGCGCACTCCGAGGATTGGCTTGCCAATCTCTTTAGCAAAATCCATCTCGAATTGAATCCAGTCGCTGTGGTTGGTCCACATCCCACCAATGATAATGACGCACTGAACAGGCCTGATTTGGTTGCGCAGCTGCTCTTTCATCGCTGCGTTACTCATAGGCCCAAAGGCCTTTGCCTGAGGCACGGAGTAGTTCGTAAAGCTGAAAAAGGGACGTCGCTCCAGCAAGCCTACCATAGAGAGATAGCGTTCGCTGTACGTCCAAGAGTGACTGATGAAGAGTCGCTTCGACATGTAGTGCCAACCTCGTTACTTCCACCTAGCTGTAGATAACATGGACGGAACCAAAGCGGAACACGAATCTCCAATGTGAACAACAGCTTTTGCCAAGAGAGGCACCGACGCAGACGATGGAGGGCGGCTGCTAAACGCGGATGAGCAGGGTAGGCTCCAGCTGAGAAACCACCGCTAGGGCACATGTACAATGGATTTTGACTGGCACGTTTTTATCTCTCACGCTTCGGAGGACAAAGCCGACGTCGCAAGGCCGCTAGCCGATAGTTTTCTGCGCGCTGGCCTCAAGGTCTGGCTGGATGAAGCGGAGATCAAAGTCGGTGACAGCATTCGGGAGAAGATTGATGTGGGCTTGCTAAACTCGGCCTATGGTGTCGTTGTCATGAGCCCGCACTTTCTTTCGAAGACGTGGACGCGAGCGGAAGTCGATGGACTATTTTCACTCGAGACACTAGCACGAAAGCGAATTCTCCCTGTTTGGCACAAGGTCGAATATGATGATGTCGTGACGTTCTCACCCATAATAGCAGGGCGACTGGCAGCGAACACAAGCCAAGGCTTGGCCTCGGTGTCCCAGAGTCTCATCGAAGCTATGGACGAGGAGGTCACTTCCATAAAAGACGACGGGTGGCCCATTCACTCCGGAAGAATTACGAAACGTGTTCTCATGGAAATCCCTGAGGGGTACATCCTCATGTCCAACTCATGCACACCCGATTTGCAGCCGTTGTTCTTGGAAGGGCTGGGATCGATCAATGAACGAGAAGGTGTTTGAACCAGACTTAAAGAGCTGAACATCGCTCAAAACCGGTTCTATGTGTTCAAAACCATGAGTGGCTACCGTCGTCATGTCGAATCGCAGCAACAGGCGTTTTATAGATAGTTGGGACAAAACTCATACGTTTCAGCCTCCAGTGATCGTCATGCCGGACAGACCGGGTCAATGGCGCAGTTGCGGCGAATGACAGCTTCGAATGGCCGCACCGCAAGATTCTGAGCTGGTGCCATAGGGAGACGCAGGGAGGGCAGAGCCGCGCACGCGGGTTCTAAACTGCCCCGCCCTTTCCCCAACCCGGCTGACTAAGCTGACGCGGGGCCTGACTGATACTGCGCAGAGCAGCAGCGAAGGCGGGTTCGGGAGCCGAAGATTGATGCTCTGCGACCGCCTATCCGGCCCTGGATTCGCATAAGCGCCGTTTTGTTGGGCCCGCGCCGCGTCGAATCTCACGATTTTCTGGGCCACGCCCTTCCCCGGATAAGCGATCATTGGTGCGAATCCGCAAAGCTGCAACCAGCTCTGACTTGCCGTTTCCCAACTGCGTGTTTGCCACGCGTGCAATCGGCTGATGTCAGCGCGTGCCGGGCGGGCAGCGATGTGACTGTGACCTCCTGATTCATGGAAGCGACATTTTCCACGCTGGCGTTTCTTCCGGCTCGACCCGCACCAGCACCGATTTCGACGCAGGCGTCTCGCTCTGCTCGCCGAAGACTCCGTGCGGCACGAGCGCGTTCATCTCGGGGTAGTAGCCGGCGAGGCAGCCGCGCGGGATGTTGTAGGGGACCACCCGGTAGCCCGAGAGCACGCGCGCGATCCCGTCGTCATGCAGTCCCCGGAGCGTCACCGGGTCACCGGATGCGAGGCCGAGCATCTGCGCATCGGCATGGTGCATGAAGACCACCCGGCGTTCGTTGAAGACGCCGCGATATCGGTCATCCATGGCATAGACCGTTGTGTTGTACTGGTCTTGCGACCGGAAGGTCTGCAGAACGAAGCAGCGCTCCTTGCGGCTGGCGCGCTGCCATTCCGTGGCCTCTGGCAACGCGTGCCTGCCGAATTGTGCGTGGCCTGTCGGCGTTTGCCAGATGCGTTCCGCCGCGCGGTTGCGCAGGTGAAAGCCGCCGGGCTGGCGCACCTCGGCGTTGAAATCGCCGAAGTCGGGCAGGACGCGGGCGATCGCTGCGCGGATGAGATCGTAGTCGTCCGCCATGGCCGACCAGTCCACCGTCTCGGAGCCGAGCGTCGCCTCGGCAATCCCCGCGATGATGGCGACCTCGGATTTCAGCATGGGCCCGGCGGGCGGATTGAACCCCCCCGAGCCGTGCACCATGCTCATCGAATCCTCGACCGTCACGATCTGCCGCACGCCTTCGGCGTTGCGGTCGATCTCGGTACGGCCGAGGCAGGGCAGCACGTAAGAGCGGCGCCCGGTCAGCAGGTGGCTGTGGTTGAGCTTTGTGGCGATGCTGACCGTCAGGTCGAGCTTGCGCATCGCCTCGGCGATCAGCGCGCTGTCGGGAGTTGCGCGGGCAAAGTTGCCGCCGAGCGCGACAAAGGCCTTTGCCCGCCCCTCGAGCATCGCGCCGATCGCCCCCAGTACGTTGTGGCCATGGGTGCGCGGCATCGGCGCGCCCAGTTCACGCTCCATGGCGTCGAGGAAAGCCTCCGAGGGCCGCTCGTTGATCCCAACCGTGCGATCGCCCTGCACGTTGGAGTGACCGCGCACCGGGCAAAGCCCCGCGCCGGGGCGCCCGACGTTGCCGCGCAGAAGCATGACGTTGACCATCTCGCGGATCGTCGCCACCGAGTGCCGGTGCTGGGTGATGCCCATTGCCCAGGTCAGGATCACCCGCTCCGAGGACATGTAGACCTCGGCGGCACGGCGGATCTCGTCGCGGCTCAGGCCGGATTGCTCGAGCACCTGATCCCAGGGCGTCGTCTCCACCGCGGCGCGCCAGGTCTCGAGCCCGTCGCAATGTTCCGCCAGGAAGTCGTCGTCGAGTATCGGCGCGCGCCCCTCCGCACGGGCCGCCGCGTCGTCCGCGAAGATCTCCTTGGCCATGCCGCGGAACAGCGCCATGTCGCCGCCGAGCCGCGGGCTCAGGAAGTCGGTCGAGGTCGGCTTGCTGCCGCCGCTCAGCATCTCGAGCTTGTCCTGCGGATCGGCGAAGCGCTGCAGGCCCTTCTCCTTGAGCGTGTTGACTGCGACCACCCGCGCGCCGCGCTCCGTGGCGCGGCGCAGGTCCGCCAGCATCCGCGGGTGGTTGGTGCCGGGGTTCTGCCCGACCACGAAGATCGCGTCGGCCAGCTCGAAATCCTCGAGCAGCACGGTGCCCTTGCCGATGCCGATGGCGCTGCTCAGCGCGACGCCGCTGGCCTCGTGGCACATGTTCGAGCAATCGGGGAAGTTGTTGGTCCCGTAGAGCCGCACGAAGGTCTGGTAGAGGAAGGCGGCCTCGTTGCTGGCCCGCCCCGACGTGTAAAACTCTGCCTGATCGGGATCCTCCAACGCATGAAGAGCCTGCCCGATCTCGTCAAAGGCGGTCTGCCAGCTGACCGGCAGGTAACGGTCCGCCTCGGCCTCGTAGCGCAGCGGCTCGGTCAGCCGGCCCTGATGCTCGAGGTCGTAATCGCTCCAGCCGCGCAGCTCCGTAACCGTGTGTTTCGCGAAGAACTCGGTCGTCACCCGCGCCCGCGTCGCCTCCCAGGCTACCGCCTTCACGCCGTTCTCGCAGAACTCGAAGGACGAGCGGTGATCCGGATCGCCCCAGGCGCAGCCGGGGCAGTCGAACCCGTCCGTCTGGTTGGCGCGCAGCAGGGTCTGCGCACCGCGGAGCGGGACGCCGCTGCCCATCAGGTGTTTGCCGACGCTCTTGAGAGCACCCCATCCCCCGGCGGCGCGAGAGGGTTTTCCGGTGAAGTCATCCTTGGCCATAACTGGCTCCGTTTCGTGTCTGGGAGGGGCCGTCAGGCGCTCTGCGCGACGGCAAGGGTCAATCGTTCCGGGTGGCTGAAGAGATCCGCCGAGCCGTTGCGCGCCGAGCCGATCAGCGTGATCCCGGCGCGCTCGGCGAGGCGCAGCGCATGGGCGGTGGGGGCCGAGACACCGATCAGGCAGCCGCAGCCGGCAAGGGCGGCCTTCTGCACCAGCTCCACCGACAGGCGGCTCGTCATCACGATAGCCCCGGTCGCCGGGTCGATGCCCCGCCGCATCAACGCCCCGAGCAGCTTGTCGAGCGCGTTGTGGCGGCCGACGTCCTCGCGCAGGAAGGTCACCCCTTTCCCGGAACGGTAGAAGCCGGCTGCATGCGCGGCGCGCGTCGCATCATGCAGGGTCTGGCGGTCCCGCAGCAGCTCGGGCGCGGCCAGCACTTCGTCGGCGCTCAGTCCGAGGGGGCTGACCGGCACCTGCGGCAGCGGGCGCATCGCCGCCTCGAGACTCTCGATGCCGCACAGGCCGCAGCCGACGGGACCGATGCCCGAGCGCCGCCGCGCTGTCAGCGCGACCGAGCGGTCCTGCCGCAGCCAAATCCGCGCCTCGACGCCGCCATCGACCGCGTCATGCCGCACGATCTCGATCTCGCGCACATCCGTTGGACCGATGATGATCCCTTCGGACAGGGCGAAACCCATGGCGAGATCCTCGAGATCGCTCGGGCTGGTCATCAGCACCGCCTGGGTCGCGCCGTCGAAGACCATGGCGACGGGCGTCTCTTCGATCAGCGCGCGGCGCGCGGGCTGCGGGCTGCCGGTGGCAAGACGCAGGCTCGGTCGGCTTGAATGTGTCGGTCGCACGGGACTCTTTCCAGGACGTGACGCGGCGGGAGGGGCCGCATCGGGAGGCATGCTGCGAAGCAGCATCGCCTCTCCTATGACCTGGACTTCAATAGGTAATCAATTTCGTTGTTCCGTCTATCGATTGAGATATTCAATCATAACGGACCCCTATCTGTCTGGCCCCACCCCTGTCCGGCAGGCAGACGTGGCGTCCCGACGGCGTCTCTTCCACCGTCAGCGGGACGCCGTAGACCTGGGACAATCGTGTCGGAGACAGAACCTCTGCAGCCGGCCCTGACGCCAGCATCCGCCCGCCCGACTTCCCCAGCACCCGTGCCGAGAGCGCGAGCGCTTGATCGGGGTCATGCGTCAACAGCATGACCCCACGGCTGCGCCCGAGGTCAGCAATTCGCTCGAGCCCCACAATGCGGTTGCCGTAGTCGAGGCTGGCGGTCGGCTCATCCATGACGATGAGCGGCGCCTCCTGCGCCAACTCGCGGACGAACAGCACCACCGACCACATGGCCATGGCGACAGCGTAGATGTCCCAGAGGATCAAGGTTGCACCCGCAGCTTTCGAAAAGCCCCGACCAAAGGGCAGAAGTCTCTCAAGCGCCACGAACGCGGCAACCTGCCGCACACGCGATATCATGCCGACGACGATAAGCTGGCGCAGGTACCGATCACCCATCTTCGTGATCTTTCCCAGCCGCTCCTTGCCACCGCTGGAGTGGTTGCGCCGTGTCAGACCAAGCCACGCCGCAAATTCCCGCCCACTCTTGAACTGGTGACCCGACCTGATCGTAGCGGCGACGGCCGAGGCGGTCACCGGTCCTACGCCGGGAATGGTCTGCAGGAGTTCCGCCTGGCGGCGGAGACGAGCCCGGATACGCATGGTGATTTCGTACCAGCGAACGCGGTTGTGCAGCTCGACCAGCTGATGGCTGAGGACCCGCAGAACGTCCTGGGCGAGCTAGGGGAATCCGGACTGCTGGCCCTCGATGATCCCTTTCGCAAAATCGATGGCCCGCGCGACGCCCCGAGCGATGGTGATGCCGAACTCCGCAGCCAAGCTCCAAAGCATGTTGATCAACTGGGTGCGCTGTCGAAGCACGAAGTCCCGTGTGCGGTGCAAGGAGAGAAGCCCCTGCTGGTCCTCGGACTTGATCTCGACAAACCGCATCGTTGGCCGCGTCACGGCTTCGCAAATGGCTTCTGCATCGACCGCGTCGGAGTTGCCCCGTTTCACGTAAGGTTTGACGTAAATCGACGGCATCAGCCGGACAGCATGACCGAGCTTCGTAAGCTCGCGGCTCCAGTGGTGGCTCAATGCGCAAGCTTCGATTCCGATGAGGCAGCGCGACAGTCTCTCGAAGAATGCCAGGACCTGCGCCCGGCGCAAAGGCCGATTGAAGGCGGCCTCTCCGGTCTTGGTGACTCCGTGCACATGGAAGATGTTCTTGGCTAGGTCGAGGCCGGCAGTAGTAATTTGCATGAGGTGGCTGCTCTCAATTGCAGTTTCTGACACCTGCACTATGGCGCATTGCTACGCCGGGAGCGGAAGCCAACCACCCCATCTGGATAGGGAGGACATGTCGAACTCCCAGCAAGCCAGATGCCTGCCGGGAGAAATTTCATGCCGGTGGCCCGGAGCGATCAGAACTCGACCACCGCGCGGATCGACTTGCCCTCGTGCATCAGGTCGAAGCCGTGGTTGATCTCCTCGAGCTTCAGCTTGTGGGTGATCATCGGGTCGATCTCGATCTTGCCGTCCATGTACCAGTCGACGAATTTCGGCACGTCGGTGCGACCCTTGGCGCCGCCGAAAGCGGTGCCCTTCCAGACCCGGCCGGTGACCAGCTGGAACGGGCGGGTCGAGATCTCGGCCCCCGCCGGTGCCACGCCGATGATCACCGACACGCCCCAGCCGCGGTGCGAGCACTCGAGCGCGTCGCGCATCACCTTGACGTTGCCGGTCGCGTCGAACGAGTAATCCACGCCGCCGATCTGGTCGGCGCCCTTCTTGGTCATGTTGACGATCTCCTGCACCACGGTGCCCTCGATCTTCGACGGGTTCACGAAATGGGTCATGCCGAACTTGCGACCCATCTCGGCCTTGGAGTCGTTCAGATCCACGCCGATGATCATGTCGGCCCCGGCCATGCGCAGGCCCTGGATCACGTTGAGCCCGATGCCGCCGAGGCCGAAGACCGCCGCCGTGGAGCCGATCTCGACGCCCGCGGTGTTGATCACCGCGCCGATGCCGGTGGTGACGCCGCAGCCGATGTAGCAGATCTTGTCGAAGGGCGCGTCGTCGCGCACCTTGGCGAGCGCGATCTCCGGCATCACCGTGTGGTTGGCGAAGGTCGAGCAGCCCATGTAGTGATAGATCGGCGTGCCATCGAGCATCTTGAAGCGCGTGGTGCCGTCCGGCATCAGGCCTTGCCCTTGGGTGTTGCGGATCGCCGTGCAGAGGTTGGTCTTGCCCGAGAGGCACGACGGGCACTGGCGGCACTCGGGGGTGTAGAGCGGGATCACGTGGTCGCCGGGCTTCAGCGTGGTGACGCCTTCACCGACCTCGATGACCACGCCCGCGCCCTCGTGGCCGAGGATGCAGGGGAAGATCCCCTCGGGGTCGGCACCGGAGCGGGTGAACTCGTCGGTGTGGCAGAGCCCGGTGGCCTTGATCTCGACCAGAACCTCGCCGGCCTTCGGCCCGTCGAGTTCGAGTTCCATGATTTGGAGCGGTTTGCCGGCCTCGAGGGCGACTGCGGCACGTGTTCTCATCATCTGTTCCTTCGTTCCATGCTTGTCCATCGATGCGGGGCAAGCGATCTTTGTGTGTTAAAGACGCTGGCTAAGCCTCAACAAGGCGGGAGGATCGAGGCTTCGCTCTGTCTGGCGGTAGAGGTCAGAAGTACCAGACGCGTCTTACTGGACAGGGTTAGTGAATAAGATCATTCAGAGTTCAAACGAGCCAGTTTATCTGGACCTGTCGTCCAGAAACTTGGACGCACATCGCTGCGGGAGCTGAGCCCGGTCCAAACCGGGTATGTTGTCATATTTGCCGACCGCAACAGAACGTGCCGACACCGGAGACCCGAATGCGCAACCTGGTCGACTAACCGCAGACTAGGGTTGCAGACCTCATTCCACCAGACGGCCAGGGCTGGGGCCTTTTACCTAGCGATCCCGGGGCCGGAGTAAATGCCGGAGCGGTCGCAGGGATCGTCAACACCTTGTCGGTTTTTGAGTATAAGTTTTGTATATTCGACATGAGCGATTTCACAATCGCCTAGTGTTTATGCAAAGATTCGATGCAGCAGGTCTAAATCACAGGCAAAAATCGCGCCGCCCGCCATAGGGCGGCTCTGGATCTAGGAACTTCTGTGGTTGCCGCCCGTGGTGCAAGTGCCTTTGACTTCTGAGCAAGGTGATCGAGTCGGTCTTCTCTCAGGCCTGTTCGTCCGGCATTTCCAGAAGCCGCTGGCCGGGATGGTGATCAGCGGAAAGGGTCCACATCTGTATCTTGAGCTTGTGCGCTCACAGTTGCTATCTGGGTTTCCCGATCCGGATCATTTCGATCTTTGGACCAACAGGTCGTCGACCTCTCACACCTCCTTCACCGATGCCGTCTGTTCCGTACGCCTCCGGCGAGGGCCGTCTGACGGGGAATTGGGAGTGATGCTAAGTCCGACCTTATGGTCGACCTAAAGTTCACACCCGAGATCGAGATCCTGGCAGCCGGGGATGTTCCGCGCCGACGACACTGGAACGATACGGACAAGCTCCGAGTCGTGAAGGAAAGCTATCTGGGACACCGTCAGGTAACAGCGACGGCGCGGCGGCATGGGATCTCGCGGTCCCTTCTGACGACTTGGCGGCGTCAGTATCGGAACGGTGAGTTGAGCCTCGAAACAGGTCCGACATTTGTGCCGCTTACTCTCGCCCCCGAGGCCTCCGATCCGTCACCACGTGCTGCCGCCAAGAATGTCCAGATGGAGATCGTGCTCAGGAACGGGCGGCGTTTGCTTGTGTCCTCGGCCGTTGATCCCGATGCCCTGGCCCGCCTCTTGCCCGTGCTGGAAGGACGATGATCGCGTTCCCGGCGGGGGTGCGCGTCTGGATCGCAGGTGGGGTAACCGACATGCGGCGCGGGATGAACACCTTGGCTCTGACGGTTCAGCAGGGGCTTGGGCGCGATCCGCATGCGGGCGAGATCTTCTGCTTCCGCGGCCGCAAGGGCGACCTGGTCAAGTTGCTTTGGCACGATGGTGTCGGCATGTCGCTCTACACGAAGCGGCTCGAGGCGGGGAAGTTCATCTGGCCGTCCAGCGGAGCCGGCGAAGCGGTGCAGATCTCGGCGGCCCAGCTCGGCTATCTTCTGGAGGGAATAGATTGGCGCAATCCGCGCTGGACGCAGCGCCCGACAAAAGCCGGATAGGCCGCCGATAAGCCCTTATTTTGTTGGGTGTATGCGTGCCTGCGTGGTAAGCTTTGGCCATGCCAGACACCGCCTCCGAGATCGCCAGACTGCGCGCCGCGCTTGCCGCTTCGGAGGCCCGCGCCGAGGCTGCCGAGAGCGAGCTGGCGCAGACCCGGGCGGTGGTCTCGACCTCGGAAGCGATGATCAAGCATCTGAAGCTGGAGATCGCCAAACTCAGGCGCGAGCACTATGGCCACAGCTCGGAACGCCGAGCCCGGCTGATCGACCAGATGGAGCTGCAGCTCGAAGAGCTCGAGGCGGCCGCCACCGAAGACGAGATTGAAGCGCTGAACGTGGCGAAGACCTCGGCCGTCGCCGGCTTCGAACGCCGCCGCCCGACGCGCAAGCCTTTCCCGGACCATCTACCGCGCGAGCGCATGGTCATCGAAGCGCCCACCACCTGCTCCTGCTGCGGGTCTGACCGCATCGTGAAGATGGGCGAAGACATCACCGAGACGCTCGAGGTCATCCCCCGGCAGTGGAAGGTCATCCAGACCGTCCGCGAGAAGTTCACCTGCAGGATCTGCGAGAAGATCAGCCAGTCCCCCGCCCCATTCCATCCGACGCCGCGGGGATGGGCTGGGCCGAACCTGCTGGCGATGGTTCTGTTCGAGAAGTTCGGGCAGCACCAACCGCTCAACCGCCAAGCCGAGCGCTACGCCAAGGAGGGCGTCGATCTCAGCCTCTCGACGCTGGCTGATCAGGTCGGGGCCTGTGCTGCCGCGCTTGAGCCGATCCATGGGCTGATCCGGACCCATGTTCTGGCGGCCGAGCGGCTGCACGGCGACGACACCACGGTCCCCCTCCTGGCGAAGGGAAGGACGCAGACAGCACGGCTCTGGACCTATGTCAGAGATGACCGACCCTTTGCTGGCGGGGCGCCGCCAGCCGCGCTGTTCTACTTCTCGCGCGACAGGGAAATGGCCCATCCGAACCGGCATCTTGCAGGGTGGCAGGGCGTTCTCCAGGCCGACGCCTATGGCGGCTACAACGACCTCTACCGTGGTGGGCGTGATCCCGGTCCCGTGCTGAGCGCTCTCTGCTGGAGCCATGCTCGACGGAAATTCTTCGAGCTTGCGGACATCAGGGAGAATGCCCGCCAGAAGAAGCCCGCGCACGACATATCGCCTGTCGCGCTGGAAGCCGTGAAGAAGATCGATGCCATCTTTGACATCGAGCGCCAGATCAATGGCCTGGACGTCGCCAGCCGGCTCGAGGCCCGGCACCAGCTGGTCCGCCCACTGGTCGATGGCCTGCACGACTGGATGCAGACCGAGCAGGGCACCATGTCGAAGCACAACCCCGTCGCCAAGGCGATCGCCTACATGTTCAAGAAGGACCGTTGGGATGCCTTCACGCTCTTCCTGAACGACGGACGGATCTGCTTGACCAACAATGCAGCCGAGCGCGCACTTCGCGGGATTGCACTGGGAAGAAGGTCCTGGCTCTTCGCCGGCTCCGAGCGCGGCGGCGACCGAGCAGCCTTCATGTACTCCTTGATCGTCACGGCAAAGATGAACGACATCGACCCGCAAGCGTGGCTTGCTGACGTCCTCGCTCGGCTCCCCAGCACAACGGCATCACGCGTGCCGGACCTTCTGCCCTGGAATTGGCAGCCATCGGAGCGCCGGCGCGCAGCATGACCACGGCCTACGCCGGATGCTTACTCTGTTCCAGGCAGCGCGTGCTATGCGGCGACAGTCGGCGTCGGGATCCTGTAGCCCGCCTGTTTCGTCATCATGGCCCAGATGGCTCGCTCCATCTTGTTCGCCAGCATCCGTTACAGCCATGAGCCCTGCTGGATGCAAGATCGCCCCAGTAGTTCAAGCCGGGACATTGCACCGATAATGAGCAGGCGTCAGAACCAAGGCATTCTTGGCTGCCATCGCTCTCGCCGTTTCCGTCCAGTACTGACGCGAAACTCAATGAACCCAGAACCTAGGCCAACGAATGCCCCTACGGGAGCCAGAGGAGCATCAAGCACCTGAAAAACGTCAAAGAAGTTCACCCAGAACATGGGTCTCGGCGCCTTATCATTCGAGAGATTTTGCCTCGACCTGCGGAACATGTCGCGAATTTTGGACACCTTGTTCACATATTAACTCTGTGTTGCGACGACATCTTGGTCCGAGACTGAGCGCCTATTCTATGCAGCTAAAGCTACAGAAGGAATGCCTGTATGAGCGCACGCCCGTTGATCGAGAACATGGAATTTCTCCGCCACTTCTGGCACCCGGTCGCGACACTTGACGAATTCGAGCAAGCCGACGCCTTGGGCAATGGCCCGATGGCTGTTACCCTACTTGACGAGAAGATCGTTATTGCGCGTCTCGACGGCAAGATGGTCGCAATGAAGGACCAGTGCGTCCATCGCTCGGCAAAGCTGTCCGGCGGTAAAGTCAAAGGCGACCAGCTACAGTGTCCGTACCACGGCTGGATGTTCAACGCCGAAGGCAAGTGCACCCACATGCCCGCATGCCCGACGCAGAAGATTTCCTCCCGCGCCAAAGTCCCGAGCTATGAGTGCGACATGAAATATGGCCTTATCTGGGTCCGCCTGGATAGCTCGTGGAACGTGACGGAAATCCCGTACTTCAGTGTCGCCGATGACCCGAACATGAAGATCGTCGTGCAGGAGCCCTACTGGTGGAACGCCAGCGCACCGCGCCGTTGGGAAAACTTCACGGACTTTTCGCACTTCGCATTCGTGCACCCGGGCACTCTGTTCGATCCGAACAACGCCGAGCCGCCCATCGTGCCAATCGATCGCGTGAAGGGTCAGCTGCGCTTCGTCTATGATACGCCTCCGGGCATGGATGTCCCAGATCAGGCGCCTATTGGCAACTTCACCTACCACTGCAGCATGCCGTTCACGATCAACCTCGCGGTTCAGAAATACGTGGGCAACAGCCTTCACGTCCTCTTCAACGTGTCCTGCCCGATTAATGCGAAGCAGACGAAGAACTTCCTGATCTTCGCGCGCGAAAAGAGCCTCAACGATTCGGATCACCCTCACATCGCCTTCAACGATCTGGTCTTTGCCGAGGACCAGCCTGTCATTGAATCGCAGTGGCCCGAAGAGATCTACGAGGACGAGCTGTCGGTCGTGACCGACAAGATCTCGATCCAGTATCGGAAGTGGATCAAGGAACTGGAACTCGCCCACGCACAAGGCAAGGAAGCTTTCGCGAAGGCTCTCTTGTCGCCTGTAGTGGAAAGCGATCGTCCGCACCCTGAACTGCAAGCGGCCGCGAGCTGATACGGCAGACAGGAGGTATCCCAGTGCCAGTCCAATTTACGACAAGTTCTCCTGAAGCGCTGCTTCGGGAGTTCAATCAAAGGATCGTCCAGGCAGAAGCTTGGGGGAAGGCCGACGGTTGGCTTCTGCAGGAGGGCCGCACCTCCTACCAGCATGCCGAAGACGTGTCTGCTATCGGTGCAAGGCTTGTGCCGAGCGTCGATACCGACACGTTGACCTTCGAGCTTCAGGCCGACAACGGCAAGAACGTCCCGCTCGACGTGATCAAGCTATACCACACCAAGTTGGTGGAAACTTTCCTCCGCTGGATGGATGTCCGCTTTGATGAAGTTCGGCTGAACTGAGCAGTCGCGATTCCCGTCAAATGGATCGCATTGGAACGGAAAGGAAGAAAGTTGGCCTTGTATTTGAAAACGACCGAACCTGAAAAGGTTCTGCAGGCCTTCAACGCTTCGGTCGGCAATATCGACCAGCCCCATGACGGCGCAAAATGGCTTCGACCGAAGGACTCGGAGTACATCACGCATGCAGATCCGGAATGGGCCTACAAGTCCTGGGTGCTGCCCAGTGTCCGCCAGGGAACACTGATGTTCAATATTATCAGACCCGAGGACCGCTATGTTTCGGTGAAAGCCTATGCTGCCTATCACGCCGAACTGGTCGGCACGCTGATGGACGCAGGACTCGCGCAGCCCCTGGACATCAAGATGTCGTCGCGATGCGCCGACGGCGACCTGAATGCTTGATCACAAGAGGAGCACGTACACACCTATGACGAATGCCAACAAGTTTCGGCCCATGCACAACATCTTCTGCGAAGATGTCGAAAAACAGATGCAGTTCTACGCTGCAATCTTGGGTTGGAACCCCATTCCCGCGTTCTTTTCGCCCATTTACCGGGTCTTGCAGAACGGCGATTTCCAGCTCGCCTTCAACGGCGGCCCAGCCTATGAGCTTCTGGGACTGAAGGGTCGCAAGAGAAGAAGCAGGACGCCATCATCCACGGCCCACACCATGGTTACCTTCATGGTTGATGACTGGAGGACGGTAGACGAAATCGCCGCAAAGGTGCCCGAACTGGGCGGGTCGATCGTCCAGGGCCCGTTTGCGACCTATTACGGGCAATGGCAGCTGGTCTTCAACGATCCGGAATTCAACATTGCTCGCATAACAGCCACGAGCCTTCCCGAGGGTGTCGAAATCCCGGTTGTCACCTTCGATTAAAGCCTTGTTTCCAAACGTAAACTTAACGCGGCCGCACCCAATACCGGCCCGACATAGAACTTCTCGTCTTCCAGCAAGACCCGGCCGCGCCTTCGGGCGTGGCTTTTTCGTCCGGCATCGTCACTCCGGCCGTCACACCGTGACCGCCCAAATGAAGCTCCCTGCCTGACGAAGGCAGTGCGAGCCAAGTCACGTGCACAAAGACCCAGTTACCCGCCAGAAGCACTCACGCCCCATGATCGATATCATCAAGACCTCGGCCGAGACCCAGTTGCTGCGCATTCCGGGCAAGAAACGACCGCGCCGTGCCATTCAGTTAGGCTCCGGACTTCGGTAACGGGGGCGTCCCAGTCAGAGGTTTGAAGTGGTCCCCGAAAATCGGACACTTTGCTAAGCTTGCCGCCAACGATGATGAGGAAGAACAGCGTGGCTGGCAAACGAAAGAATTACGGCGCCGAGTTCAAGGCGAAGGTGGCGCTTGAGGCTATCCGAGGTGAGCTGACGGTCGCCGAACTGGTGGCAAAGCACGGCGTGCATCAGACCCTTATCAACACCTGGAAGCGGCAGGCGCTCGAGGGCATGTCCGGGATCTTCTCCGGCAAGGCCGAGGCGAAGGCGGCCGAGAAGGAGGGCGAGATCGAGAAGCTGCACGCCAAGATCGGCCAACTCGTGGTGGAGCGGGATTTTTTAGTCAAAGCCTCCGGACGGTGAGCGTGTCCCGGAGGCGAGAGATGATCGAGCCAAGGCACCCGGTGCTGTCGATCACCCGGCAATGCGCGCTGATCGGGATCAGCCGATCGGCGTGGTATGGCCCGGGCAGGACCGAGACCCCGCTGAACCTGGCGTTGATGAAGCTGATCGATGCGCAGTTCATGGAGACGCCTTTCTACGGCAGCCGCCAGATGGCGAGGCACCTGCGCAACCAGGGCTACTGCGTCGGGCGCAAGCGCATCCGGCGGCTGATGGCGCGGATGGGCCTGCGCGCTGTCTACCAGCCGCCGCGCACGACTGTGCCCCACCCGGAGCACCGCAAGTATCCCTATCTACTCAGGGATTTGGTGATCGAGCGCCCGAACCAGGTCTGGTGCGCGGACATCACTCGGAGTAATTGATCCCCCGCGCTCTCTGACGGTTCTCTGGAACCACGGAAGAGGAGAGTGAAAATGGAACGATACTATGTCGGACTGGACGTCTCGAAGGAAAAGACCGCGATCTGCGTACGCCGCTCGGATGGCAGCATGGATAAGGCTTGTGAGACGAGGACTGATCCGGATGCGATCTTCGCGGCGCTCGCCCCCTTTCGGGATGGGCTTGAACGCGTCATTCTCGAGACAGGCCGCATGGCGAACTGGCTTTACGATGAGTTGACAAGGCGCGGCCTGCCGGCGGTGTGTGTCGATGCCCGGCAGGCCCATGCAGTGCTCGGCCAGATGCATAACAAGACTGATACCAACGACGCAGCGATGCTGGCCGATCTCGCTCGGACGGGCTTTTATCGGAAGGTCGAGGTCAAGAGCCGACAGGCGCAGGAGCGTCGAGCCCTACTGGCTGCCCGCGACGCGGCGATCAGCATTCGTACAAACGCGGAACACCATCCGCGGTCTTCTTGCCAGCTTCGGGCTGCGCGTGCCGACTCAGCCACGAACCTACGAGGGTCGCATATGCGCTGTTCTTGAGGGGCACGACGCATTGGCGCCAATCATTCTGCCCCTTCTGGCGGTACGCACGGAAGCCCTGCGGCAGGCCGCTGCGCTGACCAAGGAACTGGTCCGGCAGGTGAAAGGGTCCGACGCATGCCTCCGCCTGATGACAGTGCCCGGAGTGGGAACGGTCACGGCTGCAACCTTCGTGGCGACGATCGACGCGCCGGAGCGCTTCGCGAAATCGCGCTCGGTGGGGGCCTATGCAGGGCTGACCTCCAGACGGTACCAGTCCGGTGCAATCGACTACGGCGGCCGCATCTCCAAACGCGGGGACCGATTGTTGCGGACAATACTGTACGAAGCGGCCAACTCGCTGCTTTGCCGAGTAAAACCCGGACGAGGAATGGCGCTCAAGAACTGGGCCACGGCTTTGAAGCAACGAACGAGCCACAAGAAGGCCGTCGTCGCCTTGGCGCGCAAGCTGGCCGTGATCATGCACGCGATCTGGACAAGTGGCGGCGTCTTCGAGGAGCGGGAGGCGTGAACATGTCCGATACCTGACCCAACAAGGCGCGCCACACAGTTGCCGCGTCGGCCAAAGCGGCAGGCAACGGATCGATCCCGTGAGATCTACCTGCGGACCCAAGCGGATACCGCGCATATCACCTGGGGACGTCCGAGCCTTGAACGCCGAGATGAAGCTCCTTCGCGGATGACTTCGGAAAGAACCTTGCAGGCGGCCGACCGGAACGACAAACTGAACGAGCGCAGGGGATCAATTAAAGAACCTACATTCCCATGCGGCGCGGCTTCCTCTACCTCGTGGCGATCATGGACTGGGCGACGCGCCGAGTGCTGTCCTGGCGGCTCTCAAACACGATGGACACCGAGTTCTGCATCGAGGCGCTGGAAGATGCCTTTCGGCTTCACGGACGGCCCGAGATCTTCAACACGGATAGTCAGCCAGTTCACCAGCCCGCGCTTCACGCAGCCCTTGCTGGACGCGACGGTGAAGGTCTCCATGGACGGCCGAGGACGCTGGATGGACAACGTCATGATCGAAAGGCTATGGCGGTCTCTGAAATACGAGTGCGTCTACCTCCACGCCTTCGAAACCGGGTCCGCGGCCCGGGCAGGCATCGGCAAATGGATGACCTTCTACAACACCGAGCGCCCGCATTCGGCACTCGGCGGCAGAACACCGGTCGAGGCCCATCAGGGCCCTGACCTACAGGCGGCAGCATGATCACCAGGCAAGCTTAGCAGCGCCGCAAACCTGTCCGGAAAATGGGGGCCACCTCAGTTTTCATGCTCGTCGAATGCCCCGCCTGGCCGCAGTCTTGGCCTGAGAGACGTTGATCGGCTTCCCTGTTCGACGGCCTCCTATTGCGATCGGCCCGGGTGCATGCTTCGGCCCGTGGTCGACGCGGTGGTCGCCAACATGATGCTGGTTCAATGCTTCACTCGTGAAGCCTAAACAGCTTCTGCCACCGAGCGACAGTTTGCAGGTATGCGCGACAAACGCAGCTCGCCGCTTTGACCGAGACGAATACCGCCAAACGCCTCGTCCCTAAGGTCGGACGGTGTCACGAAGACGGCGCAGAACATACTGTCAAAGTCGGATTGCACAGCTCAGGACAGGTCGCTTCGGGTGGCCCAAGCCTCAAAGGTTCGTCAGGGATGCCTATTTTGTAGGCGCCCAATTTGGCGGCATCGATGACGTTGGGGCCGATGATAACGCTCCCCTGAAGGCCAACCTTGCCGTCAACACAGCCATCCGTGCGTTATGCCGCGCGCTATTCCGCGCATGACACAGTTTTCGAAATGTCGAACAGGGGTGCGTCGTAATCCAGACGAACATGCCTTGCAGCCGTCAGGCGTAATGTCTTGTTAAAATACAATGAAATTCCATTTCCAAGCGGATCGGAAGGCTGCTGACACCATCGATCCACGTAGATTCTAAATCGCAGGAGGCCGGGGTCACGTGTGTCGAAATGCCGATCACAGCAACATTTTCGACACTTCTGACATCCACCAATCCTTCCTTAAGTTTCCCTCAGGACCGGGTCGCGTTCGATTTTTGGAACAGGACGTCTCGGTTGTTTGCCTATTCGCCCCCTAGCCGCCTTGCTACCAAAAATGACGCTCAGGTTTCGGCGGTCTGGTTTGCAAAATTTATCAGCCGCTCAATTCCTGAAGAAAAAAAACCATAAACAACAATCGTCTCAAGCTTGGCGCCGTGTGACCCACGGCTGCTGCCAGTTTCTGACGCTATCGACAACAGGGAGTAGCATTTGAAGACCAAGGCAGGTGACCCCCCCCTATTGCTTCAACTGCGGAATGTTACCAAGAGATACGGCACTTTTGTGGCTAACGACGGCGTGGATCTCACGCTGGAGCATGGTCAGATTTGCGCCATCCTCGGTGAGAACGGCGCAGGCAAGTCCACGCTCATGAAGACCATCTACGGTATTCAGCAACCGGACGAGGGCGACATAGTCTGGAATGGCGAGAAGGTTGCCGTCACCAGCCCGAGTGTTGCCCGAAATCTGGGTATCGGAATGGTTTTCCAGCATTTTTCGTTGTTCGAAACGATCAGCGTCGTTGAGAACATCTCGTTAACCGTTCCCGGAGCGTTGCCGGAACTGGCCGAAACGATCCGGCAGAAGGCGGACGAGTACGGCCTTCACGTCAATCCTGACGCGCAGGTTCATGGACTCTCCGTCGGCGAGCGTCAGCGCGTCGAAATCATCCGCTGCCTCATGCAGGATCCGAAGCTGCTCATCCTCGATGAGCCGACATCCGTTCTGCCGCCCCACAGCGTGCAGCAGCTATTCGGGACGCTGAGGAAACTGTCCGATCGTGGCGTTGCCATGCTCTATATCTCTCACAAACTGGAAGAGATCCGGGACCTGTGCCATAGCGCCGTCGTGCTGCGGCAGGGACGCGTCACGGGAACGACGAACCCGCGTCAGGCCTCGTCGGCGGAACTGGCTCGCCTGATGATCGGGCACAACATCCCCACAGCTCGCCATGCCGAGGCACAGCCGAGCTGCGAACCCGCCCTGAAAGTCACCGACCTTTCCTATGAAAACCCCGATCCTCAGGGAGAGAGCCTCGACAACGTGTCGTTGGTGGTTCGCCCGGGCGAAATCGTCGGCATTGCCGGCGTGTCGGGCAACGGTCAGTCCACGCTGGCGCGACTTTTGTCAGGCGAAATCAAGCTGACCGACAATATGTCTGACCAGATCGAGGTCTTCGATACCCCTGTCGGGAATGTTTCACCGGGAAAGCGTCGGCGATTGGGACTGACCTTCGTGCCCGAAGAACGACTGGGCCGCGCCACGGTCCCGACCATGTCCCTGTCGGACAACGTTCTGCTGACCGCCCACCGGGCAGGTCTGGTTCGGAAGGGATTGATCAGACGTCGGCTGCAGGCAGATTTTGCTGACGAGTGCATTTCCAGCATGGACGTGCGGTCTCGGGGGCGGCAATCAATCGCTGCGAGCCTCTCGGGCGGCAACCTTCAGAAGTTTGTTCTGGGCCGCGAAATTCTGCTCAAGCCCCGTCTCCTGATCGTATCCCAGCCAACTTGGGGTATCGACGTCGGCGCCTCGGCAATGGTCAGGCAAAAGCTGGTGGACCTGCGGGACACTGGAACTGCGATCCTCATGATTTCCGAGGAACTGGAAGAGATATTCGAAATCTCCGACCGTATCCACGTCATGTATCATGGCAAGCTGTCTGGCTCAGTCCAGGCCAGGTCGGTCACTGCCGAGGATGTTGGCCGCATGATGATGGGCGAATTCGTCCAGACCATGAGGGCAGCCTGATGTTCAAGCAATACACTCTCGTCCGGCGGAGCGAGGTTTCACTCAAGGGCATCATGCTCGTGCCGCTGGTAACCTTCGCCCTTGCGCTGCTGGGAAGCATCGTCCTGTTCGGCGCTCTGGGAGCAAACCCTCTCGAGATCCTCTACAGGCTGCTGATCGACCCGCTGTCATCAACGTACAACATTTCCGAGGTGGTCATTAAGGCGGCGCCGCTGATCCTGATCGCTCAGGGCCTTGCCATCGGTTTCAGGGCCAAGGTTTGGAACATCGGTGCGGAAGGCCAGCTGATCATCGGCGCGGTGGTGGCGAGCATCATCCCCATTACCTTCCCGGACAGCCAGAACGTGCTGATGCTTCCGTTGATGATGCTTGCAGGCATGTTCGCCGGGGCGGCATGGGCCGGAATCTCGGCGGTGCTGAAAACGCGCTTCAACGCCAACGAGATCATCGTGACGCTGATGCTGAACCAGATCGCGATACAGATCCTGTATCTTCTGATCAATGGCCCGCTCAAGGATCCGATGGGGTTCTCCTATCCGCAGTCGGTAAGCTTTCCTGAAGTCGCCATGTACCCGCTTCTGTCAGCTGACGGTCTGCTCAGGGCGAACACGTCGATCTTCGTGGTCCTCCTTCTGTCGGTCGTGGCGCTGATCTATGTCACGCGCACTTTCTCCGGGTACACGCTGCTCGTCGGGGGCCTGGCTCCCAATGCCGCTCGCTATGCAGGTTTCAGCGCCAAGAAAGCGGTTTGGATCTCGCTGCTGATCGGCGGTGCCGCGGCCGGACTGGCCGGAATGGGTGAAGTTTCCGGTCCCATCGGCCGACTTCAACCGTCGCTGTCGCCCGGCTATGGCTTTGCCGCTATCATCGTGGCGTTTCTGGGCGCTCTGCATCCGGTCGGGATACTCGTGGCCGGGACATTCATGGCACTCATCTATGTCGGCGCGGACGGAGCGATCATTGATGCCGGTCTTCCCCCGGCGGCACCGACGATCTTCCAGGGTATGGTCCTCGTTTTCTACCTCGCCTCCTTTGCCCTGGTTCAATACCGCATCGTACAAATTCGACCGGAGGCAACAGCATGACGGATACGATCATCTTCGTCCTGGCGGGTGCCTTCGCGACCGCCACCCCCCTTCTGCTCGCCGCGATTGGCGAAGCAGTGGTCGAGAAAACCGGCGTCATGAACCTGTCTGTTGAAGGAATGATGGCATTCGCGGCAGCCGTGGCCTTTGCCGTCACGCATCAGACGGGCAACATCGTGCTGGGTTTCGGCCTTGCGGTCGTTGCGTCCACGTCGTTGTCCCTGGTCTTCTCGGTGCTCGTGCTGGGGTTCGCGGCCAACCAGATTGTCTCGGGGCTTGCCGTCGGGATCCTGGGTCTCGGACTCTCCGGCCTGGCCGGGCGTAACTTCGAGAACCTGACGATGATTGGCCCGGGAAATCATTCGGTGCCCATCCTGTCAGATGTGCCTCTTCTCGGACCGATCCTGTTCCAGCAGAACGCCATCACCTATCTCGCCTTTGCCGCCGCCTTCCTGACTTGGTGGTTTCTTGGCAGAACACGCCGAGGCCGCATTCTGAAGGTCGTGGGTGAAGATCCGGCCATCGCGCACAATCTGGGCTTCGCTGTCGTCCGGATCCGCCTGTTCGCGATCATCTTCGGTGCCGTGATGTCCGGACTCGCGGGGGCCTATGCCTCGACGATCCTGACGCCCGGCTGGTCGGACGGCCTGATCGCCGGACGTGGGTGGATCGCGGTTGCGCTGGTGGTCTTCGGCACCTGGCGGCCCCTCAGGATCGCTTTCGGTTCTTATCTGTTCGGAGCGCTCTTGCTCGGGGATCTGGCTGTCCAAGCCACCGGTTTCAGAATTCCGTCGCAGATCATGACGTCTCTGCCTTACGTGATGACCATTTTCGTTCTCGCGGCGGTTTCCAGAAACGCACTCCTGATCCGGCTAAACGCACCCGTTTCGTTGGGCCAGAACTATCGTCCCTCAAAATAAGAATAATCAATCAACAGGAGTAAACATGTACCAGATTGTTCGCGCACCCTTGTTCGCGGCGGCTCTAGCCCTGACATGGTCCGGGGCACTGCAAGCCCAAGAACCGCTCGACATCGCAATCCTGGCGCCCAATGCCATTGGCGATGTCGGCTGGGATCACGAAATCTACCGGGGCAAGCAAGTCCTCGAAAAACGCTTCGGCGACAATGTCAAAGTGGCCGTCGTGGATTCGGTCGGCGAAGGCCCCAACGCCACCCGCGCCATGAACCGGCTTGTGGCCAACGGAACCGACGTCCTGATCCTCGGTGGCTTCGGCCACATGAGCGACGGCCTGGCTCTGGCCAAGAGATCGCCCGATCTCAGGGTCCTGCATATCGGGGGCTACCAGAACCTCCCGAACTTCGCGACGTTCACCGTCCGTCACTACCAGGCATCCTATCTGTGCGGCATGGCTGCAGGTTATGCGACGAAAAACCAGCAACTTGGCGTCGTCGCCGCATTCCCGCTGCCTGAGGTCCTGGGCATCCTCAACGCCTATGTTCTGGGCGCACAAAGCGTCAATCCGGATCTGAAGGCGGTGAAGGTGGTGTGGTTGAACGCCTGGTACGATCCGCCGCGCGATCGCGCCGCAGCGGAGAGCCTGATTTCGCAAGGCTCCGACGTGGTCTATTCGCTATTTCCGGGCACACCTTCCGCCGTTGCGACGGCGGAAGAAAAGGGCGTCTACGCTGTCACCACGCTCAGCGACAACTCCGCTCATGCCCCGACCAAGCACCTGTGTGCCGGCCAGGCCGATTTCGGTGTCGTCTACGCGAATGTCGTTCAGTCCGTCATTGATGGAACCTTCGAAGGCAAGGACACCTTCGCCGGTGTCGCCGAAGGTGCCATGCAAGTGGCTGGATTGTCCAAGGATCTGACGGACGAACAGAGTGCCGCGATCCTTGCCAAACAGGAAGAGATGCGCGCCGGCACGTTCGAGCCTTTCACCGGTCCGGTGATGAACAATGCGGGATCCGAAGCGATTGGAGCTGACAAGGTCCTGAGCTCTGCCGAGATCAAGAGCATGAACTTCCTCGTCGAAGGTATCGACGCGCAGCTCAAGAAGTAAGTAGTTGCAGCCGTGGACTCTGGATCAGCCCGGAAACGGGCTGATCCTCCTTTCGGACACACGCCTATGACGAGCGAGACGCTCTTGAAGGCAGTAGACCCACAGAAAGCTTGAGGCCTGCCCACGACCAAATACACCGTCATCTTGGCATCGGCTTGGGCAACGAGACGGGACTATGGAAATTGTGCACGACTGACCCAAGTGCTTGTCTCTGAAGGTGGATTGCAAATGCGCTACTGAGAAGGACACACTCCAGGCGCGAACCGCCGTCCCTCGATCGCGAGCTCTGCGGCGCCCTTCTGAGCATAGCTCTCAGTTCAATTGCAGTGATCTGCGGATATGTCCAATGGATGAGCCGATCCGGTTTCAGGGCGCTCTCGATAGAGATCGAGACCGCCACGCGGACTGCACCTTGCTAAGAAAACGTGCTGATAGCGAAATAAAATTTGCGTTCAGCTACCCCGAGGGGGCAGCCTTATGGAGCAAGACTTCTGAACCCCTCCCCTTCTTCCAGACGATACCCCACCGAAATGCCTGATAAATGGTTGTCTTGTAGTCGCCTTGCCTTGAGAAGACGCTAAGTGTTACCGACAACTGCCAAAGACTGAACGCTGTCATGATTTGGTTGCAGATGTTGTTGCTCAGTGCAGGCCAACCAACTAGATATCACGTGGGATTTTTGCAACACAGCCCAGGCACCCCATGACGACCAAGGTTGAATTCAAGGATATCAGCAACTTCGTTCATGTTGCGAGGACAGGTAGCCTGACTCGCGCTGGAATGATTTCAGGTGTTCCAAAAGCAACGCTTAGTCACAGCATCCGCCGCCTTGAGGACCTGCTGGAGGTCGAGTTGTTCCTTCGCTCTCAGAGAGGTTTGCAACTTACTGATGCGGGTAATGCCCTCCTTGAAAATACCGGCCGTATTTTCGACAGCATCGAACTAGCAGCGAGTGCGGCGCAACGCGCTCATAGCTCCCTGAATGGGAAGGTTCGGATTATGGGCAGCGCCGAATTCGGAACCAGCATTATTGGTGCGGCTACTTTGTATCTGGCACGAGAGCATCCTGGGCTATCCTTCGAAACGCGAATGTATCCGAGCGACACTCCATTGCCTGAGCAAACTGATTTCGATTGTCTAATTTTTGTCGGCACCGCCCCGTCGTCGGATCACGTTTGTCGGAAACTGGGCAATGTCGCATATCGCGCCTATGCCAGTCCGATGCTTCTAAATCGGCTTGGAACTCCTAAGTCCGTGGGAGATATCAAGGACTTTCCCGGCATCGAATATACTCGCAAAGGAATGGCGGAGCCCTGGTTGCTTCAAGACGGCGAAGGGCAGCGCATTGGAGAATACGATGTACGGTTCAGCGTTCATGATTATTGGATGGCCAAATTTTATGCAGTATCGGGAGAGGCTATCGCATATCTCCCGGATTTTTTTGTGCATTATGAGGTCGCTCAGGGTCACCTCGTACCGCTTTTCCAGGAAGCGGATGAGAGTGAAAAAATATCTGTCTGGGCGATTTATGGTGCCGCCCGTCACAGGAACCCTCGTGTTAAACTGGTGATTGATACACTTTCCCAAAACTTCGAAAAATTGATTCGCCATCCTGGCTATGCACTTGTGCGACAGAACCTATGATCGAAGCAATAATGAATAAATATTCACCTCCCTTGTTTATATTGACTCGAAAGACCAAAATGCAGTGAAACATTGGCTTGAGGCGGAATAGCCACCGTCCTTTGGCAGGGACCCATTCCTTTCCTTCGCCAGAAGACTTCCAAGGGCTTTGTCTGGGTACAGACCGCCAGACCGCCGGATAGCCAAGGGTCATTCCGTATCTGTGCGACCTGTCCCGCATCAGGGGCTTCCGATTTCCGCGCTCCGTGACTGGCTGTGTCGTCTGGGCGTATCATTGGGGGGCGTATCATCGGTTCGTTCTAAACCTCCGGGACCTCGCGTTCACCCCGGCCGGGAAGGCGACGGCCCCGCCCTACCGGATCTGATGAGCGAGTTCCTCGAGGACGATGACATCGGCACCGTGACAGCGGATGGAGATTATGACCCTAACCCGCCCTCCGATGGCCAGGCTTCGGACATAGCTGAGAACAAGCACACAAAATTGACCCCGTGTCGGGGGTGATCGGCATCCAAACATGGACGCCGACAGGGGGGCATTTTTGCGAGCCGATAGACAGTCAGATGTCCGGCCCGGCGTGATCTCTGTCCTCATGGGCAGACCCTGCGCATTGACGAGGAGGTGAATCTTGGTCGTGAAGCCACCTCTTGAGCGCCCGAAACCCTGTCGCGGAGTCCCGCTTTAGCGCCCGCTGCCTGATGGTGGGCGCAGATCACGGTGCTGTCGATCATTTGGAGGCTGCTTGGCACGGCCCCGCTTTTGGTTCAGTGCCTCCATGATGTCTTCGCAGAGCCTGGCCAACGTCCAGCACCGGACTCGTCGATAGAGGCTCGACCATTAACCGAACTCCCCCGGGCAGATCGCGCCATGGAGCCCCGGTTCGTGCGATCCAGAATATGCCGTCAAGAACGAGGCGGCGGTTGGTGGGTTTGCGTCCGTTCGGGGCGCGGACGGCGAGGATGAACCCACCAAAGAAGGCCCATTCCTCGGTCGACATAAGGTCTCGTGCCAAGCTGGTCTCCATCGGAGATGCGAGCTCGGATCACGCATGGCGGCAGCTCTGTATCCCTTTTCTCAACACGACCTAGGCCAGCGGCCGAAATTGACAGACGGATAGCGAATCGCCGTTGAACGAGGGTTCTCCCAAGCAGCCTGACGTCTCGTTCATAATCCGAAACACAAGGTACAACTTAATGCACTTTTTGAAACGAAACGTCGTCCGCTAGGCTCCTTGAAAGCAACTATGAACGGTAGCCAACCGGGAGGAATAATGAACGCCTTGTCTCCACTCACCGCAGACCAAAGCTATCTGCGCCATTTCTGGCATCCTGTCGCAACCGTCAACGAACTCGAGGCCGCCGATCCGGCGGGCAACGGCCCGATCGGTCGGACACTTCTTGACGAACCGCTGGTCATCGCAAGACTGGACGGAAAATATGTCGCCATGCACGATCGCTGCGCACATCGCTTTGCGAAGCTGTCAGTCGGCAAGGTGCTTGATAACAACCGCATCCAATGCCCGTATCACGGCTGGGAATATGGTTCCAGCGGCCGCTGCGAGCACATGCCGGCCTGTCCGAACGACGCGATCCCGAAAAAGGCATTCACGCCCGCCTTTGACTGCGAAGAGCGGTACGGGATCATCTGGGTCCGCCTCGACAGCTCCTGGGATTGCACCAGCATTCCCTACTGCGAGGCTTGGGAAAACCCGGAATACAAGCGCCAGATCGTCGCTGAGCCCTACAACTGGGACAGCTCGGCCGAACGCCGCTGGGAAAACTTCACCGATTTCTCGCACTTCGCCTATGTGCATCCGGGCACCCTTTATGACCCGGCATACTCTGAACCGGCAATCGTGCCTGTTGACCGTGTCGGCGGCGAACTTCGCTTTTTCATGGAGCCCGGACGCGACATGCTCGACACCCTGCCGGACGATAGCCCCCTGGGAAGCTGGAACTACCGCAACTCCATGCCGTTCAGCGTCAACCTGTCGATCAGGCTCTACAAGAACGACCAGCCTTTCCTTCTCTGGACAACTTCGAGCCCGATCTCGGCGACTTCGTGCCGCAACTTCATGATCATCGCGCATACCGACGAAAACCTGCCCGATAGTCAGCCGCTCGATTTCCAGAAGATCGTCCTGGCAGAAGATCAGCCGGTCATCGAGACGCAGCCCGGCCCGATCTATCTGGACGAGGTTTCGCTGCCGACGGACAAGATCTCGAACCAGTACCGGAAATGGCTGCGCGAACTGTCCGCCGCAGCAGCAAAGGGCGAAGAGGCCTTCAAGGCTGCCCTGTTTACCGACGTCACCGAAAGCAAGTGAACGGAATGAACGCTCACGACGACGCGGAGGTCTGGAACTGTTGGTACCCACTCGGGTCACCGACGGACATCCGGCGGAGGAACGCGACCAAGACACGGCTTCTGGGCCACGACATCGACCTGGAGATCCACAGAACGTGGATTTCCGCTTCGACTGGCTCGCGCCCTCTGCCGATTACAGAACGACTGGGATATATCTGGACAAGCCTTGGCAACCCCGACGGCCCGCCCCAACAACTGCTCGAATACTACGAGGTCGATCGCCTCGTCATGAACATCTGGTCCACGCCCATCAAGTGTTCGGGCCTTCGGATCGTGGACAACGTGATCGACAACGCCCATTTCCCCTTCCTGCATCCCCATATCCTGGGCGATGAGGACCATCTGGATTTGGTCCCCGGGGAAGCAAGCGTCGATGACCAGGGCGCGTTGTGGCTGAAGTCTCAGAAAGCCTGGCTGCCACTGACGAATTCGGTCGCGGAATACACCTATCGGATTTCCGATCCATATTCGGTGGTTTTGTTCATCCATCGCCCCGAGACACCGGGTCGCTACGACTATCTCGGAATTTTTGCGCAGCCGCTGGATGAAGAAACCTTCATCGCCCACAAGCTGCTTGCCTGGGTCAAAGAAGACTGGATGGACGAGCGCCAATTGAAAGCCGACCAGCAGAGCATTTCTGCTCAGGACAAATACGTCCTTGAACGGCATGCCCACAAGAAACTGCCGCTCAATAACGTCGAAACCTCCATCGAGGTGGATAGTTCTTCGTTGCGCTACCGCGAATGGCTGCGGGCCAACAATGTCAACTACGGGGCGATGACATGACCTCCTACGTTGTTGCACTCGAAAAAGACGTCCGGCCAAATTCGATCGTCAGGTCGATGATGGGCGACAAACCCCTGGTCATCTGGAGAGGCGCCAGTGGCGCGATCCACGTCTGGCTGGATTGCTGCCCGCACCGCTCTGTCAGGCTCAGCGCCGGACGGAACATGGGGGACTATCTCGAAGGCGTGTACCACGGATGGCGTTTCGACGAATCCGGCCTGGTGACCCTGGTCCCTGCTTTGCAGGGCCGCCCGGCCGAAGACGTTCGCGCGACCGTCTACTCCACGGCCGTGGCCGACGGCTTTGTCTGGGCGAGTGACGCCGCTTGTACGCCTGCGAAAAGCGCCGGAGAGCCGTGCTATCCGGTCCACATTGCGGCGCCGATCGACCAAGTCCGGCAGTGTGCCGATGCCAGCGTCGATCATCTTACCCCCTGGGGAAAAGATGAAACGATGGTCTACCCGACCGGGAATCCAGCGCAAAGACGCGCGGAATTGTCAGCGATCAGGCTAAGATTGGAAGAGTCATGATACAGTTCCATGACTACCCACTTTCGGGAAACTGCTTCAAGGTCCGGTTCCTGATGGATCAGCTGGACCTGGAATACCAGTCGACCCTTGTCGACTTTTATCCGGGATACGAGCACAAATCGCCCCGTTTCCTCAAGATCAACCCTCTGGGACAACTCCCGGCCATCGAGGACAAAGGTCAAACCATTCGCGATGCGCAGGCCATCCTGGTCTACCTGGCCGCCGCATATGATGCGTCCGGCAAATGGTTCCCGCGCGACCACCAGGGCGAAATCTACCAATGGCTCGCCTTTGCGGACGAATTGACGGGATCCATCTCGGCGGCGCGGCTCCATGATGCGATGTTCTATCGCCTGGACGTGACCAAGGCCCGGGCGAGAGGCACCAAGCTGCTGCGGATCATCGACGAACATCTCTGGTTCGCCGAAAAAGACGGCCATGAATGGCTGTTGCCCTTGCCGCATCCGACCATCGCTGATGTCGCCTGCCTTCCCTACATTGCTCTCGCCGAAGAAGGCGGGATCGACCTGGCTCCCTACCCCTCCGTTGCACGGTGGCTGGAGCGCTTCATGAGACTCGAGAAGTTCAAGCCGATGCCCGGCATGATGCCTCTTGAAATGCCGAAGGAAACGCCATGAATACTCAACGGGTAAAAATCCGGCGAATTGTAGAGCAGACGCCGGAAATTCGGTCGTTCGAACTTGTCCCCTGCGACGGGTCATCTGTCACCTTCACGCCGGGAGACCATATCGACGTCCACGCCGGTAAAGATCTCATCCGCCAGTACTCGCTCTGGAACGGGCCCAACGACCGCGACGCCTATCAAATCGGTGTAAAGCGCGAAGCCAACGGCCGGGGCGGATCCGCCGCGATGCACACTCTGAAAGAGGGTGACGAGATCGAAGTGGGCCTGCCCCGGAACAACTTCGAACTTCGGTCTGACGAAGGCCCGGTGATCCTGATCGCAGGGGGGATCGGTATCACACCGGTGCTGTCGATGGCGCGGCACCTTCAGTCCACGAACCGCAAATGCGTCCTGCACCTCTTCGCCCGAAGCGACGAACATTTGCCCTTCAAGGACGAACTGGCAGCGCTGGACGAGGTCCCGATCCATCTTGGACTTGTTCCACCGGACCTCGACTCCGTTCTGACCCAAATCCTGTCCAATCCGCCCGCAGATGCGCGCCTGTATTTCTGCGGACCCGGGCCCTTCATGGACCTGATCGAAGATTTGGCGAAGACCTGCGGCTGGAACAGCGATCGCGTCCATCTGGAACGGTTCAGCGTCGACGTCGACTCGCTCGACCTCGACGGGGACAGCTTCGAGGTCGTGCTGCAGAAATCGGGCGTCACCCTGACGATTGCGGAAGACCAGACCATCATCGAAGCTATGGAAGCTGCCGGTCTGGAGCCGATGACATCCTGCGAACAGGGCGTTTGCGGCACCTGCCTGACCACCGTTCTGGAGGGGGAACCGGATCATCGCGATCTGTACCTCAATCCCGCCGAGAAGGATTCCGGCACGCTGATCTTGCCATGCGTGTCGCGATGCAAGGGCAAGAAACTGGTTCTGGACCTTTGACATGGTAACACGACGCGTATCTCTTGAGGGCGCTCTCAGGACTGAACCATGCCTGGCCATGATCAGCCACTTTGCAAGGCGCCTCTCCTTGTCGAGCACAATCACCAGCGCGTCGCCCACATCCATCTCCATCATGTTGACCGGAGACGAACGGGTCATCGACATGTTCGAGATCGCCTGCTGGCTCGGGCCGGACGACGTGACCATCGACACGGTCACAGTCGAGATCGTCTGACGCGGTGCAGAACACAAGCCCGGCACCGCGAAAGAGACTGAAACGGGGGGACCGGACCAAGGCCCCGTCGACCAGTGCTCAGGGCTTATGACACAGAAATGGGGAGTGAAATGCAATCTACAGAACTCGAAGCCGGATGGTTCCCTGCCGGACTTCAGAACCACGTTCTTCCCAAGACGGCGGGACGTATCATGATCGGTGACAACGACATCGCCCTGTGGCGCGGTGAAGACGGTCAGATCAGGGCATGGGAAAACAGATGCCCGCACCGCGGCATGCGATTGTCCTACGGCATCGTTCGAGGCAACACGCTGACATGCCTGTATCATGGCTGGTCCTACGACGGCACCGGTGGTTGTGCGGGAATTCCGGCACATCCTGATCTGACACCGCCCAAGACGATCCGCGCCAAGGTTTATCGCGCGGCGGATTCCGGTGGGGTCATCTGGGTCGCAAACCCGGACGAAACGTCAGAGGCACCTTCGATCGACGGTGACTGGGCCCCGAACCGTTCACTCCATGTCGACGTGGCCCCGGCAAACATGAAAGCTCTTGCCGAGGGTATTGGCGCTGAACTGGTGTCGAAGATCACCGAACACGCCGCGATCGTCCGCGTCCCGGCAGTAAAGGAAGATGTCCTCGTGGCGTTCCTCGACATGAAGGAACACGGCGCAATGATCCACACCGCTGTTCCAGCCAGTGCTTCGGAAGAAGTCGCGATCGCCATCAGCAAGCTGTCCACCCATGTGCGGCAGGTCTTCAAGGCGTCAAACGCCGCTTAACAGGCATCATAGCCTAGCAAGTTGATCGTCTCACTTCGACAAGCGAGGAGAAACCTACCATGAAACCCGATTCATTCACCCATTCACAATGGTACGCAATCGGCCGCACTGGCGATTTCGAAGGTGCAAAAGCCAAACCCGTCCGACTGCTCTCGCAGGACCTGACGGTGAAAAACTCCGCCGGCGTTCTGTCGGTAGCGGACGCCGAAGGTCGCAGCCTTTCGTCGCAAATTCGCTATGGCCATCTCTGGACCACGCTGAGCGATAATCCTCGCCCGCTTTATGAAATGCCCGAATTCGACGAACCGTACCGGCGCCTGGTGA
The DNA here is from genome assembly GCA_048381755.1 of Roseobacteraceae bacterium. Taxonomy (GTDB): domain Bacteria; phylum Pseudomonadota; class Alphaproteobacteria; order Rhodobacterales; family Rhodobacteraceae; genus Salipiger. The sequence continues at coordinate 42,551 of JBLXGS010000030.1, forward strand.
CCGCCGGCGGCGTGGGCGTCCGCTGCTCCGGTCTGCGTTGCGTCGAGAACTTCCTCGATATGGCGCATTTCCCTTTCGTTCACACCGACATCCTTGGTGTGGAAGACCATTCTACCGTCGAAAACTACGACGTCAGCATGGATGCGGAGAAGGACGAGATCTGGGCGACCAAATGCAAGTTCTTCCAGCCCCTCGCATCGGCGGCGGCCACTGGCGGTCAGATGACGGAATACAAATATCGTGTTCCGCATCCCTATTCGACCATCCTCTACAAGACCTGCCCCATCCGGGAAAATGTCTGGGATCTGGTCGGACTGTTCATCCAGCCCGTGGAAGAGGACGAGTGCATCGTTCATTCGTTCATCCTGGTCTTTGATGAAGACAATACCGATACCGGGCTGCTCCACTTCCAGCAGAACATCTTCCTGCAGGACCGGATGATCCTCGAAAATCAGGTTCCCCGGAAACTGCCGCTCGATCCCCGTTGGGAACTTCCGACACGGGCAGACGCATCTTCCATCGCCTACCGCCGTTGGCTGAAGGCCAATGAACTTCAGTGGGGGATTGCCCTCTTCGACAAGGCGGCATGAGATGAAGCTTTTCGACTATGTCCTGTCCGGCAATTGCTACAAGATCAGGTTGCTGCTGGATTTCCTTGAAATCTCTCATGAAAAGCAGGCCGTGGACTTCTTCCCGGGGCTTGAACACAAGTCCGATGCCTTCCTCCAGATAAACCCTTTGGGGCAAATCCCGGTGCTGGAAGACGATGGCGCCTATATCCGTGATGCACAGGCAATTCTCGTTTATCTGGCATCGCGTTACGACACCAGCAACACGTGGTGGCCCGTCAACGACCCTGCTGAGCTGGGACGGGTCGCGCAATGGCTTGCCTTCGCGGACGGCATCACGTCCACAGCCTCCGCTGCACGGCTCCATGACGTTCTGGGCTATGATCTGGACGTGGAGCAGGCACGGGCAGGCGCTCACAGGCTGTTCCGGATCCTGGATGATCATCTGGCAAACCAGGAACTGCACGGGTTTGACTGGATTGCCGGTCCGAACCCGACCGTCGCAGATATCGCCTGCTTCCCCTATACGGCACTCGCAGGAGATGGCGGTATTGACCTGTTCTACTATCCGGCAATCCAGCGCTGGATCCGCAGGTTCGTCAATCTGCCGCATTTCAAACTGATGCCCGGGATCAATATCTTCTCTTGATCTGACGAGCTTAGAAACCGCGAACGGCATCCTCCAAGAGGATGCCGTATTCGGCCTTTTTTGTCGCGCCTGACGTTGCCCCCCTCCGCCTAATCCAATTTGAGATAGCCTCTGGCCCAACCGAAAGGACCAGAGATGAAGCGCAACAGGTTCACCGAAGACCAGACCATCGGCATTTTGAAAGAGCACGAGGCCGTGTGCAGCGACACCGCTGGTGAAACAGCGCGACATTGCAGGTGGTGATTTTGGGGGAAGCGGAAGCCGGGCGTAGCCCGGATGTAGCTTCCCCCAAAATCTCGCGCGGGTTTACCCCGTGCGGTTGGCGGTGA
>JBLXGS010000031.1:0-41234 GCA_048381755.1 Roseobacteraceae bacterium
GGCTACGCCCGGCTTCCGCTTCCCCCAAAATCACCACCTGCAATGTCGCGCTGTTTCACCAGCGGTGTCGCTGCACAGACCGAAACTGTCCGGGGCCGCTCTCATCCGTGGACCAGGGGGCAGATCGAGACTGCAACGCGGATATCCAAGTCGGTCGGCGACGCACACCAACACTTGCGGACACGAGCTTTGAACAGTGATCTTACACTGGCGCTCCGGGACAACCAAATCCTGCTTCAGCAGAAGGACGACGTGCTCCTCGAAGCCAATCACCGGATTCAGAATTCGCTGGCTCTCGTTGGTGCTTTCCTGCGTATGCAGGTACGATCCTCGGACGAGCGCCCTGCGGCCGAAGTTATCTCGGAGGCGCAGCGCAGGATTAACGCAATCGGCCTGGTTCACCGTCGGCTCCATCAACCGGATAGTGCGCAGCGCGTCGATCTCGCGCGCTACCTTCAGGAGCTGGTAGAGGACATGATGAAGACGGGCGACTCAAACTGGATCGATGATTTCTCATTCGATCTGTTCCCGGTGGATGTCTCATCGGGGACAGCGGTCGGGGTCGGACTGATCCTCAACGAGCTTGTGACGAATGTTCAGAAATATGCTTATGGCGGATCACCCGGCCCGGTGAAAATCACGCTGCGCCCTGCGGGTGACGGATTTAAGCTGACCGTCGATGATCGCGGCATCGGAAAAGACGGAAGTGTGCGTGGTGGGGGTTTTGGCACGGCGATCATGAAGGCCATGGTTCAACGAATAGAGGCCACCATCTCGGAGAAGGACAACAGGCCAGGGCTGAGTACGACTATCTTAGCCGCGACAGGGGCGATCGGGCTGGACAAAACGTTGGCAGATGAGTGACGAAGCTCCCAGCTCAGCACTGCGAGCCGCATAGGGCGGCAGCCCGTGTTCAAAAACCACCGTTTCTGCCGCGCCCCGAAAGCTGCCGTTCGTCGAAGGTCGGCTTCGTCCGCCGTTGAGGGGTTCAGCGCTGGTTCGGCGGATGGTCATGCTTCTCGAACCGCGTGTCAGTACTGACCGCAGCGATCGGGCCTTCCGAGCCCACTCCTACCAGGGTTGGCTCCTCAGCAAATCTCCGCTTCAACTCGCTTAGCTGGAAGGGACTACCGCTTGAGAACATGCTCAAAAGAGCAAAAAACGGCGAATATCTCAGAATGTCACTATTGCTCGCGCCTGATCAATTATCTCCGCAACGATCGCAGCTGCCGGATGGACTTGTGTTACGAGACCAACGCCCTGACCGCACCACATCGATAGTCTCTCAATCTTGCCCGCTAAGCCCGCATTTGGCGAAGCGCTTTGACCTGCCCCCCGCGAAATCCCTCACCGTGATGTAGAGTCTGCGCCAACTTTGTCCTGCTCCCCAACGTTGGGCCGCCGGAAGCTGGAATTTCCCGGCTGTTTCACGATGACGGGCTGGTAGCGTCATCGGGATAATGCATGGCGATCGGGACGTTGTATCCGATCGCGCTGTGGGGACGATCCTCGTTGTAGTGTCTACGCCAAACTTCCAACTTTTCACGGGCGTCGACAAGACTCATGAACCAATGCGCGTTCAGACATTAAGAAGGGAACAACAGATCTGGAGGTACACATCGGCCCAGTCAGCTGCGTAGCGAACTGTGAAAATCTTGGCGCCACTACGGCCGTGGTCATTTAACCGCCGGGTCGGTAGTGACATCTTTCCTGGCGCTTCGTTCCGGTTCGTATATACATTCCTGCCGGAGGTCAGGTAGTTCCCAAGGCGGAAACCGAATGGGTGTTACGCCGCCGGTTCGACCGGCTTGGCACTGGCGGTAGAGGTGTTCGTACCGGTCTGCCATCCGGATGATCCCATATCGTTTCACGACCAGATCTCGCACGACGCGTCTCTCGCAGTCGAGTGCCAGAAGAATGGCACAAGTCAGGCCCGCGACATCGTTGCACGACGCAAGAACACCGCAGCCGTCTGGCACCACTTCTGAGACCGCGCCGCGATCATAGGCTGCGACTGGAACGCCGCAGGACATAGCCTCGACAGCTGCGAGGCCGAAAGGTTCATCCCAGCAAGGGGTGAACAGTACAACAGAGGCCTGACCCACTTGCATCGCCAAGTCCTGCGGCGAGAGATTTCCGCCGTACATGATCCATTCGCCCAACCAAGGGCGCACGGTCTCGTTGAAGTAGTCCTCATGTTCAATCGGACCGTAGATCTTCAGGGGTATGCCTGCCCGAAGGGCGGCCTGAACGGCGTCGCCTGTGCCCTTGTTCGGAGTAATCCGCCCAAACCAGGCGGCGGACCCGTCGCCCTTGGGGTGAAACCTCCATAGGTCGGTGTCGATGCCATTGGATGCGACATGTGTGAATCGGTCTCCCACCTTGTCCGACCACAGAAGCAGCTGATGCTCCGAGCAGACGGTAAAACGGCACCACGCGGCACCCGATGCGTGTACTGCGCGACGCAAGGCGTCGAACGGCGGGACGTGGAGAGAGGTCAGCATTGGAAGCCCAAGCTGGCGCGCGAGCCGCGGGGGATAGCGGTGCAGGCTGTTGTTATGGATGATATCGTATTGGCCCGAAGCAAGCTCAGGCAAGATGGATGCGAAACTCGTGTCCAGATGGTCGTTCAGCGTGTCGGTCCCATGGAACTTGTGCCATGGAAAGGCGCGATCGTAGTGCTCGGCCACGATCGGGCGCAGCCGGACACCGGCGGGCGGGAGGCTGTCCCCCGAGGCAAAGAGGGTTACATCGTGCCCCCTTTCGCAAAGCTCCGAGGCTAGGGCGTGCGAATGCGCTTCCATGCCACCCATGAACGGCGCCGCGATCGGATGGCGGATATGAGAGATGATGGCGATGCGCATGGCGATATCCCTTGTACCTTGAACGAACCGGGTCGGGACTGTCCTGCAGGCACCTATCCACACCAAGGGAACCAATCGGTGCGGGATAAGGTTCCTCCGGGGACGGCACCTCGGTCCGCCGCTCTTTTCCAAGGATCACCGATGTTTCAGACGATTGCCCCTCGGGCCAATGACCCGATGGTTCCGGCGCGCCCAATCCTGACAGGGATCCCACGCATCGCCTTGGTCGGAGGTGGGCCGACGTCGCTCTACGCGTTGCAGCAGTTGATCGAACATGACGCGCCACTGGAAGTTCATATCCTCGAGAAAGAAAGCCACATCGGACCAGGAATGCCCTATCGCGATGACCTTAACGATCCCGCGATGCTTGCGAACATTGCAGGACGGGAGCTGCCTGCACTGACCGAACCGCTACACGATTGGCTCGCGAGCTGTGATGCGGAAACGCTCGCCGAGATGGGGCTCCGACGTCACGATATCTCGGCTGAAACCTTCTTTCCCCGCGTGGTCCTTGGTCGTTATTTTACCGCCCAATTTGCCCGGATGGTCGCACGAGGGCGGGCGATGGGGCATGTCCTTCATCTGCGGACCCGCCACGCCGTGCGCGATATCTGCGTGACGGATAGGGTAAGCATCGACTGGCAGACGCCCAATGGTCCGGGCGGTGCAACGTTCGACCATGTCGTGCTGGCGACTGGTCATGAATGGCCGAAGGAAACTACGGCGAGCGGCATCACAATGCAGGCGCCTTGGCCCGCCGACGGCCTGCGCACGTGCATCGGTCGGCGTGTGGGCGTACTGGGAACTTCGTTGACCGCGATCGATGCAGCGGTGGCGCTGGCCGGCTTTCACGGTGACTTTGTCGAGGAAGGCGCCTCTGTGCGGTGGACACCGCACGAGCCGCTCGGTGACTTTCATATCACCTTGATGTCGCGCAAGGGGCTGCTACCGCCCGCTGACTGGTACTACACGCTGCCCTTGCCAGAATTGCGCAATTTCAATCCGGACACGGTGGCAGATGACATCGCGCAAGGGGAAGAGGGGCTGTTGCTTCGATGTCTGGAGCACCTGGCGCAGGACCTCATCGAGGTTGATGACCCCCGTGCCCGCGCGTTTGATCTGACGTGTGTGGAGGGCCTTGCGGACCGTTTCTTTGCCGAGCGACTGACCCAAGATGCATGGGAGGCATCACGCATGGACCTGAAGACGGCCCTGTCGAACCGTGCGGTAAACCGGCCCGATCCTTGGCGGATGGCGCTGCTGCGGGCTCACGAGGTTTTCGAGTCCGCCATTCCCCATATGTCGCAGGGCGATCGCGCGCTTTTTGGCCGGGAGCTCACACCGATCTTCACCGATTGCTACGCATCGGTGCCCCATCGCTCGATCCGGCGAATTCTAGCGTTAAAGGATGTTGGCGTGCTGGACCTGATGCGGCTTGGGACAGATTACGCGATGACCCCGGCAGGGAACGGTGTCCAGATCGATCATGCCCATGGGTCGCTGACGGTGGACCGCATGGTGGACGCGCGGGGGCAACGCCCGACCGACTTCATTTCGCTTTTCCCCGGACTGACCTCGGCCGCGGCACGGTTGGACTTTGACCCCGTGACCTGTGCAGTGAGTCTGCCAAAGAGCTGCCGCGGCTCCCTCAGTTGCTTGTCGATACCGGTGCTGCTGCCGACCGATCCCTTCGTCCAAGGTCTGGAACGCGCGCGCGACCTTGGACACATGGCCGCGGAGCGCATCCTGTCGCTACTCTGAGAGGCGGTACCGGGCGGCCCAGGCGCTCAGTTCGCCGCCTCCCGGCAAATCGCGCAGGATCTTGCGGGCTTCGGGATCGTCAGCAAACTGCCCTGCAAGTTGGCGTGGAAGGCGCAGACGCTTTTCCGGGTGACTGTAGTAAAGCGCCAACGGCGCGGTGTTCAACTGCGCAACCAGTGTCGCAAGAGCTGGAAGGACGGTGGACCGCCATTCAGGATCTTCCGGGCCGATCAACTCGCGCAACACCAACAAGCCACGTCCCTGCGTCACGGTCTGCGTGGTCCCTAGGACAAAGCTGACCGACAGGGTCAGGACCACCATGCCGTTGACCGCGCAGGCCACGCCCAGGAGTGCATAGGGCACACCAGAAGCCTTCGTTATGCCGCCCCCCAGTGTCGACAGCAGGTGTCCGGCATGCGAAAGCGCACCGGGGAAGTTCACCGGTTGCTCGGTGGCGCTGAGCCGGACACCGTCGGAAAATCCGGCAAAGATCATGCCCCATCCGAGGCAGATCCCCACGACCCACCAAAGCGCGACGAGGCTCATGATCAACGGGCCGACCGAGGCATGGCGCAAGGCGCCATCCGGCAGCTTGCTAACAGCGGCGAAGGCAGCGCTCGCCAGCCGGTGTGTTACGAAGCGGCGAGGTGTCGCGCCAATAGTCGTGAACAAAAAATCGGTGCTGACGTAGATTGTCAGCACCACACCCATAAGCGTCAGAAGCATCCCGACTTATTCCGCCGCCGGCAGCAGGAGCTCGTCTTGTGCCCGCGCCACTTCGACCCGGCGATCCTCTTCGGACTGCACCTTGCGCGCGTCGAGGATGTCGATCACGCGGCGTGTGTTGGCGTAGGGCATGTCCTCCATCTGAGAGCACAGGGCGTAATCCGCGTCGGAGGGCGCGCGCAGGATGCGGATGCCGTCGGGCGTGTTCTCGATCAGGCCCATCAGGCGGAACGCATAGAGCCAATGCTCCATCGTCCGGTGCCCCCACTTGGAGGCGAAGACCTCGGCGTTGCGCACCACCGACTCGAGTTTGTGGATCGGCGGCATGCAATGGGCGTGGTACTGGTGGTAGACCTTGCCCCCGTCGACCCAGGAAATTGGAATGGCCTTGTCATCGAGGGTCCGGCCAAAGTCTGTGTCTTCGCCTCCGTAGCCCACGTAGCGTTCGTCGAAGCCGCCGGAGGCGATCCAGCTGTCACGGTCGATGGCAAAGTTCAGCGACCAGAAGCAGCGGTAGTCCTCACAGCGTTTCACCCCTTGCTTTGGCGGGCCCTGTCGATCGGAGTGGCGCACCGCAATGCGTTCGAACCCCTTGAAATCCAGTCCACGATCCGTGGCCCCACCGGGGAGATAGCCAACCTCACCCATCAGCAGGCCGGGGGTCCACATGTAGTGGCCGAGGTAGTCGTACACGAGGTTGGGGTGCGGGATGCAGTCCACGTCGACAAAGACCAGCAGATCGCCTTCTGCCGCATTCGCCACTGCATTGCGCGCCGCCGCCAGCGGCAGACCATCCCCGGCGACCCGCAGTTGGCGAACCGGAAAGCTAGTGCGCGGGAGGTTGGTGTACTCCTCTTCCTGCATCACGCCAATGATCAGCTCATCGGGTTTCACGGTTTGCCCCTCGAAGCCCGCGACAACGTTTCTCAGATGCTCAGCGCGGCCCGAGGCAAGGGTAAGGGCGGAAATGCGGGTCATGCGAACTCTCCTTCTTTCGCGGTCTGTATTGAGGTCTCGGGTGCGAGGTGTTCCAGCCACCGGGCCGCCACCTGTGCGGCATCCGGGGCAATCAGCGCCTGCTGCGCTTCTGCCGTATGCATGGCGAAGGCAGCATCAACCGCCTTGCGCCACGCGTGGGCACTGGAGGGCATATGCTCGAGATGCAGGGCCAGACCGGCCCGGCTCAAGGCACGCGCCTTTTCCAGCTGCTCATCGAAGTAGCGCCATTCCGGCACCACGATCCAAGGCTTGCCTGCGCACAGGATTTGCGCGCAGGTCGTGTTGCCCGTCGAAGAAATCACCAGGTCGGCGGCCGCGATGTACTCTTCAGCAGTGTCGACCCACCCCTTATGAGCAAGGTTGCCGCTTTCAGTCGCGTGCCAGTCGCCCTGCATGGCGCCGATGCTGAGCCACTGCCATTCAGGGAAGGTTCGCGCCGCGACGCCAAAGGGCGCCGTGCTCCAACCGTTGCCGCCGCCGCCCGTCAAAACCAGGGCGATCCGCGCCTCGGGATCAAGGCCGAGACGGCGGCGCGCCATGGTGCGATCGACCGCTTCGGAGCCCAGCCCGAGCCCGCCTGCAAAATGGATCCGCTGCAACATCTGGTCCGGCCAGTCCGGCTGCGCCAGCTCGGCGGCAAATGGGGCAAGCAGTCCCACTGCTCCATCATAGGCGGCGCGGTGGCCGGGATCGCTGCGGTCGCCGTGCTGGAGGACCTTTACATGTGGCACGGAGCAGATCCGCGCCAGCTGGGCCACCTCGGCACTGACGTCGCAGATCATCAGCGCGGGGTCAGCCTCGGCAAACCATCTTGCCATTTCCGCCATCGCCTGACGGATGCCGGGCCAGCCCAGCGGCGCACAATGCAACGTATCCGGGGTCGGCACGTTGTCGAAGTCCGAACGCTCTGCGCCTGTCGCTTCGAACAGCGAAGGAATACGTCGAATCTCGACGTTGTCGCGCAACACTGGAAAGATGTCCTCTCGCGCCGAAAAGATCGTGACCTGTCGGCTCTCCGGCAATGCGTTCACCAGGCTGGCACAACGCTCGGCGTGGCCGCGTCCCTGATGGTGGACGAAATAGCCGAACGGGCGGCGTATGTCGGGGAAGTCACGCATGGCTCAGCGCCATGATATGATCCAGGCCGTCGAGCACCCCGGCGGCATAGGGACGCGCACTGAGAAAGCCGCGCCCGCCGATGGCTTCGACGATCCCGTCACGCGCGTTGGCGGGCAGGATCGGACGACCACAGGCGCGCAACATGTCCAGATCGTTGCCACTGTCCCCGGCAGCGATGCAATCCGCCATCCGAAGACCGAGGCGCGCCGCCTCGAACCGCAGGGCCGCAGATTTACCGGCCTGCGCCGGGAGCACGTCGATCAGTCGGTCATGGGAATGGATGACAAGGGCCGCCAGCCCGTTCTGCGACAGGGCCAAACGAATGCGTGCCGCGTCCTCAGCCGAGCCAAGGAAGCTGCGTTTCCAACGGCGCTGATCCTGCGGACCTTGCGACTCGACGCCGAGGCGGGTCACAACCTCGGCAGCAGCTTCGCCCTGCCAACCTTCCGATATCAGACGCGCATAATCCGTACACAGAGTGTAGCTGCCGCGACCCGACGCACGCCAAATCTCGGAGCCGACGGAGGTGATCATAGTCTCAGGGCATGGCAGGCCCCAGGCCGCGATTACGCTTCGTGCCTCGGATATCGACCGACCCGTGGCAACCATGAAAGCGACGTCTGCACGAGAACGCTCCCACTGCCGGAACCGTCGCGCCGCAGCGCGGTCGCCGGTCAGTGTGTCGTCGATGTCACTTGCGAAAATGTGCCTGAAGTCACCGCGCGCCGTTCGCCGATCCGAGGCCAGGGAAGCGTAGATTTGTTGAACTTCGTGCGCCCAGCTGGACCAACGGTACAGCTCCCTGGCCCGAACCTGTGCGCGCCGTCGCCTGGTTTCCCGGTCCGGATCGTCGAGGCTTTGCAGCAGCGCTTCGGCGATATTTGCCGGGTCGCTTGGGTCGACAAGGTGACCTGAACCCAGATCGCCGATAATCGAGGCCGGGCCCCCGTTGCGGGTCGCCACCACCGGCACCCCGGCCTGGGCCGCTTCGATGATCGTCAGGCCAAAGGGTTCATGGTGCGCCGGGTTCACGAAAGCGCCGCTGCGGGACGCCAGTTCATACAGAGCGCGGACATCTTCGGCGACGTGCCGACGTGGCAGGGCGACGTGCCCCCAGAGATCGTGCTGATCCACTAGATCGAACAGCTCCTGCACTACGTCGACCTGTTCCTCGGGACCTTCGGAAATAGCCCGGCGCAGCCCCGGCACGATCACCAGATTGGCACGGCGACGCAAATGCGGGTTTCTGGCGAAGGCGTGTATCAATGCGGACAGATTTTTCTTGCGCACCGGACGAGCGATGGCCAGCACAATGGGTTTTGCCGGATCGCGCAGGAAAGGCCGGATCAGCCGCTCTGCCCGGCGCGTGGCGTTCGCCGGCAACAGGTCAACGCCGGGCGACACGCGATGCACCCGTCCTGCGGCATCAGGGCAATACCGCATGATCTGACGCTCGGCCTCGTCACGTGACGAGACCACGATGGCCTGCGCAGTCCGGATCGCGGTACGTTCAGCGCTGACCCGACGAGCGTCGGCCTCTCCGCCTGCCTTCTCCAGCGCAAGCGAGTGCGGCGTGTAAACCCAAGCCATGCCGAAGCGACGATGGGCGGCCCGCGCCAGACGCGCCGCATCGGCAAAATGCGCGTGGATGACGTCCGGCTTTTCGGGCATTGCTTCGAGCAATTTCAGAAAGGCCCGCTCAAGGCTCGGTAACGCGATTGCCAGCGCCTCCTTGGACAGGTAGTCGCGTTCCGGTGTCTTCAGGCGAAGGATCGACAGGCGATCGCCGATGCGCTCCTCGGCGCGGTCGTAGATTGCTCCCAGCAGTGGATCGGCAAAGGCCCGCGTGACGATGTCCACATGTGTCACCTCGTGACGCGCGGCCTGCGCCTGCGCAGCGCCCAGCACGTAGGCGATATGTCCTCCCGTATCCTCGGTCAGGCCATAGTTGACCGGCGGAGCCTTCAGGCAGCCGCCAAGAGCCAGATGCATCACGCGCATGGGTGCCCTCTCAGGTAAATATGGTGGAAGATGTGTTTGCAGTCTGAAGGGCAACTTCCCGCATCCCGGGATTGTTCCGGAGTTTATTGACCTGTCCCGCCGTTGACTTCGCCGCGCCGCGCCACATAACGCGGAGTATGCACAGGTACCTTTTCATCGGCGGGCTGCACCGCTCCGGCACCAGCATCCTGGCCCGGCTGATTGCCGCTCACCCACAGATCAGCGCGATTGAAGGCGCGCCGGTCCCTGAGAACGAGGGCTGCTACCTGCAAGGAGCGATCCCGCACACGGCGCTGGACGGCGCACCGATGCGCTTTGCGACCGATCCGCGCCAGCATCTGGTGGAAGGGTGCCGTCACGACACGCATGTTGTGCGCGACCGGATGGAAGCGGATTGGGCGCCATGGTTCGAAACGTCAAAGCCGTGGCGGCTGGAGAAATCACCGGTGAACCTGACGCGGATGCGGCTCTATCAGCAGCTGTTCCCGCTCAGCCAATTTGTGGTCATACTGCGTCACCCCGAGGTCGTGGCCCAGGCAGTGGCGAAATGGCTGCCCGAAGATGCTCCGGAAGCGTTGGTGGACCATTGGCTGCAGGCGCACGCGCAGCTGGAAAGTGACCTACCATACCTGCATTCGGTTTGCGTGATCCACTACGAGGACCTCTGCGCGAATCCGGCGGGGGTGATCGCCGGGTTGCACGGTTTCATGGGGTTGGCAGCGCAGCCCGTCGCGGCGCAGGTGCGCGACAGCAATGCCGAATATGCGGCGGTTCCGCTTCTTCCGGAAAACGCTGCCGCGCGCTGGGGCTACGGCCCGGCACATGATGTGCGACCCTGGATGCCGCATGTGACCCATACGCTGCGTGCGTGCCGGGAGGCAGCTCTGGACCGGATGGGCTTTCGGTGACGGTCAGGCGGGCATCGCCATGCGCTCCGTGCCGGACAGGATTTCGCAGGTTTGGCCACGGGCGCGGGTGATCAGGGTCAGCCCCGCCTCTCGGGCGATACGCGTCGCGTAGTCTGTCGCCGCCGATACGGCGATCAACGCGGGCACCCGCAGGGCGATGGTCTTCTGCACCATCTCCGTGCTTACCCGCGAGGTCAGCACTACGGCGCAGTCTGAGGGGTCGATCTCGGCGGCGGCCATGGCGCCGCCAAGCTTGTCCAGCGCATTGTGCCGCCCAACGTCCTCGCGGGCGAGAAGGATGCCGTCTCCGGGCCGAAACAGCGCCGCCGCATGGCTCGCCCGCGTGCGGTCATGGTCCGGCTGATGGGCGCGCAGCTGATCGGGCGCAGCAAAGGCATCGTCCAGCGTCAGCCGCAGCCTGTCGTGGCGCAATGGCGGCAGGGACCGTGCCACCTTGGCTAGGCTGTCGATGCCGCACAGCCCGCAGCCCACCGGGCCAAGCAGCGACCTCTGCCGCTCCGCCAGCTGCGCGGCCGCGACGCCGCGCAGCCAGAAGCGCACCTCGATCCCGGCGTCGTGCTCGAGCACCTCGAGATCCTCGAGTGTCACCACATCCACCACCAGCCCTTCGGTCAGCGCAAAGCCACGCGCAAAGTCCTCCAAGTCGGTGGGCGAAGCCATCATCACCCCGAGTGTCGAACCGTTGCAGACGATGGCCACGGGCACCTCCTGGACCTGCTGACGCGGCAGGCCAAGCGCGTGATGAGCGGTCATGCCACCACCTCCACCGGGGTGCCCTTATAGGCGGGCGTCGCAGAGTTCTTCTCGTGATAGGCCAGCGGAACCAAGGGGTTGAGCTCCGGGTAATAGCCTGCAACACAGCCCGGCGGCAGGTCGTAGGCGGTCACCGTCAAGCCCTCCACCCGACGTGTGACACCATCGTCAATGGCACAGGTGAGCGCAACCTCCTGCCCTTCCTTCAAGTCGAGACGGGACATCTCGTCCCGGTTCATCAGCACCACCATCCGACAGCCTTCGAGACCGCGCAGCCGGTCGGAGAAGCCGTAGATCGTCGTATTGAACTGGTCGTTGGACCGCAGGGTGATCAGCGTCATTTCCCCCGCCTTGGGCGTTTGCCCCAAGGCCGAAAGCGTGGTCGGCGCGGTGAACTGCGCGCGTCCGCTTTCGGTCTGCCACTTGCGGTCGCGCACCGGGTTGCCACGGTAGAACCCGCCCGGCTCGAACATGCGTTCGTTGAAATCGGCGAAGTCGTCGGGGAAACAGGCCGCGATTAGATCGCGGATGCGGTCGTAATTTGCGATCCAGCCTTGCCAGTCGAGCTTTGGGTTCGGGTCCAGCGTCGCCTCGGCCATACGCGCCACGATGGCGGTTTCGGAAATCACATGCTCCGACGGCGGTTTTGCCTGTCCGACCGAGGCCGAGATGTGGCTCAGCGAGTCCTCCATGGTCACCACCTGCGGACCAGAGGCCTGAACGTCCTCGTCGGTGCGCCCGAGGCAGGGCAATAGGTAGCTCTCCCGTCCCGGTAACAAGTGCGAGCGGTTGAGCTTCGTTGCGACATGCACCGTCAGCTGCAAAGAGGGCCAGGCGTCCTCCAGCCGTTGCCGATCCGGCAGGGCGCGGATCAGGTTGCCACCGAGCGAGACCATCGCCTTGACCGAGCGATCTAGGACACCTTCGCACGCATGAACGGCATTCAGCCCGTCCTCGGTCGGCGCGTCGATCCCGAAAAGGTCGCTTAGCTTGTCGGCAGGCATGTGCGCGGACTTCTCGCCGATGCCCACGGTGCGCTGCCCCTGCACGTTGGAATGACCGCGCACGGGCGAAATACCCGCGCCCTTGCGCCCCATGTTCCCGCGCATCATCAGAAGGTTGCAAAGCATCCCGAGATTCAGCCAGCCGTTCACGTGCTGGGTCAGCCCCATGCCGTAGATGCCAATGGCACGCTCGGCGGACATGTAGATCTCAGCCGCCTCCTCGATCATCGCCCGGGTGAGGCCGGAGTGCTGCTCGATCTCATCCCATGACACGGCCCGCACGACGGCGACTGTCTCCTCGAACCCCTCGGTCTCGGCAGCGATGAAATCATGATCCAGCACCGTCCCCGGCGCGGCGTCCTCGGCGGCCAGTACGCATTTCATCAATCCCGCCACCGCGGCGATGTCGCCGCCGGGCTTCACCTGGTAGTAGCGCTCCGATATCTGCGTGGGCTTCCCCGCCACCATCTGCAGCGGATCCTGCGGGTCGACGAATTCCACCAGTCCACGTTCGCGCAGCGGATTGAAGGTGACGATCCGACAGCCGCGCTCCACCGCCGCCTTCAGCTGGTGCAGAAAGCGCGGGCTGTTCGTCCCGGTGTTCTGCCCGAAGAAGAGGATCGCGTCACAGTGCTCGAAGTCCTCCAGCGTGCAGGTGCCGACCGGGGTGCCGATGAAGCTTTGCAGGTTCACGGAGGTCGTCTCGTGGCACATGTTCGATGACTGCGGCAGGTTCTGATGCCCCATGGCGCGGGCGAAGAGCGCGTAGAGGAAGGAAGCCTCCAGCCCCGCATGACCGGAGGCGTAGAAAACCGCCTCCCTCGGATCCATCCTGCGCAGGCTGCGACCGATCCCCTCGAACGCCTCCTCCCAACTCACTGGCACGTAGCGGTCCTGCGCCGCGTCAAAGCGCAGAGGCTCTGTCAGACGGCCCGATTTCTCGAGGTCATGGTCGTGCCAGCCCCTTAGCTCGGAAACCGTGTGCTCGGCCATGAAATCCGCTCCGACCTGCTTGCGGTCCAGCTCCCAGAGCGTCGCCTTCGCCCCGTTCTCGCAGAACTCGAAGGTCGCGGGATTGGCCGGCTTCGCCCAGGCGCAGGAGCTGCACATGACTCCCTTGGGCTTGTTCAGATCGCCGAGGATCTTCAGCGCCACCGCCGAGGGCTTTTCGGAGAAGATATGCGCCACGCCTTTCAGCGAGCCCCAGCCGCCCGTGGCGTGATCGTAGACTGGCGTATCCGGATCCTGTTCGGTGGCGGAATGGGCGCTTTCAGTGGGCTGGTGGGTCATTGGGGTGGCTTTCGTTGACACAGAGTTACCTGTGCAACGGTTCCTCCGCCGAGCAGTTCCCGTGAAATGCGTCCGGGCAAACGATCGCTGGCCGGCACGCCATGCATAGAGGGCCGCTATCTGCGCAGCGCTGCCTCTCCTGTAACCCGCAGCGAAGGGCCGCTTCACTAAGTGCGATTTCGAAGGACGCGACCAGCACCAAGGCCCGCCCCTGGTGCGCTCCTGACTACCTGTTGAAGTTCGCAGCGTCCGAAAGCTATCGTAGTACCATGATAAGAAGCCTGCTTCCGCTCACCGCCCTGCTGACAGGTTCTGCATTTTTGCTCTTCGCTGGGGGCGTAAACGGCCTGATACTCCCGATCCGCGGTGAGGCAGAAGGCTTTACAGCGGCGTCGCTCGGGCTTCTCGGCACCGGCTGGGCAATCGGCTATGTCGCTGGCTGCTTGCGGACGCCCGCCATGGTCGCCCGCGTCGGCCACATTCGGGCCTACGGCGCGATGTGTGCGATCGCAGCGATCGCGATACTCCTATCCCTGGTGCTCATCACGCCGTGGGTCTGGATCCCCGTTCGCGCGCTGTCCGGCTTCTGTTTTGCCGGTGCCGCAATGATCGTGGAAAGTTGGCTCAACGAACGTTCCGACGCCGCGTCGCGCGGCCGGGTGTTCGGCATTTATACGATGGTCAGCCTTGCCGCCTCCACCGCGGGCAAATGGTGCTGACTCTCGGCGATGCGAACGGCTATTTCTTCTTCGTTCTTGCGGCAATGTTCTATTGCTTGGCACTCTTGCCGACGGCGATCAGCGCAACAACGACACCTCGGCCACTTACCCAAGTCTCGCTGGACCTCGGCAGTCTCTGGAGGAACTCGCCTATCGCCGTATTCGCGGTCCTGATGGTAGGTATTTCCAACGCCGCTTTCGGTACGCTGGCCGCGGTTTACGCCGCCCGGATCGGGCTCTCGCTCAGCAGCATCGCACTCTTCGCCAGCATTCCGATCCTCGCGGGTGCTGCGAGCCAGATTCCCGTTGGGATAGCGTCAGACCGCTTCGACCGACGGCGCATCCTGTTGGCAGTGACACTCCTAGCGGTTGTCGCGGATAGCCTCTTTTTGCTGACCGGCGTGTCGCAGCCGTGGGCTGTCTTGCTCCTCTCAGCCCTCTTCGGCGCGACGGTCTTCGCAATGTATCCGGTCATTGTCGCACACGCGAACGATCACGCTGCGCCAGGATCCTTCATCCAGGTCAGCGGCGGACTATTGCTAGTCTTTGGCATCGGGTCGATCTTCGGGCCCACCGTGGCCGGCTTCATGATGACGACGTTTGGCGCATCGACTCTCTTTGCCGTGACCGGCACCGCCCATGTGCTGCTCGCCCTGTTCACGCTGGTCCGTCTCTGGGTGGCGCCCGCTGTCGCGAGCGAAGACAAGGTTACTTTCCAGATGAAGCCCCTGGCACGAGCGTCGACGCCCGAAACTGTTGCGCTCGCCGCCGATCAAGAGGAGCTGGATGCGGATCAGCCAGCCGCGGGATCTAGGGCCAATGAAGGCTGACCCGGCATATCCTCTTCAGGACTCAGTGCCACAAATGTGCGTGTCCGGTATCAGCCTTGAATTGCCAAGGCCCAAAGAACCATCAATGATGGCACATGCGAGCGCGACTCTTCACGTGCCCCGGGGCGCAGATTGTCAAGCGCCTGTCACCCACCACTCACGGAATGGGTTGCGCTCAACCACTTCGAGCGTCTGAGAGCCGAAGAGCAATCTCGACTATTTTCTTTGACCGATACCCCGTCGCGGAGACAGGCAGTCAATAAAATGCCCCGGTTCTGGACAGGTAGGTCCAAACCCGGGGCGCTGGTCATTTAATAGGTTTCTCGAGAAAGTTTCGCCCTCCCCATCGGCACCGGGAAATTCCAGCTTTCGCTCGCGTGATCGTCAGGCTGTCAATCGGCAGCGAACTTTGACCCCCTATTGGAGTGCGCCCCTGCGGATGGACCAGGTTGGCCGGTTGAATTGACCTCCTGCGGGCTTTCAGAGGAAGAAAGCCTATGCCCAGACGCCACCGAAGCCATAGTACCGAATTCAAGCGCCAGGTCGTCGCCGAGTTTCAGGGCGGCGAGACGCTTCACGCGCTCGGCCGCCGCCACGACCTGTCGCGCAACCTGATCCGGGTCTGGATCGAAAAAGCGGAAGCAGGCGCGCTCGACGAAGACGTGGCGGCGGCCGAGCTGATGGCCGAATACGAAGCCCGGATCGTTGCGCTGGAGCGGCTTGCCGGGCGCCAGGCGCTCGAGATTGAGTTTCTAAAGGGGGCTCAACGCTCCGGACGCTTGCCGAGAAACGAGCCTACATCCGGGACCGCCGACCCCGGGGGCTCTCGATCCGGCGGGGATGCGAGCTGATGGACGTCGCGAGGTCCAGCTTCTATGCCGATCCCGGCCCCAGGCTCGGAGACACCGTCATCATTGAGGAAATCCGGGCGATTACCAACGAGTTCGAGGGCTATGGCTACCGCGGGGTCGATGCCGAGCTCCGGCATCGGGGCATGGTCGTGAATTCGAAAAAGGTCCGGCGGCTGATGAGAGAGAACGGCCTGAACCCGCGGCGAAGGCGGCGCACCACCCGCACAACAGACAGCGACCATGGCGGCCCGATCCTTCCTTTCATTGCCAAGGAATTCGAGGTTTACGGTCCGGACCAGCTCTGGGTAGCTGACCTGACTTACATCACCATCGCCGGAGGCTTCGTTTATGCCGCGCTGATCCTGGACGCGTGGTCGCGCCGTGTTGTCGGCTGTGCCATCGGCCGCAGCATCGACGCCCGCTTGGCGGCGAGGGCGCTCCGCAGCGCGATCGCGGAGCGGCGTCCCTTGCCCGGCTGCGTGTTCCACACGGACCGCGGATCCCAGTACGCGTCGGAGCTGCATCGAGGCATTCTTGCCGAACAGGGCTTCTTCGGATCTATGAGCCGCCGCGGCAACCCGTACGACAATGCAAAGGCCGAGAGCTTCATGAAGACACTGAAGGTGGAGGACGCTTACCTTATGGAGTATGAGTCGTTCGACGACGTCGCCACCGGCCTGCCCCGGTTCATCGAGGCCTACAACAACCGCCGGCTGCATTCAGCCTTGGGCTATCTCAGCCCTGCACAGTTCGAAGATCGCCACGCCCGCGCCATGGTCAAAACCGCCGCCTGAGAATGTCCATCCGCAGGGGCGCACTCCAATTGCCCTGCGGACCCCGAAGGCGTCATGGGCTGGTTTCGAAATCGATCGCTGGCACCGCAGCAAATCGTGCATGAGAGCGGGATGCTGTCGATCTGGCTGCAGCGCGGGATGGCCCGACTGGGATTGCCGGCGACCTGTATTGATGCCCGCAAGGCGCACAAGAGCCTGTCGGCCCGCCTCAACAAGTCTGACGTCGGCGACGCAGAAGGGCTGGCCCAGCTCGCGCGCACCGGCTGGTTCACGCCGGTTCATATCCGCAGCGAAGGGGCGGATCGCCTGCGTGTTCTGGTAAGCGCTCGGGAACGACTGATCCGTCTCCGTAAGGATCTCGAAGGGCATATCCGTGGGGTTCTCAAGACCTTCGGGATCCGAATGTCCGGGACGAGCCAAGGCCGGCAGCGTCAGGCGTTCCGCGATCAACTGGCCGCCGCCGGGGAGACCGATCCGCTATTGGGTGTGATTGCTGATGCTTTCATCGCCACGCATGCCACGCTGCCGCCGATCTCGATGCTGCCGTGAAGAAGATGGCCCGCGACCATCCCATAGCGCGCCGTCTGATGACCATTCCCGGCGTCGGGCCGGTGGTGTCGTTGAATTTCATCGCGCTGGTCGATGAACCAGCGCGGTTCAGCAAGACCTCGGATGTAGGCGCCTTTCTCGGGCTGACACCAAAACGGCACCAATCCGGCGCAGTGGACTGGTCGGGCCGGGTGTCGAAATGCGGCGACGGAGTCATGCGGAGCCTGCTGTTCGAGGCCGCAACAACCCTGATCACACGAGTGCGGAAATTTTCGGCCTTGAAGAGCTGGGCTATTCGCCTTGCAGGACGACGAGGCTTCGCGAAGGCGGCCGTGGCCGCCGCACGAAAACTCGCCGTGCTCATGTTGACGATGTGGAAGAAAGAAACCGAGTTCAATTGGCAAAAGGAGGCCGTTGCCTGACCTGAATTCTCGCCTCGGTTGGCGGGGAGCGAAGTCCCGAAGGGGCGGAGGTTGGTCGATCTCGCGCGGGCCGATGGGAAGTGGAGTGTTCCGCAGAACCCGAGCCATACATTGAAGACGACCAGCACCGAAAACCATGATGAGGCACACACGCGTGACCTCGGAGAGAACCATGACCCTGGACGGACGGCTCGCTTCCCCGATTGACAATACCGCAATCAGAGAACCGGCCCGCGGCATGTCTTGGCCGCACCTGAGAGGCCTGAAACATGACCGCACTCGATCACGCGCTCAAAAGGTCAGAGAAAATCCTTGCATCGAAGGGGCATCCAAACATGGACGCCGATCACCCCGCTACGGGGTCAGTTTTCCATGCCTGTTCACACGCAAGCAGCTGCACGCCAAACTGATGCATGAAAGAAAAGCGACGCGTCATTGGCGCGTCGCTTCCGTATAAGGTCCCGGTCTCAGTGGGGGATCAGTCGTCCCACTCGGGAAGCTCCTCGAGCTGCTCTTCGGTCAGGGTCGTCGCGTAATCGCCGTCCTCGTAGGACAGGTCTTCGAGCGAGATCACGATGTCCTCATCGCCGATGTCGAGAATGCCACCGACTTCGACCACCGCGGCGACAGGCGTGCCGGAATCGTCGACCAGCACCTCCTCGATCTCCCCGATCTTGTCGCCATCTGCATTCACGACGTCTGCATCGTCGATGCTGGTCAGGGACGAGATGTCCATGGTTTGAGCCGATGCGGCGCCGGCAACAAGGATCAGCGAAAGGGCGGACAGGGTGATGGTGCGCATAGGGCCTCCAGTGTCTTTGGTTTGCCCATCTCAATGCCTGAGGCAGTGTCGTGTTCCATATGATTTCAAAAAGGTATCCGGAACCCAGGAGTATCACCGCCCATGAAAAAAGGGCGCCCCCCAGTACGCCCTCGATCTCGATACAGACAGCCTCAGGCGGTCTCGTATTTCGCGGCGAACTGATCCACCTGGCGCTCGGCCTCATCCTTGGCGATGCCGTACTTCTTCTGGATCTGGCCCACCAGCTGATCGCGCTTGCCGGCCGCGATGTCGAGGTCGTCGTCCGTCAGTTCGCCCCAGTTTTCGCGAGCCTTGCCGCGCAGTTCCTTCCAGTTTCCTTCGATGCGATCCCAGTTCATGAAATCCTCCATTGAGTGTCGTGCGGACGGTTCAGCCAGCTTCACCGGGACAACAAATGCGTCGGGGCTGCGGTTCCTGTTCGACGATCACTCCGCTGCGATCTTGACCTTACGGTATGACCGGGCATCCTGCGCCTCGAGAGGACCCGCGATGAAGAAATGGTACCACCCCGCGGTTGCTGCTCAGCGCGACGACATCCTGAAGCGCTTCTACGGCTTCGAGGAGGCACATCATGTCTACGCCGTGGTCGCACATATCCGCGGTGAGAAGCTTCCGATCTACGTCGGAGAGACTGCACGGCCTCGCAAGAGGTTCGAGGAGCACCTCGCCGTGGCCTGGGGCGGGCGGGAGGTCGACAACAAGGCCGGAAAATGGGAGCGCGAACTGGTCCACCGGGGCGGCACGCTCGAATTCCACGGTCTCGAGGGAACTACGGATCGTGTCAGAAGACTTGCGCTGGAGAGCGCCTGGACGCGCGCTCTGCGGCGGCTTGGATGCTCGCTGGCCAACACCTGGCCCGAGCATCGCAAGGAGGCCCGTGGCTGCCTGGTGCCCAACGCCAGGATCGGCACTCTCAGCGTGCGGGAGGCCATCGACGCCGAGATCCCCTTCGGGATCACCTGCCGCACCTGCCAGACCCATATCGAACTGCCTCACGCCGAGCTGTTGAAGCTGAAGCTGCGCAACCCGAAGATCTCGGCGCTGGCGGGCGGCACGTCATGCGCATTCTGCGGCGGGGAGCAAAAGCTCTGGATCTTCCCTGATCAGGGCGCGCTCGCGCACCGAAAACTCGTCCCGGACCGGGCTGAGAAGCCCAGGGCTTTCCTTTCTTCGATCGGCGCGACGCCGCCTGAGCACTAGGGCGCGGACTTGACAGGCAGGCTGCCTGAGCTGACGCTTGTGGCATTGTCTCAAGCCATTTTCAGGATCTGCTCATGCGCTGCAGCATTCCGTGCCTGCTTGCCTTTCTGGCCACTCCTGCCATTGCCCAGGACCTCGACGCTCCCTTTGCCACCCCCCGCGGAAACAACCCCGAGGTCGAAGGGTGCCACATCCACTACGTGGACGGGCTCGATCCGAATGGGGACGGCTTTCTTGCCGTGCGTACCGGACCCGGATCAGGGCATCGCAAGATCGACGAGGTCCACAATGGGGACGCGGTTTATACCTGCGTCGGAAGCGGCCCTTGGCGCGGCATCGTCTACACCGGCGAAAGCCTTCAGAATAATCACCGCGATCAGCACCCGATGCGCCGGGGGTGGGTCCACTCCACCTGGCTCATGAACGGCGCCGGCTAACAGCGGGCAGCTCCTACCCGACCATGATGCGTATCTCGACACAAACTGAGCCAGCCCCTTTGAAGTGGTCCACCCACGAAGCCTGAAATCCGATAGGATTTCGGCGAACAGGAGGACTACAGAATGGCTGGAAAGCGTGAGAAGCCGGAAGACATTGTCACCAAGCTGCGCCAGGTCGAGGTGTTGCATGGCCAGGGCCTGTCGATGGCCGATGCGGTGCGACAGATAGGGATATCGCAGCACACGTTCTACCGGTGGCGTAAGCAGTATGGCGGTATGAACCGGGCACAGTTGTCGCGGCTGAAGGACCTCGAGAAGGAGAACCTGAGGCTGCGGCGGGCGGTGTCTGACCTGACGCTCGAGAAGCTGATCCTGACTGAGGCTGCACGGGGAAACTTCTAAGCCCTTCGCGCCGCCGCGAATGCGTGGAGCATGTGCGCCAGACACTCGGCATCTCCGAACCCCGGGCCTGCCGGGTGCTCGGCCAGCACCGCTCCACGCAGCGCAAGCCGCCCCAGGGCCGGGAAGACGAGGCGCGGCTGACCGCCGACGTCATCGAACTGGCCCGGGAGTATGGCCGCTACTGCTACCGCCGGGTCGCCGTGCTGCTGCGGCGTGCCGGCTGGCAGGTGAACCACAAGCGGGTGGCGCGGTGAGCCGTGGTCCGCCATGGGTCCGAGGCCCGCGGCGAACGGCGGCGCGAAGGGCTCAAGGTCCCACACAAGCAGAAGAAGCGCGGCAGGCTCTGGTTGAACGACGGCTCTTGCGTGCGGCTGAAGCCCGAGCACCCCAACCACGTCTGGTCCTACGACTTCGTGCAGGACCGGACCAGCGACGGCCGGGCTTACCGGACGCTCAACATCCTCGATGAATATACGCGGGAGGCGTTAATGATCCGTGTCGACAGGCGACTGAACTCCACCGATGTCCTGGACGCGCTGACGGACCTTTTCAGCCAGCGCGGCCCGCCGCGGTTCATCAGGTCTGACGACGGCCCGGACTTCATCGCGCAGAAGGTCCGCGACTGGATCGAACTGGTGGGGGCAAAAACCGCCTGCATCGAACCCGGGTCACACTGGGAGAACGGCTACTGCGAGAGCTTCAATGCGCGCTTTCGTGACGAGTTGCTGAATGGCGAGGTCTTCTACTCGTTGAGGGAGGCGCAAGTCCTCATCGAAAGATGGCGAAAACACTACAACATGGACCGGCCGCATAGTGCTCTCGGATATCGGGCGCCGGCGCCAGAGGTTTTCATACCCATAGATCGAAGGCCGACCATGCATTAGCATTTATCCCGGACCACTCGATGGGGCCACTCAGGGCTTCTGATCCTACTGGATCATAGGCCTCGCCGCGCTGCTTAAGGCGGTCAATGTGACCGGCGCATTTCTTCCCGGTACGCTGGTGGCCGATCACGCAGTCGAAGGAGCTGTGCATGAGCGCCTACAAGATCGAAGACACGAGCTGCGGCCACTGCGTCACGATGATCGAAAAGACCGTCAAGACAGTGGGCCCTGCCGCCGATGCCGCCTGCGATCTGCCGTCGAAGACGGTTGCGATCACCGGCGCGCAGAACGAGGACCTGATCCTGCAGGCGCTTCGCGACGCAGGCTATCCGGCTGTGCAGGCCTGATGGATCGAGGGTAAATCAAACGTGCCGGGACCGCCGAAGTCGGTCTCGGGATGCGCCGTCAGCCCGCCAGCAGCTTCTTGCGGGCGGTATACTCCTCCGGTTCGATCTCACCGCGGGCGAGGCGCATATCGAGTTCTGCGAGAGCGCTCTGCCGGCTACGGGTGGCGCTGCCCTGCTCGTGCTGGCGGAAAAACCAGATCACGCCGACCACCACCAGCCCCAGAACGATGAGCCAAAAGATCGGACCGAAGATCATCGTCACGCCGTGGCCGTATCCCCAGTCCGTCATGTGGCCGTATCCGTCCGAATCGGCCAGCGCAGGCGAGGCCAGGCTCATCAATGCAAACGCAAGACGTTTCATAATGTCTTCCTTTCGGGAAATGACATGGCCGCAGGCTGAGCCTTTGGCGACGAAACCGCATTGATCGACCGCAACTATCAGATCACATTTCAAATTTGGAATTCAAAGCTCCCCACATGTATTCCTTCCGCAATGGGCTGCCATCGCGAACAACGGAGACCAGACCATGAGCTATACCATCGACAAAACCATCCCCGATGCCACCCTCGCAGAGGTCGACACGCGCACCCGCGAAGCGCTCAAGGCACAGGGGTTCGGCGTGCTCACCGGGATCGACGTTCAGGCCACCATGAAGAAGAAGCTGGATGAGAACATGCCCGGCTATCTGATCCTCGGCGCTTGCAACCCGAAAATGGCGCATGCGGCGATCGGGCTCGAGCCGAAGGTGGGGGCGATGTTGCCGTGCAATGTCATCTTGCGTCAGGTCGGCTCCGACGTGGAGGTGAGCGCGGTCGATCCGCAGGCGTCCATGTCTGCGATCGACAATCCCGAGCTGCTCGGCGTTGCCGGAGAGGTTCGCGCGATGCTCGAGAAGGCGCTCGCAGCAATTTAAATTTGTCAAAGCAATTGGCTTGGGATCATGCGGCCTGTCGCGTTAGGGTCCTCTCCGGCTTCCGGGCGACCTAAGCTTTGCGCCCGAGCGACTGAGATAATGAACGCCTACGATAAAGAGACCGGGCCTGCGAGCCCGGTCCGCCAACGAGGAGACAGGATGAAGACCCAAGTACTCGCTGCGATGATTGCCGTCACCGCCGCCGGCGCGGCGCTTGCCCACGGCGGCGTCGAGAACGAAACCGTCCTTGCCCGTATGGAGGGGATGAAAACACTCAGCACCCAGCTCAAGACATTGGGCGCAATGGCCAAGGGCCAGCAGGCGTTCGATGCGGCAGCCGCGCAGGCGGCGCTGGACCGGCTTGCCGATGAGGCCGCGCAGATCCCGGCCCATTTCGAGGAAGAGGTGATCGTCGAGAAATCCGAGGCCCGTCCCGCGATCTGGCAAAACTGGGAGGATTTTGCGGCCAAGGCTGACGATCTGCATCAGCGGTCCGCAACACTGGAGGTGGCACAGCCAGGCGATCTCGGGCCCGCGCTGCGCGACCTCGGCGGAGCCTGCAAGGCCTGCCACGCGGACTATCGCGAGTAGGGGCGTTTGCGGTCAGGATCGGCGGGTCGAGGGAATTTCTTGACCTTCCCCCTACTGGAACCCCAAATCATCATGGGACACTGACGCCCTCGCCGGGAGGTTCCCATGGCCCATGCTCACCATACACATGCCGCCGCGCCGGATGGCGCGGCTGAGGCGACGACCCGCGATCCGGTCTGCGGCATGACCGTGGACCCGGAGGCGGGCAAGCCCAGCCTCGAACACGCCGGGCATGTGTACCACTTCTGCTCCGAAGGCTGCCGCGAGAAGTTCCGCGCCGATCCCGGCGCCTATCTCACCGCCACCGATCCGGTCTGCGGCATGCAGGTCGACCGTTCTACGGCCGCCCATACGCTCAGGCATGACGGTGAGAAGGTCTACTTCTGCTCGGAGCGGTGCCAGTCGAAGTTCGAGGCGGAACCCGAGGCCTATCTCGGCGACCGCCCCGCGCCGGAGCCGATGCCCGAGGGCACGAAGTACACCTGCCCGATGCACCCGGAGATCATCTGCGATGCGCCCGGTGACTGCCCCAAGTGCGGCATGGCGCTGGAGCCGATGACCCCCTCGGCGGACAGCGGCCCGAACCCGGAATACGTCGACTTCAAGCGCCGCCTGAAGATCACCGCGCCGCTGGCGGCGCTGGTCTTCGTGCTGGAGATGGGGGCGCACATCGGCATCCCCTTTGCCGACTGGATCGGACATACGCTCTTCGGCTGGCTGCAGTTCGCGCTGGCGACGCCGGTGGTGATCCTCTGCTGGCCGTTCTTCAAGCGGGGCTGGGCCTCGATCATCAACCGTTCGCCCAAC
Source organism: Roseobacteraceae bacterium (assembly GCA_048381755.1). Classification (GTDB taxonomy): domain Bacteria; phylum Pseudomonadota; class Alphaproteobacteria; order Rhodobacterales; family Rhodobacteraceae; genus Salipiger. The sequence goes on from JBLXGS010000031.1 coordinate 24,017, forward strand.
ATGTGGACGCTGATCGCGCTCGGCACCGGGGCGGCCTATGTCTTTTCCATCGTTTCGCTGCTGGCGCCCGGCCTCTTCCCCGAGGCGATGCGCGACGAGATGGGCATGACGCCGGTCTACTTCGAGGCGGCAGCGGTGATCCTCGTGCTGGTGCTGGTCGGGCAGGTCATGGAACTGGCCGCGCGCGAGCGCACCGGCGACGCGATCCGCGCGCTTCTCGACCTCGCGCCCAAGACGGCGCGGCGGGTGAGCGATGGGGCGGAGGAGGATGTGCCGCTGGACGAGGTCGCCTCGGGCAACATCCTGCGCGTGCGCCCCGGCGAGAGCGTGCCGGTGGATGGCGTGGTGACCGAGGGACGCTCTTCCGTGGACGAAAGCATGATCACCGGCGAGCCGGTCCCGGTCGAGAAGACCGAAGGCGAGCCGGTCACCGGCGGCACGCTCAACAAGACCGGCAGCTTCCTGATGCGGGCGGAGAATGTCGGCTCCGAGACCACGCTGTCGCGCATCGTCGAGATGGTCTCCAAGGCGCAGCGCTCGCGGGCGCCGATCCAGGCGATGGCCGACCGAGTGGCGGCCTATTTCGTGCCTGCGGTGGTCGGCGTGGCTGTACTGGCCTTCCTCGCTTGGACTGCCTTCGGGCCGTCCCCGGCGCTCTCCTATGCCTTCGTCGCGGCGGTCTCGGTGCTGATCATCGCCTGCCCCTGCGCGCTTGGCCTCGCGACGCCCATGTCGATCATGGTGGCGACCGGGCGCGGTGCGCAGGCGGGGGTGCTGATCCGCGACGCCGAGGCGCTGGAGCGGTTCTCGAAGGTGGGTGTGCTGGTGGTCGACAAGACCGGCACGCTGACCGTGGGCAAGCCGACGCTCACGGACGCCGAACCGGCGGAGGGCATGGACAAGACCGAGTTGCTGGCCTTCGCCGCCGCGCTGGAACGCGGCTCCGAGCACCCGCTCGCCGAGGCGATCACCGCTGGCGCACGCGAGGCCGGGGCGCCGGAGCGCGAGTCCTCGGACTTCGAGGCGGTCACCGGCAAGGGCGTGACCGGCAGCGTCGGCGGACAGCGCGTGGCGCTCGGCAATGCGGCGCTGATGGCGGATGAAGGCGTGGACCTCGGCCCGCTCAGGGACCGGGCGAGCGCGCTCCAGCGCGACGGCAAGACCGCCATGTTTGTCGCCGTGGACGGGCGCGCGCCCGGGCTGGTCGCCGTGGCCGACCGGGTGAAGGAGAGCACGCCCGAGGCGATCCGCGCCCTGCACGACGCCGGGCTGCGCATCGTCATGGCCACCGGCGATGCGAAGGCCACGGCCGAGGCGGTCGCGCGGCAGCTCAATATCGACGAGGTGCATGCCGAGGTCAGCCCCGAGGACAAGCACGCGCTGATCGAGAAGCTGCGCAAGGAGGGGTTGTCGGTCACCATGGCTGGCGACGGAGTGAACGACGCCCCGGCGCTGGCTGCCGCCGACGTCGGTATAGCCATGGGCACCGGCGCGGACGTGGCGATGGAGAGCGCCGGCATAACGCTGGTGAAGGGCGATCTCGGCGGCATCCTCCGGGCGCGCCACCTCGCCGAGGCGACCATGCGCAACATCCGCCAGAACCTCTTCTTCTCCTTCGTCTACAACTCGGCGGGGGTGCCGCTGGCGGCAGGCATCCTCTACCCGCTCTTCGGCATCCTGCTTTCACCCATCGTGGCGGCGGCGGCGATGAGCCTGTCGTCGGTCTCGGTGATCGGCAACGCGCTGCGGCTGCGCGGGGTGAAGCTGTGAGGTGGCTGGGTCTTGTCGTGCTGACGCTGGTTGCGCTGGCCGGTTGGTTTGTCTTTGCCGGGGCAGAAACCGCCCCGGCGGAGGCACGGCAGATCGCCGAGGGCAAGGCGCTCTACGCCGAGAGCTGCGCCGCTTGCCATGGAGCGAACCTTGAAGGACAGCCGAACTGGCGCAGCCCCGGCCCCGACGGGCGCCTCCCGGCGCCTCCGCATGACGCCTCCGGCCACACGTGGCATCATCCCGACAACGTGCTCTTCCGGATCACCAAGCTCGGCACCGGCGCCGTGGTCGGCAACGGCTATGAGAGCAACATGCCCGGCTTCGGTGATCAGCTTACAGACGCGCAGATCGAGGCCATCTTCACCTACATCAAGTCGACCTGGCCCGAGGAACTGCGCGCGCATCAGGCGGAGATTTCCGCGCCGCCCGAGTAACGCGCAGGATCACTTTTTCGGGAACCCTCCAGCGCTGGAAGGCCGTTGAGCCTGAAGGCGACAAGCATGGAGCATCCCGATGACCTATTCCCGCTTCGCCCTCATGATCCTCGCATCGACGGTGATCATGTTCGGGCTGATGTATCTCAACACCTACGCCTTCGAGCACGTCTTCTTCAGCGAGACCCGCGTTTACATGGCAATCGTCATGGGGGCGACTATGGCGTTCGTCATGCTCGCCTTCATGGCGGCGATGTACCCCAGTCGGGTGGTTAACGTGGCCATCTTCGCGGGCAGCATCGTCGTCTTCGCCGGCGCGCTCTGGTTGGTGCGCAGCCAGGTGACCGTGAATGGCGCAAGCTACATGCGGGCGATGATCCCCCACCATTCGATTGCCATCATGACCTCCGAACGGGCCGGCATCGAGGACGCGCGGGTGCGCAAGCTCGCCGACGGCATTGCCACGGCCCAGAAGAAGGAGATCGCCGAGATGCGCGCGCTGATCGCCGATGTCTCCGCCGGGAAGGTGGTGCGCGAGATCTACGAGGACCCGCCCGCGCGGCAGGGCAGCCTGCAGGACGCGCTGAGCAACACGCTCCTGTCGACGCTCGATCCCGCACAGCTGACCATGGAGGAGGCTGCGGCTGCCCTGCCTGCGGGCGAGACCTGCACCTTCCGCCGCACCAGCACCGAGGCGCCGATACTGATCGCCGCTGCCGATGGCAGCGCCGCCGTGACCAAGCTTAACGGCATCATCCTGCCGCTGAATGGAGGAACTGCCGAGGGGTCTTACGGCACCGAAGGCCTCGATATGACGGTCGAGCCGGTCGATGCGCAGCGCTCGGACAGCCAGCTGACCTTCCGACTTACCCCCGGCCCCGAGGCGATCTATCGCGGCTTCTGGTCCTGTTCTGGCTGACATGCAAAGGCTGCGCGGGACGCTGCGCAGGCGGCACCCTCATGCCGCGAACGTGATCTGACGCCGACCCGCGATAGGCGTAGCGTTGCGCCATGACACGGCTTGTGCTTCGCCTTCTACTGCTGACTCTGCTTGGGGTCTGGACCGCGTTGCCGGCAGGTCCGGTGCGCGCCATGGCGTTCAGTGCGCTGTGCTGCGATCACCATGCCAGCGCCACGGCGCATGCGGACCACTCTGCGCATCAAGCCGCCTTGAGCAATGGCGAGTTGGACGACAAAACCCACGCGCAGATGTGCGAAGCACACTGCCTGCCGGTGGACGCGGCCCGCATCGGTGATCTGACTGGCCCCGGCAAGGCACATGTCTCGCGGGTCGCGGCATCGCGCGTCGATGTCTCTCTGTCGTCTCAGGATTTCGCGCCCTCATCGCCCCCTCCCCGAAACTGATCTCCACGGGACCCTGTCCCGCATTGCGAAACCTCATTTTCCGGAGATCATCATGACCCGATATTCCCGCCGCGGCTTTTTGGCCGCTTCTGCCGCCATGTCCGCCTCGCTGCTGCTGCCCGCAAGGGCGCGGGCGGCGACGGACCGGCTGTCGCTCACCGCAGGCACCCGCACGATTGAGGTGAATGGCCGTGCCGCCACTGTCATGGGGCTGACCAATGGCACGGGTGGACAGGGGCTGATCCTCGATCCGGGCCAGCGCATTGCCGTCGACTTGGCCAACGACCTCGATGTCGAGACGATCATCCATTGGCACGGGCAGACCCCGCCCAACGCACAAGACGGTGCGCCCAACACCAACCCGATGCTAAAGGTCGGCGAGCACCGCGCTTATGATTTCGCCGGGCGCCCCGGCACCTTCTGGATGCACAGCCACATCCCGCAGCAGGAGATCGCCATGCTCGCAGCCCCGCTGATCGTGCGCAGTGCCGAAGATGTCGCTGCCGACCGGCAAGAGGTGGTGATGTTCCTGCACGATTTCAGCTTCAAATCCCCTGAAGAAGTGCTGGCCGAGACCTCCGGCAGCACCGGCGGGCACCATGGCGGGGCGCATGCGCCAGCCCCGATGGACCATGGCGCCATGCACCACGGCGAGTCCGCGGCCCCGATGGGCGCAATGTCTGGCATGGGAGAGACGGAGGGCATGTCCGGCATGGGAAACATGTCCGGTATGGGCGGCATGGCCGAGATGCCGATGGATCTCAACGATTTCGACTTCGACGCCTATCTCAGCAACGACCGCACGCTCGATGATCCCGAGGTTGTGACGGTCGAGCGCAACGGCCGGGTGAGGCTGCGGATCATCAACGGCTCGTCGATGACCGCCTACTGGATCGACACTGGCAAACTACAGGCTCGGCTGGTCGCGGTGGACGGCGACGCGGTCGCGCCTCTGTCCGGGACGCGCTTTCCCATCGCCTCGGGCCAACGCATGGAGATCGACCTCGACATGCCCGGTGACGGGATTGCCCGGCCGGTCCTCGCGCTTCGGGAAGGCGCACATGAGCAGACCGGCATCATCCTCGCACCCCAGGGCGCCGCGGTGCCGCGCCTGCCGACCCGGACCGAGACCGAGACGCCGCCCGTCGCGGGTGACATGCGGCAGGAGCTGGCCCTGCGTGCTATCTCACCACTCGCGGCACGAGAGCCGGATGTGCGGCAGATGGTGATGCTCGGCGGCACCATGGAACCCTACGTCTGGACGATCAACGACGCCGTCTGGGAGGAGCACAGGCCAATCACGGCACCCCACGGCGCACGGGTCGAGATGATGTTCCACAACATGTCGATGATGGCGCATCCGATGCACCTGCATGGCCATGTCTTCCAAGTCGTCGCGGTCGGAGGTCAACCCGTGCAGGGCGCGCTGCGCGATACGGTCTTCGTACCGGCGATGGGCTCGGTGACGGTCGCCTTCGACGCCGGCGAGGCGGCCCGCTGGATGATGCACTGTCATCACATGGGGCATCTGGCGACAGGCATGATGACCGAGTTGCAGGTGCGGGCCACGGCCTGAGCATGTGACCGGCGGCGCGGTGAAACTCCGCGCGCCGCCGGTCCGTCATACAATCTGCGAGATGGCGTCAGGCCACCTCGATCCAATTCGTCATCCCCGAGGCGGCATGGCCGAGCATGTGACAATGCAGCAGCCATTTCCCGGGGTTGTCGGCGACAAAGGCGATCTCCGCGCTTTCCTGCGGCATGACCAGCAACGTGTCGCGCATCGGGCCCAAGCCGTCCGCCGCGACCGTGCGGAAATGCATGCCGTGCAGATGCATCGCATGCGGGAACACGGTGTCATTGACCAGCCGGATGCGCGCGGTCTCCCCCCGAGCGTAGCGGGCAAAGGGCGCTTCGCCGCGTCCCACCTGGCCCGCCAGCGCCCAGAACTGCCCGCGCTGCACGAGCTGCTGGAAGTCCATGTCCTGTCCCTCGAAGCGGCCCGAGGCCATGCCCCGCATCGCGCCGCCTTCCATCCGCATCTCTCGCACTTGTGCGTCAGTGACGCCCGGCACCTCCATTCGCGGGTTTGGCGGCAAGGGCGCGGGGGCCGCGCGTGGCGCGGCGCTTTTTCGACCGGTCACTGTCACCTCGGCCAGCGCCTGCCAGCTGTCATCATCGGCGTAGCTGAGCAGCGCGGCGGGCGTGCCCTCTTCGGCGGTGACATCGACAATGAGATCGACCCGCTGCGCCGGGGCGAGGATGATCTCGGCGCTCACCGGCTCGGGCTGAGCAAGCGGCATGCCGTCGAGCGCCACCGTCCAGCCCGTCATCCCCTCGAGCCGCAGCACGAAGATGCGGGCATTGGCGGCGTTGATCAGCCGCAGGCGCAGGCGCTCGTTCTGCTGAGCCTCGAGCGAAAAGTCGTACCGGCCGTTGATCCCCGTCAGGTTGCCCATGCGCCCCGCGTGGCTGCGCATCATAGGCGCCTCGAAATCCCCGGCGAAGCTGCCGGTCTCCGGATCAAGCAGCCAGTCGTCGAGCATCAGCACCTCGTCCCTGTCGACATCGGGCGGCGTGCTCTCCTCGACGATCAGCGCCCCGGAGAGGCCGCGGGCGACCTGCTCCATGGAGTTGGTATGCGCGTGGTACCAGTAGGTCCCGGCGTCCGGCAGATCGAAGGCATAGTCGAAGGCGCCACCCGGCGGCACCGGGTCCTGCGTAAGCCCGGCCACGCCGTCCATCGCATTGTCGATGCGGATGCCGTGCCAATGCACCGAGGTCGGCACCTCAAGGTCGTTGACCAAACGCCGCGAGAGGCGGCTGCCCTGTTGCACGCGGACCTGGGGCCCGGGGAGCAGGCCGTCGTAGCTCCAGACCTCGGTCGCCGGGTAGCCCTCCGGAGCGAGTTGGACGGTGGCCGCGCGGGCCGTCAGGAGAGGCGCCTGCTGCGCCCATGCGGGGCGGAACAAGGGTGCAGTGGCGAGGCTTGCGCAGAAGGCGCGTCGTGTGAGGTTCATTTTATTTGATCCCGTTGGCGCGTTGCAGCTCTCGGGCATAGATGATGATCGTCTTCACCTCGCCTTGAATCAGCTGGGGCTGCGGCGGCATAGTCCCAAACTTCCAGTGGTGCGCCCGAACACCCTGCTGCACGGCGAGAAGGAATGCCATGTCGCCATGATACGACGGCTCGTAAATCTTGAGAACCAGCGGCGGGCCAAGGCCGATCTTGCGGCGCGGCGGTTTCGGGCGTGGTGCGGAGCGCCCGAAAAATTGAGAAGCACGGCCGCCGTTCGCCATTGGCGGATCGTGCCTCCAAAGCGCCGTGGCGGAGGCTGCCCTCACCTCGGTCGAGCCAGATCAATCTCGTTGGCCGCCACTCCAGCGCGTGTCGGATGCGCGCTGCTTGTGAGAAGAGGCCGGTGAAACCGGCCCCTCGCAAGTATTTCAGAAATTCATCTTTGGCGTTCGCCGAACGGGGCTCAGCCCGCTTTCGCCGCAAGACCCATGAACTCCTCCACGGTCGGCGTCACCCGTTCGAACTGATCGAGCTGGCGCGCGTAGAGTTGACCGCCGAGACGCCCGACGGCGTCGATGCCGATCTGATCGACGTAATGGGTTTCGGGGTCCACAAGTGTCTCGCGCACGAACATGCGCTTGACCTCGCCCAGCACGATGGTGCGCGCGGGGCTGACCGGGACCGTCTGCACCAGATGGCACTCGAAGGCGGCGGGGGCGGCGAGGATGCGCGGGCTGCGCACGGTTTCGCCGGCTGCGGTTTCGAGCCCCGCAAGGGCGAGCTCGTCGACATCCGCCGGGAACTTGATCGAGCATATCTCCATCTGGTCGACGAGCGCATGATCCGAGATGTGGACGGTGAACTCGCCGGTGGCGAGGATGTTCGCCGCCGTGTCCTTGGGGGTGCCGTCGGGCTTGTGCTCGATCCCCACCGCCATGATCGCCGGATCATGGGTGAGGATGTTGAAGAAGCTGAAGGAGCCCGCGTTGGGGGTACCGTCCTCCGACAGGGTGGTGATCAGCGCGATGGGGCGCGGGATCACCGTGCCGATCAGCAGCTTGTAGCGCTGCTTGGGCGTCAGCTCGGCGAAGTCGAAGGCGTGGCTGGTCATGGGCTGGTCTTTCATGCGGGGATCCGGTGCGTCTCGAGGGGCGTGTGGCGCGAGAGGTTCTCGAAGCCGTCGGCGGTCACAACGTACATGTCGCCGATGTTGCAGCCCGCCGACATTGGCTCAAGCCATTGCGTGTGCAGGACGAAGACCATGCCCTCTTCGAGCCTGTCATAATTGTGCGAGGAGATGTTGAAGGCATTCTGCCCGCCCGCCATGCCGACCGAATGGCCGAGGTTGGGGTTATGCGGCCCGAAGGTCGCCGGGTAGACGTGCATCAGCTTGCGGCCCTGCGCCTCGTAGTCGGCGTCGGGGACATACTGGCGCGGGATCTCGCGCGGGCCGCCATCGTCGGCAGTGCGCCAGTTGTAGGGCATGGTGCGGGCCTCTGCGTCCTTCAGCAGGCCGGCCTCAATGTAGCTGTCGAAAGCGGCGTTGTTCAGGTCGCGGATCAGCGTGCCGGGGCGGATCAGCTTTTCGGCGGCCTTCACGCCGCGGGTGCAGGCGTCCAGCACCAGCTCCTGCCGGTCGGTCAGCTCGCCGAAGGCGAACATGCGCGCGGTCTGGGCGGTGTAGCCCTGGTAGGTGACGTTCGACACGTAGAGGTTGGTGAGATCGCCCTTGCGCATGACGTGGCCGTAGGGCTTGCCGCAATGGGTGCCCCATTCGTTTGCGCCGATCTGGTAGCCGTCGCCGGTCTCGCCGCCGCGGGCCATCTGCGCGAGGGTGAAGGCGGCGTAGATCTCGTAGTCGGTCACGCCGGGGCGGGCGACGTGATAGGCCGCCTGCGTCGCGATACTGATGAGCTGCGCGGCGGTCCGGAACTGGGCGATCTCGGCAGGCGTGCGGTTGCGCTGCATCCGGTCGAGAATGCCGTGCTGGTCGGAGAATTTCGCTTTGGGCATCTCGGACACCAGCGCGGCGCGGAACGCGGCCGAGCGCTTGTCGCCGATGAAGCCGATGCTGCCGCGACCCGCGCCGATCTCGCTGAGGATCTTCGCTGCGGCCTCAATGGTCTTGGCACCCGAGTCCCCGGGAATGTCGGCGTATTCGCGGCCCACGGCGCCGATCTGCAGGATGCGGTCCACGCCCACCGGCTCGCCGCCCGGCGGCAGGATCACCGACTGGGTGAAGAACGACAGCAGCACCGGCTCCTTGTCCTCGTCCGTTGGCACGATCAGCACCCCCTCGCGCATCCAGTCGCAGAGGTAGCGCAGGTAGGCATGGGCCGCGTGGAACCAGCCGACGCTGTCGCAATGCACGACCACCGCGTCGAGCCCGGCAGAGACCGCCTCGCGCTTCAGCTTGCGCATCCGCTCGGCGTATTCCTCCGGCGGGATCGGCATCGCCGGGGTGAAGTCGAAGTCGGGGGCAAAATCGCCGAGCAGGCTTTCGATGGACGGCCGGGCGCCGGAGCTGTGCGCGTTCATGGGATGGTCCTTTCCGTGAGGGGGTTCGGGGTCAGCGGGCATCGCGCCCGCCGAAGCGTTGCAGGGTGACCAGCAGCAGGGCCGCGGCGAGGATCAGCACGCCCGAGACCGCAGCGACACGTCCGTCGAGACTTTCCTCGAGCATGGCAAAGAGGCGCAGCGGCAGCATCGTCCGGCCCGGATCGCCGAGGAAGAGTGTCACCGACACGTTGTCGAGCGACTGCATGAAGACGAGGAAGGCGCCCGCGAGGATACCGGGCAGAATGCCCGGCAGGCTGATGCGCAGGAAGGTGCGGGCGCGGCTGGCGCCGAGCGTGGCCGAGGCTTCCTCGAGCGCCGGGTTCATGCGCTGCGCGAGACCCAGCACCGTGCGGAACATCAGCGGCGCGAAGACCGCCGCGTGGCCGATCAGCACCGCGAGGAAAGACGGGCCGAGACCGAGCAGGCTCAGCGCCAGCAGCGCGGCGAGCGCGTAGACAAGGCTGGGCAGCACCAGCGGTGCGAGCAGCACCGGCTCGACCGACCCGGCGAAGCGCTTCGGCGCGCGCGCCAGCGCCCAGGCGGCGGGGGCGGTGATCAGCGTGACCACGGCGACCGTGGCCAGCGCCACCTCGATCGAGTTCTTCGCGGCGGTGTGGATCGGCTCCGAGGCGATCGGATCGAAGAGCATCTCGTACCAGCGCAGCGAGAAGCCCTCCGGCGGGAAACGCAGCGTGGTGCCGGAGTTGAAGGACATCAGCATCGCCAGCAGGATCGGGCCGATCATGAAGGCCAGCACCATCAGGCCGCAGCCCCAGACAAAGGCCCAGTAGAGGGCGGTGGAGATCTTCGAGCGTGTCTCAAGCATGACCTTGGAGCCTTTCGTGACGGGCGAGCATGGTGAGGCCCAGCATGATGACGCCGGTGGACGCCAGAAGAAGGATCGAGATCGCGGCGGCCATTGGCCATTGGAAGAGTACACCGACCTCGCGGTAGACGAATTGCGGAAGATAGATCAGCCGCGCGCCGCCGATGACGCTCTGCGTCACGTAGGAGGTCGTGGCGGAGGCGAAGACGAGCACCCAGCCCGCCAGCACGGCGGGGATGATCTGCGGGAAGATCGCCGAGAACCAGGCGCGCCAGCGGCCTGCTCCCAGCACCTCGGCAGCTTCCAGCGTCTTGCGGTCGGCACGGTTGAGCACGGCAAAGACCGGCAGCAGCAGGAGCGGCAGTTCGATCTGCACCAGCGCAATGATCAGCCCGGTCTCGGAGAAGAGCAGCGAAAACGGGCGCTCGGTGAGGCCGAGCCCGAGCAGCGTCTCGCTGATCGGCCCGTTGCGGCCAAGCAGCACGACCCAGGCGAAGGTGCGCACCACGTTGGCGGTCAGCATCGGCAGCAGCGTGCAGATCAGGATCAGCCCGCGGAGACGTTTCCCCGCGTGCCAGTAGAGCATCACCAGCGGCAGCGCCGCCAGCGAGACGAAGAAGGTCACCTTCGCCCCAAGCGCCAGCGTGCCGGTGAGCACGCCGCGCGCGAAGGGATCGGAGAGGAAGGCCGCGAAGTTCCCAAGGCCCCAACTTCCATCCTCCCCGCGCAGGCTGATGCCGGCGAGCAGCAGCAGTGGCGAGATGAAGAACAGCACCATGAAAGCGATCATGGGCAACGACAGTAAGGTTTCTTTGCGGATCATCGCGGCTCTCCCGATCAGCGGACGACGAGGCGGTCGAAGGTTTCCGTCCACTCGGCGCGGTGCTTGTTGATCGCCTGCCAGTCCGGGTAGACGGCGTTTGCCACCTGCTCGGGGGTGACGAACTGCGAGACGACCTCGGAATAGGGCACATCCACGTTGGTCGGGATCATCGCGGTCGGCGGCTCGGCCAGCTGGGTCTGCGCGGCGGCGTCGATGGCGGCATCCATATAGGCGTAGACGCCATCGGGGTTCGACGCGCCTTTCACCAGGTGGATCGCGACGGGCACCGAGGGCGAGCCGGTTTCGGGGTGGGCGAACTCGCAGGGCATGCCCAGCTCGCGCAGCTTGGCGACGTTGCCGGTCGAGGCCATGAACACGGCGATCTCGCCCTGCTGGTACATGGTCATCTGGTTCGAGCCAGAGGTCGCGATGGCGCCGATCTTCGGCAGGTAGGCCTCGAGCAGGTCAAACACCGGCTGCATGTTGTCATAGGTGCCGCCGTAGGCCTTGTTGATCTCGGTATAGGCCATGGTCGCGGTGTTGGAGCCGAAGCCGATGAGCGCGAGGTTACCCTCGTACTGCGGGTCTTCGAAGAGCGCCTTGTAGCCGGCGGGCTTGTCGACCACCTCGGGGTTGTAGGCGATGCCGTTGACCTCGATCGTGACGTAGGGCCCCCACTCGTTCTGCGCGGCCGGGCTCAGCTTGTCCCAGTTCTTCAGGCGCGTCGGGTCGATCTTCTCGATCAGCCCTTCCTGGATCAGGATGTCGCTCTGGCCCGGCGAGACGAGCAGCGCGTCATAGGGCGGCTGGCCGGGGCTGGCCATCAGGCGGGCGATCTGGTCCTGCGCCAGCGACGGCGCGACGGTCAGATCAAAGCCCGCGTCCTTGACCATCGGGCCGACGATCGAGCGATAGGCGTCTTCCCAGCTGCCCGGGAAAGTGGCGGCGACGACCTTGCCGCCGGAGGCGAGCGCGGGACGGATCAGCGCCGGGGTGGCAAGAGCCGAGAGGCCGGCCATGGTGAAGGCGCGGCGGGTCATATTGATGGTCATGTCAGTCTCCTCGTTGGATTTTTCAGTTGATTTGGTTGTTGCCGGGAAAGACGTGCAGGCGGGACGTGTCCGGGATCAGCCAGATGGCATCTCCCTTTCCGGGACGGGCGCCGCCGTCGCGCAGGACCTGCGCCTTGATCGCGGTACCGTCAGGAAGCGTGGCGTCGATGGTGAGAAAGCGCCCCATCACCACGGCGCGGTCGAAGCGCGCGGCGATGGCGCCGGGCTGCTCGCTGAGCGAGAGGCTCAAATCTTCGGGGCGGGAAGTGACGATCACTTCGGCGCCCGGGAGGTAGTTGAGCGTCCGGTTCATCGCGATCTCGGCGCCATCGGCTGTTTTCAGGCGCCCCGCACCGGTCACTGTCGCGTGCTGCTGGTTGGCGTGGCCAATGAAGCCATTGACGAAGAGGCTGGCGGGATGGTCGTAGATCTCTTCCGGCGAGCCGACCTGTTCGACACGCCCCTCGTTCATCACCACGAGCTGGCCTGCAACGGCCTGCGCCTCTTCCTGATCGTGGGTGACCATCACAGTGGTGATGCCCACGTCATCCTGCATCCGTACCAGTTCGGTCTGAAGCTCGGAGCGCAGCGCGCGGTCGAGCGCGCCGAAGGGCTCATCCATCAGCAGCGCCGAGGGATCGGTCGCCAGGGCGCGGGCCACGGCTACACGCTGCTGCTGGCCCCCCGAAAGGCTCGGCGGGAAGCGGTTCGCAAAGGCGGTCAGCCGAACCAGTTCGAGCAGCCGGGCGACGCGCTCCTTGCGCTCCTGCCGCGGCAGATGGGCGAGGCCATAGGCGACGTTCTCGGCCACCGTCATATGCGAGAAGAGCGCGAAGTTCTGAAAGACCATCCCCAGCTTGCGGTTGCGCACCTGCACTTTGGTCAGGTCGCGCCCCTGCAGCGAGATGCGGCCGCGGTCCGGGGTGATGAGTCCGGCGATGGCTCGCAGGATCGTCGACTTGCCACAGCCCGAGGGCCCCAGCAGGGCAACGACCTTGCCGTCGGGCACGTCGAAATTCACGTTGTGGAGGACTTGCTTATCCTCGTAGCTGTGATCCACGTTGCTGATCTGCAATCCGGTGTCGGCCATGATACGGGTGCTCCGCTGGTTGCGAACTGTGATGACTCGACTGTTGCGTCACACCATGTTCGCAAATCAATGCGTAACTTTGTGCGAAAGTTTGTTCGCGAGTATTGTGCGAGTATTTTGCGCAGATATACTCGAGGTGCGCCCTTTCCGGGCGGCCTGAGAACGCATTCCCTGTATCTTTGCTGCGCGGACCGCTAAATCTCGGTCATTCCGAGAGGCCGGCCTGTGGAGCGTTTCCAATGAAAGACAGCATGATTCTATCTGACGACATCTCCGAGGTGATTTGCGCAACTTTGCGCGCGGCGATCTTCGAAGGCGCGCTGAAGCCCGGCGACAAGCTGAAGGAAGACATCCTGGCCAAGCATTTCGGCGCTTCCCGCACGGTGGTGCGCGGCGCGCTGACCATGCTCGCGCAGCAGCATCTCGCGGAGCGCCGGCGCAACCATGGCTCCTTCGTGGCCACCCCCACCCCGGCCGAGGCGAAGAACCTCCTCGCCTCCCGCCGCGTGCTTGAAATGGCGGTGATGGATGCGCTGCCGGGCCGCCTGAACAAGAAGGAATTCGACGTTCTCGCGCGCACCATAGAGAATGAGACGAAGGTCCACTCGGGCAGCGACGCGACCGAGAAGAAGCGGATTGCTGGCGATTTTCACCATATTTTGGCGGAATGCGCGGGCAATCACGTGCTGCTCGAGATGCTGGAGAACGTCATCACCCGGCTCTCGCTGGTCAACGCTCTCTATGAACGCGCCAGTGACTGTACCTGCGGCACCTCTCATCACGCGCTGATCCTCGATCATCTGAAGGCCGGGGACTATGACGGAGCCCGCACGGCCATGGCCGTGCATCTCGAGGACATGGAAGGCAACATCGCCTTCGAGGGTGTCGACGGCGAAAAGGACGAGTTCCTCGCCATCCTCGAGCGGATGACCGGCAAGCCCTGATCCCGACCCAACGCCCGGCAGAGGCCGAGACGAATCGCGCCTCGCGTTCGCATTTCGCCCAAGAATGCGCCAGGATGTCTCTCTAAGTTGCGTTTTGCCCGCGCACGCGGCGGTCGACCGAATTTTCCACGCTGCGCTTCGCCAAAACTTTCGAATAAACTTGCGCAAGTTGTGTCGCGAGGGGATTTTGAGGGTGTAGCGTCGAGCAACGGCGCGCCTGACAACAGGGACCCTCCTCATGAACAAGCTCATCAAGATGGCACTCGGCCCGGCGCTCGCCGCCACCCTCGCCACCTCCGCCCTCGCGCAGGGCATGACCGAGGTCATGCACGCGTCGGATGACATCGCCGCCCTGCCCGGCGTCGCCGCCAACCCCGACCTGGCTGCGGGCCTGCCGCAGGCAATCCGCGATGCCGGCGTGCTGCGCGTCGCCACAGACCTCACCCCGCCGATCAGCTTCCACGATGATGCGGGCAAGCTCATTGGCATCGACGCCGACATTGCAGCCGCCCTCGGCGTGATCCTCGGTGTCGAGGTGCAGATGACCGACCTAGGCGCAGGCGCGGGCATCGTCCCTGCGATCCTGTCCCGGCGCTTCGACATGACCATCTCGGGCATCAACGACGATCCCGAACTGGAAAAGCAGGTCGACGTGATCGACTACATGTATGACGCCACGACGATCATGGTGCTCGAGGGCAACCCGCTGAACATCGCCTCGATGGACGATCTCTGCGGCAAGCGCGTCGCGGTGCCCGTGGGCACCTTCCAGAACCGCCTTGTCACCGCCTTCGCCGAAGACTGCGCCGAGCCGATGGAGATCATGTCGCTGCCGAAGATGCCCGAGGTGCTTCAGGCCGTGCGCAGCGGCCGCGCCGATGCCACCGTCAACGGCTATGCCACCAGCGTCTATTCGACCGAGAAACAGGTCGGCAAGGGCGTGGGCCTTCAGGCACTGCCCGACATCCGCCTCGCGGTCGGCTACCTCGGCATGCTGACCCACAAGGAAAACCCCGAGCTGCGCGACACCGTCGTCGCCGCCCTTCAGCAGATGGTCGACGCAGGCGGCTATGCGCAGATCATGGAGAAATGGGGCCTGGCCCCGCTCGCCGTCGAGACCGTGAAGGTCAATGACGCCGCCTCCATGCCCGTCGAAACGGAGTAAGACACCATGGCCTCCATCGAGACCGACTTTCGCGCACCGCCCGCACGACTGAAGATCCGGTGGGGGCAGATCGCCACGGGCGGCACGGCGCTGCTGATCCTCGGCGCCATGGTCTGGGTCGTCGCCCAGAGCCAGAGCATCCTCTGGGCCGAAATCCCCGGCTACCTGCTCGACCCGCGCATTCTCAGTGGCGTGGTGCTTACCCTGAAGCTGACCGTCGGTGCCATGATCTTCGGCATCGTCGTCGGCTGCGTCGTGGCGGCCATGGCGATCAGCGAGAACCTCGTGCTGCGCGCCATCGCGGCGGGTTTCGTCTGGTGGTTCCGCGGCGTGCCGCTGATCGTGCAGATCTTCCTTTGGTTCAACATCGCGCTCTTCGTGCCCCGCCTCGGGCCCTATGACATCAACCTGCTGGTGACCCCGGCGGTGGCGGGCTTCCTCGCCCTCGGGCTGCACGAGGCCGCCAATATGTCCGAGATCATCCGCGCGGGGCTAAAGGCCGTCGACAAGGGGCAACGCGAAGCGGCGCAGGCGCTCGGCCTCAAGCCGCTGCAGATCATGCGCACGATCATCCTGCCGCAGGCGGTGCGGCTGGTCATCCCGCCCACCGGCAACCAGGCGATCGGCATGCTGAAGGCCAGCGCCATCGTCTCTGTCATCGGCATGCGCGACCTGCTGACCATGGCGCAGCAGATCTACGCCGCCAACTTCCTGGTCATCGAACTGCTGTTCGTGGCCTCCATCTGGTACCTCGGCATCACCACGGTGGCGCAGGTCGGCCAGCATTACCTCGAGAAACGCTTCGCGCCCAAGGGCCGCGGAAACTGATCCCCACCGGAAAGGACATCCCATGAAACTCGGCATCGACTGGCAGAAACTGCCGGAAGCCACGACGCGCGGCCCGATGGCCAGCCTCGACCACGTGCAGGAGATGGGGCTGGCGGGGATCTTCTTTCCCACCGTGCTCGACATGTCGCCGACGCTGGACCGCGGCTTCCTGAAGGAACTCCGCGCCAAGGCCGACGCGATGGGGCTATACCTCGAAGCGGGCCTCGGCAAGATCAACCCCTACTGCAGCGCCGAGGCGCCCGAACTGCGCGCCGCCGGCAACGGCGACATCCTCGCCGGTTTGACCCGTATGATCGAGATCGCTGCCGAGATCGGGTTGCACGAGCTCTGGATTTCGCCCGGCAATTTCAAGGGCCAGTTCCCCGGCCGCCTCGCCAACGACCGCTTCCGCACCGACATCGACTGGGCCGATCAGCTTGCCGCGATGGAGAAGATCATGCACCGCCTCGCGCCCGCGCTGCGCGACCACGGCTCGCATATGAACATGGAAACGCATGACGAGATCACCTCTTTCGAGATCCTGCGCCTGATCGAGGCGGTGGGCGGTGACGTGACCGGCGCCGTGCTCGACACGGCCAACGGGTTGCAGCGCGGCGAGCACCCGGTCTGGGCGGCCCGACGCCTCGGCCCCTACATCCGGCAGACCCACATAAAGGACGCCTATGTCGCCCGCGCCCCCGGCGGCCTCGACTTCCAGGGCCGCGCCTGCGGCGAGGGCATCGTCGACTTCGCCGCGATCCTGCCGATCCTCGCCGAGGCCAACCCCGACCTGAACCTCTCGCTCGAAATGGCCGCCTCCTGCGACGACAAGCCCCGCACCGCCAACCCGCGCCAGTGCATCCAGATCAACGATCCGGTCTGGCGTGCGGTCCATCCCGACCTGACCGCCGAAGAATACGAGGCCTATATGGAGATGGTGGATGCCTACGAGCACCGCATCTCCGGCGGCGCCATCGAGGACTGGGAAGCTTACGAGCGCCGCAACTACGGCTACCCGAGCTACGCCGAGCAGTCCTATCGCTACACCGAAGCCCGCGCCTACATCCGCAAGTCGGCCGATCACATCATGGCGGTGAGCGCGGAAGTGGGGGTCCGGCTGGAACAGCCCCAGCCCGACTACGCCTGACCAACGATCGCCTTGCCGCAGCCAATTCTACGGCTGCGGCAGAGGAGCAGTTTCGTCGCCCTTAGGGTCAGGATTCATAACCAGTAAATGACGAGAGCCGCGAGGGCGATGGCTGAGAGGAACACCTTGGGACATCGGTCATAGCGGGTCGCGACGCGCCTCCAGTCCTTGAGCCTGCCGAACATGATCTCGATGC
>JBLXGS010000032.1:0-29101 GCA_048381755.1 Roseobacteraceae bacterium
CTCCACCCAATGAGCCAGCCTCTTTGAAGTGGTTCTCCCACGAAGCCTGAAATCCGATAGGATTTTGGCGAACAGGAGGACTACGGAATGGCTGAAAGCGTGAGAAGCCGGAAGACATCGTCACCAAGCTGCGCCATGTCGAGGTGCTGCACGGTCAGGGCCTGTCGATGGCCGATGCGGTGCGCCAATCGGGATATCGCATCATACGTTCTACCGGTGGCGGAAGCAGTACGGCGGGATGAACCGGGCACAACTGTCGCGGCTGAAGGAACTCGAGAAGGAAAACCTGAGGCTGCGGCGGGCGGTGTCCGACCTGACGCTCGAGAAGCTAGTCCTGACCGAGGCGGCTCAGGGAGTGAAGGGCGCCTCGGAAACGGTCCGGGGGACCGCTTCAGCCCTGAGCGGGCGGAGCCCCTAAGCCCTTCGCGCCGCCGGGAGTGCGTGGAGCATGTGTGCCAAACACTCGGCATCTCCGAACGCCGGGCCTGCCGGGTGCTCGGCCAGCACCGCTCCATGCAACGCAAGCCGCCCCAGGGCCGGGAAGATGAGGCACGGCTGAGCGCCGACGTCATCAAGCTGGCCCGGGAGTATGGCCGCTACGGCTACCGCCGGGTCGCCGTGCTGCTACGGCGTGCCGGCTGGCAGGTCAACCACAAGCGGGTGGCGCGGTGAGCCGTGGTCCGCCATCGGTCCGAGGCCTGCGGCGAACGGCGGCGCGAAGGGCTCAAGGTCCCACACAAGCAGAAGAAACGCAGCAGAAACGCAGCCGGCTCTGGCTGGGGGATGGCTCCTGCGTGCGGCTGAAGCCCGAGTACCCCAATCACGTCTGGTCCTACGGCTTCGTGCAGGACCGGACCATTGATGGCCGGGCCTACCGGACGCTCAACATCCTCGATGAATATACGCGGGAGGCACTGATGATCCGTGTCGACCGGGGACTGAACTCCACCGGTGTTCTGGACGCGCTGACCGATCTCTTCATCCAGCGCGGCCCGCCGCGGTTTATCCGGTCCGACAACGGTCCCGAGTTCATAGCGCAGAAGGTCCGCGACTGGATCGAACTGGTGGGGGCAAAAACCGCCTGCATCGAGCCGGGGTCACCCTGGGAGAACGGCTATTGCGAGAGCTTCAACAGCAGGTTCAGGGATGAACTGCTGAATGGCGAGGTCTTCTACTCGTTGAGGGAGGCGCAAATCCTCATCGAAAGATGGCGAAAACACTACAACAGGGAGCGGCCGCATAGTGCCCTCGGATATCGGACGCCGGCGCCAGAGGTCTTCATCCCCATAGATCGAAGGCCGACCATGCATTAGCATTTGACCCGGACCACTCGATGGCGTCAGCTCAGCTTTCGAACAGTTATCCATGAGCCGCCATCGGTCTGAGGCCATGCCGAACGGACACCGAGTTTTGCGTCGAGGCGCTGGAGGATGCCCTTCGGCGGCACGGAAGGCCCAAGATCTTCAACACGGTCCAGGGCAGCCAGTTCACCAGCCCGCGCTTCACGCGGCCATCGCTGCACGCGACGGTGAAGGTCTCGATGGACGGCCGCGGGCGCTGGATGGACAATGTCATGATTGAACGTCTATGGCGGTCCCTGAAATATGAGTGCGTCGACCTTCACGCCTTCGAAACCGGTCCGCGGCCCGGGCTGGCTGGCATATGGATGACCCACTACAACACCGAGCGCCCGCATCAGGCACTCGGCGGCAGAACACCGGTCGAGATCCATCAGAGCCCTGACCTACAGTCGGCAGCATGATTAACAGGCAAGCTTTGCAGCGCGGCAAACCCGCGCGGGACATGGGGCACACCTCACACCGCGCCGCGTTGCCGACGCGGGCAGCTTCACCACCCTGTTCCTGCGCTCTCCCTCGTCTCGGAATTCCCCTTGCTGAACTGCGCTGTGTTATTGCGGCGCTTCGGTCCCCCGAAAGGGTACAGGGTCGGATGACGCACCGAGTTCATCTCGCCCACACACCGCTCCGACATGACAGGCCGCCGCTCATGCTGGCGGCCATGCAGGAAATAGCGGAGAGGTCTCGCCCACCCCGAGTGGCTCCGCCGCTAGGCCCGTCCACCGGGCGGGCGGCGGAAGAGGTACTCCCAGCAATAACGGTCCACGTCATCCACCGAAATCAGCCCGTAGCCGCGCCAGGTTGGTTGAGGGCCGCATCCCCAGCGCCCGGCATCCCAGCAGAAATCCAGCTCGCCGAAGCTGTTGCGCAGCACGAAAGCCCCGGATTTCGGCGCGCCCTCGGTTCCGGCGGGCAAGAAGCCGATCAGGCAGACCGTGTGCCCGCCATCCGGCTGCATCCCGCGCAAATATCGGTCTGAAGGGTAGATCACCTTCCCGTAGAGCTGCGCCTCGGGCCCGAACCAGGTGCCTCGGCCGATCCGGTCGAGCGTGGCAAAGGCGGCGACCACCGGGCTGCCCGCCGCCAGCGCTTCGCGCAGGACGTCCGAGGTGCGTCTGTTCCCGCGCGCGTGCTTCCAGATCCTGTCGAGCCCGGTGGCCGGCCCTTGCTCTACATCGACGATGTTGTGCACCAGCGTCCCCGGCGCGATGCGCCGCCCCGCGGCCTCATCTTCAATCGCACCATCGAACTGCGTGTGCCGAAAGTTCGTGGCCCTGTCATCGCCATAGGACACGAGCTCGCCGCTGCACACCCCGAACCTTTCGAGCGCGAGCTTGGCTTGCGCAAGGTAGGTCGCCCCATCGGCCTCAAGCTCCCGGATATCGACAGCCGTGCGGCGAACCCCCGCTTCCTCGTAGCTGAACCGCCAGATGGCCGAATAGAGATACTCCTCGGACAGCGCCTGAAACCCCGCCGCCCCGCCTGTCCCATCGCCGTTGCGGAAGTGCCAGAGCTCTTCGGCCGCGACCACGGCAAAGGCGGTGCAGGTGCCGCGCGATCCCTGATCGCGCGGGGCCCACAGGCCCGAGCCGATCAGCTCGCCAGCGAGGTCCACCGCCTCCTTGGCTCCACCGTGACGGTGGCAGGTTCCGGGACCGAGAGGGTCCTCATGACAGGCCTCGCAGGCCATTTCGACTCCCCAGGCAGGCGGAACCGCGCCGCCCCGCATGCTCTTGCGCCGGATCATCTCGATCCCCCCTCATTTCGACAGGTGACAAAGTTCGCCCAGAGCTTCGGCCCGCAAGGTCGCAAGCTCGGGCAAATCCGGCAGGTCCAGAATGCGCCTCGCCAGTTCCGTACCGATGCAATTTCCGGCCTCGGTATCGCTTGCATAGTGCAGGCCGGCGTATTCCCGGTTTTCCCCGATACGGTGGGCAAGCCCGGTCAGGAAGGGCACGTATTCCTGTCGTCCGGCCTGCTCCGCCAGTTCGGAGAACGTCGCAGCCACTGTGGTCGCCTGCGTGGCGTGGTTGCTGGGGAAGGACGGGTGGGCCGGCGTCGGCAGCATCGGAAACAGCCCGGGCCAGACCTGCGCCGGACGTCCGCGCATATAGTCAAGCTTGACCCGCATTCCGACGATGCCCGCCACCGCGTAGACCAGCGCCATCAGCCGCATCAGGTTCGGGTGGCTGCGCGAGTTCAGCGACAGTAGCGCGTGAAAATAGTGCTGGAAGTTTCCCGACTGGTCGATGATCTCGCCGCCCCAGAGGCTCACTGCATCCTCGCGCTTCAGCAAGCCGCGCTCGAGATCCCGCGCCAAGTCCGCCTTCCCCTTGTCGAGGATTTCATCCAGTTTCCCCCGCAGATCAGTGAGCAGCTTGTCGGGATCCAGCGCTGTGACCACACGCGACACCAACGGCAACACCCAGAGATCGGGGTTGATTTCGATGTCGGCAAAACAGGCCTCGACCGGCGTGACCTCCCCCGGTGGGATCAGGGTCACCATCACCGGCAGCGCAAGTCCTGACGCCGGCCCGCCTGCGGCCGCGCTATTTCCGTGAGAATTTCCATGTGAGTTGCCGTGTGAGTTCCCATGAGAATTGCCGTGAGAACTTGGAAATATTGACATGTCGAAACCCCTCTCCGTCAGAATCATATTTTGCCATGCGGCCAATTTTTCAAAAACCTACAAAATACGAATAAATAAAACGTCAAATAATTGATAAATATATGAATTTTACGCGGTCACCCCTGCCGCGAGCAAATTGTTGACGTACACCGCCTGCTGCTTTGCGTCTCTGAAACCCATGGCGTTTCGGAACTTGCCAACTGAAAATCCGGGCTCGGCCAGATTGTGATGCTGCGCCAATTCGCGTGCTTCGCCGCTCCGATCTCCGGCCACCAGCGACGCAATGGTCACCCTCAGGTTCGACCCGTAGGCGGGTGCCCGGCGGAAACAGGACAGGCCGAGGGCCGCCGCCTCCGCGTAATCGCCACTGGCGTAATGCGCGAGCGACAGGAAGTGCTCATTGCGAAAGACGAAGGGATCGCAGGGCGAGAGCACGAAGGCCTTCTTCCCGTTCTCGACGGCGCGCTGCGCCTGGCCGCTGTGTGCAAGCGTTGGGACTGTCCAGATCAGCGCCTCTGAATCATTGGGACAAAGCTGCAGCGCTCGCTCGAACAGCGACAGCGCCCCGTCGAAATCGCGTTCTAGCGCGATCAGGTGGTGGCCCCATTGCGCCATCGCACGGCCGTTGTTCGGGGCAAGGTAGATGGCCTTGCGGGCATGTTCCTCGAGCGCAACCCGGGACCGCCCGAGGTTCTCGCTCCAGCCCTGCCAGACGTTGATCGCGTGCCATTCCGCGGCGAGGGCATGCGCCGGCGCGAAATTCGGTCCACGTTGCAGCGCCCGGTCGAGAAGGTCCTTGGCCTCGGAGAACTCCGGGAGGGCCAGACGAAACATTCGGTCTTTCGCCTGCAGCACCAAGTGGTTGGGCTCCAGGTGCTCGTCGGGCAGGCCGCGCGAACGTTCAAGCTCCGCCGCGTTGAGGGACAACTCGAGCGTTCGCGCGATGTCCTCCGCAAGGTCCAGCCCCGCCTCGAAAAGCCCGGACACCGGGATCTCGCGCGTCGCCGCCCAACGGACATGGCCGGTTACGCAATCGCAAAGCTGAAGCGTCAGAAGCGCCATCCGGTCACGGGTCTGTATGGTGCCGGTCAGCACGTAGTTCGTACCGAGATCGCGATGCACCTGCGTCGTCGAGGGCGCGGTGTCCAGGTAGTGCCGCGTGCTGTTGGATGAGATCACCGCGGGCGCAGGAAAGGACGCCATCTTGCAGGTGATCACTTCCAGCATGCCCAACACCACGTAGTCCGGCAATGTCGAAGGCCCAAGCCGCTGGAACGGCAGCACCGCGACAAGCGTCAGCGGCGCGGGCGCTGCAACGGCGGTCGCTGGCGGCGGTGCGGGAACCTCGTCGGCCGCCTCCATAAGCTTGATGCGGACCGCGACCTGTTGCGTTTCCGGCGACGGCTCGACCCCCAGTTCCTCTTCGATCCGCGCATAGAACTGGTTGTAGGTGCGCAGGGCGGCGGAATGATCGTTGAGCTCGGCCAGCGCGATGATCTGCGCGCGGATCGCCACTTCGTTCAGATCGTCGAGCATGATGGCCGCTCGGGCCAGGGCAAGCCGGTCCTGGGCTCCCAGACTGTCGCTCGACACCAGGCGCTCGGTCCGCTCCAGAAGCTCGGCCTGCACGCGTGCCCGGGTCTCCTGCAGCCAGTCGCCAAACTCCAGCCCGACGCTGTCTATGTCGGAAAAGAGGTCCGGCAGGCACTGCAACTTGGCAATCATCTCCCGCGTGGCCCTCCCCTTCTCAAGATCATCGGCAAGCTGGCTGACATCGGTCCAGATCGCCGCCTCGGGGATCTCGACGGCGTCCGAGGTGGTGCGGAGCAGGTCTTCGCCGAATGCCTTGCGCAACTGGGTCAGCGATTGCCGCAGCGAGGCGCGGGCCCGCGCCGGCTCGCTATCCGGCCAAAGCAGTTGGGCCAGGTGCTCGCGTTGCACCGGACGCCCGGCCTTGAACGCCAGGAAAACCACGAAGGCACGGTTCTTTGCGCCGCGGAGAGCCACGGTCGCGCCATCGACCTCGATTTTCAGCGATGGCAGAAGCATGACGCGGATGGTGCTCATGGCGACCAGCCCATGTTGAGCCTTTTGCGAAAGACAAGACAAATTTCATAAGACATTCGGTCGCCATGAGAAATCAACCGGCGTTGTGGGATTTCCCAACGAACACGGTGAAATGACAACCTCAGCGTGTGCTGAAAGACGGATGCCGCTGCCGCCTCCATGTCACGAGGCAGACGGGAACCGCTCGGACGCCGAAAAAGGAGGCGGTGGTGATCAGCGGCTTTTCGACCGAGCTAGATCGCGCGAGGCGGCAGATGACATCAGTCAGGGCCGATGCAGGCCACCAGGTCCATCGAGAATCATGATGCTCGGCAAGCAGGTGTGGACCGGCGTTGCGATGCGGTCGGTCCCCACCTGCTTGCGCGTCGCCCCTCTCGCCGCTTGGAATGCGAGGCTCCTGAGTGGCGGAGGCGAGAGCCGGGCCGCACGGCGATCCTTGGACATCCAAGGGGGCTCGGCTCTCCTGTCAGCTGCGACCAGTTGCCCGGGCAGGGGAGTTCTAAGTCGCCGCTGCCCGGCCTAGGTCAGATCGCAGTGCTTCCGGTCTCGTCCGAGTCCTGTGGCTCGTCGCTGTCAACCATCGTCGGGGCACCGTCGAGGGTCCGGCCTGTGTCCTTTTCGTAGCCCTTCGTCAGCACGTCACCATAGACCATCGCGCAGAACAGTCCGAGGCTGATCGCCGGGGCGAAAGCCGCGCCGGACAGAACCGCGATGTTCGAGCAGGTCCCGATCGCACCCACGGATTCGATCGTTACGTTGGCGCGGGCCGGCGCGGTCCCGCCCGCCACGAGCAGCTTCTTCAGACCGAACTTGATCGGCAGGACCACGAGCGGCAAAGCATCGCCGAAGGGGGCGAGGGCCGGGTTGGCCTCGGTCGCGACCCCGGACCAAATGCCATAGCCGGTGGTCAGAGCATCACCGTGATCGCCAGGCCCGAGACGTACCTTGTCAAGGCGGTGCGTCGTGCCCGCGTCAACCTCGGAGGCAGGCAGGGCTTCGGTATCCGAGCTGGCCTCGATCACGGCCTTTTGGTCCGGCGCCTCGACAGCGGGCACGGTTCCGGATGTCATGACGACAGGTTGTTTTTCCGTGCAGGCGCCAAGCGCGAATGTCACGGCAAGACCCATTCCGATGAGCCGCGCGGTAGCTGTCATATTCTAGTCCCCGAATGCAGATTTCCCACGCGGGTACCGCGACATCTGGACCCCGACAACGTTGACCGGGGGACAGCGTTTTCAGAGGTTTAAAAGCGTGCTCTTCGCGCCATGCTTCCAGTCAACTTGGGATTGAAGCACGACCTCCCGAATGCGGGCGCTCGGTGTTGTAGTAGGTCATCCATTTGCCGATGCCAGCCCGGGCCGCGGACCGGTTTCGAAGGCGTGAATTTAGGCGCACTCGAATTTCGGGTGCCGACAGAGTCGTTCGATTATGACGTTTTCTATCCAGCGCTCCCGGCCGTCCCTGGAGACTTTCACCTTCGCGTCCAGCAAGCGCTGCGTGAAACGCGGGTTGGAGAACTGACGGACAGTCGCCGGGACAGCGCCCGGCGCGTCGCACCGTCCATGATCGCGACAGGGTAGCGAAAGCCAAGCCGCATCGGAATGTAGGTGATGTCCCGAGAGAGGGGCACCAGACCTGATTCAGGCGCTCGATCGCAAAATTCCAGAGCAGGTATTTGTACTGACCGTGCTCCGGGTGGGCTACCGTCGTGCGCAGCCGCTGGTAGGCAGCGCGCAGGCCCATCCTGGCTATCTGCCGCCGGACGCGCTTGCGACCGACGCAGTAGCCTTGGTTGCGCAGGTGCCTCGCCATCTGACGGCTGCGGTGGAACAGAGTCTCCAAGGAAATGCGCGTAGCTTTCGGGATCATGCTGCGCATGACCCTGCCGGGCAGGGGATCAGTTTCATCACCGACAGGTTCAGCGGGCTCTCGACCTTGCCCGGGCCATACGATGCCGACCGGCTGATCCCATCAGCGCACAGTGCGGGCTGATCGACAGCACTCGGTGTCCTGGCTCGATCATCTCTCGCCTCCCGGACACGTTCACCATCCACGCGCCATTGGGCTCGAACCGATGGCGCCTTCGCTGGCTCGCCTTTGGCCCGAAATCCACCACCACCTGGCCGATCTTCGCGCAAAGCTTCTCGATTTCGCCCTCTTTCTCGGCTGCCTTCACCTAGGGTCAGAACTCGTTCTCTCTCAAAGCCAAAAGATTACGGTCGCGGCGAGTTCGATTGCCGAGAAGACAGTTTGTGGGCAGCGCTCATAACGGGTCGCAACCCTCGGACAGTCCTTGAGCCTGCCGGACATGACGTCGATCCGCTTTCAACCTTTGTATCTGCGCTTCTCGTACCGGGCGAGCGTCTTCCATTTCTTCCGGCCCGGGACGCAAGGACGTATCTTTTTGTCCTGCAAGGCGTCTCTGAACCAATCGGCATCGTGGCTACGATCTCCGATAAGCCGCTTCACATTGGGCAACCCGCTGACCAGGGCACGCGTCCCGACGTAATCGCTGACAGGTCCGGCAGTCAGCAAAAAAGTCGGTGGGCTGACCCTGGCTGTCGCATATGGCGTGCAGTTTCGTGTCCATGCCGCCTTCGGTTCGGTCAATCAGACGCCCACGCCACCCTTTTTGACGCCGAGGCTGGACGCTGTGCGATGGGCCTTCAGATGGGTTGCGTCGATCATCACAGTGGTCTCCTCGCCGTGCTCGGCGGCCAGCCCCGCCATGATGCGGGCGCGGACGCCGGTTCGTGGCCTCACTCAAACCGCTGGCGCTTGGCCACTCCCCTCCAACGCATCCAGAGGTTGTTGTGCGTCTAGTGCGGGCCATACTCCCTTGGCGCGTAACGCCACCACAAGTCATTGTAATTGATGAAGATAATGCTAATCATGACACGCCGGCCATCAACCCGGTGCTTACCGTGCGACTTGGGGGCGTAAGGCTCCGGACGCGCCATCTGCGCATCGCTCGACCAGGAAAGATCGGACCTGATGCACGCGGAATGCACGCGGAGAGGGAAGCGACTTCGCGACAGGATGGCGCGTTGAAGTGAAAGCATCCCGTCCCGGTCTTGCAGACCCAATCAGCCCTTGCGGAGGGGCGGGGGGGCGATCATTTCCGGCGTTGCGCGCGACAGGCTATCGGATGGGGTGCAGCCGCGCAGCGCCCCGATGCCCTGTTTGACCTCTTCGGCAGCACCCTCGATGGCGTGGTCCACAAGGGATTCGGGGCTGCTCAGCGCCGTGTCGATACGCTGGGCGGCGGTGTCGAGCCGGCTTTCGAGCGCATCGAGGCGGGCGGAGATACGCTGCGCGGCCTCGGTGGTCATCTCGGATCCGCCGTCGCGGAGTGCGCCGAGATCGCTGCGCAGGCCGCTCAGCTCGCCGGTCATCGTGCCGATTTCCTCGCGCAGCGGATTGATCGATATGAGATTGCGGGCAAAGCTGTCGGTGATGTCCTGAACGCGGTTGCCAAGCTGCAGACCGAGAAACAGGCACAGAGCCAGCAGGACCAGCGTGGCATTGAGCAGCGCCAGCAGCAGGTTCTTGATCGTGTTGCCGAAACTCCGCTGGCGCATGGTGTCCTCCTCGGGTCCGTCGAACTTACCCTAGGAACAGACGCGCGGGCTGGCAATCGGCGGGTGCCCGTGGGCATGGCGGGACACGCGAAAACCCCGCACAGGGGCGGGGTTTTCGCGTATCGACCGAGATGGACCGCGCCACGAGGGCGCGGTCCTCTTTGACCGGTTGATTACGACACGATGTTCATCAGGCGGTCTTTCAGCTCTGCATCGTTGTCGTCGTCGTAGATCACGGAACGGATCTCCGACACCTGCTCTGCGGTCAGCACGGTCAGGTCGGCTTCGGGGGCCAGCTCTTCGACGCGCGCAATCTCGCCAGCAGTCAGCGCCGGGGCAATATCCTCGCCAAGGGCTGTCAGCTGCGCCTGGATGTCGTCGTCGCTCGTGCCGCCCGCAATGATTGCAAGAGCGTCACCGCGCTGTTCTCCGGTCAGCATCATCACCTTGTCTGCGGGCAGATACACCTCGATCTGCGCCATCTGCTCTTGCGAGAAGGTGGTGGGGGCGGAGTCGCGCATCACGAGGGTTTCGATACGGTCACGCTTGAGAGTGTCCGACTCGCCGCTGTTGGCGATGGCCATCGCCTGGATCACTTGGTCGTCGCTCAGCATCGAGACGTCCACATCGGGTGCGTAGGTGTTGATCAGCGTGGCCTGCTCCTCGGTTGCGGCAAGCGCACCGGTTGCAAGAACCGAGGTGAGGGCGGTCATGGCAAGAAAACGTTTCATCGGGTGTTCCTCCAAAAACTGATTATCTGTAGTCACTGCGACGGGCGGTGTGCTGCGTCGCTTCTGGCCACCCAACACGCTCTCCACTCGCGGCGTTCCCTTTGAGAACGAGAGCAAATTCTCGTGTGTTGGGCGGCGCGGCGGTTGCTTGACCGCGAACGCCGGCCAAGTGCGCGCGAACGCAGGCGAAGGTGCCGCGTTCCATCACGATCCGGTCCTGCCGATCAGCAATTCGTTCCGAACGTGGCGGCCACCGTGACCGGCCAGTCGTGCGCCGGGCCGACTCTGCTTGTATCGGTCGGCGGCACGGCGTATACGACCCGCCAACCGAGGAATTCCCGCAAGGCAGACCTGCATGACCAACCCGCTCCAGTTCATTCAGCAGACGCGGTCCGAGATCGGCAAGATCGCCTGGCCGACCCGTCGCGAAGTGATCCTGACCACGGTCACCGTTTTCGTCATGGCGACGCTGACGGCGATCTTCTTTGCGCTGGTCGATATCCTGATCCGCACCGGCCTTCAGGGGCTGCTGTCCTTCTTCGGATAAGCGGAAGCGCCCTCGGGCGCGCCGCATGCCTGAGGGGCCTTGCCCCGCCCGCCAACCGGCGGACTTCATCGCACAATTCGCGTTTCGTGATCGGGGCTGACCGCTGTCGGTACCGGGTGGCGGCGACTTTGGGGCTGGCCCTTGAAATCGCCGCGCAGCGGGGGTAGTGCACAGTCCACTTTCCCAAGGCGGGCGTGCAGCGATTCGGTTGCACGCCGGTTTTCTTTTGGGGCGGGGCGCTTCGGCTCCCCGGCACAGCACGCCGGAACGGCGCGCATCTGAACGGACCGCCCGACCGGGGGGTCAAGGTAACGAAGAGGGGCCAGATGGCGAAGCGGTGGTATTCGGTGAGCGTTCTGTCGAACTTCGAGAAGAAGATCGCGGAACAGATCCGGCAGGCGGTGACCGAGCAGGCGCTTGAGGACCAGATCGACGAGGTTCTCGTGCCGACCGAGGAGGTCATCGAGATCCGCCGCGGCAAGAAGGTCACGACCGAGCGCCGCTTCATGCCCGGCTACGTGCTGGTGCACATGGAAATGTCCGACCGGGGGTATCACCTGGTCAACTCGATCAACCGGGTGACCGGTTTCCTTGGCCCGCAGGGCCGCCCGATGCCGATGCGCGACGCCGAAGTTCAGGCGATCCTCGGCCGGGTACAGGAAGGCGAAGAGGCGCCCCGGACCCTCATCCACTTCGAGGTGGGCGAGAAGGTCAAGGTCAACGACGGCCCGTTCGAGGGCTTCGACGGCATGGTCGAGGGCGTGGACGACGACAACCAGCGCCTGCGCGTCTCGGTGTCGATCTTCGGTCGGGAAACCCCGGTCGAACTGGAATTCACTCAGGTCTCCAAGCAGGGCTGAGCGTCTCGGCGGGGCTTGCCCCGCCTTTCAGGTGGGAGGCGAGGGCAGCGCGCTGTCCGGACCAGACCACACCAAGCACTCCCTCGCGGACGCGTCCGTGGGGATTTGGATAAAGGAGAGGCCAAATGGCCAAGAAACTTGCTGGCAAGATGAAGCTGCAGATCCCTGCAGGCAAAGCCAACCCGTCGCCGCCCGTCGGCCCCGCGCTGGGTCAGCGCGGCATCAACATCATGGAATTCTGCAAGGCATTCAACGCCAAGACGCAGGACATGGAAGTTGGCGCACCCTGCCCGACCGTCATCACCTACTATCAGGACAAGTCCTTCACCATGGACATCAAGACGCCCCCCGCGTCTTACTACCTGAAGAAGGCAGCTGGCCTGAAGCCCGTCGGCAAGCGCAACCGTCCCCGCGGCGCCGAGAAGCCCGGTCGTGAGACCGTGGCCACCGTGACCGTTGCTCAGGTTCGCGAGATCGCCGAAGCGAAGATGAAGGACCTGTCGGCAAACGACGTCGAGCAGGCAATGCAGATCATCCTTGGCTCGGCCAAGTCCATGGGCATCGAGGTGAAGTAAGATGGCAAAACTCGGAAAACGCACCCGCGCCGCCCGTGAAGCCTTTGCTGGCAAAGAAGACGTGACCGTCGAAGAAGCGGTCGCTCTGATCAAGGCAAACGCCTCGGCCAAATTCGACGAAACCGTCGAGATTGCGATGAACCTCGGCGTCGATCCGCGCCACGCTGACCAGATGGTCCGCGGCGTTGTCGGCCTGCCGAACGGCACCGGCAAGACCGTGCGCGTCGCTGTCTTCGCCCGTGGCGCCAAGGCTGAAGAAGCCCAGGCCGCCGGTGCGGACATCGTTGGCGCCGAAGACCTGATGGAAACCATCCAGGGTGGCACCATCGACTTCGACCGCTGCATCGCGACCCCGGACATGATGCCGATCGTCGGCCGTCTGGGCAAAGTGCTCGGCCCGCGCAACCTGATGCCGAACCCCAAGGTCGGCACCGTGACCATGGATGTCGCCCAGGCCGTCAAGGACGCCAAGGGTGGCCAGGTCCAGTTCAAGGTCGAAAAAGCCGGCGTGATCCACGCAGGCGTTGGCAAGGCATCCTTCGATGACGCCAAGCTGGCCGAGAACATCCGTGCCTTCGTCGGCGCCGTCGCCAAGGCGAAGCCGACCGGTGCCAAGGGCACCTACGTGAAGAAGATCTCGCTCAGCTCCACCATGGGCCCGGGCGTGTCGGTGGACGTGACCTCGGCCAACGTCGAGTGATCTGATCCGATCTGACTACGAAGGCCCCGCCGGAAACGGCGGGGCCTTTTGCGTTTCAGAAGGGGCCTTTCATCGCAGACGGTCAGCACCGCGCAGCACCAGGAAGGAGGCCTTGAAGCAGAGGGGTCCCACGATCAGCGACAGCAGGAAGGCGACCGGCCAAGCCGCGAGCCAGTGTTGCATCCAGGTGGCGATCCAGCCGCTGGCGAACCCGAGGGGCACGGCGGCGAAGATCCCGGTCATCAGGAAGGACATGCTCCCCGAGATGAAGAGCTGTGCGAGGATGAGCGTTGAGCGGGAGGTGGTCATTGTTGATCTCCATTGGCGGTTTGCAAGGGCAGGGACCATGGAGGGCCGAAAGGTCCTGAGCGCTCCACGGTCCCCGGGTAGGCAGGGCGCCGCGGGTTCGTGGAACGACTAGCTCCCGCATGACTGCGGTGGCCGGGCTAACCAACCGGCCTGACGTTTTTCGGCTTGGTCGGACTTAGGGGGCGCGATGCTTCCGGTCAAGCGCCCGCGTTCACTGTTGCATTGCATCTTCGCGACGCCGCGCTAATATCCGCCTCTCCGCAAAGGGGCGCTTCTGCCCTTGGCAAGGATCATAAAACCCTTTAAGCGGAGCAGACGAGGGCAGCGCACGATTCGTCGCGGCCCTCGATTTCGTCCGAGACGGTGGGTGATGAGTGGTCAGTCGACCATGAGTTGTAAATCCTGCCTGAGACGGGAAGAGACATAACGTTCCGGGCCGATGTGCTCCGGTGGCGCGATGTGACGACCCGATCGGACCTTGAGGCCGGGGAGACCCGGCAGAACGAGCCGGAGGGGTCGAATCCCCTCCATAACTTGGAGTGAAACTGTGGATAGAGCCCAGAAAGAGAAAGTGGTCGAGGAACTCGGCCAGATCTTTGAAAGCTCTGGCGTCGTGGTGGTTAGCCGCTACGAGGGTCTCACGGTTGCCGATATGACCGATCTTCGTGCCCGCGCCCGCGCGGCCGGCACGTCGGTTCGCGTCGCCAAGAACAGGCTCGCCAAGATCGCTCTGAAGGATACCGGCTGCGAGAGCATCGCCGAGTACCTGGAGGGCATGACCGTTCTGACTTATTCCGAAGACCCCGTGGCAGCCGCCAAAGTGGTCGAGGACTTCGCCAAGGCAAACTCGAAATTCGAGATCCTCGGCGGTGCAATGTCGGGAACGGCTCTGGACCGGGCCGGTGTCGAGGCCGTGTCGAAAATGCCGTCGCGCGAGGAGCTCATTGCCTCCATCGTCGGCTGCATCGGCGCACCCGCTTCGAACATCGCCGGCGCGATTGGCGCACCTGCATCGAACATCGCATCCATTCTCTCGACCATCGAAGAGAAAGCTGCGTAACGGCACCCACCAGATCTTCGTGGGGTTGAAGACCCGCACGTTGGAACACATCTAGCTAAACGGAATACGTAAAATGGCTGATCTGAAAGCACTTGCTGAGCAAATCGTTGGTCTGACGCTGCTCGAAGCACAAGAACTGAAAACCATCCTCAAGGACGAGTACGGCATCGAGCCCGCAGCTGGCGGCGCAGTGATGATGGCCGGCCCCGCAGGCGGCGACGCAGCTGCTGCTGAGGAAGAGAAGACCGAATTCGACGTTATCCTCAAGTCGGCTGGCGACAAGAAGATCAACGTGATCAAAGAAGTCCGCGGCATCACCGGCCTGGGCCTGAAAGAAGCCAAAGAGCTGGTGGAAGCCGGCGGCAAGGCTGTCAAAGAAGGCGTGTCCAAGGACGAAGCCGAAGAGATCAAGAAGAAGCTCGAAGAAGCTGGCGCTGAGATCGAAGTTAAGTAATCGTCTCCGGGCTTGCCCGGTACGATCGCAAATTTGGCTGGATCCGGAGAAATCCGGGTCCAGCCGAACCCGTCTCAGAAAGGCCCTTTCCAGAGGGCTTTTCTAAGGCGAGTTCCAGGATCGGGAGGCTTCTGGTGGGACAGAAGCCAGGAATGGATCGGAACACTGCCGTCTCGGATGGATGTGCCGCTGGTGCCCGACAGCATGCGCGTCCAGTGAGAATCGAAAGGTGAACAGACCTATGGCGCAAAGCTTTCTTGGCCAGAAACGTCTCCGCAGATATTACGGTAAAATTCGCGAGGTTCTGGAGATGCCGAACCTCATCGAGGTTCAGAAAAGCTCCTACGAACTCTTCCTGAAATCCGGCGACCAGCTGCAGCCCACCGACGGCGAAGGCATCATGGGCGTCTTCCAGTCGGTGTTCCCGATCAAGGATTTCAACGAGACCGCCGTTCTCGAGTTCGTCAACTACGAACTGGAAAAGCCCAAGTACGACGTCGAAGAGTGCATGCAGCGCGACATGACCTACAGCGCCCCGCTGAAGGTGACCCTGCGCCTCATCGTGTTCGATATCGACGAGGATACCGGCGCCAAGTCGGTGAAGGACATCAAGGAACAGGACGTCTTCATGGGCGACATGCCCCTGATGACCCCGAACGGTACGTTCATCGTGAACGGCACCGAGCGCGTGATCGTGTCCCAGATGCACCGTTCGCCGGGCGTCTTCTTCGACCATGACAAAGGCAAGACGCACAGCTCGGGCAAGCTGCTCTTCGCCTGCCGCATCATCCCCTACCGCGGCTCCTGGCTCGACTTCGAATTCGACGCCAAGGACATCGTCTTCGCGCGTATCGACCGCCGCCGGAAGCTCCCGGTCA
This sequence comes from Roseobacteraceae bacterium, assembly GCA_048381755.1. Classification (GTDB taxonomy): domain Bacteria; phylum Pseudomonadota; class Alphaproteobacteria; order Rhodobacterales; family Rhodobacteraceae; genus Salipiger. The sequence goes on from JBLXGS010000032.1 coordinate 15,750, forward strand.
CGACCCTGCTCTACGCACTGGGTCTCGACCAGGAAGCCATCATGGATGCCTACTACGACACCGTGACCTACACGCTGCGTCGTGGCGAGGGCTGGGTGACCAAGTTCTTCCCCGAGCGGGTGCGCGGCACGCGCCCGGTCTATGACCTTGTGGACGCGGACACCGGCGAGATCATCGCAGAGGCCACCAAGAAGGTGACCCCGCGCGCGGTGAAGAAGCTGATCGACGAAGGCAAGGTGCAGAACCTGCTGCTGCCGTTCGAGCAGATCGTCGGCAAGTTCGTCTCGAAGGACATCATCAACGAAGAGACCGGCGCGATCTACGTCGAGGCCGGCGACGAGCTGACCTGGGAAGTCGACAAGGACGGTGACGTCACCGGCGGCACCCTGAAGGAGCTGGTCGACGCGGGCATCACCGAGATCCCCGTTCTCGACATCGACAACATCACCGTCGGCGCCTACATGCGCAACACGATGGCGCAGGACAAGAACATGGACCGCAACAGCGCGCTCATGGACATCTACCGCGTCATGCGCCCGGGCGAGCCGCCGACCGTCGAGGCCGCCTCGGCCCTGTTCGACACGCTGTTCTTCGACAGCGAGCGCTACGACCTCTCGGCCGTGGGCCGCGTGAAGATGAACATGCGCCTCGCGCTCGACAAGCCGGACACCCAGCGCACGCTGGACCGCGATGACATTGTCAAGTGCATCAAGGCTCTGGTCGAGCTGCGTGACGGCCGTGGCGAAGTCGACGACATCGACCACCTCGGCAACCGTCGCGTCCGTTCCGTCGGCGAGCTGATGGAAAACCAGTACCGCGTCGGCCTGCTCCGCATGGAGCGCGCAATCAAGGAGCGCATGTCGTCGGTCGAGATCGACACCGTCATGCCGCAGGACCTGATCAACGCGAAGCCGGCGGCTGCCGCCGTGCGCGAGTTCTTCGGCTCGTCGCAGCTGTCGCAGTTCATGGACCAGACCAACCCGCTCTCCGAAGTGACGCACAAGCGTCGCCTGTCGGCCCTCGGGCCGGGCGGTCTGACCCGCGAACGCGCCGGCTTCGAGGTGCGCGACGTGCACCCGACGCACTACGGCCGGATGTGCCCGATTGAGACGCCGGAAGGCCCGAACATCGGTCTGATCAACTCGCTGGCCACCTTCGCGCGCGTCAACAAGTACGGTTTCATCGAAACCCCGTATCGCAAGGTTGTCGATGCGAAGGTGACCGACGACGTCCAGTACATGTCGGCGACCGAGGAAATGCGTCACACCGTGGCACAGGCCAATGCGACGCTGGATGAAGACGGCAAGTTCATCAACGACCTCGTCTCGACCCGCCAGTCGGGCGACTACACGCTCGCACCGCGTGAAAGCGTCGACCTGATCGACGTCTCGCCGAAGCAGCTGGTCTCGGTCGGTGCCTCGCTCATTCCGTTCCTGGAAAACGACGACGCCAACCGCGCCCTGATGGGTGCGAACATGCAGCGTCAGGCCGTGCCCGTCCTGAAATCCGAGGCGCCGCTGGTCGGCACCGGGATCGAAGAGGTCGTGGCGCGTGACTCCGGCGCGGCGATCATGGCCAAGCGTGGCGGCGTCATCGACCAGGTCGATGCGCAGCGTATCGTGATCCGTGCGACCGATGGTCTCGAGCCGGGTGATCCGGGCGTGGACATCTACCGCATGCGCAAGTTCCAGCGTTCGAACCAGAACACCTGCATCAACCAGCGCCCGCTGGTGAAAGTGGGCGACCTGGTCGGCAAGGGCGAAGTGATTGCGGACGGTCCGTCCACCGACATCGGTGAACTGGCGCTCGGCAAGAACATCATCGTCGCCTTCATGCCCTGGAACGGCTACAACTACGAAGACTCGATCCTGATCTCCGAGCGCATCGCGCGTGACGACGTCTATACCTCGATCCACATCGAGGAATTCGAAGTCGCCGCTCGCGACACCAAGCTCGGGCCGGAAGAGATCACCCGCGACATTCCCAACGTCGGCGAGGAAGCCCTGCGCAACCTCGACGAAGCCGGTATCGTGTATATCGGTGCGGACGTGGAGCCGGGCGACATCCTCGTGGGCAAGATCACTCCGAAGGGCGAAAGCCCGATGACGCCGGAAGAGAAACTCCTCCGCGCCATCTTCGGTGAGAAAGCTTCGGACGTTCGCGATACCTCGCTGCGCGTGAAGCCGGGCGACTACGGCACCGTCGTGGAAGTTCGCGTCTTCAACCGTCATGGTGTCGAGAAAGACGAACGTGCGCTGCAGATCGAGCGTGAGGAAGTCGAACGTCTGGCCCGTGACCGGGACGACGAGCTCGCCATCCTCGACCGCAACATCTATGCCCGTCTTAAGGACCTCGTCCTGGGCAAGACCGCGGTGAAGGGTCCGAAGGGCGTCCGCCCGAACTCGCAGATCGACGAAGAGCTTCTCGAAAGCCTGAGCCGCGGCCAGTGGTGGCAGCTCGCTCTGGCCGAAGAGGCAGACGCGCAGATCGTCGAGGCCCTGCACGAGCAGTACGAGGCGCAGAAGCGCGCCCTCGACGCCCGTTTCGAGGACAAGGTCGAGAAAGTCCGCCGTGGCGACGACCTGCCGCCGGGTGTGATGAAGATGGTCAAGGTCTTCGTTGCGGTGAAGCGCAAGCTGCAGCCGGGCGATAAGATGGCCGGCCGTCACGGGAACAAGGGCGTGGTGTCGCGCGTGGTGCCGATCGAGGACATGCCGTTCCTCGCTGACGGTACCCCGGTCGACTTCTGCCTCAACCCGCTGGGCGTGCCGTCGCGTATGAACGTGGGTCAGATCCTCGAGACGCACATGGGCTGGGCCGCACGCGGTCTCGGCATCCAGATCGAGGAAGGCCTGCAGGAATACCGCCGCTCGGGCGACCTGACGCCGGTGCGCGAGGCCATGCGCCACGCCTACGGTGCCGAGGTCTACGCCGAGGGCATCGAGGGCATGAACGAGACGCAGCTCATCGAAGCGGCCTCGAACGTGACCCGCGGTGTTCCGATCGCGACCCCGGTCTTCGACGGCGCCAAGGAAGCCGACGTGAACGACGCGCTGGTGCGCGCAGGCATCAACCAGTCCGGCCAGTCCGTGCTGTTCGATGGCCGCACCGGTGACCAGTTCGCGCGTGAGGTGACGGTGGGTGTGAAGTACATGCTCAAGCTGCACCACCTTGTCGACGACAAGATCCACGCACGTTCGACCGGCCCGTACTCGCTCGTTACCCAGCAGCCGCTGGGTGGTAAGGCGCAGTTCGGTGGCCAGCGTTTCGGGGAGATGGAGGTCTGGGCTCTGGAAGCTTACGGCGCCGCCTACACCCTGCAGGAAATGCTGACCGTGAAGTCGGACGACGTTGCGGGCCGGACCAAGGTCTACGAAAGCATCGTCAAGGGCGAGGACAACTACGAAGCGGGCGTTCCCGAGAGCTTCAACGTGCTCGTGAAGGAAGTCCGCGGCCTCGGCCTGAACATGGAACTCCTGGACGCGGAGGACGAGGAATAACGGCCCATCCGGCCACCGCGCGGGGCGCAAGCCTCGCGCGGCTCCTCTCTCCAAGCCCTGTCATTTAGGAAGACGACATGAACCAGGAACTGACCAACAACCCGTTCAACCCGCTGACCCCGCCCAAGGTCTTCGACGAGATCAAGGTATCGCTGGCATCGCCCGAGCGGATCCTCTCGTGGTCCTACGGCGAGATCAAGAAGCCCGAGACGATCAACTACCGTACGTTCAAGCCCGAGCGTGACGGCCTGTTCTGTGCGCGCATCTTCGGTCCGATCAAGGACTACGAATGCCTGTGCGGCAAGTACAAGCGCATGAAGTACCGCGGCGTCGTCTGCGAGAAGTGCGGCGTCGAAGTTACCCTGCAGAAGGTGCGCCGCGAGCGCATGGGCCACATCGAGCTCGCAGCTCCCTGCGCGCACATCTGGTTCCTGAAGTCGCTGCCCTCGCGCATCGGCCTCATGCTGGACATGACCCTGCGTGACCTCGAGCGCGTGCTGTACTTCGAGAACTACGTTGTGATCGAGCCGGGTCTGACCGACCTCACCTACGGCCAGATGATGACCGAGGACGAGTTCCTCGACGCGCAGGACCAGTTTGGTGCCGACGCGTTCAGCGCCAACATCGGTGCCGAGGCCATCCGCGAGATGCTTGCCGCCATCGACCTCGAAGCCGAGGCCGAGCAGCTGCGTGCAGACCTCAAGGAAGCCACCGGCGAGCTGAAGCCCAAGAAGATCATCAAGCGCCTCAAGGTCGTGGAATCCTTCCTCGAGTCGGGCAACCGCCCCGAGTGGATGATCCTCACCGTGATCCCGGTCATCCCGCCCGAACTGCGCCCGCTGGTGCCGCTCGACGGTGGCCGCTTCGCGACTTCGGACCTGAACGACCTCTACCGTCGCGTGATCAACCGGAACAACCGCCTCAAGCGGCTGATCGAACTGCGCGCGCCGGACATCATCGTCCGCAACGAAAAGCGGATGCTGCAGGAAGCCGTCGATGCGCTGTTCGACAACGGCCGCCGTGGCCGCGTCATCACCGGTGCCAACAAGCGTCCGCTGAAGTCGCTGTCCGACATGCTGAAAGGCAAGCAGGGCCGCTTCCGTCAGAACCTTCTGGGTAAGCGCGTCGACTTCTCGGGCCGTTCGGTCATCGTGACCGGTCCGGAACTCAAGCTGCACCAGTGCGGCCTGCCGAAGAAGATGGCGCTCGAGCTCTTCAAGCCCTTCATCTACTCGCGCCTGGAGGCCAAGGGCCTGTCCAGCACCGTGAAGCAGGCGAAGAAGCTGGTGGAAAAAGAGCGTCCGGAAGTCTGGGACATCCTCGACGAGGTGATCCGCGAGCACCCGGTTCTGCTGAACCGCGCGCCGACGCTGCACCGTCTGGGCATCCAGGCGTTCGAACCCCAGCTGATCGAAGGCAAGGCCATCCAGCTGCACCCGCTCGTCTGCTCGGCGTTCAACGCCGACTTCGACGGTGACCAGATGGCTGTCCACGTGCCGCTGTCGCTCGAAGCGCAGCTCGAGGCGCGTGTCCTGATGATGTCCACGAACAACGTGCTGTCGCCCGCAAACGGCAGCCCGATCATCGTTCCGTCGCAGGATATGATCCTCGGTCTCTATTACACGACCATCATGCGTGAAGGCATGAAGGGCGAGGGGATGAAATTCTCCAACATCGAAGAGGTCGAGCACGCCCTGACGGCTGGCGAAGTGCACCTGCACGCCAAAATCGAATGCCGCGTGCGCCAGATCGACGAAGAGGGCAACGAGGTCGTCAAGCGTTACGAGACAACCCCGGGTCGTGTGCGCCTCGGCGCTCTGCTGCCGATGAACGCCAAGGCTCCGTTCGATCTCGTCAACACGCTGCTGCGTAAGAAGGACGTTCAGAAGGTCATCGACACCGTCTACCGTTACTGCGGTCAGAAAGAGTCGGTCATCTTCTGCGACCAGATCATGTCCATGGGCTTCAAGGAAGCGTTCCGCGCCGGCATCTCGTTCGGCAAGGACGACATGGTCATCCCCGACAGCAAGTGGACGCTCGTCGAGGAAACCCGCGATCAGGTGAAGGACTTCGAGCAGCAGTACCTCGACGGCCTGATCACCCAGGGCGAGAAGTACAACAAGGTGGTGGACGCCTGGTCGAAGTGTAACGACAAGGTCACCGACGCCATGATGAACACCATCTCGGCGAACAAGCGCGCCGAGGACGGGTCGGAAATGGAGCCGAACTCGGTCTACATGATGGCCCACTCCGGTGCGCGTGGCTCGGTCACCCAGATGAAGCAGCTGGGCGGGATGCGCGGCCTGATGGCGAAGCCGAACGGCGACATCATCGAGACCCCGATCATCTCGAACTTCAAGGAAGGCCTGACCGTTCTCGAGTACTTCAACTCGACCCACGGTGCCCGTAAGGGTCTGTCGGATACCGCTCTGAAGACGGCGAACTCGGGTTACCTGACCCGCCGTCTGGTGGACGTGGCGCAGGACTGCATCGTGCGTGCGCACGACTGCGGCACCGACCGCGCGATCACTGCGGAAGCGGCGGTCAACGACGGTGAAGTCGTGGCCTCGCTCGCCGAGCGTATCCTGGGCCGTGTGGCTGCGGATGATATCCCGCACCCCGTCACCGGCGAGGTTCTCGTGCGCGCCGGCCAGCTCATCGACGAGCGCATGGCCGACGTGATCGACGAGGCCGCGGTGCAGTCCACGCGCATCCGCTCGCCGCTGACCTGTGAAGCCGAAGAGGGCGTCTGCGCCATGTGCTACGGTCGTGACCTCGCGCGCGGCACCATGGTCAACACCGGCGAAGCTGTCGGCATCATCGCCGCGCAGTCGATCGGTGAACCCGGCACGCAGCTGACGATGCGGACCTTCCACATCGGCGGCGTTGCGCAGGGTGGCCAGCAGTCGTTCCAGGAAGCCTCGCAGGAAGGCCTGATCGAGTTCGAGAATGCCTCGACCCTCGAGAACTCCATCGGCGAAACCCTCGTCATGGGCCGCAACATGAAGCTGCGGATCATGGGCGAGGACGGCAAGGAACGTGCGAGCCACAAGCTCGGCTACGGCACCAAGCTGTTCGTCAAGGAAGGCCAGACCGTCTCGCGCGGCGACAAGCTGTTCGAGTGGGACCCGTACACCCTGCCGATCCTGGCGGAAGCGGACGGTATCGCGAAGCACGTCGACCTCACCGCTGGTGTGGCCGTCCGCGACGAGACCGACGAAGCCACCGGCATGACCCAGAAGATCGTGATCGACTGGCGTGCGGCTCCGAAGGGCAACGAGCTCAAGCCGGAAATCATCCTGATGGATGCCGATGGCGAGCCCGTGCGCAACGCGGCCGGCAACCCGCTGACCTACCCGATGTCGGTGGATGCCATCCTGTCCTGTGAAGAAGGCCAGGAGATCAAGGCCGGTGACGTTCTTGCGCGTATCCCGCGTGAAGGCGCGAAGACCAAGGACATCACCGGTGGTCTGCCGCGTGTGGCCGAACTCTTCGAGGCGCGTCGTCCGAAGGACCACGCGATCATCGCCGAGATCGACGGCTACGTGCGCTTCGGCAAGGACTACAAGAACAAGCGCCGCATCGCGATCGACCCGGTCGATGACACGATGGAGCCCAAGGAATACATGATCCCGAAGGGCAAGCACATTCCTGTGGTCGAGGGCGATTACGTCCAGAAGGGCGACTACATCATGGACGGCAACCCGGCGCCGCATGACATCCTGGCCATCATGGGTGTCGAGGCTCTGGCGAACTACATGATCGACGAGGTCCAGGACGTCTATCGACTGCAGGGCGTTAAGATCAACGACAAGCACGTCGAGGTCATCGTCCGTCAGATGCTGCAGAAGTGGGAAATCCACGACTCCGGCGACACCACGCTGCTCAAGGGCGAGCACGTGGACAAGGCGGAGTTCGACGCGGTCAACGAGAAGATCGAGAAGAAGGGCGGCCGTCCGGCCACCGGCGAACCGATCCTGCTCGGCATCACCAAGGCGTCGCTGCAGACCCGCTCGTTCATCTCGGCGGCCTCCTTCCAGGAGACCACCCGCGTCCTCACCGAGGCTTCGGTGCAGGGCAAGAAGGACAAGCTGGTCGGCCTCAAGGAGAACGTCATCGTGGGCCGCCTGATCCCGGCGGGCACCGGTGGCGCGACCCAGCGGGTGCGTCGCATCGCGACGGAGCGCGACAACAAGGTGATCGAAGTGCGCCGCGACGAGGCCGAACAGGCCGCGCTGCTGGCCGCTCCGGATACCTCGTCGAGCGACGTGATCGGTGGCGACGAGTTCGACACTCTGGTCGTCGACACGCCGGAAAGCCGCGAGTAATCGCAGCTGCTAGACGGCACGCAAGCTTCGGGCCCCCGCACTCTGGTGCGGGGGCCCTTTTTCTTTGGGCAGGCAGGGGAGGGGGCTCCGCCCCCGGCCTGCGGCCTCCCCCGGCGTATTTGGAAAGAGAAGAAGGCGCAGCGCGATAGCGCTGCGTTTTCAGGATGGTGGCGGCGGCAGCCCGGTGCTAGCGATCCGCCCATGAACCACTTGTCCGACAATGGTCGCGGCATGCTCCTGATGATCGGGAACACGGCCGCATTCACTTTCAGCGATGCCTGCGTGAAGGCGATCGGCTCCGATCTGCCGCTGTCGCAGATCCTCGTGCTGCGCGGGATCGTCGCCAGCCTGTTTATCGCGTTCCTCGCGCTGCGTCTTGGCGCGCTGCGGCACCGACCGAGTGGTGCCGACGCGCTGCTGATGCTGCTTCGCGGGGTCGCCGAATGCGGCTCGGCCTATTTCTTCCTGACCGCCTTGCGCAACATGCCACTGGCCAATGCCACGGCGCTGCTGCAGATGGTGCCGCTGACGGTGACGCTGGGCAGCGCCGTCTTCTTCCGGGAGCCGGTCGGCTGGCGCCGGTGGCTGGCCATTGGCGGCGGCTTCTGCGGCATGCTGCTGATCGTGCGGCCGGGTACCGAGGGGTTCAACGCGTCCTCGGTCTACGCGCTGCTCACGGTCGTCGCGGTCACTCTTCGCGATCTGGCCACGCGGCGGGTGTCGTCGTCGCTTCCGAGCATGCAGGTGACATTGTCCTCTTCGGTGCTGGTGATGCTCTTCGCCGCGGGCTGGTCGCTGGGCGAGGATTGGCAGCCTCTGGACGCGCGGCTGTCACTGTTGATGCTGGCCACCTCGCTGCTGATCATTGCCGGCTACACGCTCAGCGTCATGGTCATGCGGGTCGGCGAGGTCGGCTTCATCGCCCCGTTCCGCTACACCGGCCTGCTCTGGGCGCTGCTTCTCGGGCTGGTGGTCTGGGGCGAGCTGCCGCAGCCCACCACGCTGCTCGGCGCGGCGGTGATCGTCGGGATGGGCAGCTTCACCCTCTGGCGGGAGCGTCAGCTGCGCCGGGCTGCTGGCCCTCAGGTGATGGCGGCGGGCGAGAAAACTCGGCGGACGTGATCCGCGTCGACGGCGAAGAGACGCTTGATCTCCGCCTCGCCCGCCGCGTCGAGCAGGGGCAGATCGACAGTCTTCACATGGGCTTTCTGGCGTGAATCGTTGTGATCGCTATGCCCGCGCAGGTACATCGGAGCTGCGGTGAAGCTCAGCGTGGGCATGAAGCGGATGAGCTTGTTGTGTCCGAAGTTCATGATGCTCTGCCGCACGCCCGGCGCAACGGCCACCGCCTGCGCCACGCCCCAGAAAGGCGTCACGCAGGGTTCGGCCCGGATCCCCTGCGCATCGGGCCGGGCGACGTATCCGCGGTTCCAGTCCAGCGCGACCAGACGGTGCCTTGCGCGCAGGGCGGAGATGTCGAGAGCGGCGGCGCGCAGCTCGGCGATGAACGTGACAGCGACCGCATCGTCGTCGTCGTGCCGGAATTCCAGGCAGGGTTGCGACATGTCCCGGGCCGCGTTGATCACCTGCTGGCAGACCCGCCGGTGCGGACCCGGCGGTCGGCTGACAATCCGGGCCTGCGGAAACTCCGCCAGCAGCTCGCGCAGCCGGTCAAGATAGGGCAGGGGCATCGCCTCGCCGACCAGCACAAGGAAGGTGAAGTCGGGATCCGTCTGCGCCTTCAGACCCGGCAGGCAGATGCACTCGAAATGCCGCAGCCTTTCCTCCATCCGCTCGGGGCTGTAGAGGTAGGCGATCCGCGCCTCGAGCGTCGGGTGTTCGACCTGGAAGCCGCCCTCGGCAGGGTAGGAAAACCGGCACAGGCCTATGATCTGCATGGGGCGCAACCTGGGTGAAACATACCCCTTATGGTTGGCATCGGGGGGACTTGCTGACAAGGGGGCACCCATGTCCGGCCGCCCGGGGCAGCCCGTGTTGACAAGCCCCGCGACTCCCCCTATACGCGCCTCAATCCGGCGGAGGCCTCAGTGCGCCCGCCGCATTCTACGGAACTACAGTGGTCAAGATCGGCGTCCCTGGCCCCGATCCTCTGGAGACCCACCGCGACGTTACCCGTGCCCGGGGACGTATGCGGTATTTTGCGTCGTTGTGGGGTTGCTACCCTGCGGGTCTCGGACCTTCGGCGCATCACCGGTGACCCGCGGACGCGTGGGGCGCCTATTCGATTGAACCGCATGGGGGGCTCCCCGTGCACCACATATGTGAGAATTACGGGGAACAACCCATATGCCCACGATCCAACAGCTGATCCGCAAGCCGCGGCAGCCGAAAGTTAAGCGTTCGAAGTCGCAGCACCTCGAGCAGTGCCCGCAGAAGCGTGGCGTGTGCACGCGCGTCTACACCACCACGCCCAAGAAGCCGAACTCGGCAATGCGTAAGGTGGCCAAGGTGCGTCTGACCAACGGCTACGAAGTCATCTCCTACATCCCGGGTGAATCGCACAACCTGCAGGAGCACTCGGTTGTGCTCATCCGCGGCGGCCGTGTGAAAGACCTTCCGGGTGTCCGTTACCACATCCTGCGCGGTGTTCTGGATACCCAGGGCGTCAAAGACCGTAAGCAGCGTCGCTCGAAGTACGGCGCGAAGCGTCCGAAATAAGAGGATACATAAATGTCTCGTCGTCACGCCGCTGAAAAACGCGAAGTCCTGCCCGACGCCAAGTATGGTGACCGGGTTCTGACCAAATTCATGAACAACCTGATGATCGACGGCAAGAAGTCGGTCGCAGAGCGCATCGTCTACAACGCCCTCGAGCGCGTCGAAGGCAAGGTGAAGCGCGCGCCCGTGGAAGTGTTCCACGAGGCTCTGGACAACATCAAGCCGGCCGTCGAAGTCCGTTCGCGCCGCGTTGGTGGTGCCACCTACCAGGTCCCCGTCGAAGTGCGCCCCGAGCGCCGTGAGGCCCTGGCCATCCGCTGGCTGATCGCAGCCTCGCGCGCCCGCAACGAGCACACCATGGAAGAGCGCCTCGCAGGCGAGCTTCTGGATGCCGTGCAATCCCGTGGCTCCGCTGTTAAGAAGCGCGAAGACACCCACAAGATGGCCGACGCGAACAAAGCGTTCAGCCACTACCGCTGGTAATCTCCGGAAAGGCAGACCACCATGGCACGCGAATATCCCCTCCAGCGTTACCGTAACTTCGGGATCATGGCCCACATCGATGCGGGCAAGACCACGACCACGGAACGCATCCTGTACTACACCGGCCGCTCGCACAAAATCGGCGAAGTCCACGATGGCGCAGCCACCATGGACTGGATGGAGCAGGAGCAGGAGCGCGGCATCACGATCACGTCCGCTGCGACCACCACGTTCTGGCAGTGGCAGGAAGATCCGACTGAGGAAGGTACCTCGGACACGAAATTCCGCTACAACATCATCGACACCCCCGGCCACGTTGACTTCACCATCGAAGTCGAGCGTTCGCTGGCCGTGCTCGACGGTGCAATCTGCCTTCTCGACGGCAACGCCGGCGTTGAACCGCAGACCGAGACCGTGTGGCGTCAGGCTGACCGCTACAAGGTGCCGCGCATCGTGTTCGTCAACAAGATGGACAAGATCGGCGCTGACTTCTTCAACTGCGTGAAGATGATCAAGGACCGTACGGGCGCAATCCCGGTCCCCGTCAACTTCCCGATCGGTGCAGAAGACCAGCTCGAAGGCATCGTCGACCTCGTGACCATGGAAGAGTGGGTCTGGCAGGGTGAAGACCTCGGTGCATCCTGGGTGCGCCAGCCGATCCGCGACGACCTGAAGGACGTGGCAGACGAGTGGCGTTCGCACCTCATCGAGAATGCCGTCGAGCAGGACGATGCGGCGATGGAAGCCTACCTCGAAGGCGAAGAGCCCGACATCCCCACCCTGCGGAACCTGATCCGTAAGGGCACGCTGTCGCTGTCCTTCGTTCCGGTCCTGGGTGGCTCGGCGTTCAAGAACAAGGGTGTTCAGCCCCTGCTCAACGCCGTGGTCGACTTCCTGCCCGGTCCCCTCGACGTCCCGCCGTACATGGGCTTCTCGCCCGACGACGAGACCGAGACCCGGAACATCGAGCGCCGCGCGTCGGACGAAGAGCCTTTCTCGGGCCTCGCGTTCAAGATCATGAACGACCCCTTCGTGGGCTCGCTCACCTTCACCCGTATCTACTCCGGTACGATGAAGAAGGGCGATTCGATCATGAACTCGACCAAGGGCAAGAAAGAGCGCATCGGTCGTATGATGATGATGCACTCCAACAACCGGGAAGAGATCGAAGAAGCGTTTGCAGGCGACATCATCGCGCTGGCCGGCCTCAAAGAGACCACCACCGGTGACACCCTCTGCGACGCTCAGAAGCAAGTGGTTCTCGAAACCATGACCTTCCCCGATCCGGTGATCGAGATCGCGGTCGAGCCGAAGACGAAGAACGACCAGGAGAAGATGTCCCAGGGTCTGGCCCGTCTGGCCGCAGAAGACCCCTCCTTCCGCGTCGAGACCGACCTCGAGTCCGGTCAGACCATCATGAAGGGCATGGGCGAACTTCACCTCGACATTCTCGTCGACCGCCTGAAGCGCGAATTCAAGGTCGAAGCCAACATCGGTGCCCCGCAGGTGGCCTATCGCGAGACCATCGGTCACGAGATCGAGCACACCTACACCCACAAGAAACAGTCGGGTGGTTCGGGTCAGTTCGCAGAGGTCAAGCTGGTCATCAGCCCAACCGAAGCGGGTGAAGGCTACTCGTTCGAGTCCAAGATCGTCGGTGGTGCGGTTCCGAAGGAATACATCCCGGGCGTCGAAAAGGGCATCAAGTCGGTCATGGACTCCGGTCCGCTGGCAGGCTTCCCGGTGATCGACTTCAAGGTCGCGCTGATCGACGGCAAGTTCCACGACGTGGACTCCTCGGTTCTGGCCTTCGAAATCGCGGCGCGGATGGCAATGCGCGAAGGTCTGCGTAAGGCCGGCGCGAAGCTGCTCGAGCCGATGATGAAGGTCGAGGTGGTCACCCCGGAAGAATACACCGGTTCGATCATCGGTGACCTCACCTCCCGCCGTGGCCAGGTGTCCGGTCAGGAACCGCGCGGCAACGCCGTTGCAGTTCAGGCCTTCGTGCCGCTGGCCAACATGTTCGGCTACATCAACACCCTGCGCTCGATGTCCTCGGGCCGCGCGCAGTTCACGATGCAGTTCGACCACTACGATCCGGTTCCGCAGAACATCTCGGACGAGATCCAGGCGAAATACGCATAAGCAGCGGTGCGGGGCTCAGCCCCGCACCCTACCCCCCGTAGGGTGCGTGATCACACGCACCGCCACCGACCAAGGAGGCCATCATGGCAAAGGAAAAGTTTGAGCGCGGCAAGCCGCACTGCAACATCGGCACGATCGGTCACGTTGACCACGGCAAGACCACGCTGACCGCAGCGATCACCAAGTACTTCGGTGACTTCCGTGCGTACGATCAGAT
>JBLXGS010000033.1:0-28692 GCA_048381755.1 Roseobacteraceae bacterium
GATGCGCTGGTGGGCGAGGCGCAGGTGATGCAGGCGCTGGAGAACACCGCCGATTTCGTGCGCTCGACCTACAAGCCGGTCGCTCGCGTCGTGGCGCGCGGCGGCACGCTCAAGGAAGCCTGGGACGCAGTGCGCGCCGAGTGCGATCCGAAGTTCGCCGATTACGCGATCTACGAGCACTGCCTGCCGTTCAACGTCGGCCGCGCCTACGACGAGGCCCGCGGCATCGACACCCCCCGCGTCTGGACCGCCGAGCGCGATCAGAAGATGTGGGCCGACCTGCAGGGCTGAACCACGAGCCAATCGGTAGCGGGCGCCCCTTTGGGCGCCCGTTTTCTTTCAGGAGAACGGGAGGGGCTATGACCAAAGCTGTCCTTTATGATTACTGGCGATCGACCGCGAGCTGGCGTGTGCGGATCGCGCTCAATCTTGCCGGCATCGAATGGGAAAGCCGCTCGGTCGATCTGCTGTCGGGCGCGCAGGCCGGGCCGGATCACCTTGCGCGCAATCCGCAAGGGCTGCTGCCAGTCCTCGAGATCGACGGGCTGCGGCTCACGCAGTCAATGGCGATCCTAGACTATCTTGAGGAAACCGGACGCGTCACGCTGCTGCCGGAGGTGCCGGCGGAGCGTGCTCGAATGCGTGCGATCCTTCAGGCCGTGGCCTGCGACATCCATCCGGTTTGCAACCTGCGGGTCGCAGCGCATGCCGCAGAGATCACCGGCGATCCGGAGGCCAAGGCAGATTGGATGCGCAATTTCATCGGGCCGGGGCTTGCGGCGGTGGAGGCGTTGTTGCCCGGTGAGATTCCCTATGCGATGGGAGCGCAGTTGAGCCAGGCCGATCTGGCGATCGTGCCGCAACTCTACAATGCGCGGCGCTGGGACGTGGACCTGTCGGACCTGCCAGGTCTGCTACGGATCGAGGCCTCCTGCGCCGGGCTTCCGGCCTTCCGGCATGCAGAACCCGAGCGAGTGCGGCCCGCGGCTGCGTGAACGCGTGGCGTCAGTGTCCCTGCGCGCCGCGCAGGGATACGAGCATGCCACCGACCGACAGCAAGATTGCCATTGCCTGAAACCCTGACGGCAGCACGCCCATCAACGGTACGGCCAGAAGCAGCGCCACCGGCGGCACCATGGCAAAGAACAGCGAGGCGCGCGCGGCTCCGAGCCTGCCGATGGTCAGCGCAAAGCCCAGAAAGGCCAGAGAGCCGCCGCAGGCTCCTTGGTAGAATGCCTGCTCCAGCCATGCACTGACCGGCCGCGTCGGTGGCTCTGCAAGCGCGAGATAGGCCGGCACCGCGATCAGGCCCGAAAGCAGCGTAAGCTCGCTGGCGACCTGAAGGGGCGGCAGCCGCCAGCGACCGACCAGAAAGGTGTATAGCCCCCACATGCTGGCCCCGGCCATGAAGGCCGCGTCTCCTTGCAGGACCGAAAGCGGCGAAAGCGTGGGGGCGGACCCTGCGCCACTCTCGAGCCCGACCAGAAATAAGCTCACTACCATGACCGCCATGCCCGTCAGACGCAGCCGCGAGGGTGGTGCTCCGTCGAATTTCCAGACGAGCAGCGTGGTCACGAGCATCGATGTGGTTGGCGCAATGACCACCCCGTGGCTGAGCGGCGCGTGGGCAAAGCCCTGCGCCATGAGGAACACGAAGAGCGGCCCCGAGAACACGGTCAGCACGGCAAGGCGCTGGCCGCCAATCGGAACCCGGCTGCGCGCGCAAAGGACGACCGGCAGCATCACCAGACCGCCCACGGCGAAGCGCAGGAAGACGAGGTCCATCGATCGAAAGCCATCAAGCTGGCCGATTTTAGACCCGACGTTGTAGAGGCTCCATGCGGCGACTGTCAGCAGTCCGAAGAGAATACCGGTTGAACGGCCGGAAGCCTGTCGGGCGAGGCCTTTGGTGGAGCGAGTCATGATGTGCAGCTGCCAAATTTTTTGCCGAACGAGTTGCGTCAATCGTTGTACGATAACGAATAGATTCGCAAATGAGTATTTTTTTATGGTCAGAATGATGGCGCCAGTTGCGTAAGATCTGCCCGCTATACTCTATTAAGTAACAGAAATAGAACAATAAAATATAGATAAGCTGACCCTAAAATGATGTGATCCACCTGCACCATTATCTATTGACGAATGAACTCGCAACTGAGTAACGTTGACCCGAGGGGAACACCCCGCGCGGCATCCGAATGAGGAGAGGGCACCGCGATCCGGGTGGGACATGACATTTAGGGAGGAGTTCCATGACGGACTATATCGTCATCGGCGCGGGGTCTGCCGGCGCCGTGCTGGCCAATCGTTTGTCGGCTGATCCGACTGTTTCCGTGACCGTCATCGAAGCCGGAGGCTGGGACCGCAGCCCCTGGATCCACATGCCGATGGGTTACTTCCGGCTGATGCAGACGTTGCAGCTCGACTGGGGCTACCACACCGTTCCGCAGAAACACGTGAACAACCGCCGGATGTTCGTCCCCCGGGCGCAGAGCATCGGCGGCTGCACCACGGTCAACGGCATGATCTACACCCGCGGCCACCGGACCGATTACGACAACTGGGCGCAAGCCGGAAACCGCGGCTGGGACTACGAGAGCATCCTTCCCTATTTCAAACGGGCCGAGAACTGGGGCGGCGGCGGCGAAGAAGACGTGCATGGCTTCGACGGTCCGCTGAAGACCACCCGCAACCCGATCGAGGCAGCGCCCTGCGTCGCCTGGCGCGACGCCTGCATCCAGGCGGGCTACCCGTTCAACGAGGACCTGAATTCCGGCGAGCAATATGGTGTTGGTCCCTGCGATGGCACGGTGCGCGATGGCATCCGCTCCAGCGTCTCGCGCTGCTACATCACGCCGGTCAAACACCGCAAGAACCTCAAGTTCTTCGTCAAGTCACGCGTGTCGCGGATCATCGTACGTAACGGGCGGGCGGTCGGCATCGAGTTCGTCAAGGACGGGCAGAAGCACACGCTGCATGCCGACAAGGAGGTGTTGCTCTGCGGCGGCGCGTTCAACTCGCCGCACATCCTGCAGATCTCCGGCATCGGCGATCCTGAGCACCTCGCAGGCATCGGCGTGCAGACGACGCATGAGCTTCCGGGGGTGGGGCGCAACTTGCAGGACCACCTTGCCAGTTCGCTGAAGCAGAAGCTGACCAAGCCGGTATCGCTTCTGGGGGCGACCAAGCCCTATGCTGCCGCGCTGGCGCTCGTGCAATACTACACCACTGGCAAGGGACCAGTCGCTGGACATGGCGTGGAGGTCATGTCCTTCCTCAAGACCCGCCCCGAGATCGAGGCGCCCGACGTGCAGTGGCACTTCAACAACATCATGTACCGCGACCACGGGCGCGAGATCATCAACGAAGAGGGCTGCATGCCCTACTTCAACATCTCGCGGCCGCAGAGCCGGGGCACCGTCATGGCAACCTCGGACGATCCGTTCAAGCTGCCCGCTCTCGACCCGAACTTCCTGTCGGTGCCGGACGATCTGCGGGTGCTGCGCGATGCGCTGCGCATGTCGCGCGAGATCGTGTCGCAGCCCGCCTTCGATGCAATCCGCGGCGACGAGTATGCCCCCGGAGCGCACAAGATGTCGGACGCGGACCTCGACGAGTACATCAAGGACGATTGCAACAGCGTCTATCATCCGGTCGGCACCTGCAAGATGGGCTCGGATGACATGGCCGTGGTGGATGACCGGCTGAAGGTGCGCGGGCTCGACGGGCTGCGCGTGGTGGATGCGTCTGTCATGCCGACCATCACCAGCGGCAACACCAACGCGCCGACGATCATGATCGGTGAGAAGGCCGCCGACATGATCATGCAGGACGCCGCCTGATCGTCACCTGATCTCGGACCCCTGCACGGGTCCGGCGACACCGTGTCACCCGCGCTGGAGGAGCAGCGCGGCAATCCTCGGGTGCGCGCTGACGCCCGCCCGATACCGTCGCCAAATGCGACTTCTGGGAGGAAAACGAATGTCGAAGAAATCGAAACTGCTCGCATCGGCGCTGTCTGCCGGTCTGCTTGCCACCGCGGCGCAGGCGCAGGACGTGGTCAGCGTCGACGCCGGTGCGGACATTGCCCCGCTGTGCGGCTCCGACCCGATCCGCGTGGCGCATCTCGACGGCTACGGCTCGGACAGCTGGCGCATCACCGCCCATGCGGAGCTGCTCGACGAGGCGGCCAAATGCGAGAACATCACCGAGGTGCGCTACGCCGACGCCGGCGGCGATCCGTCGAAATACGCCAGTGACATCAATGGCTTTGTGTCCCAGGGCTTCGACATCATCATTGCCTTCACCGATTTCGGCAACGCAGCACTGCGCACCTATCGCTCGGCCACGCAAGCCGGGGTGACCATGGCGCCCTATTTCACCGATCTTGAGGGCGAGCCGGGGCAGAACTACTCGTCGAATATCTACGAAGACGCCTTCTACACCGGGCGCGAGTTCGGGCGCTGGACCGGCAAGGCGCTCGACGGCGAAGGCACCACGGTGATGCTCGGTGGTCCTGCCGGTGCCGCGTCCTCGGCCACATTCATGGAGGGATTCAAGGAAGGTCTAAAGGAATATCCGCAGGTCGAACTGCTCGATCAGGACTATATCGCGACCAATTGGAACCCGGCGGACGCACAGAAGGCCGTCGCGGGGCTGATTGCCAAATATGGCACCATCGACGCCATCGCCACCGATTACGGCGGGACCAGCATGGCGGCGGTGAAGGCATTCCGCAACGCGGGTCTTGCGGTGCCCGCGATGTCGACCATCGCTACGACCAACGAATACGACTGCATGTACACCGAGGCCAAGGAGGCCGGCGAGGCCTGGAACTACCTGGCCTACGGCGGCACCACGGCAGACGTGCGCTTTGCCCTGCGCCATGCGCTAGCGGTGCACAACGACCTGCCGACCGACGAGCCCGTCGGTGTCGTGCCCTACGTCTATGCCGACAGCCTGCAGGACATCGCCCCCAAGTGCGAACCGGACCTGCCGCCGGACGCACAGCTTTCCTCCCTGCTGGAGCCCGCGAAGTTGCAGGAACTCTTTCCCAACTGAGCGGACCTCGGCCCTGGCCGGAGCCACTTTGCTCCCCTTGGCTCCGGCCCCTTTGAAATTCAAGACATAGCGAGGATGTCATGACCAAGATGTTTTCCTTCGACAATCCGCTTGCGGGGGTCTCCGAGGCCACGCGCAGCTTCCTGGCCCGCGAGCATGGGCTGTTCATCGGCGGTGGTTGGGTGCCGGGAAGTTCCGGCGCGCGCCGCGAGGTGATCGATCCAGCGACCGGCGTGGCGCACGCCTCGGTGGTCGAGGGCACTGCCGTAGATGTGGATCGCGCCGTGGCCAGTGCCCGCGAGGCCTTCGAGACAGGCCCGTGGCGAGGAATGAAGGCCAAGGAGCGGGCGGCGATCATTCACCGCATCGGTGAACTGATCGACGTCTACGGTGACGAACTGGCCGAGCTGGATGTACTCGATGAGGGCTCGCCTTGGGGCGTGGTGCGCAATTTCTACGTGGCACTGTCGGCGGACCATTTCCGCTACTTCGCCGGCTGGGCGACAAAGCTCGACGGCTCGACCATGCCGGTGAACATGGGCGGCGAGTGGCTGGCCTACTCCGAGCGCGAGCCGGTCGGGGTGGTGGGGCAGATCCTGCCTTGGAACGTGCCGATGCTGATGATGGCCTGGAAGGCCGCGCCGGCGCTGGCCGCGGGCTGCACGCTGGTGATCAAGCCGGCCGAGGACACGCCCATGTCGGCGCTGCGCTTCGCCGAGATCTGCAAGGAAGCGGGTCTACCCGATGGTGTGCTGAATGTGGTGACCGGCGCCGGCAACGTCGGCGCTGCGCTGGCGGAGCACGATGACGTCGACAAGGTGAGCTTCACCGGCTCCACCGCCACCGGCAAGGCCATCGTGCGCGCTGCGGCGGGTAACCTCAAGCGCGTCAGCCTTGAGCTTGGCGGCAAGAGCCCGGTGTTCGTCTTCCCCGACGCCGATCTCGACGCGGCGATCCCCGGCGTGGCCGAAGCGGTCTTCCTCAACTCCGGGCAGGCCTGCACCGCCGGGTCGCGGCTCTACATCCACGAGGATGTGTTCGACAAGGTGATGGACGGCGTTGCCGCATACGCCGAGGGGCTTCGGCTCGGGCATGGGCTCGATCCGACCACCAACCTCGGGCCGCTGATCAATGAAAAGCAGTTCAACCGGGTGCAGGGTCTGCTCGAGAAGGGCAAGTCCGAAGGCGCCAGCGTGGTGACCGGCGGCACGCCGGGGGATGGCGGGTTCTTCTTCCGTCCGACACTGCTTTCGGGGGTGAACCCGGGTGACACGCTCTACCGAGAAGAGATTTTCGGCCCGGTCATCAGCGCCATGAAGATCACCGACGAAAACATGACCGCGCTCGCCCGCGAGGCCAACAACACCGAATACGGCCTCGGCGCCAGCATCTGGACCAGCGACCTGCAGCGCGCGCACAAGCTGGCGCGGCGCATCCGTGCGGGCATCGTCTGGGTGAACAATCACAACCAGAGCGACGCGAACTTCCCCTGGGGCGGCTTCAAGCAGTCAGGCTGGGGGCGCGAGATGGGCAAGGATGCCATCGAGCTCTACACCGAAACCAAGTCCGTCGCCGTCTATCTCGGCGATAGCGACTGACCAGATGCACCGTGATCCCCGTCAAGCGCGATCGCGGTGCATTCACCGACTTGCCGGGAACACCGATCTTGCCAGACCTGGTCTTCTTTCTCGTGGCGCTGCCCGCCGTGGCGCTGGCCGGCCTGTCCAAGGGGGGCTTTGCCGGTGTCGGGATGATCTCGACGCCGCTGGTGGCCACGGTGGTGCCGCCGGTGCAGGCGGCGGCGATCATCCTGCCCATCCTGATCCTGCAAGACCTGATCGGCCTGATGAAATTCCGCCGCGACGTCGATCTGCCGAATGTGCTGCGCCTACTGCCCGGCGCGCTACTGGGCATCGGCGCGGGCTACCTGATGGCGGCGGCCATGTCCGACCGCGTGGTGGCCTTCATGGTCGGGGCGATCGCGCTCGGCTATGCGCTGCGCAGCCTACTCCTGCGGTCTCGTCGTCGTCGCATCGCGACCGGCGGTCCGGACTGGCCACTGGGCACATTGGCCGGGGCCGGCGCCGGGTTCACCAGCATGATCGCCAATGCCGGCGCACCGCCGGTGCAAATCTACCTGCTGCGCCAGAACCTGACGCGCGATGCCTTCATCGGCACCAGCACGGTGTTTTTCGCCACGGTCAACTGGCTGAAGCTGCCGGCCTTTCTCGCCCTTGGGCAGATCGATGCGGAAAGCCTGACGACCTCGGCCATGCTCGCCCCAGTGGCGGTGATCGCCACGCTGCTTGGGGTTCGGCTGGTGCGTCTGGTGCCGCAGGCGCTGTTCTTCGACCTGATCCAGGTGCTGATGGCGCTGGTGGGGGCAAAGCTGCTGTTCGACGCCGTCGGTTGACCGCTGCGCCAAACTTGTCCGGCCCCAAACGCACAATCCGGCGGGCCGGAGACCACGATATGAAAGGAAGAACCCATGACCCTGCCCGCTGCCGGCAGCACCCATCCCAAGGCCTCGCCCGCCCTTCTGCAGCCTCTGCCGCTGCGCGGCCTGACCCTGCGCAACCGCATGGTGATCTCGCCCATGTGCCAGCACTCGGCGGTGGATGGCGAGGTGCAGGATTGGCATGTGGTCCATTACGGAAAGTTCGCCCTTGGGGGAGCTGCGCTTGTGCTGACGGAAAGCACCGCGGTGTGCAGTGACAGCCGCGTCGGCTGGGCCGACCTTGGGATATGGTCGGACGATCACGTTCCCGGCCTTGCCCGGCTGGCCGAGTTCGCGCACGCGCAAGGGGCTGCCTTTGGCATCCAGCTGGCACACGCCGGGCGCAAGGCATTCTCCGAGCCGCTTTGGGAGGGTGGGCGCGCGCTCACGCCCGAGCAGCTCGATAAGGCCGGGCAACCGTGGCGCCGGGTTGGTCCAAGTGCCATAGCCGCCAGTGACGACTGGTCGGTGCCGGAGGCTCTGACGGTCGAGGAGATCGCCGATATTCGAGCGTCCTTTGTCGCGGCGGCGGAGCGCGCCGACAGGGCAGGGGCCGATGTGGTCGAACTGCATTTTGGCCATGGCTACCTGCTTGCCAGCTTCCTGTCGCCGCTGTCGAACCAGCGCAGCGATGCCTACGGCGGCTCGCGCGAGAACCGGATGCGCTTTGCCGTGGAGACTGCCGCCGCGGTGCGCGCCATCTGGCCCGAGCATAAGCCGCTCTTTGCCCGGCTGTCCTGCCTCGACGGGGCGGCAGAGAGCTGGAGCATGGAGGACACCGTCGCGCTGGCACAGGCGCTGGGAGAGGTCGGCGTCGACGTCATCGACTGCTCGTCCGGTGGGCTGACCGAACAGACCCGCGCCAGCAATGTGCCGCGCGGCATCGGCTTTCAGGTGCCCTTTGCCGAAGAGGTGCGCCGCCGCACCGGGCTGATCACGCAGGCGGTGGGCATCATCCTCAGCCCCGAGCAGGCCGAGGAGATTGTGGCCAGCGGCAAGGCCGATCTGGTGGCGCTTGGCCGCGAGGTGCTGCGCACGCCGTACTGGCCGCTCGAGGCCGGACGCCAGCTTGGCGATCCCGACGATTTCAGTCGCTGGCCACTTCAGCACGCGGACTGGCTGACACGGCGGCAGTCGGTGCTCAACCGGCTGCGCGCTGACGCAACATGACTGCAAGAGGAGACAGACGATGATCACCCGATTTGGCCTGCTGACAAAACGCGAAGGCCTGTCGTCCGAGGCGTTCAATGCGCACTGGCACCGCACACACGGACCTATGGCGGCGCGCTTTCCCGGCCTACGCGGCTATTGGCAGCACGCCGTGGTCGACAAGGAGCAGTTCGGCATCAGCCACGCCCGCGGCTCCGACTGGGACCTAGACGGTTTTTCCGAGCTGCATTTCGATGACATGCCCGCGATGCTGGAGGCGGTGAGCGGCGAAGTCTTCGCGCCGACGCTGGTCGACGAGGAGGAGTTCCTGAAGGATGTGAAGTTGGTTGCCTGCGAGAAACACGTCGTGGTGCCCTACGAGCCCGATGGCGGGCCGGTGATCAAGCGCATGACGCTGCTCAAGCGGCTGCCGGGGATCAGCCCCGAGACGTTCCGCAAGGAATGGCTCGAAACCCACGCAGCCTTTGTCCGGCGCTGGCCGAACGTGCTGGGCTACAACCAGAACCTGGTGGTGGACCGCTACCACGGCTCGCGCACCGAAAGCGCCAGCTATGACGAGGTGCCGGTGGATGGCATCGTCGAGTTTTGGTTCCGCGACAAGGAGACCGCAGCAGGGCTCTACGCCAGCGATATCGTCACCGAGACGCAGGAGCATGCGAAGGCCTTTCTCGACACGATCACGCCCTACTTCGTCGAGACCCGCAAGATCGTCTGAAGGCACGCCGTCGAAGCGCAAAAGGCCCGGAGCATGCTCCGGGCCTTTTCTGATGTGCCGAGCGGGTCTCAGGCGGTCAGGTAGCCGCCGTCCACCACGATGGTCGATCCGGTGACGTAGGACGCCATGTCCGACGCCAGGAAGACGATCGGGCCGACAATCTCGGAGGGCTCGCCGAAGCGTCCCATCGGGATGCGCGACAGGAAGCGGTCGCGGCGCTCGGCGTTGTTGCGCGTTGCTTCGGTCATCGGGGTGACGAGCGTGCCGGGCGCCACCGCGTTGACCCGCACGCCGTCCTTGCCCAGCTCCGCCGCAAGATTCTGGGTCAGCATCTTCACCGCCGCCTTCGAGGTCGAGTAGGAAATCGAGGTCGACGTGGACACGAAGGAGGCGATGGACGCCATGTTGACGATCCCGCCCTTTGTCTTGCGCAGCGCCGGCACGAAGGGGAGGATCATGTTGAGCGTGCCCTCAAGGTTCACGTCCATCCCCAGCGCCCAGCTTTCGCGCACGTCAGGGCTGTCGATGGTGTTGCGCGGGCAGACCCCGGCGTTGTTCACCAGCAGCGAGACGTCACCATGCTCGGTGACTTTCTCGGCCAATGCGGTGCAGGCCTCGGCATCGGTCACGTCGAGCGCATAGGCCCAGGCCTCGCCGCCGTCGGCACGGATTTCGGCAGCCGTGCGCTCGGCGTTCTCGAGGTTCAGATCGGCCAGCACCACGCGGGCGCCCTCGGCGGCCAGTCCCTTTGCGATGCACGCGCCGACGCCTTGCCCGGCCCCCGTGACGACGGCCAGCCTGTTTTCGAGTTTCATGAATATCTCCTCCTCATGCGGGGGCACTCCTCTGCCCCCTGCTACAGGATAGAGATTACATTTGAGACAACATGTTCGCAATCATATAATTATGATTGCGATGTCTCCTCGTCCCAGAAACCGAGTTCCGACGAGAGCCTGCGGGTTGCGGTGCGCAGCGCCTGCGCGAAATCCGCGTCGGGGTCTTTGCTCAGCACGCGGGCGTCTCCGACAAGGGTGACCACCGCGAATTCCTGGCCGAGGTGGTCAAAGACAGGCGCTGCGATGGCGTTGATGCCGGGCACGGGCGGGTGCGGGACCGAGCCGACACCGTGAGTTCGAATTTCGGTCATGTCGGCTTCATCAAAGGGTTGCGCGGTGCCGACGCAGCGTTCCTGATAAGATTTGGGCAAGCCTGACCGCATCGAGGGGCGCGACACTTCGGGCGGCATGAAGGCGGCAAAGACCCGGCCTGTTGCGGTGCCGGTCACCGAATAGACTGTTCCAACCTTGGTGTTCATGTGCAACTGGTCCTCGCCCTCGTTGACCATCACGACCGTCGGCCCGAAAGCGCCCCAGACCGAGACCAGCGAGGTCAGCCCGGTCTCGTGTGACAGCTCTACGGCGGCCTTGTTCACCAGCTGCATTGGATCGACGGAGCGCATCCGCGTGACCGCGAGGTCCAGCGCGAAGGGCCCGAGCTGGTAACGTCCCGAGCTTTCGTTCTTCTCGACCATGCCGAGGTTGCGGAAGCTGACGAGGTAGGGGTGCGCCTGCGCCGGAGCTATGCCGGCGGATGCGGCGAGCTCCTTCAGCATCATGGGCTCGCCCTTGGCGATGAGGGCTTCGAGCAGATGCGTGCCGATCTCGATCGACTGTACGCCGCGCCCTTCCGAATTCTGGCTCTTACCGGACATGTTCTTCTTGCCTTTCCATGCGCAGTTTAGGCCGTCTTTGCCAGTGTGGTCAGCCGCTCCGACATCGCGTTAAGCTCGGCTCTGATGGCACGGACGCTGTCGCCCTCCGCCGCGGTGTCCAATGTGTCCGCGTGGCCGATGCAGGTCACGGCGCCGGCGAACATGCCGGTTTCGTCGAAGATCGGCACGGCCACGGCGTCGATGCCGGGCACACGCGCGCCGCGGATGGTGCTGATCCCGTCCTTGCGGATCTGTGCCACGAGAATCTCATATGTCTGCCGCGAAGCGACGTCGGTGCGATAGTAGGGTGTCGGCTCCTCCGCGCATTCCTTTTCAATATGCGCCGCGATGCGCTCGGGATCGTCAAAGGCACCGAAGATGCGACCGGTGGCCGAGTTGAGCACCGAAAAGCGGGTGCCCATGCGAATGTTCACGTCGCTGCGCTTGTCGAGGGCTTGCACCACCATCGCGACCGAGGGGCCGTGCGAGGTCCAGACGGTGAGCGCGGACATCACATTCAGGCTGCTCGAGAGCGTTTTCAGCAGGGTGCCGGTTTCGCGAAAGATCGGCAGGCTGCGCAACCGGCCAAGGCCGAGCTGCAGCGCGAGCGGACCCAACAGATAGGGGCCGCCATCGAACTCCTGCACCACCATGCCGACCCGCTTGTGGCTGACCAGATAGGCATGAGCTTGCGCCGGGGTGATATCGGCCTTCGCCGCAATCTCACGCAAAGTCAATGGCTTGGAGGCGTCGATCATGGCCTGAAGCAATCGACCTCCAACCATGATGGACTGAATGCCCCGCGCGCTGCCGCCGTCCTTCTTCATTCTCTCGTCCTGCGAAAAACCTGTTCCCTCACTTCTTGCACGTTCGCTCTCGCGAGAACAGATGTTTTTTATTGACATACGTATTAGCAATAAACGAAGCTTGAGGCGGAGGAGAGGCCGGCTTTGTCCGGCGTCGGAGGAGATCGTCACTATCGTGCAGTGCGAAGCTGCCGAGGCCTGCCATGCGGCGGCCGCGGTGTCCGGTCAATCTGTTCATATGGAGGAGGAGTTCCGTGAGGAACACAAAGAGCATCGCGCGCTGCCGGCGCCGTTCGTGCCGGATAAAAACGGGCGCGCCGCGCCGCGCCAGTGATCTTCAGTCTTTTGGGGAAATGCCATGAGGACGCGCGACGAGACCGCGCCGCTGCTGGCCATGTCCGGGGTCACGCGGGTGTTCCCCGGCGTGCGCGCGCTGGATGACGTCAGCTTTGAGGTGCTGCCGGGCGAGGTGCATGGCCTCGTCGGAGAAAACGGTGCTGGCAAATCGACCCTTATGGCCATCGCCTCGGGCGCGCTGTCGCCGAGTTCGGGAAAGGTGGTGCTGAAGGGGCAGGAAACCAATGGCGACCCGGAACTGGCGCGTCGCCTCGGCCTGGCCATTGTCCGGCAGGAGCCGGCATTGATGCCGGATCTGACGGTGGCCGAGAACCTTTATCTCGGCGTGCCGCGCCATCTCGCGCCGCCGGTCTCGCGGCTGCAGGACTGGGCGCGCGGGTTGCTGCGCACCTGGAGCGAGGATGTGACGATCCGCCCCGCAGACCGCGTGGAAACGCTGAACTCTGAGCAGCGGTTCATCGTCGAGATCGTCAAGGCGCTGGCCAATGAGCCCGCCGTGCTGGTCCTCGACGAGCCGACCGAGCATCTGGCGGCTGAAGACGTCCAGCGGCTCTTCGCGCGGGTGCGCGAGGTCACGGCGCGCGGCGCAGCGGTCGTCTATATTTCGCACCGCATCAAGGAAGTGCAGGCGATCGCCGACCGGCTCACCGTGCTGCGCGACGGGCAGGGGCAGGGCACCTATTCGGCGCATGGCCTGAGCGAGGAGCAGATCATCGAGCTCATCGTCGGCATGGAATTGGACGAGGAGTTTCCACCCAAATGCACCGACTTCGGGGCCGAGGTCATGCAGGTCGAGGGGCTTCGCGGGCGCGGCTTCGCGGATGTCTCGCTGTTGCTCCGGCGCGGCGAGATCCTCGGCGTCGGCGGGATCACCGACAACGGCCAACAGGAATTCGTGCGCGCCCTTGCCGGGCTCAATCGTCCTCACGGCGGCAGGGTCCGGATCGACGGGAAGGATGCGGTCTTGGGAAGCGCGATCACCGCGATGCGCTCGGGGATCAGCTACCTGCCGGGAGACCGCCACCGCGAGGGCATTTTTGCGGAGTTGTCGGTACGTGAGAACTTCGCCTCCCGCAGCCAGAAGCGCGATATGCGCGGCGGTTTTGTCAGCCGTGGTTCGGAAGAAACCCGCACGCGCGAGGCGATCCGCGGATACACCGTGAAGACACCCGATACGGAAACCCCCATCGGCTCGCTCTCGGGGGGCAACCAGCAAAAGCTGGTGCTGGCCAGCGTCGTCGCCACCAAGCCCAAGGTGCTGGTGGTTGATGAGCCGACGCAGGGTGTCGACGTTGGCGCCCGCGCAGAGATCTATCGCATCCTGCGCGAACTTGCAGAGCAGGGCGTGGCGATCATCGTGCTGTCCTCGGACGCGGCGGAGATCTCGGGCCTGTGCGATCGGGTCGTGGTGTTCTCGCGCGGCAAGATCGTCTCGGAGCTCGCCGGAGGCGACGTGATCGAGAGCAACATCACCGGCGCGGCCTTGCGCTCCACTGCAACGCGCGACAGCACTCGGGCTGAGGTCGCGGCTATCTGGAAATGGGCCTCGGGCAACGCCGCGCCGATCGTCATGGTCGGTGTCGCGATGCTGGTTCTGGGCGCCTATGTGGCGATGGACAACCCGTTCTTCCTGACCGGGCGCAGCCTTGGCGGGATGATGGTGCTGATCGCCACGCTGGCCCTGGTTGCTTACGGGCAGCAGGCGCTGATGCTGGTCGGTGGCATTGACCTGTCGGTCGGGCCGACCATGGGCTTGCTTCAGGTGGTTGCCTCGTTCTTCCTTATCGAGGGGGTGACCAGTGCCGGCTACGTGACGGGGTTCGGGGCGATGATTGCTGTGGCGGTGGCCATCGGGGCGCTCAACTGGTTCCTCGTCGAACCGATGCGGCTGCATCCGATGGTGGCGACGCTGGCGACCTACATGGGCGTGCAGGCGGTGTCGCTGATCCTGCGCCCGACGCCGGGCGGCATGCTGAACTACGACATGCTGGATTTCTTTGGCCATCGCTTCGGTTTCGTCCCGGCAATGTTCATCGTGGCCGTGGTGTTGGCGCTGGCGCTCGAATACCTGCTGTTCCGACATGGGCTGGGCTTCACCTTCCGGGCGCTCGGCTCGCGGCAGGATGCGGCCCGCATGGCGGGGATCTCGGCGGCGCGGACACGGCTTCTGGCCTATGTCGGCTGTTCGCTGCTGGCGCTGGTGGCAAGCATCGCCATGATGGATCAGGTCGGCATCGGCGATCCGCGCGCGGGGCTGAACTACACGCTCGGCAGCATCGCGGCGGTGGTCATCGGCGGCGGCAGCCTGTTCGGCGGGCGTGGCTCTTTCGTCGGCACGCTGTTCGGCGCGGCCTTCATCGTGATGATTAACACCGTCACCAACTTCCTCGGTCTCGACGCGGCCTGGCAGTCCTATCTGCTCGGCGGAATGATCATCCTCGCCGTCGCGCTCTACTCTAAGAGCCGGCAGATGGTCGTCGTGGCCTGACCCGGACATAAGCGGAGACATTCTATGCAAGCTCAAACCATGGCACAGGGCGCACCGAAGCGCCGTCAGGTCCGGTTGGTGCCGGGGGAATTCGGCTGGATCTGGGTTGCCACCCTCGTGCTCTTTGCGGTCTGCGCCGTCGTGGCACCCGGCACCGTGAAGCCCGCCTCGCTCACCGCGATGCTGCCCTTCGCTGCGATGCTGGCCATCGTCGCGGTTGGCCAGACCATCGTTATCCAGCAACGCGGCCTCGACCTCTCCTGCGCCGGCATGATGAGCCTTGGCGGTGTGGTCATCGCCAAGCTCGGCTTCGGCGTGGACTCGGTCTGGCTGGCGGCGGCTGGCGCCGTCGTCGCGGCGGCGCTGGTCGGCTGCATCAACGGACTGCTGGTGGCGCGGCTCAACATCATGCCGATCGTGGCGACGCTGGCGACCAATGCGATCCTGCTCGGGGCGATCAACATGATCTCGGGCGGAACGCCGATGTCGGTGCCCAATGCGCTCGAGAGTTTCTCGCATCAGAGCCTGTTCGGCGTGCCCTATACCCTGCTGCTCTCGGTCGCCTTCATCGTAGCTGTGGCGGTGATCTCGGCGCGCACGGTGATCGGGCGCCGGTTCGTCGCCGTGGGAGCCAATCCGCGTGCGGCCCGTGCCGCGGGCATGCGGGTGCTGACCTACCAGGTCGGGACCTACGCCGCGGCGGCGATCTGTTTCGCTGTGGCGGGGATGCTCTACGCCGGGTTCATCGGCTCGGCCTCGCAGAATGCGGGCAACGATTTCCTGCTGCCGGGGATCGCGGCGGTGGTGGTCGGCGGCACGCCGTTCTCTGGTGGCCGCGGGAGCGTTATCGCGTCCGGCGTGGCGGCGATCTTCATGACACAGCTTGGCATCATGGTGCTGGCCCTCGGCGCAAGCTCGGCGGTGCAACTTCTGGTGCAGGCGCTGGTCATCGTGCTGGCGGTGGTCATCAAGGAACTGCCGCATCTGCTCGGCAGGAGGCCGTGAAAGCATAACGAAAGCAATCATATGTGTGATTTTCAGATGGCGGGCTTCGGCCCGCCATCTTGCGTTCTACCCGACAGATTTCTGCGCTTCTGGAATTGACCAAAATTATCCATTGACGAAAAGATTCGATAAAAGATAATGATACTCACGTAAACGAAGCTACAGCGCAGCACGAATCGGACGGAGGATCCGGTGCTGGCCCGCAGCTTCGGCACACGGTGCGCCAGGCGTGCCGTCAGGGAGGAAAGGACCGACATCGTGCTCGGATGGAGCTGTCGCGGCACAATGCGCCGCGGCTGTCGGCCCCGCTTTTCCCGCTGGTTTTGACGTTTCGGGCCTCTTTGGCGCGAGCCGGACGTAAGGAAAGGTCGAGATGAGACAATACAATTGCGATGTGCTGGTGGTGGGATCCGGGGCAGGAGGCCTGTCTTCTGCCGTTGTCGCCGCGCACCATCACCAGAAGGTTCTCGTAGTCGAGAAAGAACCGGTCTTCGGCGGCACCACCGCCCGCTCGGGCGGCTGGATGTGGATCCCCGGCAATGCGCCGGGCAAGCGCGCCGGTGTCGATGACAGCGCCGAGAAGGCAAAGCTGTACCTGAAGGGCGAGACAGGCGCGTTCTTTGACGAGCGCCGTATCGACGCCTTCCTCGAGAACGGGCCTCGCGCGGTCGACTTCTTCGAGGAGAAGACGACGCTGCAATTCGATCTCGGCCCGACCTTCTCGGACTATCACCCGGACGAACCGGGCGGCATGCCGGGCGGGCGCTCGATCGTCGCCAAGCCGTTCGACGGGCGCGAGCTGGGCAAGGAGATCAAGCGCCTGCGTCCGCCACTGGCCGAGATCACCGTGCTGGGCATGATGATCGGCTCGGGCAAAGAATTGCTGCACTTCTTCAACGTGACCCGCTCGCCGATCTCGGCGCTGTTTGTGGGCGGTCTCTTTGCCAAGTTCTTGCGCGACAAGGCGTTCCACGGCCGCGCCATGCGTCTGATGAACGGCAACGCTCTGGTCGCGCGGCTGGCCAAATCCTGCTTCGACAAGAACGTGCCGATCTGGACCCGCTCGCCGGTCAAGGAACTGATAAAGGATGATCGCGGGCGCGTGATAGGGGCCATCCTCGACACGCCGACCGGTCGGGTGCAGGTCAATGTCACCAAGGGGGTTGTCATGGCCGCCGGCGGCTTCCCGCAGGATCCGGTGCGCCGCAAGAAGCTCTTCCCGCACGCGCCGGCCGGCTACGAGCACGCCTCCCCCGCGCCGCCGGGCAACACCGGCGACGGTCTGCGCCTCGGGGAATCCGTTGGGGCCTCGGTTCAGGAAGACCTGCCGCATGCCGCTGCTTGGGTGCCGATCTCGCGTCCAGTCTGGCCCGATGGCACCACCGGCACCTTCCCGCACTTCGTCGACCGCTCGAAGCCGGGCATTATCGCCGTGACCCGCTCGGGACGGCGGTTCGTCAACGAGGCCAACTCGTACCACGACTTCTGCCAGGCGATGTACAAGCGCTGCACCGAGGAAGAGGGCGAGGTCTGCGCCTATTTCATCGCTGACCACCGGACCTTCCGCAAATACGGGCTCGGCTATGCCAAGCCGACTCCGGTGCCTTACAAGTCGCACATCAAGAACGGCTATCTGCTGCGCGGCAAGACTCTACGCGAGCTGGCCGGGCAGATCGGCGCTGACCCGGATCAGCTCGAGAAGACTGTGGCCGAATTCAACCGTCACGCCAAGGACGGCAACGACCCCGAGTTCCACAAGGGCAGCACCGCCTACAACCGCTCGCTCGGCGATCCCGAGCACAAGCCCAACCCCTGTGTCGCCCCGATAGCCAAGGGGCCCTACTACGCGGTCAAGCTGGTGATCGGTGACCTTGGGACATTCGATGGGCTGCGCACCGACGAGAATGCGCGTGTGCTGAACGAGGAGGGCATCGCCATCCCCGGGCTCTATGCAGCGGGCAACGATGCGGCCTCGATCATGGGTGGCAACTATCCGGGCGGTGGCATCACCCTCGGGCCGGCCATCACATTCGGCTACATCGCCGCGCGGCACATGTCCGGCACGAACGCCTGAACAAAGCGCGCGAGACCCCGTGCGGGCCTCGCCGCAACCGCCACCCCATGCGACGGCTGATCGCGCCTGAAAAGATGCATCTCGGGCAGATCTCCTCATGCGTGTAGGCGACGACAAGATGCGGTTGTTCCCGCAGGGCTTTCAGATAGCCCGACACTTCAACAGGAGGAGAAACTCATGACCAACCTTACCATCAAGCTCTGCGGCGCCGTTTCGGTCTCGGCGATGCTGGCCGCGGGCGCGGCGCAGGCGCAGGACACACGCAAGCTGCGCATGCACTCGACCTTCCCAACGCAAACCCCGGTGATCGGGGAAATCTCGCCGTGGATCGCCGAGCGCATCGGCAAGCTGACCGGCGGCTCGCTTGATGTCGAAGTCTTCGAGCCGGGCGCTCTCGTGCCCGCAACGGACTATTTCGACGCGGTCTCGCAGGGGGCGGTCGACATGGCCTTCGGGACGCCCGGCTACGGCGCGGGCCTAGCGCCGGCACTGACCATTTTCACCGCCGTGCCCTTCGGTCCGGATGTCACCGAGTATATGGCGTGGATGCGCGAAGGCGGCGGTCAGGAGCTGCATGACGAAATCCTCGAGACCCTAAACCTCAAGGGCTTTGTTTGCACGCTGACCGCGCCGGAAACCGCTGGCTGGACCACCCGTGAGTTCAACACCCCCGAGGATCTGAACGGCGTGAAGCTGCGCTATTTTGGTCTTGGCGGCCGGGTGCTGGCCAAGCTCGGCGCCTCGATCCAGCTGGTTCCCGGCTCCGAAGTCTACTCGGCGCTCGAACGCGGCGTGATCGATGGCGGCGAGTACTCCAACCCGTCAATCGACGTCTCCGCCGGGCTCGATACGGTAACCGACTTCGCCTACTTCCCCGGCTGGCACCAGCAGGTCGCCATCGATACGCTGATCATCAATCTCGACACTTGGAACGAGCTGAGCGAGCAGGAACAGCTTGCCATCGAGACCACCTGCGGCGAGGCGACCCTGCGCACGCTCACCCAAGGAGCCTCGGCCCAGCCGGCGGCGGTCAAGGCGCTGGCTGAACAAGACGGCATCGAGATCCGTACCTTCTCGCCAGAAATCATGGAGGCGCTGCGGGCCGCCTGGGACGAGGTTGCCGTCGAGGAGAGCGAGAAGAACGAGATGTTCGGTCGCGTCATGGAGTCCTACACCTCCTTCCGCGCCGACTACGCGCAGTGGCAGGATCTCGGCTACGTGAAACCGCAGCCGGTCGAATAAGCCCGGCGCACCGGCTCTGACATGCCAAGCCGCCGCGACCTGCCAGGGCCGCGGCGGCACAAGGAAAGGGGGAGGACCTATGAAACTTCTATTGGCGATCAGCGACGGCATCGATGCCTTGCTGACCGGGCTTGGCAAGATTGCCGCCTTCGCCCTGCTGGGACTGATCGTGGTGGTGGTGTTCGACGTCACGACCCGGCGGCTGTTCGGCATGGGCTCGACGCAGTTGCAGGAGGCCGAGTGGCACCTGCACACCATCCTGATCATGTTCTTCCTCGGCACGACGTTCATTTACAACAGGCACGTGCGGATCGACCTTGTGTCGTCGCGCTTCAGCCCGCGCACCAGTGCTGCGGTCGAGCTGCTTGGCATTGTGTTGCTGCTGCTGCCGTTCTGCGCGGTGACCGGCTACTACGCCACGAATTTCGCCCATACCTCCTTTGTCCGCAACGAGGTGTCCCAGTCGGTCGACGGCCTGCCGTTCCGCTGGGCGATCAAATCCATGCTGCCGCTCGGCATCTACCTTCTGGCGCTGGCCGGGATCAGCCGCGCGCTGCGCGCGGCGGCGGCGCTCGCCGATCCTGCCGCCGCCGACCTCAACGCCGACCGCAAGAGGCAGATGTGACCTACTTCATCGAATTCCTTCCGCTCTTCATGTTCGCCACGATGGCCGTGCTGCTGTTCAGCGGCTTCCCGGTTGCCTTCGTCCTAGGTGGGGTCGGCATCGCCTATGGGCTGATCGGCGTCGCGGTTGGCGAGCTGATCCCAATCCAGCTTTACACCATCGTCCAGCGCATGTGGTCCGGTGCCGCCGAGAACCTGACGCTGACCACCGTGCCGCTTTTCGTCTTCATGGGCGTGGTTCTGGAAAAGAGCGGCGTGGCCAAGGACATGCTGAACAGCCTCAACCAGGCCATGCGGCGGGTGCCGGGCGGACTTGCCCTGTCGGTCACTCTGCTCGGCATCATCCTAGCCGCGGCAACGGGCATCGTCGGCGCCTCGGTCGTAATGCTGAGCCTGCTTGCGCTGCCGGTGATGCTGGAAAAGAAATACTCGACCTCGCTCGCCACCGCGACCATTGCCGCCTCTGGCACGCTGGGCATTCTCATCCCGCCGTCGATCATGCTGGTTATCATCGCTGACCTGTTGTCGCGCTCGGTGGGCACGATGTTCATGGCGGCGTTCGGGCCGGGCCTGCTACTGGGCGGGTGCTACCTTGTCTATATTGTTCTGGTGAGCCTGCTGTCGCCGCGGGCCGCCCCGGCCGCGGCAACTCGCCATGATCCCGGCATCGGCTTCGGCCAGCTGATGGTGACACTCTTTGTCGGGCTGGTGCCAGCCTTCCTGCTGATCTTCGTGGTTTTGGGCTCGATCATCTTTGGCTGGGCCACCCCGACCGAGTCCGCTGGTATCGGGGCCGCCGGTGCGCTGGCGCTGGCCTTCCTCGTACGGCCCGGCATGTACACCGTGCTCAGCTTCACACGCTTCGCAATCCCCGGTGCCATCGCCAACGACACCAGCGGCGGGCCGATCGCGCGCTTCGCGGCGGAGAACCGCGGCTGGTGGTCCACAACGCTCCGCGCCACTAGGGAGTCGGCGCTGACCACCGGCATGATCTTCATGATCATGCTGGCTGCCACTGCCTTTGCGCTGACCTTCCGGCTGCTCGGTGGCGAGCATCTGGTGACCGACGCGGTGACCGCGATGAACGTGACGCCGTGGCACCTTCTGGTGATGGTTCTTGCGTTGGTCTTCCTGCTGGGCTTCTTCTTCGACTGGATCGAGATCACCCTGATCGTGCTGCCGGTGTTCGCGCCGATTATCCTGAACCTCGACTTCGGCGATCACGTGGCCAAACCCGACATGGCCTATTGGTTCGCTATCATGCTGGCGATCAACCTGCAGACATCGTTCATGACGCCGCCGATGGGGCCATCGCTGTTTTACCTCAAGGCCGTGGCACCGCCGCAGGTGAAGTTGGGGCAGGTCTACAAAGGCATCATGCCCTTCGTGGCGATCCAACTCTTCGTCCTGGGGCTGGTGGCGGCCTTCCCGCAAATCGCCATGTGGATCCCGCACGCGATGCAGAACTGAGCCACATTCCACGGAGACTGAAATGAAGAAAGTATACGGCTCCGCCGCCGAGGCGCTGGACGGGCTGCTGTTCGACGGGATGACCATCGCCGCGGGCGGCTTCGGCCTCTGCGGCATCCCCGAGTTGCTGATCGACGCCATGGTTGAGGATGGCGTCAAGGATCTGACCATCGCGTCGAACAACTGCGGCGTCGACGGCTTTGGCCTCGGCAAGCTGCTCGACACCAAGCAGATCAAGAAGATGATGAGCTCTTACGTGGGCGAGAACGCCGAGTTCATGCGCCAGTACCTGTCGGGCGAGCTCGAGCTTGAGTTCAACCCGCAGGGCACGCTGGCCGAGCGCATGCGCGCCGGCGGCGCGGGCATCCCCGGGTTCTACACCAAGACCGGCGTCGGCACCGTGGTGGCCGAGGGCAAAGAAACCAAGATGTTCCGCGGCGAGGAATACGTGCTGGAAGAGGGCATCTTTGCCGATCTGTCCATCGTCAAGGCGTGGAAGGCCGACACCTCGGGCAACTGCGTGTTCCGCAAGACGGCGCGCAACTTCAACCCGCCGGCGGCCATGTGCGGCAAGATCTGCGTCATGGAAGTGGAAGAGATCGTGCAGCCGGGCGAGCTTGACCCCGATCACATCCACCTGCCGGGCATCTTTGTGCATCGCATCATCAAGGGTGAGCACGAGAAGCGGATCGAACAGCGCACCACGCGCAAGCGGGAGGACGTGTAATGCCTTGGGATCGTAACCAGATGGCCGCGCGCGCGGCCGAGGAACTCGAAGACGGCATGTATGTGAACCTCGGGATCGGCATCCCGACGCTTGTGGCCAACTACGTCGGCGACAAGGAGATCACGCTGCAGTCCGAGAACGGCATGCTGGGCATGGGCCCGTTCCCCTATGAAGGCGAAGAGGATCCGGATCTTATCAACGCCGGCAAGCAGACCATCACCGAGCTGCCCAAGACGTCGTATTTCGACAGTTCCATGTCCTTTGCGATGATCCGCGGCGGCAAGATCGCGGCGGCCATCCTTGGGGCCATGGAAGTGGCCGAGAACGGCGATCTGGCGAACTGGATGATCCCCGGCAAGCTGGTCAAGGGCATGGGCGGTGCGATGGATCTGGTGGCGGGCGTCGGCCGCGTCATCGTGGTTATGGATCACACCAACAAGCACGGCGACAGCAAGCTGCTGAAGGAATGCACCCTGCCGCTGACCGGCAAGGGCGTGGTGGACCGGATCATCACCAACCTTGGTGTGCTGGATGTGGTCGAGGGCGGTCTAAAGATCGTCGAGACCGCCGATGGCGTGACCGAGGACGAGCTTCGCGCCGCCACCGAGGCGACCATCGTGAACTGATAACACCCGCTAGGGCGGTAGAGAGGCGCGGCCTTAGGGCCGCGCCTTTGTCGTACCTTAGGCGGTCGCGATGCCGATTTCGAAGTCCGGCAGGTCATCGCGAGTGAACCAGCCGGGGCGATAGTCGCTCCAGCAGATGCGCCAGCCGGTATCGTTGTGGTGGACACGCAGCTGGTAGTGCGCGCCATAGAGCGGCGCACCGCTTTCATCCACTGACCGTTCGGGGACAATGCGACCCACGATCATCCGGGCGTGTATCCCGTCACCCTCGTCCTCTATTGCGACCACGTCGGCGAAGTGCTGCCAGAACGGGGCGAGATGCCGGAAGCTCTTCAGCTGGCCGATCACCGCCTCGCGGCCCTCGAGGTTGCCCAAGGGGGCGAAGCCGCCGGAGATGTTCTCGGCATAGGCGTTGACCAACAGGCCGATGTCGTTCTGATCGACCGCAAAGGCGTAACGGGCGTAGAGCTCTGGCAGGGCGTCCTCCAACCTGTCGGGCACCGGTGCATCGGGCAGGACGTGCCACGGGGCATGCAATTCGCTGACGATCACCGGCGAAGGATCGCCCGGTTGCCAGCCGCGATCGTCCGGCACATGCAGCCAGTGCGGCACGAGGCGCGGATTGCCTTTGCTCCACATCGCTTCCATGCGCAGCTCGGTGATCTGCCAGCCCGCATCCCTGCGGATTAGCCGGACGACCAGCGTCGCGCCGAAAAGGAACAGCTGATCACCGCGGCCCTGCATCAGCCCGAAGAGGTAGAGGCTGGTGGCGGCCTCATCCCCGTCGATGCCGATATAGTGGTTACTGGCCCGATGAGCGAACCGATCCGGCCGCAGCGCGTCGACGATGTCATTGGCCCCCGAGCGCGTGCCATGCTGGGCGCTGACCAACCGGGCCTCGCTGGCAATGGCCGTGCGCAGCGCCCCCATGTCTCCGCCCGCCCAAGCTGTCGTCAGATCGTCGAGCAGCCTGCGGATATGGGCGCGATCTCCAGCCCTCATGCGGCCTCCAGCGCGGGCAGCACATGGGTGCCCATTTCCTCGATCACCGATTGCGCGGCGCGTTGCGAGGGTTTCAGGTTCAGCGCGATGTGGCGCACGCCGAGGTCGCGGTGATGCAACAGCCGCTCGGTCAGCGCCTTCCGCCCGATCCGCACCACGTTGTAGAAGCGCTGATAGGGCGCATCCGGGTTGGGATCGAGGTCGAAGAAGGTGGAATAGCCATAGGCGGGCGGGGTCCGGTCGCCGGCGGCGGCCTTCAGCGTGGCAACGATCTCGCGGATCGCGGCGTCGTCATCCACCGCCCAGATCCAAGCGTCGACATTCTGCGCCAGCCATTCGATCGGTTGCCGCGAGCGGCCCACGGCCATGATCGGCAGGCGGCCATGCGCGGGTTTCGGATGCATATCGAGATTGCCCGAGAAGGTGCCGAAGCGCAGCGTCTCGGCCTTGGGGAAACGCCCCTCCGAGAGGGTGCGGACGATCTCGACCGCCTCGCGGTAGCGCCCGCCGCGGTCCTCGAAGTCGACGTTGAAGGCCGGGTATTCCACCGGCCGGTCGCCGGTCGACAGGCCCAATATGAAACGCCCGTCGGTCAGCCGATCCACCGACAGCGCCTGTTTCGTCACCGAGACCGGCTCGCGCAGCGGAAGCACGATGCCGGTGGAGCCGAGCGTGATCTTCTTGGTCACGGCGGCGAGGTAGCCGGCGTAAACGAACGGGTCGAGCATCTGCGCCGCGTCGC
The DNA here is from genome assembly GCA_048381755.1 of Roseobacteraceae bacterium. GTDB lineage: Bacteria > Pseudomonadota > Alphaproteobacteria > Rhodobacterales > Rhodobacteraceae > Salipiger. The sequence goes on from JBLXGS010000033.1 coordinate 24,318, forward strand.
CGAAGTTCGGGTCATAGAAGGGCACGTCGCGTACCCAGAGGCTGCCGAAGCCCGCGTCCTCGGCCTGTTTGGCGACGTGTTGATGGTCCTTCAGCGTCGGGAAGGGGCTGTCTGGATAGGCCTCGAGCGGGGAGATCAAGCCGACCGACAGGCGGTTCTCTGAAAAGACCCGAGAGAAGCTTTTGGGCGTGGTCGATGTATCAAACATGGGGTGCCTCGGTCAGTCGTCTTCGTGGGGCCAGAGCACGTCGAGCGCGGAGCGTTTGATGCGCCACGCGCCGTTTACTCGCACGTAGTCGTCAACGTAGCGGCCAAGCAGCAAGAACGGGTGCTGCAGGCCGGGGCGGTCGGTGACGAAATCGAGCAGGTAGCAACTGCCGGTGGCGGTATCCGGGCCGATCAGGGTGATCTCGTGGTTGGCGATGGCATGCACGAAGGGGAAGTGCCCGGCCTTGCGGGTGTCGAACATCTGGTAGGCGCCCTTGAGGCTCGCCTTGATCTCGTCCAGCCCCTTCATCGCGCCGACGGTCACGATCACCTCGGCATCTTCGGTGAACACTTCGCCCATCCGCTCGGCCTCATTGCCGTCGAGCAGGGCGCTGTAATGCAGGCGCAGGGCGCGGATGTCCTCGCGGTCGAGCATCTGGCTGATGCGGGTCTCGCGGAGGGTATCGGTGATGGGAGTCATGTCATTCATCGGTCTTGTCTTTCTGTTCGTCCCAAGTGGGGAAATCGGTGTAACCGGCAGCGCCTGAGCCGCCGTAGAAGGCCGCGCGCGGGGGCGTGTTGATCGGCCAGCCGTTCTGCATCCGCTCGACCAGATCGGGGTTGGCGATGAACGGCTTGCCGAAGGCGATGAGGTCGAGCGCGCCGTCCTTCAGCGCCTGCTCGCCGGTCTGCTGCGTGAAGCCGCCGGCGGCAATCAGCGTGCCGGTGAAGGTCTTGCAGAACTGCGAGGGGAAGCCCGCGGGCATCGCTTCGCCGCCGATGGTCAGCTGGTCGCTGAGGTGGACATAGGCGGGCTGACGCGCCTCCAGTGCCTGCGCCACGGCGAGCCAAGTCTCGGCCTCGCCCTCGTAGCCCTGCATCCCCGACAGGCGCCCAAAGGGAGAGAGGCGCACGCCGGTGCGTTCCATGCCGATTTCGGCGGCCACGGCGTCGATGGTTTCCAGCAGGAACCGCATCCGGTTCTGGATGCTGCCGCCATATTGGTCGGTGCGTTGGTTGGAGCCTGCGTTCAGGAACTGCTCAAAGAGATAGCTGTTGGCGCCGTGTATCTCGACCCCGTCGAATCCGGCGCGGATGGCGCGTTTGGCCGCTGCGACGAAATCGGCGGTGACGCGGGCGACCTCTCCGGTGTCCAGCGGGCGCGGCATCGAGGCGGGCTGCTGCCCCGGTTGCCCATCCGGGCCGATGGCGAAGGAGAACGCCCCCTCGCCACGTTGCGCACTGGCTGAGACCGGCGCTGCGCCACCCGGTTGCAGCGAGGTGTGCGAGACACGGCCCACGTGCCAGAGCTGCACGAAGATGCGCCCGCCGCGATCATGCACGGCCTTTGTCACACTGGCCCAGGCCGCTTCCTGTTCATCGGTGTAGATGCCAGGTGTGTAGAGGTAGCCGTTGCCTTCATGGCTCACAGGGGCGCCTTCGGTAATCAGCAGTCCGGCACTGGCGCGCTGCGCATAGTAAGTTGCGGTGTGCTCGTCAGGCGCACCCGTCGCGGCGCGGGAGCGGGTCATCGGCGCCATGACTACGCGGTTCGGCAGGGTCAGTGCGCCGAGGGCGTAAGGGATGAACAGTTGGGACATGGTCTGGTCCTTCGGTCAGGAGAGAGAGGGGAAGCGCGGCAGCACGTCGCGTTCGAGATCGGCCAGCACGTCGGCCAGAGGACGCGTGGTAAAGCGCGGGTTCAGCGCGACGTGGTTCACACCGGCCTCGCGTGCCCGGTCGATGAAAGCCGCGAGGCCGCGGCTGCCGGTCTTGAAACCCGCCTGTACCCGCTCAAAGGGGCGGTCGCGGTCGGAGGACAGGTGCAGAAAGCCCGCGATGCCATAGGGCTTGAAGGCCTCGCCACTGAAGGCACGCCAATCAGCCACAGCCTGCGGCAGATCCTGCTCGGCTGGGCTGGGCACGATGACGCCTTCCATGTTGGCACCGATCCAACCGATGTCTTGCCCGGCGCGGCCGATAGCGATGGCGGGCGTGCGGCCCTTGGGCGGCTTCGGCAGCACATCGAACCCGCCAGGCGAGGCGCCGAAGCGCTGCGTGGAATAGGCCGGGGCATGCTGTTCGGTGAAGCGGCGATAGAGGTCATAGGCCTCGCGGAACCGCTCGGCGCGGCTGTCGAAATGGATGTCGAGCAGCGGGTATTCCTTGGGCCGGTCGCCCGAGGACAGCCCAGCAATCATCCGCCCGCCCGACAGCTGGTCGAGGGTGGCTACCTGCCGTGCCAGCAGGTTCGGCTCACGGAAGGGCAGGACGATGCCTGCCGTGCCAAGGGTGATCTTCCGGGTCACGGCGGCCAGCGCCGAGATGTAGGTCAGCGGCTCGAATACCTGTCCGGCATCGCCATAGTGCGGATCGAAGAAGGGAATGTCGCGCATCCACAGAGCGCTGATCCCGATCTCCTCGGCCTTCCAGGCGGCTTCCATGTGCCCGTCCATGGAAGGGACGCCGTTAGTCGGATAGGTTTCCAGCGGCATGATGAGGCCAAGCGTCATTTTTCCGGGCGCGAACAGGCGCTGGAACCCGGCGTGACGGGCGGCGGCGGTGTTGGCATCTGTCTCGGATAGGGTGTGGTGTGTCATCGGGCCTTCCTTTCAGACCCGCAATCTATTGAGCTTCTCCAGAAAGATAATATGCTCCGAATTCCGCTCATTCCGTCGTGGTGTTCTAGAATGGCCGAGTCAGACGATCCCTTTGCTGGAGTCCGCGAGTTCGTTGAGGCGGTGCGCACAGGCTCGTTCACCGCTGCGGGCGCAGAGGTTGGGCTGACGGGCTCGGCTGTGGGCAAGAGCGTCAGCCGATTGGAGGCGCGACTCGGCACCAAGCTGTTGCATCGCACCACCCGGCGGCTGTCGCTGACGCCGGAGGGGCAGCGGTATTTCGACGGATGGGTGGCGATCCTGTCGGATGTACAGGGGCTTGAAACCTCGGTCACGGAAGGTAGCGGGAAAATTGCCGGTCGCCTGCACATCCACCTTCCGGCGGCCTTCGGGCGCCGTCACGTGATGCCGGTGCTTACCGGCTTGGCCGCCGCGCATCCGGCATTGGATCTGTCGATCAACTTCACCGAGCAGCGCGTCAACTTGATCGAGGAGGGCGTGGACCTAGTGGTGCGGATCGGCACGCTGGCAGATGACCCCGATCTCGTGGCCCGCCGTCTTGGACGGCAGCGGCTGGTGATATGCGCCAGCCCGGACTACCTTGCCCGGCACGGTGCGCCGGGCACGCCGCCGGAACTGACTGAACACGACTGCATCATCGGCAGCCGCGGAGCCTCGGTGCCGCCGGCTTGGTTGCTGCGGCAGCCGGATGGGACCAACACACCGCAGTTGATCCGTGCAAGGCATGACTTCAGCGATGGCGACGCGATGCTCGAGGCCGTGCTTTCGGGCTCCGGGCTGTCGCAACTGCCGACTTGGCTAGTGAGCGGCGCACTATCCTCAGGAGCGCTGGTCCCGGTGCTGGAGTCCTTCGCGGGGGCTGAAATGCCGATCCACGCGGTCTGGCCGCGCTCGCGCTATCTCAAGCCCGGCCAGCGTGCGTTGATCGATGCGCTGATCGCCGATGCGGCTCGCGCGGGGGCTGCATATTGGCTGTAGCTGACCCGCTGGAATGTGGGCCAGACAAATGCACGCGCAAAGCCCTCGCGGGATGGTAGTTTCTGCCACCGGCCCTGCGTCGGCGATAGACTGCCATAGCGGCAAGCCCCAGGTGAAACGATTTCTAAGACCACACCTGCTGCCCTTCGGCTGAGCGACTCCCTGTCTCTGGGACTGTTTCCGGGGGGATTAAGCATACTCTATGCCCCTGCTGGTCGGTTTCGATCTGGTTCAAGTAGACCATGGCGAGCGGCCTTGCGGGAGCTCGGCTTCCGACCCGCTCGACTTCGCGCATCGCACGCAAGTCGGGTTGGCCACCAGCGACGATGCGGAGGCCCAAATGTTGGAACAATGCAGGCACCACATGTAGCGCCGCACGCCGGATGCCATAACTACAGGCGAGTGCTTTTCGGACACCCTTGAGAGCAAGCCGACGCATTCATCTCACCCAGCCTCGGCCGAAAAAAGAGCAACTAGGGTCAGGATTCATAACCAGTAAATGACGAGAGCCGCGAGGGCGATGGCTGAGAGGAACACCTTGGGACATCGGT
>JBLXGS010000034.1:0-18318 GCA_048381755.1 Roseobacteraceae bacterium
TTCTGCTTCATCGCGACCATGCTGGTCAGCAAGGTGCGCCGCTCGGTGCCGATGCTCTTTGCCGGCGGCGCGCTGGCCATTTTCGTCTTCGGCGGGCTCACGGGGGTGATGGTGGCGCTGGTGCCTTTCGACTGGCAGGCGCATGACAGCTACTTTGTCGTCGCGCATCTGCATTACACGCTGATCGGCGGCATGCTCTTCCCGCTCTTCGCGGGCGTGCACTACTGGTACCCCTTCGTGACGCAAAAGCGCATGTCGGACCGGCTCGGGCGCTGGAGCTTCTGGCTGATGTTCGGCGGCTTCAACCTTGCCTTCCTGCCGATGCACTGGACCGGGGTGATGGGCATGCCACGCCGGGTCTGGACCTATGATGTCACGGATGGCTGGGCGGTGCTCAACATGGTCTCGACCATCGGCGCCTTCATTTTCGCGGCGGGCTTCGTCGTGCTGGCGGTCAACGTGCTCTGGCCGCGCGGCAAGGCGCCGCTGGTCGAGCGCAACCTCTGGAACGCCGGCACGATGGAGTGGGGCGCCGAAGTGCCCGACAAGCCCTGGGGCGTGCGCTCTATCCCCTATATTCACACCCGCTACCCGCTCTGGGAGCAGAAGGAGCTGCTCGGCGAGATGGACCGCGGCGAATGGTTCCTGCCCGACGCCGAGGAGGGCAAGCGCGAGCTGATCATCACCGACATCCTCGATGCGCGCCCGCTCTACGTCCAGCGGGTCGGCGGGCCGAGCTACCTGACCATCGGCGCGGCCTTCTGCCTCGGCGCGGTGTTCATCCTTGCCACCTTCCACCTATGGACGTTGACGCTCCTCTTCGGTGCGGGCTTCGTCGGCTTCACGCTCTGGTGGCTCTGGACGGGCACCTCGGAGATCCCGGAAAAGCCCGAGAAGCCGGCCGGGCGTGGGCTGGTCCTGCCGACCTATGCGCAGGGCAACAGCTCGCCCGGCTGGTGGGCGGTGTTCATCACCATGACCGGCGACATGACCGCTTTCATGGGGCTGGTGTTCAGCTATTTCTTCTACTGGACCGCGCTGCCGGATTTCCTGCCGGGGGCCGCCAAGTTGCCGGGCTTCGGCTGGCTGCTGCTGGGTCTGGCACTGCTGCTGGCGGGCTGGGTCACGGCGCTCGCAGCGCGCGAGCGGCTGGCAGGCGGCAGCACCGGACAGGCGATGGCCTTGTTGGTGGGAGGCGTGCCGCTTGCCGCGCTGGGGATCGGGGCATGGTGTTGGGCAGCCTGGAGCGCCGGGCTCGACCCCACCGAGACTTCCTTCGATGCCACCGTCTGGGTGTTGATCCTCTGGTTGGGGCTGCACCTGCTGCTCGACGCGGTGATGCGGGTCTACGTGGCGGCGCGCATCTGGCGCGGGCGCTGCACGCCGCGCTACCGGGCCGATTGCGTGAACCTGACGCTCTTCACCCATTTTCTCGCGCTGACTGCGGTGGTGGCCTTCGCGCTGCTGGCGCTGTTTCCGATGCTGATGGGAGGGATGTGATGGCGGGTCGCAAGAAGATCGTCCCCCCCGGCGAGGCGCCGCGCGTCATCGACCAGGGCTCGGTCTGGATCCTCGTCGCCGCGCCTTCGATCTGGGCCGCGCATTTCCTGCTCAGCTACTGGGTCGCGGCGATCTGGTGCGCCAAGCTCGGGCGCGGCACCCCGCTCGCCGAGCCGCGCTGGATCATTGCCGGGCTCGGAGTGCTCTGCATCGCCGCGATCGTGGGGCTGGCGGCGCTGGCAATCCGCCGCTACGGCGGGGTCTTTGTCATCTTCGAGGAAATCACCGAAAGCTCGGAGCGGGCGCGCGACAGGTTCGTCGGCCACGTGGCGCTGCTGCTCTGCGTGCTCTCGGCGGCGGCCATCGTCTTCACCGTGATCCCCGGCATGGTCCTGGGCCAATGCTGAGTCCGCGCCGCCTCCTGGCACTGGCGCTGTTGGCGGCGCTCTGGCTGGGGCCGTTGCCCGGGCTGGCGGCGGGCTCGATGGTGCTGCACATGGTGTTGCATCTGGGCGTGACCGCCGCGGTGCCCGCGCTCTGGGCTCCGACCCTGCGGCTGCCCTCGGGCGCGATGGCGCTGGTGCTGGGCGCGGTGGCAGAGATGCTGGTGGTCTGGGTCTGGCACCTGCCGACGATGCACCTCTGGGCGCGGCTGAGCCTGACCGGCCTTGTTCTGGAGCAGGGAAGTTTTCTCATTGCCGGGATGATGCTCTGGGCCACGGTGCGCGCGGCGGGCGGCTTCGGAGGCGCGGTGGTGCTGCTGGCGACAACCATGCACATGACCCTGCTCGGCGCGCTGATCGGTCTCGCGCCGCGCACACTCTACGGGGACATTTGCGCCGGCCACCTCGGCCTGTCGGCGCTGCAGGAACAGCAGGTGGCCGGCGCGCTGATGGCCGGGGTCGGCGGGGCGATCTACCTCGTCGCGGCGCTGCGTCGGCTGGGTCAGGCGCTGGAACTCAAGGAGGCGCAGGCATGAGGCTGAAACGCTGGATCATCGCGGCGATGGGAGGCGTGGGGGTCGCCGGCGCGGCCTTCTTCTGGTTTGCGCCCTACAATATCGCCGCCTCGGTGCCGCATCTCCCCGGCGTGGGGGAGGTGCTGCACCAGTATCTGCGCAACGCGGTGCGTGTGCGGGCGGATCGGGTGGAAGTGCCGCGGCACGTTGACCTTGATGACCCGGCGCTGATCCGCCTCGGCGCCGGACATTTCGCCACCGGCTGCCAGACCTGCCATGGCGCGCCGGGCATCCCGCGCAACCCGGTGGTGGAGGGGATGCGCCCCGAGCCTCCGATGCTGACCTCCGAGGACTTCGAGCCCGAGGAGTTCTGGTGGGTCGCCCGCCACGGCTTCAAGTATACCGGCATGCCGAGTTGGCCGGGCGAAGGGCGCGACGACGAGCCCTGGGCGCTGGCGGCCTTCCTGTCACGCTACGACAGCTTTGACCGCGCGGGCTACGAGGACGTCGCCTTCGGCCGTGCCGGGGGCTATGAGAGCGACGGCGTCCGCTTGGGCGGTCTGCCCGGGGCCATCCCGCAGGAGCTGGCCTGCGCGCGCTGCCATGGCGAGGACGGCCTGGGCCGCGATGGCACAGCGCCGAAGTTGGCGGGCCAGTCGGAAGAATGGCTGGCGCTGGTGCTCGAGGCCTATGCCAAGGGGCATCGGGAGAGCGGCTTCATGGAACCTATCGCCATGCCCCTGAGCGCGGAGAGCCGTGCCGGGATCGCCGCGCGCTACGCCGGGATGAGCGGTGCATGGCAGGGCAGGGCGCTGCCCTTCGGCGATGCCGAGCGCGGCCGCGCGCAGGCGCAGCGCGGAGACGAGCATGAGGACATCGCGAGCTGCGCCTCCTGCCACGAGGGCGGCGAAGACGGGCTCACGCCGAAACATGCCGAGACCCCGCGCATTGCCGGGCAGGACGGGTATTGGCTGGTGAACTGGTTGCATCTCTACCGCGACGGGCCGGTGCCCGAGACGCCGCGCGCGCATTTGATGCAGGCAGCGGCACGCAACTTGACAGATACAGACATCGCCGATCTCGCCGCCTATTACGCGACGCTTGGCTCGGCCGAAAAATGAACCGCCTCTCGACCAGCCGCGCCGATACAGCATGTTCGGACAAGGTGCTGTCAACAACATTGCCCACATTCTAATTCCATCTTGTTCGAACCAAAGCACGGACTTGGGCAATTCTGAACAAGATGCCCGCCATACTCACCTTTAGCTTGCTGATCGTATTCGCGGCGCAATTCCTAGGACATGTCATGAAAAAACCTGCGAACGATAGATATGACGGTTCATTGGTCAGGGTGCGGCCGAAAGTTGAAATAGGTTGGATTCTCGAGGGCGACTTGCCTGACATGGAGCGTACGGCAGCAAGAAGCGCCGCCGCGGAGATGAAGGAAACACTCACCCTCTACATGCCGCAATTCGACTGGATAGTTGGGACAATCGACCGCCCCTCTCGGTCCAGCCGTAACCGAGCCGAACCAGTACAACTGCTTGATGCATCAGAGATAGACCGAGACCGCCGCGGCTGGGATTTCACTATTGTAGTGACGGCGCGCGAGTTACATGGCCGGGAAAAGGTGCGGGCATTGGGGGTGACAGCGGGTATTTTCGCGACCGCGATCGCATCGACAGCGTTCCTTAAAGAGCCATCGAGTTCGGAACGCTCGGTCCCCCCTCGGCTTCACGCGCTCGTCATGCACCTCTTCGGACGCCTAAACGGCCTCGCATTTGAGAAATCCTCGACTTGGATGCGCCGGGTTGAGGAGGCCAGCGATCTCGACACTATGGTGGGCTTCGACGAGACGGCCTTGAAGGAGCTATCCAATAGGATGGCGGAGGTCGCCGACGTAAGGGTCGAGGAAATGGCGGGTCGAAGCCCGAGTAGGTCAAGCTTCTACGTGCGTTCTCTCTGGCAAAATCGCGGCGCATTGCCCCGCGCATTTCTACGAATGCGCCCCTGGAGCTTTCCGTTGAAGCTACGCCGACTGACAACAGCCGCAGGCTCGACCCTCGTTGTCTTGATGATGACGGCCGAGTCTTGGGAGGTTGCGATCAACCTATCGGCTGCTGTTGTGGTACTACTTTCGGTCGTCGCAGTGATTCTGACCAGTATCTACCTCATCAACGTTCAGCATCTCGTAGCAGGTCGCGAGGGTCCCCTCCGCGAGCAACGCGCCGTCAGTAACGCAGGAACGGTCGCCGCAGTCGTCGCAGGGATGATCGTGACCTACGCATCTGTCTTCCTGGCAGGTTGGCTGCTTGCGGCTTCTCTCTTCGTGGATCCGCTTCTCGCCAAATGGACAGGCGTGCCAAGCGGCGACTCAGCTTTTCTGCGTGTCCGTCTCGCTGCGCTTGCCGCCTGTTTCAGCGTCGTAATCGGAGCGCTCGGGGCCTCGTTCGAGCCATACGGATATTTCCGACACATCACGCAGATAGATGATGAGGTCTGACGCCGAAAAATGACCTCGCTATGCACCTCAACTTGCCGAAGCTCCTATTCCCTGAATCCTCGCAGAATTCAGGCCCGGGAGTGCAAGAACCGTACGCTCAGATCACGCGCCTTAGCGTTCACCGCTGCCCCTGAACTCGTCGGCCTTCACCGCCCCGCGCACGCCGCGCGGCATGTCCTTGCCGGTGGTCGTGTCATGGCTCGTCTGCGCCTCCATCTCGGCATTGATCTCGGCTCCTAGCAGGATCACGTAGGCGGAAATCCACAACCAGAACAACAAGATGATAACGCCAGCCAGTGATCCGAAAGTTTCTTGGTAGGACCCGAAATGCTCGGCGTAGAGAGAGAAGGCGAGTGACCCGGCCAGCCAGAGCACGCAGGCGACCAGGGCGCCGGGGGTGATCCATGCCCACTCCGCCGCCTTTCGGGAGGGGCCGAACCGGTAGATCAGCCCAATGCCGGCGACGACCAGCAAGAGCAGCACGCCCCAACGCGCCCCCGAAGCAAAGGCTTCGACCGCCGGACCAAGCTGGAAGATCGCGAGCATGCCGGGCAGGACGACGAGCGCGCCGATGGCCGAGAGAAGTCCGGCAATCAGCAGCAGCGTGAGTGCCAGCGTGGTCAGCTTGAGGTGGATGAAGCCGCGCTCTTCCGTTTCGTCATAGGCGACGTTCAGCCCCTCGATCAGATGGGCGACGCCTTGCGAGGCGGAATAGAGCGCAAGTAGCACACCCAGAACGGCCGCAAGCCCAAGACCGCCACTCTGCGACCCCGCGACAGATTTGGCCTGCTCGATCAGGATCTCAGCGGCGCGCTGCGGCAACACCTCGGTGATTTGCTGGATTTGCGCTGTGACATCGGCGGGGGTGATGAAAAGCCCGGCGATCGCCATGAGGGCGGTGATCGCGGGAAAAATTGCCATCAGCGCGTAGAATGCGACACCCGCTGAAACTAGGCTGATCCGGTCTGCGGCCAATTCGGATTTCACGCGCATCGCGATGGCTTTCCAGCCAGTCAGGCCGATCTGGCGTGGCCGTGTGGCAAAGGATCCGTCGTTTGGCATGACAGCAATCATCCTTGATCATATCAAATTTGCGCCGGTGCCACTCGGCACCGGCGCAAAGTCTCGGTCAGCTGATGTCAGCCCTGCGTCGGCGTGTCCGAGGTCACGTCCGGACGGCCCAGGTTCTGCGCCTCCGCTTCATCCCGTACCCGATCCTCCAGACGCTTTCCGGCAGACTTGGCGGCATCGGCAAGTGCATGCTCGGCGGGCTTGTCGCCGGGGGTGCGCTCGTCGGCCTCTGTGCGCGCTTCGCGGGCGATGCTGTGACCCTCGTCCATGGCGGCATCGGCGACCGCTGCAAGCTTGTCTCGCTCCTCGCGGAAGATCGCGTCGGCCTCGGCGAACAACGCGTCGCTGTACTCGCCCATGAGGTCGTCCTCGGCCTTGGTGCGCGGTGCCGCTCCGCCGAGGGCGGCACCGGCCGCGATGGCAAGGGCGCCGGCCACGAGGGGATGCTCGCCGAAGAAATCGGCGGCGTTTGCGCCGGCTCGTTGCACTCTCTTACCTGCACGCTCGCGGGCGATCAGCGCGCGTTCGCGGGCTTCGATGACACGGCGCCGCGCGCTTTCCGACATGCGCTCGGTCCCCGCGGTAATGCGACCGTAGCCGTCTTCGAGCACCGACTGCGCCTGAGCCGACTTTGCCGAGATGGAGTCGCGAGCAGCGCTTCCGGCCCCTCCGACCTTGGCGCGCGCTTCGCCTGCGGTGGCGGCCGCGTTGTGGCGACCCGCCTCGAAACCCGCCTTCAGCCGAGCTTGCGTCCGATCGACGCGGTCACCGAAGGTCTCGCTCTCCTCCCCGTCATCAAGGTGTAGATCATCGTAGTAGCTTGGACGGTAGCTGGTGCCGTAGCCCGGCTTACGGGTGGCCCAGTCCGGTCCGGCCGACGCGCTTTCGGCGGGTGCCGCCCCGCGGCTCTTGCGGATTTGGCGGCTCAGAGGATCCCCCGCTAGACGCTTATCCTCGTCATCATAGGAACGACCGAAGACCATCCACGCGAGTCCGGCGGCGGTCAGCGTGAGCCCGATGGGGTTTTGCTTGGCCGACTTCGAGAACGCCTGTCCCATCTCGCTGCCGTGGGTCTGCAGGTGGCGGCCCACCTGTGCCACGATTTCGTCTGCCGAAAAACGGCTCTGGAGTTCAGAGACGGAAGCGGTAAGGCCCTCGCGCTCACGTTCAATTTCGCGCTCGATTTCTGCCGCCGTTTTGCGATTAGCCATTGGTCGTCTCCCTGATTGCGGACACGTCGCGACGGACGTTCTCGGTAGTACGGGTCGGCGCAAGGCTGCTTGCCTTGAGCTTGCTCATCCCGCCCTTGATCATGATCAGCGCTGCAATGAGAGCGACGCCGCCGACGATCACGGCAGACCAGAAAGGATGAATGCCTACTGCGGTCAAAGCGGCCACCAGCGCGGCGGCAATGACGTTGAGGCCAACAAGTGTGAAGACCACACCGGCGACAATCACACCCACCGCCGTCGCGGCACCGTTTAGGTTCTCGCCCAGCTCGGCGCGCGCCAGTTCCATTTCCTTACGCACCAGCGTGGTGACATGTGCGATAATGTTGCTCACCAGATTGGTGGTTCCGGTTGTCTGTTCGGTCGGCATCAAATGTCCTCCGGTTCCGGGCGGTGATAGGCTGGGGTGGCAGGGCTCGCCGCGGTCGGTGTTGGTGTAGGTTGCGCCGGAAGATCGCGGGCACGGGCCGCATCTACGGGGCTGGTCGGTGGCGCAGGGCGCGGCGCGGGCTCTGGTGCCGGGCCCGAACGGCCTCCGCTCTTGCCGGCCTTGGCGAAACGTGCGGCGGCAAGACCGAGAACTGCGGCGCCGCCGAGATAAGCGATCGGGTTGCGACGCGCGAAGTCCGAAAGGCCGCTTGCCATTTCGCCTAGGTCTTTGTCTCGAATTGACTCCGAGGCATCCGCCAGCGTCGAGGCGATCTGCGACATGGTCCGCTCCTGCGGAGAGCCGCTGCGCATTTCCTCGGCGGCTTTGCGAAGCGCGTTCGAGACGTCCGAGACCTCGTCTGCCATATTGCCGCGCTGGTCTTCCTCGAAGCCGCTGGCGCGCTCTTTCACTTCCTCTGCCGTATCACGGGCTTTGGTCCGGAGATCGTCACGCATCTCGCGCGCGGCACTCTCTGCGCCAGGTGTCGTCGGAGTGTCTTGGGAAGGATTGGTCATCCTTGCCTCCTTCGGTTTGCATGGAGCGGCGGTGCGCGCCGTCATTGCCTTTACAACCCGCGACAGTTTGCCGCAGTTCCATCCTTGCCGATTATCTTTGCGAGAGGCGCCACGCGTGGCCAAGGGCGCGCCCAGTACGGGGCTCAATGCCGTTAGGTCGGCTAGGTAGCGCCGACGGCTTTCTACACAAGCGAGCAACCGCAAGGCCTCTACGCAGCTTTGAAGAGCCTGAAGATCACCGCGCGCACCTGCCAGGGTGAGACGGGGCGCGACGGCATTGTGCCCAAGGTGACGTGCCACCATCACCTCAAATGGGGCGAGCGCGCTATCTACGCTGCAATCTCCACGCTGGAAGCGAGCGACGATCTGATCGGCCATGCCCCCGGGAGCACGCCCATCGCGGCGCATGGAGGCCAGCACCACCGCGTTTTCGGCGCGAAGAGGGCGGAATCCGGCTGCGCGCACCCGGTCGATGATGTCGCGGTCCTCGCCGGTTTCAAGAGGACGGTAGCCGCCGACGCTGCGGTAGGCCGCGCGGCGGAACCCAAGGTTGGCGCCACCGGCGGTATTGAGGCCGATACCGTCGGGCCCAGCCGGATCCATGAGCCGCTCGAACTCCATAGCCAGCGCGGCGAAGGCGTTTTCCTGACGCTGGCGCAGCAGCACGCTCGCGGGAAAGGAGGCAAGCTCCCGCCCGCAGACGTCGATCCGCCCGAGCACGGCGGGCGCGCGTGCCAGTACAGCCTCCATTTCGCGCTGCCAGCAGGGGGCGGGCAGGCAATCTGCGTCGGTCGAAAGGAAGACGGTGGCCTGCGGCGCGGCGCGCATGGCGATCCGGTGGCCGAGGCGCCGGGCTCGTCCGACGCCACCACTGGCAAAGGTCGCCTCTGCTAGGATTAGCGGATGGCGACGGCTGCGTGCCTGCGCAAGGGTGCGAGCAGCGGTCTCGTCAGTAGTGTTGTTCACGCAAAGGACGATCCCTGCTGGAATGGGAGCATCCTGCGCGAAGAGGTGGGACAGGCAGTAGCCGATGCGCTCTTCCTCGTTACGCGCGGGGACCACGATGACGGTGCCTAATTCTGCGAAGGCGTGCGCATTGACGGCCGTTACACTCAGGCGGCTCATGCGGGGCCAGCCGCGAGGTCAATGCGGTAATCTGCAGTTTGGCGCTGGCAAGCGAAGCGGCGACGGCTGGCGGCTCGGTAAAACGCCAGCGCCTCGGTGCCTTGCAGGGTGTTACCGCTTGGCCCGAGCCATGTGACGCATAGAACGTCTGCCATGGGCCATGCTTTATCGATTTGCATGGCGAGGCTGCGGATCCCCGGAGCGTCGAGGAAGTAGAGGATTTCCGACAGCAGGATGAGGTCATGCGCACCGTTCGGTAACGGCGCGGGCAGGAAGCTGCGCAGAAAGCGACCTTGCGGCACCGTACGCTGGGCAGCCTGCAGGGCTGTCTCGATGGCATCGACGCCGGTGTAATGAGTGCAGTGGGGCGCAATGTGACGCGCAAGCTCGCCATTTCCGCATCCGAGTTCGAGCGCCGAGCGGTACCGCGATCGCGGGAGAGCCGCGCAGGTCGCGCGGAACTTCTCCTGTTCGTAGAGGCTGCTGCGGAAGCTCCAAGGATCGTCGCCGGCGGAGTAGAGCGCGGCAAGATGATCGAGACCGACAGCGGTCATACTCCCAGTTCCTCGAAGAAGATCTCATCGCTCTCGACGAACATCCGGACGAAGGCCGGATCTAGTTTGAACCCATCCGGGTCGTCGGAGATGATCTCGCCGTGCTGACTGCGATGCGCCGCGATGGCGCGGGCTTTGCTGCGACGCACGGATGAGGTGTCGAGCCGATACTCTTGCATCGGCGCGAGGCGCTGTCGAAAGTCGGGCACCTTCCAGCGCGACCAGACGGGGTAATAGAGCAAACGCGTCCCCAAGAGCCGCGCAGCAAGGCGGGCAATATCGGCGGTGGCCTGATGGTCGCAATGGGGATCGGTCGGCGCCGTGGCCAGCAACGTGCGCGCCCCGAGCCGGGACATGAGGCAAGCAATGTCTTGGGCGAGCGACAGAACTGGCAGAGCCTGCGAGGTCATCCCTGCATCGGGAAGACCGAGCCTGGTGATGTCCTTCTCGGTGCCTCCGAGCTCTCGTACCGAGACCAACAGTTCATGCGCCCGCAGCTCGGCGCGTCGCTCCGAAGTCCATTGGGTTGAGCGGGGGTGCGAGGCCGCACCGTCGGTCATCTGGACCACATGCGCGCCAGTGCTCGCGAACGCATGGGCAAGCAGGCCGCCGCACCCGAGCGCCTCGTCATCGGGGTGCGGTGCCAGCACGACAATCGCGCGCTGCCCGGCCAGCTCTGCGGCGGTGATCTCTCGGAAGTTGCAATGATGCTCAGAAGGGATCATCGAGCCACCCCGCAAGCCCATTCGGTTGTCCGAGCATCGCGCGCCCTGCGCCGAGCATGAAGGCATCACGCGCCGCTTGCCGGAGGTAGCACGCAAGGTCGCGGGCATAGCGTCCGGTGGCATTGTCGTCGGCAAACATGGCAAGCCCCACGGAGCGCTCGGCTGCGGAGACGGTGTCTTGGCCGAGCTCCTCGGTGAGCAACCGTGTGCCAATGGAGATAGTTGCGGCCCGATCGGGCGATCCAGCCCCGGCGGCACCCTCGGCGATGCGCGCCGCGCGCAGTACCGCAGGCCATGCCGACACTGCTCTAAGTGTCACAGGGGTAAGCCGGAAGAGGTGCCCCTCTGCGGCGAACTGACCGCGCTCGCGCAGGACCGCACTGCAGCGATCCAGCAAGCCCACGATGCCCCCTAGCGAGACAGCCGCTATGCGCCAGGTACCGCCCAGGAAATGTGGTTCCCTAGTGTAATCGCCGGCAGACCCAAGTGGTTCACCGCCCAGTCCTTCACAGACGAATGTTCCCGATTGCGATGCCTGCATGCCCACCATGTGCCACGACTCGTGATCGTGACGCTGGCTCTGCGACGCATCAATGACGAAGAGTTGCTGTTCGCTACCTGCACCCGCGGTTACGAACGCTAAATCTACAACCCCAAGCCCGGATGCAAAACGTTTAGCGCCAGAGAGCCTGCCACCGCCGGTTGCCGAGACAGGGGTTGATGGCACATCTGCTCCCCAAACACCTAAAATGGTTCCATTTGCCGCTTTTGCCTCAATCTTGCACTTGAACGCTGCCTCGCCATAGCTTCTGGCAAGTCGCAGAGCATTGGCATGACCTTCAACTAGTCGCGCGATTGAGAGATCCTCACGAGCAGTATCGCGAAGAGCCAGAGCGAGAGTTTCCGGAAGAAGATCAACCTTGGAGATCGCTGCAGTGAGTTGCCGGACAACATCCTCCTTGGATGCTCCGTTTCTCAGAGCTCTCAGCGCAACAGATACAGGCCCGTCGCGTTCGGGTCCCTCGCCAAACGACTCAGAGCACCGTGTCAATTCTCTCTCCAAGGCAAGGCCTCCTGAATGAGCTACACCTCAAACGTAAATCAGGAGCCAGGGTTCCCAACAGTTTTGGAACTCCGGCTTATCTCATTTCGTATGTCATGAAACATTGCGGAAATTTAGATTATCCTGAGCTCAGCCCGTGCCGATAGATTCCATTCGAGTTTTTAGATATTCAAACCTTCGGATTTCAAGAATTTGATGTGGCTTGTTGCTCTGTACAGCTTGATCCCGCTTTCGAAACTGGCTCCATCTCCAAGGATGGTCTTCTCAGGGGTCCGGGCCGTAACTCCAAAAAATTCCCGCATCGCCGCCTTGGCGCTTTCGGGAGCTTTCCGGACTTGAGAGAAAATCGGGGGACGGGATCCCGGCGGCGGTTCGGGCGATACAATCGGAGTATAAAGAATTTTGTCGCATCGCGGACGGACTGATCACAGCCGTAGTCCTGAGCGTGGGCGCCATCCTCGGAATCGGCGAAAGGAATATCGCGCTCGACTATGGCCAGTTGGACAGCCAGTATGACGCCAACGCGATCCAGCTTGCCACGACGCGTGAGGAGGCTGACGCCGGGAGAGGGAAACCCCGTCCCCAGAGACGGGTGACGCGATGGGGGGCACAGGAGCGGACATAAACAATGGGACCGGTATGACCTGTAGCGAAGCCGGGATGATCGATGCCGCACTTAAAGAACGACGCTTTTCGTCCGCGATTAAATTTCTCAAATGTTGTCAGCGGCCGACTGAAATCTCAGCCGGGACTTCGAAAATCTCTCTCAGTTGCATTGCCCCGAGCCGGTAAGATGGTTGCATGTTCATGCGTCTGATCTTCTTTCTCTTAATAGAGCACCTCACCTTTGAATGGCTTCAACAGACCTGCCGAATGGCCCCCGCGGAGCGCTCATCACCCTCGTTATCCGGCTTCACCGGTCAACCAAGTCAGCGCATCAGATTGTGTTTTGAATTCGCGAGTTTCCTCCACTTTCACACGATCCCCATCGAGCTCGGTGTATTCCTCTCCGCGATAGCGAAGCTCGGTGCCTCCATCAGAGCCGGGCATTTCCTTTCGCCAAACTTCGCGGGCTCCTTGCGCTTCAAACAGTTCCCATTCCTGATTGGTCATAGCGGTCCTCCTGAAGTCATGCGCTTTCGACAACAACGCCAACCTCTAGGCAGTAGTTTCCGAGGCGCCGGGTGACGGCAAGCTCGTGCCGATGGCCAGCGCATCCGTACACCCCTTTTGATATTGCATCTCAAGAGGTAGGTGCCTCCGTGATCAGCGCCCATCAAAATGTGTCAGAGCGAGTTTTCCACGCCTCTACCCAGATCACGGCGTGCTCTCGCAGCGGAGGAACACCGTTAAGAGGCCTGTTAACTAGTGTACGCGGGCACGGCCGCCTCCAGCCATCGGCCGAAAGAACCAAAGGGTTCAGCAAGACAAGTCTGTCGGGAACCCAGAGACGAGAGGACTCGACGGCGTACGAGAAATGACGCAACGTCAATTGGTCCGTGGGGGGATGAACGCGCCTGAAGACGCCCTCTGAGTTTCGCCTGGGGTTACCCGGCATGGGCGGCGAGGGCATATCATTGCAGCTTCACCTTCAGCGATCGTATCTACGGCAGTCCCGGGGGTGGCCGATGCCCGGGGCGATTTCTTGCTCGCGAAGTTTGATCGCTTTACACCCGCGCCAAGAAGAACCCCTGCAAACTAGAGGCCGTGGGGGACGCGAAAGCTCCTCCGTCGCTTCAAGCCGCGTTACTGGCTCTGTTCGGAACCTTCCCCCGCTGGAAGGTTGTTGAGGAACTAGGAGCCACATTAACCGGAGGAGATCGATGCCCCTTGATATTCAGCGGAAGTCAGCGCAGCTCTACCGAATGGCCATGCCCGACCATCTTTGTCCCTTCGGCCTCAAGTCGAAGAATCTTCTGGAACGAGAGGGGTTCGAAGTCGAGGATCACCTCCTGGAGACCCACGACGAAACCGAGCGCTTCAAGCAGCGGCACGATGTCCAGACCACGCCGCAGGCGTGGATCGACAATGAGCGGATCGGTGGCTACGACGCCCTGCGCAAGTATTTTGGCAGGCCCCTACGCGAGGAGGGCGAGACCACCTATACGCCGGTGATCGCGATCTTCGGCGTCGCCTTCCTGATGGCGCTGGCGGTCGGCTGGGCGGCGCTCGGAACCGTCCTGAGTGTTCGCGTCCTCGAATGGTTCATCGCGATCTCGATGACCTTGCTCGGCATTCAGAAGCTGCAGGACGTGGAGGGGTTCTCCACGATGTTCCTGAACTACGACCTGCTTGCCCGCCGATGGGTCAGATACGGTTATCTCTACCCGTTCGCCGAAACCCTCGCCGGGGTGCTGATGATCGCCGGCGCGGTGACATGGCTCTCTGCGCCGCTGGCCCTGTGCATCGGTACCGTCGGAGCGGTGTCCGTGTTCAAGGCCGTCTATGTCGACAAACGAGAGCTGAAGTGCGCCTGCGTCGGCGGCGGGAGCAATGTGCCCTTGGGGTTCGTATCGCTCACCGAGAACCTCATGATGATCGCGATGGGGCTCTGGATGGGGCTGCAGCATATTATTGCGGCCTGACGGCAACCGATCACGGAATCGCGAAAAGACTTCTGTGCTTGGCTAAGGTCTCCGGCAAAAAGGATAAGGTACGCGGCGCATTTTCGCCGCGCACGGGACAATGCTGGGCATTGAAGTGCGATTTACGTACCGTATTTGCGCCACAGCCGAGCACAGCCACCCAAAGGCGACAGGCCGCCTAGCCTGCATTCTCTGGCAGGCGGCGTTGTTTGGGGAGACTGCTCACGCCCATCACGTACAGAATGCTTCCGGTTTCCGGAATCGAGAAAGTCCCGTCAGGGTTCTGCAACACTTCACGCCCGTTCCCCAAAACGAGACGTTGTCGATCCCCGTCAGACTGCCTGAACACGGTAATCGTAAGACCGTCCGCGTCTTCGCATTCCATGATTTGAATGTTGTTCCATTCGGCTGACATGTGATCCTCCAGCGTAGTAGTGCCTTCGCTCGATGCCTTGCCTGATGCAGTTTTCAGATCGGAATAAGCATCGCCGAAACCGTCAGGGCTGCGCAAGTGGTGATGTCCCTATCAGCCAGCTTGCGCAACCTTTTGCCGGCTGATGTCCATGGGGAGGTGCTTGGGAAAAAGCGTGTGGCAGAACGATGCCCCAAATGCGTGCGCAAAAAATCCAGGATGGGAGAGCCTTTGCGATCTCAGGAGCGCCTACGCCGCCACGCATTGTTCCTGTCACCGGCTCGTCCTCAGTTCGACCGCCTGCACATCAATCCTCACTTTCGCCCCAGCCCAGCTTCCGCTCGAGTAACCGCAGCAAAGTCAGGACCAAGAGAACAATCGCCGTGGTCATGGCGGCCAAGGGCATTTGCCCAGCACCGCATCCGAGGCCTATCGCGCCTGCCAGCCACAAGGACGTCCCTGTGGTGATGTTGCGGACCTTCCCACCCGACGTGAATATCAGGCCCGCAGCTAGAAATGCGACGCCGGCGGTTACCGCTTCGATCATTCTGAGCGGGTCGTTCCTCTGCTCAGAGGCGCCTCCAAAGTCCATCGCCGCAAGTTCGAGGCCGAGAATGACAAAGAGGCAAGCTGCAACCGAGACCAGAATGTGAGTCCTCAGGCCAGCAGGCTTCTCTCGGCGCTCTCTCTCGAGGCCTATCAGGCCCGCCAAGATTATTGCGGCCATAAGACGTGCCAGTGCCGCAGGAGCTGGGACAACTGAGAATGTATCTTGGAACTCGTTGACGACCTCGCTCAGCATTTCGGTAGCCTCTGCATCTCTAAATTATCAGTTTCAACCTCGCTTCTTGGGTGAGGGTTCCAGCGCGCTCGCTGCAGGAGGCCTGTAGCGCGGCAACAATATGCAAGCGACGGCACGGCCTTGCAGAAGGGGCGGGCAAACGCTGCAACCAGTTCGTCTCAGGCGCGTCCTCTTGGAAAGAATTCAGGCAAGGGGCGATCTTGGCGGGACACGAATGGGCTCCTGAGACGTTTATGACAATGCTATGCCTCACTCAGGACCCCCTCTATGACCTCCGAGCCTTTTTTCGAGCTTGCGCCCTATCACCTCACGCTGGCGACCGGCGGGCTTATCGTCATCCTTGCGCAATGGCTGCCGCGCCTCGTCTCCCGGCGAGAACCCGCAGCGGCGCCTTTGATGATCCTCTTTGGGGCCGGGGCAGCGCTGCTGTTTCCTGGCGCCGCGCCGATGCCCGATCCGCGGCAGAGCCCGCTCCCCTGGGAGCTGATGAGCGAGATGGCGGTGATCGTCGCCCTCTTCGGCGCGGGCATGCGCATCGACGAGCTCGGACCCTGGCGGCGCTGGCGCCCGACTTGGCGGCTTCTGGGGATCGCCATGCCGCTGACGATCATGGCTGTGGCTTGGCTCGGCACCGGGCTTGTCGGGCTGACGCTGGCGGGGGCGATCCTCTTGGGCGCAGTGCTGGCGCCGACCGACCCGGTACTGGCCTCCGACGTGCAGGTAGGCCCGCCGCAGCAGGGTCAGGAGCATCCCGTGCGCTTCGCCTTGACCACCGAGGCGGGGCTGAACGACGGGCTGGCTTTTCCCTTTGTCTACATTGGCCTGATCGTCGCGGCAGAAGGGCTGACACCGGCGACATGGGGGGCCGAGTGGCTGCTGCGGGACATGCTCTACCGGACCGTGGTCGGGGCGGGGGCCGGCTGGCTCGGCGCGCGACTGTTGGGGGTCATTCTCTTTTCAGTTCCGCGCGGCGCGGTGCTGGCCGACACCGCCGCCGGCGTGCTGGCACTGGCAGGCATCGTGCTCTGCTACGGCTCGACCGAACTTGTCGAAGGCTACGGCTTCATCGCAGTTGCGGTCATGGGGCTGACGCTTCGCCGGGTGGAGAGGGACCATGTTTTTCACCGCCGGTTGCACGATTTCTCGGAGAGCATCGAACATGCACTGACGGCGGTGCTGCTGGTGGCATTGGGAAGCGCCCTTCCGCGGCTCTTTGTTGACCTAACTTGGACGCATCTCGTCGTGGCACTGCTCCTGCTGTTGATCGTCCGGCCGCTGGCGGGTTGGCTGGCGCTTCTGGGCACGGGCATCTGCCGGCGCGACCGGGCCGTGATGGCCATATACGGTGTGCGGGGGATCGGCTCGATCTACTACCTCGCCTATGCGGCGAGCCATGTGGAATTTGCTGATGAGGCCCAAATCTGGTCGTTGGTGGCTCTGGTGATCGTCCTGTCGACGGTGCTGCACGGCTTCAGCGTGGGCTGGGCGGTGGAGCGGCTCGACGAGAAAGAGGGCTAACGCTTTGCCCCGCTCGGTCAATCGTAGGGTAGAACGTCCCTCAAAAAAGCAGCTTCAAGAACGCCGGGGCCCGGCCATCCGGCCAGGCCCTTCATTTACCGCTTTACGGTTCAGATCCAGTAGTTTGGCACGCCGTAGTAGTCGTGCGTTCGAGCCTCCCAGTCGCGGTCCCCGTGCCAGTTCTCGCTGCGCTCCGGCGCCCCCTCAAGTTGCTCGGGCGTAATGTCGGTGACATAGCCGCCACGGCTGGTGTCGTAACTCAGCTTGGCCCAAGGGATCGGGTGATGGTCTTCACCCAGCCCAAGAAAGCCCCCGAAGCCCATCACCGCGTAGGCCACCTTGCCGGTCGCCTTGTCGATGGTGAGGTTGAGCCAGCCCCTTTGAAGTGGTCCACCCACGAAGCCTGAAATCCGATAGGATTTCGGCGAACAGGAGGACTACAGAATGGCTGGAAAGCGTGAGAAGCCGGAAGACATTGTCACCAAGCTGCGCCAGGTCGAGGTGTTGCATGGCCAGGGCCTGTCGATGGCCGATGCGGTGCGACAGATAGGGATATCGCAGCACACGTTCTACCGGTGGCGTAAGCAGTATGGCGGTATGAACCGGGCACAGTTGTCGCGGCTGAAGGACCTCGAGAAGGAGAACCTGAGGCTGCGGCGGGCGGTGTCTGACCTGACGCTCGAGAAGCTGATCCTGACTGAGGCTGCACGGGGAAACTTCTAAGCCCTTCGCGCCGCCGCGAATGCGTGGAGCATGTGCGCCAGACACTCGGCATCTCCGAACCCCGGGCCTGCCGGGTGCTCGGCCAGCACCGCTCCACGCAGCGCAAGCCGCCCCAGGGCCGGGAAGACGAGGCGCGGCTGACCGCCGACGTCATCGAACTGGCCCGGGAGTATGGCCGCTACTGCTACCGCCGGGTCGCCGTGCTGCTGCGGCGTGCCGGCTGGCAGGTGAACCACAAGCGGGTGGCGCGGTGAGCCGTGGTCCGCCATGGGTCCGAGGCCCGCGGCGAACGGCGGCGCGAAGGGCTCAAGGTCCCACACAAGCAGAAGAAGCGCGGCAGGCTCTGGTTGAACGACGGCTCTTGCGTGCGGCTGAAGCCCGAGCACCCCAACCACGTCTGGTCCTACGACTTCGTGCAGGACCGGACCAGCGACGGCCGGGCTTACCGGACGCTCAACATCCTCGATGAATATACGCGGGAGGCGTTAATGATCCGTGTCGACAGGCGACTGAACTCCACCGATGTCCTGGACGCGCTGACGGACCTTTTCAGCCAGCGCGGCCCGCCGCGGTTCATCAGGTCTGACGACGGCCCGGACTTCATC
>JBLXGS010000034.1:18554-26869 GCA_048381755.1 Roseobacteraceae bacterium
AGAGGTCTTCATCCCCATGGATCGAAGGCCGACCATGCATTAGCATTTAACCCGGACCACTCGATGGGGTCAGCTCACCGGCACACCGGGTGATGGTGCGCTCGACAAGCGGACTTTCCAACGCGGCAAGACTGAACTGGTTTCAATGATCGCAGAGGAAAACCCTCTTCTGCGCATCAAGGACGCCGAACATCTCGTCAACACGGTTTTCGAAGAAATCATTCAAGCCATGGAGCATGGCAGAAGAGTGGAACTCCGCGGGTTTGGCGCCTTTTCTGTCAAGGACCGTAACCGCCGCAAAGGTCGGAACCCCCGGACGGGGGAGTTGGTCGACGTAGACGCAAAGTCTGTGCCCTTTTTCAAGGCGGGGAAGGAAATTCGGACGCGTCTACAGGAGGCCGAGATTTCGTCTGGTGCCATTCCTGACACGACCGGCAAGAGTTAGGGCTGCTCGATAGAGCGGGTGGAAGGGGTTGGAGCGGAGAGCCTCTAATGAGCCGAAGCCACAAGCTTCCAGGATATGCTGCCACGTCGATCCAGTATCTAGTGGAGGCCGTTGGCGGCGTATGGCTGGTCCCTCGGACCGCAATGATGGTGATCGGGCGCGCTGAGCATGTTTGCGCGACGCCGACCCCGAAATTAAAAACAGGTGGGGAAGGCACAACGAACGCCTCTCGGTCGGGATGGATCGCGTGACGGGCGCTGCGTCTGAAGATGGCGTTCAGGCGGAGCTCAGCGACTGACAGGACCGAGCCCATATTGCCGGTTCGTCAGCGTGCAGCGAACGACCATTTTTGGCGCAGCTGCGGGCAGTGTGACGCTGTTTCAGCGTAGGACGAACTTCAGCACCAAGTATAGAGACGCTAAATAGTTAATTTGATTTGACACTTTTTGGCCAAACTGAGACAGGTCCGACTTACGCGGCGTGAACCTATCAAGTCTGTTCTGTAGAGCGTCAACCTCCTTGGCCGCTACCGACAACCTCCTTGGCCGGTTTTGACCGCTGCGTTCTGCGTTGATGCTACTGTGGGGTTTCCTCCTCGAGCTTGTCGCTGATGTTGTCGCCGGAGGCTGTCGGCGGAGCGACAGCCTCGGGTGATTGTCGGGAGGCTGCAGCTCGCCGGCGGTAGCTGTCCCCATTCATCTCGAGGATGGTCGCGTGGTGGACCAGCCTGTCGATCGCGGCAACGGTGACAGCCTGATCAGGAAAGACGCTGCCCCAGGCACTGAAGGGCTGATTGGCGGCGATCGCGAGGCTCTTGGTCTCGTAGCGCCGGGCGATGAGTTCGAAGAGCACGGAACTCTCGGCCTGATCCTTCTGCGCGTAGGTGATGTCGTCGAGAATGATCAGGTCGAACTTGTCGAGCTTTGCCAGAGCAGCCTCGAGGGCGAGGTCGCGTCGGGCGGCCTGGAGCCGCTGCACCATATCAGTGGTGCGGGTGTAGAGGACCCGCCGGCCGGCTTCGACCAAGGCATGTCCGATGGCGCAGAGGACATGGGTCTTCCCGGCGCCGGAATTGCCGATGGCGATCAGGTTGGCGCCGGTTTCGACCCAGTCCCCGGCGGCGAGCGCCTCGATGCGGGCCCTTGGGACTCCTGCCAAGGCCTTGAAGTCGAAGGTTGCGAGCGTCTTTCCCCCGGGCAGCCCGGACTCGCGCAGATGGCGCTGGATGCGCCGTGCGTCACGGTCGGCGAGCTCGATTTCGGCCAAGGCAGCAAGAAAGCGGGACGCGGGCCAACCCTCGGCATCGGCACGCCCGGCCAGCGCGGGCCAGTGCCGCTGGATGCTGGGGAGGCGCAGCGCAGTGAGCATGGCGGGCAGCGCATGCACGTCGACGGGGCGTGGCACGGGCGCGGTCATGCCCGGCCCTCCAGCAGTGCGTCGAAGCTGGAGAGGTCGGTCAGGGTGACAGGTGTGTCTCCCGGCAGTTCGCGCCGCCGCGGTACCAGCTTCGGCTTCAGGGCCCGGGCCTCTGGCAAGAGGCCCTCGTCAAGGACGCCGGCGATCAGCCCCGCGAGTTCGGCCTCGCAGGCTTCGTCATGGGCAAGCCACAGCAGGTCGACCATTCGTGAGCGTCACGAGCGGGTCATCTTGCGGGTGAGCTCTGGGCGCCAGAGATAGTCGGCACGCACTTTCAGGAGAGTTTGCCGATGAGCTTCGACGAGCCGAAGAGTACAGATAACGCCATGCATCAAGTCATGCATGAAGCCGGTGACTATCAGCGGATCGAGGTGATCACCGGACGCCGTCGCCGCCGTAACTGGACCGATGATGAGCGTGCGCAGATCGTGGCGGAGAGCGCGGTGCCGGGCGCGAACATCTCCGACGTCGCACGTCGCTGGGGCGTGCATCGTGGGCTGCTCACTGTCTGGCGGCGGGAGGCTGGCGTCAGCGGCAGCGCGCGGGGTCGCCGGACGGTGACCGCGCCGCAGGAGCCGCTTCATTTCGTGCCGATCACCCTTGCCGCGCCGGAAGCTCCGCTGCCTGCCGCGGCGCGGCGCCCGGAAGGGCCGGGCAGCACGGCCTGCGGACGGATCGAGCTCGAGATCGGTGGGGGCCACATGGTCCTGACCGGGCCCGTCGACCCCGTTGTTGTGACTGCGCTCGTCGCGGCGTTGCGCGCACCATGATCCTGCCGACAGGTGGCGTGAAGATCGTCGTCGCCACGACGCCGATCGACTTCCGGCGCGGCATCAACGGGCTGGTAGCGATCGTCGCCAGCGCGCTCGCGGCCGATCCGTATTGCGGTGATGTCTTCATCTTCCGACCGCGCCGCGCGGACAGGTTGCGACTGATCTTTTGGGATGGCAGTGGCATGGTTCTGGCCACGAAGTGGCTCGAGGGTCGCCGGTTCGCCTGGCCTGCTCCCGGGGATGGCGCGATGGTGCTGACGCGCGAGGAGTTCGGGTTGCTCCTGGCCGGCCTGGATTGGACGAAGGCTCGACGCCCAGCTGTCAAAAGGCCCGTATATGTTGTCTGAACTATCTGTATTTGTTTGAGTTTTGTCGCCTGCATGGTATAGTTTGCCATGCAGGCTGACAGCACTTTGATCCCAACTGATGCGCCCGGTTTGACGCGGCTCGTGAGGGCCCTTCAGGCCGAGAATGCAGAGTTGCGCGTCTATGCCACCCTGCTGCGGATCATGATCTTCGGTGCCAAATCCGAGAAGCTTGCGACGCTTGATCCCACGCAGACTGCCCTCGATCTCGGGGACCTGGCGGATGTGCCTGCAGCTGCAAATGATGACGCCCCGACGACGCCAGAGGTGCGGGACGCGCCAAAGACCGCCACGCCGCGCGCGGCGGCACGCAACATGGGGGCACTGCCGCGGCATCTGCCCCGCGTCGAGGTCGTCATCGAACCCGAAGACGCAGGCAATGCCTGCTGTGGGGCCCTGCGGGTGCGCATCGGCGAGGATGTCAGCGAAGCGCTGGATGTCGTGCCCGCGCGGCTGCGTGTCATCCGCACGATCCGTCCGAAGTATGCCTGCCGGCACTGCCAGGAGCGCGTCGTTCAAGCGCCGGCACCTGCCCGGGTGATGTCTGGTGGCATGGTCAGCACGGCGCTGGTGGCCCATGTTGTGGCCGCCAAATTTGCATGGCACCTGCCGCTGTACCGGCAGACGCAGATCTTCGCCGGCCATGGCGTCCAGCTTGACCGCGGCACGCTGGGCGGCTGGATCGCACGCGCCGCCTGGTGGCTCAAGCCCCTGCATGAGCGGCTGCTGCGCTTCATCCAGGCGCAGCCGAGGGTATTCTGTGACGAGACACCTTTGCCCCGGCTCGCCCCCGGCCGCGGCCGAACCAAGGTGAGCCAGCTCTGGGCCTATGCCGTCGACGACCGGAACTGGCGGGGCCCCGCACCGCCAGCCGTGGCCTATGTCTACACCGAGGGACGCGGCGCGCAGGATCTTCTGGCGCACCTGGGCGGCTTTGCCGGCGTTCTCCAGGTAGATGGGTTTGGCGCTTACAAGACCGTGGCCAAGCAGCGTCGCAAGAGCAACGCCGCCCCGCTCGAGCTTGCCTTCTGCCTTGCCCATGCCCGGCGCAAGTTTGCGGACGTGTTCAAGACGACCCAGTCGCGGGCGGCGCTCGAGGTCCTGGGCCGGATCGCCAAGGTCTATGAGGTGGAGAAGCGTATCCGTGGCCTGAGCGATGTCGAGCGGCTGGCGGTGCGCAAGGCCGAGAGTGCAGCCTTGATGGATGATCTGAAGCGGCAGCTGACAGAGATCCGCGACGCCGTCGCGTCGCAGTCCTCGATTGGCAAGGCCGCGGCCTATACCTTGAAGCATTGGCAAGGACTGACTGTCTTCCTGCAGGACGGTCGGATCGAGGTGGACAGCAACATCGTCGAGCGCGCCATCAAGCCGGTATGCCTAACGAGAAAGAACGCACTTTTCGCCGGCTCTGCCAGCGGCGGCGAGAGCTGGGCTGTCTTGGCCTCGCTGGTCAACACCTGCAAGATGAACGACATTGACCCAGAGACCTGGCTCTCCGATGTGCTCGAGCGCATCGTCTCGGGGCGCACCACGATCAACCGGCTCGATGAGCTTCTGCCCTGGACCTGGAAGGCGGCACGCCTGGCCAAGGCCAACGACACTCTGGAGGCGCAGGCTGCATGAACACATCCACCCCGACCAGTGCGCCGAAGCGGCTCATGCTCGACGAGAAGGACTTCTTCGACGTCCTCCGTGCGCAGCGCCCCAGTCCGCCCGCCACCGATCCGCAGACCCTGGATGGATACCTCACCGCGCTCATCATCGGGCCGCGCTTCATCGATCCTCGCCAATGGATCCCATCCTTTGTAGGCGAAGGTGCCCTCATGGCGCCTGAACACACGACCGAGGCCAAGGCGCTCCAGTCCCTGGTTGCGGCCTACAACACGATTTCCTCAGGGCTTGGCGACACGCCCGGGACCTGGCGCCCGCGGCTGGTGGCGCACGGCGCTGCGGCGGCTGCGCCCTACCTGTGGGCAGGTGGCTTCCTGCTCGGAACGAAGTTCGCGCCCAGGCTCTGGAAACCGGTATTGCAGGGCGCCGAGGGCGACCTGATAGGACCGATCAGAGAAATGGCCGACCCGCGTGTCAATCTTGATGCCGCCGCTGTCGCGAAGGTTGCAAGGGCTGTCATCGCCATCCGCGCGCACTTCATGCCGCGCAGGGCAAAGTCCTTCCGCTGAGAGCGATCCGCCCGTCAAGGCAGGTCGACAGCGGCCGGCTCGTGACGCTCACGACCATTCGGCGACAGGCGTCCCTGCGGGGCAAGGCGGTGGACAGCGCAGCCCAGGCGGCCTCGTACTCGCTGCGGGGAAACAGGCCATCGCGATAGACCGACCCTGCCAAGGCCTGCGGTTTGCGGCGCAGGGCGTGGATGACATGGCGGTAGTTCACGCAATGGACACGTACGCCGTCCCGACGCCCGCGCTGCCTGGGGTGGGTGACGACCCGGGTAGCGCCGAGGAATGCCTCGATCCGATCGTCGTAGACATGAACCCGCAGCCGCTTGCCGATGAGCTGGGAGGGCGCAGAATAGAAGACGGCATGCACCAGGAAGCCGCCGGTCTTCGTGACGCGGGAGACAACCTCGGTGAAGTCGGTGGTGCGCCGGATGGGCAGCGGTCGAAGCGCGGCCATCTCAGTGCGCACAGCGGCTTCGCGCCGCCGATTGCGGCGGGCGACCAGTTCGTCAACGAAGCGCTTCCAGTCGTCGAGCTCGGCGAAGTCGCGGGAGCCGCGCAGGATCAGCGCCTGGTCGAGAGCGACCTTGAGATGGTTGTTCTGAGCCTCAACGGCGCCGTTCTCGTGGGCCTCCCCGGGATTGTTGCGGCTGGCCAGCATGCCGTAGTGGGCGCAGAAGGCGTCATAGCGCCGGGTCACGTCCGCCGCGGCATTGGCATCAAGGTTGCGGTAAGCGGCCGAAAGGCTGTCAGTCCTGTGCTCCTGCGGCACGCCGCCGAGGGTCCAGAGGGCGTTCTGGAGGTTCTCGGCCAACGCCGTGAAGCTCTCGCCACCCAAAACCACGGCAGCGTGTTCCCAGCCGCTGTAGGCCAAGACGAAGTGGAAGAGCCGGTGCTCCAGCGGCACGCCACCGATGGTGACGCCGAGCCTGGTCGCATCCGTGAAGTCCGACAGTGCCATCCGGCCCGGCTCTGGCGCTTGGCGGAAAATTACATCGCGCTCGGGGCCGTGCAGGGCACGCCAGTCGCGAACGCGGCGCTCGAGGGTGCGGCGGACCCGATCATCAGGGAAAGCGTCCGGATCGGCCATCTGTAGGTGGCGCAGAAGCGTCACGGCTTGAACGGCCGGATCGCGTTCAAGGATCGGCACCAGAAAAGGTTCCCAAACCGCCTCGAGCGGATCAGGCACGGTACGCCCGCGGGCGGCTTGGCGCTGCGAAGGAAGGCGGGGATCCGCCTCGAGGCGGCGGGCAGTCCGTTCGCTGAACCCTGCGCGGGCTGCAGCGATACGCTGGCTGTATTGAAGGCGGTCGGTCATGTAGACTCCAACTTGCTGGTCGGTGACGGGTTTGCCCGGCAAGGTCCAATCTCCGTTTGGTAGCAGAGACTTCGACCCTACCGGTCCGCAGCGGCCAGCACCCCCCCGCAATCCCCCGTGAAGAGAACCGCGCCGCCGCCGCCAGCCTTCGGTCGGGCTACGCCCTCCCTACGGCTGGCGGCGGCGGCCAACTTGCCTGACGGTGCCGGTCAAGATGGTTGTCGCCCACCACTGTTCTGTGCGGGGGAACAATCCTCGCTCCCCCCGAAACGCCGTTGGGAGAAGCCAGTGCGAAGCCAGCAACTCAATAAGATCCAGACCTCCAGCTGTGATGAAGAACCGATCCATATTCCTGGCTCGATCCAGCCTCATGGGCTCATGTTAATTGCCGACAGCCAATCCGGGAGGGTCTGTGGTGGTGCGGGCGACCTAGAGGGACGACTTGCGAATAGTTGGCTCGGCAGTGACTTGGCAAACATCCTTTCCAAACCTGTGCCTCCGATAGCTGAGATGGACGCCAACCGCGCCGGCACGCCTGTCGTGCTAGGGCCGGTTGAGGGGCGTCACGAGATATTTCTGGCATCAATGCACCGCTCGGGAAACTGGCTTCTCATTGAACTTGAGCCGCAGGACCAAGAGATTGTGCCGGCTCATACAGTTCTGGCTGAGTTGGAGCGGGCTGAAACCGTTTTCGAAGGAGAGCAAGAGCTTACAGCGCTCGCCGATAGAGCCGCCCGTGAGTTTCGGCGCCTTACGGGCTACGATCGCGTCATGATCTATCAGTTCCTCGAGGATGGAACAGGTACAGTTATCGCAGAGGCGAAAGACGCAGACCTGCATTCCTTCCTGAACCATCGTTTTCCGGCCTCCGATATTCCACGCCAAGCGAGAGAGCTTTACGTTAGGAACCGCGTTCGCGTCATACCGGACGCGCTCTATTCCCCCGCAGCAATCCGCGGGGACGCCCCAGGACTAGGTGAGATAGACCTCTCGGATTGTGCCTTAAGAAGCGTGTCACCTGTTCACCTTACGTATCTCGCAAACATGAAAGTGCGGGCATCAGCGTCGGTCTCCATCGTAAAGGACGGCGAGCTCTGGGGGCTGGTGGCCTGTCATAATTTAGAAGCCAAGCCCATCCCTCTCGGAACTCGCTTGGCAGCTCGCAATCTTGCCGGAAGCTTTTCGCGACAGGTATCTGCCATGGAAGATACCCAATCCTACCGAGAGCGCCTCGGACAACGAAACGCGCAGGAAAGCATTCTGAGAGACCTCGGGTCCTCCCAAGATCTAGCCTCGCTGCTTTCCAGGTCCGGCAGCATGCTGCGAAAGGCGCTCAATGCGGACGGCTTGATCGTCGTGCATGGCGACAAGGATATATTCACGGACGGCCATACTCCTCCCGTCCACAAGATTTCTCGACTGATCTGTTGGGCGAGCGAGTCATCCCCGCTAAGCACGGTGCATACAGATCGCCTGCCTGAACTTCTGCCGGAGTTCGAGGAGCACCTGAGCATCGCCAGCGGCATCGTCTATGCCCGCATCGACATCGATAAGCCGATGCACTTTCTTTGGCTAAGGGCTGAGCAGCTTCAACGGGTCGAATGGGCGGGTAACCCGCACAAGTCAGACGCCACCGGTCCCAGCTCAGCACTCACACCCAGAGGGTCGTTCGATGCATGGACCGATGTGGCGCGACATCGCAGTTGAGTGCTGAGCGACATCGCAGGTGGATGACGGTGACGTTTTTTGACGGTGCCGGTTTGCGGCCGTCAGATCAAGTTTCGATGTCGCTGCTCAATGTCGCTGGCTGCGAGTTGTCCT
>JBLXGS010000035.1:0-26126 GCA_048381755.1 Roseobacteraceae bacterium
GGCTACCTCGACCGCGCTTCCGACGCTCCACCGGGGACGACGGTAATCTGGCGTGGCTTCTCCCGCCTCGCCGACCTCGTTGAAGGCGCCCGTCTCGCAACACCGCCGCCGGACACTTGTGGGTAATTGCAAGCCGGATCGGACACTTACGATTTCTACGCCTCGGCGGCCTATGTTCCGGCGGACGCGGATTTCGGTGGCTGCCTGGAGGTGCAGAAGGCGGAGGCCACGCAGAAGCTGCGCTACATGGGCCAGACCCCGATCCTGCCGGGGGTCTACCTGCGCATCACCGCGCGGGTGAAGGCGGTCTCGGGCAACCTGCCGTCGGTGCGCATCGCGGGCTGGGCGGGCACCGGCAGCGACGTCGAGGTGAGCGGGCTGCCCTTGCAGGCCGCCGCGGTTGCGCTGACCAGCTACGGCGAGGTGGTCGAGGTATCTGCCATCGTCGGCACCGGCGCGCGGGGCGGGGTCGATCTGGTCTGGGGGATGGCGCCGACCTACGGCCATTTCGGGCTCGACCTGACCGGGCTGAACGGCGGCGTGGTCCGGATCGACGATCTGCGGATCGAGGATGTGACCGAGGTCTTTCTGCGCGACATGATGGCCAGCGTCGACGTGCGGGATTTCGGCGCGCTCGGCGATGGCAGCACGGATGACAGCGCGGCCTTCGAGGCCGCCGATGCCGTGGCCGACGGACGCCAGATCATCGTACCCGCCGGGACCTACCGGCTGGCGAGTTCGGTGACGCTGGAAAACCCCGTCCGCTTCGAGGGACAGGTGGACATGCCCGCCTCGGCGATCCTGTCGCTGACCAAGGACTTCCACCTGCCGGCCTACGTGGCGGCCTTCGGCGGCGATGAGGAGCTGGCGCTGGCCAAGGGGCTGCAGTCGCTGCTCAACAATGCCGACCACGAAAGCTTCGATCTCGGTGGCCGGCGGGTGTCGATGACCGCGCCGCTCGACGTCTGCGCTGCCGTGGACAACCGCGACACCTATTCGCAACGCCGGGTGCTGCGCAACGGACAGCTCCGCGCCGAGTCCGGCGGCGCCTGGGATGCGGCCAGCGTGATCGGCACGGCGACCTATTCCGCCTCGAACCAGTGGCAGCTGACCAACGTGTCGAACATCGCCAACATCGAGGTGGGCAGCCTGGTGACCGGCGCCGGGGTGGGGCGCGAGATCTACGTGAAGGCCAAGAATGTGGGGGCCGCCGAGATCACCCTGTCGCAGCCTCTCTCGGATGCTGTCGGCACGCAGAGCTACACCTTCACCCGCTTCCGCTACCTGCTGGATTTCTCCGGCTTCTCCAAGCTGGAAAAGTTCGAGATCGAGGACGTGGAATTCCAGTGCTCGGAGCTGGCCAGCGGGATCCTTCTGCCGCCCGCGGGCACGGTGAATGTGATCCGCGACTGCGTGTTCAACCGGCCTGGCCACCGCGGCATCACCTCGCCGGGTGAGGGCTGCCAGGGCCTGCTGATCGACCACAACCAGTTCATCAGCGCCGAGGCCGATCTGGAAACGCAGAACCGCCAGTGCGTCGCGATCAACACCAATGGCAACGACGTGAAGATCCGCGACAACCGCGCCTCGCAGTTCCGCCATTTCGCGGTGATCTCGGGGGCGCACACGGTGGTCTCCGGCAACCATTTCTTCCAGGGGCACGACAGCGGCGCGGGCATCCGCTCGGCGGGAATCGTGCTCTGCCTGCGCGCGTGCAACGCCACGATCACCGGCAATTACATCGACAATTGCTTCATCGAATGGACCAACGAACGCGAACCTGAGCCGGATTTCACCGGCGGCTTCGGCTTCGCGGGCCTTTCGGTGACCGGCAACGTGATGCTGTGTTCCGACGTGGCGGAGTGGTTCTCCTTCCTGGTGGTGAAGCCTTACGGCTCCGGACATATGGTCAACGGGCTGAACCTTTCGGGGAACCTCTTCCGCTGCGTCGGCGGCAGCATCGTGCGGGTCGACCGGGTGGACACCTCCTTCGCGCCGCTGAACCTCGATGCGATGCGGCGGGTCTTCGTGCAGTCGAACACCTTCCACAACATCGATCTGCAGACCGAGAACCCGCTGCAGGTGAGCCACGCGCAGAATAGTCCCGCGAGCACCTGGGTGGTGGAGACCGAGAACAAGCTGCCCTTCGGCGGGCAGGCGCGCGAGGTGCCGAGCCTCGTGCTGCGCTCTCGACCGCGCGACGCCGGCAACGTCAGCCAGTTCGTCACCCCCTATGCGAAGACCGAAGGCGGCAGCGCCAAGGACGAGGTGCACGTGGTCTGGCCCGAGCCCATGCTGGGGGACCTCACGCTGACGGTGCGCATGGACTACTGACCCCGGCAGCGGCCGGAGACCAATCGGGCCGGCGCCGCAGGGTGCCGGCCCGGGTCTGTTTCAGAACTCACTCCAGATCCCGAGCAGCAGCCCGGCGCTGGCGTCCCCGGTCAGCCCCCAGCTTCCGCCGAGCTCGATCTGCAGGTGCTTGTGCAGGGGCACCACCACCGAGGGCGCGACCCGCGCGAAGGGCGGGTCGCCCTGTTGCACGCCGCTTTGCACCTGCAGGATCGCCCGCAGCTTGCGGGGCAGGTTGATCCCAAGGGTGAGGTCGAGCTTGTAGTCCGTGCCCTCGCCCTGCCGAATCTCGGCCAGAAGGTCGGCGTTCACCCACCCCACCGCATGGCCAAGGCCCAGCGACAGTCCCGGCCGCAGCGCCTGCGCCCCTTCGATCCGGCCCAGCCCCAGCTCGGCGGAGAGGCGCAGCGCACCCTCTGCCTTCAGGGGCATACGCAGGAAGACCAGCGTCTTGCCTCCGCCCGAGATCGACCGGCCGAGATCGGCGCCGAGCGTCACCCGCCGGGTCAGCCCGTACTCCAGGTAGAGCGTGTCGTAGCGCCCCTCCGGCTCCATCCAGCCGAGCAGGGCATAGTCCTGCGGCCAGGTGAGCCGGGTGGTGGCGCTGGCAAATCCGTGTCCCTCGGGTGCCAGCCATGCCCCGGCGTGGAGCGGCGCGGTGTCGGCCCCAAGAAGGCCGGTCGAAAGAAGGATGGTCAGTGCGCGTGCAAGCAGATGCCGCATCGGGGGCCTCCTGCTCCGAAGCCTCGCCGAAACATGGTTAAGAGCGGGTGAATATTGCCCCCGGGCAGATCCGCCACGGTTGCTCTCAGCTATCCTCACCCCGGGTCATCTGGCCTCTGGACGGAGTGTATCGTTCGGCTATGCTGCAGCTGCGAAGGGCCCGGCAAGGGCTCGTCGGACCGCACAGGGGGGGCGTCATGACCGGATCGGTGATCACCGTCGCGCAGCAGAAGGGCGGGTCGGGCAAGACCACGCTCTCGGCCAATCTGGCCATCGGCTTTCTCGCGCAGGGTAAGTCCGTGGCGCTGGTCGACATCGACCCGCAGGGCAGCCTCGGGCGCTGGTTCATGACCCGGCTCGAGCGCGATCCGGAGGCGCTCGGGGCGCTGGAGTTCGCCACGTCCTCCGCTTGGGGCGTGACCTACGAGTGCCGCAAGCTGGCGGCGAGCCACGACGTGGTGATCGTCGACACCCCGCCCAAGGCCGACAGCGACCTGCGCCCGGCGCTGCGCGCCGCCGACCTGGTGGTGGTGCCGGTCTCGATGAGCCATCTCGATCTCTGGGCCACCGAGGGGGTGCTCGACCTCGCGCGGCGGGAGAATCGCGCGGCGCTGGTGGTGCTCAACCGCACCCGCCCCGGCACGCGGCTGTCGGGCGAGATCGCCGAGGCGGTGCAGGCGATGGACGTGGCCATAGCGCATGCGCAACTGGCCAACCGCGTCGGCTACGCCGAGGCCTTCGGCCGCGGGCAGAGCGCCGCCGAGGGGCGCAAGACCCCGGCCCGCGCCGAAGTGGCCGCGCTGACGGCAGAGGTGGCGGAGGCGCTGGCAAACGGGTAAAGCGGGCGTCAACAGGAGACAGACATGACCGACCACGCCGCGCTTGCCAACACGATCCGCCGCCACCAGCAGGGGCAGGGCCAGCCGATCTCGCGGCTGGGCTATTTCTGCGCCCCCTTCCGCCCCGTGGACGGCCCCTTCGCCGACAAGGTGATCAAGGTTTACCGCGGCTTGCCCGACGGTGCCGCGCTGGAACGGCTGGCGCAGGCGCATGATGCCTATGTCGCGGCGCTGGAGCTGACCGGCGTGCCGCTGCCGAAGACTGAATTCCTGCTGATGAAGACCGAAGCGGGTCGGGTGCCGGTGATCCTGCAGGAAGCGCTGCCCGAGACCTCGCTGATGCGCCCGCGCATGCAGCGCGAGGACCTCGCCTCGACGCTGGCGATGATGGAAAGCGCCGGGCAGGTGATCGCGCAATTCTGGAACAATGCAGACCAGATCGAGGGCCGGGTCGGCTTCCACCCCTCGA
This sequence comes from Roseobacteraceae bacterium, assembly GCA_048381755.1. Classification (GTDB taxonomy): domain Bacteria; phylum Pseudomonadota; class Alphaproteobacteria; order Rhodobacterales; family Rhodobacteraceae; genus Salipiger. The sequence continues at coordinate 4,384 of JBLXGS010000035.1, forward strand.
TCCGCAACTTCGCGGTGGTCGACGGCCAAGCGATCTTTTACGACACTTTCCCACCGCTGATCGGCTACAGCCGCGAGGAAATGGGCGTGCTGCTGCTGCAGTTCTCCGAGAAGCGCCTGATGCGCTGGGTCGGCCCGTTGATGAAGGCCAAGGTCACCGGCATCCAGGACGAATGGTACTCGGCCCCCGAGACGCTGGTCGGTCTCGTCGGCTCGGCTTGCCGCCTGCGTCCCGAGCACGCCGACGCCTATCTCGACTGGGGCCGCGAGTTCGCGCCGCGCGCCATGCCGCGCTTTGCCGAGGAGGCGCTGGAAGGGCTGTCGCAGCCGCCGCGCCTGCCGGGCTACTGGACGGGCTTCCGCAAGCTGCTGGGCCTGCAGGGCGAGCCCAACCTCTGAGGGCCGTCCCGGCTCTGCCGCCGGATTTGCGTATTTGCAAAGAGAAGAAGCGGCGCGTTCGGCGCTTTTCGGGATAACTTCTGATTAACCGATTTGGGCGCATCCTGTGCCCGCGGTACAGGCTGGCGAGCCGATGACCGCAAGAGGAGAAGCCCCGCGCCCGGCCTGCCAAAGTCCCTCCAAGACAACAGCCGCCGGGGGCGGGGTGGACCACCCTGCTTCTTCTCTTTCCAAATACGCACGGCGCGGCGGCGACATCCCGTGCAGCGGTGGAAAGGGGGTGAAAAGGGGTGGACAGATGGCCCGGCGGGGTGTGTCGACACGCACATCTGCGATGAGGTCTGCACTGCCTCTTGCACGCGCGTCCGCCATGACAACGCCCCCGCACGACTACGCCCCCGCAGGCCAAGGGAAAAGGCCCGCCTCCTGCGAGACGGGCCTTCGGGAAGAATGTCGCGTCGGCGGTTGCCGGATCAGACGATCTTGATGCCGGCCTTCTCGGCGTCGGCGACGAAGGCGGCGAGGCCCTTGTCGGTCAGCACGTGGTTGGCCATCGCCTTGATCACCGCGGGCGGCGCGGTGCAGACGTCGGCGCCGATCTTGGCGCAGTCGGACATGTGGTTGGCCGAGCGGATCGAGGCGGCCAGCACCTGCGTCTCATAGCCATAGTTGTCGTAGATCTGGCGGATGTCGGCGATCAGCTGCAGCCCGTCGAGGTTCAGATCGTCGAGGCGGCCGATGAACGGCGAGATGAAGGTCGCGCCAGCCTTGGCGGCGAGCAGCGCCTGGTTGGCCGAGAAGCAGAGCGTCACGTTGACCATGTTGCCCTCTTCCGAGAGCACCTTGCAGGCCTTCAGGCCGTCCCAGGTCAGCGGCACCTTCACTGCGATGTTCGGCGCGATCTCGGCCAGCTTGCGGCCCTCGGCGATCATCGCCTCGGCGTCGAGCGCGACCACCTCGGCGGAGACGGGGCCCGGCACCATCTCGCAGATTTCCTTGGTGACTTCGAGGATGTCACGGCCGGACTTGGCGATCAGCGAGGGGTTGGTGGTGACGCCATCCACCATGCCGAGCTCGTGAAGCTCGCGGATGGCATCGACATCGGCGGTATCGACAAAGAATTTCATCTGGGTAGGCCCTCCAGGCTTGGCTTGGCATTCGGTCGCGCCTGTCTTACCTCATGAGATGAGGGGCGGGAACCCCCTTGGAAATAGCGCTAACGGACCTGCCCTCAATGGATGATTACTATGACGAAGGCACGCTGATCTCGGTGCTGACCACGCAACCGCTCGATCGGCTGCTGGATTACAAGGCACCGGCGGGCGGCTGTCCGCAGGGGGCCTATGTCGAGGTGCCGCTGGGGCCGCGCAAGGTGCTGGGCGTGGTCTGGGGTCCGGGGCAGGGCGGCTTCGACCCGGCCAAGGTGCGGGCCGCCTTTCGCGTGCTCGACGCGCCGCCGATGCGCGCCGAGCTGCGCGAGTTCCTCGAACGCTCCGCCGATTACACGCTGACCCCGCGCACCGCCATGCTGCGGCTCGCCACCCGCGCGCCGGGGCTGGGCGACGGGCCGGCGGTGCGCAAGATCTACCGCAAGGGCGACAGCGAGCCCGACCGGATGACCGATGCGCGCCGCCGGGTTCTGGAGGTGCTCGACGAGATGGGCGGGCTGTCGCTGACGCTGAAGGAGCTTGCCGATGCCGCCGGGGTGACCTCTTCGGTGGTCAAGGGGCTGGCCAAGCAGGGGGCGGTGCGCGAGGAGGAGGCGCCGCGCGATACCGCCTTCGCCAGGCTCGATCCCGACTACGGCGGCAAGGCGCTGACCGACGATCAGGCTTCGGCGGCGGAGGAGCTGCGCGCCGGGGTGCGCTCGGGCAAGTACGGTACGGTGTTGCTGAAGGGGGTGACCGGCTCGGGCAAGACCGAGGTCTACCTCGAAGCGGTTGCCGAAGCGCTGCGCAAGGGCCGGCAGGCGCTGGTGTTGCTGCCCGAGATCGCGCTGACCTCGGAATTCCTGACCCGAGTCGAGGCGCGCTTCGGGGCGCGGCCCGCCGAGTGGCATTCGGGGGTCACCGTCACCGAGCGTCGGCGGGTCTGGCGGCAGGTGGCCGAGGGCGGTGCGCAGCTTGTGGTGGGTGCGCGTTCGGCGCTGTTCCTGCCGTTCCGCGATCTGGGCCTGACAGTTGTCGATGAGGAACACGACACCTCCTACAAGCAGGAGGAGGGCGTGCTCTACAACGCCCGCGACATGGCGGTGCTGCGCGCCTCGATCTGCGCGGGGCGGGTGGTGCTGGCCTCGGCGACGCCCTCGCTCGAGAGCTGGGCCAATGCCGACGCGGGCAAGTACCAGCGGCTCGATCTGGTCTCGCGCTTCGGCCCGGCGGTGATGCCGGAGATGCGCGCGCTCGACATGCGCGGCGAGGACCTGCCGGGCAGCCGCTGGATCTCGCCCTCGCTGCAGGCGGCGGTGAAGCGGCGGATCGCGCAAGGCGAGCAGTCGTTGCTGTTCCTCAACCGGCGCGGCTACGCGCCGGTCACCATCTGCCGCGCCTGCGGCCACCAGATCGCCTGCCCGCATTGCGACGCGCGCATGGTCGAGCACCGCTTCCAGCAGCGGCTGATCTGCCACCAGTGCGGCGAGAGCACGCCGAAGCCGGAAAAGTGCCCCTCCTGCGAGGTCGAGGGCAAGCTGGCGGCGGTGGGGCCGGGGGTCGAGCGGCTGGCCGAGGAGGCGGCGGAGGTCTTTCCCGACGCGCGGTTGGCGGTGCTCTCGTCAGACCTTTTCGGCTCGGCGCGGCAGCTCAAGGCGGAAATCGAGAAGATCGCCATGGGCGGCGCCGACATCGTCATCGGCACGCAGCTGGTGGCGAAGGGGCACAACTTTCCCAACCTCACGCTGGTGGGGGTGATCGACGCCGACCTTGGTCTGCAGGGCTCGGACCTGCGGGCGGCGGAGCGGACGTTCCAGCTGATGCGGCAGGTCGCGGGGCGGGCTGGCCGGGCCGAGAAGCCCGGCACGGCACTCTTGCAGACCTTCCAGCCCGAGCACCCGGTCATCCGGGCGATCCTCTCGGGCGACGAGGAGGGGTTCTGGAAGGCCGAGGCCGACGAGCGCCGCGCCGCCGGGATGCCACCCTATGGTCGGCTCGCGGGGGTAATCCTGTCGTCGACCGAGGTGCAGGAAGTGTTCGATCTGGGTAGTGCCATGGCACGACAGGACGGGCCGCTGCGGCGCATCGGTGCGCAGGTCTACGGACCGGCGCCGGCGCCCATTGCCCGGGTGCGCGGCCGTCACCGGGTACGGCTGCTGGTCAAGGCGCCGAAGGGCGTGGCACTGCAGGCGGCACTGGCGGAATGGGCCGGGCAGTTCCGGCTGAAGGGCGAGCTGCGCATGGCGATCGACATCGACCCGCAGAGCTTTTTCTGAAGGCACTTAGCCGCCCGTAAACAAGGCGAAACCGCCGGGCGAGCGCCTCTAACCCGCCCGGTTCAGCTTCGTGCTCAGGTGGATCAGGCTCTCGGAACTTTTCACCCCGCGCGCCTCGGCGATCCTGTCCAGGGTGGCATCGAGTTCCTCGGTACTGCGCGCGCTGACTTGCACCAGCAGATCGACCCGGCCGGAGGTCGTATGCGCTGCCTCGACCGCGGGCATCTGGCGGAGCCGAGCGAGCACCTCGGGCTGGCTGCGCGGTTCGATGCAGACCAGCACCGTGGCGCGGATCGGCGCCTTCAGAGCGGCACCGCGGCGCAGGGTGAAACCGGCGATGATGCCCCGCGCGAGCAAGCGATCGATGCGCGCCTGAACCGTGGTGCGCGCCAGCCCCAGCCTGCGCGCGAGATCCGCCACGGGCAGCCGCGCGTCCGCCTCGAGCAGCGCGATGAGCTGCCGGTCTGTTTCGTCGATCTGTAATGACTTGTCGTCGATCTGTCGCATCACGTTCGACATTTTGTACCATCTGCCACGCGGATCCGAGCGTTTTCTGCGCCATGCTGGAAAGAAAACCGACAGGAGGCAGTGACCATGCGGATCGACCCCACCCTTTCCCCGACGCCGGATGCCTGGCTCGCGGCCAATGCGCCGGACGAGCCGGTGTTCTTCTTTCATCCGGCGCGGTTGATGCAGGTGGCCCGCATGTTCCTCGAGGGGTTTCCGGGTCTGGTGACCTACGCGGTCAAGGCCAACCCCGCGCCCGAGATGGTCCGCGCGCTTCATGCTGCCGGGGTAACCGCCTTCGACGTGGCCTCGCCCGCCGAGATGGCGCTGGTCCGGGCCGAGGCGCCGGGGGCGGCTCTGCACTACCACAACCCGGTGCGCTCGACGTCCGAGGTCGCGTCTGGGCAGGAGGTGGGTTGCCTGTCGTGGTCGGTGGATCGGATGGCCGAGCTGGAAAAGCTGGCGGGCCTGCCGCGCGGCACCGAGATCGCCGTGCGTCTCAAGCTGCCGGTGGCCGGGGCGGCCTATGACTTCGGGGCCAAGTTCGGGGCCACGCCCGAGCAGGCGACGCAGCTGTTGCGGCGCGTGGTGGAGCTGGGCTTCACACCGTCGATCACCTTCCATCCGGGCACGCAATGCGCCAGCCCGGCTCCCTGGGCGCGCTATATCGTCGAGGCGGCCGCGGTGGCGCGCTCTGCCGGGGTCACGCTCTATCGGCTCAACGTCGGCGGCGGCTTCCCGTCGCACCGCGATGCAGGCAAACCCGACCTTCAGGCGATCTTCGACACGATCCGCGAGGCGGCGCAGGGGGCCTTCGACAGTCCGCCGCAACTGGTCTGCGAGCCGGGCCGGGCTCTGGCCGCCGAGGCGCTGACGCTGGCGACCCGGGTCAAGGGCGTGCACGACGAGGCGGTGTTTCTAAATGACGGCGTCTATGGTGGGCTGGCCGAATGGCGCGACATTGCGCCGATGGAGCGGGTCCGCGCGGTGAGCGGCACCGGCACCGCACTGAGCAGCGCAAAGATCCGCCGCGTGGTTTTCGGCCCGACCTGCGACAGCATCGACCGGCTGCCGGAAACGCTGCCCCTGCCAGGCGATCTGGCCGAAGGCGACTACCTGCTCTTCGAGGGCATGGGGGCCTATTCGCGGGCGCTCGTCACCGGGTTCAACGGCTACGGCGTGCGCAGAGTCGTGGAAATCGAAAATCAGGACTGAGATCACAGTCCCGGGCGCTGGACTCTGCTGCTGCGGCCTCTACAGTCGCGGCAAATACGCAGTCGCGGGAGGACCAGCCAGATGGAAAAATTCGGCAAGAGCCAGTCGTTCAAACGCAGCGAAGACGTGCGCTTCCTGACCGGGCACGGGCGGTACGTCGATGATATCGCTCCGGAAGGCGCGCTGCATGCCTTCGTCCTGCGCTCGCCGGTGGCCCATGCCGCGATCACCGAGCTCGACGTGTCGGACGCCCGCGAGATGCCGGGCGTGCACATGGTCGCCACGGTGGACGACCTGATCGCCGCGGGCATGGACATCTCGATGGACGGCACGGTGATCAAGAACCGCGACGGCAGCAAGGCCGCCGATCCGCTGCGGCCGATCCTGGCCAAGGAGCGGGTGCGCCACGTCGGCGAGCCGGTGGCGCTGATCGTCGCCGACTCGATGATCGAGGCCAAGGATGCCGCCGAGGCCATCGTCTTCGATTTCGAGGAACTGCCGGTGCATATGGCGCTGGAGGCGGGCGGCGATCCGATCCACCCCGAGGCGCCGGACAACCGCGCCTTCGACTTTGGTCTGGGCAATGAGGCCGAGACCGACGAGGCCTTTGCCAAGGCCGCCAAGGTGGTCAGCCTCGAGGTTGGTGACAACCGCGTCATCGTCAACGCCATGGAGCCGCGCGGTGCCTATGCCGAATGGGACGGCGAGAAGCTGCACGTGGCCTTCAACGGGCAGGGTGTCTGGGGCTTCAAGGCCGAGCTGGCACAGGCCTTCGGCCTGCCGGTCGAGCAGATCCGCGTCACCAACCCCGACGTCGGCGGCGGTTTCGGCATGAAGGCCCCGGGCTATCCGGAGTATTTCGCCATCGCCCATGCCGCCAAGGAGCTGGGCAAGCCGGTGCGCTGGATGTCGGATCGCACCGAGGCGATGCTCTCGGACCACGCAGGCCGCGATCTGGTGACGCTGGCCGAGCTGGCCTTCGACGAAGACAACCGCATCCTCGGCTACCGCAACCACACCCGCTGCAACCTCGGTGCCTACAACTCGAACTTCGGGCAGGCGATCCAGACCGCGCTCTATGCCAAGGTGCTGACCGGCACCTATGACATCAAGGCCGCCTACATGCGGGTCGAGGGCTTCTACACCAACACCACGCAGGTCGACGCCTATCGCGGCGCGGGCCGCCCCGAGGCGATCTACACGCTGGAGCGGATCATGGACCGCGCCGCGCGCGAGCTGAACATCGATCCGATGGAGCTGCGCCGGATCAACTTCGTGCAGGAATTCCCCTACAAGACGGTGACCGGCGAGAATTACGACGTGGGCGATTTCTCCCGCGTGCTGGCCCATGCCGAGGACGACGCCGACATCAAGGGCTACCCGGCACGTAAGGCGGCCACCGAGGCGCAGGGCAAGCTCCGCGGCCTTGGCCTGTGCTACTACATCGAGAGCATCCTCGGCGATCCGGCGGAGGACGTGAAGGTGGAGTTCACCGAGGACGGCGGCGCCGTGATCTACGTCGGCACCCAGTCGAACGGGCAGGGGCACGAGACGGTCTTTGCCAAGTTCCTGTCGGATCACACCGGCATCCCGGTCGAGAAGATCGGCTTCGTGCAGGGCGACAGCGACCTGATCCCGCGCGGCGGCGGCACCGGGGGCTCGCGCTCGGTGACCACCCAGGCGACGGTCACGCTGACCGCCGTGCGCGACATGATCGCCGGCTTCTCGGAGTTCCTCGCCGGCGAGATGGGCGTCGACCCCGACGAGGTGCGATTCGACGACGAGCAGTTCCGCGCGGATGGCTCGAACCTGCACCCGACCATGCTCGAGGCGGCGGCCATGGCCCGTGCCAAGGGCCGCGACGATCTGCTCAGCTGGTCCGCCCGCACCGCGATCGAGGCCCGCTCCTATCCCAACGGTGCGCATTTCTGCGAGGTCGAGATCGACCCGGAGACCGGCGTGACGCAGGTGGTGAAATACACGGTGGTCGATGATTTCGGCAATCTCATCAACCCGATGCTGGCCGAGGGGCAGGTGCACGGCGGGGTGGTGCAGGGGCTTGGTCAGGCGCTCACCGAGCACACGGTTTACGACGAGGATGGCCAGCTGCTGACCGCGACCTTCATGGACTACGCCATGCCGCGCGCCAAGGATGCGCCCTGGATCGGCTTCGACGTCGAGCCGGTGCCGTCGACCGGCAATCCGATGGGGATGAAAGGCTGCGGCGAGGCGGGCACCGTCGGGTCCATGGCCGCCGTGTCCAACGCCGTGCAGGACGCGCTGTGGGAGCGGGGGATTCGCCAGGCCGACATGCCCTTCACCCCGCATCGGGTGTGGCAGATGCTGAACGACGCGGCGATTGCCGCAGAGTGAGCCGCCAGCACGCGCAGATCGGAAGGTCAAGAATTTTTCATCACATGATCGCGAGGGGTCTTCTATCTGTGGCATTTTCGCCTATCTCTGATGCAGAGGCGCGGAACTGGAACCTCCGCGACCCCTTCACTGTCCCTCGTTCCGTAACTGGCGTCCGGGTTTTACCCGGACGCTTTTTCTTTCCGTGGGGTCCCGCCGCGGGAGGCCGCGCGGTGGCTTCCTCTTCCCGCGGCGCTGTGACAGGCTGATCCCATGAGCTACTCCGACACCTTCCTCAAAGACATCCTGACCCGGACCCGGGTGATCGCCGTGGTCGGCATTTCGACCAACCCGGTGCGGCCGAGCCATTACGTCTCGCGCTTCCTGCACCAGCGCGGCTACCGGATCATCCCGGTCAATCCGGCGCATGTGGGCCAGACACTCTTCGGCGAGGAGTTCCGCGCGGGCCTGTCCGAGATCGATGCGCCGGTGGACATGGTGGATATCTTCCGCCGCCATGATGCCGTTCCCTCGGTGGTCGGCGCGGCCATGTCGCACCTGCCGCAGCTGCGCACCATCTGGATGCAGCTGGGGGTGCAGCACGCCGAGGCCGCCGCCAAGGCCGAGACCAAGGGCCTCGACGTGGTGCAGGATCGCTGCACCAAGATCGAATACGAACGGCTGCTCGGCGCGGGTGTGCCGCTGGCCGAGGCGATCGGCGGCTAGGCCGAAGAGGGGGCTCTGCCCCCGCCGCGCTGCGCGCGACTCCCCCGGGATATTTCTGACAAGTGGAATCGGAGGGGGGCTGCCGTGCGCCGGGGCTTCTTCTCTTGAAAAAAATACGCCGGGGGTGAGCCGCGCAGCGGCGAGGGGGCAGAGCCCCCTGCGCCGGATCAGCTCGGATCAGCCCTTGGGGCGCGCGGCCTTCTCGGCGATGCCGGACTGGCCCTGGCGCCGCTGCAGTTCGGCCATGACCTCCGAGAGAGGCAGCTCGCGGGCGCGCAGCATGACGAGGAAGTGGAAGAGCACGTCGGCGGCCTCGGAGGCGAGCTTGGCGTTGTCGCCCTTCACCGCTTCGATGATCGCCTCGATGGCTTCCTCGCCGAATTTCTCGGCGCATTTCTCCGGGCCCTTGGCGAGCAGCTTGGCGGTCCAGCTTTCGTCGGCCGAGGCTGAGGCGCGGGCGGCAACCACTTCTTCGAGCTTTTCGAGCGTCATGTCGGACATGTCAGAGCCTCACGGGAACGCCGGCGGCGGCCATATGCGCCTTGGCCTCGGCGATGGTGTAGGTGCCGAAGTGGAAGATCGATGCGGCGAGCACCGCCGAGGCATGGCCCTCGGTCACGCCCTCGACCAGATGGTCGAGCGTGCCGACGCCGCCCGAGGCGATCACCGGGATCGGCACCGCGTCGGCGATGGCGCGGGTGAGCGGCAGGTTGAACCCCGCCTTGGTGCCGTCGCGATCCATGGAGGTCAGCAGGATTTCCCCCGCGCCCTTGCGCGCCATGGTGATGGCGAACTCGACCGCGTCGATGCCGGTGGGGCGGCGACCGCCGTGGGTGAAAATCTCCCAGCGGCCCGGCTCCACGGTCTTGGCGTCGATGGCGCAGACGATGCACTGGCTGCCGAAATGGTCCGCAGCCTCGGCCACCACGTCGGGATTGGCGACGGCGGCGGAGTTGAACGAGACCTTGTCGGCTCCGGCCAGCAGCAGCGCCCGCACGTCGGCGACGGTGCGCACGCCCCCGCCCACGGTGAGCGGGATGAAGCATTGCTCGGCGGTGCGGGTCACCACGTCGAACATCGTGCCGCGGTTTTCATGCGTGGCGTGGATGTCGAGGAAGCAGATCTCGTCGGCGCCGGCGGCGTCATAGGCTCGGGCGGCGTCCACCGGGTCGCCCGCATCGCGCAGGTCGACAAAGTTGACGCCCTTGACCACGCGGCCATCGGCCACGTCGAGGCAGGGGATGATGCGCGTCTTCAGCATGTTGCCCTGATAGTGCGGAAATTCCCCGGGGGGAAGAGGGCTGTGGCGCCGTCGTCCTGCGCCGAGCGGAACAATGCGCCTGCGCACCGGTTGGGTTCGGGATACCGGTTTGATCCGAAGGACTGTTTCCGCCGTGCCCCTTGCCCTCCACCTGCTTGCCCTCGCCTCCCTTCTTGTCGCTGCCGTCTGTGCAGGGCTCATCGCCTATGACGTCGCACGTCGGCCGCAGCACATGTGGATCATGAACGTGGTCTGGCCGGTCTGCGCACTTTTTGGCGGGGTGCTGGTGCTGCTCGCGTACGTCAGGGTCGGACGCGCGCCGGAGCCGTCGAAGTCGGGTCAGGGGCATGACGGCTCCCATGACCATGGCGGTTCGGGCATGGCGGTCTCGGTCGGCAAGGGCGCGCTGCATTGCGGCAGCGGCTGCACGCTGGGAGATATCATCGCCGAATGGATCGCCTTCTTGGTCCCGAGCGTTGCCGTGGCCTTCGGCTGGCACTGGCTCTTTGCCGAGAAGATCTTCGCGGTCTGGGTGCTGGATTTCCTGCTCGCCTTCGGCTTCGGTGTCGCCTTCCAGTATTTCGCGATCAAGCCGATGCGCGAGATCACCGTGCGCGAAGGCATCGTGCAGGCCTTGAAGGCCGACACCGCCTCGCTGATCGCCTGGCAACTGGGCATGTACGGGTCCATGGCCCTGGCGCATTTCTGGCTGTTTCCCGAGGTGATCGGAAGCGAGCTGAAGGTCGCCAGCGTCGAGTTCTGGTTCACCATGCAGATCGCGATGGTCTGCGGGTTCGTCACCGCCTACCCGGTGAATTGGTGGCTGATCCGCGCGGGCGTCAAGGAAGCGATGTGAGCGGCCAGCAGGCGGGGCTGTTCAAAGAAAAGGGCGCGCCGGATGGCGCGCCCTTGGTTTTCGAGATGCCGGAAGGATCACTCAGCGATGGTGATCCGGCCGTCGGTGTAGGGTTCGTAGGGGGTGCTTGCGGCGATGAATTCGGCAGCGACATCTGCGAGGTCGGGGCCGAAGTCATAGGCCTGCTCGGCGGTCGTGAACATGGAATAGCCGTCGCCACCGTTGCGCACGAAGTTGTTCGACACCACGCCGTAGGTCTTGGCCTCGTCCAGAGCGGCGTCGCCGACCATCACGTCGGAGATGCGGCTGCCGACCTCGGTCGAGGGGGTGACGGTGAAGCTGATGCCCGAAACCTGCGGGAAGCGGCCGCCACCTTCCTCCATCTGGCTCACGCCGTTCTCAAGCGCCTCCTTGATCACTGCGCCGGTGACCTGGAAGGTCGAGAGCGTATTCTGGAAGGGCAGCACGGTGAGCACCTCACCCATGGTCACATCGCCCGCGTCGATCGAGGCGCGGAGGCCGCCGCCGTTGGTGATGGCGAGGTCGATGCCCTGATCCTTGACGCGGTCGAGCATGGCGTCGGCCACGAGGTTGCCCATCGGGCATTCCTCGGCGCGGCACATGTCGCGGCTGCCGACGATCTCGGCGGTGGACTCGCCGATCACCTTGTTGCGGATCTCGTCGAGCGGCTTGGCGGCCTCGATGATGCGGTCCTTGGTGGCGGCATCCTCGGTCACGGCGGCGTCCATGATCAGCGGCGCGCCGGAGGCCTCGGTGACGTTGCCCTCGTCGTCGAAGGTGACATTCAACTCGCCCAGGAACTTGCCGTAGGCATAGGCCGAGACGATGGCGGTGTCCTTGACCATGGTGGGGTAGGGGCCTTCGGCGCCGTCCATGTCACCGAGCAGCGTGTTGGAGTGGCCGCCGACGATCACGTCGACACCGGTGGTCTCCTCGGCGACCTTCAGATCGACGTTGTAGCCGGAGTGCGACAGCACGACGATCTTGTTCACGCCCTCTTCGGTCAGCTTGTCGACCTCGGCCTGCACCGCATCCACCGGGTTGGTGAAAATGACGTTCTTGCCGGGGCTGGAGAGCTCGTCGGTGTCCTGCGGGGTGAGGCCGATGAGGCCGATCTTTTCGCCGTCCTTCTCGATGACGACCGACTTCTTGATCTCGCCCTTCAGCAGCTCCTCACCGGTGAGGTCGGCGTTCGACATGAGCACCGGGAACTCGACGGAATCGACGAAGCCGCGCAGAACCTCGGGGCCGTCGTCGAACTCGTGGTTGCCCACGGTCATCGCGTCGTAGCCCATCTGGTTCATCATCTCGGCGGCGAGCTTGCCCTTGTAGTAGGTGTAGAAGAGCGTGCCCTGGAACTGGTCGCCGCCATCGACCAGCAGGTAGTTGCCGGCGCGCTCCTTGGCCTCGGTGATGGCGGTCTGCAGGCGCGGCGAGCCGCCGAAGCAGTCACCGGCGGCATTGTCCTCTTCGCCGCAGGTCGAGTCGTACTTGCTGATCGGCTCGAAGCGCGAGTGGAAGTCGTTGGTGTGCAGGATGGTGATCGAGTAGTCCGCGCTGGCAGTGCCGGCGGTCAGGGCGAGCGCGGCGGCGCCGGTCAGAAGACGAAGCGACATCGGGAATCCTCTCTGTCGGGTTTTTCTTATCTGCCGATCCTGCAACGGGTTTTGCGTGCTGTCAAAACACGTTGGGCGAAATTTCACCCCCTCGACCAGCTCTGGGTCAGAACCCGGGCAAGCACGTCCGGATCGTCGTCCAGATCGTTTGACAGGAGCTTGAACCAGAGCATGGCGATCACCGCTTCGGCCAGACGCTCCGGCACCAGCCCGGCGGGCAACTCACCGCGCCGCTCGGCCCGCGCGAGCACCTCGAGCAGGGCGCTGCGCCGTTCGAGCCGAAACTCGGCCAGCGCCTCGGCGACATCCGGCTCGACCTGCGCCGCGGCGATGATGCTGCGAAAGATCGCCCCGGTCTCGCGCCGCCAGTGGCCAAAAACCAGCCGCAGGACGCCTGCGATGTCGCCTTCGAGGCTGCCGGTGTCGGGGTAGACGTCTTCGGTCTTCATCCGGCGGTAGACCGCGAGCAACAGCGCGCCGCGCGTGGGCCACCAGCGGTAGAGCGTCGCCTTGCCGGCTCGGGCGCGTTTCGCCACCGCCTCCATGCGCAGCCCGGCGATGCCCGCCTCGGCAAGGATTTCGGCGGCGGCACCGAGCACGGCGGCTTCCGTCTCGGGATTGCGCCGGGCGCCGATGGAGGCTCGTTTTTCGGTCATCGGGTCTGGTCCGTCGGCAAATTCGCAAGGTCTCCACCGCATAGCCCTTTACAGGGGGCCGCGCCAGATATTATGGGAACGAGACGTTCCGTTCTTATTGGAGAGTCCTCAGATGACTGTCACGACAGCCAAGCCGCGGGCGCCCTCCCGATTGCGCTTCGCCCTCTTCGTGTTCTGCGCGGTCTACCCGTTCATCACGCTGCTCGCCTATCTCATCGGGCCGATGACCGCGGGGTGGCAACTCTGGCAACGCAACCTGCTGCTGGTGCCGATCATGGTCTTCTCGATGGTCTGGGTGATCATCCCGCGCATCCAGAGGCACTGCGGACGCTGGCTCTGAGCGCGGTTTTGCTCAATGTGCATTGACTGCGGGGATTGACCGGGACGGGGTTCCACGGCATCAGCCGGTCATGCTGATCTACAAAATCCTCCGGGCCGACGAATGGGCGGCGCTGCAGGCGCAGGGCGAGACCGCCGGTGCGCCGATCGACGTGGCCGATGGCTACATCCATTTCTCCACCGCCGAGCAGGTGCGCGAGACGGCGGCGAAGCACTTCGCCGGGGCGGAGGGGCTGCAACTCCTGTGCTACGAGGTCGAGTCCTTCGGTGACAAGATCACCTGGGAGCCGTCGCGCGGCGGGGCACTGTTTCCGCATCTCTATTCCGCGCTGCCGCTGGCCGGGCTACTATGGTCGCGCCCGCTGCCGCTCGGCGACGGCGGGGCGCATGAGTTTCCGGACGATCTGGCATGATGAGATTCCTCGAGAAGGCGGGCCTGCCGCTGCTGCACAAGGTCGATCCCGAGCAGGCGCACGGGCTGGCGATCATGGCGCTCAAGATGGGGCTCGCCCCTGCACCGGGGCTGATCACCTCGGACCGGCTGCGCTGCGACCTGGCGGGGCTGACCCTGCCCAACCCGATCGGGCTGGCGGCGGGCTTCGACAAGAACGCCTCGGCGCTGCAGGGGCTGTCGCGCGCGGGCTTCGGATTTGTCGAGGTCGGTGCCGTCACGCCCCGCCCGCAGCCGGGCAACCCCAAGCCGCGCCTCTTCCGCCTGACCGAGGATCGCGCCGCGATCAACCGCTTCGGCTTCAACAACGAGGGCATGGAGGTGGTCGCGCAGCGGCTGGTCCAGCGCCCGCGCGGCATGGTGCTGGGGCTCAACCTCGGCGCCAACAAGGACAGCGAGGACCGCGCGGCGGATTTCGCCAAGGTGCTGTCGCGCTGCGGCGAGCACCTCGATTTCGCGACCGTCAACGTCAGCTCGCCGAACACCGAGCGGCTGCGCGACCTGCAGGGCAAGGACGCTCTGGCGGCGCTGCTCGGCGGCGTGATGGATGCGCGCGCGCACCTCGATGACCGCATCCCGGTGTTCCTCAAGATCGCGCCGGATCTCGACGAGCAGGGGCTTCGGGACGTGGCCGAGGTCGCCATGGCCTCCAAGGTCGACGCGGTGATCGCCACCAACACCACGCTCTCGCGCGAGGGGCTTTCTTCGCCCTTTGCGTCGGAGGGGGGCGGCATGTCCGGCCAGCCGCTGTTCGAGAAATCCACCCGCGTGCTGGCGAAGCTGTCGGAGCTGACGGGCGGCCAGTTGCCGCTGGTCGGGGTCGGGGGCATCGGCTCGGCCGAGCAGGCCTACCAGAAGATCCGCGCGGGCGCTTCGGCGGTGCAGGTCTATACCGCGCTGGTCTTCGGCGGGCTCTCGCTGGTGCAGGACATCGCCGAGGGGCTGGACGCGCTGCTGGCGCGCGACGGCTTCGCCTCGGTCGAAGAGGCCGTGGGCACCGGGCGGGGGGACTGGACATGATTCTCTGGCACAACCCCCGCTGCAGCAAGTCGCGCGAGGCGCTCACGCTGCTGCAGGAAAAAGGCGTCGAGCCCGAGGTGCGCCGGTATCTCGAGGACGCACCGAGTTACGATGAGCTGAAGGCGGCGCAGGCCGCGCTCGGAGTGCCGGCGATCGAGATGGTCCGCACCAAGGAAGCCGAGTTCAAGGCGGCAGGGCTGGGCAAGGACAGCGACGACGAGACGCTGCTGCGCGCCATGGCCGAGACGCCCAAGCTCATCGAACGCCCGGTGGCCTTCGAGGGCACTCGCGCGGTGATCGGCCGCCCGCCCGAGCGCGTGCTGGACCTGCTCTGACGGGACATGTGATGGACAAGACCTTCGAGATTTTCCTGGCCTGCGCGCCGGGGCTGGAGCCCGTGCTGGTGGCCGAAGCCAAGTCGCTCGGCTTCGGCCCGCTGAAGCCCGAGCAGGGCGGCGTGTCGTTCCAGGGCGGCTGGCCCGAGGTGGCGCAGGCCAACCTCGAACTGCGCGGCGCGGCCCGCGTTCTGGCCCGCATCGGCGGTTTCCCGGCAGTTCACCTCGCGCAGCTCGACAAGCGGTCGCGCAAGTTCCCCTGGGGCGACATCCTGCGGCCCGACGTGCCGGTGAAGGTCGAGGCGCTGAGCCGCAAGTCGAAGATCTACCATGCCGGCGCCGCCAAGCAGCGCATCGAACGGGCGATTTGCGAGGAGCTGGGCGCGCCCATCGCCGAGGACGGTGTGCGTATCCTCGCCCGCATCGAGGACAACATCGTCTCCTTCTCCGTCGACACCTCCGGCCAGCCGCTGCACCGGCGCGGCCTGAAGCAGGCCGTCAGCAAGGCGCCGATGCGCGAGACGCTGGCCTCGCTCTTCCTGCGCGCCTGTGGCTACGACGGGGTTGAGCCGGTGCTCGACCCGATGTGCGGCTCCGGCACCTTCCCGATCGAGGCCGCCGAGATCGCCGCCGGGCTGCTGCCCGGCCGGGCGCGGGCTTTCGACTTCGAGCGGCTGGCGGTCTTCGCGCCCGCTGACCTCAAGGGCCTGAAACGGCAGGACCCGTTGCGCGCGCCGACCTCGCTCTACTACGGGTCCGACCGCGATGCGGGGGCGATCCGCTTTGCCACCGAGAATGCCGCGCGTGCCGGCGTCACCGACTGGACCCGTTTCGACTGCCGCCCGGTGAGCGAGCTCGAGCGCCCTGACGGCCCGCCGGGCCTTGTCATGGTGAACCCGCCCTACGGCGCGCGGATCGGCGAGAAGGGCCCGCTGCACGCGCTGCACGCCTCGCTGGGAACGGTGCTGAAGGAGAGGTTCGCCGGCTGGCGCGTCGGCATCATCACCACCGAGCCGGGGCTGGCCAAGGCCACCGGCCTGCGCTTCCTGCCCACCGGCGCACCGGTGGCGCATGGCAGCCTGAAGGTGAAGCTCTACCGCACCGAACCGCTCTGACGGCGCCGGGTGCGCCGGACCAGCCAGAGCACTCCCAGAACCATCACGATGAGCCCGGCCATGGGCAGGGTGAGCAGCGCGAACCAGCCCGACACGAAGAGGGCGGAGAGCAGCCCGCCGACGTCATGGCCGAGCACCACGCAGGGATAGCTGCCGGCCTCGTCGAGGCGGCAGCCTGCCAGCTCGGCAACGGTGGTGGAGACAATAACCCCGGCGACGGGCAGAAGGCAGATCGCCAGCGCCCCGAGCAGGATCAGGGTGAGCGCGCGGCTCACCCCTTCAGCGCGGCCAGCGCCTCTTTCAGGTCGATCGCCCCGTCATAAAGCGCCCGACCCGAGATCGCGCCGTTCAGCTCGGCGCCGCAGTCGCGCAGGGCGATGAGGTCCGCCAGTTTCGACACGCCGCCCGAGGCGATCACCGGGATCGACACGGCGCGCGCCATGGCAGCGGTATACTCGATGTTCGGCCCCTGCATGGCGCCGTCGCGGTTGATGTCGGTGTAGATGATCGCCGCCACGCCGTCGTCCTCGAAGCTGCGTGCGAGATCCACCGCGTCGACGTCGGTCACCTCGGCCCAGCCCTTGGTCGCCACGCGGCCGTCGCGCGCGTCGATGCCGACGGCGACCTTGCCGGGGAAGGCCTTCGCGGCCTCGCGCACCAGCTCGGGCTTTTCGACCGCCACGGTGCCGAGGATGACCCGCGCCAGCCCCTTGTCGAGCCAGCGCTCGATGGTGGCCATGTCGCGGATGCCGCCGCCGAGCTGCGCGGGGACCTTGGTGCGTGCGAGGATCGCCTCGACCGCCGCCGCGTTCACCGGCTCGCCGGCGAAGGCGCCGTTGAGGTCGACGAGGTGCAGCCAGTCGCAGCCCGCCTCGACGAATTCCATCGCCTGCGCGGCGGGGTCGTCGTTGAAGACCGTGGCCTTCTCCATGTCGCCGCGCAGAAGGCGCACGGCCTTGCCGTCCTTGAGGTCGATGGCGGGGTAGAGGATCATGGCGCGGCTCCGCATAGTCAGTGACGGCCCCCTATAGCCGCGCGGGGCCGCGCTTTGCAATGCGCGCGCTGCCCCGGCGTGAGGCGGCCCTTCTCAGGGCGCCCAGGTCAGGAAGTTGCCGATCATCCTCAGCCCCGTGTCGGCGCTCTTCTCGGGGTGGAACTGGAAGCCCAGCATGTTGCCCTGTCCCACGACCGCGGTGACCGTGCCGCCGTAGTCGACGTGGGCCAGCCGGTGGTCGGGGTTCAGCATCCGCATCTGGTAGGAGTGCACGAAATAAGCGTGATCGCCGCTCTTCACCCCGTCGAGCACCGGGTGCGCGCGGTCGATGACCAGCTCGTTCCAGCCCATGTGCGGCACTTTCAGCGCGGTGTCTGAGGGCAGGATCTTCTCGACCTCGCCATCGACCCAGCCGAGGCCCGGGGTTTCTTCGTATTCATGGCCGACGCGGGCCATGAGCTGCATGCCGACGCAGATGCCGAGGAAGGGCCGGCCCTTCGCGGTGACCGCCTCGACCATGGCGTCGAAACAGCCAGAGTGGCGCAGCGCCTTGGCGCAGGCAGGGAAGGCGCCGTCGCCGGGCAGCACCAGCCGGTCGGCCTTCGCCACCACCTCGGGGGCGTCGGTCACCACGACCTCGCCCGCGTCCAGCTCGCGCGCCATGCGTTGAAACGCCTTCTCGGCGGAATGCAGGTTGCCGCTCTCGTAGTCGATGATCGCCGTCAGCATCTCGCCTCCTGTCCGGGCGGGTCATCGCCGCGCCCCTTCATTGTTCGTCAAATACGCCGGGGAGGGCGAGGGGCTGGCCCCTCGCTTCGGGCGTCGTCAGAGGGCGCCCTTGGTCGAGGGGATCGCGTCGCCCTTGCGCGGATCGGGCTCGACCGCTTCGCGCAGCGCACGGGCCACGGCCTTGAAGGCCGCCTCGACGATGTGGTGCGAGTTCACCCCGTCGATCGCCTCGATGTGCAGGGTGATGCCGCCATGGGTCGCCAGCGCCTGGAAAAACTCGCGCACCAGCTCGCAATCGAAGCTGCCGATCTTCTCGGTGGGAAGTGCGACTTTCCAGACCAGGAAGGGCCGCGCCGACAGGTCCAGCGCCGCGCGCACCAGCGCGTCGTCCATCGGCAGCAGGCAGGATCCATAGCGGCGGATTCCGCGCTTGTCGCCGAGCGCCTTGGCCAGGGCCTGGCCGATGGCGATGCCGGTGTCCTCGACGGTGTGGTGGTCGTCGATGTGCAGGTCGCCCTCGGCGCGCACCACCATGTCGATCAGCGAATGGCGCGCCAGCTGGTCCAGCATGTGGTCGAAGAACCCCACGCCGGTCTTCATGTCGTAGCTGCCGGTGCCGTCGAGATCGAGGCTGACCTCGATCTTCGTCTCGGCGGTACTGCGGCTCACCTCGGCCTTGCGCATGGACCATACTCCTCGATGTCTCGCAGGGGCTTATAGGGCGGGGCAGGGCGCAGGCCAAGCCCCGCGCGCAGCGAAGCGGCAGGCGCGCTTGCGGCGGCGGGGGCGGTGTGACAGCTTGCGCGCATATCATCGAAAGGCCCCGCCATGACCACCTGCGTCTTCGTCCAGATCCGCTGCAAGCCCGGCACCACCTACGAGGTGGCCGACCAGATCGCGCTCCGGGAGATCCATTCCGAGCTCTATTCGACCTCCGGCGAGTGGGACCTGCTGCTCAAGCTCTACATCCCCGAGAGCGCCGACGTAGGTCATTTCATCAACGAGAACCTGCTCACGGTGCCGGGAATCGAGCGCACGCTGACCACGCTGACGTTCAAGGCGTTTTGAGTGGGACTGGGGCGGCCCGCGGGGTCGCCCGTTGACCGCACGGCCGCGCGCGGACCTGCCGTGCAAACACGAAAATTCCGGCAGCGCGATCCCGCAGCCAGATCATTTCGTCTTTTCGGAGAGAAAGTGGTGAATGGAGCGGGCGAGGCGATTCGAACGCCCGACCCTTACCTTGGCAAGGTAATGCTCTACCCCTGAGCTACGCCCGCAAACCATTCATCATGCTGGTCTTTCGACCAATCGGCTTTTCAGCCATCCGGCCTCTCACCGGCCCGGCTTGCGCCGGAGGTCCAACTGGAGCGGGCGAGGCGATTCGAACGCCCGACCCTTACCTTGGCAAGGTAATGCTCTACCCCTGAGCTACGCCCGCTTCCTTGTTGGTGTGGGCGATTTAGAGTTTCCCGCGGACATCCGCAAGGGGAAAAGCGACCTTTTTTCCGGAAATCTTTCGATCGGCAAAAAAGCCCAGCAAAACGCGACGGAAACCTGGTCGCGGCGCGTGTGATCTTCGGAGCCGCGAGGGAGGCGCGGCCCGGTAAACGCCAGCCACGGAGCCAGCCGCGCCATGAAACCTGTCCTGAATCGCTACGCCACGCCCCTCATCACCGGGCTTTTCCTCGTTTCCCTGATCTCGGGAATCGCGCTGTTCTTCCATTGGAACTCCGGGTGGTTCCACGGCATGCACGAGTGGCTCAGCATGGTGCTGATCCTGCCTTTCGCGCTGCACCTGTGGAAGAACTGGCGCCCGATGACGACCTACATGCGCAAGCCGGCCTTCGCGCTGGCCATGGTCGCCTCGCTGGTCATGGCGGCGGGTTTCCTCGTGCCGGCGTTGATGCCGCAGCAGGGCGGGAGCCGGGGCGGTCCGCCGCAGTTCGCCGCTGCTCAGCTCCTGCTCGGGGGCAGCCTTTCCGAGGTCGCCGCGCTCGCCCATGTGCCCGCGGACCAGTTGGCCGACGGGCTGGCGCAGGCTGGATTCGCCGTCGATACCGAAGACGAGAGCCTTGCGGCCATCGCCAAGACCGCGGGCCGCAGCGAGGGCGAGATTCTCGCGGCGCTGGTTTCGGTGGCCCGCTGAGGACCGCCTCCGGCGGGCGTATTTTTCAAAGAGAAGAATTCAAAGACAGGAAAAGGGCAGGGGGCCGCGCGACCCTCTGCCCTTCCACATGGTCCAAATATCCCCGGGGGCGAGGGGGCAGCGCCCCCTCTTTTCTCTGGTCAGCGGTCCTGCGTCAGGAGACCCTTGCCAGAGGCAGGGCGCCTCACTCCAGCTCGATGAGCAGGTCCTTGGCGTCGATCTGGCCGCCCGGCAGCACGTGCACCGCCTTGACCGTCGCGTCGCGCTCGGCGTGCAGGCCGGTCTCCATCTTCATCGCCTCGATGGTCAGCAGCAGGTCGCCTTCCTTGACCTTGGAGCCCGCCTGCACCGCGATGGTCGCGACCACGCCCGGCATCGGCGCGCCGATGTGGTTCGGGTTCCCCGCCTCGGCCTTGGGCTTGGCACCGCTCGAGGCCTTGGCCTTGCGGTCGGGCACGCGCACCGCGCGCGGCTGACCGTTGAGCTCGAAAAACACCCGCACCTCGCCGTCATCCTGCGTGTCGCCGACGGTGATGAGACGGATTTCCAGCGTTTTTCCCGGGTCGATCTCGGCGGTGATCTCCTCGCCCGGCTGCATGCCGTAGAAGTAGGTCAGCGTCGGCAGCACCCGGACGGGGCCGTAATCCTCGTGGCGCGCCACGTAGTCGGTGAAGACCTTGGGGTACATGAGGTAGCCGTTGAAATCCTCGTCGTCGAATTCGACGTCCTCGAACTTCGCGTCCAGCTCGGCACGCAGCTTGGCGAAATCGGCGGGCGGAAGATGCTTGCCCGGGCGCTCGATGTTGGGCTTCTCGCCCTTCAGCACCTTCTTGACGATGCCCTCGGGGAAGCCGCCCGGCGGCTGGCCGAGGTTGCCGCGCATCATGTCGATCACCGAGTCGGGGAAGCTGACATCGCTCTTGGGATCTTCGACCTGCGAACGGGTCAGCCCCTGGCTGACCATCATCAGCGCCATGTCACCCACCACCTTGGAGGACGGGGTCACCTTGACGATGTCGCCGAACATCATGTTCACGTCGGCATAGGTCTTGGCGACCTCGTGCCAGCGCTCTTCCAGCCCCAGCGAGCGCGCCTGCGCCTTGAGGTTGGTGAACTGCCCGCCCGGCATCTCGTGCAGGTAGACCTCGGAGGCGGGCGCCTGCATGCCGCTCTCGAAGGCCGCGTATTGCCCGCGCACAGCCTCCCAGTAGTTCGAGACCTCGCGGATCACGTCGACGTCGAGCCCGGTGTCGCGGTCGGTGTGGCGCAGCGCCTCGACGATCGAGCCGAGCGTGGGCTGCGAGGTGTTGCCCGAAAGCGCGTCCATCGCCGCATCCACCGCGTCGACGCCCGCCTTCGAGGCCTCCATGATGGTGGCGATGGCCGCGCCCGAGGTGTCGTGAGTGTGGAAGTGGATCGGCAGGCCGACCTCCTCCTTAAGCGCCTTGACCAGCGCGCCGGCAGCGGAGGGTTTCAGCAGGCCGGCCATGTCCTTCAGGCCCAGCACATGCGCGCCGGCGGCCTTCAGCTCCTTGCCCATCTCGACGTAATACTTGAGGTCGTACTTGGCGCGCGCCGGGTC
>JBLXGS010000036.1:0-22922 GCA_048381755.1 Roseobacteraceae bacterium
GCTACGCCCGGCTTCCGCTTCCCCCAAAATCACCACCTGCAATGTCGCGCTGTTTCACCAGCGGTGTCGCTGCACAGCCGGCGGCCCGGCGGCGGCCAGTCCAAATGTCAGGCTGAGACTTATCAGACGTTTCCACATGATCTTCTCCTTCCCATTCCCGGGGTCGGAGAACTCAAGGGCAACGACCCCAGCTCCAAGTTGCGTCATATATATGGTGTCTGAGCACTGCGATTGCACCGAAACCTGCCGAAGATTTGATTTCTTTCAACCTGAGCGACGTACTGTAGGGCTGTTCTTGAGCGGGCGAGGGCGGCGCCCATGTTGCGCTTCTCCAGCCTGCAAAAAAAGGTCGCTGCATGGCGGGGAGGGGGATCACAGCGCGCCACCGAGTTTGCGTCCCACATGCGCGCGTCGCGCTCGCCAGCGCCACACGCCAAAGTTGATTTCGTAGGTAGTTAGGTTGCCCTAAAAGAACAAGAATTGATCCGGGCGCTCGCAGAGGTGCCGAAGTCATTGGGTAGGAGCAGAGGTACGATATGACCGTGAGAATGTTGTCGGACGCCGCACTGAGACGCCGAATAGGGCGCTGCCGCGAACTCGACGAGCTCGTGTCGAACCGATACGAGCGAAATGCCACACGATTGCATGACTTTTATCAGATGATCGCGGCCGGTGAAATCTTTGACGACCCCGACGTCGGTTGGCGGGAATGGAAGCTGGGGCGGCACGGCCACTGGTTGCAAACTATAGACGACATGAAGACGACATACCTCGGTGAGCTCAAGCGCCGTCGTTTCCGGTCATTGGATGACATGCAGCTCAGCGCGCTGTGCGCGCGCCGCGATTTCGAAGCAACCGGACTGATGGACAACGATGCGGGTCTTCTCTCATCGGCCGAGGTGGAAGCTTATGCGGAGGTAAGTGATCTCGACCTTGCCATCGAACTCGCAAGGCGGGCCGATTTGTCGGCTGACGACACGATTGCGGAATATAGAGAGCGGCTCTCGCGATCGGTCTGAGGAATTCGGTGAGGCCGAAAGGGGGCGAACACGCAAGGTCTTGAGATTGTTGGGTCTGCAGATCGATGAAGACTCGAAGGCCAGTGGCCGGCTCAAACCGTTCATTTCTGATGTCGCGTGGGCCCCGATATCCGGTTTGGTTGCATCGCGGGGGCACGGTGAGTAGTTTGGCGATACCAGAAACAGGTTAGGTCGGTGCGGTTGGCCCGGCCCCCGCGAACGGGTCCTTTCGCGTATCGGCGCTCCGATTGCCGCGTCCCATGGTCCAAGCGCCTGCGCAGTTTGTGCAGGCGAGCTCAGAGGACATGGACATGAAGCAACAAATCTCGGTGGTGACCCTTGGAGTTTCCGATCTCAAAAGGTCCAAAAAGTTCTATGGCGACGGCTTCGGCTGGACCCCGGTATTCGAGAGCGCGGAGATCGTCTTCTACCAGATGAACGGCCTCGTGTTCTGCACATGGTTGAAGGCATCGCTCGAAGAGGATGCCAGGGCCAGCGACCTGCCCTCCGCGGGTGCCATGTCGCTCGCCCACAATGTGCCGGAGGAAGGGGATGTGGACAGCGTCATGAAATCGCTCGTGGCCGCGGGGGCGATCGTCCTCCGAGAGGCCGATGCGCCGCCCTACGGGGGCGTCCGAGGCTACGTCGCGGACCCCGATGGCCACATCTGGGAAATCGCGTGGAATCAAGCCTGGCCGATCGACGAAGAGGGTCACGTCATCTTCGGCGTGTAGCGGCGCCCGGGGCTGGTGGAAGGGACATATCCCGCGGCGCGCCTTTATGCGCCGACACGTCCGAGTTCACATCCCCGCAAGTAAACTCGGGCCGGGCGATGGCATTCGGCCTATGCTGAGCCGAAGCAATACATCTCCCGCCAGAACCAACCCCGCCTTTTCGGTCGGGGTTAGTTCCAAAATTAATATGCTTACTTAGCGATTGCCAAGGCTTCGAGGTCACCCCCAGCAGCAAGGTGTTCCTCGACCCATTTCGGCTTTCGACCCCGGCCAGTCCACGTTTGGGCCGAGTTCTCGGGGTGTGCGTACTTGGGCGTGCCTTTCGAGCCTTTGGTGCTTCCGGCCTCCATCAATTCCGAGAGGGAATACCCGGCTTCCTTTGCAAGAGCCTCGGCGGCGGCTCGAGCCTCGGCTTTCTTGCGAGAATCATAGTCGGCGAGCGCTTTGTCAACTTTCTTGCTCAGCGCCACCAGATCTTCTTTTGACATTGCTTGTAGATCGAGTTGCGAAGTCATTGGTTTCTCCAAATTGGGATCGGCCCTATGTCGTCGGAATGAAAGCTGACTGCAAGTCGCGATAATGTGACTGCGATCGCAAGATCTGGATTGCGCTTGATGATGACATCCGTTCTCGGTGGCTTTTGGGTGAGAATAAGGCGCTAGATGGGATAAAAGGACTACGGCTTTTAGAAGTCGTCAGGCAAATGGATCAGCTGAAGGAAAGAGAAGATGGAGGGGGGGTGACGCTTTGTCCCGATCGGCGGCGCTGCGGCAAGGCGCAGCGAATGGTGGGTTTGCGCTCCCGGGTTTGGTGCGGCCTTGAACGACCGCCAACGTGATCGGCGCTGCGGCCAGAACCCCGCTTGCTGCGGCTGCAAGCAACTCCATCGCGGAACAAGGGTGGGGAAAGCAGGGGCCTCCCGTCGGCGGTCTCGACAACCAGTCGCTCTACGGCGAGGCGCGGGCGCCGCGCGCTCATGGCCGGCACCGGGTGAAAATCTTCATGACGCCGCAGGAGGACACGGCGACGGCCATGTCAGACATGCTGGGCAAGCACACCGTGGTGTCGAAGACCGAAAGCCAGAGCCGCATTCGCGAGTTCGACGACAGTGCCAATATCAGTCGCCGCAGCGAAGAGCGGGCGCTGCTATCACCGGGCAAGCTGCTGCAGTTCCCGATCGACCGGGTGCTGATCCTGCCGGAGGGTCAGTATCCCATCAAGGCGCACCGGATCACGTCCTACGAGGACCACCACTTCGGGCCGATTGAGGCGGCGCGACATGGGCACGCACTGCCCTATCCGCCGCTGACCGTCAGGCCGAAGCGGAAGGTTGCGAGCTTAGCGCAGATTAGGCAGGCGGGGGAGACGGTCGAGACCTGCCAGCAGTACAGCGCGCGGTTTGCCGAGGCATTCAGATTAGCGGCCTAACCTGAGCAGATTCCGCTGGGCCGAGACATTCTCGGGCTGTTACGCTTACGTCGGGAGGCTGAGCGCATCAGTCGATTTCATTCTGACCTCGGTCTGGATTTAAGCACAGAGATGATTTGTGTGATTCTATCGCCTGTTGAGGTAGAAGTACGCCGTGGATAGCATTAACGATGTGATGGCAACTGCCGTTAGATCAAGATAGGAAAATCTTTCCAGAAATCTCCCGATACGCGTT
Source organism: Roseobacteraceae bacterium (assembly GCA_048381755.1). Taxonomy (GTDB): domain Bacteria; phylum Pseudomonadota; class Alphaproteobacteria; order Rhodobacterales; family Rhodobacteraceae; genus Salipiger. The sequence continues at coordinate 3,417 of JBLXGS010000036.1, forward strand.
GTTAAATATGGTTTTCTATGGGGCTTCAGCGGCTCTGTGCCGCGGCCGATTTCTGCGAAATCCGCAGAGGTGTCTATTTCACTCATTTGCAGTCTGCGATGGTACTTCTTAGTTCTGTCGAGATTTCGCCTAGAGAGGCAGTAGGATACAGGTGAAAGTCTAAGATTCTACGTGTGACCTCTTCCTCTCCGCATTTAGGAGCCGGACATGACTCTCCAACTCTCGTGCACATTACTGGGGCGGCTTCATGAAACATCTGCACGACTTTTTGATCCACGCGCCTGTCGGGTCTCGTTGCCAAGTCGGAAAGATGTGAATTTCCCAAAATACACGTTTGTGCGGAGTGCGGAACTGCTAAAATCCTGCCCATTCAGGGGCGAAGGACAAAAGTCTCTTCGCTATCGGGACGGGGCGTTCGCTCGATGGTGGCAGGGTCGATTTCACGCATTGTCAGTTGCGCATTCACGCGGCGTGCAGCGGGTCCCGCGCGAAACCACTTCGAAGCGGAAGCGAGGTTAAAACGAGGACGGCGCTGGCCCTCTTTCGGCATGGAGGCCTCCATTACCACCTCGATCATCTCATCAATGCGGTATAGCCCGCCCGCGACGGGGAGGGGCATCTTGCGCTGCTGAAGGGCCTGACGCTTCACTTCGAGCTTTTCGGCAACATCTGCGAGACTCACCAGGTCAGGGCGGACCTCGCGCAGGACCGTGCCCGCCGGCAGCGCTTTGATCAGCGCCCGCGCGGTCTCAAGGATCACGCTCTCTGCATCGTCCCCTTCGGCTTCCAGCTCTACACCCAGCAGACCGGAATGACCGGTGCCCACGAGAGCATCCTCAAAACCCGCCTCGAAGACGGCGTCGGAAAGCGCAAATGCATCGTGCTCACCTTCCGGGAGCGCGAAGACCAGTTCGAATTCGATTTCTTCAGCCATCGGACTTTCCTTCGCCTTCTTTATCAAGCCTCACGCAGGCCAGAGCTTTCTGCCGGATCTTCTTCGCGAACTGCTGCGGGTTCTTGGGTGTCGACCAGACCGACATCTGGCAAAACTCGCCGCAGCGGCATTCCTTATCGTTCGCAGGGCACCGGAGGATCCCCCACGCGTGCCCTTTGCCTTCGATAAGAGCCCATCCCAGCTCTTCGAGCTCTTGGATGACGGTCTCGATTTCCTTCGACGTGTGCTTGTTCCTCGGCACTGAAGATACTCTGCTCAATTAAATTGTCAATCGACAAGATAAGTGGCGGTCGGGCCCACCACTGCACCTCGTCGTCTGCCTCGTCACGTCTCCGTCAGCGGATTCCTCGGACGTTCATCCGAGAGCTTCGCGCTTCAGGAGGTCGGGACACAGAAGCGAAGAACTAGGTCGTGGCCGAGCTATCGGCCGCGGCGCTCAGTGTCGGGATGGCCGACACATCGACGTCGCGGGTTGCATGCCAGGCATCATAGGCCCCCTGCATCCTGATCCAGACCAGTGGCGCGGTGCCGAATAGCTTTCCAAGCCGCACGGCGACTTCCGGGCTGACGGGCTTCCGTTCGGCCAGCAGGTCATGCAGGTGCTGACGCGATATGCCCAGAAGGCGCGCGATTTCGGATTTGGATTTCCCGGTCGCGGGGATCACATCCTCGCGGAGCAGTTCGCCCGGATGCGTCGGGCAGCGGTTAGGGTTGCGGCTCATCCTCGCCTCCTAGTGATATTGCTCGTAGTCCAGCACATAGGCGTCGCCGTCGCGGAACTCGAAGGTGATGCACCACGGGCCGTTCACATGGACGGTGTAGCGCGTTGGAGTGTGACCTCGCAGACTGTGAAAGTCGAAGCCCGGCAGGTTCATGTCTTCGGGCGCCGTGGCGGCGTCGAGCGCATCCAGGCGCCGCAGAATGCGGCTGTGCATGCGCGCGTCGATCTTTGACTTGCCAGTCTCCCAGAGGGCTTTCAGCTGCTTGTGTGCGAAAGTCTTGATCATGACCTTATGTAAGCTGATAGGCGACAGGTGTAAAGTGGTACCCTACAGGTTCTCGGGCGCGAAAGACCCTTCGCGGCTGTGCAACGATCTTGGCGATGTGTTGAAGCTTTCGCCATCCCGGCCGAAAGGGTGCCCTCTATGCAGGTCCCTGGCCAACGCGCAAAATATCACGCGTAAGCATTGCCCGTCTTCACTGGTGCGCAAGGCTCTTACCTGAACGATCGTCAGCTTCCCATCCCCGGCAGAAAAATCTCCGCGATCCCCCGTCGGCCATACTCCCTCCCAAGCTGGATCACCACATCGATGCTGTGCGCGCAGTAGCGGCGCACCTCTTCGAAGCTCATGTTGAGCCCAGTGCCGAGCACCATCATGGCAAGCCGATCGATTGCCTTGAGGGCGGTGTCAGCGTGGATGGTGGTGAAGGACCCACCGTGGCCGGTGTTGATGGCCTCGAGGAAGGTGAGGGCCTCGAAGCCGCGGAGCTCACCAAGGATGATCCGGTCGGGGCGCATCCGCAGGCTGGATTCCAGGAGCTTGGCGGGGGATTTTTCGGATCCCGGCAGCCGGTCCGATTTCATGGAGACGGTATTGGCGTGGGCCGGGAAGAGCTCGAAGGCGTCTTCAATGGTGACGAGGCGCTCTCGCGGGTCCACCATGTCGAGAAGCGCGCGGGCGAAGGTGGTCTTGCCGGTGGAGGTGCCGCCGGAGATCACCACGTTGAGCCGATCCTCGATGCAGAGCTGCATGGCCTCGGTCACCTTGCCCGCACCGGTCAACTCGCGCACCTGCTGTGCCCGGTCGCGGCGGCGTTTGTCGAGATCGACGAGCTCGCCATGCAGAAGCGTCATGTCTCCGATCTCGAGCTTGGACTGCGAATACCGCCGGAAGCAGATCGAGGGTGCGCCTTCAATCACCGGGGTCGCCACGACCTGCGCCCGCAGCGGCGCGCCGGCATGCGTGATCTTACCCGACACGATCGGCTTTTTCGCCGAGAGCGGCACATCGACCTCCGAGGCGATGGCCTTGGCGAGGTCGGTGGCCTGGGCCGGCGCGACGCTCAACCCTTCGGCCCGCTTCATGTGGCTGTCCCCCTGCCGCTCGACCCAGACCCCGCCATCGGGATTGATCGCCACCTCCACCACGTGAGGATCCCCAAGATAGGGGCCCAGAGGCACAAGGTAGCTTGCAAGGAAGGAGGCGCGCGGCGGAGCCTTGTTCATCAAAAGAATTCCAAATCGCGATCAACCATGACCGTGATGGCGCTGCCTTGAAGGGCGGTGATGATCGGGGGCAGGGTGGCGTAGTCCGCCGCCGCAGAGCTGGTGGCGTCGCCAACGTCCTCGGTGACATCGCGGGCAATGTCGGAGGTGGTGTCATCGTCGATTTGCGCGGCGGCAATGCTGGGCCCTGCGCCAATGAGCGAGATCAGCGCGGCATTGCCGAAGCGGGTGCCAAAGCGCGTGTCGACCTGTCCGCTGATGCCCGAGCGGCCCATCTGATCGCCGCCGAAGGCCGAGAGCTGCACCGACTGGCCATCGGGGGTGACGAGACGGGTCCAGCCGATGAGGATGCGCCCCTGACCTATGTCGATGTCCGAGCTGTAGGAGCCGAAAAGGCGCGAGCCGGAGGGGATTAGCACCTGGCTCTGGTCAAAGGACCAGACCGGGTAGTTGACGACGGCCGAGACGGCGCCGGGCAGGGAGGAGTCGACGGCGTTCTCGAGGCTCGCCTGGATCATCGTGCCCTGCAGGACCGTGTAGGAGGGATTGGCAATCTCCGTCGCCTGCTCGGTCGGCGTGGCACCAGTGCTGCCGGTGACAAAGGCGCGCAGCGCGCTGTCGCGCGATTGCCCACGCGGGCTAAGCTGGCTGGCTGTGTCCCCGGACCCGCCGCTCGCCGGACCCGCGCTGCCTGAGCTTGCGCCACTGTCGTAGATCACCGCCTCGGACTCGACGCGGGCCTGCAGTTCTTCCTGCTGCTGGCGCCGACGTTCGGCCAGCTCGGCCTCACGCTCAGCTTGTCGGCGGCGCGCGGCCTCGGCGTCCTGGGCCTCCTGTGCGGCGTCATTGCTGGCGGTGGTGATCTCGGTCTGCAGCGCCAGGTTTTCACGGCGCAGCGACTCCAGCGTCTCTTCCTGCTGGGTCATCCGCTCTTCATTGGCCGCCTGCAGCGATTTCAGCTGATTGGCGAACTCCTCGCGCATCTGCTGCGCCATTTGCGCGTTCTGCTCCTGCGTTTCCTGCAGGGCGCGGGAGAGGTCCGCGACGACGGCGCTGTCTTCGCTGCCGGCACGACCGGACAGATCGGCGAGGCTGCTTTGCAGCTGCTGCATCTGTTCCTGCAGGGAGGCATTGCGCTCTTCGAGGGCGCTGCGCTGACTGTCGAGCTGGTCCTGGATGAGGCCGAAGTCAAACTCGTCCTCCTCGGGTTCTGGGGCGGCGGCAGGCGCGATGTTGCCAAATCCGCTGCCACTCGCCCCGTCCTGGAACTCGGTGACGTTGGAGGTTTCCACTGGCGCGCTCTCGTCTTCGCCGGCGACCATGGCGTAGGCCAGCACCACGAGCAGGCAGGCCGCGATAATGCCGGAGACCAGTTTGCCGGCGAGCGAGTTCAGCCCCGGCGCCGCGCGGCGGGGCTTGCGCTCAACATGGTAGGCTTTCTCCTGCGCGGTGCCGTCAGCCTCGAAGTCGGTCTCCTCGAAAGCCTGATCGTCGGCGTCCTTGCGTTCGGCCATCTCAGAACTCCTTCCCGGCAAGGCTGCGGAGAATGAAGGGATCCACGGTCTTGCCCCCCGCCACGCGGCGGATGCAGATCACCTCGTCACCGATCCGGATGGTGAAGGCCTCGGCCACACCGCCGACACGCACAACCCGGCCACGGGTTTGTGAGTTCACCGTCAGCTCATAGCCCTCGCTATCGACGGCAAAGATCGAAGGGCGGACCCCTGGGTGGAACTCGAAATACGTCGCATGTCCGTCGTTCCAGACCGCCGTGGGCCGGGCCTGTCCGCCGCCGGCGTATTCATAGCCGGTGTCGCGGGTGCCGATGGCCTTGGGCGTGCTCGAGGCCCGGGCAGCCGGCTGATCCTCGGGATATTTGACCGCGACGCGGAAAGTTGGGGTCTTGCTGCGGCCTTCTGTGAGGACAAAAGCAATCGCACGCCGCGAGGTGTAGATGGTCATATTGCTGTGGGCGCTGCCGATGACCGGCTTTACCGAGACCGTGTTGCGGTTCGACAGAACCTCGACATCGAAGGCTTCGGAATCCCCGAGCAGGACCTGCTCGATCCGCTCACCGCGGCCGAGCTCGAGCGCGGTGTTGGTCCGCAGGTTCGTATCCACGCGGATCACGTCCGAGGGGTTGTACCAGACCGAGCGCACGCGGGCGTCCTGGCCCATGGTCTGCGGCGCGCGTTCGGCCAGCGCGGGCAGAGGCAGGAGGAGAAGGGTGGCAAGCGTGAGGGCTTTGGCATGTCGCATGGTCAGCCTCCCAGCGTCTCGGCAGAGACATTGAAACTGGTCACCATAAAGCCGAGCGGGTTTTCCCAGACCCGCTCGAGGGCGCGTTCCTCGCGCGGCTGGAACTCGAAACCGATGACCGCCACGAAGGGACGGGTGACGCTGTCCTGGCGCGGCGTGCGCAGGGTCTTCTCATAGCGGACCTGGGCGACGGTCGGCTCGAGGAAGGTGATGGTCTTCACGCGGACGGTCACTTCCGCGCCCTGCCCATAGAGGCGGGGCGGGTAGCTCTCATTGTCACTGTCATTGCTCCAAAGCGCCGCCAGCGAGCGCCGTGCGCCGCCGGCCGAGCGGCGCTGCACGCTTTCGAGACGCTCCTGGATGCCGGCCATGAGGAAGGACTCGCGATCCGAGACGTAGGAGACCAGCAGGCTTTCCTTCACCGCCTGCTCATCCTCGATGCCGGTGGGCTGAACCTGCATGATGCGCTCGGCCGCACCTGTGTCGCGATCCACCAGCACGGTGAAGACCTCGGTCGTCTTGAGCGGCATCATCGTGGCGATGGAGAGGGCCATCAGGACAGAGACGCCGGTGGCAACGCCGGCGACGATCCAGGCGCGCTTTTCGCTGCGGCGCGGGGCCATGATGATGTCCGTATCGAAGCTGTGTTCTTTCACCAAAACCTCCTTCGCGGGCCGATTACTTGCCGTCCTTGGCGACGGATTTTTGTGCCAGGGACACGGCGAGCCGGGCTGCCGCGGCCGCGCTGCCAGGCGCGCCGCCCGCGGCGCTCGAGATTGCCGAGCCGACCGCATGACCTTCCCGGCGGGCGCCGGAGCTGATCCCGTATTTGGGTTCCTTGCGTCCGCTCATGCCCTCGGCCATGCCGCGGGCGCCGGCGACGGCGCCATAGCTGTGGGACTTGGCCTGCTGGTAGGTGCCGGAGGCGGCGTGCCCGAGGCCGATGGCTGTGGAGCCGAGGGATTGGGCGATGGTCGGGACCATGAACATGAGCCCGGTGCCGAGCATCATGACGACCACGAAGCCGATGATGTCGCCAATGGTCTCGGCACCGCCAAGATCTGAGGTGAGCATCTCGCTGGTGGCAATGGTGAAGCCGGCCATGGCCGCGGTCAGCAAGGGCACGAAGGCGAACCCCAGGGCCAACTTTACGTAGGCCTCGAAGATTGGCGCCGATTGCTTGAAGAGCGTGCAGGCAATCGCCAGCGGCCCGACAACAATCAGCACCGCAATCATCAGTTTCGCGGCGCAGATGACGACGATGGAGATCGTCGCCATCAGGGCTGCAATGAGGAACATGAGCAGGCTGGCAAGGGCGCCGGAGATATAGGAGCCGTTCTCGGAAACCGTCTGGCCCAAATCGAGGGCTTTGACGAAGAGTGTATCGAGGCCGTCATAGAGGTCGGTCACAATCGCACCCGTGGTCGCCTCAAGAATGGTGCCGCCCAATTGGCTCGGCGTCTCTGTCAGCACCCCATAGATCGCGTCGAAGTTGGCAAAGGAAGACAGGAAGATCGCGACCAGGGTGATCCGCATGATGAGGCTCAGCCCATTGCGGAGTGTCATCGGGACAGCCTGGATGGCGAGGTTGATCCCTGTCATCGCCACGAGGAGCACCGCGCCAACGCGGAACACCGGGATGACCGAGCCAGCCACCTCGTTGTAGGCGGCAGCGCCGACAGACGCAGCCGTCGTGTCCACGGCCGAAAGAGCATCCGCAATGATCGCCATCACGGGGCATCCCTGCAGCTCTCGTTTCGGAAGGTGCGATAGGCCCGGTACACGTCATTCTTGTTCGCGATATTGTATTCACGCAGTTTCGCCATGTCCGTCTCGGAAATGTCCTCCGGCATCACGCCAAGGAACTCGACCGAGAACTCCTCGAATGAGCGCGCGGCCTGCGGGCAGGTGCAGGTCTGCTCTTCGAGGCGCTGCGACATGTTGAATGTTTCGTACGCGGTGCGGGCCGTGCCGAAATTGAACCCCGGCTTGGCGAGCAGCCCGATCTTCGGCGGCTCCCGGCGGCAGAGCGCCTCGTCGCCTTCGAAGAAATACATGCTGCGGCTCTGCATCTCCTGCATGATCGCCAGCAGCTCGTCACCATCTTCCGCCTCGACCGCCGCGACGGCCGCGGCGCTCAGCTCCGGCGCCGAGGCGGCGCTGTAGTCCACGGCCCAGGCCGCACCGCCGGCACCTGCCAGGACGAGGCTCGCCGTCAGGCCCGTGATCATCTTCGCAAACATATCGGTCTCCTCTTTCAAATCGCGTTTGGGCGCCGCTCAGTCGGCGGTGCCCGAGTAATCAAAGAAGCTGCGTTCCTTGGCCTGTTCGGCGGCCCAGTTCACGCCGGTCTGGCCCTGCGCGAGGCCGGCGGCGGCATTGAGCCGCCACATCTGGCCGAGCATGAAGTTGGTTTCGGCCGCCATGCGGGTGTTGAGATCGACGCTCTCCTTGAGCGTCTCCTGATTGGCGATCTCATCCACCAGTCCGTTGACCCGCTCGAGGCTGGTTTCAGCCTCCTCGTACGACAGCTGCGCCGCGGCAATCGCCGTCGCGCTGGTGCCCGCGGTCTGGGCGATGACCTTGTCTTGGGGGTTCTCCGAGGACGACAGCTGCGAGAGCCGGTCGGAGGTCAGCCCGGCCGAGGCCAGGGTCTCGCGCATCTGCTCGGCAGCGTGCTTTTCGCCCATGGTGACATTGCCATCGAGGAGATTGTCGAGCAGCGCGTCGAAATCCCCCATGGCCAGGTCGTCGGCGAAGCCGCTGAGATCGGTGATCTTGGCGGCGCGGTCCCGCAGGTCTTCGGCGCTGTTGTAGAGCGTGGCGATGTCATTGAAGCCGGTCAGCGAGTCCCCGATGAACTCGAGGCTTGTGATCTGCTCCATCTGCAGTTCGATCTGCTTTTTGAGCTGCTGGATTTGCTCGATCTGGTTTTCGGCATCCTGCAGCGCCTGCTGCAGCTGCTCGACATTCTTTGCGAGGTTCGACCCGTCGATGACCGGCACGCCCTGCGCGAGACCGGGCGCGGCCAGCGAGAGCGCCGCGGCGCTGGCTGTGCCGAGGCAGATGGCAAAGCGGCGCAGGGCCGTGCGAGCGGTCCTTTCACTCATCGCGATACTCCCAGAAATTCGTGGCCTGCAGACCTTGGGCGGCGTCCGACATGCCGCGGGCGCCGTCGACCTTCACCTGCGCGGCGCGCATGCGCAGGGTCAGCGCCATGAGCCGGGCGCGCTCGGCCATCATGTAGGTGTTGTGATCTACCGCCTGCTTTTCGGTCTCGGGCCTGGCCTGCTGCAGGAGGCCATAGATGCGCTGCATCGCGTGATCGATCTGGGTGTTCACCTCGCCGGCATAGCCCATGGAAGCGTCAGACCAATTGCCCCATTGCGCCGAGGCACCATCGACCCCGGCGAGCGTGCCGGTCTGATCCTTGCCGGTGATGAGCGACAGGTAGCCATCATAGTAGCCGCGGATCCGGCGGACGTAGTTCTGGGTCTCGTCGAAGGGCGGCACGCCGCCGTATTTGTCGACATTGCCGGGACCAGCGTTATAGGCGGCGAGGGCAAAATCGATCCGGCCGTAGGACTTGAGCTGGGCGAGGATGTAGCGCGCGCCGCCGTCGAGGTTCTGCCAGGGATCGCGCGGATCAACGCCGAGGTCGGCGGCGGTGCCGGGCATGAGCTGGCAAAAGCCCATGGCGCCCACATGGGAGACCGCGGCGTTGTTGAAGCGGCTCTCCTGCTTGATGAGCGATTGGAAGAGGATGCGCCAGGTGACCGGGGTCAGGCCCGCCGCGCCGACACCGGCATGGGTTTCGTATTTCGCAGCCGTCTCGATGATCATCTGCTCGACGCCGGCATCGTCACCAAAGAGCCGCTGTGCGTCGGCGCTGCCGTCTTCGGTGACCGGGTAGGTGTCTGCAGCGCTCGGAAACCCGCCCGCGCCGTCTTCGAAGCCCGAGACATCGGTGGTGCCCGTCGTCTGCTCGAGGAAGCGCGCGTAGGCCTCCAGCTGGTCCTGGTGCAGATCCTGCTGCGCCTCGCGGCGGCCGAGCTTTTCCTGCTGCTTGGCAAAGTCGCGCTCGCCCTCGGAAAGGCGCGAAATCGCATTGGCGAGGTTCGAGCCGTCGACGATCGGCACGCCTTGCGCCAGGGCGCAAGGGGCAGGGACTGCAGCCAGCATCAGCCCAACCACGCCCAGTCCCGCCGCCCCGGTCCGCGATACCTTGGGTGCCCGCATGCCCTCAGAGCGGGGAGAACTGGCAATCATCCGCGCCCTCCGCAGCAAAACTCATCTGGGAAGGGGAGGAGATGCCCCGGCTCACCACGGCGCCGCGCGTTGCCGTGGCCGGGACGACCGCGTAGCTGCCCTCGGTCCGGAACGTGCCGGCGCAGGGCGACTTGCGCCCGGTTGAGACGCCGGCGGCGCAGCCGGCGAGGGTAAGCATCAGGGCAGCGGTGGCGAGGAGCTTTGTCATGCCATGTCCTTCCAGAAATCAGACTTGCGGCGCCACTCGAAGGGCGCGCGGTCTTCGCCCTTGGCCCCGCCGCCGAGCACCGTGACGAGATCCGGGCCGAGGCCGGAGAGGTCGAAGTTGACGAAGAGGCTGTCGCCGGCCGAGCGCAGCAGCGCGAGGCGCAGACCACCGGTGCTTTGCGAGACAAACTCCGCCTCGCGGTCATTGAGCTTGAGGATGCGGTAATCTTCGGGATGGGCCGCAGGGTTCGGAAACAGGATCTGCGTCGAGACCATCTCGGAGATGATCGCGCCGACGCTCGACTGCGCGAGGTGACCGGGGGTCTGGGTGAGCATCATCACCACGCAGTTCTTCTTGCGCATGGTGACGAGCCATTCCTGCAGGCGCTTCACGAACATCTCGTCGTTCAGCATCTTCCAGGCCTCGTCGATGACGAGGATGGTGGGCCGCCGGTCCTCGATGACGCGCTCGATCCGGCGAAAGAGATAGGCCAGGAGAGCGGTGCGTTCCGTGCCGAGGTCCAGAAGCTCGCTCATGTCGATGCCGACGACATCTTCGCCGATTTGGATGCCGGTCTCGGCCTCTTCATCGAAGAGCCAGCCAAAGCGGCCCGCCGCGGTCCACTCGCGCACCCGGGAGACAAGATCACCATCATCGTCGGTCTGGTTCACCGCCGAGGCCAGGGCCGAGAAGCTGCGCAGTTCGGGTTCGGCGGCCACCACGCGGCGGATCGCGTCATTCAGCGCCACGGTCTGGAAGGTCTCGAGCGGGCGACCGCTCCGCGAGAGAATGTCGGCGGTCCAATCGGTGAGCCAGGCCGCGCCGCGGCTGTCGGTCTCGGTAAGGAAGGGATTGAAGCCCGTGGGCTGGCCAATGCGCACCGTGCTGTAGGTGCCGCCCAAAGCGCGCACGGCCATCTCGAGGCCGAGATCCTTGTCGAAGACCACGATGCGCGCGCCGACGCGGCGGGCTTGGGCCATCAGAAACGCGGTGCCAAGCGTCTTGCCCGAGCCGGGGCGCCCCAGCACCAGCGTGTGCCCGCCCGACGGCTCGGCGGTCCGCGATCCAGGCTCATGAAAGTTGAACCGGTACTGGCAGGATGAGACTGAGGGCAAAACCGTGATGGTCTCGCCCCAGGGCGATTGGTGCTTGTCGCGCCCGGGCGCGCCGGCGTGGAAGGCGGCAAAATCGGCGAAGTTGGTCGAGGTGGTCAGCGCTGCGCGATGCCGGTAGCGCCAATTGCCCGGCGCCTGGCTGAAGAACATGGCGCGGGCGGCAAAGCTTTCGCGCACCAGCGTGGCGCCCGACTCCTGCCCGGCGCGCCAAACCTCCGAGGCGGCTTCTTCCAGGGCCTTTCCGCTATCAGCGGTGACCATGACGGTGAGTTGGTGCTTGCCGAGAACGCCGCGGCCGGAGGCGATGTCATCGAGCAGCTCGTAAAGCCCTGCGCGCAGGGACTGGGCGGCATCTTCGGTCGCCCCCATCTGCCGCGCGGTGCGGGCGATCTTTTCTTCGGCTTCGTTGTTGCGGATCGGGGTGAAGCTGTTGGTGACCACGATGTCGTAGGGCAGCTCCAGCGCGTCGAGCACGGTTGGCAGCGACTTGTTCGGCCAGGCCTTCACCCCGAAGATCGCACCGAAGCGGCGGGACATGCCATTGTCGATGGCAAAGCGCTTTCCCTTGAAGAGATATTGGGCGTTGGTCATGGAGGCCGAGAGAAACTGGCCCGGCTGGCCGTGCATCGGCTGGAACTCCTGGCCCTGCACTGTGCCGAGATAGCCCAGCCAATCGCCGTCCGAGACACGCAGGCGGCGGAACCCCACCGCGTGATACATCGCCTGCAGCAGCCCCATGGCCTCGGAAATGCGCTCCTTGCGCAGCGCGAGGTCGGCCTCGAAACTGGAGTTGACCGCCCGGCCCAGCCCCATCTTCTGGCTGGCGCTCGGGCGCATGGCGAGGGTGAGCAGCAGGACCCGGCGCTTGAGGGATTTCGCTGCGATCGTCTCGCGCCAGCGCCAGTCGATCTCTGCAGCAAAGCCGCCGTCGTCCATGGGGGGAAGGTCGAGATCCGCCGGGATGGTGATCTTGTTCACGTAAAAGCCGAAGCGCTCGCCGAGTTGGCCGACGAGGCGCGCAAAGCCCTGCGTCAGCGCCTCGATCTCCGGGGCCTCGGCGGTGAAGCTGTCGATGCCGCCGATGACGGCCGAGGCGAGAAGATCGCCCTGCCGGGTCAGGATGAGATCATCCTCGGGGGCAGAGAGATAGGGCAGGTGGCGCGCCACCGGCTCTTCGGCAAAGAGGCTCTCTGGCAGCACCGAGCGCAGCAGGGCGCTGTCCTCGAAGAGGGCGGAGAGGCGGTTAAGAGACATAGCGATCGCCCCCGTTGCGCTTGTAGGTCCGGGTGCGCGGGGTGGTGGAGAGAACTCCCGCGACGATCTGGAAAAGATGCGGGTTCCGGTCCGCGACGAGCCAGAGGATCGGGTAGGCGACGAGGGCGATGCCGAGGAACCGCACATCGTCAAAAGCGACAAAGGGGATCACCGAGCCGAGCGCCAGGCTGATGAAATAGCCCAGCGGCAGCCCGAAGAACTTGGGAGGACGTGTCAGTCCGAGAAACAGGGGGTGCTCTTGCATCGTCATGCGCTCCAACGAAGAAGGCCTCCCGCGCCACACGGGACGGGGAGGCTCATGGCGTCAGGTGGCCGTGAAACCGTCGATGATGGTTTCGGCGGAGAAGACGATGACAACGCCGACGAGAATGACGAGAAAGAGCGGCCAGTTGAGGCGGCCGGTGAACATCATGTAGCCGGACCCCACGAGCGCGAGGATCGCGATCAGCCGGCCGATGGGGCCGGTCAGCGCATCGACAATCGTGGCGAGCATGTTCTCGAGCGGATCGAGGTTCTGCGCCAGCGCGGGCTCGGCGATGAGCGCGAAGATGGGCAAGAGGTAGAGCAGCCCCTTCCAGTTGAGGGAGGTGAGGCGGCCTATAAGCCCTTTCGTGATCGTGGTCATATGCGGTCCTTACCGATGGTTGCCAGGTAGACGTCGAGCACCTTGCGAACGTGCCCTTGTGTCTCCCGGTAGGGAGGAATGCCCTGATACCGGGCGACGGCATCCGGACCGGCGTTGTAGGCGGCAAGCGCCAGGGGCACCGATCCAAATTCTTCGAGCTGCATGAGGAGGTAGCGGGCGGAGCCGTCGAGGTTCTCGCGTGGGTCGTGCGGATCGACCCCGAGGACCTGCGCGGTCCCGGGCATGAGCTGGCCAAGGCCGATCGCGCCCACATGCGATCGGGCCGATTGCCGGAAATTGCTCTCGATGGCGATATTGGCCCGGAAGAGGGCGATCCACTCCACAGGGGAGATGCCCGCGCGGCGGAGGCCGGGATGGCGAGCGTGGGCCTGCGCAACGGTGGAGATCAGGCGCTCGACCTCAGCAGTGCCATGACGGCGCGAAAGGCCGGGACGGGAGGGGGCAACGGAGGCAGCAATAGCCTGCGTGCCCCCGGCTTCAGAAGAAAAATCCTTCGGCTTGCCGAAGTCGAGAACCGAGGCGGTGACCCGCCCCGCATCTCGTGGGCCCCCGAGGTCGATGACCTCAGCGTGGGCCCAGGGTGCCATCGCCGCAAACGCGGCGGAGGCACAAAATCGTCTAGTCTTTTGACGTGTCCTCATAGGTTTTCCAAACCGCGCGCTCTCCTACGTGACGCGGAACGGAAATGGGGGAGACGCCGAGATCCATGCCGAAGGACAGGAGACCTGTCAGGGTTCGGATGGTCCTCGTCTTGATATCCCTACCGTGGACAAGAAGCAGTCGGTGCGTTTGACCGTCAACCTCGGCAACGGCGTAGAACTTCCACGCGGCCTGGAATTGGTTGCTCACGCGCGCTGGCGCTTCGATGCACTCGACTTCAACTGTCCCACCGGCTTCCAGGGTTTCCCTCACTCCCGCAAGCGTAATCACTGGTGAAACTTCTCTCATTTTTTTGCCTCGTTCCTGGGGTCGTTCGATGTGTCGAGTGACATGGAGGAGGCATACACATTTTTTGGGTAGCGTGAAACAGAAGATGGTGCAATACGTAATTGCAAGATACTACAAACGGAAAAAGTACCACATAGTGATGCCTAAGACATGATGCGGATGTTTGTGCATACCACCCGGTGCGCCGGAGGTGCTGCCTCTGGGGCGGCCCTGGTCGCGGCGAGTCTTGCAAACTCGGCCGTTGCGCAAACGACGGCGCTGGACTGTGTGCCGCCGCCGGTCCCCACGGCGGACCTGCCGCAGGACGTCATCGAGGAATACCGCGATGAGCTTGGACTGGAGTTCTCGAATTACTTCACCGAGGCGCAGCACTACCTGCGGTGTCTTAAGCTGGCGGAGGAGACGGCACGGCAGGACATCGACGCAGCGCTCGAGGCCTACGCGCGCCTGCAAGCCCTTCATTCAGATGAGAAACATATTCAAGAATGATGGATCGAGCGCAAAACCCGCTGGACATCCAAAGAAGTGATGTGATTGGTTGCCGGCACACCTTTAACGGGAGTAGGGCGATGAAGCATCTCCTCGGCGCTGCGGCCACGGCTGCCCTGGCATTCACCGGGAGCCTGGCCGTGACATCGCAGCCGGCGCGCGCCTACCAGATCGATTGCGCGATCCTGCTCTGTCTCTCCGGCGGCTGGCCCGCCTCGGCGCCCTGCGTCGCAGCAAAGACGGAGTTCATCCGCAGGATCACACCGTCGCCCATCGAGCCGCCGCTGCAGATCTGGCGCTGCCCGATGCACGCGGCCTATTCGGGAAACGCGGGGCAAACGCCGGAGCAGCGCCTCTATGATGTTGCGTTTGACCTAGGCGCGCACTCCGTCCAATCGCCGTTTGGAGGCGACATCGGACCCGCGGGTACGCTCAAAGGTGCGGTGCCGCTGGACGCGCTCATCTCTGCGGTGATGAAAAAGGCTGCGGTTGCGGGCGCACCGAGACCCGCTCTCCTGCAGCAGATCGCCGACTACACCTCCGAGAATGGCGTGGCCGACATCGACATCAGCGACCCGGTCTTCGACTTCGTGCGTTCGATCCGGGTCTACAGCGTCGAGGTCATGCGCCAGCGGGAGCGGGGCAGCGACAATGACCACTGTGAGCGTA
This sequence comes from Roseobacteraceae bacterium, assembly GCA_048381755.1. Classification (GTDB taxonomy): domain Bacteria; phylum Pseudomonadota; class Alphaproteobacteria; order Rhodobacterales; family Rhodobacteraceae; genus Salipiger. The sequence goes on from JBLXGS010000036.1 coordinate 18,477, forward strand.
AGAGCCGCGTGCGCGTCGGTCGATACGGCCTGCAGGGGGATTTCTACTGGCGCGAAAGCAGTCCCTCGGCGCTGCCGGCCGCCTTTGTCGGCGATGAGGGCTGGGGTGAAAGCTGCCCTTACATTTCGCGCCGATCGGTCTTCGTGGACTGGTCGGACTACCAGGGCAACTACGGCTACGAGCAGGTGAATTACTAGCGGCCCGTTTGCCGCGCGAGGCCGCGGCTTGCAGAGCGGACCAAAAGAGGCAGGCGCGTCGCCGCATGCGGCGCTTGGAAAGAAAGGAGCAGCTTCCCCACCCCCCAAATAAGAAACCCCGCGAAGGCGGCAACCTTCACGGGGGAGCTCTTAGAACAAGGGTGTGCAAACCCTTGGAAGCAAGCCTCATCACTTGCGACTCTATCAGCCTCCCCCATTGGCAGACAAGGAAAAACGCACCTGTGCGAACGGGTAAATCTTGTCTGGCGCCGCCTCGCCAATACCGGACGAGGAATACAGACCGATGCATATGGCTGAAGCCATTTTAGAGGCCCGACAACACATCTCCTTCCCCTCTTTGCCGCAGGGTATGGAGCGCGACGGCTTCGTTGCGCTGATTGACGCCGTAGCTCCGCTGCTCGGGGTCAGAAGCGCTGCGCTCGCGACCTTCCGCACCATGATCGGCGCCACTCGCCCCCGCGCCTTCAAGACCGGCGAAGAGGAGCCCTGCTGTTATCTCGCGCAATCCGAGATCGCCAAGAAGCGGAAGGTCTCGCCGAGCCGGATCCGGGCGGACGAGGCGCAACTGGTCGCGGCCGGGCTGATCGAGAAGCGCACCATGGGAAACGGCGCGCGCTCGGGCTTTGTCGGATGCGGCGTGTACTTCTCCGTGGCCATCAAGAGGTGCCAGGAGTTCCTCGCGCTCCGCGAGGGGATCGAAGAGGGGCGCCAGCAGCACGCGAAGCTGCGTGGGCTTCGCAGCATCCACAAGAAGCACCTGAAGAGTTGCCTCGCCGAGCTGATCGCGGAGCATGGCCGGACGGGCGAAGTCGAAGACATTGCCGACGCCTTCGAGGCCTGGCCGAACGCGGACAAGCTGCACCGGATGTCGCTCGAGGGGCTCGAGGCGCATGTCGACGAGGCCGATGCGCTCTGCACTGCGGCGCTGGATCTGCTGCAGGCGATGTCAGAAACGCACGGTCGACCGCACGAAAACGAGCGGTCCTATATACAAGATACAACTCAAGATTTTAACGAAGTACCTTGTAACGCCAGCGTTGATCAGCGGAGCGCGGGCGAGCCCGCGCCCTCGAATGTAGAGGACGCCGCGCCGCGCGGCGCGCCGTCTTGCCGAGAAAAAAAGGATGGGGCGGGGGCCGCCGAGCACAAGTCCAAAATCCTCACTAACATCCCGATCCAGACATTCATCCCGCTGGCCTCCGAGGAGATGCGCTTCTACTTGGGTGCCCGGCGGCAGGGTCGGGGCGGCTGGTCGAGCCTGCACCTGCATGATTTTACCGTCGCCGCGCTTTGTCGCCTGCCCGAGCTCGGCATCAATCGCTCCGCCTGGAACGATGCGGTGCGCAAGATGGGCGTGGAAGACGCGACCTGGTGCGTGTTCATCCTTGATGCCAAGGCTGGCGATCCCGAGACCCCGATCCTGAGCCCCGGCGGTTACCTGCGGGCCATGACGAGGCGACATGAGGAGGGCACGCTCAACATCGTTGGTGGGCTCATCGGGCTGTCGATGCGCCAGAATGCCGAGTAGCGGTGGGGCCGGTGCGATCCGACAGGTCGATTTTGGCGCCGTCCTTCCGAAAGGATCGCGCACGCTCGAGAGGATGGACACTACAGTCAGGGCGAGGCGCGTAAGTGGCCGAAAACGCGCGCAATTGCGCCCGAGACGTGGAGGGGACAGTCGCACAATCGTCAAACTTCCCTAGGGTTAAGCAAATTCCCGCTCAGGTTGAGCCATTCGCATTGCAGTCAACGTGTAAGCTCCTGTTACTTCCCGCATGGCGCGACCGAGTGCGCCGCAGAAGACGGCAGGCCGCGTGTTGGTGGGGTCCGCCGGGAAAGGGAAAGCAATGAACCAATTCAACCACTCCGCCTATGAACAGGAGATTGGATCGGTCGAGGAGGAACCTCGACAACGGACGCGACTTGAGACCCTCGGCAAGGCGGGCCTCCTGTGGGCCGACCCGTTGGTGCCGAAGAAGCAGGTGATCGCGGAGACAGGCCTCGACGCACGAGAGTTGCGCCGCCTCTTCGGCAGGAGACGCCGCCCGCCCGTGTGCGACCTTTAGCTTGGTCCGCATCCTCGATGCAGCTCCCTCGCGCGCCAGCCAATCGCCAGAGCGCGCGAACAGTTTTCGAAACAACGCCTCGGAAACCCTTCGGCCATCGCCGGTATGGGGCGGGCCGTCAGGGGATAGCGGATTTTCCACGGGTCGGATTTTGGCACCCCCTCAGGGGCTTCCAGGTTCGTGGCGTCTGGGGAACATGCGACATGCAAAGAGTGATTTTGCCATGACTACCGAAACTCAAGACCTGCTGCGCGAGCTGGCACAGAATGCCGAAAGCGTGTGCCGTCACTATCTCCCCGCCGGGCGGCGCGAAGGCGGGTACTGGCTGGTCGGGGACCTGCAGAACACGCCCGGGCGCTCGCTCTACGTGCGCCTCACCGGCCCTGATGAAGGCAAGGGCGCATGCGGCCGCTGGACCGATGGCGCGACCGGCGAATACGGCGACCTGCTCGACATCATCAAGGCGCGGACCGGGATCGCCCGGTTTCCCGATCTGCTGGTGGAGGTCCGAGCACATCTCGGGCGCCCCATGCCGGCGGCGCATCCGTGCACACCTCGCAAGCGCAAGACCACATTCGGTAAACGGACATCCGCAAAACGTCTCTATGAAAGCTCGCTTCCACTTTCCGGGAGCCTCGCAGAAACCTACCTCCAGAGCCGCGGCATCACCCGCGCAGCCTCCGCATCGGCCCTGCGCTTCCATCCGCGCTGCTGGCATCGAGATCACGACGAGGCCGCGTCCAAGCCGCGTCCCGCGCTGATCGCGGCGGTGACCGACAGGGCAGGGCGCCTTCGTGGCGCACACCGCACCTGGCTGGCAGAGGATGGAACGGACAAGGCACCCGTCGAGGTGCAACGCCGGGCCATGGGCGAGCTTCTGGGCAATGCCGTGAAGATCGACGCCCCGGGCGAGTGCCTTGCGATCGGGGAAGGTCTCGAGACCATGCTGTCGCTGCGCGAGGCCCTCCCCGGTCTTCCGGTCTGGGCGGCGCTTTCGGCTGCGCACCTTGGCGCCGTCGATCTGCCGGAAGGGATCCGCCAGCTCTATATCGCGCGAGATCTCGACGATGCCGGGCAGGCCGCTGCGGCCGACAAGCTGAGCGCGCGGGCCAGGGACGCGGGTATCTCGGTCTCGGTGCTCGAGCCCCGGCTGGGTGATTTCAACGATGACCTGAGGGAGGATGGCGCAGCCGTGCTGCGGCAGCGGCTTCTTGGTCAGTTCGCGCGCGCCGATCTGGTGCGGATGGCGCTGAAGAGTTGAGAGCGTTATCTCATGCCCCGCACCTTATCGGTCGCCGGACATCTGAAAATTGGTGGCGGGGCGATGCCTGGGGTGTGCGGCCGCACCGGGCCGTGCAACGACGGAGAGCTCTTCGCCTCGGGGGCAGGCATTGGCTGGCATCCGAGGGTGAGCGCGACGCGGGCATATGAGGTATGGGGCCCCTCTTCTCGGGCAACGGGTGCAAAGATCGCCTTGAGATTATGCTCCGAGCCGCGCTCGTTGGCATGTTGCGCAGGTTTTGACGCCATGTCGATGTCTACGATGGGCGCGGGTCACCAGCTTGCCGGAGACCGCTGGGTTTCCCGCGCAGGCGAGCTCGAATACAGGGACACGCCTACGCACGCGGGTCGCCAAGCAGCCCCCGGTCGTTCAGGACCTCTTGCGCGGTAGGTAGGCGGCCGGGAAGGGCGCTCACGACCAATCGCGGCATCGATCCCATCGACAGGCGACGATCTCACCATGGCATGGCGATGCCCATCACGGTGATTAGAGGGGTAACGCCGGACCGAGCCCCTGGGCCGATGTCCGAAATATGCGGTAATCTTCGGACATGATGGAAACGGGATCTCCTGCGACCTTCCCCAATCAGATCCTTGACCGGAGCGGTGCCGAACCTGCCAAGGTTTGGATGCCGGGAGATTTCGCTGGAGCAAACCGGCTTTCTGAAAATGACGCCGGGCACGACGCCGGCGCTCTTCTAATCCGTCAGATCAGATCGTCCACGGTGACGGACAGCGCAGCGGCGAGCCTTTTGAGAGCATCTAGAGAGCCGTTCTTTCGGCCAGTTTCGATCTCGGCCACGGTCACGCGATGCACTTCCGCGCGAGACGCGAGCTCAGCTTGAGTCAGGCCACGGAGTTCGCGGAACACGCGCAAAGGG
>JBLXGS010000037.1:0-19453 GCA_048381755.1 Roseobacteraceae bacterium
TCTCCGATCCTTTGACTGTCCGTGTCCGGCCCGTGGGTCGGGCTTCGCCCTCTCCCACTCTGTTCCGCCGAAAACATGCGTTTCCGGTCAGACAGATTGGCCGAGGCGCAGCCCATCGGCGGAAGGCGGGCGCCAAGCCCCCACCGCCTTCACCACGAAGGAGGCCACAAATGGCTCAGTTTCATTGCACCAGCTGCGGAGAGGTCGAGGAACATGATCTCGTCACGCTCGAAGCTTGTGCATCCTGCGGCGCGACCAGCATCGTCAATCTCGAGGCTCAGGCGGCGCAAGTCGCCAAGGCGAACGATGCGTTTCGCGTCGCCATCCTCAGCGGTGGACATCCGGTCTATCTGGGCCGCGCTGTCTGCACACAAGGCGTTGCCGCCGAAGGACTGGATTTTGTTGTCCGCGCGCAGATCGCGGTCGCGGCGTTCTCGGAGTTCACCGAGGACAACGACCCCTACGGCGATCACACCTTCGGGTCTGTCACCGTCGCGGACAAGACCGTCTGGTTCAAAATCGATCTCTACGACGAGAGCTATTCGTTCGGCACCGATGACCCGCTCGACGACGCCCGGACCCGCCGCGTCCTGACCCTGCTGTTCCCCTGCGAATACTGACACCGGCAGCGGGGCGCATCGTGCCCCGCGCTTGCTCCGGACTGTCCCGCGCGACGGGGCAGGGGGCAGGCAAATGCCGGATCCAGTCCCCAGAGCCGGAAGGAGGTGAGATCAATCAGCGATGAAACCATGAAGCGCCGCATTGCCGAGGCTTGGGCGCTTCTCAGGAAGGGCGATCACTTTGGCATCGGCCGCCGCTTCCTGATCCAGCACGGGGCCGTCTAGGCCCCCACGCCTCAGCCCGTCAGGGCTGGGGCACCCATACCACAAAATTCTCAATCACCACAAGGAATGTCCCAATGACCAAGCAAAGCTCCGTTACCGCGGACGACGCCCGTGTCCCGCTTTCCAAGCTGACGCTGTCCGAGATGAACCCGCGCCAGAACGTGCCCGTTGCCGAGGTTGAAGAGCTGGCGGAAAGCATCTGGACCGTCGGGCTGATCCAGAACCTTGCGGGGATCATCGACGGGGCAGGGGGTGCGGAAATCGTTGCGGGCGGCCGCCGCCTTCGCGCCCTGCACCTGCTCGCCGAGCGGCACCCGGACCTTGCGCAGGAACGCCCGGAGCTGGCGAACCCGCCTGTGCGCATTGCGCCCGATCTGTCCACCGCGCAGGCCTGGGCCGTGGCCGAGAACGCTGCGCGTCGCGACCTTCACCCCGCCGATGAGATCCGCGCCTATGGCAAAATGGAGCGCAGCGGGGCAACTCCCACCGCTATCGCCCGCGCCTTCGCCGTGACGGAAAAGAGCGTCTGCCGCCGTCTTGCTCTGGCCGGTCTGCCCGAGGCGGTGATCGACGCGCTGGCCGCGAACGAGATCACCCTCAACGCCGCCGCCTGCTTCACCATCAGCGCGGACGAGGCCCGGAGCCTCGAGGTGCTGGAGCAGTGCCGGGGTGAGAACTGGTCCGACCACCAGATCAAGAAGGCATTGAAGCCCGATGCGGTGAAAGACAGCGACCGCCGGGCGCAGTTCGTCGGGATCGAAGCCTATCGGGCCGCAGGAGGCCGGATCGGGGGCGATCTCTTCGCCGAGGAAACCTTGCTCGATGATCCCGAAATTCTCGCCACCGTCTTCGCGGAGCGGTTGGCAGAACACGCGCAGACCTACATGCGGGACGGCTGGAAATGGGTCGATGTGAGCGAGGACGATTATCTCGGTTTCTGGTTCCTGCAGGAGCATGGCTTTGCGCGCATCTACAAGGAGGAGGGCGAGCTATCCCCCGAGCAGGCTCAGCGGTTTTCTGATCTGTCGGAATTGGCCGAGAACGACGCTTTGGATGCAGAAGGGCAGGGGGAGCTTGACGCTCTCAACGCGGTCTTGGACGGCACCTATAGTGTGACGCAGAAGGCGCATGCCGGTCTGATCCTCTATGTCGACCGTCAGGGCGCGCTTCAAACCTGCGAAGGGCTCATTCGCGAGGGTGACAAGGCGGCGGCCGTCGCGGCGGGCATACTGGAAACATCGCTCCACGGCACAGACGCAACCCACAAAAGCCCGATCTCCCAAAAGTTGCGCGAGGATCTGGCCCGCGTGTCCCAGGGCGCGCGCCAACACGCTGTGCTGCGCGATCCCGATCTGCTGATCGATCTTCTGGCCTACCAGCTGAGTCATGATCTGCGCTGGAGCAAGCCCTTCGGGCTTGCCACCGAGGACGTGCCGAACTGGCCGACGACAGACGGCGATGGCTACGCGCTCGATGCGCGCCTGACGGAAGACCCGCCGCGCGACATGTATGGCAAAGACCTTGCCAAGAGCTTCCGCGCCTTTCGCCAAAAGGGGGCCGAGCATGTTCGCGGAGAATTGGTCCGCTTCCTCGCGGCACAGCTGCAGGGCGGGGACGAGAAGCTAGTCGCGCTGATCGAGAAGGAAACCCAGCCCTGCACCCGCGAGGTCTGGACGCCGAATGCCGCCAACTTCTTCGGCCGCGTGGGGGGCGCCTACCTTTCGGACCTGTGGCGCGCCCTGCTGGACCTCTCCGCAGAGCACCCCACGGGCACAAGCTTCGATAAGCTGAAGAAAGCGGAGAAGGCCGCGAAGCTCGGAGCCCTGTTCAACGGCGATCCCGCCCTGCGCAGCGCGCTTGGCGTCACCGACGCGCAGGCGGCGAAGATCGACGCATGGCTTCCCGAGGGCATGCAGTGAAAAAGCAGGCGGGGCGCAAGCGCCCCGCCTTCCCGGGTGGGACGGCGCGCGGGCCAAACAGCGACCCCGTTCAGGCCCGCCCGTCTGCCCGACCCATAGCGTTCCGCGCGGATGCCGCATGGCGCGCTCCGCAACTTTAGATGGAGGTTCTCATGCTCGACTTCACTGCTCACCGTCACCCTGTCCTGGCTGTCCGCTGCCCGGAGTGTGATCGCGCCCCCGGGGTCTGGTGCCGCCGTCCGAGCGGGCACAGGGCGAGCGATCTGCATCAGCGCCGATATACGGAGGCGGACCGCGCCTTTGTTGATCAGCACGGTCCCGACGCGAGCGTTGAACGTGATGGCGACGGCTGGCTCATCGATCCACGCGGGCGTGTCGGCATCCGGCCGCGTGCCGAGCAGGCCAACTGATCCCTGATCTGTCCTTTGTGGTGAAGGACCACCTGGCCCCGCTTCAGCGGGGTCTTTTTCGAGGTCCAACGGTGTCCTGCCAGGGCAGGGCGCAAGACCCCGCCCTGGCAGGACTGGCGCTGTCCGCGCGGGAGCCGCTCTCGCGGAAGGCCCCTGCGTTGCCCGGGGTCGTCGACATCTATGTCCGAGCGCGGCGAGAGCTCCGGGGGCAGGCGCAGAAGAGCCGATCTCGACCGGTCGGCCATGCTCGAACTGTCAGCCTGATCCATTTAGGGGCAGGGAATGTGCTCGGCGGCACGCGGGCGTAGCCCTCAAGGCGGTCCGCGACATCCTGGGATTGGGAGGCTCGGCACGAGATCGCGCCGACATTCCCGGATCGCCTTCTTGAGCGCATTTGGTGATCCTCGGCCCGGCCGCGCGCTTTCTATCAATGGTAAGCCAGCCGCGCAGTCGTTCACGCCTCCCTTGAGCCCCATGCCCGGGGGCCGCGCCCGCCGTCTTCCGCAGCAGAGCTGCTAGGCGCCCCGGTATGGTGAGGTCGTCCCCCTTGGTGTCTTCGGCATCCTCAAAGGACCCGCCGCTCGAGACGTGACCCAGGGCAACAGACTCTTTCGCCCCGGACGCAGCGAAGAACGTGATGTGGCGTCGCCGGCGCTGCGCGCCACCGCCCGCGATCATCTGACCGGCCAGCGGCGATGCCGGAGGCTCCGAAGCCGCCGTCCATGATTATCCCGCCTGCAGAGAGCCGAGATTGCAAGATCCCGCCCTGTCTCCGCCAGCGTGTTTCGGACACTCAACATGACTCGGCCCGCTCTTCGCGACCGGTCGGCGCTAAAGCGCCGTCCTTCAAACGAAAAACCGGCTTCCGCTTTGCGGACCCTCCGGTTTTTGGTTTGATCGCATCGCGGCCCGGTCTGCTCGTTGTTCACGGAAACACTCAAACTGACGGAGACACAAAATGCGTACCTTTGCAGAATTTCAGATCATCGGCCGGGTCGGGAAAATCAAGGAAGTCGGCCCCACGCTCCGGGTGAGCATCGCCGCCGAATACGGCCGGAAAGACGATCGCGGCGACTTCCAGTCGCGCCCCTTCTGGAACGAGGTCACGATCTTCAAGGACAGCGTCATCGGCTGGGCGAAAGAGAATATTGCCCCGGGCGACGTGGTCCACACCCGCGGCACCATGCGGCAGAGCGAATACACCAAGGACGGCCAGACCGTCTACGACGTCACCTTCGCCGCCAACGACTTCGACCTGCTGCGCAAGAAGGTCAGCGAAGGCTGAGGCAAACGGGCAGGGCGGTCCTCGGCCGCCCTTTCTGTTTTGCCAGCCGCGCAGCCCACCCGGCGGCGCGACCCGCTGAGCCGCAGCCTCCATCGGCGCGCAGTCTTCTGCTCGCGACTTTCCGGGATCGCCTGTCAGGGCATGACTCCTTTCGGTGACGGCGCTGACGCGCATCAGGCCGAGTACGATCGCGTTGCGCTACTTCCTCACATCCGGGGCGACGCCGTTCCATCGGCGCAGTCGAAAGACCGATTGCGGACGTCGCTCGTCCCGAGTTTGGCGAGCACGGGCCCGGGGGGCATAACTGGACCAGCCACCTGCAGGAGCAAGGCATTGCTGGTCCGGGCCAAGGTCCCGAGGTTGTCATCTCGAATGCGAGCATTTTTCCGGGGCGAGAAGTGCCAGGCAAGCAATCACGGCTCCCTTTGCGGGGCGGTGATCCGGGTGTGCAGCTTGCAGGGTGAACCGCGGAATTGTTGGTCGTTGGTTGCTCTGCCAAGCGCCGGGGGACTACTCTGCTGCATCGACACTCATGGCGGGGACCTACGCAAAATGGACGATGAAGCCGATCGAGGCTCGGAAGTTTGCTTCGCCCATCTTCTCGTCGATGGTCATCCGGTCGATCCGGACACGGCACGGGACGTAGCACGGTTCAGGCGGGCCGAGCGGGCGCGTCTGATCGCGGCCCGCGCGCTCTCGCCGCTCGCGCGGGAAAGAGCCACGTCCACCCTCATCTCTGCGCTCGAACGGGTCGTGGCGCCGCGGCCCGGCATGACGATCGCCGCATATTGGCCGATCCGGGGCGAGCCGGACCTCCGCCCCTGGATGGCGACAGCACATACGGCTGGCGCGCGCGTCGTGCTGCCCGTCGTCGTCGACGAAAATGAGCCCCTGGAATTCCGGGTCTGGAGCCCGGACTGCCGGATGGCGCGAGGCCTCTGGAATATCTTTGTGCCCGCCGAAGGCGAGGTGTGTAGGCCGGACGTTGTCATAGCTCCACTCGTCGGTGTGGATGAGGCCCTCTACCGCCTGGGAAACGGCGGCGGATACTACGACCGTACTCTGGCGAGGATTGATCCGCGCCCGCGCTGCATTGGCGTGGGTTTCGCCGGGTGCACGGTGCCGACGATCTTCCCGATGCCCTGGGATGTGCCCATGGACGAGATACTGCTCTCGGACGGAACGCGGATGACGCGCTGATGCTCCACCGAGGTGCGCCCGCGGCTGCATTGCCATCGCGCCTTTGCCCTCTGTCAAAGGAGCCTCGGGATCCGGCAGGGTGGCGCTCGACATAGGTGCTTGCTGTTGCCTCGCCAATTTCTGCAGGCACCATCGCAACTGCCGGGCAGGGCGCCGCAACGGGGTTCAGCACCCTTGACCGGAAGAGTGAGCGCGACCTGCCATAGCCAGCCCGATACGGGGAGCATCTATTGGTGGCGCAGTGTCGCTGAGTTTCTTACAGCGTGCCGATCGCGCTCCTGTGGCAAACCCCGTGTCGGCGGCAAGGTTCCCAGAAAAGCGTGGCTCTCGCGCCCCAAGCCAAAGCGCAGCTACAGATGTGGGTCCGCGGCGACATCCGGAAGGTCAGCTTCTGGTTCCGGCATGTTGCAAGTTTCCGCCGGGATCACCCTGAAGGGGTTCTAAGCCAGGAAGAGGTCATCTAGAGGTTGTCGCCTTAAAACAAAGGAGAAGAGCGTGGCGGACGAAACCCTGACCCTGACCGTAGATGATCATCCGGAGACCCTCGACAAGATTGGGGCGCGGTTCGCGACGATTGAACCCGGGACGACGCTCACTGTACGCATGCCCCTCGACCTCGGCTTGATGTTCCTGGAGGACCCGGACGCCAGCGTTCCACCGCCCGGAGGCGAGGAGGTGAATATGGCCGCCGACTTTGAGGCATTTACGGCCAAGCACTGCGACTTGTGCGCTCGCTACTACCTCAACATGTTTCAGGAAGGTGAGGAGGCATTGGCGGAATTGACCATGGAAAAGCTCCCTGCGTCTTCCCTGACCTGATATCCGTCGGGCCAAACGCCGCGGTCGGGCGTCCTCACGAGCGCGCGGGGACGAGATTGCTCTTCGCGCTCCCGGCGCTTCAATCTGCCGTTCAGGCACCGCGCGGCGGAGGTCGGTAGCGAGCCCTTTTCCGACGATCGCCATTTCCCCGCTGCGTGAGCACGCCGCGAAGCGGCGCAAAAGCTCGACTAGGGCGAAGCTGCACTGCAGCAGGAGAAGCGGACGCCCAATCCCTGTTGCATCATCGCCATCTGCCGAATTGGTGAAGCACGGCGTGAAGCGGGGAAATAGCAATGCGGTGGATGCAACGTACTTGCGGCTATCCAAGGTGATGGACATAAGTGCGGCGTGGCGCGATGGCCCGGCTTCGCGCCGGGCCACCAGTTTCCATTTTAGTCAACTTAGTCACAGACAATTGACGCGCCTTTCCAGCTGCAGCTCATGCCCGGTTTCGGTGCGTAGGCTGCAAGACCGCGCCACGGTGTGAGGTCGGCGGCAGCGTTTGCGCTCTCATAGGGTTGAACGGCACGGACCGTTGTCACAGTCGCATCTTTCGGTGCGGTCTCGTAGGCCACGTCAACCGCAGCGGGTCGGGTGCCGTCTTCTACCCAGGTCATCAGGCCGCTCAGGAAATCGGCATGCACGGGTACGGGACCGCCGGCACAGTGATAGGCTCCCGGGACCATGTAGAGCGCCAGCATGTCGCCCGCCGCTGCACCCAACTGCTGGCGCACGCCCGCGACATAATTCAGTGTCGAGAGCGGCGAGGACCCGCTATCTGCCCATCCCTGCCAGATCACCAACTTGCCACCAGCCCGTTCGAACGGCCCGAGATCGGTATCGGTCGGGTCGTAGAGGCGGCTCAACCCAGTGATCCGGTCAAAGCCCTCGGCGGTGAAGGCAATCTCATCGGGACGTAGCCCCGCGCCGGGATCGAAGCTGGCCAGAAACATCGGGAAGTCCCAGCTCCAGGTTGCCTCACCGGCGGTGGCGGGACCCATCTTGGCCAGGGGGTCGGACGGGATCAGTGATCCAATCCAGGCGCGTTCAGAACCCTTCGGAAAGCCGCCAGCAAACAATGCTTCGCCGCTGTCGGATACCGGACCCTGCCAGACTTTCGTCACGACTGCCGCTTGAGCGGGCGTCAGGCAGCCTGGGTTGTCCGCACCCTTGCAGATCAGGCTATCGGCGGTGAAGGTGCAACTCCTCGGATCGGCGATCAGCCCGTCATCCCCGGCGCAAGCGGCCAGAACTGCATCGGCGAGAGCGGGGATCTTGTCGGCGGTGAGGATCGGCATCCCGTCCGGCCCGGTGTTGGCCCGTGCGTTCCAAGCATGCCAGACAGTATTCGTCGCCACCATATCAATGGTTGGTGCGCCGGACAGGATGCCGTCGAAATCCTCCGGGTAACGCTGAGCGACCTGAAGCGCCTCGCGACCGCCGTTGGAACAGCCGCTGAAATAGGAATATTCGGGAGGCGTCCCGTAGAAATCGGCGATCAGAGCTTTGGCCACCACCGCCGTCTTGTGGGTGGCCGCATAGGCGAGGTCAATCACCGCACCCGGATTGCCCTCGGCCCAGAGCCCGTCGGCGAACCATTTCGCAGATCGCTCATGGCCCAGATTGGAGGAGGCGATCACCATATCTCCGGATTCGAGCGGCGCGCAGCCAGAGGTCTGACGGCTGGAGGTACTGGTCACGGCGCGGCCGCAATAGCCGCCGCAGCCCAGCTGCAGATATCTGCCGGACCAACCGGCAACGGGCAATTTGACCTCGAAACGAACCGATGGGGCAGCATAGCCGGTCACCACGCAGGTCGCGCGGCCGTCGATTTCGGTCTCCTCCGCCGCATCGAGACGGAACCGGACATCGTCGCGGCGAGAATAGTCGTGGCCGAGCAGGCTTTCACAACTGTCCGAGGCCTCTCTGGCGGGAATCTCCCGCGCAGAGACGGCCGACACCGACAGGCCAAGCGACGCAATGAACAAGACGGAAAAAAGCAGTCTCAACATGATTTCCTCCCTTCAGTGAAAGGCGACGATGCGGGACGGCCCGCCGCTGGCGCCCGCGACCTTGGGGCCGCCAACGAACAGCCACGCCCCGGCCTCGGGCACGGTGTCGAGCGCGGTGAGGCATTCGACGCCCCAGCGACCCGAGCCGAGCCAGGCGTAGTGGACCGGAAACTCGCCTGATCCCAGACCGCGGTCGAGCGACAGCGTATCGACACCGATGCCCTTCACGCTGCGGGTTTCGATCAGCAGCGCCGCGGCCTCGGGGTGGAAGCCCGGCGTGTGGTTCAGCCCCTTGTCGTCACGGCCGGTGAAGCGCGGCTCGCGCAGATGTGCCGCCCAACCCGAGTTCATCACCACGCAGGCGCCCTCGGGGATCGGACCGTTGCGGGCCTCCCAGGCGGCGATGTCCTCGGGGGTCAGGTAGGCGTCGGGATCGTCGGCGGCCCTGGCGCGGATGTCGATCACCGCCAGCGGGCACAGCAGGTCGGTCACCGGGATCAGGTCCGCGGTCAGGCCGTCCTCGGAGAAGTGGATCGGCGCGTCCAGATGTGTGCCGGTGTGCTCCATCAGCGTCCAGCGGTTCAGGTTGACCCTGTCCTTGGCCCAGGTCACCGGGTGCTCCATCTCGAACCACTTGTCGCCCGAGAAGGTCGGAAACCCCTCGTAAAGCGTGTGGGTCATGTCGGTCACCTCGCTGAAGGTGATCGGTCCGGCGGCCGCGGCGCGGGCCCGGCCGGTGCCGGCAAGCGCCCCGCCGATCCCGGCTGCTGCCCCGAGGCCAAGCGTGAAGCCCGCCTTCAGCAGCCCCCGCCGTGTGGCCTGTTCGCAGATCTTGTGCATGCAATTCGGTGGGCACATGTCCGTTTCCCCTCCTCAAGAGTTCGGTTGTCCGCGGCGCCTCCCTGCGCCGGACGGATGCGGGGCACCCAAGCCGCCGCCCCTGTCGGGCCGATGCCGGCATGTCCCAAATCCAAATTGTCCGTATGGGTTAAATTGTGTCAAGACTTTTTATAGCGGCGGCGTCCCTGCCGATGTGCCAAGGTGCGGTCAGATCTCGACGAAGCGGACCGGGCGGCGCAGCATGGAAGACGGACAACGGCAGAAAGGCTGGAAGCAGAACCCGGCGGGGGTGCGGGAGGACATCCTGACGGTGGCGAGCGAGATGTTCGCGCAGGGCGGGCTGTCCGGAACCCGCATCGAGGACATCGCCACCCGGACCCGCACCTCGAAGCGGATGATCTACTACTATTTCGGCAGCAAGGACGGCCTGTACCTACAGGTACTGGAAACGGCCTATGACAAGGTGCGCGCCGCCGAGGGCGAACTCGACCTCGCCGCGCTGCCGCCCCGTGAGGCGCTGATTCGGCTGGTGACCTCGACCTTCGATGGCCATGCCCGCGCCCCCGAATTCATCCGCCTCGTCATGATCGAGAACATCCACATGGCGAAAACCCTGCGCCGGTCCGAGGCAGCGCGGGCCCACAACGCCGCGGTGATCCGGCTGATCGAGGACCTGCTGCGGCGGGGCGAGGCGGCGGGGGTATTCAGGCCCGGCCTAGAGGCCACGGTCCTGCACTGGCAGATCAGCGCGCTGTGCTTCTTTAACGTCTCCAACCGGCCGACCTTCTCGACCATGTTCGGCGACGCTCTCTATGGCGACGCCGGGCAGGCCCTGCTGCGCGATAAGGTCGTCGAAATGATCCTCGCAACCGTCTGCACAGGCTCCAGATGAACGACTATCAGCCGCGCCTTTCGGGATGACTTTGCGCGTTAGGATGGCTTGGAAATCGACTTTGCACCAATAGCTTATGACTCACCCGGGCTGGCAGCCAGCCAAAGCTGACCTGTGATCGAATTATCGGCTTGCGGCAAAACCTTTGGAATCCAAGGCGCTCTAGCGCGGTCAGGAAACGAGCAATTTGCTGCGCTCGGCAGCTCCACCGACGCCGTGGGCTACAGTATCGATTCGCGAGTATCTCGACAACACTTCCGAAGTGATTGAACTCGATGTGAGTGACACCGCGATGATGTCCCGCGGCGTGGTGTAGCTTACGACGGCCCTCGCGCTCACCGGCCGGCCGAGCTTGTCAGTCGCGCTGTGCTGCAGGCAGGCTAACCACGACATCATCGCAGACAGGAGCGCGACGGGGACGGCATAGGCGAATTCGACAGGTTTGTCCGCTTCGCTCCCGTTCGGGCAGCGTGCGGCGAAGGTCGACAGCGAGCCCATTGCAGAAGAGCCGATTTTGCGCTGCGCGCGCACGCAGCGGAATGTTTGCGTCGGCGCAGCAAGCATTCATGCCGCATCGCAGCCGTGGATCCTGTCGTTCGTGCGCAATGTCAAACATGCGCTTTAGGTAGCAACCGACATCCAGAACCCGTCACAACCTCGAATTGTTCTGCGGCGCCGCGCGACCGTGCAGCAACGACCGCAAACTACGTTGATTTCCACGCGGAACCCATTGCGGAAATCGCGGGATAAACCCCAGAGCCCGGCACACAGTTGAAAAGCAAGAAAATTCGCCGTTAATAAGCGACTAGCGAACGCCGTGTGAAATTACGTTCTCAAGCACGACCTCGGCGTGCTTCAAACCGGCTTCGACATGTTGCTCGAGTATCGCTTTGGCGGATTTCGGGTCGCGCGACATGACAGCGTCCAGCAACATTTGGTGTTCGACAGCCGCATCCGCTCCGCGATCGGTCAGCACCAACATTTGGTATCGCAGATACTTGTCGAAGATGATCGAGTGAATGGTCAGAAGGTTCTTTGAGTTGCACGCACTGATCAGAGCCTGGTGGAACTCCCAGTCATAGCGCTTCCAGCTCTCGCGCACCGTTGAGTCCCCGGCCGACATCCGAGCTTCCATAAGTTTGAGCTTGTGGTGCGCCGCGAGGATCTTGCCCTCCCAGTCGGTGTCGCCGTTCGCGATGGACGCCTCCAGCGCAGTTTGCTCAAGCAGAATACGCAGATCGGCAATCTCCCGGAAATCTTCGCGGGAGACCGGCGCGACGAAAAATCCCCGCTGTTCTTCCGCCCTCACAAACCCCTCGCCTGCGAGGTTGTTCAGGGTCTCGCGCAACGTCGAGATGCTGGCCGCATAGCGGGTCTTCAACTCGTTTAGCTTTAGCTTCGCCCCCGGCGCAAGCACGCCAAAGATGATGTCATGCTTGATCTGTTCGTAGGTCGTCGCGCCAACGCTTACCTCTTTATTCATGTCGATCCATCCAGTCGGTGAAGCGTGGCAACAATAGCCCATCACGCCAACATCGGCAATAACCAGTAAAATATGGCAAAGCCTAAAATATCCTTTATTATTGACAATCTCAGATATAAGTGTGACCGTACAGCGACTCGAAAGCGACTTGGGAGGGCAGCGTGAGCCGAACGATCCACATCTTGAACGGACCGAATCTGAACCTGCTGGGTCAACGCCAGCCGGAGATATATGGCCGCGAAACGCTCTCGGACATCGCCAAACTGTGCGAAGCGACGGCCTCCGAAATCGGGCTGAGCGTCTTGTTCTCGCAGTCAAACCATGAAGGCGAAATAGTCGATCAGATCCACGTTGCGCGCACGCAGGCTTCAGGGATCATCATCAATCCCGGTGCCTATTCGCACACGTCGATCGCCATCCTTGATGCTCTCAAGGCCTTTGATGGCGCAGTAATCGAAGTCCACATCTCCAACATTCATCAACGCGAGAGCTTCAGACACCACTCCTATGTATCGCACCGGGCAGACGGCGTGATCGCCGGCTGCGGCACGCAGGGCTACAAGTTCGCGCTGGAGCGCCTCGCGGAGATGCTGGTATGAGCGCACCTGTCCGTATAGCCGTGGCCGGCGCCGGCCTGATTGGAAAACGGCACGTGGCAGCGATCGCCCAGTGCCAGAACGCAGTCCTGTCCGCGGTGGTTGATCCCGCCCCAAACGCGCCCGAATTTGCCGCCTCGCACGGTGTGCCCTGCTACGTATCGCTCCAGGCGCTGTTCGAGGAAGACGCGCCCGACGGCGTCATCCTCGCTACGCCCAACCAAATCCATGTATCCGGAGGCTTGGAATGCGTCGCGAACCGATGCCCTTTCTTGGTCGAAAAGCCACTGGCGACCTCGGCTGCCGAGGCATCGAGCCTCGTCTCCCGGGCACGCGAAGCGAAAATTCCAATTCTCGTGGGCCATCACCGCCGCCACAACCCCCTGATCCGGAAGGCTCGTGACATAGTGGCAGAGGGCGAAATTGGCCGGATCCGAGGTGTTCACGCGACCTGCTGGCTGTTCAAGCCGGATGATTATTTCGAGGAGGCCACTTGGCGCAAGAAGGCCGGCGCGGGACCAATCTCGGTGAACCTCGTTCATGACATCGATCTGCTCCGCTTCCTGTGTGGCGACATCATATCGGTTCAGGCGCAGGCAAGCCCGTCTCTGCGCGGCTATGAAAACGAGGACGTCGCCTCGGCACTGCTGGTCTTCGAGTCGGGTGCCGTGGGCACCATCACCGTCTCGGACACGATCGTGTCGCCGTGGAGTTGGGAGCTTACCGCAAACGAGAATCCGGCTTATCCGCCAACGACGCAAAGCTGTTACGTGCTGGGGGGGACTCACGGGTCCCTGTCCCTGCCGGACCTCACCGTATGGAAAAACGGTAGCACCCGAAGTTGGTGGGAGCCGATTTCCGCGACGACCGTGCCGCGCGGCGCGTCCGATCCGCTGGTGAACCAGATAGCGCATTTCGTACGAGTCATCCGCGGCGAGGAGAGGCCGCTGGTATCCGGAGAAGAGGGGCTTCGGACACTTGAGGTCGTAGAAGCGATACAGCAGGCCGTGCAAACCGGGAAGACGGTTGGCCTGCACAGGCGAACGGAGGACCCAGCCGGCGCGGACGCAACGCCGCAAGCGGGATGATCCAATTTCTTTCATAACCGCTCCGCGCAAAGCGCGGAAGAAGAACCAATTGAGATTCAAGGGAGGCTCTGAACAATGACCACCAACTTTACCCGGCGAGCGATGCTCGCGACCACGATGGCTCTCGCGCTGGCTGCCAACGGCGCCGCGGCACAGGACAAGGTCACACTGCGGCTTTCGGCTGTCGCCTCCGCGACAGACCAGCGGGCCGTCGCGCTGACGGAGGTCTTCGGACCGGCGGTCTCGGAATTTGCGGATTTCCAGCCGCATTGGAACGCGACGCTCTTCGCACAAGGGACCGAGCTCGAAGCGATCGCGGCGGGTGATCTCGAAATGTCCATCACGGCCGCGCAGGAAATCGCACCCTTCTTCCCCGCATGGTCGATCTTCGCGGCGGGATACGTCCTTCAAGATGCCGAGCATCAGCTGCGCGTGTTCAACGACCCGTTGATGGATCCCTTCAAGCAGACCGTCCGCGACGAACTGGGAGTCCATCTCCTGGCGCCGATGTATCTGGGTCGCCGTCACGTCAACCTACGCCAGACTCGGGATGAAATCGACGTCCAGACGCCCGAGGACCTCGCTGGAGTCAATCTGCGGATGCCAGGTGCAGATTCTTGGCAGTTCCTGGGCCGCGCCATCGGTGCGAACCCGACTCCGATGGCGTTCAGCGAGGTTTACACTGCGCTCCAGACCGGTGCCGTAGACGGCCAGGACAACCCGCTGCCCACCACGGTAGACGCGAAGTTCTACGAAGTAACCCATCAGGTGGTGCTCACCGGCCACCTCGTCGACTGGAACTTCATCGCAGTTTCGGCCGAGGTCTTCGACGGGCTGAACGAAGAACAGCAGACGGCGATGACGGAGGCGGCGATGGCCGCCGCCGCGAGCGCCCGCGAAAAGCAGCTCACCCTCGAAGACGAACAGGTTGCGTTCCTGCGCAACGAAGGCCTCGACGTCTACGAACCCAACCGGCAGGCCTTCCGCGAGGCGGTTCAGAAGGTCTACCTAGAAAGCGACTTCGCCGGGGCGTGGCCGGAAGGCGTGCTCGAGGCGATCAACGCGCTCGGCTCCAACTGATAACGGAACGCGAGTGCGGCGCCTTTGCCGCGCCGCACTCGAACCGTGATGGGCCGCCCGACATGGCGCAAACCAAGAAACACTCGCGCACGGGAGGCAAAACCACATTCGCACGGGTCGCCGCCAGCGACCGGGAGGACGGGTCGAATGAACCACTTAGCCAAGATTTTCCGGGTCGTGACCGAAGGGGTCGCCGGCCTGATGATGGCGGCAATCTTCTGCATCTTCATAGTGCAGATCGCGATACGCTACATCGTCGGGTCCGAATGGTTCACTGCCGTGATCGGCGGTGCAGTGGACGCGGCGGACTTTGGCTGGACGGTCGAGTCCATTCTCGTCCTCTGGCTCTGGATCATCTTCTGGGGCAACGCCTTCATCGTCCGGGACAACGACCATGTCAAATTCGACATAATCTACGCAAGCACCAGCCGCCCTGCCCGCACGATCATGACGATCTTCGGCTCAGCGGTGATCGTGATCGCCATGTGGGCGTCAATCGAGCCGACCTTTGACCGAATGAGGATCCTGCGTCTGAAATCCTCGGCCACCCTGCCAGTGAAGATGCTGGATATCTACGCGATTTATTTCCTGTTTCTCGCCGGCGTCGGGTTGCGCTACCTGTGGCGCATCGCGGAGGTGATCCGGCACGGACCGGACCGCATCTTGCATGGCCTCCCCGAAAAGTCTACCCGAGAAGAGGAGAGCGACCGATGAGCGTCGAACTCGCAGTCATGATCGGAACGCTGTTCCTGCTTGCCGGGATCGGCATGCCCGTCGCCTACGCGATCATCGTGTCGTCCATGACCTACATGCTAGCGTCGGGCGGCTCCATCGGGGTGGTGGGCAAGACGCTCGTCGATGGCGTCTACCAAAGCTTCCTGTTGCTTGCCGTGCCGCTCTTCATCGTGGCGGCGAACATCATGAACGCCGGCACGATATCAGACCGGCTTCTGAGCTTTTGCGTGGCGACGGTCGGGCGTTTCAAAGGCGGCCTGGGCCACGTGAACGTCATGTCCTCGCTGATCTTTTCCGGGATGTCCGGCTCCGCGGTCGCCGACGCGGCGGGTATCGGGAAAATCATCATTGACATGATGCGAAAGGACGGCCGCTTTCCGGCGGGATATGCCGCGGCGATCACCGCTGCCTCCGCCACGATCGGACCGATCATCCCGCCGTCGATCCCGATGGTGCTCTACGCTCTGATATCGAACGCCTCCATTGGCGCTCTTTTCCTCGGGGGCATCCTGCCGGGCATGCTGATGGGCGGCGTTCTCATGGCCATGAACTGGACCATCGCACACCGTCGCGGCTTCGCGACCGAGGAACCGGTGGCCTTCCGCGAGTTGCCAGCTGTCACGTTCCGCGCCTTTCCCGCGCTTTTGATGCCGGTCATACTGCTCTACGGAATTTACGGCGGGGTCACGACCCCAACCGAGGCCGCGGCCGTCGCAGCGGCATACGCGCTGCTGCTCTCAGTGTTCTTCTACCGTTCGCTCAAGATGAAGACCCTCTACGGCATACTCGTCGAGAGCGCCCGGTCCTCGGCTGCGGTCGGCATCGTGATCGGCGGGGCGCTGATCCTGAATTACATCGTCGCGTCCGAAAACATCCCCTCCATACTCGCCAACTACCTCGTCGAAGTAAACATGTCGCCGCTGATGTTTTTCATCATGGTAAACATCCTCTTGCTGCTTCTCGGCTGCGTGCTCGATGCGACGACGATCATCCTAGTAATCGTTCCGCTCTTCATCCCGACCTGCGAGTTGCTCGGCATCGACCTCGTGCACTTCGGCGTCGTGATCGTAGTGAACTGCATGATCGGACTGATTACCCCGCCTTACGGGATCCTGCTTTTCGTCATCAACGCAGTCACGGGCATTCCGTTGCGCGACATCATCCGCGAGGTCCTGCCGTTCCTCGCTGCGCTGATCGGAGCGTTGCTGGTTATGGTTTTCTTCCCCGGTATCGTTCTCGTCCTGCCGCGGCTCTTTGGTTATGAGGGGTGAGCGTCCCATGCCCCTGAATCTTGGCTTGATCTGCGACAACATCTTGCACTCCCGCGCGCCTTGCCGACACGCTTCGCCTTGCGGGCCCTGGGGTGGAGATCGCGACGTGGCAGGATGCCGTGACCGCCGCCGCTGACGCAGAGGCCGCCGTCCGGATCCCGATCTCTGTTCTTCTACCAAGCTCTGTTCTTCTACCAAGGGGGTCCACGCTGGGGCCCATTTCTCTGGGCTGCCGCTCGATGAGGTCCGGCTGCGCTCAGACCTTATCTCGAGGCTCCACACATGAAGACGTCCATCGCAACCGTATGTATCGCGGGCAGCTTCACCGAAAAGCTGGAAGCCATCGCGGCCGCAGGCTTCGACGGCATCGAAATCTTCGAGCCGGATTTCATCGCCCATGACGGCTCTCCGCGCGAGGTCGGGGACATGATCCGCTCGATGGGGCTGGAGATCACGCTGTTCCAGCCATTCCGCGACTTCGAGGGGCTTCCTAAAGGGCTTAAGTCAAAAGCCTTCGACCGGGCAGAGCGAAAATTCGACCTGATGCAGGAGCTGGGCACGGACCTTGTCCTGATTTGTTCGTCTTGCCACCCTGAGGCGCTTGGCGGCATCGACAGGGCCGCAGCCGACTTCTTCGAACTCGGCGAACGGGCGGCGAAGCGAGCCCTGCGCGTCGGCTACGAAGCCCTGGCCTGGGGTCGGCACGTCAACGATCATCGCGACGCATGGGAGATCGTGCGGCGCGCTGACCACCCGAATGTGGGCGTGGTTCTAGACAGCTTTCACACCCTAGCCCGCAAGACCGACCCAGAAACGATCCGGCGCATCCCGGGCGACAAGATATTCTTCGTCCAGCTAGCGGACGCGCCCGCCATCGATATGGATCTGCTCTACTGGTCCCGGCATTTTCGCAACATGCCCGGAGAAGGCGATCTCGACGTGACCGGGTTTACACGTGCCGTCATGGCAACCGGCTATTCTGGGCCGATCTCGCTCGAAATCTTTAACGACCAGTTCCGCGGTGGCAGTCCACGCGGTATTGCACGCGACGGTCACCGTTCTCTGATTGCGCTGATGGATGACGTGCGGCGGCAGGAACCCGAGATTAACGTGGACTTGCCCGACCTGCCCCGCCGGATCGACGTGGATGGATTTGCCTTTATTGAGTTCGCGACCCGCGGCAAGGACGGCGACGCGCTCGAGCGGCTGCTTGCGCAGCTTGGCTTTTCGAGGACCGGCGCGCACGTCTCAAAAAACGTGGCGCTCTGGGCGCAGGGCGACATCAGGATCGTCGTGAACCGTGAAACGACCGGAAAGGCCCACAACGCCTACGTGGTTAACGGCACCACCGTCTCAGATGTGGGCCTTTCCGTTTCCGATGCGGTTGCCACCGTCACGCGGGCTACCGCGCTCGGCGCTAAGTCGTTCGATCAGCCGTTGGGGCTGGGCGAAGTAGACATCCCCGCGATCCGTGGTCTGGGCGGCAACGTTCTGCATTTCATCGGCGGAGGAAAGAGGCTCTCCGACCTGTGGTCGATCGAGTTCCACAAAACCCAGGCGCCGACCGCTGATGCCGGCCTGCGCCGGATCGATCATCTTGCACAAACCATGAGCTACGACGAGATGCTGACGTGGTCGCTGTTTTATACGTCACTGTTTGAGATGGGCCAATCTCCGATGGTGGATGTCGTGGATCCGGACGGGTTGGTCCACAGTCAGGCGCTCGCCTCGCGGGACGGTGGCTTCCGGGTCACGCTCAACGGGGCAGAGACGCATCGCACGATGGCAGGAAACTTCCTCGCCGAGAGTTTCGGCGGCTCGGTACAGCATGTCGCGCTTGCGACCGATGACATCTTCTCGACCGCCAAGTCGCTGGGTGCGTTGGGCTTCGCGCCGCTCCCGATGTCGCCCAACTATTACGCCGACCTCGCAGCGCGGTTCGACTTGGACCCCGAGCTTCTGGAACGGCTGAAGGAAGGGAACATTCTCTACGACGAGGACGCGGCGGGTTCGTTCTTCCAGATTTATTCCCGCCCGTTCGAGGGCGGCATGTTCTTCGAGATTCTCCAGCGCACGGGCGAATATTCGGGATATGGCGCGTCCAACGCGCCATTCCGGATCGCGGCGCAGAAACGGCTTGCACGACCAAAGGGTATGCCGCAACGATGACAGGAAAATGCAAGCTGGCAGAGCAGACATTCGCGCAGTCGTGGCGAAAGCGTACTGCGTCCGCACCGGCGGCGCCGAGGCAAGGCGCAGCAAATGGTGGGTTGAGGCTCCCGGGTTTGGTGCGGCCTTGAACGACCGCTAACGTGATCTGCGCTGCGGCGCGGAACCCCGCTTGCTGCGGCTGCGAGTAATTCCTTCGTCATGCTGCAATTGCACCAGCTAATCGCTGAATGGCCGGAAAGTCCGCACACGAACCGTCCGTCGACCACGTATCGAACGTCAGCAGAGCGCAATCGGCATGGTTGCGCAGCGTGCCAGGGTTTTCATCCCCAGTTGCAGTGGGCAGCCCTGTGGATAAAAACTCCCTCGGCCCTTCCTGCGTTGGCCTGGCCCTAGCCTGCCCAAAAATCAGGCATTGATCTTGGGGCGCGCTCTGCGGGCTCCATGGCCCCGTTGCCCTGAGACCCCCTGACCGCGCCCGCCCCGCTTTTGGCGTGGCATCAAGCCAGACCTTCCCACAAGCCGGCTCGCCATCCTTCGCGATATGGTTGCGCGTCCCGCTCGCCGCCTGCAAGCCCCGCCCCGTCCGCTCGGCCGGGGGCGGGCTGGAAAGCTCTGGCGGATTGATCAGAGGAGAGCCGCGCGGGGCGCGCGTCTCGCATGGGGCCGAAGGACAGGGCAGGGGCTCGACGGGCTGCGCCCGCTCACCTCGGCCCTGGCATGATGCTGTTCGTTTGTCCGCCCAACATGTGTGGATGCCCCCTGTGGTGCAAGGTCTGTTTTGGTAGGGTCAGGAACTGGATCTGTTG
>JBLXGS010000038.1:0-14813 GCA_048381755.1 Roseobacteraceae bacterium
CCCATGGCCAGCGCGGTGCGCAGGGTTTCCTGGCTCTGCTTCACGCCGATCGAGACGACGACGACTTCCTCGGCCTTGCCGGCCTCCTTGAGGCGGATGGCCTCTTCGACGGCGATCTCGTCGAAGGGGTTCATCGACATCTTCACGTTGGCGAGGTCGACACCCGTGCCATCCGCCTTCACGCGGACTTTCACGTTGTAGTCGATCACGCGCTTCACGGGGACTAGGATTTTCATGGTGACTTGCCTCAGTAGATCGCGCCGCCGATCTCGACGTCGCTGTCCGGGGTCAGGATGACGGTCTCGCCGGCCGCGTTCGCCGCGCCCATGATCAGCACCTCGGACTTGAAGCCGGCGATGTTGCGCGGGGCGAAGTTGATGCAGCAGACCACGGTCTTGCCGAGAAGGTCTTCCTCGGAGTAGCGGGTGATCTGCGCCGAGGACCACTTCAAGCCGATCTCCGGGCCGAAATCCACGGCGACCTTGTAGGAAGGGTTGCGCGCGCGCGGGAAGGGTTTCACCTCGGTGATCTTGCCGACGCGGAGATCGAGTGCCTCGAAGTTGCTGTAGTCGGTCTGGTCCTTGAGCGTCATGTCGTTCCTTTCGTGACGGTTCCGGCGCGCGGCTCGCGGCTTGCGAACCCGGCCACCAGCGTGGCGGCAAGCACGCCCATGAGAAGGGCATAGAAAAGGCCGGTATGGCCATGCTGCACCATGGGGGCGATCAGCATTGGGGCGGCGAACTGGCCGATGTTGATGCCGGTGGTGACAAAGCCGTAGGTGCGGCCCTGCAGATGCGGCGGCGTGGCACGGGCGACGAGCAGATCGCGCACGGGCAGGATGAAGCCCATGGCAAAGCCGATCGCCAGCATGCCTGCCGAATAGCCCGCGAGCCCGCCGAGCCCCGACCAGCAGAGACCCCAGCCGGCCATAGCCAGCAGGATGCCCCCGGCAAAGGCGACGGTCTCCGACACGCCCTTTTGCAGCAACGTGCCGCCGAGCACGATGCCCGCGGTGCCGACCAGCAGGTAAAGCGACAGCACGCCGTTGAGCGCTGTCAGCCCGTAGCCGAAGTGATCCGCCCCGGCGAGGACCGAGAAACTCTGCACGCCGCCAGAGACCAGCGAGAAGAGCGTGAAGATCAGCAGTTGCAGCAGCACCGTCAGGCTGGCGACCTCGCGCAGTCCGGCCTTCGGACGCGCGGCGCCGGACGTCGGGGCGGTGCGGGGTGTGTCGCCCTCGGTCAGAAGCAGCGCCAGCAGGCCGGGCAGGCCGAGCAGCAGTGCCACCAGCAGCGCCGCGCGCCAGCCCATCGTGAAGCCGATCGGTGCCAGCAGGGCGGGTGCGAGCGCAAAGCCCACGTTGCCGGAAAAACTGTGAACCGACAGCGCGAAGGGGCGGCGCGCCTTCGAGACGCGGCTGTTGAGCAGGCGGAAGTCGGCCGGGTGGTAGACGGCGTTGGCCAGCCCGCATAGAGCAAAGGCCGCCGCCAGCGTCCAGAAGCCCGGTGCGCAGGCGGCAAGGCCGATACTCGCCAGCGACAGGGCCAGTCCCGCCCGCAGGCAGATCATGCCGCCGAAGCGGTCGACGAGCACGCCCGCGAGATATTGCGTCGCCGCGGTGATCAGGTTGAAGGCGGCGAGCACCCCGGCGAGCGCGGCCAGCGACACGCCAAGGTCCTCGACCAGCAGCGGAAAGAGTGGCGGCAGGGCGAGCATGAACAGGTGGCTCAGCCCGTGGGCATAGCCCACGGACCAAATGACCCGGCCGGACCCGGTCGACGCTGCGGTCTCGGCCAGGCTCACGCGAAGCGCCTCGCCTGCACGGCGGTGTCGACGGTTTTCAGCAGCAGCGTCTGCGCCGCGTCGATGCGGGCGTGGAAGCCTGCGATGTCAGCGCGCTCGGAGGCCATGGCGCGGCGGGCGCGGATCAGCGCGCCTTCCATCGCCTCGGGACCGGGTCCACCGAAGGTGTCGCGGCGGCTGACGAAGGCGCGGGCGTCCAAGGCGCGGGTGAAGACCGCCTCGTCGAGCGTGACGGTCAGCGCCCCGGCGCGGCTGGCGTAGGCGTTGAAATCGTCCGCCGAGACCTCGTAGGGCGGCAGGTCGCTGGCGATGCAGTCCCGCACGAAGCCGGCCACCAGACCGTGCGCCGTGCGCCAGTCGATGCGGTTCTGCCGCACCAGCGCACCAGCAAGGTCGGTGACGCTGGCCCAATAGGCATTGGCGTGGCTCTCGGCGCGGGTGGCGTTGACCTTCATCTGCGCCAGCAGCTCGGGCAGGATCTCGAGTCTCTCGGTCAGCCGGGTCGCGAGGCCGCGCAGCAACCGGTCGGAATTGCGCCGCTCGATGATCGGGAAACCGGTCGGGCCGCGCTCGGTGCCCATCACCATGGTCAGCGTCGCCTGCGCCTGCGCGGAGAGGTTGCGCAGATCCTGGAGCCCGTCGGGATTGCGCTTCTGCGGCATCATCGAGGAGATGCCGATGAACCAGTCGGGCAGGGTGATCAGGTTATGCTCGGTGGTGTTCCACAGGAACATGTCCTCGGCCATGCGCGACAGAGAGTAGCACAGCAGGTTCAGGAGCGAGGCGAATTCAAGCTCGAGATCGTGGCTCAGCGCAGCGTCGAGCGTGTTGGGCACAACCCCGTCGAAGCCGAGCATGTCGGCGACGCGGCGGCGGTCGATGGGAAATTCGGTGCCCGACATGATGCCGGCACCCGCCGGGCTGTAGTTCAGCCGGGCGATCATCTCGGCCAGCCGCGCCCCGTCGCGCTCCAGCGCGTCGTGGTACATCATCGCCCATAGAGCGAAGGTGATCGGCTGGGCGTGCTGGCCGTGGGTATTTCCGGGCAGCACATCGTCGACGTGGCGCCCGGCGAAATCCACCAGGCTCTCGCGCAGGCCGAGCAGCCCCTCGCGCAGCTTCAGCAGCATGTCGCGGGCGTACATGCGGAAGGAAATCGCCGACAGATCGCCCGAGCTGCGTGCCAGCCCGATCGCCCCGCCCACGGCGGAGCCGTAGTTCTGCGTCAGCCAGTGCTCGCCGGCGTGGTTGCCGCCTCCCGCGCTGCGGCGGCAGTCGGCCATGCCCTTTTCCTGCATCTCGCGCAGCCCCGCGAGCACGTCGAGCGCGATCTCGGCGGGCAGGATGCCGCATTCGCCCAGCATCAGCACATGCGCCAGGTCGTAGGAGTGGATGAACTCCGCCGTGTCCTCGACGAAGGCCTCCTTGTAGGCCTCCATGTAGGCCGGGGGCGTGGTGCGGCCCGCCGGGGCGGTCTCGCCCGGCTTCGTGCCGGCGGCGATCACGCCACCCTTGGGGTCATCATTCTGTGCCATGGCCGATCAATGCGCTGTATTCGAGGAACTCTTCAAGACCGTAGCGGCCCTGCTCACGTCCGTTGCCGGATTGCTTGAAACCGCCGAAGGGGGCGGTGCGGTCCAGCACGGGGTAGTTGAGGTGCACGCGCCCGGCGCGCAGCTGGCGGCCGACCGCGCGGACGCGGTCCAGATCGCGCCCCTGCACGTAGGCTGCGAGGCCGTAGACGGTGTCATTGGCGATCTCGATCGCCTCGGCGTCCGAGCCATAGGGGATCATCACCAGAACCGGCCCGAAGATCTCTTCCTGCGCGAGGGTCATTTTCGGGGTGACGTCGGCAAAGACCGTGGGCCGCACGTAGGCACCGTGGTTCAGTCCCTCGGGCAGACCCGGGCCTCCGGCCATGAGCCGCCCGCCCTCGGCGATGCCGGTCTCGATGAAGCTCTGGATGCGCTCCCACTGCTGCTGGCTGGCGACCGGGCCGAGGTTGACGTTCTCGTCGCGCGGCGCACCCACGCGTATGCTGTCGGCGGTCTTCGCGGCAATGTCTGCCGCGCGGTCCATCTGGTCGCGGTGCACCAGCATCCGCGGGGGGGCCGAGCAGGCCTGTCCCGAGTTCATGAAGCAGGCGCGCACGCCCTTGGAGACCGCATCCTCGAGGTCCGCGTCGTCGAGGATGATGTTGGCCGACTTGCCGCCCAGCTCCAGCCCGACGCGCTTCACGGTCGTGGCCGCGGCCTGCGTCACGGCGATGCCGGCGCGGGTCGATCCGGTGAAGGAGATCATGTCGATGTCCGGATGCGCCGAGAGCGCCGCGCCGACGCCCGGCCCGTCGCCGTGCACGAGATTGAACAGCCCCGCGGGCACCCCGGCGGCATCCATGATCTCGGCGATGATGGTGGCGTTGCCGGGGGCGATCTCGGAGGGCTTCAGGATCGTCGCACAGCCCGCGGCGAGGGCCGGGGCCACCTTGATGATGATCTGGTTGATCGGCACGTTCCACGGGGTGATCAGCGCGGCGATGCCGATCGGCACGCGTGTCACCAATGTATCGCCCTGCATCCATTCGAAGGCGAAGCTCTCGAGTTCCTGACACAGGATGCGGATATGCGCGGCCCCGGCGGCGGCATGGCCCTTGCGGGCGTACCAGAGCGGCACGCCGATCTCGTCGGTGATGACCTGTGCGAGGTCTTCTTCGCGGCGTTCCATCTCGTCGGCAATGCGGTGCAGCAGCGCGACGCGCTCTTCGAGCGGCAGGATACCCCGGGCAAGCGCGGCGCGGGCGGCGGTCACCGCACGATCCACATCGGCAGCGGATCCTGCGGCGACATGGCCGCAGATCGTGTCGTCGGCGGGATTGCGGATCTCGATCAGGCGCGGGGTGATCGGATCAACCCATTGTCCACCAATATAAAACTTCGTCTGCTCCATGAGCTCCCCTCGTGAGCTTTCGTTCGCGGTCACCGACACGATAGCCGCTGCACGACAGGGATATTCGGGGAAATCCACCGGCACAAAAACGGATTCCACTCTTTGTCCGGACATTTTGTGAAATTTCTGCTGCCGCCGCGGAAGCATGCTGAGGACATCAGCCGAGGGCGCAAAAGCAAGAACAAGCCCGCCAACATGGAGACCCAGAATGACCGATTTCGAGACTCCCCGCATCACCGCGCGCGACATGGCGCGGATGCAGCACTCCCTGCGCCGCGGGGCCTCGCGCCGCGATGTCATGAAAATGCTTGTGGCCTCGGGGATGACCATCGCCTCCGCCGGGCTTGTTGCCGGCTCCGCCACTTCCGCCTTCGCGGCGACGCCCAAGCGCGGCGGCGACCTGCGGGTTGCGGGCTCGTCCTCGTCGACCGCCGAGTCGCTGGACCCTGCGCGCTTCCGTAATGGGACGGACTACTCGCGCGGCTTCATGTTCTACAACGGGCTGACCTGGCTCGACGGTGACCTGACGCCGCAGCCGGAGCTGGCCACGGCCTGGTCGACCGACAACGGCAGCGACTGGACCTTCACACTGCGCCAGGGCGTGACCTTCCACGACGGCCGCCCCTTCACCGCCGAGGACGTGGTCTTCTCGATCAAGCGCCACAACGACCCCGACACCGCCTCGCGCGCCAAGAGCTACACCTCGTCGATCACCGAGGTCGCGGCGAACGGCGAGCACGAGGTGAAGATCACCCTCAGCGAGCCCAATTACGACCTGCCGGTGATCCTGGGCACCTTCAACCTTCTGATCGTTCCCGCCGGCACCACCGACTTCAACGCGGGCATCGGCACCGGCCCCTACAAGGTCGAGGTCTTCGAGCCCGGCGTGCGTTCGGTCGGCGTGCGCAACGAGGAATATTGGAAGGACGGCAAGCAGTTTGTCGACACCGTCGAGTTCTTCGGTCTGCCCGAGGAAAGCTCGCGCCTGAACGCGCTGCGCGCGGGCGAGATTCACCTGACCACCGGCATCAACCCACGCTCCTCGCGGCTGATCGACATGTCGGACAACGTCGAGCTCTTCGTTACCGAATCCGGGACCTTCTCGGACGTGATCATGCAGAAGATCGACAGCGTGATCGGCAGCGATGATTTCGCCCTCGGCATCAAGCACCTGCTGCAGCGCGAGACGATCCAGAGCTCGATCTACCGCGACTTCGCGAGCCTCGCGAACGACCACCCGATCGCGCCCACGATGAAGTACTACGATGGCTCCATCGAGCAGCGCAGCTACGACCCCGAGAAGGCCAAGTACCACCTCGAGAAGGCGGGCGTTCTGGGCAGCACCGTGCCGCTGGTCGCCTCGGCGGGCGTCGGCAACACGCTCGACATGGCGCTGATCCTGCAGCAGTCGGCCAAGGAGATCGGCTTCGACATCGAAGTGCAGCGCGTGCCGGTCGACGGCTACTGGTCGAACGTCTGGATGAAGGTGCCCTTCGGCTTCGGCACGATCACCCAGCGCCCGACCGCCGACATGATCTTCTCGCTCTGCTATGCCTCGGACGGCGCCTACAACTCGTCGAAATGGGAGAACGCCAAGTTCGACCAGATGCTCAAGGCGGCCCGCGTCGAGACCGACGAGGCCAAGCGCGGCGCGATCTACTCCGACATGCAGCAACTCGTCCGCGACGAGGCCGGCACCGGCATCCCGGTGTTCTTCTCGAACATCGACGCCCGCGCCACCTCGCTCAAGGGGCTGGAGCCGATCCCGACGGGCAACATGATGGGCTACGCCTTCGCAGAAAACGTATGGATTGAGGAATGATCCCACTCATTTTGAAACGACTTGTGCTGGGCGCGCTGACGCTCTGGCTCGTGGCAACGCTGGTCTTCATGGTCAGCGGCGCGCTCCCCGGGGACGCGGCCGCCGCGCTCCTGGGGCAGGACGCCACGCCCGAGACGCTGGCGGCACTGCGCGCACAGATGGGGCTCGATCAGCCCGAAATCGTGCGCTACTGGCAATGGCTCAAAGGCATCCTGCACGGCGATTTCGGCATCTCGCTGGCCAATGGCATGCCGGTGACCGAGGTGATTGCCTCGCGCCTGCCGAACTCGCTGCTTCTGGCCGGTCTGTCGACGCTGGTGGCGATCCCGGTGTCGCTTGTGCTGGGCATCGCCTCGGCGATGCGGCCGAACTCGATCTTCGATCGGCTGACCACCTTCCTGTCGATCATGGCGCTCTCGACGCCCTCCTTCCTGATCGCGACGATCATCGTGCTGTTCTTCTCGGTCTGGTCCGGCCTGTTCCCGGCGCTGTCGAACATCGACCGGGTGGACAGCATCGGCGGCCTGTTCCGCGTGATGACCCTGCCGGTTCTGGCGCTGTCGCTCTCGGTGATCGGCCAGATGGCCCGGATGACCCGCGCGATCCTGCTGCAGCAGATGCAGGAGCCCTACGTCGAGACCGCCGTGCTCAAGGGCTCGTCGAGCCTGCGCGCCACGGTGCTGCACGCGCTGCCCAACGTCGCCGGCCCGATCGTCAACGCCTCGGCGCTGTCGCTCAACGCGCTGATCTCGGGCGTGGTCTTCGTCGAGGTGATCTTTGCCTACCCGGGGTTGACCAAGCTGATGGTCGATAGCGTGTCGAACCGCGACCTGCCGTTGATGCAGGCCTGCGCCGTCATCTTCTGCGCCGGGTTCCTCGTGCTCGTGCTGATCGCCGACATCATCGCCATTCTCGCCAACCCGAAGCTGAGGACCGCATGACCATGGATACCACCGCCGCCCCGACGCGGCAGGCCCGCCGCCTGCGCCTTCCCCGCTGGCCCGTGCTCTCGCTCATCGGCGCGCTCGTCTTCGCGTTCTGGGTGGTTGTTGCGCTGTTCGGCGACTGGCTCGCGCCGCACGATCCCGGTGAGTTCATCGACAGCTGGAACGTGCTGAGCGGCCCGACCCCCGAGGCCTGGCTGGGCACCGACTACCTGGGGCGGGACGTGGTCTCGCGCATCATGACTGGCGCAAAGTACACCGTCGGCCTGCCGTTCGTCACCGCCGGCCTGGCGCTGTTCTTCGGTCTGGTCCTCGGGGTCAGCGCGACGCTGGTCTCCGGGCCCGTGGACACGGCGCTGTCTTGGATCATGGACACCGTGAACTCGCTGCCCTCGACGATCTTCGCGCTGGTCGCCGTGGCGGGGTTCGGCACCTCGATCCCGGTCCTGATCATCGTGATCACCGCGCTCTACATCCCCTCGGCCTATCGCAACGTGCGATCGGCAGCGATCAACGTCTCGCGCATGGAGTTCATCGACGCGGCGCGGGTGCGCGGCGAGGGCAACCTGCACATCATCTTCCGCGAGATCCTGCCCAACATCATCCCCAACCTGATGACCCACTTCGGCATCATGTTCATCTACATCGCGCTGCTTCTGTCGGGCCTGTCGTTCCTCGGCCTCGGCGTGCAGCCGCCGGAGGCGGACTGGGGCGCGCTGATCTCCGAGAACATGGTCGGCCTCAGCTACGGCGCCCCGGCGATCTTTGCGCCCGCCATCGCGCTACTGTCGCTGACGATTTCCATGACGCTGATGGTGGATGCCGTCTCGCAGCAGAAAAGGGAGCGCTGAGATGACCGCTCAAGACATGCAGGAGACGCCCTTCATCGAGGTCTCGAACCTCACCATCGAGGCCGGCGGCCGCGACATCGTCAAGGACGTGAGCTTCTCGGCGAAGAAGGGCGAAGTCATCGCGCTGATCGGCGAGTCCGGTTCGGGCAAATCGACCATCGCGCTGTCGCTGATGGGCTACACCCGCGCCGGCTGCACGATCACCGGCGGCGACATCCGCGTCGGCGAGCGCGACGTGCGCGCGCTGTCCAAGACCGAGTTGCGCGACTTCCGCGGCAAGGGCGTGTCCTACGTGGCGCAATCCGCGGCGGCGGCCTTCAACCCGGTCAAGCGCATCCGCAACCAGATCGTCGAGGCGGCCACGCTGCACAAGACCATGGGCAAGGATGAGGCGCTGCAGCGGCAGAAGGAGCTGATGGCGACCATGGCGCTGCCCGATCCCGACACCATCGGCGATCGCTACGTACACCAGGTTTCGGGCGGTCAGCTGCAGCGGATGATGGCGGCCATGGCGATGATCAACACCCCCGAGGTGATGATCTTCGACGAGCCGACCACCGCGCTCGACGTGACCACGCAGGTCGAGGTTCTGAAAGCCTTCAAGGACATGATCCGCGAGCGCGGCGTCACCGCGATCTATGTCAGCCACGACCTGGGCGTGGTCGCGCAAGTGGCCGACCGTATCATCGTGCTCAAGGACGGCGAGGTGATGGAGAACGCGGGGGCCGAAGACGTGCTCGAGCGCCCCAAGTCCAGCTTCACCCGCTCGCTCCTGGAGGCTTCCGAGACCCGCCGGCTCGATCTGGTGGAAGGGCAGGACAAGACCGTGGTGCTGGAGGCGAGCAACGTGCTTGCGGGCTACGGCAAGATCCGCGACGGACGCCCGCAGTACCCGGTGCTGCATGACATTTCCTTCAAGATCCGGCAGGGCCAGACGCTGGGCCTCATCGGCGAGTCCGGCTCGGGCAAGTCGACACTGGGCAGGGTACTGGCGGGGCTGCTGCCCGCCGCGCAGGGGCAGGCGCTGCTCAACGGTCGCGACCTCGACCTGCGGGACGCCTCGAAGCGGCGCAAGCTGGACCGGCGCGAGCTGCAGATCGTCTTCCAGATGGCCGATACCGCGCTCAATCCGCGCCTGTCGAACGCCGAGATCCTCGGCCGGCCGCTGACCTTCTACCACGGCATGAAGGGCGAGGCGCGCCGCCGCCGCGTGCTGGAGTTGCTCGACATGGTGCGCCTGCCGGCGCATCTGGCCGATCTCTCCCCGCGCGAGCTGTCGGGCGGGCAGAAGCAGCGGGTGAACCTCGCGCGCGCGCTGGCCGCCGAGCCCTCGCTGGTGATCTGCGACGAGGTCACCTCGGCGCTCGACACGGTTGTCGCCAACGCGGTGGTCGAGCTGCTGGTCGAACTGCAGCGCGAGCTGGGCCTGTCGTACCTCTTTATCAGCCACGATCTCGGGAAGGTCGAGGCGATGTGCAACGAGGTCATGGTCCTGTTCAAGGGCCGCGAGGTCGAGCGCGCGCACCGCGACAGGCTCACCGCCGCCCCGGAACACGCCTACACCCGCCAGCTGGTCGCCGCGGTTCCGCAGCTGCGCCGCGGCTGGCTGGAAGAGGTGACCGCCGCCTCCCCCGAAACGGCGGCCTGAACAGAGGCTCCGGCCCACGCAGGCCGGGCCCCACGTCCACATGGAGAGCAAGATGAACACTCATGCAAAGCCGGCCCAGATGAGAACACGGGACCCGCTTCTGACCGAGTTCAAGCTGAAACACCTGACGATGCGCAACCGCATTATCTCGACCTCGCACGCCGCGACCGCCGGGGGAGGCGGTTACCCGCGCGAGCAGTACCAGGCGTATCACGAGGAAAAGGCCAAGGGCGGCCTCGCGATGACCATGATCGGCGGCTCCTCGCAGGTCAGCCCCGACTCCAACTGGGGCGGCAACCAGATGGACGTCAGCCATGACGACGCGATCCCTTATCTGCAGCAGATGTCCCAGCGCGTGCACCAGCACGGTGCGCACATCATGTGCCAGATCTCGCACCTCGGCCGCCGCGCCGATGCCACGGTCAGCCAGTGGCTGCCAGCCATGGGCCCGTCGCGGATGCGCGAGATGCGCCACCGCGCCATCGCCCACGAGATGGACGAACATGACATCCGCCGCGTCATCCGCGACTACACGCAGGCCGCGCGCCGCCTGAAGGAAGGCGGTTTCGACGGGCTGGAAACGCTGGCGGGCGGGCACCTGATCGGCCAGTTCTTCTCGCCGCTGACCAACCACCGCACCGACCGCTGGGGCGGATCGCTGGAGAACCGGGTACGCTTCGCGCTGGAGCTGCACGACTCGATCCGCGACGAGGTGGGCGACGAGTTCGTCGTCGGCATGCGCTACGTGGTCGACGAAGGCGAGGGGCTGGGCCTGTCGTTTGACGAATGCGTCGAAATCGCCGAGATCCTGCAGCGCGAAACCTCGATCGACTTCTTCAACTGCATCTTCGGCAAGATGGACACCGGCCGCGCGCTGGTCGAGCACAACATTCCCAACATGGCGCGGCCCTCGGCGCCGTTCTTGAGCCTCGTCGGGGAGTTCAAGAAGCACGTCGATCTGCCGGTCTTCCACGCTGCCCGCATCGCCGACCTCGAGACCGCGCGCTACGCCATCTCCGAGGGGCTGCTGGATCTGGTGGGCATGACCCGGGCCCATATCGCCGACCCCTACATCGTCAAGAAGCTGGAGCAGGGCGAGGCCGACCGCATCCGCCCCTGCATCGGCACCTCGCACTGCCTCTACCGGCTGGGCAACTGCATCCACAACGCCTCGAGCAACCGCGAGTTCAAGCTGCCGCACATCGTGCCCCCGGCCCCGGTGAAGAAAAAGGCCGTGGTGGTCGGTGGTGGCCCCGCCGGTCTGGAAGCGGCGCGGGTTCTGGCCGAGCGCGGTCACGAGGTGGTGCTCTTCGAGGCCGGCCCGAAGGTGGGCGGCCAAATCCTCATCGCCTCGCTCGCCGGCTGGCGGCGTGACCTCATCGCCATCGTCGACTGGCGCGAGGCCGAACTGGAAAAGCTGGGCGTCAGCGTGCGCACCAACGTCTTCGCCGGCGAGGAAGAGATCGCCGCCGAAAATCCCGACGTGGTGATCATGGCAACCGGCGGCCTGCCGGACACCACCGTGCCCGAGGGTGGCGAGGAACTGGTGAAATCCACCTGGGATGCGCTGAACGAGCCGCAGTCCATCGGCCAGCGCGTGCTGGTGGTGGACGGCACCGGGCGGCATCAGGCGCCCTCGACCGCGCTGACGCTCGCCGAGCAGGGCCGCGACGTGCACCTGACCACCATGGACGAGTTCATGGCGCAGGAAATGGAGTATCAGTCGCGGGTCACCTACCGAAAGAAGCTGGCCGCACTGCACGCCAAGGTCGACATCGACCTTGAGATCCGCAAGGTCGAGCGGTCCGGCAACGGGCTCAAGGCCACGCTGGTCCACATGCTGACCGGCGAGGAGGTCAGCTTCGAGGTTGACGACGTGGTCGTCGACCATGGCTCGCTGCCCTTTGACGAGCTCTACCTCGAGATGCGCGGCCAGTCGGCCAACAACGGCGAGACCCATCTCGACGAGTTGCTCGCGCTCCAGCCGCAGCCCGGCACGCCCGAGGCGGGTCAGGGCTACGCCATGTATTCGATCGGGGACGCCGTCGCCTCGCGGTCCATCCACGCGGCGATCTACGACGCCTTCCGTCTCTGTCTCGTTATCTGAAGGAACTTCCGGAATGCTGAAGAATTCCCTCGGCCGCTCCGACCGGCTGCACTGGGTCCACCCTGTCTCGCAATGGGCGGGCAAATCCGAGGCCGGGCCGCTGATCTTCGACAAGGCCGATGGCCTGTGGCTCACGGACGCGGCGGGCAAGCGCTATCTCGACGGCTTCGCGGGCCTGTGGTGCGTGAACGTCGGCTACGGCCAGAAGACGGTCGTCGAGGCCGCAACGGCGCAAATGGAAAAGCTGCCCTACGCCACCGGCTATTTCGACTTCGCCTCCGAGGCGGCCATCCGCCTGTCGGAGAAGATCGCCGAACTGACACCGGGCGACCTCAACCACGTCTACTTCTCGCTCGGCGGGTCGGACGCGGTCGACAGCGCGCTGCGCTTCATCGACTACTACTGGCGCGCCAAGGGCGAGCCGCAGCGGGTCAATATCCTGTCGCTCGAGAAGGGCTACCACGGCTCGTCGTCGACCGGGGCAGGGGTGACTGGCCTCGCGCCCTTCCACGCGGGCTTTTCGGTGCCGACGGCGCAGCAGCACCATATCGCGGCGCCCGGCCCGTACCGTTCGGAAGACCCGTCGCCAGAGGCGGTGATCCGCGCCTCTGTGCAATCGCTGAAGGACCGCGTGCAGGCGCTGGGGGCGGACACGGTCGCCGCCTTCTTCGCCGAGCCGGTGCAGGGCTCGGGCGGGGTGATCGTACAGCCCAAGGGCTGGCTCAAGGCGATGCGCGAGACCTGTGACGAGCTGGGCATCCTCTTCGTCGTCGATGAGGTCATCACCGGTTTCGGCCGCACCGGTACGATGTTCGCGCAGGAGCACGAAGGCGTGCAGGCCGACATCATGACCATGGCCAAGGGCATGACCTCGGGCTACGCGCCCATGGGTGCCTGCGTGCTGTCGGACAAGGTGTTCGAGGGCATCTCGGCGGGCGGCGGCACCATCGGCCATGGCTATACCTACTCTGGCCATCCGGTCTCCGCAGCCGTCGGTCTCGAGGTCATCCGCCTCTACGAAGAGGGCGGCATCTTGGCCAATGCGGCGCAGCAGTCGCCCTACTTCATGCAGGCCCTGCAGCGCCTGACCGACCACCCGCTGGTCGGCGAGGTACGCGGTCTCGGCCTGCTCGCCGCGGTCGAGATCGTCTCGGACAAGGCCGGGAAGGCACCGTTCGCCGCGGACAGCGGCGTCTCGCAGCGCCTGTTCAAGGAGATGCTCGACAACGGGCTGATCGCCCGCTGCTTCAACGACGGCACCATCGGGCTCGCCCCGGCGCTCACCATCAACTCCGATGAGATTGACATGATCGTCTCTCGCATCGAAACCAGCCTCAACGCACTCTCTGTCTGAAGGAACTTCCTGATGAACCTGAACGATTACAAAATCCTGACCTTCGACGTCTACGGCACGCTCATCGACTGGGAGAGCGGCATGATCGAGGGGCTGAAGCCCCTGACCGCCAAGCTGAAGTCGCCGAAGACCCGCGACCAGATCCTCGAGGCGCACGCCTACCACGAGAGCACGCAGCAGCGCTGGACCCCGGCGATGCCCTATTCGCGTCTTCTGGCCACCGTCTACCGCCGCCTTGCCGAAGAGTGGGATATCCCGGTGACATGGGCCGAGTGCGAGATCTATGGCCGCTCGGTCGAGCACTGGCCGGCCTTCGAGGATTCCGCCGGCGCGCTGCAGTACCTGCAGAAGTACTTCAAGCTCTGCGTCCTCTCGAACGTCGATGCCGCTTCGTTCAAGTTTTCGAATGACAAGCTTGGCGTGACCTTCGACCACGTCTATACGGCAGAGGACGTCGGCAGCTACAAGCCCTCCGACCGCAACTTCGACTACATGATCGAGCACCTCGCGCGCGTCGGGATCGAGAAGCACGAGATCCTGCATACCGCCGAGAGCATGTTCCATGATCACCAGCCGGCAAACCGTCACGGGCTGACCTCGGCCTGGATCTATCGCCGCCACGACAAGGAAGGCTTCGGCGCCACCATGAACCCCGGCGACATGCCCAAGTACGACTTCCGGTTCAACTCGATGGCGGACCTCGTCGCCGCCCACCAGAAGGAGCTGCGCAAGGCCTCCTGAGGGCCGGCGGACGACACCAAGTGACAGTCAAGCTGGACAGAATAGACATCAACATCCTCAACGAGTTGATGAAGAACGGCCGGATCTCGAATGTCCGCCTGTCCGAACACGTGGGACTGTCTGCCTCCCCCTGCATCCAGCGTATCAAGCGCATGGAGGCAGGGGGAATCATCTCCGGCTACGGGGCCTTTCTCGACCTGTCGAAGGTCTCGCAGCCGGTCACGGTCTTCACCGAGTTCACCCTTTCGGATCACCGCCGGGAGCTGTTCTCACGCTTCGAACAGGAGATGGCGAGGATACCTCAGGTCACCGAATGCCACCTCATCTCGGGCGGCTACGACTACCTGGTGAAGTTCACCGCCAAGAACGTCAGCAACTATCACGAGATCATCGAGAACCTGCAGGACCGCAACGTCGGCATCTCGCAGTATTTCAGCTACATCGTGATCAAGTCGCCGATCCAGCGCCACGCGATCCCGCTCGACGAGTTGCTGGAGGACTGAGCGAACTCGTCCCGCCGCATGAAAAAAGGCCCGCGCTGATTGGCGCGGGCCTCTTTGCGGTCCGGGGGCTGGCGCTCAGAGGCCGCCGAAGTGG
>JBLXGS010000039.1:0-14208 GCA_048381755.1 Roseobacteraceae bacterium
ATGCGTAGCTCTCATCGGCAACAAGCTGGTGCCCAGAAGCCGGCAAGAACGGCTTCAACCCGCCTCCAGCGCGCCGCAGAGCCGGCTCGGCGAATAATGCGGGATAAGACCAGCGTAAAGTCCTGAGCCGGCCAGAATCCGAAGTAGTAGCTCCGGCCAGGCCAAATCCGTTTGCCATGGCGACGCCTCGCGCATGGCAACCACCAATCTGGACCATTCCTCTCCCAGCTCGCGCCGTCGGCGACGATCGACTATGCGCCCGCCCACCAGGGAGAAGATAAAGAACGTCCCGAAAAGAAGGACATGGGCCAGATCGCCATTTGCCACGAGATGCGCCGATGACCAGAGCGCCAGAACCATGAGGAGCGGATGGCGGATGACGCGGAACAGTCCAGGCCGCGCAGGGTCGAAGCGGGCGTCACCCCTGCCGCCGAAAGACAGCGGATTTGGCCGCGCAACGCTGGCCGTAAACAGCAGGCAGGCCATGGCCATGAGGCAGAGCGTGACTGTGGATTGCCACGGGGCCCAGTCCCAGAGCGGCACGAAGGGTGCGCGGTCCGCGGCGGCGACCAGCCAGACAAGCACCGCCAGCGAGGCCGCCGAGTAGGGCAGAGAAATGCCCCGCCCGCTCAGGCGGGCCTCGAGGAATTTGCGTACAGTCGGGCGCAACGCCACCGAATGGCTGAGAAAGAACGCGACAAACGCCAGCGCGAAGACCGCCCAGCCCATGCTCACGGGGCCTGCCGGGGGCGGATCAGAAGCCCGCCGTAGAGCCAGGAAAAGCCTGCGAAGGCCGAGAGCCAGAAAGCGCCAGATAGGCTCTGGAAAAATCCTGCCACGCCGGGCCACAGACCCGCCGCCGTCCGGATGAGTACGGAGGCGATCAAGAGCGCGTAAACGGCGCTGGTCCCGCGTCCCGCCGTCAGCGGCTGACCCGTATGGCCCAGCGTTGCGCGGGTCATTACCGCCAGCGTCATGACCCCGACCGCGCCTGCCATCCAGAGATGCTGCGCCGCCGCTGGCGCAAGAACTGCTGGCATTGCGCCTCCGAGGGCCACCGCCAGCGCTCCGAGGGGCACGAAGAGGTATCCGGCATGCAGGATCCAGACCAGCGGCTCGGAAAAAGTCGCCGTCCCGGCCCAACGAGCGACGCGTACGAGATTCAGCAGTCCCGCTGCAATCAGCAGCGCAGAGGTTATCAGATGCTCCGGGAGCACGATCCAGGCCGCCAGCGCCGCCAGCAGTAGAAGCAACGCCGCCTTGTCCAAGCGCTGCATGGGCGGCACTGGAAGCTGCCTGCTTCCGCGCGGTACCAACCAATTGCGCGTGAAGGAGGGCACGATCCGACCGCCGATAAGCGCGATCATCATCAGCGCAGCGCCAAGCCCGATCCGCAGTCCCAAGCCTCCGGCCGCGTAACCGCCCCGCGCGGCGTCGACGTGGAAGAGGACGTTGCCGCCAAGAAAGACGCCGAGCAGCGCAACCACCCCGAGGTTGCGCCAGTTTCGTCCCGCCACAATCTCGCGGAGCATCACCAGCGCCAAGACCAGCAGAAAGGACACGTCCACCGAAGCTCCGAGCCCCGCCGGCAGCAGCGCCGAGACTCCCATGGCCAGCCTGCCCACCAGCCATAGCGTGAAAAGCAGCATCAGTGGCCATCCGACAATCGGCATCCGCCCGGTCCAATTGGGCACCGCCGTCATCATGAAGCCGGCCAACACCGCCCCGAGGTAGCCAAAGAGGAATTCATGAGCGTGCCAGGACACCGGGTCGAGCCGGGTCGGCAGCGCGAGTGTGCCCGACAGCAGCGCGAGCCAGAGGCAGGCCGACAACACCGCCCAGACTCCGGCCCCCAGGAAGAACGGCCGGAAGCCGTAGCTGAACAGCGCCGGGCCAGTCCAGGCCCGCATGCGATCCGAAGTCGTGGCCATTCCAGTGTCTCCTCAAATTTGGTGTCGGTGCGCGTTCAGGTGGCTCACCCTATCGTCACCGCTGCAGGTCCGAAGAACTCATGGTGAATGCGCGCATCGGGCACATTCGCCGCCTTGAGCCCACGCACCATCGCCTGCATGAAGCCAACCGGGCCGCAGATGAAATAGTCGGCCTGCTCGATGTCAGTGTTCTCGGTCAGCCAGGCGGGATCGATGCGTCCCTCCAAGACCCCCTCCTCGCACTCCCGCCCACCGAGATCCTCGTAAAACGCAAAGGTCGCGTCGGCGAGCCTACCAGAGGTCCCGGTCATGGCGTGGCGCTCCGGATCCTGCGCCGCGTGAACATGGATCATGCGCAGACCTTTCCCGCCAAAGGCTTCGAGCATCGAGATCATCGGTGTCAGTCCGACACCGCCCGAAAGCAGCACCACTTCCTGCTTGTCACGGGGATCGAGGAAGAAGGCACCCGCCGGCGGCGCAACTTCGATCCGCTGGCCCACCTCGGCCACCTCGTGCAGCCAGTTTGACACGCGCCCGTGCGGCTCCCGCTTCACGGTGATGCGGTAGGTCTGACCGTTTGGCGCCGAGGAGATCGAATAGTTCCGCCGCTGCTCCTCGCCATCGACAAGATGGAAGCGGAAGCTGAGATACTGGCCAGGGAGGTGCTGGACGACTGCGCCGCCGTCCACGGGACGCAGAACGAAGGAGACGATATCCGTCGCTTCGCGCCGCTTCTCCGCGATTTCGAAGGAGCGCCAGCCGCGCCAGCCACCGGACGCCTCTGCCGTGCCTTGGTAGATGTCCTCTTCGCGTCCGATCAAGATGTGCGCGAGCTGCCAATAGGCCTCGCCCCAGGCACTCAGGAGCTCCGGCGTTGCAGCCTCTCCCAACACCTCCGAGATCGCTCCCAGAAGCGCATCTGCGACATGAGGATAATGCCCCGGGACAATCTGCAAACCCGCGTGCTTCTGTGCGATCCGCTCGACGGCTCCGGCCAATACGTTCGGCGTGCGGATATGGGTTGCATAGGCCACCAGCGCATTCGCGAGGGCCTTGTGCTGTGGCGCCTGGCCCTCCTGATTGGACATATTGAAGAGCGCGCGGATTTCTTCGTCCGCAAGCAGGCGCCGGTACATCGCAGGTACGATCTGATCGACATGCTGTGCCACGACCGGTGCGGTCGCTTCGATGATCTGCAGGGTTGCTTCGCTGAGCGGGCTCGACATGGCGCCCTCCTAAAAGATTCCGATAATCGGCATCTATACACGCTCCTCAAAAACATGCCACCCGTTGGTATCTTAAGGCCCTGCGTCATTGCGTCCCGGTCCGAGCGGACCGGTGCAGGCTGCTGGCGCGACGGAAAGGACCGGAACATGCGGCTCAACGACAGCACCGACATTGCGCTGCGGATCATGATCCACGCCGCCTCGACCGGCGGCCAGCGCATCACGATCGACCAGATCGTCGCCCACTACCACCTGCCGCGCAGCACGGTCATGAAGGTGGTCAATGCGTTGACACAGGGGGAATTCCTCAGCGCTCAACGGGGCCGCTCGGGGGGACTGACCTTGGCACGGGACGCGGGCGACATTCCCGTGAGCGCCCTGGTCGAGCATATGGAGACCGATTTCGCCCTGGCGGAATGCATGCGCCCGGGCAACGCCTGCACAATCACGCGGCGCTGCCGCCTGATCTCCCCCCTTGAGGAGGCACGCCGCGCCTTCCTTGCCGCGCTCGCGCGATATTCCGTCGCCGACATTGCCCTCGCGCCTGCAGAGTTCGGTCTGACCGCGCCCGATACCTGAAGCCTTTCAGGTCACTAGACGCGCCGCCCCAAGGCGCCAGCGCACCGCCAGCGCTTCTGCATTCTCAGAACCTAAGCGCCCAACCCTACTGCCCCATCCCCGGCAGCCCGGCCCCACGCATCGCCTCCGAGATGGTTTCGAGATGCCCCCGCATCGCCGCCGCCGCGCGGTCCGGGTCAGGCCTCGAGATCGCCGCCGCAATGGCCCCGTGCTGGGCGCTGTGGCGCTCGGTGGACTCGGTGACACCAAGCCTGCGGTAGGTCAGCTCCCACTCTCGCTGCCAGGCCGCGTGACGCCGCACGCCTGCAAGATAGTCGAGAAGCCCCAGCAGGATCAGGTTGCCGGTCACCTCGCCGATGCCCCGGTGAAAGACCGCGTCGAGCTGCTCGCTCTCGGGCCGCGTGCGCGCCCTGCGGCCGCGCTGCGCCAGCTCCGCCAAATAGGCCGCCTGCTCCGGGGTGGCGAGCCGCGCCGCCTCGGCGGCCACCGAGGGCTCGATGGTCTGCCTCGCCTGCATGAGCTGCATCGGCGACGCACCCTGCACGAGGATCTGCTCGCGGATCGGATAGCCGAGCGGCCGCGGGCCGCAGAAGGTGCCCTGCCCGACATGCCGCCAGATCTCCCCTTCGCGCTCGAGCACCTGCAAAGCGCCGCGCAGCGTCTCGCGGCTGCAGCCGAGCAGGCGGGCAAGCTCGCGCTCGGGCGGCAGCCGC
Source organism: Roseobacteraceae bacterium (assembly GCA_048381755.1). Lineage (GTDB taxonomy): Bacteria > Pseudomonadota > Alphaproteobacteria > Rhodobacterales > Rhodobacteraceae > Salipiger. The sequence continues at coordinate 4,450 of JBLXGS010000039.1, forward strand.
GCGCCAACCTCGGTGGCCAGATCGGCCACCAGCCCGCGGAGTTCCGACAGGACCACCTGCCCCCGCTTCGAAGTCATGCCGCGCCTCCCGCTCCGGGCCAAACCCAGACCAATTTGCAGACCAATGCCATGCTATGCAACACCGCGCTTCTCTCGAGGAGGACTCATATGCTGACCACGACCATCCTTGCCCTTGCCGGTTTCGGCGCAGGGGCGCTCAACGCCATCGCGGGCGGAGGCACATTCCTGACCTTTCCCGCGCTGGTCTGGCTCGGCGTGCCGCCGATCATGGCCAATGCCACCGCCACTTTCGCCGCCCTGCCCGGCTATGCCGGAAGCAGCTGGGCCTATCGCCGCGACATCCAGGCAGGCGACGGGCCGAGCCTGCGCGCGCTCGTCGTCACCGCCCTGCTTGGCGGGATCCTCGGTGCGCTGCTGCTGTTGGTCACCCCCGAGGACCTGTTTTCCGGCGTCATTCCCTGGCTGCTGCTGATCGCCACTCTGGCCTTTGCCGCCGGTCCCGCGCTGCTGCGCGGGCTGCTCGCCTCGGGGCGCAGCCTGCCCGATGCCGTCTCGCTGACGCTGCTGCTGCTCGTCTCGATCTACGGCGGCTATTTCAACGGCGGGCTCGGGATCCTGCTGCTGGCCGCCTTCGGGCTCATCGGCATGAGCGACCTGCATCGGATGAATGGGCTGAAGACGCTGGCCTCGCTGGTGCTGTCGGCTGCCTCGGTCGTCACCTACAGCCTCGCGGGGCTGATCGACTGGACCGCGCTGGTCGTCACCGGCCTTGGCTGCACTGCGGGCGGATACGTCGGGGCGCATATGGCACGCAAGGTGCAGGACACCGCGCTGCTGCGGACCTTCATCGTCACCGTTGGGCTGGTCACCACCATCGTCTTCTTCACTCAAGCCAATGGTTGAATTTTTTACGAAATGCTGAATTTTTGCGCGGCAGGCAAAGAAGGCAATCCTCCATGCACATTCTCCGTTCCCTCGGTCCCGCCGTGGCGCGCGTTTCCCTCCGCGAGGCGCTCCGCGCTGGCGTCGGCGCGCTGCTCGGGCTTGGCGTCACCGGGCTGTTCCTGCTCTCGCCGCAGGTCAACCTGAGCCTTGGGCTCTATCTCGTCGCGCCCTTCGGCGCGACCTCGGTGCTGCTTTTCGCGGTCCCCAACAGCCCTCTCGCCCAGCCCTGGTCCGCCATTGTCGGAAACACCGTGGCGGCGCTCGTGGGCGTTGCGACCTGCCTGCTGATCGCCGACCCGGCGCTGCGCATCGCGCTCGCCGTGGGCCTCGCGATCACCGCGACGATCCTCTGCCGCGCGGTGCATCCACCGGCGGGGGCGGTGGCAATGACCGCCGCCATGAGCCCCGACGCCATCGACCATCTCGGCTTCTGGTTCGCTCTGACCCCCATCGCCGCGGGCACCACTGCGCTGGTCATCCTCGCCGCGCTCTACGCAAAGCTCACTGGGCGGCACTACCCGTTCCGGCAGTTCGACGCCCCCGGCCAGCACGGCACCGAGGACCGTGCCCCCTCCGAGCGCCTCGGGCTCTCCGAAGCCGAGCTCTCCGGGCTACTGGAGCGTTACCGGCAGTCGTTCAACCTCGGGGTCGAGGATCTGGCGCGGCTCATCGGCGCCGCCGAGATGCAAGCCGCGAGCCATCATGCCGGCCCGCTCAATGCCGAGGACATCATGTCACGCGATCTGGTCACTGTTGGTGGCGGCACCTCCCTTGCCGAGGTCGCCGAGCTGTTCCGGCGGCATCGGTTCGCCTCGCTGCCAGTGGTCGGGCCCGAGCAGAGGTTTCTCGGGGTGATCTTCCAGATCCATCTGATCACCCGCGCCCGCGAGGATGCGCAGCGGCTTGAACGGGGCTTCCTGCCCGCCTTCCGGCGGCTCGTCGATCTCGGGCGAGAAACCCCGGTGACCGCCTCGGACATCATGAATGTCGCCGGCCCGCGCGCGACGCGCGCCTCGCCGGTCGCCGCGCTGCTGCCGATGATGGCGGATGGGGATGTCGATGCCATCCCGGTGCTCGAGCGCGGACGCATCGTCGGCATCGTCACGCGGACAGACATGATCGCCGCGCTGGCACGCCAGGCGCTGCGGCACCGCTGAGATCGCCGCAGGAAAAAGCCTGCAGACCAAAAATGTCCGAGACAAGCTCGGCCGAAGTCCAACAGGGAGGTAGGGAAGGCCTATAGCCGTGGAACTTTGCGAGCGTTTGGCCAAGCGTGGTAAGGATTGTTCGACACGATTGGCGCCTCCAATTCGCCCGCCAGCTCGATCACCCACGCCGCGACCGACTTCTCCGACGGGCAGATGTCGATATTCACGTCCCGGTCCAGAAGCCGACGGAAGCCGCGGAGATCACCCTCTTCGCCCAACGATGTCCGGCAGGCGTCATGGGCCAGAACGATATGCGGCGTGACCCGCCGGGCCTGCAGCATATCGATCACGGCGCGCAGGGCCTCCAGATTTGCGACCCTTCCCTCCCAGCCCATCACATCCATGCCATCGACGATAGCGAGGTCCCGGCGCCAAGCCTGCGGCGTCGCTTCAAGGTCATTCAAGGAGGACTCGGACGCCTCCTGACTTGGCGACTCCACTCTGGGATGGGCGCGATCGGGGTCGCCGACGGCCAGACCAACTCGGGAGGCGCCTTCCTCGCCCTGAGGCTCAGTCACCTGCGCAGCAATCTGTTCGGAAACCACGTCCGGGTGCGTGTGAGCGGCGCGCAATTGAGCTGAGTTCGCATCCGCAAGGCGGCCCGTCGCAACGAGCTCCGAAGTTTCCGCGCCCATGGAAGCTGGATATCTTCGCAACCAGGCAAGCGCCTTTCGGAGGATATCGAATACGTATCTGAGAAGCATTTTTCGTTTAATTGATGCGGTGCAGCGCAAAGATTATAGAAAGACCGACCGCAACAGCAGCGCCGATAAGGATCCAGCCAATTGCCGCGGGACCATTACTGTCGCACCATCGCTTTGGCGAAGTCCAGCGTCATGATGAATGGCGGCCGCGACGGTGAAGCCATCCCTTTGCAGCCTGCAGATTCTCGCGGAACGACTTGAGGACACGGCCCAATGCGTGATTTTGTCATTGTCTGCGGCCCGAAAGGGCATGTCTGGCATGGTGCTCACATCCTGGTAACAGAAAGGGCCGGAAACCATGTCGTGACAAGTCTCGGCACCTTCAGACGCGACCGCTACGGCACACTCCGCCTCGAGACAGACCCTGCCTTCCACCTTGAGGAGGACCCGGAAGCGGAGCAGACTTGACCATGGTGCCAGTCAGATACGTCGGATGGGGCAAAGCGTTTTGACTTGGACCGAAACCTACCCTGCAAGGCCTCAGCTGAACCAGCGACCTTCATGTCCGAAATTCGCTACATATTTCAGACAAGGGAACCGAGAGTGCGGTCCTGCATCGATGCCGCCGGCACCTACGGTCTCGAAGCACCGTGGCACCGATCTTCAGGGAGCCGCAGGGGAAATTGCCGAAGACGGCCGTTAACGCCTTTCCTGGCTGCTCACCTACCGCGCAGGAGATCCTGAACGACCGAGGGCTGCTTGGCGATGAGCGCCAGCAACACCTGTGCCGGCCCGGTAGGCTGCCGGCGCCCCTGCTCCCAATTCAGCAAGGTGCCCTTCGCGACGCCAATGCTCTTGGCGAACTCGCTTTGCGACAGCCCGGTTTTCTGCCGGACTTTTGCAACATCGACGCTGGCGACCGCGATGTCATGCACCTTGGCGCCAGCCTGCTGGCCCGCCGCGAAAGCCAGAGCCTCTTCGAGCCCCTTGGCTACAGACTCAAATGCGTACATCTGTTATCCTCATACTTGGCGATGATCGCCTTGCTCATCTCGACGGCCGCGGCTTGCTCCGACGTCGGGAGGATGGCCTTCTCGTTCTTGGCGAACACCGTGACCAGGAAAATCGGCATGTGGCTGCCTCCGAACACGTAGATCGTCCTCAACCTACCGCTCTTGACGCCGCCTTCCCGAGGGATGCGAACCTTGCGCAAACCGCCGCCCACCTACACGCCAGTTTCCGGGTTCGCGGCAATGAAAGTGATTGCCGCCGCCCGCTCCTCGTCCGACATGATCGCCTTTGCGCGCTTCTGGAATTCGGGAAGCTCGACCACTGTCTGCAATCGTGTCATCTTCTGCCACCACATATGCGTCATTGACATATAAGTCAACGGCGGACTCTCGGAGTCCGCCCTTAACGAGTCTCCAGCCTGGTTCTCAATCTACAGAGGAGCACAGCCCTGGGACGTCATCCAGCATGGCGGCCGGCGCAGGCGATCTCTCCCGGTAGACGACGTAAAGGCCCGAGGCGAGGATGACTGCTATCCCGAGCCAGGTCATCCGATCAGGAAAGTCTCCGAAAACCAGAAAGCCGGCGGCAGTGGCGCCGATGATCTCGAGATACTGGAATGGTGCCAGGAGACCGGCTTCAGCGTGGCGAAAGGCTTCGGCGATCAGGACATAGCTTGCAGCGGCGAGGAGGCCGCTTCCCAAGATCAAGGCCCAGGCCGAAGTCGCAAGGGCGCCAGGGTCTGGGGTGGGAAGCCCCGATGCGTGAAGCGCGAACGAAAGCGCTACCATTCCGAGGCAGGCATAGATTGTGGCGCCGCACTGAATGGTCAGCCCAGAGCGTGTGCGCGTGGCACGGCGGAGGACGATCATGTTGAGCGCATGGGAGGCGGCCGCGAGGAGCGGCAGTAGCGCGGCGATCTCGAACTCCGGTCCCGGCCGGATCACGATAAGCGCACCGACGAGTCCTGTGCCGACTGCTGCGAGGCGCCGCGCTCCGACTGTCTCGCCCAGGAGTGGGCCTGCCAGCAACGTCAGGATCAAAGGCTCAACGAAAAAGATGGCGATCGCGGTGGCAATCGGCATGACCGCGAAGGCGCCTATCAGGCCGATGAGGGTGATCATCACCAGCAGACCGGACAGCGCAACGATCGGAGAGAGCATTGCGCCACGGAGGCGGCCGGGCAACAACGCCGCCGCCGGCAGGAGGAAGGCTGCTTGGGCAACAACGCGCGCGGTCGCGACGTCGACCGGGTTCAGTTTCTCTGTCAGAAGCTTCGACAAAGTGTCGCCCAGTGGCAGCAGTAGCATTGCCGCGGCCATGCAGGTCATTCCTGCGCAAGAACCAGTCCACATGGTCCGCGACCTGTCGAACAAGGGAAGAGTCATAGGACACCTCATAACTTCAGGCTCCGCACGATATGTGCGGGAGCAAGTCCGGGCGTTCAGGACATCGGTTGAAAATATCGGGGCTGGGCAGCGGACGCGCGACGCCATCGCATGCTGCCTTGCAACCTGCATATATGGGTCTTCGAAGGAGTTGTCCAATCCGGGGAGCAGGCCGATCTCTGACCCAATTGCTTGGCAAGACCCGTCACGCCAAGCACGAGCGCTCAGAATGAAATCGGCTCGCGCTTTCACGTCGAGCTTTGACAGAATAACCGGATCGTATCCGAGCCAGTCGAAAGTCTCGATCAGCCGATGATATTCGTCGATACCGCCCTTGAGTGAGGTCTTTTTCCGCGTTCACTGTCCCTGTGGTGGATTTCTGGCCAAGGCGGGGTCAGAAACACCTGGTGATGGAAGCGGGCGTGTCCCGACAAGGTGACAATGGCCGCCAATCCGGTTGCATGTTCCAGCGCGATGGCCGCATCCAGCAGCCCGCGATCAAAGAACACCCAACCCTGCGAAGACGCGACGCGGTTGGGGTCTCCGGTCGCCATGTCGATGGCGCGCCTTGCGAAGGTTTCGAGATCGACCTAGGGAAGTAACACGCCTGCGCCGGTCAACTCCTGCGGCGCGATCTTCCAGCCGGGCTCCTCGACAGTTTCGAAGCCTCTGGACGCGAGTTCGGCCAGCAACGTCGACTTCTCGCCCCCCGAGCAGCCGGAAAGGACCAAGTGCTGGCCGCCATGGCCGTTTCTCATCGGACTTCTCTCCAAGTTGTCATCCGCTCCTCACACCTCGATGCGCTCTGTATTGGAAGGCGCTGCGAATATCCGTGCGACCTCCGTTCCATGATCGACGGGAAGCATGGCTTTCCCGTGAGGACGATTCAGTTCGATCTGCATACGTGGGGTCGGGACTTTCGCTTGCCGCAGCGCGCGATCGATCAGAGACAGCAACTCGTCCCGGCAATCGACGTCCCGTTCGAAGCGCGACAGCCAGAACCGGACCGCATATGAATTGCCGTCGCTTCCCAGTTCCTGGACGCGGACATCCGGTGCCGGTTCGGTCTGAATCAGACACGCTTCGCCTACCGCCTTAAGGATCAATTCCTTGGCGGCGTCCACGGGAACCTCATGCGCAAGCTTCAGAGATAGCTGGGCGCGATACTGCGGTTTCGGGGCGGAGTAGTTGATGATGCGTCGGCGCGCGATCTGGCTGTTCGGCAGGATCATGTAGGTCGAGTCCAGCGTCAGGAGCCGTGTCGTGCGCCAGCCGATCTCGATGACCTTGCCTCGTGCGACCTGCTCGATATCGACCCAGTCCCCAATCCGGTAGGGTGCTTCAACGCCCAGTGCGATGCCGGACAGCGTGTCGGCCACGACGTTCCGGATCGCGAAACCCAACACCGCGAGTATCAAGCTCGATCCCGCAAGCGCGCCAAGGAGACCTTGTTCCAGCAAGAGCGCGGCAGAGGCCACGATGGCGGCGAAGAACAGCAGAACCGCCACGAGATCCCGAAACAGGCGCGGGTATGGACGCTTGTCGCGTCTCCGGCGATCTGCGAACAGGCCGAAAAGCCGGCTACCGAGCCAGGCCGCAGCAAGACAACCGACAACCCCGCCAAGCAGGCGGAGAGACATTCCGACCCGCCGCTCAATATCCTGATCGTAGATTAGGAGGCCGGTGGCGACAAGAAGCAGGATAGAAGGCCAGATCAGTCGACGGAGATGTGAGAGAAGTCTCATGTCAGCAGCCCTGTTGCTGGTGCCGCGATGGTCGACGAGACCGGCACTGGAGGCAGGTCACCGCGGCGCCAGCATGTCGCTCGACGGCAGAGCCACAACGGCGACAGGAAATTCGGATGATGGGGCTAGCGCCCCCGAAATTGTGCCGACAGTTGGGGCAACGATGAGCGGCTGCGCGGGGAAGCGATGTCTTGCAGGACGGGCAGGCATGCGGACGGTGACGATGCATGAGATCCTCTTTCAACGGGAAAAAAAGGCGCCGAAGCGGCGATTGCCGATATCCCGGAAGGAGCATCGTGGCTTCGTCAGCGCATCGAGCGGCTCCTTCCGGGCAGAGCATGGGCTTCGGCAGGGCTCCGGGAATGTGGGCTCATTGTGCCTCTAGGCCTTCAGGGACATCCTGGCATGCGACGTTGAGCACGGTCAGAACCCGCCGTTCTCCGTCCCTAGTGTCCCAGTGGATTGATGCGCCCTCTGCCAGTCCTATCAGGGCAACCCCGATCGGTGTCAGGATCGAGATCCGCCCGCGCGCAATGTCGGCGTCTTCCGGAAAGACTGGCGTTACCGTCTTTTCCTGGCCGGTCGTTTCGTCGCGATAGGTGACCGCGCGCCCGATAGCCACAACGTTCTGCGGGAGCTTCGCCGCCGGAACGATACGGGCCCGACCGATTTCCCCGAGCAGTCGGTCAGCAAGGTCCGGATTGCGCTGGATCGCGCCCTCGGCAAGTGCCTCGAACCTACCCAGGCAGTCAGCGCTTATGACAACCTTGGGCCGCCGACCGATGCCGGGAGAGGTGGAGCGTTGTTTGTTCATCGTAGTTTCCTTTCAATCTACTTGTCGTGTGAGTGAATTATGGGTGCCCATAGTCCCCGACCCGCGAGGGACGGATCAAAGCATCAGGCTGCGGCGTGGTCCGGCGACGGACGCACATCCAGTACGACGACGACTTCGATCTGACCGTCGTCCCGCAGGAGCGGAACCTTCTGCAGCTTTCGCATTCCGATCAGGGTGGCTCCAAGCAATGAAGCAACGAGGATATGTCCCGGGACCGGCGCGGGGTTCATGGAAAGCACGCCGCTGCGAGCGCCCTCACCGCTGATCATGTAGGTGACATGGGATCCGGCCACGACGAGATCAGGCGAAGCCGGCTCGAGAGTTCCGCGCGAGATTCGCAGCTTGTGGCGCAGCAGCCCATTCAGAAGAGGGGGGTTTGGCGAATTCCTCGTTCTGCGATGGCGGAGCAGGCGCTCGATACCGAGCCGGTCGTCGACAGTGAGGAGAAAGCCTGTCTCGACAGCGGAGCGTTCAAAGAGTGATCGAAAGGCACTGCCGGCAGGCAGGTGGGTGATCCTGGTATTGGTCATGATGTGTCTCCCGGAGCGGTGAAGCCCGCGTTCTCAGATGCAAGGATGCGAGAAAGCCCCGGGTGGTCGCAGACGCGTTTATGCGCAGACCGCCCGGGGACCCGGGCGGTTCAGAAGCAGAAACCGGAAAAGGTTTTCGTCCGTGACCATGAGGAGACCTTAGTCTTTGGGCGCACCCTGTCAATCCTCGAGACCGGGCCGGTTCCGGAATTGACTAGGATGCACAAAGCCCGAGAAAGTGAAGAAGGCGAATTGATGACGAGATCCACAAGGCGGACTTCGATGACAGGGGATCACCGACGGCGCGCCTCGAAGTTTGAGTTACGTCGAACTTCCTGGATCGGCCTGCGGTGTGGCAGCGGGATGATGTTTGCCGATGTCGTGCGACCACCATCGTCTTCCCAACGCGCCAGGCATTTGGCGCTCGGCTCAGCGACCGAACTCACCATGATCCCTGGCCGGAAAAGTTCCGGAAACAGCTCTTCGAAATCTGCCTTGCAAATCATCATTTTGTCACTCCTTTCCATTGCTCCATAGGGAGCCACTACACGGCGAAGGCTACGCACCACTGCAGTCCAGTGGTGCGCATTCTCGAGACTAGGGCCGGCTATGCGGTTCGGCCGCCGCGCCACCACGGATCGACCTGCACATCCGAAGAAACTGGACGCATGCTCAGTTCGCGATCCGTCAGACCATCGACGACGCGTGGGATCTCGCTGCGATCAATCCCGATGTCGCGCAGCAGGCGATCATCCATGCCGCGAAGAGTTTCGATCATTTTCCGGCGTTGCCAGTGGTGGAATGCGGTCCGGAACCAACGTCGAAACGCTCCGGGCTTTCGGTTGCGCTGAGCGACCGTTCGAGCGGGAGGGAAGGTAAGCGCCCGGTAGCTACCGCAGTGGAATGTCCTTGACGCGTTCGATGATATCGGGGTCGTCCACGAAGTCCTCGAGGAAGCTATGCCATTGCTCGATCGAGACCCGGGCAGACATGAGCATGTCCCGGAGTTCGTCGATACCGTCATCCGTGAGGGCAGTCTGGTAGTTGTCCTGACCGAGTTGGACGCTGACGATATTGCCGTAGGTGAGGTTGTCATCGTTGCTGACGATGGCTTCTAGAAGGTCCAACTCCTCTCCGAGCAGGCTGGCAACGTGGCTGAGCAAGCAGACATAGGTTGTCTCAGCCATCAGGCGGCGTCGCTCTCAGGCTGGCTTCTCGGCTGCCAGTTCCATGGGAGCAGTTCGTCGAGCCGGTTGATCTTGTGATCGTGGATGCGGTCGAGGACGTCGGCTAGCCAGGCCTGCGGGTCCAGTTCGCTCATCTTGGCGGTCTCGATCAACGTCATGGCCCGGGCGAGGGTCTCGCCACCGCTGTCGGAGCCGGCGAACAGCCAGTTGCGGCGCCCGATCCCGATCGGGCGCATGGCGCGTTCGGCC
>JBLXGS010000040.1:0-11741 GCA_048381755.1 Roseobacteraceae bacterium
GTCAACGAGGACACCAAGCGGCGGATGACCGACAAGCTGCTCGACCTCTGCGGCGGCAGCTTCAACGGCAAGAAGGTTGCGGTGCTGGGCGTGACCTTCAAGCCCAACACCGACGACATGCGCGACGCGCCGGCGCTGACCATCGTGCCGGCGCTGGTGGGCGGCGGGGCGAGCGTCTCGGTGGTCGACCCGCAGGGCCGCCGCGAGGGCGAGGCGCTGCTGCCCGGCGTGGCCTGGGAGGAAGACCCCTACGCCGCCGCCGCTGGCGCCGATCTGCTGGTCATCCTCACCGAGTGGAACGAGTTCCGCGCGCTGGATCTCAAGCGCCTGGCGGGGGGCATGGCCACCGCCAGGCTCGCCGACCTGCGCAACATCTACGCCGTCGAGGATGCCGCGGCGGCGGGCTTCACCGCCTATGAGAGCATCGGCCGGGCGGGGTTTTCCGCCGCCTGAGCACGGCTCCCCGCACAGCGCAGCCCGCACACTTACGGCGGGACAGTGACGACGGGACAGTGACGGCGGGACAGGAAAGACGGGACAGCGAAGACGGGCGCGGCATCTGCCGCGCCCGTGTTGCGTTGCGGGGTGCGTTGCGGGCCCGCCTGGCCTGCGGCGTCAGCAGCGCTCCCAGAGCGGGGCGTGCATCTGCGCTTCCTGCGAGCCGAGGATGATCGCGCAGAACTGCGCCGCCTGTTCCGCCGAGCCCTCGGGGTGTTTCAGGATCTCGGCGCTCAGCGCCTCGAGGTCCTGCCGGGTCGGCCGGCGCCGGAGGGCGATGCCGAAAAGGAAGGTGAGCAGCTGCTCGGCGCTCGCCAGCGAGATGTCGACCATCAGCAGCGGCCCCTCGGGCGGGGCGCCCGGCGCCGAGGTCTTCTGCCACAGCGCCAGCAGCCTGTGCCCGGCGGCCTGCTGCGCCAGGCGCGAGACCTGCTGCTCGGGCGGGCCGCCCGCTGCCGGCAGCTCGGGCAGGCCGAGCTCGCCGCCGGCAATGGCCGGCCAGCCGCGCAGGAAGCTTGCGGCGGTGGGGAAGTACCAGAAGGGCACGCCGAGGAAGTTGTGGGTGTTGCGCGGGGAATCCCGTTCGGCCAGCAGGGTGGAGGCAAAGGCCAGCGCCGCCTCGGCGGCCTCGCGCAGCTCGGCCTCGCCGCCGGCCTGCGCGAGGCCGCGCGCCAAGGCCACGTGCTCGGTGCGCAGCAGCTCGCGCAGGAAATCCATCTGGGAGGTCATCGGGGTCTCCTTCTTGTCAGGCTGAAACGTGGAGCCGCGCGAGCTGCCGCAGGATCGCCTGCGTGTAGCTCTCGATCGAGGCGGCCTCGGAGATATGCAGCCGCGCCCGGGCGGCGAGCGCGGCGCGGCGGGAGGGATCGGTCAGCAGGCCCTCGATCTTCTGCGCCAGCTCGGCGGCCACATGCGGTGTGTCCTGCACCTTGACCACCGCGTCGTCGGGCAGTTCGGCGAAGCTGCCGCCGTTGCTCACCACCACCGGCACGCCGATCCGCATCGCATCGAAGACGACGCCGGAGGATTCGCCATGCGTCGGATGCCGGAGGTTGATCACCGCGTCGCACTCGGCGATGTGCCGCTCGAAAGCCTCGCTGTCGGCGTAGCCGATCAGCGTGACCTGCTCGGCGAGCGCCATGCGGGTGATCTGTCGGTGCACCGTCTCGGCCTCGTCGCCGAGATTGCCGACGATGCGCAACTCCACCGGCAGGCCGCGCAGCAGCAGCAGCTGCAGCGCCTGCAGCACCTGCCCCGGCAGCTTGAAGCGGGTGACATGGCCGAACATGCCGATGGTGAAGCGCCCGGGGTCAGGCGGGGCGGCGGCGCTGCGCGGCGGGGCGGAGCTCATCACCAGCGGCGCGGTGCTGATGCGCGCCGCGGCGGCGGGCAGCTCGCGCAGCAGGCAGCTGCGGGCGAAGCTGCTGTGCAGGTGCAGCCCGCCGGCGTGGCGGGCGATCTGCGACAGGCCGGTGATCTCGAGCACGCCAACCCCGGCGAAATCGTTGGTTTCCAGCCGGCCTATGTCCTCGGCCTCGAAGTGGTTCGCCAGCATCGCCCGGTACTGCGGCACCAGCCGGCCCTGCCGGTGGCCGTGCTGCAGGAAGGGGTGGATGAAGGTGTCATGCACGATGGCCAGGGCGTTGCGGGCGAGCGCGTGGTCGTAGATCCAGTCGTGCATCTCGAGGTTGTTGCCCAGCTGGCAGATCAGCAGCTCGTACTCCGTCGGATCGAAGCGCTCGGCAGAGACGATGCGCATCCCTTCGGGGGCGGCGGCCTCCTCGGCATTGGTGCAGACGATGGTCAGGTCGAGATGCGGCGCGAGCGCCTCGGTGAGGGTCTTGGCGCTGACCGCGATGCCGCTCCTGTGCGGCGGCCAGGGGGTGAGCATCGCCACCTTCGTGCCCGCCGGCAGATCCGGCAGCTGCCGGTCCAAGATATCCTGGATACGCCGCCGGTAGGCAATGCCGGCGCGCTGCCAGGTGAACTCCCGGGCGCGCTGTTGCAGCGCGTCGCGGTCCGGCGTGGCCTGCAGCGCCTGTTCCAGCGCCACGGCCATGCTCTGTTGGCTGGTGGGATCGAAGTAGACGACGAGATCGCCGCCGATCTCCCGACTCGGGGGGATGTCGGAACAGGCCACCGGCACGCCGCAGGCCATGGCCTCGAGGATCGGCAGGCCGAAGCCCTCGTCCAGCGAGGGCATCACCGCGAGCCTTGCGTGGCGGGTCAGCCGGCCGAGTTCCTGGTCGGACACGTAGCCGGAGATCTCCACCGCCCCGGGATCGCCGTGCCCGGCGAGGATCGTCTCGATTTCGGCGCGGGTCTCCGGGCCGAGTTCGCAGACGATTTTCAGGAGCGCCCTGCCGCCAGCCCGTCGCCAGGTGCAGAAGGCACGCACGAAACCGGCGATGTTCTTGCGTGGATCGTCGCCGCTGACCAGCAACACGTAGTCCGGCCCCGCCCCGGCGGCGGAACGCGGCGCGGGTGGGCGGAAGATCGACTGGTTGTAGCCGTTCGCGATGCCCCGGGTCCGGGCGGCCGCCATCGGCAGCAGCGCCGCGACCTGGGTGGCCACCGTCTGCGAGACCGGGGCTAGGAAGACGTTGGAGCGGCGGAAGAAATCGAGGCGGTGCAGGTAGTCCCGCCTGAGCTCCTTCGGCCAATGTGAAAAATACAGATCCTTGTGGGTGAAGGGGATCAGGTCATGCACCGTGAGCAGGCTGGGGAGTGTGACGTGATAGGGGAGGATCTGGTCCGACATCAGCGGGTTCGGGTGCCAGAACAGCGTGGTGTCTCCGGGTCGGTGCAGCGCCTCGATCTCGGCTGAATAGGCCGCGGCGCGCGGCGCGGGGGGCAGCGACAGGAGGGCCGGATCCACGATGTGAACGCCCACGTGGTCCATGTTCTGTGGAAAGGCGTCGCGCCAGCTCGTGTCCATGCAGGTGACCAGGATGTCGGCCTGGCGGTGGTGAAAGAGGACTTCCCGCAGGAGGCTCTGGAACACGCGCCCGATGCCGCGCCGCCAGGTCGGGGTGGACGCGGTGAGCCCGTCGATGATCAGCTTCATTGTGCGAGCTCCAGCACCTGGGTGAGACGTTCGAGAAAGCGGTCGGGGTCGCAGACCTCTTCGGCGTAGTTGCGGCCGTTCTGGCCGAGGACCCGCCTCAGCGCGGGCTGCTCGAAGCTGTCGATCGCCTTCCTGTATTCCGCCAAGGTACGGCAGGAATAGCCGCCCTTGCCGGTCTCGATATGGTCGCGCATCACCTTGCAGTCGCCGTGCACGATCACCGGCACGTCGTTCTGCCAGGCTTCGAAGAGCACGAAGCTGAAGCTCTCGTTCAGGCTCAGGTTCACCAGCCCCAGCGCATCCGACAGCAATTGCCGCTTGGCCTCGGTGTCGACGTAGCCGAGCTGTTTCACGTGCGGGCTGCGGAAGCCGATCTCGACGCCCTTGCCGACCATGAACAGCGGGATCGCCGGCAGGCCCTCGCGCAGCCGCTCTTCGCAGGTCTGGTTGTGCCAGTTCATCAGCTGGAGGATGTTCTTGCCCTCGTCGATGCGCCCGACGTAGAGGAGGTATTTCTCGAACACCCGGCCAAGCAGGCCCGGCGCCTCCTGCCGCCGCGCCGGGGCCGCGTCGACGAAGGGCAGCGAGACCGGCGGCGCCTCGAACTTGGCGCGGGTCATGGCCTCGCCATGGGCGTCGATGGCCAGCTGCTTCTCCGCCTCGGTGAGAAACAGCAGGGATCGCGCGTCGTGGACCAGGCGGCTGACCGCGGGAAAGTAGAACGGCGGCTCGTCGTGGAAGGCCGGCATGACGTTCACCCGGCCGGGCAGGGCAGCCACCAGATTGTGCACCATCGCCTGGTAGTAGGGGCCGCCGAGGATCAGCGTCTCCTCCGGCAACTGGCAGGCCGCCTCGACCAGCGCCGAGCTGGTCAGCCCGTAGCGGAAGAACTCCTCCTTGAAGCGGCGCCCCACCGCGCCGCCGGCGAGCGCCTGGCTCGCGGCGGCGAAGCGATCGTGGCCGGCCTCGTCCACCGGGAAGCGGCGGATGGGAAAGCCCATGTAGTCCTCGGGTCCCTCCTGCGGCGTGTTCTCCAGCCAGCTGCGGTAGGGGGCCATGGATTGCGACGTGTAGAACTCCACGTCGCATCCGCTGTCCCGCAGCGCCTCGCCAATCTTGAGCAGGGCGATCTCGGCGCCCCCGGAACTCACCCCGAACCATGGGGCGACAATGACTGCGTTTCGACTCAAATGTCCGTCCCTCAAAAAAATCGCCCCGACGCTGCCGGGTTTTTAATTAAATTGTGTCAAATATTTCTTAGGGCCCAATCGTAGAGCTCCTGGTCGGCCTGGTTTCTCGAAATGATAATGTCTCTTACGTCTTCCGAAATGGAATAGTCCGACCCGACCTTCTTGTCGGGATTTGCGTTCCGGTTCGCCTCGTTGACCAGCGCCGTGCCGAGATAGTCCGACAGGCGCGCCAGGGAGTCCGAGAAGGCCTCGGAGAACCCTATGAAGTTCAGCCTGTCTCGCCCGATCGGGGCGATCATGCGGCTTTGCAGGTTGCTCTGCCCCGGTTGTTGCGCGAACTCCGCGAGGCTCATGTTCTGGGACTTGACCAGCGTCGCCACGTCGCCCGTCACGTCCGGCTTGGTGTGGTAGTGGTAGCTGCTGACGACCCTTTGCACCGGATCCCGCAGGAAGGTGACGATTTTCGTGTCGTCATCGATGATGCCCTTCAAGCGGGACAGGTCGAGGTGTCCGTGAATGACGTCGTATCTCTCCTCCAGGTCGTGTTTCGAGGTCTCGTAGACGATGTCGGGGTGGGCGTTGTGATACAGGGTTCTGGGCCCGAAGGCGCCGCGGTAGGCCGAAACAAGCGTGGATCCTGCGGTCTTGGGAATGTGTAGTGAAAGTATGAGTGTCATTTTCGGTTCCGTTGTGGTTCGCATGGACCCTATGTCTGATACGGTTAATCCTTTGTTTAACAATTACTTGCCGATATTGAAATTCTGGCACGGTCCATTCCGGCTTGATCAATTCTGGCCGGGCCCATGTTCCGATCAGTATGCGGAACCCGCGCCTTCCGACAAGCTCAACGCAAGATAAAACCTGCAAGAGACTGTTTTTTGGTCATGCCCGGCATCGCCCGGTATCTCAGTCGCGCCGGGAGGCCCGTGGCCGGACCGGGAACGCCTCCGCCGGCCGCCGTGCGAGGGGGTACACGAGAGGATACGCGGAGGGCTGCAGGGGCCGGCGGTGCGAAGATATTTGAAATCCGGAAGCAACCTCTTAAAGTCAGCTTGACGCTAGGGCAGTTGATCTCGGCACGCAGCGGGAGCAGCACATAGATATCGGGACTGACCGTTCGAAAGGGGCGCGGCGTGCAGGTCTTATATGAAGACGAGGCTACCAAGATCGCGGCACGCCAAGGCGTCAACGATGAGACCAGTGGTGCGATCTTGCTGTCCTTCACCGGCATCGGCCACGGGATGGGCGGGCTCGACGTCCAGCGTCCCGAGTTCTTTGGCGCCGGTCGCGCTTTCGACAACATCATCTTCATCACCGACAAACGCCGATCGTGGGGAAACGCCCTGGATTTCGGCGTTATAGCCGACGTCCTGTCGCCCTTCGTCACCGGCAGGGAGGTCTACTCGATCGGGAACAGCATGGGGGGGTTCATATCCATAATTTCGACGAGGTATATCGATACAAAGATTTCCATAGCCTTCGTCCCTCAATACAGCGTCAGTCCGGATCGGGTGCCCTGGGAAGAAAGGTGGCGAGATTACACCGCCAGTATCCAGACATACCGTTTCGAATGCGTGGAGGGGTATTTTGCAGAGAGAACCAAGTATTTCATATTCTCTGGCGCAATCGGGGATGACTATCGCCACGCGAGACTTTTCCCGATCGGCGACAATATATTTCACTATGCCTTCCACGACATGGTGCATGAAGTCGCTGCGGATTTCAAACGGAGGAACGTCCTGGACGCCGCGGTGCAAAGCTGTTTCCGGGAGGATACGCGCATGGATTTGGGGTTGAGCTACGAGAGGCTGAGCCCGCGCTGATCCGGAGGATTCGGCCCTCCTGCGTCTCGCCGCCCGCGGCAAGCGGTGCGCGGCGAGGCGGCGCGGGATCGCGAGATTGTCTGCACCAGAACCTCCCGGACGCGGCCGCATCCGGGAGGTTCTGGTGGGGTTATTGAAAATTACGGATTTCATGATGAGGTGACGACCATGGGTAGAGATGAGATAATCGGGGCGTACCGCGGCCTGCTGGGCAGGCTGCCGACCGACGGTGAGGTCGCGTGGTGGCAGAGCGGGGGCGAAGACCCGTCGCAGAGACTGTATCGCGGTCTGCTGGACTCCCGTGAGTTCCGCAGCAAGTACCTGGACCCCAAGGCGGACGTCTACCGTGGCCACACCGAGCGGGACCTCGATGTCCTGGCCGAGATCGGCGGCCGGGTGGGGGAGATCACGCCGCATCCCGAGCGCATCTCGGACTTCCTGGGGGTGACGACCGACCCGGCATATTTCTCGGACAAGTCGCACATGAAGGGGAAGGTGACCCCCATTCCCTTCACCCCGGGCTTCCACGAGGGGATCGAATTTCTTGGCACGGCGCTCGCCGTCCTGCACGAGACGGACAAGCCATTCTGCGCCGTGGAAATCGGCGCCGGATGGGCACCCTGGCTGGTGACCGGTGCCCGCATGGCCGAGCTCATGGGCCGCGGGACCGGCCGGCTCGTCGCGGTGGAGGCCGACCCGGAGCACGTGAAGTTCTGCGAGCGCCACGTCGCGGAAAACGGCTACGCGGGGTCCTTCGCCATCCATCACGGGCTCGCCGGCATCGAGGATGGCACCGGCGAGTTCCCGGTCATCGACCCGCAGATGCACTGGGGCGCCGGGGGCAACTACGACGGCACCTCCAAGGATCTGCGCCCGATGCAGCCGGTCGCGGTCTTCGATGTCGGACGGATCTGCGAGGAGATCGCCGCCGAGCACGGCTATGTCGACCTGCTGCACGTCGACATCCAGGGCTACGAGGGCACGCTGTTCCTCGCCCTCGCGGAGCGTCTCGCCAAGACCGTGCACACGGTCGTCATTGGCACCCACGGCCGGCGGGAGGAGGCCGATATCCTGGCCGCGATGAAGGACACGCCATTCCAGCTCCGGCACGAGAAGCCGGCGCGCTACCAATGTTTCCCGCAGGAGCCGAAGGTCACTGTCGACGGCACACAGATCTGGGTGAACACGGCGCTGTAGGGGCGCGCCGGCGCGGGACATGCCTCATGGCGCGCAGCATCTGGAGCAATTGCACTCGGACTCTGACCATGTCGCCGCTGCATGCTTGTTCCTACACCCTCGACGCGCTAGCAGAAGGTCGAAGGTCGGACTGAGAAATACGAGCGATGTCGAAAAAGATCGAAGTGCTGGAGGTCGGCGACGTACGGTTCTTGACCACACATCGCACCTTGGCACTCGTGGCGCGCACATTGAGTGAGAGCCTCGCGTCGGTGTCCGAGTCCTTCGGACCTACCGACATCTGGCTTGGCGCGCACCGAACACCTCGGGTCCCCCGCACCTCAGGGCGGCGGCTCGTGGTGGTGCAGACCGAACAGATCCTGGATGCCGATGGTCAGCAAATCGATACCAGGATGACTTTCAGGCGCCTCGCCCGGCTGGCACTGCGGGCTGATCTCTTCGTCGAGTGGAACCCGCACAACCGAGCGTTTTATGGGGTGCTGCCGCGGCTGCTGCCACGCCGGTTCCTGTTCGGTCCTTATGTCTTCCCTTCCGACACGCGTACGCAGACCCCGGGCGAGGGGCTGTCTTTCGTCGGGCATGTCACGCCAGAGCGACGGGCGAAACTCGAGCATTTACCAGACGTGCGATGCCTTCCGATCAAATCGGACATCGAGGAAATTGATCGGACCATCGCCGCAGGAGCCGCGATGCTGAACCTGCACGCCATGCCCGGCATCTATTCGGAGGTGCCGCGGGTGCTGTTGGCCTATCTGGCAGGCAAGCCCCTGGTGTCTGAAGAGCTGGCCCCGCCCTTCAGCGCCGGTCATAGCTATCTGCTGCCGGACGCGCCGCGCACGCCCGAAGCGCTGGCGCAGGTCTGGCAGGGGCTGAACACCGTGGCGGCATGCTATCCGATCACCGAGATGCTCCGGTCGCGGTCCCGGCGGGTGCCCGCGGATCACGATGGCAACATGGCGCGACTGGCAGTCAGAAAGACGTGAAGATCTCACTCAGCTCGCGCCGGTACAGGGACGGGCCACGACGGGGGACGGTGATTTGAAGAAACGCATCAGCATGTTCTGGGCTCAGGGTGAGGCCGGGGCCCCTGAGATCGTCCGCCGCTGCTGGGACGCCTGGGCGCGGCTGAACCCCGGATGGTCGATCGAGATTCGCAGCGATGCCGACGCCGGGGCCGCCTTTGACGCGCTCGGTCTGGCGCATGCGCCGGAGACCTTCCAGGGCCGGGCCGACGTGATCCGGGTGCAGGACATTGCGGCGCATGGCGGCGTCTACGTCGATTGCGGCACGATCCCCTGCCGGCCGCTCGACGACTGGCTCGAGCCGCTGATGGAAGAGGGCTTCTTCGCCTTCCACGATCCCTACCGCCGCCGCCCGATCGAGAACTGGTTTCTCGCCGCGACGCCGGGGCATCCGCTGGCCGAGGGTTGGCTGGCCGAGATGCGCCGCTACTGGGACCGGCCGCGGCGGCCGCAGGCGCTGCACCGCGAGCTCGACCGCGGTGGCAAGGGCGGGCTGGCCTGCAGCCTTGCGGGGCTGCGTGCCGCGCCGCGCAGCAAGCGCGTGCTCGAGCCCAAGGACCGGGTCTGGTCGGTGCATCCCGAGGGCGGGGCGCAGCGGCCGGTGCACCCGTATTTCTGGCCGCATTACCTCTTTGCCCTGCGCCTGCAGCAGGCACCGGATTTCCGCGCCGCCTGGGCACGGGTTCCCAAGCGGCCCTCCTACGAGAACCTGATGGTCCGTCACTGGAAGCGCGACTACGCCACGATGAGCGACACCGAGCTGCGCAGCCTGCTGGGCGCGCCGATGCAGAAGCTCTCGCTGAAATCCATGCCAAAGCCGCCGCATCTGGACATGATCTTTGAGGCAGCGGAGCGGAGGTGATCCGGGGTGCCCGCGGGGCCGGGCGCGGCGCGCGGCAAAAATGGATCAGACCATGCGTCCCGAGGGCAGCGGCGGTTGCCAAGGTTGGACAAATTCGTCCCGCACCGCTATGCCCGGATCGGATAGAACTGGGGACCCTGTATGCATGTTTTTTCCGAAACTTCCCGGCTTTTCGGCTAGGAAGCCAAGTCCATGACCCGCGTAGTGATGAACGTCTCGTGCATGCCATGACGGACGACACCGAAGCCAGACAGGAAACCGGGACCGGATCGGTCGCCGCGCCCCTCGTGTCCCTCGTGATCATGAGCTACAATCAGGCCGGGTTTATCGCGGAGACCGTCGCCGGGGCGCTGGCGCAGGATTACCCCAACCTCGAGATCGTCTTCTCCGATGACGGCTCCGGGGATGACACCTTTGCCCTCATCGAACGCGCCGTGGCGGACTACGCCGGACCACATGCGATCCGGCTCAACCGCAACACCCCCAACATGGGCTTCATCGGCCATCTCAACCACATCTTCTCGCTCTGCCGGGGCGAGCTCATCGTCTACAACGCCGGTGACGATATCTCGCTGCCGACACGGGTCTCGCGACTGATGGCCGTGGCGCAGGAGAACCCCGCGCTGCTGATCCACTCCGACGCTTTCGAGATCGACGCCGCAGGTGCCCGCACGGGGGCGATCAACAGCCGCCGGGACGCGCTCGACGCCATGCCGATCACCCAGGCTGCGAAGGCGATGGCTCTTTGTACAGGGGCGACCTGTGCCTGGCGCCCGGAGCTGATGACCCGATTTGGCCCGATCGTCGAGGGGCCGACCTTCGACGACCTGATCTTCTGCTTCCGGGCCCTGATGACCGGGGGCGTGGCGCATGTGCCCGAGCCGCTGATCGAGT
Source organism: Roseobacteraceae bacterium (assembly GCA_048381755.1). Lineage (GTDB taxonomy): Bacteria > Pseudomonadota > Alphaproteobacteria > Rhodobacterales > Rhodobacteraceae > Salipiger. The sequence continues at coordinate 10,554 of JBLXGS010000040.1, forward strand.
ACCGCGTGGGGGTCGGAATGTCGAACATGGAGAGCCTCCGCGACCTGCCGGCCGGTGCCATGGAGGCGCGCACGCAACGGCTGCTGAAGAAGCTCGACCTGCGCTCCGCCACGCTGCGCCAGCGGCTGCGCGACTGCCGCACCATCGGCGCCGCGGAGTTGGGAGAGGTGGTCGCGGCAGAGCTGGCCAAGGTCGACCACGGCATCCGGCTTCTGCGCGACCCCGGCTGTGACCGCTGGTCGCGCCTGCGTTCCTGGGCAGCGCTGCGGGAGTCGATGCGCGTGCGCACCCGCCTGCGCAAGAAGCTAAACGCGGGGACTTGACGGGGCAGGGGCGGGGCTGGCCGCTATCGGTCGACCGCTTCTATCACCCAATCCATCTCCATGTTCGCCTCCGCAGACCGGAGTAGATCGAAAGGTAAAGCACCTTCTCCGTAACCGACCGGTTGAGGCCGCCTGCCGGTTGGAAGCGACCTGATCTAAGACACGTGCTTAACGACGTCCTTTGCGACGTGTCTTAGATGGAGGGGTCATGCTGGGCGAAGTTCTGGGCGTTGAGCGACGCCGACGGTGGAGCGACGACGAAAAGCTCGAGATCGTGCTGGCGGCTGGTACTGACGGGGCGACGGTGACCCAGGTCGCTCAGCGCTACGAGGTGACACGCTCTCAGATTTACGGGTGGCGGCGGGACCTGAAGCGAAAGGGTCTCTGGTCGCCCGGTCACGGCGCTTACTTCCTTCCCGTCGATTTCCCGGTGTCGGCAGCTCCAGCGCCCACGCCAACCAGATCGGTTCCGGTGGAGTTGCGGTTAACCAACGGGAGATGCTTGAGGTTCGACAGCGGCATGGACGGAGAAGCTCTGACGCGGCTTATCCGGGCCGTCGAGGCGGCATGATCGGCCCGGGAACGGGCGTGCGGGTCTACCTTGCCTGCGGCGCCACAGATATGAGGAAGGGCATTGCTGGCCTATCCGCCATGGCACAGGACGTTCTGCGTCAGAAGCCTACAAGCGGCGCGGTCTTCGCGTTCCGGGGGCGCCGGGGCGACCGGCTCAAGCTGCTGGCGGGCGCGGGGGGGGCGGGCTGGCGCTTGATTCCCGACACGCACCGCTCAGAGATCTTCCGGATTTGAAAGGGATAAACTGCAGACCTCAGTCGTAGCAGCACCACCCCCCGGGCAGGCGCTCGCC
>JBLXGS010000041.1:0-10986 GCA_048381755.1 Roseobacteraceae bacterium
TGCCGACTTCTACTACGACCTGACCTCGAGCCGGAACTGGGACACGCTGACCTTCGCCCCCGGCGAGACGGTGAAGACGGTGACCATCTGGACCCGGAGCGAGAGCGAGGACGAGCGCGACGAGAGCATGATGCTGCATCTGTCGAACCTCTCGGCCAACGCCAGCTTCGCCGGCGGCGAGGACGTGCTGAGCGCCACCGGGGTGATCCTCGACGACGATGGCACCGGCGCCAACCTGGCGCTCTTCGCGACCGGCGGCACGCTGCTCGAGGGCGACGCCGGCGCCAAGCAGGCGGTCTTCGAGCTGCGCCTGTCGCGCCCGGCCGAGACGGCGCTGCAGGTCGGCTACCAGACCGTCGACATCACCGCCCGCGCCGGCGAGGATTACCAAGCCCGCAACGGCACGGTCAGCTTTGCCCCGGGCGAGCAGGTGAAGACCGTCTCGGTGCCGGTCCTGGGCGACACCGCCAGCGAGTTCTCGGAGCGGTTCGGGCTGCGGGTCGATGGCTCGGCGGTGCCGGGGCTGACCGTGGTGGACAGCGCCACCGAGATGCTGATCCGCGACGACGACACCGTTCCGGAACCGGTGATCACCGTGCAATCGGCCTCGGCGCCGGAAGGCAAGGCGCTGCTCTACACGGTGAGCCTGTCGCGGCCCTCGGTGGACGAGGTCTCGGTGGAGTTCTCGACGCTCGAGGGCACCGCCGAGGAGGGCGATCTCTACTACGGGCTGACCAGCACCCGCAACGCCGACACGCTGGTCTTCGAGCCGGGGCAGACCAGCCGGACGGTGGCGATCTGGACCCGCGGCGATTCCACCGACGAGCGCGACGAGACGGTGGTCTTCCGGCTGTCGAACGCGGTGGGCGCCAGCTTTGCCGATGGCGCGCCGAGCGTGCAGACCCTGGGCACCATCCTCGACGACGACGGCGTCGGGCTGAACCGTATCGCCAGCGTGGCGCCGGTGATCCTGCGCGAGCAGGCGGTGGCGAGCTTCATCTACGAGATCCCCGTCGAGCTTTCCGAGCCGGCCAGCGCGCCGCTGGCCTTCAGCGTCCGGGCGATCGACCAGACCGCCCTCGCCGGCCGGGACTACCGGCTGCTCGACAGCCGGGTGAACTTTGCCGCCGGGCAGAGCGTGGCGACGGTCTCGGTGCAGGTCATCGGCGATTCGCAGGTCGAGCAGACCGAGGCCTTCACCCTCTCGCTCGATCCCGTGGCCGGCACGCCCTATACCGGCGGCGTCGCCGACCAGGTGATCTACATCCGCCCCGGCCCGCTGCTGCCGAGCGCCGCCGCCGATGTGCTCAGGGGCACCGTGGGGCCCGACAGCATCAACCTGCTCGCCGGCGACGATCGCTACGAGGGGCTGGAGGGCAATGACACGGTCTACGGCGGGGTCGGCGACGACACGGTGATCGGCGGTGCCGGCGCCGACGTGATGGACGGCCAGGCGGGCAACGATCTGCTGATCGGCGGCGAGGTGGCGGATGTCTCGGACGAGATCGGCGCGCAGGTCTACCGGCTCTACCAGGCGACTTTGGGCCGGGTGCCGGACACGGTGGGCTTCGACAGCTGGGGCGCGCGGCTCGGGGACGGCGACAGCACGCTGGGCCAGGCGATCTCCGGCTTCGTGCAATCGGCCGAGTTCCAGAAGACCTACGGCGCGCTCGACAACCGTGGCTTCGTCACGCTGCTCTACCAGAACGTACTGGAGCGGGCGCCGAGCGCGGTCGAGGTGAACGGCTGGCTGGCGCAGCTGACCAGCGGCACCAGCCGTGAGCAGGTGGTGCAGGGCTTCTCGCAGAGCGCCGAGTTCATCAAGAAGACCAATGCCGAGGCCTATGCCTTCGTCGAGGGCGGCGCGGCGGCGCCCTGGGCCGACGACGTCTACCAGCTCTACCAGGCGACGCTGGGCCGGGCGCCGGATTTTGCCGGTCTGGAGGGCTGGGCGAGCCGGCTGGGCGACGGCACCGACTTCCTGTCGGTGGTCACCGGCTTCGTCAACTCGCAGGAGTTCCAGAACACCTATGGCGCGGTGGGCAATCCCGGCTTCGTCACGCTGCTCTACCAGAACGTGCTGGGCCGGGCGCCGGACAAGGCGGGGCTGGACGGATGGCTGGCGCAGCTGGCCGGCGGCAGCAGCCGCGAGCAGGTGGTGCAGGGCTTCTCGCAGAGCGCCGAATTCATCAAGAACACCGCCCCGGCCTTTCACCGCTACATGGCCGCGCAGGAGGGTGACCGCTTCGACGGCGGGCCGGGCGACGATGTGCTCTACGGCGGGCTGCGCGCCGACGAGTTCGTCTTCGACCTCGCCGACAAGGGCCGCGACCGGGTGCTGCAGTTCGACGCCTGGGACAGCGTGGAGTTCAATGGCTTCGGCTATACCAAAGCGGCCCAGGCGGTGGCGCATATGCAGGAGGTCGGCCCCGATGTGGTCTTCGCCGACCAGGGGGTGGTGGTGACCTTCATGCGCGCCGATCTCGATCTCTTCACCGGCGAGACCGTGCTGGTGTGACCGGGCCGGGCAGACCATGACAGGGCAGGGGCCGCCCTGCCACGGATGACCCCACCCGCACATGAAAACGGGCCGCGCGACAGCGCGGCCCGTTTTGGGTTTTCGTGGCAGCGGCCCCTTACGGGATCAGCCGCGCGATGATCAGATCCGCCGCTTCCTCGGGCGTCATCTCGGTGGTGTCGATGCGCAGCTCCGGCGACTCGGGGTGTTCGTAGGGGCTGTCGATGCCGGTGAAGTTCTTCAGCTGGCCCGAGCGGGCCTTGGCGTAGAGCCCCTTCACGTCGCGGCTCTCGGCCACCTCGAGCGGCGTGTCGACGAAGACCTCGACGAACTCGCCCGGCTGCATCATGCCGCGCACCATGTCGCGCTCCGAGCGGAACGGCGAGATGAAGGCGGTGATCACGATGAGACCGGCGTCGGTCATCAGCTTGGCCACCTCGCCGACGCGGCGGATGTTCTCCACCCGGTCGGCCTCGGTGAAGCCGAGATCCTTGTTGAGCCCGTGGCGCACGTTGTCGCCATCGAGAAGGAAGGTGTGGCGGTTCATCCGCGCCAGCTTCTTCTCGACGATATTGGCGATGGTCGACTTGCCCGAGCCCGAGAGGCCGGTGAGCCAGAGCACGGCGGGCTTCTGGTGCTTCATCGAGGCGTGGTGCTCGCGGCCGATGTCGGTGGCCTGCCAGTGCACGTTCTGCGCCCGGCGCAGGGCGAAGTGCAGCAGCCCGGCGGCGACCGTGTGGTTGGTCAACTTGTCGATCAGGATGAAGCCGCCGAGGTCACGGTTCTCGGCGTAGGGCGCGAAGGGGATCTCGCGGTCGGTGGTGATGTTCGCGACGCCAATGGCGTTGAGATCGAGCGTCTTGCTCGCCAGGTGCTCCTGGGTGTTGACGTTGACCTCGTACTTGGGCTCGGCGACGGTGGCCGAGACGGTCTGCGTGCCGATCTTCAGCCAGTAGGCGCGGCCCGGAACCAGCTCGTTCTCGTCCATCCAGACGATGGTGCTCTCGAACTGGTCGGCGACCTCGAGCGGCGATTGCGACGCCACGATCACCTGCCCGCGCGAGCAGTCGATCTCGTCGGCGAGGGTGATGGTGACCGACTCGCCCGCCACGGCGAGATCCTTGTCGCCATCGAGCGCCACGATGCGCGCCACGGTTGAGGTCTTGCCCGAGGGCAGCACCCGCACCGGATCGCCCGGGCGGATCTGGCCGGAGGCGATGAGCCCGGCAAAGCCGCGGAAGTCGAGGTTGGGGCGGTTCACCCATTGCACCTGCATGCGGAACGGGCCGGCCTGGTCGCGGCTGTCCTCGACCTCGACCTCTTCCAGCAGCGGCAAGAGCGCGGTGCCGTCGTACCAGGGGGTGTTCTGGCTCAGGCCGGTGATGTTGTCGCCCTTGAAGCCCGAGATCGGGATCGCGGTGAATTCCTCGATGCCGATGCTCTCGGCGAAGGCGCGGTAGTCGGCGACGATGCGCTCGAAGGTCTCCTGCTCGTAGCCGACGAGGTCCATCTTGTTCACCGCCAGCACCACGTGGCGGATGCCGAGCAGCTTCACCAGGTAGCTGTGGCGGCGGGTCTGGGTCAGCACGCCCTTGCGCGCGTCGATGAGGATCACCGCGAGATCGGCGGTGGAGGCGCCGGTCACCATGTTGCGGGTGTACTGCTCGTGGCCGGGGGTGTCGGCGACGATGAACTTGCGCTTTTCGGTGGCGAAGAAGCGGTAGGCGACGTCGATGGTGATGCCCTGCTCGCGCTCGGCGGCAAGCCCGTCGACGAGCAGCGCGAAGTCGATCTCCTCGCCTTGCGTGCCCGAGCGCTTGGAATCCGATTCCAGCGCGGCGAGTTGATCCTCGAAGATCATCTTGCTGTCGTAGAGCAGCCGGCCGATCAGCGTCGACTTGCCGTCATCGACGGAGCCGCAGGTGATGAAACGCAGCATGGTCTTGTGCTGGTGCGCCTCGAGATAGGCGTCGATGTCCTCGGCGATCAGCGCGTCGGTCTTGTAGATGGGGTCCTGGGTGGTCATGGCATGTCCCTGAAAACTGGGGCTGGAAGGGGAGGGTGGGTTCCGGCGCGCGGCGCTCAGAAATAGCCTTCCTGTTTCTTCTTCTCCATCGAGGCGGCCTGGTCGTGGTCGATGGCGCGGCCCTGGCGTTCCGAGGTGGTGGTCAGCAGCATCTCCTGGATCACCTCCGGCAGGGTCTGCGCCTCGCTCTCCACCGCGCCGGTCAGCGGGTAGCAGCCCAGCGTGCGGAAGCGGATCGAGCGCATTTGCGGCTCTTCGCCGTCCTTGAGCGGGAAGCGCTCGTCATCGACCATCAGCAGCAGCCCGTCGCGCTCCACCGTCGGGCGCGGCTGCGAGAAATACAGCGGCACGATCTCGATGTTCTCGAGGTGGATGTACTGCCAGATGTCCAGCTCGGTCCAGTTGGAGATCGGGAAGACCCGCACGCTCTCGCCCTTGGTCTTGCGGGCGTTGTAGAGCCGCCAGAGCTCCGGGCGCTGGTTCTTCGGATCCCAGCGGTGGTTGGCCGAGCGGAAGGAGAAGACGCGCTCCTTGGCGCGGGATTTCTCCTCGTCGCGGCGGGCGCCGCCGAAGGCCACGTCGAAGCCGTATTTGTCGAGCGCCTGCTTCAGGCCTTCGGTCTTCCACATGTCGGTGTGCAGCCCGCCGTGGTCGAAGGGGTTGATGCCGCGCTCTTTCGCTTCGGGGTTCTGGTAGACCAACAGCTCCATGCCCGCGTCCTTGGCGGCCTTGTCGCGCAGCTTGTACATGTCCTGGAACTTCCAGGTGGTGTCGACATGCAGCAGCGGGAAGGGCGGCGGGCTGGGGTAGAAGGCCTTCTTCGCCAGGTGCAGCATCACGGCGCTGTCCTTGCCGACACTGTAGAGCATGACCGGGTTCTCGGCCTCGGCGACAACCTCGCGCAGGATGTGAATGCTTTCCGCTTCCAGGCGCTGCAGGTGGGTGAGGGTCTTTGTGTCCATCGGGAAATCTCTGGTCAGAACTGTACTGATCCCGAGAGCTAACCTTGCGTTTCGCGCCGATAACTCCCCATATGGGGGGTAAATCCGGAAGAAATGGCGAATGTCGGACGAGAGCGAGATCTTGGCGGCGCTGTTTGCCGCATCCTTGGGCAGCGACCCCGAGGACCCGGCGACCTCGGGGGAGGCGCTGTGGCAGGGATTCCTCGCCCGGCTCGCCGCCGCCACCCATGCCGAGAGCGCGCTGCTGCGCCTCGCCTGGCCGGGGCGTCCGGTGCAGGGCTGGCAGATCGGCGCGCCCTGGGAGGGGGTGGAGGAGGCGGTGGTCGAGCGCATGCGCAGCGGCCGGGTCTACTCGCAGGTGGACATTCCCGGTGTCGGGGCGGCGGCCGGATTGGCGGGCGGGGCAGGGCCGGCTGCGGTGGACGGTCGCGGCGCGATGCCACTGCGGGCGCTGCGCTGGCGCATCGGCCGCGAGGCGCGGGTGCTGATCGCGCTGCGCCGCCGGGGCGAGGATTTCCGCGCCGTCGACGGGCTGCAGCTGGCCAATCTCACCCCCTATCTCGGCGTCGCGCTCACCGGTTGGCGGCAGCTCGAGCAGGGGCGGGCCCGCGCCGCGCTCGACCGGCAGCTGGCGGCGGCGCTGGGGGCGGGCTGGCTGGTCTTCGCGCCCTCGGGGCAGGTGCTTACCATGGCCGAGGGGCTGGCAGGGCAGCTCGAGGCGCTGGCCGGCATCGCGCTGCGCCCGGACGGGCGGCTGTCGCTTTCCGAGCCGGCGGCGCAGGCGCTGCGCCAAGCGCTGACGGCGGCAGCGCGGGACGGGGTAGCAAGGGACAAGGCAGGACGGGTGATGCTCTCGGCCGAGCCGGCGGTGGAGCTCTTTCTGTCACCCGAGAGCTTCGGCGGCGAGACCCATCTGGTCGGCCGCCTGCGCCACGGGCTCTCGACACGCGACCTGCCGCCGGGCCGGCTCGCCGTCAGTTTCGGGCTCAGCCGCAGCGAGGCGCGGCTGGTGGCCTGCCTCTGCGACGGGCTCAGCCTTGCCGAGGCGGCGCAGGAGCTGGGCTGGACTCAGGAGACTGCGCGCAGCACATCCAAGCAGGTCTTCGCCCGCATGGGCGTGCGCGGCCAGACCGGCGTGCTGCGCCGGGTGCTGGAGAGCGGGGTGTGGTGGGGCTGAGGGGCTGCACACACTCCCTTCATTCATCCTAAAGTAAATAAATTGTGTTTGAAAACAACTAAAAGTTGTATTTTGATCTAGTTGCCGTTACGAAAGTTGACGGCGAACGAGTGGAAATATCCTTACCGGCATCGCAGGGACCTAAGTTCCCTTAGGGAAATATAAGCCTGCAATTTTAGACAAAGAGTGGATCTCAAATGCCTGAGGGTATGAAGTAATCTGTTTTGGAGGTCTCCATCTCTCACTTTGCGCTGAAGGCACCCATTGTCCAAATGGCCATTTTTTTTGAGTAAAATCCAGTTTTATTGTCCAAATGGCCAATTATCTCAATGGGTTGACTCAAATTCACACGGAACCTATGTACTTCTCGCCACGCCCAATATGGCGCGACGTTGTTAGATTTACCTAGATTGGCGAGCCAGCCGTAAAGCAGATATGGCGCGAGCTGACCTGCCGTTTTACCCGCAATGAAAACGCAAACACCCCGCTCTCAGTCGAAAGCGGGACTGGCCTAGCTATGCTCGACGCATGCATCGGTCGTGAGACGAGAGAAAAAGAAGATGATATCAAGACGAAGCATCCCACCCTCCTGGCTTTCGGAGTTGGCTCCATCTTTCGTGCTCCTTCAAAGGATGTTCGGCGCCCCAGCGGTGCCCCCGGGATCGCACACATATGGAACACTGCGCTGGGCGCGAATTCCGTACGCAATCAAAGCAGGACCGCGCGCCACAAGACATCCTTTGAAGACGTCTGGCCACCACCACAGAGCTGCCGATCCGTCTGTCTGCTGCGGGTGTGGGTTACCTTGGATGTACCGGAGCATGGAAAATTCTGAGACCGTTTCCTGCGATCATCCTGCTTCTGCCCCCGTTTGTGAGGAGCAGTGTCGAGTGTGCTCCACATGGGGCTGTTGGCTGATGGCCTGTGTTCAAAGGGGCGATCTTCGTGCGCTGGGCTGCGCGCACGATCCAACCGCCGCACGGCATTCGAAGAAAAGGAGCGCATGCTGCGCGATGCCTCATCCAAGCGTAGTGGACCTTTCTTCGCTTCGTAACGCCGCCAACGCCGAGGAGGAAATTTGATGCCCGGACAGCCCATGCCTCGACCTGTCGATACGGATGACTTGCCCGAATATCCAATCTCGGCAAGTGATCGGTTGGACTCGCATTTCTTCATCTCGTGGAACCTGAAGCGTTGGCGGAAGAGCGTTCTTCGCCGGTTGGCGGAGCCCGAGGTGGGCTGGTACGCTTTCCAGCTGATCTGTGAGGCGCACGACGAGACACCGGTGGGGACGCTGCCGACGGATGAACGCCTGTTGGCTGAAGCAGTAGGTGTGAGCCTCGATCGCTGGCGGCAGCTTTGTGAGCGGGATATTACTCCGCTGCACAACTGGCACCTTGCGCGCTGCGATAATGGCGAGATCAGATACGCGCATCCAGTCGTGCAGGAAGTCGCCCTCGAGGCGCTAAAATTGCGCCGGAAGTACCTGGATGACAAGGAGCAGCGTCGTGAGGCGAAGCGCCTGAAAGACCTCGGCGACATGATCGAGCACAGGATCAAAGCACCGCAAGTGCTGCGCGCGAAGGGCTTTCTGGAAGCGTTCAACGCATGGCTCGAGGAGCATTATCCCGGGGTGCGGCGAACTGAGGATTTCATTCATCGGGCGCTGAGCGACTACCAGTTGAAAATGTCTCCATAACGGGCGCTCTCGTTCCGGGACTTTCTGTTCCCGTCACAGAAAGTCCCGGAACGTCACGAAACTGAAACGGAGGAACACGGAATAGTCCGTGTATCTCCGCTTTCTACGACAGTCGCACTGTCTTTTTTTTCTGATTTTCCGTTACGCCTGAAAGGAGAAAGAAACAAAAAGAGAAAGAAACGATAGTACCGCAGCGCCTCACTTCGGAGGATATGCCTGTGGATAACTCACGGTTGCCGAGAAAAGGTACTGGCTTTCTCGGCAACTCAGCCATCATCGGAACGGAGCGGACAGTCGCACGCCATAGGCGGCGTCCCAGTCCAATCTCCACAAAGACCTCAAGGTACGACACATGGACAAACCCGTGAGCGCGGCAGCTGACCTGCGCGCTTTCCTGGAAGGGCAAACCTTCGGATGCATCATGGCGGACCCGCCCTGGCGCTTCCAGAACCGGACGGGGAAGGTAGCGCCCGAGCACAAGCGGCTGGCGCGCTACCCGACGCTTGATCTGGATGAGATTTGCGCCCTGCCGGTGGCCGAGCACCTCGACGAGCGTGCGCATTGCTATCTCTGGGTGCCCAACGCCCTGCTTCCGGAGGGCTTGCAGGTTCTCGATTCCTGGGGGTTCAAATACACCAGCAACATCGTCTGGCAGAAGGTGCGTAAGGACGGTGGCCCGGATGGGCGCGGTGTCGGGTTCTACTTCCGGAATGTCACCGAGCTCCTCCTCTTCGGGACCCGCGGCAAGAACGTGCGGACCCTGGCGCCCGCCCGGAGCCAAGTGAACTTCATTCCGCCGGGGTCGCCGAAAGAGTATCTCTCCTTGCCGGACGGCGATCTGATCGCGACGCGCAAACGCGAACACAGCCGCAAACCGGACGAGCAGTACCGGATCATCGAGCAGTGCAGCTGGGGACCGTATCTCGAGCTCTTTGGCCGAGGCCGGCATGAAGGCTGGACGGTCTGGGGCAACCAAGCGGAGGACGACTACCGGCCCACCTGGAGCACCTATGGCTACAACTCAGCGACGGGTGATCCCTCGGTGTCGGGGACCTAGGCTCTTGACTGCACGGAGACCGAGACAGGTAGGACGATGTCTGACGAGCTAGCGGGACCGCGCTGGGCAGCATCGTTTCGGAAATCCCTATCTAGCAGAAGACCGACGAGGCCAAATGGACCAATTTCTGTCGCTATCTCCGCCTTGCGCCTCAGTCGCCATGCCCAACTTCCATGGGGTCTTAGGCTAATGCTGACATTTGGTAAGGTTTTGGTCGGTGAGTAGAAAATTCAACCGCTACCTCAAAGACCTGGAGCGGAGCTACCAAGAAGCCGTGGAGCGTTTCAAGTTTCCGGCCATTCCGATCTGCCCTTACCCTCAGTTCATGGGAAGGAAGCGTGGCTTAACCTGTGAGGACTGCTCCGAGACGTCTTGTCGAAAGATGCATGAAATCGGGCTCGACAAGCAGGGCGCGCCGTTGCCACCCTCGAAGCGTCCCAGATGCGGCGCGAAGACCCGTGCGGGCGGGGCGTGTCGCTGGCCGGTTGTCGCAGGCAAGCGGCGCTGCCGGTTTCATGGTGGAGCCTCAACAGGACCCAAAACCACCGCCGGCCGCGCGCAAGTCGCCGAGGCACAGCGAAAGCGTTGGTCGCGTGATCCCGGGTAATTGCGCAGAAATGGCTCTCAGAGAAGGTCGCCGGGCGCAGCCGTGCCAAGCATTCATCGCTTGGAGCTAGAATGGCAAAACACCCAAGCGGGCCGGCGATCGCGTGATTCTCGAGGGTCTTAGTCAGAGCGGCCGTAGAGTTCTTCGACGACGATCAGGTGGCGCTGCAGAAAGGCGCGCCAATGCGCCTGCAGCCGCGCGGCGTCGGTGTCCTGCTGCGAGACTCTGTGCTCGCCGCCCTCGTGGCTCTGCATCACGAAGCGCTGCCGGCGCGCGTCGCACTGCAGCGAGGCGCCGAGCCAGTGCACGGTGCCGCCGGTCCTGACGAACTCGTGCATCGCCTCGTCGATCCTGTCGGTATGCACGTGCAGCGGTGCGCCGATGCTGTCGAGCGCCTCGGGCTCTTCGGGGGACTGGGAAGGGGTCTTGCTCATGTGGTCATTCTCTTCGTACTCGGCACCGCGAGGGCGTACATCCCCGGTTTCAACGCGCTACGCTGCCCCGTTCCGGGTGCCCGTGGCGGGGCCCGGCGCGACCGCCGTCTTTGCCGATGTCTTGAGAGGTCGTGACGGGACGGGTGAACACGGGACGCCGGGCGTTCTGCACGGTTCGGCAGCCCTGGAACAGGTCAGACCTAAGGTTATGCAAGCAGATCATCCACATCACCGTCTTCTACTTTCTACACATACAACAACAAATGGTGGCTTCCCCGAGCGCAGGTGCACTTGCACCAATACGTATCCCTTGATCAACCGAAAACAAAGAACGGGGCTGGAGGTTGTTCGGAGTTGTTGTGGGAGCGGGGGTGCCCGTCGTGCACACATATTATGCATAATATAACTTACCCGCTAATTTGCATTGTAGCTGGCACATTCTAAACTGGGTTGCGACAAATCCCCTATCTTGCTGGAAAGCAAGGAGAACGGACAATGGCGCACAA
>JBLXGS010000042.1:0-10472 GCA_048381755.1 Roseobacteraceae bacterium
ATCATGCCGGGGGTCGGCGTCCAGGAAGGCCACTCCTTTTTGGCTCCAACGTAGTACTCTCCTGGCTCGTAAAGGCCATCGCGGCCCACGCGGATGGCATAGATCCACGCTTGTCCATCGGGAAGCGACCAGAAGAGACGGTATGCGTCTGGAAAGACATGGACTTCGTTGGCTGGCAGAGGGGTCGCCAATCGAATGAGTTGCGGCGGTATCACACTCGGAACCGGAGATGAGGTCTGTGCGCGAAGAAGTCCGGGCACCGCTGCGGAGGCGAGGCCGAGCTTCAGAGCGGTACGGCGCGTTGTGAGGGCGTTCATAGATATTCCTTTCCTTCAGCGGCCCGAGGTTGGTCGGCCTGAGAAGACTAGTAAATTTCACTTAGTTGGAGCTTAGCGACTGTGGGACGCGCCGCGTATGGCCGAGCAGCCATCGTCATACCGTAAATCGGCCGGATGCGTGATGACACAGTCGCGGAGGAGACAACGCAGATGCGAGCGATCTGCGAGATCACGGGATATAGGAATACGCAATGTCTCTCTCCGCTTATCGTTGCTGGAGCCACGCCTTTTTTGCTGCTCCCATCTAGAAAGGAAATGTGTGCGGTGAGCATTGAGTTCCAAGTATCAGGTGGATTGAGAGAGGCAAAGCTGCCTCGACACCCGAACCCACCCCGATATTGGCTCGAGTGCGAGTCCTCTTAGTGGCAGCCCTGCGCCCCCTGCGAATACAGGCCACGGCACTGTGTCAGGCCGCAATACTGGCCAGAGCGCGCGGGCAAGGGCCGAACGGGAAGGACTGCCAGGCGCCGCCAGCAGGTTTTGCTGGCGACGCCCGCATCACGTCAGCTGCCCGGAACCGTTACCCGGTAGAAGGGCGCCGGCGCCGCCTCAGCCTCCGTTACCGGCCCGAGGCGGACAGCCTCCACCGGATCCTGCGCACGCAGGTAGGCGATCAGCGCCTCGGTGTCCGCATCGCTCAGTTGCGCGTAGGCCTGCCATGGCATGGCGGGCGCCAAGGCCCTGCCGTTGGGGCGCATCCCATGCCGGATCGCTTCCGAGATTTCGGCATCGGTCCAGAGCCCAAGGCCGGTCTCGCTCGAGGTCAGGTTGGGTGCCCAGAAAACTCCCATGCCGGGGATCTCGAAACCAACGGTCCCACCAGACAAGCCGGCCTCGACCATCGGAATACCATCTGAACCACGTGGCATGTGGCAGCCGGCGCAGTCCATAATACGTGCCAGGTAGGCACCGCGCTCGATCTCCCCGGCATGGGCGCCCAGCCCCCAGACGAAGAGCGAAAGCCCCGTCAGCGCGGCAGGCCTCGAGAGTTTCGAAAACATGTCTCTGTCTCCTTGAAAGGCTCCCGGCCCGAAGGCCGGGGCTGTCGTTCAGGCGGCGGTGCGCGCCGCGCCGGCGCGGGTGCAGCGGAAGAGGCCGGCGGAATCGTAGTGCCGCTGCAGCAGCTCGATCCTCTCCTGCGCGGCCTCGGAGAGCGTCGGCAGCGCGAGCTCGCCACGGTCCAGTTCGGCCTCACCCACGTAGCTGCCGGTCGCGAAGGCGGCGCAGTCCCGGACCGATGCCTGCAGCCAGTCGCGGTTCTCCGCATCCGCCTCCTCGTTGGTCCAGATGCCGTAGAAGGTCGTGAAGACCCGCCCGGCCTGGGAAAAGGCCGCATCCTGCGGGATCGGCAGCGCGTTGGAGCGCAGCGCGACCAGCCCGAAGCTCTGCGCCGAAGGTGCCGCGGCGATGGCCGCCACCGCCTTCCCGAGCGCCTCGCCGAAGCTGCCATCAGACCAGAGGCAGTCGACCCCGTAGCGCGCACCATTCGGCGTGGATTCCCCGGTCATCTGGTAGAGCGCCACGATGGGCGTCGGCATCGGCCCGATGACGTCGAGGGCTTCGGGCGCATCGCGGAAGAGATCGTCAAGGACCTGCCGTGCCTCCGCCTCGCTCGCCGCGAAGACATTCGCGATGGCGGCGATCACCGGCCCCTGCGGACCCGCGCCGATCTTGGCGGTGAACTCCAGCGTCGCCGGGGCACGCGCGACGGCCCGCTCGGCCCAGTCGGCCACCGCCTCAGCCTGCGCGGCGGAATCGATCCGGACGCAGGAGGTCGGTGCGCGCGGCGCCTCGTGCAGCCGCAGCGTGTAGGCGGTGACGATGCCGAAGAAGGAGGGCCCCGCGCCGCGCACCGCCCAGAACACATCGGGGTTCTGATCGGCGCAGGCAGTAAGCAGCGCACCATCGGCCATGACCACCTCGACCGAGAGGACCGAGTGGCACGCGATGCCCCAACTGCCCGAATTCCAGCCAATGCCTCCGCCCAGAAGATAGCCGCTGACCGTCACGTCGCCGCAATGGCCCACGGGGAAGCCGAGGTCATGTCGCTCGAGCGCTGCAGCGAGACGGGTGTTGGTCACCGCCGGGCCGACGAGGGCGCTGCGGTCCGCGACGTCGATGCGCAGGCTATCGAGCGCGGCGAGGTCGATCACCATGTCCGCGCGTGCGGCGATACCGGTAAACTGGTGCCCGCCGCCCCGCGCCGAAACGGTCATACCATGCTCGGCGGCGTATCGGACGGCCTCCTGCACGTCGCGGGCATCGGCCGCCCGGACGATCAGTTTGGCCTGCCGGACCGGCTTGCGCCCGTTCCAGACGAGCGCGTCGCAGGCCTCGGCATGGCCTGGGTCGAACACGGTGATCAAAGTCCCGCGCAGGCGGGACTTGAGAATATCATAGGTCATTTTCCAAATCTTTTCAGTATCTCGGAGCGGTATGGGCAGGTGCCGAGCGCGCTCGCGACAGGTGACGTTCAAACCAGCCGGACCAGGGCCTCCGCAGATGCGAACGCCGGTCCGTCCGTGGTCAGTGTGATACTCCCGGCGCACCGAGCATGCTTGCTAAGTAATCCCTCGCGGAATGCTCACCGATGCTAAAAGACTGCTAAGCCGGGGGCGAAATCGCGTCCGGCTCCTCGAGGATCAGGCGGCAGCCGGGCAGAAGCCGGAACCGCCCACGCCCCGCCTTCTCGATCTTCAGGCAGTCGCAGCGCTCGTCGAGACGCTTGCGCAACAGGATTAGCCGCGCATCAAGGTTCTCGGACTGCGCGGGCAGGCGCAGGCCAGGATCCAGCCTTAGCTCGCGGGTTGTGAACTCGGTACGCCCGCGCGCGTTATGTTCGCGCAGGATCTTCCAGAGGATCGCACCCGCCACGCCCTTGATCAGGTAGTCCCCATCGAAAAAGACGCTCTGATCTATCTCGAAGTAGCGCACTGTGACTTCGCCCTGGGTAGCCGGGGCCAGCGCGGGCAGCTCTGCAGGCTCAACCATCCCCTCCTGCCGCAGAAGTGTCATGCGCGCGCCGAGTTGGCCCGCCACAAGGGCAAGGGCATCCTCTTCCTCGTAGCCGAAGCGGTTGATCTCGTCGGATTCGGCAAAGAGCACGCCCACCACCTTCCCGAATTCGGTGATCGGCAGGGCGATCTGGCTGCGCGGCGCGGCGAGCCCCGGAAAGGGGATCAGCCGTGGTACGTCGCAGAACAGACCACTGCGCCGAGCAACATCGCTGATCGCGGCGCCGTAGCGGTAATCGCGAGTCATGTGCCCGATGCGGATAGGCGCGTTCTCGCGAGCGGCAACTCCGATCACACCCTCACCCGGCGCAACCTCCGCCCCGACACCGGTCACGCTGTAACCCTGGGTCGCGACGGTATAAAGCCGCCCGGTCCCGGGCTCAGAGATCAGCACCATGGACCAGCCGATGCCAAAGTCTTCCGCAAGCCCTCCTGTCAGCGCGTCAAACAGGTCCTCCAGCTCCTCACAAGCCGCCAGCCTCGCACAGACCCGCCGCGTGGCGGCCAGCAGCGACGGGCGGTTGGGCGGCGGCGCGGAGACGGATCCGGACATCACCTCGATTTGCTCAACGCGGAAAACATCCGCACCAAGCAGGCGAAAGACATCCTCGACCCCATGGTGCGAGGCAATCCCAGCGAGCTTGGCCTTCATGCTCTCGAAAAGCGGTCCGTAGGTGCGAGTGTCCTCGTAGCGCAGGCTCAGTCGGTAGTGCGCAAGCGTCTCGGGATCGGTCACCAGCACCGTGGCGCGGCGGGTCTCCATGATGTTGCGCCGCGTTTTGTTGAAGAATTGGTAGGAGAGAGCAACCTCCTCCGGTCCGGCGTAATGAACTTGGCTGATCATCGACACGTTCGGGGTGCCCTCGGCATCGCAGGTCGCGAGAACCGAGGCGATCACCCCCTCGAGTGCCGGTCGGAGCCCATCGAGGCAGAGCATCGTCACACCCCCAGCTCCGTGCCGGCACCCGGCCCCGGGGTTTGGGTGAACACGCGCTCCGGGAAGAGTTCGAGCGCCACGAGATCGTTTTTTTGATGCGCGCAATAGCCCACGGCTTGCAGCCGCGAATATCCGATCTCCACCAGCCCATCCTGAAAGAGTGCCATCTGCCGATCCATCTCGGGCAGGTCGTCCGAGCAGACCGGGCAAATTTGTGCTGTCTGCGCCTTGATCTGGAAGGAGCTGTGATCGCGAGTGGCGGTGAAAGTCACCGCGATCGGCGCACCTCCCTCGAGCGCCGCCAGTAGCGCAAGGTTGGGCCCTCTCGGCAATAGCACGCGCACCCTGCCAGTCGCGTCGATGCGGCAGCCTCCGCCAAGCCCGAGTAGCGGCGTGCCGTCCGATCCGCAGCTGCCCACGGCCACGCCGCAACCGCTCCGGGCAAGTGCCCGCAGATCGGGCGGCAGATTCACAGGCTCCGGAGACATCAGCGGGTCTTCCGTCATCGCCCTTCCCTCCATCCCGCGCGTGATCACCGCGACCGCCCTGCGACAAGCGAGACGATTTCAGGGGAGGTGCCGCAATTTTGCAAGCATCGAATGAAATGGCCTTTATTTCGATAGGCCAGCCGCCAGAGGCGGCTCGGGACAGTCCATCGGCACGCAGACTGACGCGGGCCCCTCACCCGTAAGCCTCAACGCGATAAGACCGCTCCTCCACCACGCGGCCATCGTGATCATGCGCGGCATGGCGATCACAAGAGCGGTCGGGCTGAACGCCGTCCGCGTTCACGACGAGATTCGGTGATTTCCGCAAGGTCTTGACGCGAGCCACCGTCGTTAGGACTCCCATTGAGGATGACGCGCGCAACATTGGCAATGGCACCTCAGTTTTCGGCACTTGAGCAACTGTTGTCGAGAGTTGTGCGTTGTGTTTTCGAGCCCAATTAATCAGGAGGATCATCATGACCGAACCGGAATGGGATCTATTCGAAAAACAAGGAGCCCGAGAGGTTTGGCAGAAAGAAGTGCGCGGACCTGATGGAAAACCCGAATTTCGATATCGCGGCGAAGAGTATACCGAACTTGCTGGAGAGCGCACGAAGGTCGAGGAAACCCGCGACTTCAAAACGCAGTCAGATGCTCTTGCTTGGCTGAGCGGGGAAGCGGGCTGAAAACGCCTCGATACCGACTAACCGCCGCTCTCGATACGCACGCTGCGGCGCGACAAAGGCATGCGACCGCGTATAGGATCTTTGCCTTCACAAGGAAAATTGGGGCCTTACCTTGTCATGCGACGTGTCGCCCGAACGTGACGGGTCAGGTAAACGTGTCGTACACGCATAAGCTGGTCCCGCATCTCGAATGCGAGGTGCACACCTGACTGTTCGCCTTTTCAGGCGCAAAACCTTGAAAGCGCGAAGACCAGAGGTCACGCCGAACGCCAGCGCGATCAACGCAACGACGCAGTCGAGACCCTGAAGAAATACGCTACTCACGGACGCCGCGGATGCGAGAAGCATCCCAGCGATGGCAATGCCGATCAACGTAACGAGGACGTCGGCAAACTGGCAGAAACGCAACTCTTCGTTGAGCAATTTTTGCGGCATTAAGGCATCCATATTAGGAGTGTGAGCGGGGCTTACAGAAACGCTTGAAGCACGCCCCATGAAGCATCCTCAATGTATCTTTCCGCAAGGTCAACATTCTCGAGATTGAATACTGCCGAAATCCGCCAACACGCAATCGGGTCATCCCCCGGCGCTCCATGGACTTCTCCCGCTGGAGAAAGCGCCTGAGGGTCGTGCGGTCTCATGCGCGACTTGACGTCAGCCTAATCTGTTCTTTCAGCCAGTTCAGCATCAACCCCATACCTTCGGTCTCAGCAAGCTCCGGCGTGGTCACCAACCACCAAGAGGACGATGCTCTAACCTTTCTCCCGACCGGCATCAGGAGCCCGTGGCCGATGTCGTCCTCGATCAGCAGCGTGCGGCCAAGAGCGATACCGAGTCCCCCCACCGCGCCCTGGATCGCGAGATCCGAGCGATCGAAGCTGATCCTGGGGTTCGAACTGTCGCCCGCTGATCCCAGCATCTGCCAGTAGTCGGCCCAGGTTCCGCCGGTGCCGAATTTCTCGGCGCCCCGGGCGCCCAGCAGAGGTGTGCGGCCATCGCGCATGAGAGCCTCGTCCGGCGGCCTTGCACGGGTCATCCGGGTGCCGATGACTGGCTGCAGGTCGCATGGGGCGAGCCGGGTCGCATGAAGCCCCGGATAAGGGCCAGGGCCGAAACGAAAGCCTGCATCGACGTCGCCCTTCTCGAAGCTCACCGCTTCCTCGCGCACGTCGACGGAGAGGTCGAAGCCTGCGCGCTGCGCATCCGGAAGCCGCGGGATAAGCCATTTCATCGCCAGAGCGCTGAGCACGGACAGGCGGATCGAGGTTTCCGACCGCAGGTCCCGCGCCGCGTCGAGGGCCCGCGCTGCCTCGTCGAGGGTGCGGATGGCCGCGCCGCACAGGAGCGTGCCGGCACGGGTCGGATGCACCCTGCGGGTGGTGCGGTCGAAGAGCACCAGATCGAGCGCCTCCTCGAGCGAGCGGATGCGATGGCTGACGCCGCTGGGATCGAGGCCGAGTTCCTGCGCGGCCCCGGCAAAGCTCCGCTGGCGGTAGACTGCCGCAAGAACAGTCATCGACTGCACCAGCTTTTCCAACGGGAAGATGTTTCGCGTCTCATTCATGAGGGAGCTTCACGAACTCATGCTGGGGAGCGTCTCGGTCGGTGAACTCCAGATTGGCATATTTCCGGGGAAATCGACAGGAGCCCCGGACATCATGGACACTGACCTTCACCATTCTTTCAGGACCGCCCCCGCGAGGCACCCTGCGCAGGCCGCCGATCTGGGCCGCGTGCTCGCCATACTGATCCTCTTCGTGGGGATTGGTCTTGCCGCCGCCCATGTGCCGGGCGGAGCCGGCGCGACGCTGTGGGACGGCACCATCGGCGCCACGGACTGGCATGGCAACGTCGCCCGTGCTGCCCGCTGAGCGCCGCGCGACTATGGCCGGAGCCCGAGCTGCGTGGCTCCGGACCCCAGATCGCAGGAGAGATCCCATGACCCAAAACGACGTCCCGGTACAAATGCCGGCAGAGAAGGTGACCGAGACGTGGTCCGTGCTTCCCTCGTGGCTGCCGGTGCCCGGGCTCGGCACCCTTCCGGTCAACGCCTTCCTTAGGAAGGGGGCGGAGCCCATGCTTGTCGACACCGGCCTTGCCGCTCTGTCCGACAGGTTCATCGAGACGCTCTTTTCCGAGGTCGATCCCGGTGACCTGCGCTGGATCTGGCTGAGCCACACCGACGCGGACCATGTCGGCAACCTTGCGACCATTCTCGCAAAGGCGCCGAAAGCGCAGGTGGTCACCAATTTCCTCGGCGCGGGGAAGCTCTCGCTGCTCGGGTTCGACACGCCGGAGCGCCTGCGGATCCTGCAGCCCGGCGAAGACTTCGAGCTCGGCGCGGACCGGGTCCACCAGGTCCGGCCGCCCTATTACGACGCGCCCGAAACCATGGGCTTCCTAGACCCGGGCGAGCGGATCCCCTTCGCGGCCGATGCTTTCGGAGCCCTGCTGACGGAGAGGGTCGGCGGCATCGAGGAGATCGGCGCGGAGGCGCTGCGCGATGGTCTCGTCGGCTGGTCCTCGGTGGATGCGCCGTGGCTCGCAGCGCTCGACCGAACCACCCTTGGCGCGATCCTGAACGGCCTCGATGCGCTTGCGCCCGCACATGTCCTCTCGGGGCACCTGCCGCCTGCGCGCCGCCTCGACATTCTCACCCGGACGCTCCGTAAGGCCTACGGCCAGGGCACGACCGGGGCCATCCCCCCCGAAACCGCCGCGCAGCTGGAGGCTGCCCTCGGCTGACGCGGCCAGAGCATGAAAGGACAGACCGATGCGCACCCTTCCCAGGCCCCTGTTCAGGGCCCTCCCGATGGGCAACCCCCTTATGAGCCGGTTTCGCCAGCTCGCCCGCGAGGCCAGCATCCGGCGCGGCATCCGCGATCTGCGGGAGCTGGACGACCACCTGCTGCGAGACATCGGGCTTGCCCCCGAGGACCTTTCCGACGCGGCCCGCTACGGGCGCGATTTCCGGCTGATCCGCGATCTCCACTGAAGTTCGCGTCCGGCTCGCCACCGCCAGTCTGTCCCCGCGGCCTGCGGGACCGGCGACTTTCTCGAAAACCCTTTTCACAACGAAAGGAACAACATGACCGACGCAAGGATCAAGACCAACAGGGAAACCGTGGCACGCTTTCTGGCGGGCACCCACTCGCCGCAGATCGACGACGTGGAGATCATCGACGAGACGGTGGTGCCGCATATTGTTTGCCACGGCTTTCCGGGCTTCCCGGACGGCGAGTTCCGCGACCGGGAGAGCTACAAGGCCTTCTTCAGGATTTTCCGTCAGTCCTTCAGCGAAATGAGCTTCGAGACGCTGAAGACCCTCGCAAGGGAGGACTTCGTCTCGGCGCATTGGGAAATCTGGGCGACCCATTCCGGGGAGTTCGACGGCATCCGGCCCGACGGAGCCCGCGTCGTCTTCGACGGAGTCGCGCTCTACCGCATGGAGGACGGGCTCATCGCCGAGACCTGGCTTAGCATCAATCTGCCTCTGCTGATGTCGCAGCTTGGCAAGCATCAGGCAGAATTGGCCTGACTAGTGCCGGGGCCATGTGCACCGGCAGAACCAAGGAACACGAGATGCGCATCTCCCATTTGACCTGCTCGCACGATGTCAGCCGCATTGAACGCCTGGCATGTTCTTCGTGTTGCGATGCGGATGTCCGCCCAAGAAGGGTTCCAGCAGAGCCAGCGCACCCCCCGAACCGGTTGAGACTTGCTGAAACCGTGACCGGTCCAAGCCCCTCCTTCCCATCGGCCGGCTCAAGAACTGGCATTGATCGGGGATTTTCTTTGCGACGCCGATTGAACCGGAGGAAAGTCTTAAGAAAATGCGCCCACGGCACCCGCGACATCCCCATCTTTGTTGCAGGCGATGAGGTGCAGACCAGGTCATGGATTTCAGAACCGACCAGATTTCAATTGCATGACAAGCTTCTCGATAGGGAGGAAGGGAGTGAGCGAAGGAGAGGTTAGTGAGGCGAATGCGCGCGCTTGGTTCTCGCGAGGTCTGACGACTGAGCTCGTCGAGAAGGCCATCAATGAGTCCCCGACGCCTGCCATCGTCGACAGAGCCTTCATGGGCAAAACAGGGCGGAGCATCACCGCGATCGGCCGTGTTGCAGCACTGAGCTGACCCCATCGAGTGGTCCGGGTTAAATGCTAATGCATGGTCGGCCTTCGATCCATGGGGATGAAGACCTCTGGCGCGGGCGCCCGATATCCAAGAGCGCTATGTGGCCGGTCCATGTTGTAGTGTTTTCGCCATCTTTCGATGAGGATTTGCGCCTCCCTCAACGAGTAGAAGACCTCGCCATTTAGTAGCTCGTCACGGAAGCGCGCATTGAAGCTCTCGCAATAACCGTTCTCCCAAGGAGACCCCGGCTCGATGTAGGCGGTCTTCGCCCCCACCAGCTCGATCCAGTCGCGCACCTTCTGCGCGATGAACTCCGGGCCGTTGTCGGACCGGATGAACCGCGGCGGGCCGCGCTGGATGAAGAGATCGGTCAGGGCGTCCACAACATCGGTGGAGTTCAGTCGCCTGTCGACACGGATCATTAACCCCTCCCGCGTATATTCATCGAGGATGTTGAGCGTCCGGTAGGCCCGGCCGTCGCTGGTCCGGTCCTGAACGAAGTCGTAGGACCAGACGTGGTTGGGGTGCTCGGGCTTCAGCCGCACACAGGAGCCGTCCACTGCCCGGCAGTGCGTCACGAAGTGATGTCACGAGAGGGGGGCAGCCAGAGCTGGCCGCGTTTCTTCTGCTTGTGTGGGGCCCTGAGCCCTTCGCGCCGCCGTTCGCCGCGGGCCTCGGACCCACGGCGGACCACGGCTCACCGCGCCACCCGCTTGTGGTTCACCTGCCAGCCAGCGCGCCGCAGCAGCACGGAGATCCGGGGGGCGCCGTAGCGGCCATACTCCCGGGCCAGCTCGATGACGTCGGCGGTCAGCCGCGCCTCGTCTTCCCGGCCCTGGGGCGGCTTGCGCTGCGTGGAGCGGTGCTGGCC
>JBLXGS010000043.1:0-8371 GCA_048381755.1 Roseobacteraceae bacterium
GTCTTGCCGTGGTCAACGTGACCGATCGTGCCGATGTTGCAGTGCGGCTTGCCGCGCTCAAACTTTTCCTTTGCCATCTTTCCAGACGTCTCACCTCTAGGGGGTCGACTGCGACCCGGTTTCGCATCGCGGGCCGTTTATTGGGTCAGGAGCAGAAAATCAAGCGTCTGTTGATAGCTGCGTGCCGGCAAGCGCGGTTATTCGGTCACGGTTTCGCGCGCCGGGCCATCCGCCGCCGCTACCGCGGGGTCACTTTCTACCGCCGCTGCCCTCTCTAGCCGGGTCTCGGCGGCCGCCTGCGCCGGCTTGCCGCCGAACCAACCCTTCTCGCGCAGCTCTCCCCGCATCCACTGCTCGATCTGCAGCGCCGCATTGGCCGAGAGGTTGCGCATCTGGGTCTCGCGCGATTGTGTCAGCCCCGAGCCCGCCACGGTTTCGGCGGTGATCGCCTCCATGACGATGATCTGCTCGGGCTCGGCGTTGAGCTTCTCCTGCGCGGCATCGTCCCAGACCGTCACCCGCAGGATTAGCGCCGATTTCGGGCTGAACACCAGCGGCACGCCGGGCTGCGCCAGCACGTATCCCTCGATCGAAGTGCCGATATGGTAGTATTTTTCCCCGGTCTTGCGGTCGAAGCGCTCCTCGATGGCCTTGTCGACCGATTTCACCCATTCCTCGGCGCTGGCCTCGCGCGAGAGCGGGCCCTTGACGATATTGGGGGCCACCACCTCCGAGAAGCCGAGCTTGAAGTCACCGATGGGCTCGGCGGGCTTTTCGAGATTGGCAAGCCCGTTGGCGCAGGCCGAGAGGCTCAGCACGGCGGCGAGCGCGGCGATCGACTTGCGGGTCGGCGTGAGGGGCAGGCGGAACATCGGCAATCTTTCTCTGGGCAACAGACGGGCACAACGCGCGGGGGTATCGGACCCCAGCCTTAGTGCGCCGCCCGCCCGGAAGGCAATCGCCCGGCATTGCGCCGCCCCGGTCTGCCCCTATGTTCAAAGCGGAGGTGTGACATGAACGAGACGACTTCTCCGCCCCCGCGCCCTGCCGAACGGCTGCCCGTGCGCGCACCGCTGGTGACCGAGCCGCTCGGCATCCTGGCCAGCCTGCGCGCCGCGCGGCGCAACCTGCTGGAGATCATTCCCGACCTCGCGACGCGGGTACCCATGGTCTCGGGGCGGACCGGCGCGCGCTGGCACATGCTGATGGAACCCGGCGCGATCCGCGAGGTGCTGCTCGAACGGGTCGACGACTATCCCAAGTCCATGGTGACCAAGAACATGCTGCGCCCGGCCATTGGGGAGTCGATGTTCATCGCCGAGGGCGCGCACTGGCGCTGGCAGCGCCGCGCCGCCGCGCCTGCCTTCTCGGCGCGCAACGTCGGTAACCTCGGGCCGATCATGGCCGGGGCGGCGGGGCGCGCCGCGGACAGGATCGACGCGCAGCGGGGCCATGCGGTCGATCTCTTCGAGGAGATGGTGACCACCACCTTCGACGTGATTTCCGACGTGACCTTCTCGGGCGGCGAGGCCTTTGCCCGCGACGCGGTGCACCGCGCCATCGACGGCTATATCGCCGAGGCCGGGCGGATCTCGCTCTTCGACGTGCTGGGGCTGCCGGACTGGGTGCCGCGCCCGGGACGGCTGCGCGCCGGCGGGCTGGTCGAGATGAAATCCGTGGCCGACGCCGCCATCGACGACCGCGCCAGGCGCGGCCCGCGCGAGGTGCCCGACCTGCTCGACCTGCTGCTCGCCGGCGAGGATCCCGAGACGCAGCGCCGGATGAACATCGGAGAGCTGCGGGACAACCTGCTGACCTTCATCGTCGCGGGCCACGAGACCACCGCGCTGACCCTGTCCTGGGCGCTCTACCTGCTGGCTTTCGACCAGGACGCGCAGAAGCGCGCACGGGCCGAGGTGCACTCGGGGGTCGCGGGCGAGACCGCCAGCGCCGCAGAGGTAGAAGAGCTTCCATACCTGCGCCGGGTGGTGGAAGAAACGCTGCGGCTCTACCCGCCCGCCGGGATCGTGTCGCGCACCGCGCGGCGGGCCGACGAGCTCTGCGGTCGCGAGATCAAGCCCGGCGACACCGTGATGATCCCGATCTACGCGCTGCATCGGAGCCACCGGCTCTGGGAGGCTCCGGACGCCTTCCGTCCCGACCGCTTCGAGGAAAAGCCGGAACGCTACGCCTACCTGCCGTTCGGTGACGGGCCGCGCATCTGTATCGGCGCCGCCTTTGCCGTGCAGGAAGCGCTGATCGTTCTGGCGACGCTGCTGAAACGCTTCCGCTTCACGCCGGTGACAGGCCGCGATCCGGAGCCGGTGATGATCCTCACCCTGCGCCCCGAGGGCGGCGTCTGGCTCGAAGCCGAGCCGCTCTGACCCCGCGCCGCGCCGGCGGCGACCGTCGGGCACGCGCATTTGGAAAGAGAAGAAGCGCCGAAGACCCGCCCTGGCTCCGCCGTCCCGGCTTCTTCTCTTCGATAATACGCCGGGGTGAATTCGCGCAGCGAAGAGGGGGGCAGCGCCCCTTTTTTTTGTCTACTCGCGGTTGGCGCCCGGCACCCAGAGCACATCCGCGGTGCCGCCGTCATTGGCCATGCGCGCCGCGCAGAAGAACCAGTCGCTGAGCCGGTTGAGGTATTTCACCGCGTGGGTGTTCACCTCTTCCGAGGCTGCCAGCTCGACCGAGCGGCGCTCGGCGCGGCGGGCGACGGTGCGGCACTGGTGCAGGAAGGCCGAGGCGGGCGAGCCGCCGGGCAGCACGAAGCTGCGCAGCGGCTCGAGCTGGGCCGTCATCGCGTCCATTTCGGCCTCGAGCCGTTCGACCTGCGCCTGCGTCACGCGCAACACCGGGTAGCCCGCCTCGGCGTCGCGTGCCATGTCGGGGCGGCCGAGATCGGAGCCGAGGTCGAAGAGATCGTTCTGGATTCGCGCCAGCGCCGCATCGAGATCGCCCTCCGCCTGCAGCCGAGCGAGGCCGACCACCGAGTTCAGCTCGTCCACCGTGCCGTAGGATTCGACCCGCGCGCAGTATTTCGGCACACGGGTGCCATCGACCAGCGCGGTGTCGCCCTTGTCGCCGGTGCGGGTGTAAATCTTGTTCAGCACGATCATCGTCAACTTCTCCGGATAAGCACGAACAGCAGGATCAGCAGCACCGCGACGAATTGCGCGATGATGCGCCAGCGCATCGCCTTGTTGGCGTACTTCTTGTTGAAGGCCCCGCCCTTGGCAAAGGACCCGATGCCGAAGAGCAGAATGCCCACGACAGCCATCATGACGACGGCGACGACCAGAAACAGCGGATCCTCACGCATGGGTTTGCCTCCCTACCCTCGATGCCTCCACATAGCCGGTCTGCGGCGAAAAGCGAAGGACGCGCGGCTGCGACCATGCCGCGCAATCAGCGCGCGCGGGCGATCAGCAGGTCGAGCAGTCGGGTCGGCAGCAGGCGCCGCAGCGTGCCCATGATGTGGGTGGCGGTGGTGACGTAGTAGCGCGGCGCAGGGTGATCGCTCTCCAGCGCCAGAATCAGCTTCTCGGTTACCGCAGAGCCCGGCAGTTCGAAGGTGTCGGGTTTGCCGCCCGAGGGCGCGTAGAGCCGCTTCAGCAGCGAGCCTTCGTATTGCGCGCGGCGCGGGCTTGTCTCCCAGTCCACCCATTTCTCGAAATGCGGGACCGAGTTGGCCCGGATGCGCGAGGTGATCGGGCCCGGCTCGATCAGGATCACCCTGATCGGCGTATCGGACATCTCGATGCGCAGCACGTCGGTCAGCCCCTCGAGCGCGTGCTTGGTCGACACATAGGCCCCGCGCCAGGGCATCGGCACGATTCCCAGCACCGACGAGCAGTTGATGATGCGCCCGTGCCCTTGCGCGCGCATCACCGGGATCACCTTGCGCGTGAGCGTGTGCCAACCGAAGAGATTGACCTCGAAGATCTCGCGCAGAGCACCGGTGGGCAAATCCTCCAGCGCGCCGGGCGCGGCATGGGCGCCGTTGTTGTAAAGCGCATCCAGCCGGCCACCGGTCGCCGCCAGCACCTCGGCCAGCGCCGCGTCCATAGAGGCCTCGTCGGTGTAGTCGAGCCGCGGGCTCTCGAAGCCGAGGAGCCGCATGCGCGCGCAGTCCTCCTCGCGGCGGCAGCTGGCAAAGACCCGCCAGCCCCGGGCCCGCAGTCCGCGGGCGGCGGCCTCGCCGATGCCCGACGAGCAGCCGGTGATGAGAATGGATCGTTCGGAAGTCTCTGCCACGCCCTGCGCCATGGTATCTGCCCTGTCTCGTGCTGTTTGCACGGGGGCATAGGCGAGGCGGCGGCGGGCCGCAATTCACCGACCGGTGTTGCGGCCCGATGGGGCGTGGATCAGTTCGCCGCGCTCAGATAGGCATCGTACATCCAGCCGGCAGTGCCGCCGCTGCGGGCCTGCAGCTTCACCCAGCCGTCGCCCGGGTCCGAGAGGATCTCGACCTTGTCGCCCTCGGCCAGCTGGCCAACCACCGAGTAATCGGTGCCGGGGCCGTAGCGCAGGTTGACCCGGGTGCCGGTCACCTGCCGCAAATCCGCCGGCAGGGTCTCCGCCGATGCGGCCGGAGCCAACGTGTTCGCCCCACTTTCCGGCTCGAAGCTGGCCGAGATCGGCTTGTCGGGCACCGCCGCCAGCGTCACGTCGAGCGCCGCCTTGGTTGCTTTCACCGGCATTGCCGTTTGCGAATCGGGGACCGACACATCGGCCAGCGACCCGGTGCTGGCGCGGGTCACCTCGGCGGTCGGGACGGAATGCGCGGCAGCCGGCGTCGCAAAGCCGCCAGCGATCAGGTTCGGCAGTTCCACCGAATGGATTCCGGGTTCGAAATCGGCCCCTCCGGAGAGCGAGTACCAAGCGCAGCCCAGGAGGGCGAAAGTCATGACCATGAAGCTTTTCATGCTGAAATCTCCGGAACAGAAAGGGGCGGGTTGAAAAGGGCCGCGTACGCACCGCTCAAATACTCGGCGTCACACACACCATAGTTGATTCCGGCACTCTGCTTAAGCGGAAACCGGGAAAAATTTGCGTGTCGCAGATTTCCCTCGGAGGATCGCTTGCCCGCGCTTTTCTGCGCGGGTATCACAATATGCATGAATGATATCGTCGATGACCCCAACATGAACCCTCGTAACGTGGCAGAGACCCTGCGCCGGGCGATCGGCGAGCGCTATCTGACCTATGCACTGTCGACGATCATGAACCGGGCGCTGCCAGACGCTCGGGACGGGCTCAAGCCCGTGCATCGTCGTATCCTTTATGCAATGCGCAGGCTGCGACTTAGTTCCACCGGGGGCTTCCTGAAGTCGGCAAAAATCTCCGGCGACACCATGGGGGACTTCCACCCGCACGGCGACGCGGCGATCTACGACGCCATGGCGCGCCTCGCGCAGGACTTCACCATCCGCTACCCGCTGGTCGACGGTCAAGGCAACTTCGGCAACATCGACGGCGACAATCCGGCGGCCTCGCGCTACACCGAGGCGCGGATGACGATCATGGCCGAGGCGCTGCTCCAGGGCCTCGACGAGGACGCGGTCGACTACCGCCCGAACTACGACGGCCGCCTCGAAGAGCCGGTGGTTCTGCCCGCCTCCTACCCCAACCTGCTGGCCAACGGATCGAGCGGCATCGCGGTGGGCATGGCGACCAACATCCCTCCGCACAACATCGGCGAGCTGATCGACGCCTGCCTGCATCTCATCAAGTCGCCGAACGCGGCGGACGAGACCCTGCTGAATTACGTGCCCGGCCCCGATTTCCCCACCGGCGGGGTGATCGTCGAGCCGCGCGAGAACATCGCCCAGGCCTATGCGACGGGCCGCGGCTCGATCCGCCTGCGCGCCAAGTGGGAGGTCGAGGACCTCGGCCGCGGCATGTGGCAGGCGGTGGTCACCGAGATCCCCTATCAGGTGCAGAAGTCCAAGCTGGTCGAGCGGCTGGCCGAGCTGATCCAGACCAAGAAGGTCCCGATCCTCGCCGACATCCGCGACGAGAGCGCCGAGGACATCCGCATGGTGCTCGAGCCGAAGACCAAGAACGTCGACCCCGACGTGCTGATGAACATGCTGTTCCGCAATTCGGATCTGGAGATCCGCTTCTCGCTGAACATGAACGTGCTGATCGACGGGGTGACGCCGAAGGTCTGCTCGCTGAAGGAGGTGCTGCGCGCCTTCCTCGATTTCCGGCGCGATGTGCTCTGCCGCCGCTCGCGGCACCGAATGGAGAAGATCGACCATCGCCTCGAGGTGCTGGAGGGCCTGATCATCGCCTTCCTCAACCTCGACCGCGTCATCGACATCATCCGCTACGACGAGGACCCCAAGGCCGCGCTGATGCGCGAGGACTGGGGCCGCAAGATCGCCCGCGCCACCTCCGAGGCCGATTACGTCTCTCCCGCCCCGGTGTCGGGCGAGGAAGAGTTCGGCCTGACAGAGGTGCAGACCGAGGCCATCCTCAACATGCGCCTGCGCAGCTTGCGCAAGCTCGAGGAGATGGAGCTGGTCGCCGAGCGCGACAAGCTGATGGAGGAACGCGCCGGGCTCGAGGACCTGCTGGCCAGCGAGGAGCTGCAGTGGAAAACCATCTCGGGCGAGCTGCGCGAGGTGAAGAAGGCCTTCACCAAGGGGCTCGACCGCGGTGCCCGTCTGACCAGCTTCGCCGAGGCCGGCGAGGTCGAGGAGGTGCCGCTCGAGGCGATGATCGAGCGCGAGCCGATCACCGTGGTCTGCTCGCAGATGGGCTGGATCCGCGCGATGAAGGGCCACATCGACCTGAACTCCGAACTTAAGTTCAAGGACGGCGACGGCCCGCGCTTCATCTTCCATGCCGAGACCACCGACCGGCTGCTGGTCTTCGGCTCCAACGGGCGCTTCTACACGCTCTCGGCGGCCAACCTGCCCGGCGGGCGTGGCATGGGCGAGCCGCTGCGCCTGATGGTCGACCTGCCCAACGAGGCGCAGATCATCGACATCTTCAGCCACGTGCCCGACCGCAAACTGCTGGTTGCCTCTTCCGCCGGCGACGGCTTCGTGGTGCCCGAGGCGGACGTGCTGGCCCAGACCCGCACCGGCCGCCAGGTGCTGAACGTGCGCGACGACACCTTCGCCAAGGTCTGCAAGCCGGTGCATGGCGATGCCGTCGCCGTGGTCGGCGAGAACCGCAAGGTGCTGGTCTTCATGCTCGACGAGCTGCCCGAGATGGGCCGCGGCAAGGGCGTGCGGCTGCAGAAATACAAGGATGGTGGCCTCTCGGACATCACCACATTCACGCTGGCCGACGGGCTCAGCTGGAAGGATCCGGCCGGGCGCACCCGCACCGAGCCCGACCTTGCCGAGTGGATCGCCAAGCGCGCCACCGCCGGGCGCATGGCCCCGCGCGGCTTCCCGCGGGACAATACCTTCACCTGACCTGCAAGGGGCCGCTCTCGGGCGGCCCTTTCCTTTTGCAGGCGGTTGTTTTCGCCCGAAGGGCCCGCCGAAACCGCTGCACCTCCGGACAAGCGCGACGAGTCGCAGGACCGAAGCCTAGGTCCGCAGTGCCAGGCAAGAGGACGTGAGCTGGCCGCTCACGCTCTGCTACCGGCAGTTCCACCCGACAGCCCCGGTGCCCGCCCCTACCGCAGTCGAGGCGACCTGCATGGCACTGCCGTTCTCGGGGAGACCTCGGAAACCGCCGGTACTCTGGTCGACAGCTGTACCCTCGCGCTCGTGCCCAACCTCTCACGGGGGCACGCCCCTCTTGCCAGATCGAGAACGTCGTCGCCGACGCGGCTCACAGGCGCCGCGGGTTCGACGCGCGAAAGCACCCTGCAGCTCCGCGAGAGCGCCGGCGTCGCGACGGGCGGCAAGACCACCTTCGAGATGCGCAGGTCACAGCGGCAGGTCCCTCCTGCCCGCCACCGGGGCTGTGTACAACGGCAGATCGAATCATCCCGACAGTCGTTTTCTGCCGCGTCGCCAGTGGGCGCCCCAGCCGCCCGGAGCGTGTGCCAAAATTGGCGGCACTGCGCGCAATCCTCCGGAATGCGTTTCCGACGCTTCGAATTTCCGCCGCGACACGCGCAACCAGCAACCCAGTTACCTCACGCCAACGCAGCGTCCTTTTGCTGCAGTTGCGCAAATTGGCACTGTTTCCCCAGCGTTCACTTCGCTATCACCCCTCGGGAGAATTACGAAGTGCCGTGCGAGGCGCGGCGAAACCAAGGGAGAGATCCGCTCATGAAGGTGCTTGTGCCCGTGAAGCGCGTGATCGACTACAACGTGAAGGTCCGCGTGAAGGCGGATGGCACGGGTGTCGACCTCGCCAACGTGAAGATGTCGATGAACCCCTTCGACGAGATCGC
>JBLXGS010000044.1:0-7769 GCA_048381755.1 Roseobacteraceae bacterium
GCAGCCTTAGTCAGGATCAGCTTCTCGAGCGTCAGGTCAGATACCGCCCGCCGCAGCCTCAGGTTCTCCTTCTCGAGTTCCTTCAGCCGCGACAACTGTGCCCGGTTCATCCCGCCATACTGCTTCCGCCAGCGGTAGAACGTGTGCTGCGATATCCCGATCTGCCGCACCGCATCGGCCATCGACAGGCGCTGGCCGTGCAGCGCCTCGACCTGGCGCAGCTTGGTGACAATGTCTTCCGGCTTCTCTCGCTTTCCAGCCATTCCGTAGTCCTTCTGTTCACCGAAATCCTATCGGATTTCAGGCTTCGTGGGTGGACCACTTCAAAGGGGCTGGCTCAGAACAGCCTGGATGCGGGGCCGCATGCCCACGGCGCGCTTGCGAACCTGCCAGCCCTTGATCTGGAAGATCCTCTGCACCGTGATCTTGGCGAAGCCCACGAGCCAGGCCACGGTCCGATAGCCGAAGGACGGCTCCTCCTCGATCATCTTCTTGATCGGCTCGGCGAAGCGGGGATCGACCTTCGGCGCGGCTTTCACCGGCTTGTAGTAGACCGTGCGCCGGGGAATGCCGAACCACGTGCAAAGCTTGGCGATCGACACTGCGACGCCCTCCGCCAAGAGGCCCTGCTGGATGCGACGGATCAATTCCCGTACTGCGCATCCAGCAGGGCCTGAAGTTTTTTTCGGACCCGTAGCTCCAGCATGGCCTCGCCATAGGCTTCCTGAAGGTCCCGGAGCTGCTTCTCGTATTGCTCGCCGACGTCGAGCGGGTTGGTGCGCAGGCAATTCTCCATACCCCGTTTCGCGTCTTCAACCCAGCCCTCGATCTCGGAGGGTGTGAGGTCGAATGATCGACTTGCCTCCGACACGGTCGTCTTGCCCTGGATGATCTAGATCACGAGCGCTGTCTTACGCTTCGCCGTCCACCGTTTGATGCTGTCGTCCATCTTCATACTCATTGCTACGTTCTTCCTTGTAGCATGAGCAGGTTTTCAATGGGTCGATACATGGGCGCGCCACTGGACGCCGATCTCGCGGCAGCTCCAACGGGCGCGGTCCCACGCTTCCTCGTGCGCGCCCTGCACGATCCTAACGGCGCGAACCTCGACCGCATCCAGATCGTGAAGGGCTGGCTAATGCCGACGGAACTACCTCGGAAGCGGTGTTCGACGTGGCCTGCGGCGGGAGAGACCTATTGGAGACCTGCTGCGACGGGCCGATTGGCACCACGGTGCACACCGCGCGCGCGACATGGAGAAACGAGATCGGTCAGGCTGCCCTTGGCGGATATTGGGAGGACAAGACCTTCGATCCCACGCACAGCGCCTTCTACTCCGCCCGCGTGCCCGAGATCCCGACGCCGCGCTGGACGCCCTATGATGCCAAGGTCTTCGGCGCCGAGATCCCCAAAGGCGCTCCGCTCTCGATCCAGGAACGCTCCTACACCTCGCCGATCTGTACGCGCCATAGGTTTTGCGGGCAGGGCGCGCTGCGCGGCGGCAAATGTCGTAAAGGGTCTCTGAAGCGCCGATCGCCGCGATCGATACGGACGGACGGTTCGAAAAACCTCGCCGTTCACCAAGCCGAAGCAGAACTCACCGAGTGCGGGATATTCCGGCCGTTCACAGCGCGTGCGTGGTGCGCGTCTTCGTGCGACGGCTCTGCGCAGGGAGCTATCGACCGCAACATGAAAACGACAACACTCGCACAGCTTCCAGCCCCTACGCGGATCCAATTCGGGAACGCGTTACCGCCTGGATTGATCGGCGGCAGTGCGCAACTCGTTCAGCATGGCTTCGGCATGCTCTGCTAAGCGCTCTGCCAAGATTGAAGCGATTCTTGGCAGGCTTTGGCGCGCGTTGATCGCCAAGGCGATGGTCTGTGCCGCGATGTTGCTACCCGTGACCGGGATTGCACGAGCCTGTCCTGAGAGAAGCTCCGGTGCGACATCCATTTCCGAAGTCAGGGCCACATAATTCCCTGCCGTGACCAGCTGCTTGAGCAGTTGGAGCGAGTTTGTCACCACCGGCGGCGGGCCGTCCTCGAACATCCAAGAATGCCGCGCCTCGAGCATCCGGCGGATGGCCAGGGCGCGGCTCTGCACGGCAATCGCATAGGGCCGCACTTGCGCCAGCGTCACGCTCGGCTCCGCCGCAAGCGGGTGGTCCGACGCCACGACGCAATAGAGCGGCAGCGGGGCGCTCCACAGCACGTGGATGTCGCGGCTCGGGCGCAGGTTGAAACACAGCGCCAGTTCGCATTGCCCGGAATCGAGCAGTTCCGCCGCGCCGTCCGGGGTGGCGATTTCGACATCGACACGCACGCGGGGGAATTCGCGGGCCACCACGCGCAGGAACTGCGGCACAAGCCCGTTGACGAGGCTGTCCATGGTCGCCAGCCGCACATGGCCGAAGTCGACGCCCTGCATCTGGCGCACCTCGGTCAGCAGGCGGGTCTCGTCCTCCTGCCAGCGGCGGGTCAGCAGAACAAAGCGTTCGCCTGCCGTGGTCAGTGCCATACCCGATGGCTGGCGGTCGAAGAGCTGCGCGCCGAGCCGTTCCTCGATCAGCTTGATCTGACGGTCGATGGCCGAGGCCGAGATCCGGATCGCCCGCGCCGCCGCTTGGATCGAGCCGTGATCGGCGACCGCTTCGACATAGAGCAGCGACTTGGGGACGAGGTAGAGAGACATCCGACGGGCCTTCCGCGCATTCGAATTATTAGAACGAATGATTGCCTCTTATATCATGGATTACAATGGATCCGTGCCGCTATCCTCACTGCAACGAAACGACATGCAGACCGGACACGCACATGCCCCTCGCTCTTGACCACCTCAACACCGCGCCCGCCGAGGCTGCTCTGGAACTGCTTTCGCCACTGGTGGAGCGCTCGCCCTGGGTGGCGCAGGAAACGCTTTCCGCACGTCCCTTTGCAAGCGACGAGGTGGTGGCGGCGGCGCTGGTCGAGACGATCCTGATGGCAGGCACGGCACGCCGCCTTGCGATGTTCCGCGTCCATCCCGAGCTGGCCGGTCGCGAGGCCATGGCCGGGGACATGACGCCGGCCTCGACCGGCGAACAGGGGCGGCTCGGTCTCATGTCGCTGGGGGCCAAGGACGCCGCGCGGTTGACCCGGCTCAACGCCGCGTACCGTGCCCGTTTCGGCCACCCGTTCATCATCGCGCTGCACCGCGTTCCCGATCTTGCCGCGCTGTTCGACATCTTCGAACGCCGCACCACCGCAACCCCGCTGGAAGAGCATGTCTCGACCTTGGCGGAAATCGCTTCCGTGATCCGCGCCCGTGCGGCCCACGCCTTCGGTACGTCCCCATCGCAACCTGCCCTCAAGGAGCACATCGAATGACCTTCGCAAAATCCCTTCTGACCGCCTCCGTCCTCGCCCTGGCCGCCTCGGCTGCTCATGCCGAAAAAATCCGCGTCGCGGGAAATTTCGCCACCGAACATTCTTCCTCGCTGGCCATGGCGAAATTCGAGGAAGAGCTCGAGCGCATCTCCGGCGGCGAGATCGAGGTCGACATCTTCCCGGCGCAGCAGCTGGGCGGCGCGGCCGAGAACGTGCAGGCCGTCAAGGTCGGCGCCATCGAGCTGATGTGGGTCGGCACCGCCTACCTGACCCGCACGGTGCCCGAACTGGAAATCGTCGGCCTGCCGTTCCAGTTCCCTGACCGCGAGGCCGCATTCTCCATCGTCGACGGCCCGGTGGGCGAGGCGCTTGACGAGAAGATGGCCGATGCCGGCATGACGTCGATGGGCTGGATGGAGCTGGGCTTTCGCCAGCTGACCAACAACGTTCGCCCCATCGAGAAGGTGGAGGACATCGCGGACCTCAAGATCCGCCTTCAGCCCAACGAGACCCACCTTGCGACCTTCCGCGCCCTCGGTGCCAACCCGGTCGCGATGGACGTGAAGGAGCTCTACTCGGCGCTCGAACAAGGCGTGATCGACGGGCAGGAGAACCCCTTTGCGATCATCAACGTCGCCGGGTACGCCGAGGTGCAAAAGCATGTCTCGAACACCGGACATTTCTTCGACTTCATCTCGGTCGTCGGCAACAAGAAGTGGTTCGACGGTCTGGACGAAGGGACGCAGGCGATGGTGAACGAGGCCATGGCGACCGCCGTCGCCTACCAGCGCGAGCTGGCCGCCGAGCAGGATGCCGCAGGCCTTGCCGTGCTTGAGGAGAAGGGCATGACCTACACGCCGGTTTCCGAGGAGCTGGCCGCCGCGCTGCGTGAGACAACTGCCGGTGTCGCCACCGAGACCAAGTCGCGGCTCGACCCCGAGCTGGTGCAGCTGCTCGAAACCGAAACCGCCAAGAGCGGCATGTAATATGGTCCTCGATCGCCTCCTGACAGCGATCCTTGCGCGCGCCGATACCGGCGCGCGTCTGCTGGTGATGACCGGGGCGGCAGCGATGGTTGCCGTTGTCTCGGCGCAGGTGGTGATGCGCTACGTCTTCAACGGCTCTTTCGACTGGGCCGACGAGGCGAGCCGCATCGCCTTCGTCTGGACGATGTTTCTTGCGATCCCGCTCGGCATCCGCGACGGAACCCATGTCGGCATCGACCTGCTGGTCGAGCGGTTTCCGATCCCGGTGCGGCGCACCCTCGCCCGTGCCATGAGCGCACTGGCCGCGCTGATGATGCTGGTCGTGCTCTGGACCTCGGTCATTGTCGCCGCTCAGACTTGGTCCGAGCGGTTGGGAGCCATCGACATGACCTCCTCGGTGTTCT
This sequence comes from Roseobacteraceae bacterium, assembly GCA_048381755.1. GTDB lineage: Bacteria > Pseudomonadota > Alphaproteobacteria > Rhodobacterales > Rhodobacteraceae > Salipiger. Next base: position 4,759 of record JBLXGS010000044.1, read on the forward strand.
TCTTCCCAGTGATCCTCTGCGCCGCGCATGGCGCTCTGCACCTGATCCACCTGACGCTGGTCCCAGCCCCGATCAAACCCCGCGCCGGAGCAGTCGAAGGAATTCGGGCATGAGCCTCTTCGTCATTATCACTTTCCTGATCCTCGCCTTTCTGGGCATGCCGCTGGCCTTCTCGCTCGGCGTTTCGGCGCTTGCCGGGCTGTGGCTGGCCGGGATCGACCTTTTGATGCTGCCGCCGCGGCTGATGAACGCGATCAACTCCTTCCCTCTGATGTCGATCCCGCTCTTCATGATCGCCGGGGAACTGATGCTGAAGGGCGGCATCATGGAGCGCCTTGTGGATTTCGCCAATGCCTTCATCGGGCGGATGCGAGGCGGGCTGGCGCAGGTCGCCATCGTGTCGGGGGCAGGTCTGGCCTCGGTGTCGGGGGCGGCGGTGGCAGATGCTTCGGCGCTGTCTGCGACGCTGGTTCCGTCCCTTCGCAAGCAATATGGGCTTGGCTTCTCGACCGGCGTGGTTGCAGCCGCAGCCAACCTCGGACCAATTATCCCGCCGTCGGGCGCGATGATCGTCTATGCCTTTATGGCGGGGTCTTCCGTGACCGTCGGCGGGCTCTTCATGTCGGGCGTGGTACCAGGGCTCATCCTGTTTGCCGCCTTCATGTTTCTGTGCTGGTTCATCTCGTGGAAGCGCAGCTACCCGCTTGTGGGCGATACCTTTTCGCTGGCCCGTATCGGGCGCGAGCTGAAGCGCAGCCTCGTCGTCTTCCTCATGCCGGTGCTGGTGATTGGCGGCATCGTCGCCGGGGCCTTCACCCCGACCGAGGGCGCGGCCATAGGCGTTTGCTACGCGCTGTTCCTCGGCTTTTTCGTCACAAGGAAGCTGACGGTCGCGGATCTGCCCGAGGTGCTGCTGACCGCCGCAAAGACCTCGGCGCTGGTGGCGGCGATGATCGCCTTCGCCTCGACGGTGACGTTCCTCTTCACCATCGACATGCTGCCTTTCAAGCTGGCCGCCCTGCTTCAGGGCATTACGGACAGCCCCTTCGTCTTCATGTGCCTTGTCGCGGTGCTGCTGCTGGTGGTGGGGATGTTCCTGGAATCCAACGCCGCCTACATCATGCTGGTGCCGCTGTTTCACCCGATCGCACTGCAATTCGGCATCGACCCGTTGCATTTCGGCTTTCTCTTCGTGCTGAACCTGGTGATCGGGATGCTGACCCCGCCGGTAGGCGTGGTACTCTTCGTGGTGACTGGCATCACGGGCGTGAAGATGGGAGAGCTGGTGCGCGAAAGCTGGCCCTTCATCGTGGCGATGTATGCGGTGCTTCTGCTGTGCATGGTCTTCCCAGGGGTGGTGACCTGGCTGCCGGAGACGCTTGGCTACTGATGCGGCTGCTTCTCTTGAACCCCAACACCACCGAGGCGCTGACCGAGCGCCTCGCCGCCTCGGCAAGAAGCGTGCTGCCTCCGGGCGCGATCCTGGAGACGGCGACCGCGCGCGCAGGCTTCCCCTACATTTCCAGCGTCGCCGAGGCGCAGGTCGCCGGGGCCATGGTGCTCGAGATGCTGGCAGAGCGAGCAGAGGACTGGGACGCGGCGATCATTGCCGCCTTCGGAGACCCGGGCCTGCGCGCGGCGCGCGAGATGTTCGATTTGCCGGTGACGGGCATGACCGAGGCGGCGATGCTGTCAGCGCTGTCGCTGGGGCAGAGGTTTGCCTTCGTCACCTTCACCGCGCGGATGGTGCCCTGGTACGAGGAACAGGTGCGTCTTTCCGGTCTCACTGAGCGCTTCGCCGGGACGTTCGTGCCCGAGGCGGCAATGGGCGCCGTGACACAGGTGGCGGAGGATCTGCGAGGCCCACTGACCGAAACCTGCCGTGCCGCCGCGAAGAAGGCGGACGTGCTGATCCTCGCCGGGGCGCCGGTCGCCGGGCTTGCACCGCTGATCGAGGCCGAGGTTCCGGCGGTGCTGATCGATCCGATCCGAGCGGCGGTGGTGCAGGTCGCCGCGCAGGCGGCGCTGTCACCGCGTGGCGCATGGGCCGGGTCGATGGCGCGGCCACCGGGCAAGGCGACTTCCGGCCTGCCGGGGCCGCTGACCGCCTGGTTCGAGCGGTAGCTCGGGCGGCGCCATAAGGCAGCGGACTCCCAGGGCTTGAAATTGAACGGCAGGTGGAAATGTTCGCTCACCCCGTCAATGCCGAAGCGGAACGCCGTATCCTCAAGGAAGGCGGGATCGGGCGGGTCGGCGTCGCTTGCCTGATAGTCGGCCCCGACCCCGCACTTCACCTCGTAGAATTCATGCGTCACGCCCTTATCCAGTGATCTGCTTTCGCAGCCACAATTGGGGGAAGTTTTTTCTGTTTGCGCGAGAACGCGCCGCAGTCGACTGTCAGCTTCGGGCCTTGAGCGGGCTTTTGGCAGAGCAACGATCCATAAACCTGGCGGGCATTAGGGTCCGTCACTCCCGGCCCTTTGCGGGCATTCTTGTGATTTGTCTCTTAGCAGACGCAGCTGTCCCAGATACCGTCGAGATCACTCAGTGAGGACCTCTCGATTTCTCCTGCTTGGGTTTCGTGGAAATTGGATGCCAAAGAGAGGGTCCCCATCTTTCTTCAAGTCTCATCGTTGACGGCCAACACTACAATGCTGTGTCGAATTGCCTTATGCCCGATTGACAGGGTTGAGCGACGCTTGGCCTTTGCGACCTGCTACGAAGTCAGCAAAGTGCGAACGGGTCGGAGTTCGGTCATGGGATCTCCCCTTACCAACTCCTGCGGTGTCGGGTGAGCCAGCCCCTTTGAAGTGGTCCACCCACGAATCCTGAAATCCGATAGGATTTCCGCGAACAGGGGGACTACGGAATGGCTGAAAGCGAGAGAAGCCTGAAGACATTGTCACCAAGCTGCGCCAGGTCGAGGTGTTGCACGGCCAGGGCCTGTCGATGGCCGATGCGGTGCGACAGATAGGGATATCGCAGCACACGTTCTACCGGTGGCGTAAGCA
>JBLXGS010000045.1:0-7550 GCA_048381755.1 Roseobacteraceae bacterium
ATCCTCGATGAATATACGCGGGAGGCGTTAATGATCCGTGTCGACAGGCGACTGAACTCCACCGATGTCCTGGACGCCCTGACGGACCTTTTCAGCCAGCGCGGCCCGCCGCGGTTCATCAGGTCTGACAACGGCCCGGAGTTCATCGCGCAGAAGGTCCGCGACTGGATCGAGCTAGTGGGCGAAGACCGCGTACATCGAGCCGGGGTCACCTTGGGAGAACGGCTTTTGCGAGAGCTTCAGTGCGCGCTTCCACGATGAGCTACTAAATGGCGAGATCTTCTACTCGTCGAGGGAGGCGCAAATCCTCATCGAACAATGGCGAAAGCACTACAACATAGACCGGCCCCATAGTGCTCTCGGATATCGGGTGCCGGCACCGGGGGCCTTCATCCCGGTAGATCGAAGGCCGACTATGCACCCGGACCACTCACTGGGGTCAGCTCACAGGACGCTCTCTGCGACCTCGAGAGCCCGGCTGGCCTGACCCACGGCGACGCCGCGTTCCTGCACCAGCCTCACGGCCCCGATCTTGACCTCTTTGCTGAAAGTCCGTCTCTTCATCTCCTGTCTCCAGTATCGCCGTCCCGATCTTGTCTTCGTCTCCACGACGCCGGCAGCAGGCCAAGACGATCGGTTCCGGGGCATAGATTCATCTGTGTCTGGCCGCCGTCCTGCCGGATCCGCGTCGCAGGCGCATCATCGGCTGCTCGACGAAGCGCCAGCAGAGTTCTGCCAGCACGCAGGTGATACTCACCCAGATGAGTGCGCGCAGGATCTTGAGCGTTGCGCTCTGCATGAGGCCGATCGCATCGACGTGCAGGAAGAGCGCCTGCGGCACGAAATAATGAAAGACATAGAGCCCGTAGGATATCTTTCCGAGGTGCCGCGCGACCGGATGTTCGAGCCATGATAGCAAGGGCCGTCCGGGCTCCAGACATTGCCGCACCAGGCAGGCGGCGGCCAGCGACACAAGTGTCGGCAGAACCACCCAGCCCGCGAAGATGGAATGGATCTGGGTGCCTTCCGGCCAGGGCGCGGCCAGCACGAAAACCAGGACCAGGAAGGCGATGAGGCAGGCGGAGTTGCTCAACAAGCGGTCAACTCTCGAAAGCGCGGGTGTCTGCCGCGCCAGCGCCACGAGCGCCCCGGCCGCCGGCCCGTCGATCTGCGCCGGGAGCAGCACGTCGATGAAAGGGCTCGCGCCGAAGACGATGAGCATCCGGAAGGCCGGTGCAAGAAGCATGCAGCCCACCACGACTTGCGGCAGATAAGCCCTCGGCACGAAGATCATGAGCGGGAACCAGAGCATGTAGAAATGCTGCTCGACCGCCAGCGTCCACAGATGCCCGGCCCCGCTCCACCGCTCCTGCAGGGCGATCTGCACGTTCGACAGGTAGGTCACATGGTAGGGCCAGTCGCGATCCACCCCGGCGACGCCCAGGACCAGCGCCAGCAGCAGCGCGACGTAGACCGGGGGCGCGAGTCGCAGGAAGCGCCGCAGGAAGAAGCCACGGGCAAGCTGCCCGGCGGGGGCGGTCCCGCGCTGCGCCAGCAGGATCGACGTGATCAGGAAGCCCGAGAGCACGAAGAAGCTGCGAACGCCGATCAGCCCGGGATGCCAGGCGTGAAGGAATTCATTGTAGGTGAAATGCTCGAGGAAGACCGCGAAGACCGCCACCGCGCGCAGCCCGTCCAGACGTGGGTGGTACGAGAGCCTCCTGTCTCCTGTCAGATTGCTCATGGACCACGCTGCCCTACTCGAGGATTTCGGGGGGCGCGGCTACCCGGGACGCCAGCGGCAGCGCGTCGCGGTCTTTCCGAAGATAGGCGTACATGCCAGCAAGGTTCGCGCGCATGGTGGATTTCCAGGTGATGCCGATCTCGCGGTTGAAGGCGGGACCGCCGAAAGCCTCCCGCGCAGCGGATCTCATCCCCCAGTAGAGGTGCTTCAGCAGCCAGGGCTCGGTGATGTACTTGGCGTAGAGCGCCCCGTTGGCATAGGCGTAGCTGTGGTTCAGCGTCTCGACCTCGGACCGGAGCTTGCGGCCATGCCGGTGCGCCACCTGCATGTCCGAGACATATTTGATCGGCACGCCCGCCAGATGCCCGCGGATGATGTAGTCGGTGTCTTCGCCGGCGCGGAACATCGCGCCGACCCCGAAGCGCGTGTCGAACTCGCCGAGCAGCGCCACCGTCTCTCGCGAGAGCACGAAGTTGCAGCCCTGCAGGAAGCCGCCGGGATGCGACGAAACCGTGTAGATGCGGTCGACGGGATCGTCCTTGATGGTGAAAGGAAGGTCGGCTTGATCGCTCAGGGTGACGCGCCCGCCGATGAAGTGCGGCCCCCGGCGCGAGCCGATGCGGCGCATCAGGTCGACGAGGAACTGCCCGTCCATGATGCAGTCGTCGTCGGTGAAGACGAGCAGGCGGCCACGCGCCTCGCGCAGCCCGGCGTTCCGCGCGCTGGAAAGCCCGGCATGCCCGAGCCGGACAAGCTTGCCCAACTTGTTCGCTGCGAGAAGCACCGCCGTTTCATCGAGCGCGAGGCAGGGCGAGCTCATGCTTTCGATGATAAGAATCTCTATGGGCAGGTCCTGGCAGCGTGCGCTGGCTTCCGCGATGCTGGCCACGCAGCACAGCAGCCTGTCCGGCCGGTTGCGTGTGCAGATGATGACGCTGACGACGGGCTCAGGCATGGCGCCCCGCGACATCCTGTGGCGGCAGCGCGAAGTCGCAGGCGCGGGCCAGCGCCCCGATCGACCGGTGCGCGGGGATCACGTCGCGCACCTTGCGCGCCCTGAGCGCACGGACCATGAGGGCGTTCGCTTCGAGCGCGGCAAATCCAAGACTGCTCAGCGCGGGGGCGTGTCTCGCGGCGCGCAGGATCGGCCGCTCGCGCCTGCGGATCATGTCCCAATGCCCGCTTTGCTCGATGAAGTCGCGGGCCGGCTCGAACTTTCTTGCGGCGCAGAGATTGGCGTAAATGAAATAGAAAAGCTGGCGGACCCCCAAGCGGAACGCACGCTGCTCCGCCACCGGCTGCCGATCCGCGAGGCGGTCGAGCTTCCGGATCAGATCGGCTGCCCGGGCAACCGCGTCGCTCGAGGCGTCTTGGGTGATCCGGCCGAAGCCGGTTCCCGCCGCTTCGGGGTAATGGCGCTGCAGCCCCTCCTCGACCAGCGTGACATGCGACTGCGCCATCGTCGCCGCCTTCGTGGCGCTGACGCTGGTGTCGTGCAGGCGATAGGCCAGCAGCGGCTCGCTGGTCTGCGCGACCCTGCACTGCTCGGCGATGCGCCGAAACAGATCGAAGTCCTCGGCGCAGGGATAGGTCTCGTCGTAGCGGAGCATTCCCTCGGGGATCCTGCTTCGGCGAAACATCACGGTGGAATGCCTCAGGATGGTGAAGAAGCGCGACATCACGCGCAGTTCGACCGTGTCCGTCGCATTCGGAACGCCGAGCCGCAACATTCTGCTGTCCGAAAACATCGTATCGAAGTTGCAGCCGCTGAGGGCCAGTTCCGGGTCCGCCGCGAAGGCGCGCAGTTGCACCGCGAGGCGCTCGGGATAAGCAATGTCATCGGCGTCCATGCGGGCGACAAAATCAGCGGATGCATGCTGCAGCCCCTCGTTCAAAGTCGCGATGAGACCCCTGTTTTCGCGCTCGATGAGGTGGATGCGGCGATCGCGCGCCGCGGCGCTGCGGAGAATTTCACTGGATCTGTCGACAGAACCGTCGTTGATTGCGATGATCTCGAAATTCGAATGTGTCTGCAAAAGCATACTGGCCAGCGCAGCGGAAATATATCTTTCCGCATTATAGACCGGAACAATGATCGAGACTTTATCCAAAATCATGCCTCAAAATGTCGCAAATGAAACCGATCAAATGGTACCGTGTACCCGGGAAATCCTATGAAACGCAGCAACTCCGAAAATCAGTGAAAAAAACGGAAAAGGGATTTAGAATATCTAGAGCCTCCGAAAACAGAATCGCAAGGAGAAAATGACGCCGCTCTCCTACATTCATCCGGCGCTTCTCCATGCCCTGCGCCCTTTCCGGCGATTCATGCCCGCGGTAGTTGTTCTAGGTCTGCTCGCCACAGCCCTTGAAGGGATGGGGATCGGCCTGATCATCCCGCTGCTCGACGCCATCATGTCGGGCGATGCCGCGATGCAGGGACGACTTCCCGGGGTTCTGGCCTCCATCGGGGACAGACTTTCTCCTGCCCAGAGAGGCATCTACATCGGGCTCGCGATCTTTGCGATGATCGTTCTGAAGAACGCGGTGGTCTACGCAAACGGCCTGCTGCAGGCATGGATTTACGGCAAGTCCGGGCATCAGCTGCGCGAGCTCCTGTCGCGGCGGCTGCTCGAGATGGACGCCTCAGATCGCCTGACGCAGTCGCCATCGCGATTGCTAAACATCATTTCCAATGAGAGCTGGCGGGCGTCCGATGCGGTGGCGGCATTCATGTCCGTTGTTGTCGCCACGGTGGCCACCGCAATTTTCCTCGCGTTTCTGTTTTTTCTTTCGCCGCAGCTAACATTGATCACCCTTGTGGGATTGCTGCTCATTCATTTGGCGCATGACAAACTCTCTGAACATTTCAGACCGCTCGGCCGGGCAATCGCGACCCAGAATCAGGGCCTCGCAAAGCGGATGCTGCATCAAATCAGCGCTTGGCGGCTGATCCGGCTCTTTCACCGCGAAGATTTCGAGATCCAGCGCTTTTCCGACGCCTCCGAGCGGGTGCGCGCGCAGGTGCTGAACCTGCAGAAGCGCCAGATCGCCGTCGGCCCGTTGACCGAGATCGCGCACACCGCTCTGTTCCTGGCAGTGATCTTTGCCGCCTGGGCGCTCCAGGTCTCCTTCGGGACCACCGCCGCCTTCATCCTGCTGCTGTATCGCCTGCAGCCCAAGGTGCGGCAAATCCAGGGCTCCCTGTCATCCCTGCGCGGCTGGACGGGCTCGCTCGACCAGGTGGCCTGGCTTCTGGAGATGCGCCCCGCGGCACAGGAGCCGCAGGGAACGGACCCGGCACCGACGCTGCGCGAGGGTATCCGTTTCGACAAGGTCAGCTTCGCCTATCAGTCCGAGGGGCGTATCATCCAAGCGCTCAGCGACGTGTCCTTCGACATCCCGGCAGGCACGTCGGTGGCGATCATCGGCCGTTCGGGTTCGGGCAAGTCGACGATCGCCGATCTCATGTGCGGGCTCATCGACCCGGTCGAGGGCCAGATCCTGGTCGATGGCACGTCGCTCGCGCGGGTCGACCGCGCCGCCTGGCTCCGCAATATCGCCATGGCCAGTCATGAACTCGAGCTTTTCGACGGCACCGTCACCGAGAACATCCTCTACGGCAATCCCGATGCGGCGCTAGAGCACGTGCGCTCCGCCGCGCGCTCGGCGGACGCTGAGGGGTTCATCGGCAACCTGCCGGACAACTACGACGCGCATGTCGGCGACCGTGGCCGCAACCTGTCGGCGGGCCAGCGCCAGAAGATTGCGCTCGCCCGGGCCCTGCTGCGCGAACCGGCGCTGCTGATCCTGGACGAGGCGACCAACGCCATGGATGTGCTGTCGGAAGGCGAGGCGCTGAGACTTCTGGAGCTTCGCAAGGGCGTCGCGACCACCATCGTCATCAGCCACCACCTGTCCTCCATTCGCCTGTGCGACAGCTACATCCGGCTGAAGGAAGGGCGCATCGTGGCCGCCGGTACCACCGTCGCCTTCGATGCCTCGACGCTCGAGGACATGCTGAACGACACTGCGGAGGGGTGACCTAGAACCGCCCCGTGTTTACCGGAGGCTGTCTACGGTTAGTTGCGCGGCGATGCCTTCAGTTTCCAGCGCCGCGTAAAAGTTTTCCTCCGCCTCAGCCGGCGGGATGTTCCTGATGGCTCGAAGAGACGGCGGTTGTTGAACCCGTCGACCCATTCCAGCGCCCCGTATTCTACGGCCTCGGAGCTGCGCCAAGGGCGGCGTCGATGAATGACCTCTGCCTTGAACAGGCCGTTGATGGTTTCTGCCAGCGCATTGTCGTATCTTTCGCCAACGGCCGCCGAGGAACGCCATCGGTCCGAGCGACGAGGGCGGCGACCGAAGGTTCGATGCCAGCTTCGCCCAACCTATCGGTGTCGCGAATGGACAGGTATTGCGGGCCGCGGTTGCTGTGATGCACCAGGCCCATGGCCTTTGTCGGCCTTCGGTCATGGACCGCGCCTGCTCCAGTGCACTCAGGACGAAACCTGTCTGCGCCGATGTGCTTGCGCGCCAGCCGACGATCTTGCAGGCATAGGCATCGATGACGAAAGCGACATAGACAAACCCCTTCCAGGTCGCGATGTAGGTGAAATCGCCGTGCATTGCGCACAGACCAATGGCGCCTGCATGGGCGACCCCACAGCATGTTGGGGGCCGGAACCCGGAACTCACGGTTCACCTTGTCCAGCGGGCAAGGGGCTTTCTTGTCGGGGATCGTCGTTCCGTGCAGCTTGCCACGGAGCGAGGCATTGTCCGCCATTGGTCCGAGGACAATGGCGAGCGCCTTGAATGCCCACGTCCTTCACCATGTCCTTCATCAGCCTCTCCACCGTGCAACGCGTGACATCGAAGTCTTCCCGGACGAGCTGCCGCCAGACCTTGCGGATGCCATAGACCCGTCAGTTCTTCTCGAACACACGTCGGTTCTCGGGCCGCGAGGCGGCATCACAACGTGCACGGCCCGACAACCGCGCCGGATCAGCCCGCTTCGCTAGGTGATCATAGTCGGTGGAAGGGGCGATCGGCAGCGCCGCGCAGATAGGCTCGACCCCGTGCGCATCACGATGCGCCTCAATGAAACCCACCGTCACTTTGACCGGCGGTCGAGCTCCACCGTGGCAAAATACGCCGAGGCTTTAAGAAGTATCTCGTTGGCCTAGCGCAGCTCCCGGTTCTCCCGCTCGAGCGACTTCACCCTCTCGGCCATGTCGCTGGGAATGCCTGCGCGGCGGCCACTGTCGAGCTCGGCCTTCTTGACCCAGTCATTCAGCGTGTGCGCGGAACAGCCGATCTTCGCCGCGATAGACGTGATCGCCCGTCACCGAGACCCGTACCGACCCGCGCCGTTGAGAACCATCCGCACGGCACGTTCGCGCACGTCAGGGGAAAACTTGTACGTGGTCTTGCTCATGATGCTCCATCCTACTCAGGAGCTGGTGCCTCCGCCAAACCCGGGGCGGCTCAGTTTCCTGGCTCGCCGCACTCCTGGCGAACGGACCGCTAGGCTGGGACGGGTCATGCGCGGCGCTGTCTGCTTTGCTGCTATTTTATTTTGCGGCGGCTGACCCAACCACGCGGCTGCATACCAGCGTCTAGCCTAGCCCTTGCCCGCCCGCTTTGCTGCCACGCGTAGCACCACTCTCGGAAGCCACGAATACAAATAGCGCCCCTTGGGGCGCCAACGTATCGATCTTATGTGGTAGATTTGGTTGCGGGAGCAGGATTTGAACCTGCGACCTTCAGGTTATGAGCCTGACGAGCTACCGGGCTGCTCCATCCC
>JBLXGS010000046.1:0-7118 GCA_048381755.1 Roseobacteraceae bacterium
TGGTGCCCAGAAGCCGGCAAGAACGGCTTCAACCCGCCTCCAGCGCGCCGCCGAGCCGGCTCGGCGAATAATGCGGGATGAGGGGCCGGCGATCGCCGCTGCTTTTGCGAAGCCGGCATTGCGGGCGCGGGCAGCGGTAAAGGGCAAATGCATGGGCAAGTTGACCAGCTCCACGCCTACGGCTTCGGCGAGGGCCTGGCTGCCGTCGTCGGAGCCGCGGTCAACATAGATTACGCGGGCGATTTCGCTCTGCACGGAAGTAAGGCAGGCCCGCAGGCGCTCACCTTCGTTTCGCCCAATCACTATAGCAACAACATCATGCCGGTCGAACATCGTGCGTGTCACACACCAAAGATCACTGCGAGCTTTTCGTCGAGCATCGCGGCGGCAATATGGCGAAGAGCACAGTGCCGGGCGGTACCTTCCGGACAGCGCACAGCGGTGGTATCGTCACAGAAATAGGGGCACAGGCCGGTGCCGGACCAGCAGCCAATGAGAAGATGATGAAATACTCTGCGGGAACGCGCTGTCGCGCGTCTCTGTCGCTGCCGATCATTCGCGCGTCAAGAAGTCAGCACCGCTCCGGGACGTTGACCGTCGGCAGCTTGCTGTCGGTTCTCGGCGAGGCGTCCTTCGGGTGGGCCCTTGTGGTGCTCTCGTTGGTCAATCTGCTCCCCTTGCCGCCTGGGTTCACGCTTCTGACGGCGATCCCCTTGCTGGTGACGAGTGCCCAAATGTGCCTCGGGTACTCGTCGATCCGCCTCCCGCGCAGGTTTGCGGACCTGCGCCTCGATCATGTCAAGCTGCGCCGGACAGTGCTGCGTCTGCGGCCCCTGACGCGGCGACTTGAGCGTCTCCTCCAAAAACGCCACCGCTACATATTCAATACAAAGAATGTACGCGCATTTGGTGGGATCCTCTTTGCAATATCATTTGCGCTCTTCCTGCCTTTGCCGCTCAGCGGCTGGTTTCCGGCGATCTCGCTCTTTGTGGTCGGTGTGGGTGTGGTCGAGGAAGATGGCCTTGTGGCGATGGCTGGACTGTTCTTTGGGGTGCTTTCGATAGGGGTTACCGGCGCCATGCTATTCTGGATCGCTTCCGGCGCAGAGGCTGCCCTAAACTGAACCTGACTACTGATTTCGGGGCGCTATTTGTGGGCCCGCACCTGAAGGCACAGGGCACGAGCAGGGGTCATGGGTGCGTTTGGGCAAGGTATCGCGACCGGTTGCGACGACATAGCTGATCCGTCGTCGCCCACGAGTGGCAAAGGCACTCTGATGACTGACGGAAAACCCAAAGACGAAACCGTGGAGAAGAGGGTCGCAACCATGCGGAGCGTGGTCGCCGTCGGTGCTGCGATCCAAGATTCTCTCGCGTACAGGCACCGTTCTCGATACCTTCGTAAAGAACATCCCGCTCGCTAAAGTGTCCGGGGCATTCTTGGATGAGGTCGACGTGAAGATTCTCATTGGATACGCCACCTACCAGGGTCAAACACGGCAGATCGCGCGCCACGTGGCTGACCACGTCGTAGCTGCGGGGCATGCTGTCGAACTTCTGGAAACCAGCGATGCCGACGATATCGATCTCGATCGATTTGTCCGCGTCATTCTGGCCGCGCCCGTACATGCGAGCGAATACCCGCGGGCGCTCACCGATTTTGTCAGGGATCATGTCGAGCAACTGAATAGGATGCCGACCCTTTTCTTATCGGTGTCGCTCAGTGCCGCCGGGCATGATTCCGAGGATTGGCGCGGTCTGGACCGTATCCTTGAGGATTTCTCGAGCGCCACAGGATGGTGCCCCGGGCGCACCGAGCAAATCGCCGGTGCATACCGCCCACATGAATACGATGTGTTTCGGGGCTTCATCATGCGCAGGATCATCGCCAGAAAAGACCCCGAAGCGGCCCTCAATGAGGACAAGGAATATACCAATTGGGGTGCTTTGGATCAAAGAGTTGATTTTTGGCTCAGAAGCTAGTGAGATGCGTCTAACAAGACTTTCCTAGCGTTCGCGCGGACGCCCCGAATGAAAGCAATGTGCAGGCTCGCCATGCCCGGAAGCCAAGATTTCCTGCCAGAGGCGAGCCTTCGGTCACTTTGACATCAAGACAGGCAAAGGGGCGAATTCCAGAAGATCACGCGTAACTGCACCCACTACGAAGTCATATAGTTGCGAATGCCCAAAAGCGCCGGTCACGAGCAATTTGGAACCGAATTCCTGAGCTGCCGAAATCAACGTTTCTGCTCGGTGCTCCACGCCGGCACTGCGCTCGGTCACTGTCACTCGATAGCCGAGACGATCAAGCGAGGTGGCGAAATCCGCCCTGCCATCGATGCCGGGAACGGTGCTTTGCGCGCGCGACACGACTGTTACGAGTTCGATTTCGGCGCCGTCCATCGCAAGGTTTAGCGCGTCGTGTGCTGCCCGGGTGGCCTCACGCGTATCGCTCCAGCCGATGGTCAGTCTGTCCAAAGGGCCGGTCAGCGTTACCTTCGGCGTCAGGACGAGGACCGGACGTCCGAGGTTTCGGATGATCCGCTCCATCAAGTTGCGATCGTCTGGTGAGCGGTTGAGCACGCCATTGGTCCCAACCAAGACCAGGTCCGCGCCGCGGGCACCAGAAAGCAGGAATGCCTCGGCGCCGTAGAGCGTGGTCTGCGGCCGGTACTCGCCAAGAATGCCCGTGGATTGCACTTCCTTCTCGACCGCCGATTTGATTTTTCCGGAGTCCTCCTCTTCCCATTGTTGGATGCTTGCGTAGACGAGCGGCTCTGCTCCGATACCACCCGTGAAGAGCATGGGGTTGTAGGGGTGCAGTACGCTCAGATGCGCGTCGACGGCTGAAGCCAACGCCGACGCCTGCGGGAGCGCCCATTCGGCCTCCTCGGTATCAAAGAGCACCAGTGCAATCGTTCTTATTGCCATTTTTGTGCCGCCATCATGAAAGATAGAAGGGAAGGTATTACAAGAATTGAACTGATCTCAGCGAGTGGCCCGAGTTAAATGCTAATGCATGGTGGGCCTTCAATCTACTGGTAAGAAGTTCACCGATGCCGGGGCTCGATATCCGAAAGCGCAGCGGCCCAGCCGTCGGGCTGTTCACGCCTTGATTGGTCACTAGGCAGACCCCCCATGAGCGAGGCGCCTCGGCGGGTGCTCGGCGTGAATGCCCTTCACCTGCTTCCCGAGGGAGTCCGCAGCTGCGTCTTCCTTCCCACATTCAACGAGTTCCTGGAACACATCTTGATTGCCCGCAAATCTATGGCGACGGTGCGGCTGATGGTCCCAGGCCGCAATGGGCCTCGTTCAACCCGACGATCGTGCACTGCCAGCGCAAAAAGAACGCTGCGCAAGGCGTCGGTGAGTCTCCCGCCCTGATCGTGTATAATGACAGCACAAACGCGCGCGAGCCGGTTTGACCCGGATCAACGCGGCGTGCCAACCTAGGCTGCAGGCTGTCAGGGTCGAGGAGGACCTTCAATGGCCGACAAGCAACCGCCGCCGGACCGCACACCGCCGCCGCCACCGCCCGAACAATGGCTGCGCGTCGCGATCATGCTCGTCGCGATCGTCATCACGCTTGCCTTGGTCTTGGACGAGGACACGCAGACCTCCACGGTGGAGACCAGATCCTACAGCGCGGTGAAGGAGATGATCGCCAGCGGTCAGGTCACCTCGGCGACGCTGGCAGACCATGCGATCACTGTGTCGGTTCCGGATGCCGCCGGGGGCATCACACTCTACCGCGCGACCATCCCGGCGCAGAGCGATCCGTCGCTCCTGCCGCTGCTGGAGGAGCACGAGGTTCCGATCTCCGCCGATCCGCCGAGCGACACGTCGATCTGGATGTTCCTGCTGCCGTGGATGCTTATCCTCGGCGTTTATTTCTGGCTGCAGCGGCGGATGATCGGGCAGATGGGCGGCGGCATGGGCGCGGGCGGTGCGGCGGGGCTGTTCAAGGGGCGGTTCTCGACCCCGGCAGAGACCCGCACCCAAGTGACCTTCGCGGATGTCGCCGGACAGGAACAGGCCAAGCGAGAGGTGGCCGAGCTGGTCGACTTCCTGCGCGAGCCCGAGCGGTATCAGATCGTCGGCGCCGAGGTGCCGCACGGGGTGCTGCTGATGGGACCGCCGGGCACCGGCAAGACGCTCATGGCCAAGGCCCTCGCCGGGGAGGCGGGCGTGCCCTTCTTCTCGACCTCGGGCTCCGAGTTCATCGAGGTCTTTGTCGGGGTCGGCGCGGGGCGTGTGCGCAAGATGTTCGAGGCGGCGCGCAAGGCGGCGCCCGCGGTGATCTTCATCGACGAGCTCGACAGCATCGGGCGCACCCGCGGCACCGGCCTCGGCGGCGGGCATGACGAGCGCGAGCAGACGCTGAACCAAATCCTCGCCGAGCTAGACGGGTTCGAGGGCAAGGAGGCAGTTGTGGTGCTCGCCGCGACCAACCGGCCCGACGTGCTGGACCCGGCGCTGCTGCGGCCCGGGCGCTTCGACCGCCATGTCACGCTGAGCCTGCCGGACCGCGCCGGGCGGTTGGCGATCCTGAAACTGCATTCCGCCGATCTGCCGCTGGAGGCGCCCGAGGCGCTTTCGGAGATCGCCGCAGGCACGCCCGGCTTTTCCGGTGCCGATGTGAAGAACCTGCTGAATGAGGGCGCGATCAACGCGGCGCGGCGGCGGGCGCAGAGCATCACCACAGCGGATCTGCAGGACGCCCGCGACAAGGTGATGATGGGCACGGTGCGCAGCCTCGCCATCGGCCCGGGTGAGCGCCACCGTCTCGCGGTGCACGAGGCCGGACATGCGGCGGCGGCGTTCTACTCTCCGGGCGCGGACCCACTCTACAAGGTGACGATCATCCCGCGCGGGCAGGCGCTTGGCGGCACGCACATGCTGGAGGGCGAAGAGCACCACACGCTCCCCGAGGAATACCTGCGCACCCAACTGCTGATCTTGCTCGCCGGGCGTGCCGCCGAGCGCCGGTTCACCGGCTCGGTCAGTTCCGGCGCCGATGACGACATCCGCCGCGCCACGCGGCTCGCCCGCTCGATGGTCACACGCTGGGGCATGACCGAGGCGCTGGGGCCGGTCGATCTGCGCACCTCCGAGGACAACCCCTTCCTTGGGCAGTCCTTCGCCCAGCCCCGCGAGCACTCCGACGCCATCGCCGCGCGGGCCGATGCGGCGGTGATCCTCCTGCTGAAGGAGGCTGAGAAGGCCGCTGCCGGCCTCATCGAAGAGCATGAGACGGAAATCTTCCGCCTTGTCCATCGGCTGGAGCAAGACGAGACTCTGGACAGCGAGCAGATTACAAAGCTTCTCGCCGGGGGAGGAAACGTGCGACGTATCGAACGCCCGAGCAATGGACGCAGCGGCAGCGAGCTCGGCTGACGCTGGCGATGACGGTCAAATGCCTCCTGCAAGTAGCGGAGGGATTGAAACTTAGCGCAGCCAAGTTTGGATCATTGCGGGACCTTCGTCGTCCTCCGGCCTCGCATCTTTTGAGAAATCACATCCTGCCAAGGCGCCCCGAGCGCATTCCTGTCCCTTTTCGGGACCCTCCCGCGCTGGAATGTCGTTGGTACCTCGGGGAAAGCGGCTGGTGGAAAGCTGCGCCAGGGAATGTGAGGAGCTCCCAAATCCAGGTTGGGAAAGTCCTTACGGTCGGCAAGGAGCCCACGTCGCCAAGCATAGATCCTGTTAGCCGGCTCTCCACTTTCTCTGCCGCCTGAAGATTAATCCTCGCGTTCGCCCCAGCCCAGCTTCCGCTCGAGCAATCGCAGCAAAGTCAGGACCAAGAGGACGATCGCCGTGGTCATAGCCGCCAAGGGCATTTGCCCGGCACCACATCCAAGGCCTATCAGGCCCCCCAAGATGTTCGCAGCCAGAAGCCGTGCCAGTGCCGCAGGTGCCGGCACCACTGAGAAGGTATTTTGGAACTCGTCGAGGACCTCGGTCAGCATGTATCACTTGATTACGTCGGACAACGTCTGGGAACATTATGGCCTGACCACCAAGGACGCCGCTCAAGCTGGCATGAATCCGCAAATGTTCAACTCCTCCCTCGACGGGTCCAAGAGTGCGATCGAGATGGTCGCAATCGGGAACGCATGTGGACTGGACGTCCCGACGAAGGGGCTCGCCTTTCCGCCCTGCGGTGTGGACGATTGGCACATGTGTTGCGTCCGAAGGAGTATGGAGGACTTCTGGAAGCGCGGGGTATGGTCGAGACGGTCTCCTCCCTCGAACGCGACGGACGTCCGGCCTTTCGAGACCTTCGATGGGGTGTCTACGTTGTTCCCGAAGCACCGAACGATTACGCTGCCGCCTGTTTTCGGCAATATGGGCTGCCCACACTGTCGCGGCAAAGCTTGCAGCGAAGGCTATCATGACGCGGCGAGTAAGGGATCATCATTGTCTCCTTTCAGCTCGTAGCGGCTTCGGGATTGAGGCGATATTCCTCGGCGGTCGGATTGCACGCCCCGTAGGATCAGACGTGCCGGAAGGCCGGAAGAACAGCAGTCGGAAGGCGTTCATCGTGACCAGCACGGTGGCGCCGGTATCGGCGAGGACCGCGATCCAGAGGCCGGTAATCCCGAGCACGGTGGTCACGAGGAAGACTGCCTTGAGCCCGAGCGCAATCGCGATGTTCTGGCGGATGTTCGACATGGTGGCACGGGCGAGGCGGACCTTGCTCGCCACATCGGTGACGCGGTTGCGCAGGATCGCCGCGTCGGCCGTCTCCAGCGCGACGTCGGTGCCCGAGCCCATGGCGACGCCGACATGCGCGGCCGCGAGCGCTGGCGCGTCGTTGATCCCGTCGCCGACCATCATCACCCGGGCGTCCGTCGTCATGTCTTGGATTGCCGTCACCTTGTCTTCCGGCATGAGCTCTGCGCGATGCTCGATCCCGAGCCCTTCGGCGATGGCCCGAGCCGTGCGCGGATTGTCCCCCGTCAGCATGACCGAAGAAATGCCGAGCCCGCGCAGTTGCGCGATAGCGTTCGCCGCATCGTCCCGCGGCTCGTCCCTGAGCGCGATGAGGCCCTGAGGCACGTCATTGCAGAGCACGATGACCACCGTCTTGCCCTCGGCTTCCAGTGCCGCCACGC
>JBLXGS010000047.1:0-6367 GCA_048381755.1 Roseobacteraceae bacterium
TGAAGGCCGCCGGCGCGCATGTGCTGGGCCTGAAGGACATGGCCGGCCTGCTGAAACCCTCCGCTGCCGGCGCGCTGATCAAGGCGCTGAAGGAAGAGGTCGGCCTGCCGATCCACTTCCACACCCATGACACCTCGGGCGCCGCCATCGCCACCATCATGGAGGCCTCGAAAGCGGGCGTCGACGCGGTCGACGCGGCGATGGACGCGCTCTCGGGCAACACCTCGCAGCCCACATTGGGCTCGATCGTCGAGGCGCTGCGCCACACCGATCGCGACACCGGGCTCGACGTCGACGTGATCCGCGAGGTTTCCAACTACTGGGAGGCGGTGCGCGGGCAATACGCGGCATTTGAATCGGGCATGCAGGCCCCGGCGTCCGAGGTCTATCTGCACGAGATGCCGGGCGGGCAGTTCACCAACCTCAAGGCGCAGGCGCGCTCGCTGGGGCTCGAAGAGCGCTGGCACGAGGTCGCCAAGACCTATGCCGACGTGAACATGATGTTCGGCGACATCGTCAAGGTGACGCCGTCGTCGAAGGTCGTGGGCGACATGGCGCTGATGATGGTGAGCCAGGGCCTCACCCGCGCACAGGTGGAGGACCCCAAGAGCGACGTCAGCTTCCCCGACTCGGTGATCGACATGATGCGCGGCAACCTCGGCCGGCCGCCGGGCGGCTTCCCCGAGGGGATCGTCAAGAAGGTTCTGAAAGGCGAGAAGCCCAACACCGAACGTCCGGGCAAGCATCTGCCGCCCGCCGGTCTTGATAAGCTGCGCGCCGAACTGCAGAAGAAGTTCCCGGACGTCGAATTCGACGACGAGGATCTCAACGGCTACCTGATGTACCCCAAGGTCTTCACCGACTACATCGCGCGGCACGAGGAATACGGCCCGGTGCGGGTGCTGCCGACGCTGGCCTATTTCTACGGCATGCAGCCGGGCGAGGAGATCACCGCCGAGATCGATCCGGGCAAGACGCTGGAGATTCGCCTGATTACCGTCGGCGAGACGCAGGACGACGGCGAGGTGCGGGTGTTCTTCGAGCTCAACGGCCAGCCGCGCGCGGTGCGCGTGCCGGACCGCAAGGCAAAGGCGGCCACCGGGGCCAAGCCCAAGGCCGAACTGGGCAACGCCAACCACATCGGCGCTCCGATGCCTGGCGTTGTGGCGTCGATCGCGGTGCAGGCCGGGACGAAGGTCAAGGAAGGCGATCTGCTGCTGACCATCGAGGCGATGAAGATGGAGACCGGCATGCACGCCGAGCGCGACGCGGTGATCAAGGCGGTGCATGTGACGCCGGGCAGCCAGATCGACGCCAAGGACCTGCTAGTGGAGTTGGAGTTAGGTCAACTTTGACCCAGCCTAATTGGATGGATAGGGTCACATATTTCAACCTTACGCGTGTGCGGCCCTCTCAAGAGGTGAAGGCAGGCAACGAGCTATTCGGCGCTGCGTCCGGGTAGCTGAGAAGCGCTTGCGTACAGCCGAGCATATCGGACACTGCCTAATGACCCGCTTAGACCTGGCAATGTAGAAACAAGCTGACGGATCGTTGGCTGATTTGTTTTCGCAAGTCTTGCAATCACGTCTATCAGAGGCTTCTCTGGTTTTCCCGCAGCGATCTGGAAAACTACGATGAAAAGACCAACGATCTCCGATGTCGCCAAGACTGCCGGCGTTAGCGTTGCGACGGTGGACCGCGTCCTGAGCGGTCGCATGAAGGTGCGAGACGAGACCGCCCGCAAGGTGCAGGAGGCGGCGGATGCCATCGGTTACCATGGCGCCAACGCGATCCGGCAGCGCATCATGACAGACTTGCCCGAGCTGCGACTTGGGGTCGTACTTCAAAAGCCGCGGCACACATTCTACCAGGAATTTCAGCGCGAATTCGAGCAGCAGGCAAGAGCGGTCACCACCCGCAATATCAGACTCGAGATCCGCTATGCGCAGTCGACGCGTCCGCAGGAACTCGCTGAAATCCTCTTGGGCTTCAAGGGAAGGGTGCACGCGGTGGCCAGTACGGGGATCGATCATCACGAAGTCACCTCGGCAGTTCTTGAGTTGCGCAATGCGGGCATTCCCACCTTCTCCCTCCTGTCGGATTTTGCCCAGGGGGTTCGGGAAAGTTATTTCGGTCTCAACAACTTGCGGGTGGGACGGACGGCCGGTTGGCTGATTTCCAAGATTGCCCCGAGGCCCGGCAAGATCGGCATCTTCATTGGCGCTCACCGCTATCACGGGCATGAGTTACGCGAGACGGGGCTGCGCAGTTTCATCCGAGAGTACGGCCGTGGGTTCGAATTGCTCGAGGCGCAAATCAACCTCGAGACACGCGACCTGACTTATGATGCGACCTGCGAGCTGCTGTCTCGGGACGCCGATCTGGTCGGGCTGTACGTCGCCGGCGGCGGCATGGAGGGTGCCATCGCCGCCTTCGAGGAATGCCGCGAGCCCGACAGCCATGCGCTCATCGTCAACGAGCTGACCCCTGAATCCTATAGCGGGCTTCAGAACGGCGTGGTCTCGATCGTCTTCGGCACGCCGCTGCGCCAGATAGTGACCGACCTGCTGGCGCTTGCGGGCAGTACCTATGACAATGGCATGGCGGAAACCCCGGGGCAGAAGTTCTTTACGCCACGCATCTACACACCTGAATCTCTCTCCTGATAGAAAGACCATCATTGCGCATCATTTTCCATCATAGATGATGGATAGCCGGTCGTCAGGAGCGTTGACCAAGCGTCCAAATTGACGAATGCTAGGCCTCGCAACGTTGGGAGGCGTTGCCGTGTCCCCTGGTCGCATACCTCAGCCAATCAATCTCCGCCCCCCGGGTTCGGAGCGTGGGAGAGCTATGCCCGGAGTAGGCCACGTCACGTTTTGGAGGAGATATAATGAAGAACCTTCTAATTTCGACTGCCCTTGTCCTGTCCGTGGCAGGCACCGCTCAGGCCGAGACCGTCGGCGTCTCGATGGCGCTGTTCGACGACAATTTCCTGACAGTGCTGCGCAACGGCATGATCGACAAGGCGGAGGGAATGGATGACGTGGACATCCAGGTCGAGGACGCGCAGAACGACGTGGCCAAGCAGCTGGACCAAATCAACAATTTCGTCGCCTCGGGCGTGGATGCGATCATTGTGAACCCGGTTGATACCTCGGCCACCGAGGCGATGACCAATGCTGCTGCCTCCGCCGGTGTCCCGCTTGTCTTCGTGAACCGTCAGCCGGTCAACGTTGATGCGCTGCCCGACAACCAAGCGTTCGTTGCGTCGGATGAACGCGAGAGCGGTACGTTGGAAACCCTCGAAGTCTGCCGGCTACTCGCCGAGAAGGGCAAGGACCCGGCCCAGATCTACGTGATGATGGGCGAGCTGTCGAACCAGGCGGCCGTGCAGCGGACCAAGGACATCCACGACGTGATGGCCTCGGGCGACTGCGGCGTGACGCTCGAAATCATCGACGAGCAGACCGCCAACTGGAGCCGCGACGAGGCCCAGGACCTGATGACCAACTGGCTTTCGACCGGTGCGCCCTTCGATGCGCTGATCTCCAACAACGACGAGATGGCGATCGGCGCGATCCAGGCGATGAAGGCTGCGGGCATCTCGATGGAGGAGGTCATCGTGTCCGGGATCGACGCGACCCAGGACGCGCTCGCGGCGATGGGAGCCGGCGATCTCGACGTGACGGTATTCCAGGACGCGGCGGGGCAGGGCGGCGGCGCGCTCGACGCGGCGCTGAGCCTCGCCCGCGGCGAGGACGTGGCTCAGAAGGTGTACATCCCCTTCCAACTCGTCACGCCCGAGACTCGCGAGCAGTACCTCGCCAAGAACTGACTTGAACCGGGGGCGGTGCGTCCGTGTGCCGCCCCGACCGAGAGCTGCGCGGGCCATTCCCGGGCTGGAGGAGAACCAATGACTGACACGACGCATGGCATAGGCGGGCTCACCTTCGACCCGAAGAAACGCGCCTTGCCGCCTGAACTGGGCGTGGCCCTTGCGCTCGTCCTCATCGTCGCGATTTTCGAGATTCTCGGGCGTGTGTTCATGCAGGACAGCTTCCTGTTCAACACCCGTGACAATGTGGACGGCATCTTTAACACCGCTCGGCTGAAGATCATCATCCTGCAGGTTTCGATCATCGGCATCATCGCCATCGGCGTGACCCAAGTGATCATCTCAGGCGGCATCGACCTGAGTTCCGGCTCGGTGGTGGGCGCGACAGCGATGATCGCCATGAGCTTCGCCCAGGCCGGCACCGTCTATGGCGCCGAGAACACCCGCGCGGTTTTCTTCGCGCAGGGCTGGGTGGACCTGCCGCTGGTCGTGCCGCTGCTGATCGGGCTGCTCTGCGGCCTCGTGGCCGGGGGGATCAACGGGCTGCTCATCGCCTACACCCGCATCCCGCCGTTCATCGCGACGCTGGGCATGATGGTGGCCGCGCGCGGCATCGCCAAGTGGTGGACCAAGGGCCAGCCGGTGTCGTTCCCCACCGAGAGCTACGCCGCGCTCGGGTCCGGCATGACGCCCGTGCTGATCTTTGCCGGGGTTGCGATCCTCTTTGCCCTGGCGCTGAAATTCACCGTCTACGGCAAGCACACCTATGCCATCGGCTCGTCGGAATCCGCCGCACGCATGTCCGGCATCAAGGTCGCCCGCCACAAAGTGCTGGTCTACAGCATCGCCGGGCTCCTGGCCGGTCTTGCCGCCATCGTGCTGAGTTCAAAGAACCTCACCGCGCAGTCGGGCATGGGCATGATGTACGAGCTCGACGCCATCGCCATGGCAGTCATCGGTGGCATCTCGCTGCAGGGCGGTCGCGGGTCGGTGCTGGGCACGGTGCTCGGGGCGCTGATCTTCGGGGTGATCATCTCCGGCTTCACGTTCCTCAAGCTCGACGCCTACTACCAGGAGATGGTGAAGGGCGCGATCATCGTCGGGGCCGTGGTGCTCGATCAATGGCGGCAGTCCCGCAATGCAGACCGGATTTGAGGGAGGAAAGGACATGTCAGACATCGTTCTGAAGACCGAGAACCTGACCAAGCACTACGGCGGGGTCCATGCCCTCGAGGGCGCCAATTTCGAAATCCGCCGGGGTGAGGCCGTGGCGATCATGGGAGATAACGGCGCGGGCAAGTCGACCTTCGTGCGCCAGATCACTGCGGTCGAGCAGCGCACCTCGGGCAAGGTTTGGTTCGACGGCGACTACGTTGACTTCAAGGACCCGCTCGAGGCCCGCGAGGCCGGCATCGAGACGGTGTTCCAGAACCTCGCATTGGCCGATCACCTGAACGTGCCGGACAACCTGTTCCTCGGCCGCGAAATGGTGAAGTTCAAGCTCGGGCCGTTCTCGATCCTCGATTATAAGGGGATGCGCAAGGCGACGCTGGAAGGGTTGCAGAAGACCGGGGTGAAGATCCCCAACATCAACAACACCATTCAGAACATGTCGGGCGGGCAGCGCCAATGCGTGGCGATCGCCCGGACCGCCACCTTCAAGTCCAAGTTGATCATCATGGACGAGCCCACCGCGGCGCTCGGTGTGCAGGAGACCGCGCAGGTCGAGAACATCCTGCACACGCTGAAGGACCAGAACGAGCCGGTGATCCTGATCAGCCACAATATGCGGCAGGTGATGGACATCTGCGACCGGATCGTCGTCTTCCGCCGCGGGCGCATCGTCGCCAACCTGCGCAAGGAAGAGACCGATGGGCAGGACGTGGTGGCCTATATCACCGGCGCCAAGACCCAGGAGGAATTCGCCGGCGCGGCGTAGACCTTCCCCCCAGGAGCGCCCGGTTTCACTCGGCGGGCGCTCCACCAAGACAGCAGGACAACCCACCGGTTGCCCCTTCGTGGAAGGGGCGCGGGAGAGGTTTGCCCACAAGAGACCACGCCGCACCTGCGGCAACCGGAAGGAGCCCCCGTCATGAAGATTGCCCTCGACCCCTTCATGCATCGCCATCTCAGCCTCGAAGAGCTGCCGTCCAAGGTGGCAGAGCTGGGTTACAACTGGATCGAACTGAGCCCCCGCGGGGACTTCCTCGAATGGTTCAAGGCGCCGCGCGTCTTCCCCGACCGTATAAAGACCTTCAAGAAGGCGCTGTCCGACGCCAACGTCGGCATTGCCACGCTGCTGCCGATGTACCGCTGGGCCAGCAACGACGAGGACGAGCGCAAGGCAGCGGTCAAGCACTGGAAGCGCGCCATCGAGATCGCCGTCGAGCTGGGCGTCGACACGATGAACAGCGAGTTCGGCCGCGGCCCGCACCCGGACAAGGGCAGCTGTTACTGCTGCCACACCGGCTCGATGATCGAGGCCTGCGAGGACGCCTGGTGGCGGTCCATGGAAGAGCTGGTGCCGGT
>JBLXGS010000048.1:0-5183 GCA_048381755.1 Roseobacteraceae bacterium
CGCGCGACGGTGAGGATGTCGAGCATGCCGCCGTCGCCGAGGTTCATCAGGTCATAGGTCATGAAGACCTTGAAGGAAGTGATGCCGCGGGCGAAGGCGCGGGGCAGCTGGTCTTCCAGCACCTCGGGCTTCGGGTCGGAGATGATCAGGTGATACGAATAGTCGATCACCGAGCAGGCGGCGCGGGCGTCGTAGGTGGCGATGACGTCATCGACCGACTGGCCGCGCTGCTGCGCGGCGAAGGGGATGAACGACGAGTTGCCGCCGTAGGCCGCCGAGATCGAGCCGGAGAGGTAGTCGTCGGCGGTCATCACGCCCGAGGAGCTTTCCTGCGCAATATGCGCGTGCGCCTCGATGCCACCGGGCACGACGATGCGCCCGCCCGCGTCGATGCGGCGCGCGCCGCCTTCGAGCTTCTCGGCCACGGCGGCGATCCGCCCGTCCTTGATGCCGATGTCACCTTTCGCCGTGTAGTCGGCGGTCGCGATCGTGCCGCCGTGGATCACCGTGTCGAACTGCATCTCGTCTCTCCTTCCGTGCCGCCGCGGGCGGCCTATCCGTCTGTCCCCGCGGGGACGGGCGCCGGGGCAGGGGCCCCGGCGCGTCTGTCTTATTCCGGCACCTCGACGCCGGTCTGGCTGGCGATCAGCCCGTAGTGTTCGATACGGCGGTGCGCCGAGAAGTTGAACACGGTGGACTTGCCGAAATCGCACTTGGCGAAATCCGCCTCGTGCACGATCAGCTCGTCGCCTTCACCTTCGGCCTTTGCCACGACGAAGCCGTCGGGGTCGACGATGATCGAGCCGGCGAACATGTGGTTGCCGTCCTCCATGCCGCATTTGGCCACGGCCACGGCATAGGTCGAGTTCTGGTAGGCGCCGGCGCAGACCGAGAGCTCGTGGTGGTACATGCGCCGCTCGATGCCTTCCTCGGCCGAGAGGTTGTTCTGCGACGGGGTGTTGTAGCCGATGGTCACCAGCTGCACGCCCTGCAGGCCGAGCACGCGCCAGGTCTCGGGCCAACGGCGGTCGTTGCAGATCGCCATGCCCATGATCACGTCCTGGTTCTTCACCACGCCGAAGCCGGTGTCACCGGGCAGGAAGTAGCGCTTTTCCAGGTGCTGGTGGGTGCGCTCGGGCTCGAACTCGGCGTGGCCGGGCAGGTGGGTCTTGCGGTAGGTCAGCACGATCTCGCCCTCGGGGGAGACGATGATCGAGGTGTTGAAATGCTCGCCCTCGGGCGTCAGCTCGCAGTAGCCGAAGGTGAAGCCCATGCCGTAGTCCTTCGCCTTGTCGAAGAGCGGCTGCACGGCGGGGTTCGGCATCTGGCTCTCGAACCAGTGGTCGAACTCGGCGCGGTCCTCGACGTAGAAGCGCGGGAAGAAGGTGGTCAGCGTCATCTCGGGGTAGACGAGAAACTTCACGCCCTTGGCCTGCGCCTCGTCCATCAGCGCGATCATCCGGGCGACGACCTCTTCGCGGGTCTCGTCCTTCTGGATGCCGCCGATCTGGGCGCCGCCGATAATCATCTTCGTCATGGGAGTTTCCTTTCAGGGACGTTCAGTGCACCGCGAGCCCGCGCTGGTACCGCGAGATCAGGCGGACGAGCGGCCAGAGGATCGCGAGGTAGATCAGCGCCGCGAGGATCAGCGGCGAGGAGTTGTAGGTGACCGAGCGGGCCATGTTGGCCGAGTAGAGCAGCTCGGAGAGGGAGACGACCGAGGCGAGCGAGGTCAGCTTGACCACCTCGACGGTGTTGGACAGCAGGTCGGGCAGTACGTTGCGCACGGCCTGCGGCAGGACCACATGGGTCAGGGTCTGCGCCTTGCTCAGACCGGTGGCGCGGGCGGCCTCGGTCTGGCCCTTCGGCACCGACTGGATGCCGGCCCGGAAGACCTCGGCGAAATAGGCTGAGTTGTTGAGAAAGAAGGCGACGACCACGGCCATGAAGGGGCTGAGTTCCAGACCGGCAAAGGGCAGGCCCGAGAAGACGAAGACCAGCAGCACCAGCGGCGGCAACGCGCGGAAGAGGTCGATGAAGCCGACCGACGGCCATTTCAGCCACTTGCTGGGCGACAGCGCGCCGAGCGCCAGCAGCAGCCCGCCGACGAGGCCGAGCCCGATGACCACCGCGCAAAGCTCGAGCGTGATGATCAGCCCCTTGAGCAGCAGCGGCCAGGCCTGCGCCATGATATCCAGGTTGAAGAAGAGGTCGATGAAGTTGCTCATTTCATGTGCCCCTTACACGGCCCAGGCGTAGCGCCGTTCGAGCAGGCGCGAGAGGATGACCACCGGCAGGAAGATCGCGAGATAGGCGAGCGCGGCCATGGTCAGCGGCGTTGCCGAGCCCGAGAAGCTCTGCGCCGAGGAGGAGACGGCGAGGATTTCCTTCACCCCGATCACCGAGCCGAGCGCGGTCATCTTGGTGATCGCCAGCGCGCGGTTCACCAGCGGCGGGATGCCCATGCGGATGGCCTGCGGCAGGGCGATCTCGAAGAGCGTCTGTGCGAAGCTGAGGCCGGTGGCGCGGCCCGCCTCCCATTGGCCCTTCGATACGGCGGTGAGGCCGGCCCAGAAGATCTCTTCGGCGAAGGCGGCAAGCACGCCGCCGAGCACGAGGATCAGCACCATCGGCCCCGACAGGTTGATGCCGAGCCCGGGCAGGCCGAAGTAGAAGATCAGGATGACGACAAGCGGCGGCAGGGCGCGGCCGATGTCGGCGAAGGCGACGATGGGCAGGGTCAGGTACCAGCGGCCGAGCGTGCGCAGGCAGGCCAGCACGAGCCCGAGGGCGAGCCCGCCGACCACGATGATGGCGCTGAGCCAGAGCGTGGTGACGATGGCCGACAGCAGGTCCGGCAGGTATTTCGCCATCACCGCGCCGTCGAAGAATGTGTCGAGGAATCTCATGCGTCGCTCGGGTGCAGGCGGGAGAGGAAGGCGCGCAGGCGCTCGGATTTCGGGTTGCCGAAGATCTCTTCGGGAGTGCCGGCCTCGACCACCACGCCGCCATCCATGAAGACGACGCGGTCGGCGGCCTCGCGGGCGAAGTCCATCTCGTGGCTGACCACGACCATGGTCATGCCCTCGTCGCGCAGCTGCTTCATCACCTTGAGGACCGAGCCCACCAGTTCGGGGTCGAGCGCCGAGGTCGGTTCGTCGAAGAGCATGACCTTGGGATCGAGCGCCAGCGCACGGGCGATGGCGACGCGCTGCTGCTGGCCGCCCGACAGCTCAGAGGGCATGGCATCGGCCTTATGCGCCAGCCCGACGTGTTCGAGCATCTCCATGGCGCGGGCCTTGGCCTCGGGCTTGGAGCGTTTCAACGCCTTGACCTGCGCCAGCATGACATTGGCCAGAACTGATTTGTGCGGGTAGAGGTGGAAGCCCTGGAAGACCATGCCGATCTTCAGCCGCATCTTGTCGAGTGCGGCGCCGTGGCAGGCGGTGACATGTTCACCGTCCAGAAGGATGCTGCCCGAGGTCGGCTCCTCGAGCCGGTTGCAGCAGCGCAGCATGGTGGATTTGCCCGAGCCAGAGGGGCCGATGACGAAGACCAGCTCGCCCGGCTTCACGCTGAGGTCGATCGAGGTCAGCACCTGGGTGTCGCCGAAACTCTTCTCGAGCTGGTTGATCTCGAGCATCGGCCTGAGGTGGACCTTTGCGGCGGAAGCTGAAGCGGAGGGGGCTGCGGGCATGGGCTGTCTTTCGGATGGGAGGACGGGGCGACGGGCGCCCCGTCCGAGAGGTTCAGGGAGCAGTTTCAGGGATCAGAAATCGCAGGAGACGTCGTGCGCGGTCTCGTCGTAGCCGTCGAAACCGGGGGTGCCGTAGCCGGCGGTCGGGGTGACGATGGTGGTGCCCTCGGTCGGGGTCACGCCGAACCACTTTTCGGACAGGGCGACCATCGTGCCGTCGGTCTTCAGGCATTCCAGCACGGCGTCGATCTTGTTGCGGGTTTCCACGTGGTCCTTGCGGAACGGGAAGGCCCAGACGAGACCCGTGGGGTATTCATAGCTCAGGTCGATGCGCGGGTTCTGCTTGGCGGCCCATGCGGAGACGGTGGCGCCGGCGAGGTTGGCATCGGCGCGGCCGGTCGAGACGGCCTCGACGGCGTCGGTGTTGGTGCCGTAGGCCACCACTTCCCAACCGTATTCCTCGGCCTTGTCGTTCAGGAAGCTTTCATAGACCGAGCCCTTGTTGACCGCGATGGTCTTGCCCTTGAAGGCGTCGAGACCCTCCATCGCCTCTGTCCCCGCGGGGACGGTGAAGGCGAAGTTGGTGTCCATGAAGCCCTCGGAGAAGAGCAGGTTCGACGCGCGCTCCTCGGTGACGGTGGTGGGGGCGACGAGGAAGTCGTAGGTGCCTGCCTGCAGCGCCGGGATCAGACCGGAGAACTGCGCGGCGACCACCTCCATGTCCACGCCGAGCTTCTCGCCGATGGCGGCGGCGAGATCGACGTTGAAGCCCTCGACCCCGCCCGAGAGGCTGGGCATGGCGTGGGGCGCGAAGGTGCCGTCGAGCGCGACCTTGTAGCCCTCGGCATGGGCCGGAAGGGCAAGCGCTGCGAGCGCGGCGGAGAGAAGAAGGCTCTTGGGTGTCATGAGGTGGCTCCGTGTTGGTTGGGTCTGTTTTCTTGGCATCGGGAGGATGCGAGACGTGACTTCTAAAAGCCGCCGGCCCGGTCGGGGAGCAATACAAATCAGGATTATAATGGAACTATAATTATAAACAGAGATTATATTTGTGGCGGCCCTTGGCGCCGCGTTTGGCTGACGCGGAGCGGCGGTATGTGCATCAAGTCATTGTTTCAAAAAGGTTTAAAGTTGCGGTGTGTCCCCCTGGGCGCTACCGCAGCGGCAGGGGTGGCGGCCCTGACGCACGGGAGGGTTCGCTGGGCAACCCCCTTTACGATGCCCATTGAATGAGCAATCCCTGAGCCACCGCGCGCCGGGCGGACCGTCCGGGGCCGCCCGAGTCTTTCTTCGAAACCGACTCCATTTCTCAATCCTGCAAGGGGCCTGCCATGAAATCCCTCTTCCACCTCGCGATCCACGTCAAAGACCTCGATGAGACCCGTGCCTTCTACGGCGACGTGCTCGGTTGTGAGGAAGGCCGCTCGACCGACACCTGGGTCGATTTCGACTTCTTCGGCCACCAGCTCTCGCTGCACCTCGGCGAGCC
>JBLXGS010000049.1:0-5168 GCA_048381755.1 Roseobacteraceae bacterium
TTTCAGCGGCGAGTTCACGTGCGCCGACGTGGAGCATGTGGAGCAGGTGCGGGGCGAAGCTGTTCCAGACGTCGATGCGGAAGCGGTCCTCGGCGTCGCGCCAGAGGGTGACGGTGGCGCCGTCGAAGAGCGTGCGGCGGGCGGAGCCGATGGCGATGGCGTCGATGTCGCGGGCGCAGCCGATGGTCATCAGCTCAGGCGCGCGCGGGCCCTCGATGACGAAGGTCACCTCGCGGGCGGTGATCTCCACCAGGCTGTGCGGCAGGGCCGCGTAGACCCCAGCGCAGGCATCTGCCACCGGCGCGGCTTCGGCGGCCAGCACCAGCCATTCGTCGGGACCGAGGCAGGCGACCTCGACGGGCCCCCTCACGGTCTTGCCGATCCGGCGCGGCAGCGCCACGCCGAGCGCCTGCTCGAGCGGCGCGAGATCGCCCCGGGCGCGCAGCGAGAAGCGCACCTTGGGCAGGATCGAGCTCACCTTGGCGGCCGGGGTCTCGACCTGCGTGGCGGGCGGGAAGGCGGAAAGCGGAGCGTTCATCGTGGCCTCCTCAGATCTTCAGGCGGGCGTTGTCGGGATCGACGAAGATCGTCGAGGTGATCTTGGCGGCGATGGTGCGGTCCGGCATCGGGATGTGCACCGTCTCGCCCATCCGGCCGTGACCGCCCTGCACCAGCGCCAGCGCGATGGGACGGCCCGCCGCGCCCGAGTTGTACGAAGACGTCACGTGGCCGACCATGGTCATCGGGATCGACTGCTTGGGGTCGAAGACGATCTGCGCCCCCTCCTCGAGCTTGCTGCCGTCCTCGGTCAGCAGGCCGACCAGCTGCTTGCGGCCCTCGGCCACCAGGTCGGGCCGCGCGAGGCCACGCTTGCCAACGAAGTCGGGCTTGGCCTTGCCCACCGCCCAGCCCATGCCGGCGTCATAGGGCGTGACCGTGCCGTCGGTGTCCTGACCGACGATGATGTAACCCTTCTCGGCGCGCAGCACGTGCATGGTCTCAGTGCCATAGGCGCAGATGTCGTATTTCTGACCCGCCTCCCAGAGCACCTCCCAGAGCTTGCGGCCCATGGGCGCGGGCACGTTGACCTCGAAGCCGATCTCGCCGGTGAAGCTGACGCGGAAGAGACGCGCCGGCATGCCCGCCACGGTGCATTCCACGCAGGACATGTGCGGGAAGGCCTCCTCGGTCAGCTCGACGCCCTCGACCAGCGGCGCCAGCAGCTTGGCGGCGTTGGGGCCGTTGAGCGCGATGGTCGACCATTGCTCGGTGGTCGAGGTCAGCCAGACGTTCAGGTCGGGCCACTCGGTCTGCAGGTAGTCCTCCATCATGTTCAGCACCCGCGCCGCGCCACCGGTGGTGGTGGTGACGTGGAACTTGTCCTGCCCCATGCGGCCGATGACGCCGTCGTCGCGGATGAAGCCGTCGTCGCCGCAGAGCAGCCCGTAGCGGCAGCGGCCCGGCGCCAGCTTGGTCCAGGGGTTGGTGTACATGCGGTTCATGAACTCGACCGCATCGGGGCCGACGACCTCGATCTTGCCCAGCGTCGAGGCGTCGAAGATGCCGACGCTGGCGCGGGTCGCCTTGCACTCGCGGGAGACCGCCGCCTCCATGTCCTCGCCCTTCTCGGGGAAGTACCAGGCCCGGCGCCACTGGCCGACCGGCTCGAAGACCGCGCCCTGCGCCTCGGCCCAGAGGTCGATCTGGGTCTTGCGGGTCACCTCGAAGTGGCTGCCGCGGTGATAGCCGGCGAAGGCGCCGAAGCTGGTCGGCGTATAGGGCGGGCGGAAGGTGGTCAGACCCACCTGCGGCTGTTTCTTTCCAAGCGCATCCGAGGCGATGTTGAGGCCGTTGATGTTGGACATTTTGCCCTGGTCGGTGGCCATGCCGTTGGTGGTGTAGCGCTTGACGTGCTCGATCGAGCGCATGCCCTCGCGCACCGCAAGGCGCAGGTCCTTGGCGGTCACGTCGTTCTGGTAGTCGACGAAGGCCTTGGCCTTGCCGGCCGAGAGATCGGTCGGCAGTTCCTTGTGCGACACGCCGGTGCCGGGGCGGTCCTGCGCGACGCCGTAGGCCCGCGCGTCGGCGGATTTGCCGAGCGCCGCCACGACCTCGCGGCCCTTCTCGGCGCCGTCGTTGAGCACCGCCTCGAGGCCCCAGAGACCGCGGCTCGCGCCGGCGATGACGCAATCCTCGGGGGTGCGCTCGGGCAGGAAGGTGGTGCGGTCGTCGTCCCAGGCCAGCGTGCCCTTGGTGTGGGAGAAGAGGTGCAGCGAGGGCGTCCAGCCGCCCGACATCAGCACCGCGTCGCAGGCGATGTCCTCGCCCGAACCGACCTTGCCGCCCGACACCGGGTTGAGCCGGATCGTGCTCA
Source organism: Roseobacteraceae bacterium (assembly GCA_048381755.1). Classification (GTDB taxonomy): domain Bacteria; phylum Pseudomonadota; class Alphaproteobacteria; order Rhodobacterales; family Rhodobacteraceae; genus Salipiger. Next base: position 2,375 of record JBLXGS010000049.1, read on the forward strand.
CCCGCAGGCGGCCCTTGGTGGCGGTGGCGGTGCGGCCGAGCTTCACCGGGATGCCGCGCTGGCGCGCACCGGTCAGCAGCGCCTCGTCGACGCTGGCCCGGGTGTCGGCGATGGCCTGCACCTTGGCGCCGGCGTCCGACAGGTCGAAAGCGGCGTACCAGGCACTGTCATGCGAGGTCAGCACAACGGGGCGCTGCCCGACCAGCACGCCGTAGCGGTTGAGGTAGGTCTGCGCCGAGCCCGCCAGCATCACGCCGGGGCGGTCGTTGCCGTGGAACACCAGCGGCTTTTCCAGCGCGCCCTGCGCCAGCACGACCTGCTTGGCGCGCACCCGCCACAGCCGCTCGCGCGGGGTGTCGGCGGGCAGATTGGGCAGATGGTCGGTCAGCCGCTCGCAGAGGCCGATGAGGTTCTGGTGGTAATAGCCGATGGCGGTGGTGCGGGTCATCACCTTGACGCCCGCGGCCTTGAGCGCGGCCAGCTCGGCGGCGACCCAGTCCCACGCGGCAGCGCCGTCGATCTGCGCCTGCGGCTCCGACAGCAGCGTGCCGCCCACTTCCGGGTTCTCGTCGACCAGCACGACCTTCAGGCCCGCCTCCGCCGCCACCCGCGCCGCGGCGAGACCCGAGGGGCCGGCGCCGACGATCAGCACGTCGCAATGCAGGTTGCGCGAGGCGTAGCTGTCCGGATCCTCCTCGGTCGGGCTGACACCCAGACCGGCGGCGGCGCGGATGAAGGGCTCGTAGACCTTGTCCCAGAAGCTGCGCGGCCACATGAAGGTCTTGTAGTAGAAGCCCGCCGAGAACAGCATGTAGGCACCGTCGTTCACCGCGCCGACGTCGAACTTCAGGCTCGGGAACTTGTTCTGCGAATTGGTCTCGAGCCCGCCCCAGATCTCCTGCACCGTGGCGCGGGTGTTGGGCTCGAAGCGGCCCGGGCCGCGGCGGGTGCCGATGAGCGCGTTGGGCTCTTCCGAGCCCGCCGCGACGGGGCCGCGCGGGCGGTGGTACTTGAACGAACGGCCCATCAGGTGCACGCCATTGGCCAGCAGCGCCGAGGCGACCGTGTCGCCCTCATAGCCCTGGTAGGTCTTGCCGTCGAAGGTGAAGTTCACCGGGCGGGTCCGGTTGACGCGGCCCTTGCCTTCAACACGGGCGGAAACGCGGGTGCTGCTCATTTCTGGCCCTCCGAGACGCTGGACTTGAGTGCGGCGAGGTCGGGACGCGGGGCGCCCGCCTCATAGGTGGTGAGGAACTTGTCGGTGATGGTGTTGCGCACGGCGTTGAAGAAGCGGCCGCAGCCATGCATGTGGCGCCAGCGCTCGAAGTGGTCGCCCTTCACGTTGTCACGCATGAAGAGGAACTGCTGCCAGTCGTCGTCGCTCATCTCCGAGGGGTTTTCCGGGCGGGCGATATGCGCCTCGCCGGCATAGGTGAACTCGACCTCGGGCAGCGTCTCGTCGCAATAGGGGCAATGGATCAGGAGCATGGGCGTCGTCCTTAATGTGCTGTCATCATCGCGCGCATGTCAGTGCGCGACAGCGGCGGCCGCCGCTTCGTCGATCAGCCGGCCGGTGCGGAACCGGTCGAGCGTGAAGGGGGCGTTGATCGGGTGCGGCTCGTCCTTGGCGATGGTCCAGGCGAAGACATGCGCCGAGCCCGGGGTGGCCTTGAAGCCGCCGGTGCCCCAGCCGCAGTTGACGTAGAGGTTCTGCACCGGCGTCTTGCCGATGATCGGCGAGCGGTCCGGGGTGTTGTCGGTGATCCCCGCCCATTTGCGCAGCATCCGCATGCGGTTGAAGATCGGGAAGACCTCGGAGATCGCGGCGATCGTGTGCTCGATCAGCGGCAGCCCGCCGCGCTGCGAGTAGCTCACGTATTGGTCGGTGCCCGAGCCGATCACCAGCTCGCCCTTGTCGGACTGGCTGCAATAGGCGTGCACCGCGTTGGACATCACCACGCAGGGGAAGATCGGCTTCACCGGCTCGGAGACCAGCGCCTGCAGCGGCATGCTCTCCAGCGGCAGGCGCACGTCGGCGGTGGCCATCACCTGGGTGTTGTGGCCCGAGGCCGAGACCGCGACCTTGCCCGCCTTGATGAAGCCCTTCTCGGTCTCCACGCCCGCGACAGAGCCGTCGGGGTTGCGGCGGATCGCGGTCACCGCGCAGTTCTGGATGATGTCGACGCCGCGCGCCGCCGCGCCGCGGGCATAGCCCCAGGCCACCGCGTCGTGCCGCGCCGTGCCCGCCCGCTCCTGCAGCGCGCCGCCCATGACCGGGTAACGCGCGTCCTTGGAGATGTTGATCGGCGGGCAGTACTCCTTGCACTCCTCCGGCGTCAGCCAGCGGTTGTCGACGCCGTTGAGGCGATTGGCGTGCACGTGGCGCTTGAAGCTCTGCACGTCATGCGCGTTGTGCGCCAGCATCAGCACGCCGCGGTTGGAGTACATGACGTTGTAGTTCAGCTCCTGGCTGAGGTTCTGCCAAAGGTCCACCGAATGGTCGAACAGCCGCGCGCTCTCGTCGTAGAGATAGTTGGAGCGGATGATCGTGGTGTTGCGCCCGGTGTTGCCGCCGCCGAGCCAGCCCTTGTCGATCACCGCGATATTGGTGATCCCGTGCTGCGTCGCAAGGTAATAGGCCGCGCCCAGACCATGCCCGCCCGCCCCGACGATCACCACGTCATACGCGGCCTTCGGCTGGCTGTCCGGCCATTGCTCCGTCCAGTCCTTGTGACCGGTCACGGCGTTCTTGAGAAGGGTGAAGGCGTTGAAGCGCGTCATCGGCGGGCCCCGG